>JBATOI010000016.1:0-63951 GCA_049290875.1 Thiolinea sp.
AATGGTCTTGCCCTGAGTGTGGGGCACTGCATGATCGTGATGTGAATGCAGCACGGAATATTCTCGCGCTCGGACATGAGCGTCTCGCGGGAGGAATCCTCGCCCTTTAGGGCGGGGAGGATGTCAAGTCAGACTTCTTAAGTCCTCAAGGTCTTTCGGCCTACCACTCGCTTCCTTGTTTTTCTTGAAATCCTCAAGACTGATGACGTGAACAGTCAAACCGCCATACTCCACATCCAAACGTTGGGAATAACTGCTGGGGAAATCCACACCATCCGGTTGGGTAAGCACATCAATACGCAAAGGGGGATAACCAAGCTGAATCACATTACCCAATTTGGTGAAATCATCGGTACTCAAATCAAGTTCGCCGAAGCCAAACGCCTCCAACACCGCCATGACCTTTTCGGCATTGACCTGCTCAGGCTTGACCCAAATATCCATATCGCCGGTATAGCGCGGATAGCCGTGAATACCGAGCGCGTAACCACCCACCAGCAGGTATTCAACCCCGTGATTGTTCAGTAACTCGATAAACTCTTTGAAGTCGCGGTGGAACATCTTGACGGAAACTCAAATAAGATTGGCGGAGCATTTCAATGGCATCAATGCGTTCTGCAATCGGGCGCGTAACCCAATACTGGTAGTCAGACGGTTGGTCTTTATTAGTGGTGATGCATACCACCTTCCTAATCATGCGCGGAGCGGATGCGGCTTGTTCCATACTGATACCGGTTGCCTGTGAACTGAAGATTGATTATAGCATTGGCATCATCTGCCAGTTTGCTATTAATACAGCAATCAGTGGAGCGTGGAGCAGATGTTACGGACTGTTACCGCCCATCCACGCTTCCAGCTTCGCCAACAAACCCGTCAGCAGTTTGCTGTCAGCGGGTTTGTGTTCGATGAGGAATTTCCATTTGCCCGTGGTGGTGCGCTCCAATTTGATGTGGGTACGCAGCACGAAAGCGACGGCAAAGAGTGCGGCAAGTTCACCGCCGGTGACGAAACTTTTGCTGGCATTCGGGTTGTTGCTCAGGGCTTCAATGGCGGCGGCGGTTTGCGGGTCTTCGCCCAACACTGCCAAGGTGTCGGTCAGTAGCTCCGGCGGCAGTGGCGGCACATTCGCTTCAGAACCCAAGCCACTGACGAAAACGGGAAAGTCAGGATTGCTGTTGGCGAGGATTTGCAGGATTTGTTGGGCTTGGGTTGTCATTGCAGTTGTTGCTCCAGTTGGTCGAGGGTGATGGTTTGGTCGAGTCCGGCTTCCGTCCAGCGTTGGCGCAGGATGGCTTGGGTGGCGGGGTCAGCGGCTTGCAGGTTTGAGAGAAAAACTTTCATGGCAAGAACTGTAGTGTGTTGGTCGCCACTGCTGGCAAAGTTCTGTACTGCTTTGAGCAGCCATTGTCCCGCTTCTGCATGGTGTGATAGTTGACCCGCCAACAAACCCAACTGTGCGTAGGTACTCGCCGCGCCGTGTTCGTTGCCGTGTTTTTCCTTGATCGAGAGCGATTGCTTGTACCAGCGTTCCGCCGCCGCATAGTCGCGTTGCGCTTCGGCGATTATCCCCAGTTGGTGGTAGGTCATCGCCGCGACGTGTTCGTTGCCGTGTTTTTCCGAAATCGCCAGCGATTGCTTGTACCAGCGTTCCGCCGCCGCATAGTCGCGTTGCGCTTCGGCGATTCTCCCCAGTTGGTGGTAAGCCCCTGCTTCCCCCGTTAAATCTTCACGTTGCTGGCGATGATTCGCAAGGTTTTCAAACAGGCGGCTTGCGCCTGCGTAGTCACGGGTGTTTTGTGCATAAGCGGCGAGGCTTTGAGTCAGTGCGGCGACATGCACATCCATGCCCAAGACTTGCGCCAATGCCAGCGCGTGGTAGAAGTTACCGCCATGCAGTGCGAAGGGGAAACGCTGTTCGTGCAATTCCTTTGGTGCGAGTTTATCGGCAAAGCTGCCCATGAAATCCACGAAGGCACGTTGCCGTGCCGCGCTGGGCGGATGCCTGCGGCTTAGGTGGTGGTGCAAGGCGGGGTGCATCCGGTAGGTGTTCTGCCCCAAGTGGTGCAGCAATCCGACGGCTTCCAGTGTGGCGAAACAAGCGTCAAGCTGTGGCAGGGCAGCCGTATCCTCCGTCGTTTGAAGCATGGATTCAAGATAATCCCGATCCACAAACTGCTGATGTAACCCGACCAATTGCAGGATGGGCGCAAACGCTTCCGGCAAACCTTGGTCAAAAATACTTAGTGCCGCGAAAATCCGCCGAGTACTCTCATCACCTGCCTGCCCTGCAAACTGCTGTTCCAGTTCCGCCAACAGGTCGGCGGCTTTGCGTTCGTTCAGGCGTAGCAAAATGGCACGGATAGCCAGCGGATGCCCGTCGAGTTCCTTGATCAGGTCGATGAAATCCTGATTGCTACGGTCGATTTTCAAGCCCAAGTCAGCCACCACCGCGTTGCAGTATTCCCACAATTCTTCGCCCTGCAAACCGGAGAGCGGCAGGCGATAACATTCCTGTGGGGTAAGCCAGTGTTCCGGTGAGCGGCTGGTTATCAACACTTTGGTTTTGCCGCCGCGCAGTTGCTTGAGCAATTTTTTCAGCAGGTTACGGTCGTCGTCGCTCAACAATGCGCTCACTTCCGTACCCGCAATGCCGGAGGCGGACTCGAAGTTGTCCCACACCAACAAAAACGGCTGTTCGCGCAACACTTGCACCAATGCCGCGAGTTTTTGTTCCAGCTGGGCAGCACGGGCATTTGTGCCAAACAGCGCGTCCACCAGTGTATTGATGACGTATTCGGCATTGCGGATAGCCTCGAAGCTGAACCAAAACGCCCCCGCCCCCAAACCATTGGTATCCCGCAACCAGTGCAGAAAACCTTTCGCCAAGGTGGTTTTGCCCACCCCCGCCATGCCGTGAATCAGGAATGCGGCTTGGGGTTGCTGCAAACAGGCGCGTTCCAAGGCTTGTACCGCCCGTTCCCGCCCGATGAAACCATAATCGCCCAATTCACGCGCTTCTTCCGGCAAGGGGTTATCGCTGTCGGGTGTGGCGGCGGGGAACACCTTTTGTGCCGCTGCCACTGGTCGGGGCAACACCAGTTCACCCGGCAAACCTTGCTGATACAGCACAGGCACTAACCAATCCTGCAAGGGAAATTCGCCCAATAGCGTTACGCGCTGGGCGTTTAGCAGCATCGCCTGCCGCCCGGCACGGGTCGCTTCCGCCACATTGCCACTTACCAACAAGCGTTGGTAAAACGCAGGCACAAACTGCTGCGCTCCCACCACATACAGGTTGTAGCCCATCGCCACCACACTACGGATGCCCGCTTTCAACAATGCCGCCGCCACTGATGCAAACGCATCATCTGCCTTGTCGTCGATTTTTGCCGACTGACAAGCATTCAGCACCATAATCGGGATACCGTATCCCGCCAGTAACGCACTGAGTTTGTCCGCGCTGATCTTGTCCTCTTGCGCCTGCCCGTTTTCAAAAATCAACTCACCTTGCACACCTTGCGCACCTTTGAAAATATGCGCCGAACCGCTGGGATGCCCCGCCTCCCCGTAGCCACCATGCCCGTCAAAATGCACAATATGGTAAAAACCCTTGCGGTCATACAAGGTCTGGCGCAATTGCTCAAAGGTCGGCGGACGCAACACGTCAATGTGAACGGGTGAATTTCCCCCCTTGGCAAGTGCCACCAATGGGCGCGACAAAGCATGAAAGCCCACATCGTTATCACCGTAAGGGCGGGCAATCACCAGCAGGATATTGATACGGTCTTGGGGCAAGTTGTCCGGCAATGGCAGCGGGCTATGTTTGCCGCGCATCAATTGGCGTTCGATACGGCAATGGTGCGCCAGCACGCCGCCTTGTGGGTCACGCAAGGCTTCCCAAGGCCACGCCAGCACACGCGGGTCATCACTGGCAATTTTCAAGGTGAGGTTTTCCAACCCTTGACGACGGGCATCCTGAAACCAATCCCGTGCATCTTCTTGGAACAATGCCTTGAAACAATGTTCCCCCCAGCCTTGCAGCGCAGCTTGCACCCGATCTGCGATGTGCAGGTAGCCCCCCAAGGGCAATTCGAGGAATTTTTCCAGATACCAACGCAAGTCGTAGAGCAGGTTGCTGTCGGGACGCCCTTCCACAATAACCTGTTCTGGCGGGGTCAGAAAAATAGCGGCTGACGGTAAGCCGTCACTTAAACGGGTAACAACAAATTGCGGTTTGTCGTCCTGATAACCGATATGACGGATTTGTAGATAGCTTGTCATAGAGAACCCCGTATTTTATAAGGACTAGGATAAATACATAGACTCAATTCAGCAAACTCTCTGTTGAGCCTAAAAAAAGAGTTAAGATAAATACCTAGACTAGCCAGACTAAACCGGTAGGAGGAAATCATGTCCGAGCGGCAATTGATAGACCGTTTTGGGCGGCGCATTGATTATGTGCGCCTGTCCGTCACGGATCGCTGTGATTTTCGTTGTGTGTATTGCATGGCGGAAGATATGGTGTTTGTGCCACGTGAACAGTTGCTAACTTTAGAGGAAATGAGCCGTATTGGTCGCGCCTTTGTGCATTATGGCGTCAGTAAAATTCGCCTTACGGGTGGAGAACCGCTTACCCGTCGTAATGTACTGCAACTCTGCGAAGATTTAGGGCAATTGGACGGTTTGCGCGATTTCACGATCACCACCAATGGCAGTCAATTGCCCAAATATGCCGCTGCTTTGAAACAAGCAGGTATCACCCGGATTAATATTAGCCTCGATACGCTGCAAGCAGATCGTTTCAAAGCACTCACTCGTACCGGCAACATCGAACAGACTTTAGCAGGGATTGAAGCAGCGCTTGCGCAAGGCTTCAAACGGGTTAAGCTCAATGCAGTGATTCTCAAAAATCGCAATCATGATGAAGTCATTGATCTAGTCGAATTTGCCCGCGAACAAGGCTGCGATATTTCGTTTATTGAAGAAATGCCGCTGGGGGTGATTAGTGAGCATGATCGGGCAGAGGCTTATTATGCCAGTGATGAAATTCTGCGTGATTTACGTACCCGTTTTGAGTTGCAGCCAATAGCAGCACAAACTAGTGGGCCTTCAAAGTATTATGCTTTTCCTGACCATGCCAGCCGCGTCGGTTTTATCTCTCCGCATAGCCATAATTTTTGCGGCGATTGCAATCGGGTGCGAGTGACCGCAGAAGGACGTTTACTCTTGTGTTTAGGACAAGAACATTCAGTCGATTTGCGGCGGGTTTTGCGTGCGCATCCGTTGGATGATGCACCCCTGTATGAAGCTTTGGAAAAGGCTATGCAGATTAAACCTCAGGGACACGAGTTTAACCTGCAAGCCAAGCCAATTTTGTTTCGGCATATGAATGCGACTGGCGGTTGAGTTAAGGTTTTTTGGCGGTTTGCTATTAACCTGAAGTCAGAACTGCTTTAACTCAATTTCTAACCCTACGAAAACTCCAGCCTTTTGGCAGAAATTAATAATTGCGCCTATGCTTTCGGCACAGAAAATAAGCAAAGTAAAAAGGATGAATATGAAATTATTAGAACCGATGCACCTCGGGAATTTGACCTTAGCTAATCGTGCCATCATGGCGCCTTTAACCCGCACGCGTGCTGGGATGGAGCATCTGCCAAATGCATTAATGGCTGAGTATTATGCGCAACGTGCCAGTGCTGGCCTGATCATCAGTGAATGCACCATGATTCTGCCGAATACGTCGGCTTTCATTGCTGAGCCAGGTATTTATTCTGCTGAGCAAGTGGAGGCTTGGAAGCAAGTTACCCAAGCCGTTCATGCTAAAAGTGGCAAAATTTTCCTGCAAATTTGGCATGCTGGGCGCGCAGCACATCCAAATATGTGTGATGGACAACAACCGATTTCAGCCAGCGCGATTGCGATTGAAGGTGAAGTTCATACTCCCCAAGGCAAAGCAGCTTATGCGGTACCTCGCGCAGTGAGTGATGATGAAGTTCTTGGTTTAGTCAAAGCCTTTGCCCATGCTGCCCGCAGTGCTATCCAAGCAGGCTTTGATGGCGTGGAAGTGCATGCTGCGAATGGTTATTTGATTGACCAATTCCTACGTGATGGCGCGAATAAGCGTACCGGCAATTATGGTGGTTCCGTGGAGAATCGCGCCCGCTTCTTATTTGAAGTGCTCACCGCTGTTGCGGATGAAATTGGCAGTGAGCGAGTCGGCTTACGCTTATCCCTGCTGAATAGTTATAACAGCATGGCGGATAGCGATCCTGTAGGTTTGGCTAAATTCTTAGGTGAGCACCTGAATGAGTTTAATTTGGCTTATGTGCATATGATGCGCAGTGATTTCTTCGGTGTGCAACAAGGCGATGTGCTGACACCAATGCGTGCAGCCTATAAGGGTGTGATCATCAGCAATATGGGCTATAGCGCTGAAGAGGCTGAGCAAGCGCTTCAAGCTGGGCAGGTGGATGCAGTGGCCTTCGGTACAGGCTTCTTAGCCAACCCTGATTTACCCAAGCGGATTCGTACCGGTGCGGCTTGGAATGCACCGAACCCGAATACTTTCTACACACCTGGGTCTGAAGGCTATACGGATTATCCGTTTCTGTAAGTGATTTAGGCTAAAGCTAGCTACTAGTTAATAGTGGCTAGCTTTACAATGAGTCGTTTAGGGATGCCTCACTCTGACAACACCGCCGTCGCCTCGATTTCCACTTTGGCGCGATCTTCAATTAAAGCGACCACTTGTACCATTGCCATCGCTGGGAAATGCGCGCCCAGAACACGTTTATAAGCGCGGCCAATTTCACGTAAATTAGCCAGATATTCACGCTTATCGGTGATATACCAAGTCAAGCGCACAATATGCTCAGGTTTAGCATTGGCTTCCTGTAAAACTTCAACAATGTTTTTTAAAGTCTGTTCAATTTGCTCAACAAAGTCGTCAGTTTCAAATTCTTGCTGGCTATTCCAGCCAATATGCCCCCCTAAAAATACCATCCGACCTTGGGCGGCTACCCCATTGGCATAACCCAGCGCGGGTTTCCAATGTTTAGGATGCAAAAATTCATGCGGAGATTCGAGTGTTTGACTCATAGTTTTAGCTACCTTCGCGAAGCTTATAAAATAGTTCGTACATGCCAAAGTTCAGGAAATAATTCCACTTCGAGCATGCGCCGCAAATAAGAAACACCACCTGTGCCACCGGTACCGCGCTTAAAGCCAATAATGCGCTCCACCGTGGTCACATGATTAAAACGCCAGCGCCGGAAATAGTCTTCAAAATCAACCAGCTTTTCGGCTAATTCATACAGCGTCCAATACTGTTCAGGGTTTTGATAAACTACTTTCCAAGCCTGCATCACCGCATCATTCGCTTGATGTGGGAGGCACAAATTACGCTCCAGCACTTCCTGCGGGATAGGAATACCAGCTGCTGCGACTAAGCGCAAAGCTTCATCATACAGGCTGGGTTGCACTAATTCGTTTTCAAGGAGCTGCAAAATGGCTGGATGATGTGCATGCGGACGCAGCATCGCTTCATTGCGATTACCCAGTATATATTCAATCTGCCGATATTGATGTGACTGAAAACCCGAACTTTGCCCAAGCTGCTCACGGAATTGGGTATATTCGCTCGGTGTCATAGTGCGTAACACATCCCAAGCATTATTCAGCTGTTCAAAAATGCGTGCCACGCGCGCTAGCATTTTAAAGGCATTTGGTAAACGGCCATCGCGCAAAGCTTGGCGGGCGGCTATCAATTCATGCACTGCTAGTCGCATCCACAATTCTGCAGTTTGATGCTGAATAATAAACAACATCTCATCATGTTTCTGGGTCAGCGGTTTTTGTGCAGTTAACAGCGTGTCGATCTGTAAATAGTCGCCATAGGACATGCGCCCATCGAAGGACATTTGCGCGCCTTCATGCGCGGGGTCATAAGGACAGGTGCTCATGTGACCGCTGCCTTTTGTTGGTATTCAGGTTGATCCCATAAGCGCTCATTCAGCACTTTGGCGAGGATGTCGGCGGCTTGCTTTACCTCTGCTTCATCAATATACAGTGGTGTGAAGCCAAAGCGAATCGAGTTAGGTGCACGGAAATCGCCGATCACACCTTGTGCAATCAGTGCTTGCATCACTGCATAACCTTGTTCACAGTGGAAGGATACTTGTGAGCCGCGCTCTTGAGGATTACGTGGGCTAGCGAGTTGCAAACTTGGGCATTTGTCTTCAACCAGCTTGATAAATAGCTCGCTCAAGGTGATTGATTTGCCACGTACTTCGGCCATTGTGACCTCATCCCAAACATCCAAGGCCGCCTCTAAAGCCGAAAGTGCCAGCACCGGTGGTGTGCCCACGCGCATCCGTTGAATCCCAGCGGCAGGCTTATAGCCCAAATCAAATTCAAAGGGCGCTGCATGCCCCATCCAACCGGATAAGGCCGGTAAGGCAAGTTCGGCATGTTTAGGCGCTACATAGATAAAAGCAGGCGAGCCGGGGCCACCATTCAGATATTTGTAGGTACAGCCGACTGCAAAATCAGCATTGGCTGCGGTTAAATCAACGGGCACAGCACCCGCCGAATGCGCCAAATCCCAAATAGTAATTACACCGCGCTGATGTGCTTTGGCGGTTAAGCGCTGCATGTCATGCATACGACCCGTGCGATAATCAACATGTGTGAGCATCAACACTGCCACGCTGTCATCAATCATTGCCTCGACGTCTTCAGGATCAGGCGTTGTTAAGACATGACCTTGCCCGAGTGATTTCAACAAGCCTTCCGCCATGTAGAGATCGGTTGGGAAATTACCATTATCCGACAGCACCACTTTACGTTCTGGATTGAGTGCGAGGGCTGAGGCTAAAGCTTGATAGACTTTAATCGACAGTGTATCGCCCAGTACAATGGAGTTATCGGGAGCACCTACTAGTTTAGCGATGCGATTTCCCACACGGCGCGGCTGTTCAAACCAACCGGAAGTATTCCAGCCACGAATCAGTTGTTCGCCCCATTCCTGCTCCACAACTTTATTTAAGTGTGCAGTCACACTAGTCGGTAAAGGCCCCAACGAATTGCCATCCAGATAAATGACGCCCGCCGGTAGCTTAAATTGTGCTTTAGTTTTAACGAAATCGGTGGCGCTTGTGGCTTGTTGCGGACGTAATTTAAAGCGTTGAATTTTGCCAGTGGCAGTTTTCGGTAAAGCATCTGTAAAGACAATCGAGCGCGGATATTTATAAGGTGCGATGGTTTGCTTCACATAATCTTGTAGTGCTTTGATGGTGCTTGCATCGCGGGCTACTCCGGTTTCCAAGACGACATGGGCTTGCACGATAAAGCCACGATCTACATCGGGTGCTGCCACAACGGCACATTCAACGACTTGTGGATGAGAAAGCAGGGCGGTTTCCACTTCCGGCCCAGCGATATTGTAACCAGAGGAGACAATCATATCGTCATTGCGCGCTGCAAAATGGAAATAACCTTGCTCATCTTGAATGAAGGTATCGCCGGTCACATTCCAGCCTGCTTTCACATAATTGGCTTGGCGTTTATCCGCTAAATAGCGGCAACCCGTAGGGCCACGCACAGCTAAATGTCCCGCTTCGCCGCGCGGCATTTCGTCCATATTATGATCAACAATTTTGGCTTCATAACCAGAAACGGGATAGCCCGTTGAACCCGCCCGCGCCGACTCAAAACGATTGCTAATGAAAATATGCAGCATCTCAGTCGAGCCGATGCCATCTAACATCGGTTTGCCGGTTTTGCGTTGCCATTCATCAAATACTGGAGCAGGTAAGGTTTCGCCCGCAGAGACTGCACAACGTAAGGAGGATAAATCTGCACCTTCATCCATCGCGCGCATCATCGCTCGGTAAGCAGTGGGCGAAGTGAAGCAAATCGTCGCCTTGTAGGTCTCAATAATATTGATCATATTGGGTGGTGAAGCGGTTTCGAGCAAGGTTGCAGTCGCGCCATAACGCAGCGGGAAAACGGCTAACCCCCCTAAACCAAAGGTAAAAGCCAGTGGAGGCGAACCGACGAAAATATCATTCGGCGTCACGCCTAACACTTCTTTGGCATAGCCATCCGCAATAATTAACAGATCGCGATGGAAATGCATGGTGGCTTTCGGATCACCCGTCGTGCCGGAAGTGAAACCCAGCAGGGCAACGTCATCGCGTCCGGTTTGCACCGCTGCAAAGGTGTCTGGTTTTAGCAGCGCAGCACGATCGAGTTCGGCATCATGATGGGAAGTACCATCAAAGCCAACGACGAATTTTAAATAGTCGCTGGTCTTAGCGCACTCGATCAATTCATCCATCAAGCGCGTATCACACAAAGCATGGGTGATCTGGGCTTTATCCACGATCTTTTGCAGCTCGCCTGCTCGCAGCATCGGCATGGTATTCACTACCACTGCCCCCGCCTTGGTGGCGGCTAACCAGCAGGCAACTAAGGCTGGATTATTCGCGGAACGAATTAGAATACGATTGCCGGGTTTAACCCCTAAATCCTCAACGAGAACATGCGCTAATTTATTTGTCCAATCCGCTAGCTCTTTATAGCTACGTTGGCGACCATTGCCAATCAGTGCAATTTTGTCACCAAAACCTTGTGCGACCATTTTGTCGGTAAGTTCAACACCAATATTCAGGTAATCGGGGTATTGAAATTGTTCCAGTAAAAAAGCGGGCTGTTGATCAACGGGCGGCAAATTGTCGCGCGTGAATGTATCTGTGTGGCCTGTCGGTCCGAGCATCACGATCCTCCTTGCTCAAAATTAAGCAATGTTTGGCGAGCTATGACTGTTTTTTGTACGTCCGATGCGCCTTCATAAATCCGCAGTGCGCGAATTTCCCGATAAAGGCTTTCGACTATCGTGCCTTTGCGCACGCCGTCACCACCGTGTAATTGCACCGCCATATCAATCACTTGCTGAGCGGTTTCGGTGGCAAATAATTTCGCCATCGCCGCTTCTCTTGTGACCCGAGCAGCGCCTTGATCTTTAGTCCAAGCCGCGCGATAAATTAATAAAGCGGCTGCATCAATATTGAGAGCCATATCGGCGATATGGCCTTGCACCATTTGCAAATCAAATAGCGGTGCTCCAAATAATTGCCGCTGCTGGCTGCGCACTAAAGTTTCATCTAAAGCACGCCGCGCAAAACCCAAGGCGGCAGCGCCTACTGTCGAGCGAAACACATCCAAAACCGACATAGCAATCTTAAAACCATCGCCACGCTTGCCAATCAGACTAGTCGCTGGTAAACGAATCTGATTGAAGCGCAAGCGTGCCAATGGGTGAGGTGCAATCGTTTCAATCCGTTCTACAATCTCTAAACCCGCACTATCCGCAGGCAAAATAAAGGCTGAGATCCCACGTGCCCCCGCAGCTTGTGTGGTGCTTTCAGTGCGCGCAAACACGACATAGACATCTGCAATGCCGCCGTTCGAGATATAAGTTTTTTCGCCGCTTAAGATGAAGTGTTCGCCGTCCCAATGTGCAGCGGTGGTCATGCTGGCCACATCCGAGCCAGAAGCCGGTTCAGTGAGAGCAAAGCCTGCAATGGCTTGACCTTGGCGGGTTTTATCCAACCATTGCTGTTGCTCGGCTGTGCCGAATAAGCTAATCGCACCCATGCCTAAGCCTTGCATGGCAAAGGAGAAGTCCGCTAAGCCATCATGGCGCGCAAGGGTTTCGCGGATTAAGCAAAGCGTGCGTACATCAATACTTTCGCCCGTTTTAGCGCCGCTATAGTCTAAAAAGCCTGCAGTCCCCAGACTTTGCACTAAAGCTTGGCAGGCAGCATCTGTATGATGGTGATCTACAGGCAAAGATTGTTGGCACCAAGCTTCTAAGCGTGTTGCCAGTTCACGATGGCGTTCTTCAAAAAAAGGCCAGTCTAAGAAGCTGGAGTCTGCCATTTAATTGCCCTCAAAAACGGGTTTTTCCTTGTTCACAAAGGCATGATAAGCGCGCTCAAAATCTTGAGTTTGCATACAAATCGCTTGCGCTTGCGCTTCGGCCTCAATCGCTTGTTCGGGCGACATATTCCATTCGTGGGCTAATTGCGTTTTGGTAATGCTATTCGCGAAAGTTGGGCCAGCGGCAATGCGTTGGGCTAACTGGAGTGCTTGCGTTTCTAATTCTGCGGCTGGATGCAGGGCATTAAAAAAACCCCATTGGTAGCCTTCCTCAGCGCTCATTATTCGTCCGGTGTAGAGCAAATCCGCAGCGCGGCCTTGCCCGATAATCCGTGGCAGCAGGGCACAAGCACCCATGTCACAACCGGCTAAACCTACGCGAGTGAATAAGAAACCGGTTTTAGTTTCGGGAGTGCCAAGCCGTAAGTCAGAAGCCATTGCAATAATTGCACCTGCACCTACACAAATACCTTCGACTGCAGCAATAATCGGTTTGCCACAATGCAGCATCGCTTTGACTAAATCGCCGGTCATGCGTGTGAAAGCTAATAAGCCTTTCATATCCATTTGCACGAGTGGGCCAATGATTTCATGCACATCGCCACCCGAGCAGAAATTGCCACCATTGGAAGCAAACACCACCACATCCACATCCTCCGCATAAGCCATGGCACGAAAGGTATCGCGTAGCTCTGCATAGCTCTCAAAAGTGAGCGGATTCTTGCGCTCAGGGCGGTCTAAACGAATCACTGCGACCCGGCCCTGCATCTGCCAACGGAAGTATTTCGGTTCAAGCGAGGCCATGCTCTTCATGGGCTATCTCCTTGTGTGCATGTGCTTTTAATAAATTCAGTAATTGCTCAATATCACTGGGGCTAAAGTCAGCAAATAGCTCATTGACCTTGGCTTCGTGCGCCCTCGCCATCGCAGTAAATTGCTCATAACCTTGTGGAGTTAAAGAGACGCGCAAGCTGCGCCGATCATTTTCTAGCTGCTCACGCTTGGCCATGCCATCTTGTACCAAACGATCCACCACCGTGGTGACATTGCCATTCGATACCAGCAAATAGCGTGACAACTCAGTCATGGTTAGACCCTTGTCGGTGCGGTATAAAGCCGCCATCACATCAAAGCGTGGCAAGGTCGTATCGTGTTCAAGGCGGAGAAATTCACGCAACTCTGACTCAGTGCCACGAGTCGTGCGTAACAACAATAACCACAGCCGTAAGCGTTGTTTAGAGACTGAATTTTCCTTGCTCATACTTCGCCTCCTGCTATCGCGAGCGCTTGCCCATTGATCCCTTCTGAGCCTGCAGCACAGAGCCATAAGGCAGCACTGGAAACTTCAGAAGGCTGAATTAACCGCTGTTGAGGATTAGTGGCTGCCAAGACAGCAATAGCCTCCTCACGTGAACGCCCAGTCTTTTGCATGATATTTGCCACACTACGCTCGGTCATTTCAGTGTCTAAAAAGCCGGGGCAGAGCGCATTCACTGTAATACCTTTGGTAGCCACTTCTAAAGCCAAAGAACGCACCAAACCAATCGCACCATGTTTGGCAGCTGCATAAGGTGCTACATAGGCATAGCCTTTCAAACCTGCTGTTGAAGCAACTACCATTAAGCGTCCCCAATCTCGCTGTTGCATTTGCTTCAAACCTTCGCGCAGGGTCAAAAATACCCCAGTCAAATTGACTGCCAGCATATTCTGCCAAGTGGCTAAGGAGGTTTTAGCCAGAGGTGCCGATTCTGCAGCCCCCGCATTCGCAATCACAATATCGACTGAGCCAGCCGCAGCAAATAGCGCTTGCACGCTGGCTTCATCAGTCACATCCGCAGCAATCCCGCGAATAGCGCTATGCTGGACAGCGACTTGCTCTAAAGCTTCTAACCGCCGCCCTGTGATAATCACTTCAGCGCCTGCATTCGCGAAAGCCAGTGCCATATTTGCACCTACCCCAGAACCACCACCGGTAATTAACACCCGTTTGCCCGCTAAGCTTGGAGTGCTCATGCGTGAATCGTATCCTTAGGCCGGTCTTTCAAACGGATTAATTGATCACGTCCACCCCGATAAGGATCAGGCCATTTTTCTTCCGTATCATTGATTTGGATGGCTGCATGTAGCGTCCAATACGGGTCTGCTAAATGCGGACGTGCTAAGCAGACTAAATCCGCACGACCCGCCATCAAGATTGAGTTCACATGATCCGGCTCATAGATATTGCCGACCGTCATCGTCTTAATGCCGGTATCATTGCGAATCCGATCTGAGAATGGGGTTTGGAACATGCGTCCATAAACCGGTTTTTCGTCTTTAGTCACCTGCCCAGCGGAAACGTCAATAATATCCGCACCAGCCGCATGGAACATCCGTGCAATTTCAACCGCATCTTCAGGGGTAATCCCTGCATCGCCCATCCAGTCATTTGCAGAAATCCGCACCGACATTGGTTTGTTGTCTGGCCATACGGCACGCATCGCTTTGAATACTTCAAGTGGGAAACGCATACGATTTTCTAAGCTACCACCGTATTCATCGCTGCGTGTATTTGTCATTGGCGAAATAAACGAAGAGAGCAGATAGCCATGTGCTGCGTGCATTTCAAGCATATCGAAACCGGCGCGCTCCGCCATTTGTGCTGCTGCTACGAATTGATCAAGCACTTCATCCATATCTGCCCGATCCATCGCTTTCGGGATTTGGTTATCAGCCGTTAAAGGAATCGCCGAGGCTGAAATGAGTGGCCAATTGCCTGCAGCAAGTGGCGCATCAATTTTTTCCCAACCCAATTGAGTCGAACCTTTGCGTCCAGAGTGGCCGATTTGCGAGCAGATTTTTGCTTCGGTTTCAGCATGCACGAAATCAACTAAGCGCTTCCAAGCAGCTTCATGCTCGGGTGCATACAAACCGGGGCAGCCTAAGGTGATGCGTCCGGTAGGGCTGACGCAGGTCATTTCGGTATAGACTAAACCAGCACCGCCTTTGGCACGTTCGGCATAGTGCACGAAATGCCAATCAGTGGGGCAGCCATCAACCGCTTTATATTGCGCCATCGGTGAAACCACGATGCGATTCTTGAGCTTCATCTCACGCAGTTGGAAGGGCGCAAACATAGGCGCACGTTTTGAACCCGGATTACCCGCTTGCGCTTGGAACCAACGCTCAGCGCTTTCCACCCATTTAGGGTCACGTAAGCGCAAGTTTTCATGGCTAATCCGCTGTGAGCGTGTGAGTAGAGAATAGTTGAATTGAACGGGGTCAAGATCAAGATAGCGTTCAACTTGTTCAAACCATTCCATTGAGTTACGGGCAGCAGATTGTAAGCGTAAAACCTCCAAGCGACGCTCTGCTTGATAGCGCTCAAAAGCTTGCTCCATACTAGTTTCGCTGTGTAAGAGGCTGGCTAAAGCAATAGCCGACTCGATACCGAGCTTACTGCCTGAGCCAATTGAAAAGTGAGCGGTTGCAGAGGCATCACCGAGTAGAACGACGTTTTTATAATGCCATTTTTCACAGAGGACGCGAGGGAAGTTTAACCAAGCTGAGCCACGCAAATGGCGTGCGTTGCTAATCAGCTCGTGGCCACCTAGATAGTTATTAAAGATACGTTCGCAGGTGGCGATACTTTCGTCTTGGCTCATTTCACCAAAGCCGAATTTGTTCCACGTATCCTCTCTACATTCCACAATGAAAGTGGCGGTATCGGCATCAAACTGATAAGCATGTGCCCAGACCCAACCGTGTTCAGTGTGCTCGAAAATGAAAGTGAAGGCGTCATCAAACTTTTGATGCGTACCTAACCAAACGAACTTGCATAAACGTACATCAATATTCGGCTGGAAATGTTCAGCCAACGTGGTACGAGTTTTGGAATTTAAGCCATCGGAAGCGACCACCAAGTCGTAGTCAGGCATATAGTGATCAGCACTTTCGGCTTCAGAAGAAAAATTGATTTTGACCCCGAGCTGAAGAGCGCGGGCTTGGAGGTCGAGGAGGAACTGTCTACGGCCAATGCCACAGAAGCCATGCCCTGAAGAGACGGTTCTGACACCGCCATGATAGACCGCTATGTCATCCCAGTAGGCAAAGTGGGAACGAATGACCTCTTCGCTGACCGGATCATTGGCACGAAGATTATCGAGAGTCTCGTCCGAGAGCACGACCCCCCAACCGAAGGTATCATCCGGCTTATTCCGTTCAAGTACGGTAATATCGTGGGATGCATCTCGAATCTTCATACTAATGGCAAAATATAGCCCAGCAGGGCCGCCACCAAGAACTAGAATCTTCATCGCTCTAAGCTCTCCTCCTTAGTTGATTAAGTTAAGCATGGCACTGATTTAAATAAATTTCAAGTTTAAAATTTTTAAATTTAAACTAATAATTTAGTTGCTTGACTTGTCAGCCTAATCCGCCTAACTATTAAGACGTAAGTAATTGCTTTTTAGCCGAAATTTGCAAAGTAGTTTAGAGAAGGAGGGGCAAGATGATTACTGACTGGGATGATGCTTATAGCAATAGTGTTTACATCGAGCATGCTGAAAATTATCCAAAACTCTGGAAGGAATTGGCCGCACAATTCCGTGCCGAAGCCCGTGCCGAATTGGATATTCCCTATGGAGCAGGGGAGCGTGAGCGTTTTGATTTATTCTATCCAGCAGGCGCCCCGAAAGGTTTAGCGGTGTTTGTGCATGGTGGTTATTGGCTGGCCTTTGATAAGTCTTCATGGTCACATTTAGCCGCGGGCGCGGTCTCACAAGGCTATGCGGTGGCGCTACCGAGTTATCCATTAGCTCCCGAAGCGCGGATTTCTGAAATTACGAAGAAAATTACTCAAGCAATAACTAAGGCCGCTGAGATCATTAGTGGCCCCATTAAGCTAGCCGGACATTCCGCCGGTGGGCATTTAGTCACACGGATGGTTTGCCGTGATTCGAGTTTGCCAACTGAGGTGCAACAGCGGATTGAGACGGTGGTTTCCATTAGCGGTTTGCATGATTTACGTCCGCTGCTACGCACCGCAATGAATACCAAATGGCAAATGGATGCTGATGAATCGGTGAAGGAAAGCTCTGCTTTACATGCACCACGCTCTAGCGTAGCGGTAACTTGTTGGGTCGGTGCTTTAGAGCGGCCTGAATTTTTACGCCAGAATGATTTGCTAACGAGTGTCTGGACAGGGTTTGGGATTGATATCCGTGCGCATCATGAAGCAGGGCGGCATCATTTTGATGTGATTGCCGATTTGGTGGATGCCGATTCGGGGTTGGTGAGTGCTTGGTTGAGTCCGTAGTTTAATGGCATTTACAATTACATACCAAGCCTGAAGATACTTTAAGTTTAACGGCTTTGGGTGTGCAGCTGAGTATTCAAGAACTGTACGCTGGGCTAGGCTAATTTGCTGTAGTCTGCCCAAGACCATAATTAGCCAATTTCGCATGTACTTCCGCCATTTCAGCCTCGCTTAAAATCACTGCTCCACCCAATTGCAGGGCCTGATAATACTGTTGTGCCAGTGCTTCTAATTCAGCAGCCAGCCACATCGTTTTAGTGAGATTTTCACCCGCAACTAACATGCCATGATTTGCCAATAAGCAGGCTTTGCGATCTTGTAGGGCTTTTAGAACATGATCCGAGAGTGCTTGCGTGCCATAAGTCGCATACTCAGCACAGCGCACATCATTGCCACCAAACAGGGCAATCATATAGTGCACCGCTGGAATCGAGCGGCGAGTGATGGCTAAGCTGGTGGCATAGGTGGAATGCGTATGTACGATAGCGCCGATTTCAGGGCGCGAACGCATTAAGTCATAATGAAAATGCCATTCACTAGAAGGCTTATGTGACCCAGTCCACTCTGCCTTATCATCCAAAGAAATAGCAGCCAGCATTTCAGGACGCATCTGCTCATAAGCCATCGCAGTGGGTGTGATGATGAGCTTATCTTGGTAGCGCGCTGAAATATTCCCCGAACTACCTTGATTTAAACCACTCGCATTCATCCATAAGCACTGCTCAATAATTGCTTGGCGTAATTGATATTCTTCAAGCTCCATAATGAACTCCAGTGCGGCTTTGCAAAGTGGGTAGGAAAAATTCACTGACTAAGAAGGGTTTATCCGCCCCAATGAACCGTGTTTTGCGCCCTAATAACGAGTGGGCTGTTTGGGCTGCTAAGTTCTGAAATAAATTAGTGTTAATCGGTAATTCTGCGAAGAGCATGCTTTGCCGTTTTAAAACCGGTTCGGAAAAAATCCAATGCCCTAAAGGACGACTGCCTAATGCTCTTAGCTCTTGATAGCGCCCTGTTAAAGCTGTTTCAGGCAATAGTGAATAGGCAAAAACGAGCGGCTCATCGCCATCACATAATAATACGGCACGCTGCAAAACTGACTCATTTGGCAGCACACTTAAGTCTTCACAGATAAATTCAGGCGCAGGCACAAACTCATGTTTCAGCACTTGCACCTTAAATTCAGCGCGACAAACTTGCTGCAAGCCCTGCGTGAGTGAACCAGCTGCCAATAGCCAAGGCGTTTGCCAGCTAGCAGTTGCTGGTAGTGTAGTTTGCCAATAAGGTGCGAATAAATCTTGCATGATGCGTTGAAGACTTTGAGTAATAGGCGCGTATTTTGCCTGTAAGCGGGCGAGCCTGCCAATACTCGGAAAGTGGCTAGAGGGTTGTTTGAGCTGCTTCAGAATAAATTTAACGATCCCTTCGGTGTTAATAGCGCGAAAGTTTGGTGCAAGCTACTATAGTTGGTAGCTACTCAAGATCAAGGAGTTTTCAATGGCACGCACACCTTCAACCATGTTAGCGCTCGGCACAATTGCACCGGATTTTTCCCTGCCAGAGCCTGCGACTGGCAAAACTGTTGCCCTCAAAGATTTTCAAGGCAAACCGCTATTGGTGGCTTTCATCTGCAATCACTGCCCCTATGTGCTGCATATTCGCGAGGTGTTTGCGCGCTTTGCTGAGGAGTATCAAGCCAAAGGCATTGCCGTGGTGGCGATCAACGCGAATGATGTCGCGAATTATCCCGATGACAGTCCTGAGAAAATGATCGAACAGGTGAATGATGTACCTTACACCTTCCCGTATTTATTCGATGAATCGCAGCAAGTCGCGAAAGCTTATCAAGCCGCTTGTACACCGGATTTTTTCTTATTCGATGCGAAGCACCAGCTCTATTATCGCGGTCAATTTGATGATGCGCGCCCACGTAGTGATGTGCCGGTGACGGGGAAAGATATGCGGGATGCGATGGATAGTTTATTAGTGGGCTTGCCTGCGCCGGAGAATCAGGTGGCTTCGCTGGGGTGTAATATTAAATGGAAGATGGGGAATGAGCTGGGGTATTTTAATAGCTAGAAATCTATACTTTTTTAGTCACTAAAGAGCTGCTTAAAACAGCTCTTCTAAACACAAAAAATCTAAATATTTACTTTGAAAGAGAGCCAGCCCCATATATTTTTAATTACTTTAGTGGCAGATGCAGCTATTACTTCAACAGTTACATCTTTAACAGAATCCCAAAGTTCACCTGCATAATTTTTAACGGTTTCCCATACGCCCTTTTCGGCACTTTCCTGAGACTCTGAGCTTCTTAGCTCTTCTTTTGCCTCTCTTAGAACTGAATACTTTTTTTCGTTAGGGAGTACCTCAATAATTTTATCTACTAACTGTGCTAGATTGTATTTCTCCGCCACAGAAACAGGTTCAATATAGTTAGCTGAGACATCAAAGGCTTTACTAACTTCAAGGATTTTAGCATCAATATTCTTCTGCTTTTCTACGCCAGGAACATTATGTGCCTCATCCCAGTCCCTCAATGGATTAAGTTTATCGACCTGATTAATTACAAACAGTACAGGACATCTCTTCATATCTGGCTTAAGGATTTCTTTATAAGCTTTTTCAGCAACTGCATAAGCTCTATCATCAGCCTTGAT
Organism: Thiolinea sp.; assembly: GCA_049290875.1. Classification (GTDB taxonomy): domain Bacteria; phylum Pseudomonadota; class Gammaproteobacteria; order Thiotrichales; family Thiotrichaceae; genus Thiolinea. Next base: position 19,903 of record JBATOI010000016.1, read on the forward strand.
AACCCAGAGAACCAAATCTAACTCAGGTAGTAAACTCTTGTATAATTCGAAATACTCTTTATCTCTCTCGATAGTTTCACCCACACCAGGAACATCTATTAATCTTATTCCCACACCATCAGAGCCAATGAATATCTCACTGGGTTGTCTTGTGCATGCCGCAACATCACTAACAGCGGCTGCTTCTTTTCCAAAGAGTGCATTACATAAAGATGATTTACCTACCCCTGTCACACCAAAAACCCCAACCTTTGGGGTATAATCCCGTAGTTCTTTTACTTTATTTTCAATAGCTTTTCTAAGTTCAGTAGCATTTAAGAGAGGATTAAGTTTTTCATAGCCGATTACTGTCATAATTAATTTTTCCTTCTAATCAATTGACTAAAATTATAGCAAATCTTTTCACACTAATAAATAGACTAATCAATTAATAAAAATTAATTTTGATGAAAATCGACTACAGGATGGAATAGTAGAATAAAATCAAATATTTGGAGCTATGGTTAACTAAATAGAACTCTTGCGAAAGTCGAAAATTACTCAGGCTGCGATTTTCGCTAATTGTTGTTAGAAAAACGTTATAGAGATGATCGTTGCATTTTTAACCACTCAAAGCTATTTATAAAGCTACTTTCGCAAGAGGCCTAATAATTGTCCTTTGTTCAGCTGTTTAAGGAAAAGTCATCAAAGATCAAGAGCCAATCTATGAATTAATACAACATCCCAAACATCCACAAAGGCACACTCCTCCCCTCACCCACCACCGTATCATCCAAGGCAGCATAACTTTGAGTTTGCCCCTTAAGCTGCTTCAGGCTCTTATTCGCACCACCAATTTCAAAAATCCATTGATCATCAACACTAAAATCGCCCTGATCGTGATAATGCACTTGGTGCTGATAACTCAACTGTGAAACGAAAAAGGTTTCACGTAAAGAACCGCTATTGGGCGCAGCACATAGCACTTGAAACAGATTGGCATTATCCAAGAGCAGTTTATCCGGCTTATTTACAGTGCGCATCCCTGAACCCGCCCGCACGATATGAATCAGATTGCCCGCTTGCATACGCTCAAGGTATTTCGCCAAAGTTGCCCAAGATGTACCTACCGCAGCACTGAGTTTGGAAATATTCAATTCAACAGGGTTAGTGCTGCACAGCATGTATAAAATCTTTTTTAATTTATCGACCTTACTGGCTTCAATCGAATAAATACCCGCTAAATCAGAGTCAATCGCTTGATTAATTACTTCGAGTAATTTACGTGGGTAGTTATCCAACGACTCACGGTAAAAGGGATAAGCGCCATACTGTAAATAGTTTTTGAACTGCTCAATCGGGCGCACTTGGCGCATTACCTGCTGTGCAATATTCACATGCTGTTCTAACAATTCCAACAAACTAAAAGCCGAGAAACTTTGCCCCGTTTCAATTTCCATAAACTCACGTAAAGACAAAACAGGCAGCTGATAAATCACTGCACGGCGCGATAAGTCCCCTAGTTCATGCTCAATTCGCAACGCTGAAGAACCAGAAAAAATCACCTGCAAATCAAAGGTGTCACGCATGGCTTTGAGGTGTACGGCAAAGTCTTTGCTTTTATGGATTTCATCCAAAAGTAGTAGCCGCCCGCCTTCTTGATAAAACGTCTGTGCTAGCTCATACAAGCTTAAATCCACCATCGCCGGATGATCACAAGCGATATATAAAATCTGCGCAGGCTTAAGCTCCACTTTTAAAGCATGTTGGAGTAACAAAGTCGTCTTGCCGCAGCCGCGTGCCCCTTGTATGCCAATCAACGCTTCTTTGAAATTAATCTGTTGGTGCAAAAAGCGCTGATAGCTGGGCTGGGGGCGAGCCAGAATGAAAGCCGAAGCTTGGCGTAAAATACTGGGGATCATGGGGTAAGCTCTCTAAATGCTCTTAAGTAGAGTTTAGAGCAAAATAGAGTTAAGTATTATCTTTATTTTATGGATTTGGCTGTTAAGCTATCACTTCAGAAAGCGATATAAGTCATCCACACTCACATCCAAACCCACCGACTCCAATCTTACAACCTGCCCAGTCGTAAAATACTCCATCCTCCACTCATTGCGCCGCCGATAAATTTCCAAATACGGCGAATCCTGTGAACACAGCACATACTCTTGCAAAGCAGGAATCAAGCGATAGCCATTTAATTTCTCGGCACGATCTTTTTGTACGGTGCTGACAGACAAAACTTCGATAATTAAACAAGGCGATTTATTGATATAGGTGTCGGTTTCTTCTTCGCAGCTTACTTGCACATCGGGGTAGTAAAAGCGCGTATCGCCTAAGGTTTCGATAGCCACTTTCATATCAGATTGAAAGACTTGGCAGCGCGAACCTTCTAAATGATTGAACAGCAGGTTCGCCAGTTTCATGCTGAGGATATTATGATTGCGGCTTGCCCCTGCCATCGCATAAACCTGACCATTGTTATATTCACAACGCGCACCGTCATCAGCGCGATCATTTTCTAGACGCAGATAATCTTCAGCGGCAACGTAATTGGTTTGTGGTACTGCACCCATGCTAAAACTCCAAAGATCATTTGCCTTAATTCTAGCACTATTAGTCATCGCCTCCCAAAGCCGCTAGAATACCTCCCCATCTCTAACTCCCAACCACTAGACCTGCAATCTGGTTAAGGAAATTTGTCGTGAAAAAACCTGAACTGCTAGCGCCCGCTGGCACTTTGAAGAATATGCGTTATGCCTTCGCTTATGGTGCGGATGCTGTTTACGCCGGACAGCCGCGCTACAGCTTGCGTGTGCGCAATAATGACTTCCAAAATGATGTGTTAGCCACGGGGATTGCCGAAGCGCATGCTTTGGGCAAGAAGTTTTTCGTCGCTGCTAATACCATGCCTCACAATGCTAAGGTCAAAACCTTCCTGCGCGATATTGAGCCAGTTATTCACATGCAGCCCGATGCGCTGATTATGGCGGACCCGGGCTTGATTATGATGGTGCGCGAAACTTTCCCCGAAGCGGTGATTCATTTATCGGTGCAAATGAATACGGTGAATTATGCCAGCGTGAAGTTTTGGCAAAAATTGGGCGTAAAACGTATTATTCTGTCCCGCGAATTATCTTTGGATGAAGTCGCTGAAATCCGCCAAGAATGCCCTGACATGGAGCTGGAAGTATTCGTGCATGGTGCTTTGTGCATTGCTTATTCAGGGCGCTGCTTGCTGTCTGGCTATTTCAATCATCGCGACCCGAATCAAGGCACTTGCACCAATTCTTGCCGCTGGGAATACAAAACCACCGAAGCTGCTGAAACACCGGATGGCGCGATTGTGCCGCGTGAAGCTGTGCTGTCGATGGATGCCTTCAATCAAGTCGCCAAAACCGCTGATTGCGGCAATCAACAGCGCCATCCTTTAGCCGACCGCGTGTATTTCTTGGAAGAAGCCAGTCGTCCGGGCGAATTATTGCCGGTAATGGAAGACGAGCATGGCACGTATATTATGAATTCCAAAGACTTACGCGCGATTGAGCATGTACAGCGCTTATGCGAAATCGGCGTGGATAGCCTGAAAATCGAAGGCCGCACCAAATCACATTATTACGCCGCACGTACTGCCCAAGCCTATCGCCAAGCCATTGACGATGCCGCAGCAGGCAAGCCTTTTGACGATAAGTTATTGGGTATTTTGGAAAATTTGGCGAATCGTGGTTACACCGATGGCTTTTATGAGCGTCACCATACCCACGAATACCAAAATTATATTCAAGGAGCTTCCATGAGTCATCAGCAGCAATTTGTCGGCGAAATGACCAGCTACGATGCTGCGAATGGCTGGATGGATGTGGAAGTGAAAAACCGTTTCGCGGTCGGTGATCGAATCGAGCTGATTGTACCGAATGCGCAAAACATTGAGATCACGTTGGAAGCGATGCGCAATAAGCATGGTGAGCCGATTCAAGTCGCGCCCGGCAGTGGGCATTTTGTGAAGATTCCCGTGCCGAATTTGCAGGCGGATAAGGTGTTGGTGAGTCGTTTCCTCTAAGCCTTAATGAGCGTGAGTGAGGGCAGTTGATAAGCGCTTAGCTGCTTATCTTCAATTGCATTAGGCAAGATTAAGCCACTGATTTCGGTCAGTGGCAAAATGCCATAAGCAGACACTTTGCCGAGTTTTTCCGGTGAGGCCAGCAGATAAGTTTCAGCCGAACGCTTGCTAATCGCACGTTTCATACCGGCTTCTTCTAAATCGCCCGTGGTTAGCCCAAACTCAGGGTGGATGCCCGTTGCGCCCATAAAATACAGATCAATATTCAGGGTTTGTAGGGTTTCTAAGGCCATTGCGCCGACGGTCACTATCGAGTGCTTGAATAATTTCCCGCCTAATAAAATCACTTCAACCTGTGGATGCTCAACGAGGGCTAAAGCAATAGTTGGGCTATGCGTAATGATGGTTAGCGCCAACTCAGCGGGTAGTTGCTGCGCAATTTGCTGGGTACTCGTACCGCCATCTAAAAACACAATTTGTCCGGTTTGCATTAATTCAATCGCTGCTTGAGCGAGTTGCTGCTTAGCGTCTGGCGCAATTTGCTGGCGCTCTTGAAAGCTGCTGAGCGCAGGGGAGATCGGCAACGCTCCCCCATGCACCCGTTGCAGCAAACCTTCTTTGGCTAATTCACGTAAATCCCGACGAATCGTATCTTCAGACACGTGTAGCTCTTGAGCGATTTGTTTGGCAATCACTTGGCCGTGAATTTGTAGTTGCTGAATGAGAAATTGCTTACGTTGCTGGTTTAACATGCTTGCGCGAATTTTCTTGAAAATTAACAAATATGCACGAATAATAACTTAAACTAGCTTGACTAGCGATAGTTAGCCCATAAAAATCTTAATTTGAGTAATAGTTATGAATGATCGTGTAAAAATCAGCAAAATTGAGTTGCTCTCAGATAATTGGTACATCCTGAAAAAAGCGAGTTTCGCTTACTTGCGGAATAACGGCGAGTGGCAGGAGCAGCAGCGTGAATTTTATGATCGCGGCAATGGGGCGACGATTTTGCTGTACAACTTAGCGCAGCAAACGGTGGTGCTGACGCGGCAGTTTCGTTTTCCAGCGTTTATGAATGGTTTGGAGTCGGGCTTATTGATTGAAACTGCCGCTGGTTTATTAGATGAAGCTAGCCCGGAAGAGCGGATTCGTTTAGAGGCTGAGGAAGAAACGGGTTATCAAGTACAGGCGTTGCAAAAGGTGTTTGAGGCTTATATGAGCCCTGGTTCGGTGACTGAAAAGCTTTATTTTTATGTCGCGGAATATGCAAGCCAACAGCGTATTGGCGCAGGTGGCGGTTTAGAACAAGAGGGCGAGGATATTGAAGTTTTAGAATTGCCGTTCACCCAAGCGCTCGCAATGCTGCAAAGCGGCGAGATTCAAGATGCCAAAACCATTATGCTGTTACAGCATGCTGCTCTGCATATTTTTCACGTTTAATAATTTAATAAGTTGCGGCTGAAAATTCATTTTGTCGTTCACATTGCTGACGTATGCTAACTAAACTTATATAAAAATGAGAGGAAGAGGCTAGCAAAATGAGCGCAATGGATAGTGTTGATTATCAAATCTTTGGGCATGACTCGCAGTATGTGGAAATTGAGCTTGACCCCGGTGAAGCGGCTGTCGGCGAAGCGGGTGCGATGCTGTTCATGGAGCAAGATATTGTGATGGAAACCGTGTTTGGTGATGGCTCAGCCTCCACCCAAGCACAGGGTTTTTTTGGTAAGTTAATGAAGGCTGGCGGGCGTTTAGTCACGGGCGAGTCGTTATTTACTACGGTGTATATGCATCAAGGTCGTAGCGGTAAGCGTAAAGTAGCGTTTGCAGCACCGTATCAAGGCCAAATCCTGCCGATGCATCTGAGCCAAATGGGTGGCGAGTTGATTTGCCAACGTGATTCGTTCTTGTGTGCAGCGAAAGGTGTGTCTTTGAGCATTGCTTTCCAGAAGAAAATCGGCACAGGCTTATTCGGTGGTGAAGGTTTCATTATGCAGCGCTTGCAGGGCGATGGTTTAGCCTTCGTGCATGCGGGTGGAACTTTAATTGAACGCACCCTGCGCCCCGGTGAAACGCTGCGGGTGGATACTGGCTGCTTAGCCGCTTTAATGCCGAGTGTCGATTACGATATTGAATATGTCGGTGGCTTAAAAACAGCTTTCTTTGGCGGCGAAGGTTTATTCTTTGCGACCCTGACTGGCCCCGGCAAAATTTGGCTGCAATCCTTGCCTTTATCGCGCTTGGCTAATCGAATTGTACGTGCTGCACCGGGTGGCGCTGGTGAAGGTTCGGTGTTAGGCAGCTTAGGTGGCTCGGTGATGGGGGGGGTGTTTGGGGATGATTAATTGAAAATTGCTACTCAGACTAGTAAGGTTAAAGGGCAGTTTTTCTCGCCCACTAGCCCCAGTCATGGCGAAGCTATTTCGGCCTATACAGACCAGACCAAATTAGTGATTGCTGCTGCGAATCCTGAAGCGGAGCTTATCCGTTTGCCTTTGTCCGCTTTAAAACCGCGTTATGGTGGCTTTAATCGCGAGCAAGTGTATTTTTGGGAGTCACCGCAAGCTGAGGCTTGCTCAGTTTGTTTTAGTGCAGCCGATGCCCAGCAACTGATGGCACAAGCTCAGCCAAGCGCTACGCAGCAGTATCAACAAGTGCATCGCGCACAAACTAAGCGTAAGCGCCGCTCCCATATTGGCTTAGGTATGTTGGCCTTGTATTTGGTGCTGCCGTTCTTATTGCTGCTAGTCCTGCTATGGAAATCACATCAAATCGCTGCTTGGATTGCTGATTATATCCCGGTAGAGCAAGAGCAAATGCTGGGTGAAATGGTGTTTGCAAGCGCAACCGAGGGCATGAAATTGCGCCAAACGGGCTATGACTACGAAGTATTAAAAAGTATTGGCGAGCGCTTAACTCAAGGTTCGGTATATGAGTATCAATGGTATATTGCTGATACCGATGAAGTGAATGCGTTTGCTATCCCCGGTGGTTATGTGGTGGCGAATACGGGCTTGCTGCAAAAGGCCGAATCGGCTGAAGAAGTTGCGGGTGTAATCGCGCATGAAGTGCAGCATGTGGAACAGCGCCACAGTTTAGAAAATATTATCTACGATTTAGGCTGGCAAGCTTCAATCGCCTTGATGGTGGGCGATGCGTCTTCGCTTTGGGTCACACAAGCGCTTACCGAATTGAGCGGCTTGAAATTTAGCCGCGAATTAGAGACCGATGCCGACTTAAAAGGTTTGGCGGCTTTGCATCAAGCACAGATCGCCCCGCAGGGTTTAGTCACCTTCTTTGAAAAGCTAGCCAAGGAAGAAGCCAGTGTCGATTTGCCCGCTTTTTTGTCCACGCATCCACCGTCTGAAAAGCGTAGCGCTATTTTGCAAACAGCGATTAAACAGCGTGAAGGCTGGGCGACGAGCGCTTTGCCGTATGATTGGAAGCGAGTGCAGAATTCGATTCCTCCCAATTAACTGCTGAAATGCTATTCGACAGCGCTTAAAAAAAACTAGTAAGATCAAGCTAACTAGTTCAGCTAGTGAGATGATGTTTCGATCAACTCGCGTAGGTCATTACCCATGCAGTTAGCCTTAGCCAAACCGCCTAGAGTCTTAGAGCCGATGCAGTGGCAAACTGAGCTGCAATCGGTATGTGGGCATTTCCGTACCTTAACCGAAGCGCCTAGTATCTTAGGCAATGTAGAAGTGGTGCATAAAGGCCAAGCCGATTTCGCTTTGGTGCAACACAATGCCCAGCAAATCCTGCGCAATTATCGCGATATTTCCCAAGATGGGCATGCTTACTATTTCCTGATCATTCACCTCACAGGCCATGCGGAATTACAGCAAGGCAAAGCGCGTGCCGTGCTGCGTGAGCAGGGGGATATGACTCTGATTGATTCTTTGCAGCCCAGCATCTTTAGCTATGATCCGCGCCTCAATACCAGCCAGCTCTCCTTGCATCTACCGCGTGACTTATTACATCAACATAATCCACAAGTGCGCTTTGATCCCGCCACGCTCATTAGTGCCAAAAGCGATTACGGGCAACTGATTAATGCGCATGTGAAAATGCTGATTAATACCCCTGAACACAGCACCGCGCAAACCCATTTATCCAATAGTTTATTGGAATTGTTGTGTGCGCAATTTGCGCGGGCGTCATGTGCGGATGAATTAGCCGCCAATCAAAAAGCCTTGCAGCACCTGATTGCTTTATTGCACGAACATGCGCTGGATGATGGGTTTAATGTCGTGCGTTTGGCGGAGTTATCGGGTTTATCCACGCGCAGTATTCAACGCTTATTCGCCGAGGCGGGTTTGCATTGTGCTGAGATGATTCAGCAGATTCGCTTGCAGCGGTTTGCTAAGCGGCTGGAAACCACTCAGCGTCAAGGCGGTAAATTGCAAATTGCAGCACTGGCGTATGAGCATGGCTTTGGCGATGTCTCCACACTCAATCGCTTGTTTAAAAAGCAATATGGAGTGTCGCCTAAACAGTATAGTGCTGCTGATAATTCCTGAGGTTTGGCGCTAACTGCATAGAGTGTGGCGCAGCCTGCCAAGATTTTTCGCCCAAGCTATGAAATGCTAGGCATTAATCATAATCAGGAGGAGTTTATGAGCGTTACGTATACCAATACTTGTAATGGTCAAGCCGTTACATCTGCATCAAGCTTTGAATCCTATAATCCTGCTACCGGCGAAGTCTTAGGTTTAGTCCCAGCCAGTACTCAAGAGCAAGTTCAAGCCGCTGTCGCTGCTGCCAAAGCCGCGCAACCTGCATGGGCAGCACTTTCGGATGAGGCACGCAAAGGCTATTTAATGCAAATGGCGAAAGTGCTGGAAGAGAATATAGATTATCTCTCTAAACTGATCACTCAAGAGCAAGGTAAGCCTTTAGCTGGTCCCGGCTCAGTGTTTGAAATTCAAGGCTGTATTGGTTGGACGCAAGTGCCTGCTAGCCTCGAATTACCCATCGAAATTGCTTTTGAAGATGATACGCGCCGCGATGAAATTCACCGCACGCCGATTGGGGTAGTCGCTGCGATTGCGCCGTGGAATTGGCCGCTTTTGATTGCGACTTGGCAGATTATGCCGTCGTTGCGCACGGGCAATACCGTGGTGATTAAGCCCTCGGAATATACCTCGATTTGTACGCTAGAAATGGTGCGCTTACTGAATACGGTATTGCCTGCGGGTGTGCTTAATTCGGTGTCCGGTGGCGGTGAAGTCGGTGGTTGGCTCACCTCAGCGCAAGGCGTGGATAAGATTATGTTCACCGGTTCGTCGGCGACTGGCTCCAAAATCATTCAAGCCTCTGCCAAAAACTATGCACGGGTCACGCTCGAGTTAGGTGGCAATGATGCGGCGATTGTCTTGCCGGATGTTGACCCTGCCAAAATCGCGCAGGGTTTGTTCTGGGGTTCGTTTATTAATATGGGGCAGACTTGCGCCTGTATTAAGCGGCTTTACGTGCATGAAGATGTGCATGATGCAGTGGTTGAAGAGATCAATAAACTCGCCGCAGTCATGCCTATGGGCAATGGCTTGGAAGAGGGCATCGTGCTCGGCCCCGTGCAAAATCGTATGCAGTTTGGCAAAGTCGTCGACTTAGTGGAAGACGCTAAACAGCAAGGGGCTAACTTTGTCTGTGGTGGCGAGGCCATGCAGCGTGCAGGCAATTTCTTCCCGATTACTTTAGTCACTGAGATTGATAATTCAGCTCGATTGGTACAAGAGGAGCAATTTGGCCCCGTATTGCCGATTGTGAAATACCGCAATTTGGATGAAGCGATTCAAATGGCGAATGCGGTGGATGTGGGCTTGGGGGCGTCAGTGTGGTCGAGCAATCCTGAAACAGCCCGTGCAGTTGCCAATCGGATGCAAGCAGGCACCGTGTGGATTAATCAGCATGGCACGATTCACCCGATGGTTCCTTTTGGTGGGATTAAGCAATCTGGTTTTGGGGTGGAGTTTGGGGTAGATGGTTTGAAGGCTGTGACGCAACCAAAAATTATTAGTATTAATAAAGCTTTAGCCTAAGTTATAGCGACACAACGAGGAGGAGAGGATTATGAGAGCGTTAAACGCTTTATCGTTTAGCATTGCCTTGGCTTTGGCAGGCAATGTGTGGGCTGAATCAGCCAGTACCGAAACTAAAAAGGCCGAAGCAGCAGTGACAGCAGCCTTAGCGACTAGCCCCCAAGATGGTTTGACCGCCGATGAGTACAAACAAATCACCGCGCTATTGCGAGAAAAGGGCGGGGCAACCGATAAAAGTCTGTATCCACTGATTGAATTGGTCGAACCCAACAAAGCCGAAGTCTTAAAATGGAAAGCGGAAAAAATGCCCGTAGTGCGCCGTGCTTTAGCGCAATTTACTACTGATAAAGGCGTGTATGAAGCGGTGGTTGATCTCAGCAATGATAAAGTCGAAAGCACTAAAACCCTCGATAAAGAAACGATGGTAACGTTTGCGGAATTTATGTCAGCGATGGAAGTAGTGCTGAAAAATGAAGAGTTCGCCAAAGCACTAGCCAAGCGCAATGTCAAACCGGAAGAGGCCTTCTGCTTACCTTTAACGGCGGGCAATTTTGGGATTGAAGAGGAAAAGGGCAAGCGCTTAATGAAAGTGCCGTGCTATATCAAACCCACGACTGGCTCGAATTTTTACGCCAAACCTATCGAAGGTTTATATGCAGTCGTGGATTTGCGCGAAAACAAAGTGGTGAAAGTTGAGGACGAGGCGATTGTCCCCGTGCCTAAAGATGATTGGGGTTACACCGAAGAGGAAATTGCCAAGCGTGCTCCGTTACGTCCTGAAACTAATCCCGCTATCTTGACCCAAACTGGCAAGCCGAATTACAGCATTAATGGCAGTGAAATCGCTTGGGATATTTGGAAGTTCCGTTATCGCATTGATAAGCGTCCGGGCATGGTGGTGTCGGATATTAATGTCAATGATGGTAAAGATTGGCGCTCAGTGTTGTATCAAGCGCATTTGTCCGAAGTGTTTGTGCCGTATATGGATCCGGGCAAAGGCTGGTTCTGGCGCACCTATATGGATAGCGGCGAGTATGGATTTGGTCTGTTCTTGAGTCCGCTGACGGCGGGGATTGATTGCCCGAAATATGCCACGTTCCTGCCTGCTTTAATCCACGATGATAGCGGCAATCCGCTGGAAATCCCTAATGCGATTTGTGTATTTGAGCGCAATATTGGTGATCCGGCGTGGCGGCATTTTGAAGTATTCGCGCAAACGCCTGAAAAGCCTGTGCCTGCCGAAGGTCGCCCTGATACTGAGTTAGTGGTGCGCACTGCGTCCGAAGTGGGCAATTATGATTATTTGATTGATTACCGCTTTAGGCAAAATGGTGACATTTACATTATGGTAGGAGCATCTGGCTTGGATGCGGTGAAAGGCGCTGCTTCTACCAATATGAATGACCCGACCGCTAAGGCCGATACTGCGCACGGGATGTTAATTGCACCGAATTTAGTGGCGGCGAATCATGATCACTTCTTCAACTTCCGCTTAGATTTTGATATTGACGGGCAAGACAATACCTTCATGGTGATGGACTTAGCCAAGGAAGAGCCACCTGCCGATATTCCGCGCCGCTCATTGTGGAATCTGAGCCATACTGCGGTTGCCAATGAACTGGACGGGCGTTTTAAAATCAGTGCGCTCAAGCCGCAAATGTTCCATGTGATGAATATGAATAAGCAAGGGTCACTCGGACATAATCCTAGCTATATGATTCATCATGGTAATGTGGCGTATAGCCCGTTTGATTTTGTTAACGACCCCCCTATGAAGCGCAATGCTTATGTGGAATATAGCGTGTGGAATACGCTCTATGACCCGACCCAGCGCTATGCAGGCGGTAAATATGCCTTTGCTAGTGATGGTTCGGATACGCTAGCCGAATGGGTGAAAGCCAATCGCAATATTGGTAATAAAGATGTAGTGACGTGGTTTACGGCGGGTTTCCACCACACTCCACGGATGGAAGATTGGCCAGTGATGACGACGGAATGGAAGACGGTGCATCTGATGCCGTATAACTTCTTTACGCATAATCCGGCGATGACTTTGCGGAAGCCGAAGGAGTAGAGCCTTTAGCTCAGTTAAGACGAAGTGAGTTGTAAGCTTTGTTTGCAGCTCACTTAGTTTTTAAAGGGCTTGTAGCTTTCAGTTTGTTTCAGCCGACTCGTGTACTTGCGGGCGAAATAGATAGCTGTACATTTTTACAATCGAAATGGGTGTAAGTACCTTCACTAGGTCTGCGGGAGCGGGTACTGAAGTAGCTGTGCTATAACCTGTCGGTGACCATTTTTTCAATACACCCTGCCAGCATAGTAGTGCTTCGCCTTGCCATTCAAAAAATACACCATCCGGTAGTTCTGCAAATGGCATGAGGTGAGTAAGTTTGCTGCCGCCACGAATGGCCCTTTCTTCATGTAATTGTTTGTCTAGCTCTTGAACCGTCAGTTTGGCTTCAGCATCTCCACGATTGGCAGTGCACCAAGCGAGTTTGAATTCATGAAAACGTTCTCTGCGACATTTGGCACAAGGCCGATGCCCTGCCGAGAGAGCAGTGGCCTCATCCAGAAAGAACAATTCAGAATAGCTATTGGGGCTGAAAACTTGGCGTTGCACCCCCGCATAGCTAAGTGTGCAATTAATCCAAGCTTTGTGCGCCCAAGGCTTGACGATTTCCTGATTGTTATTGTGCAAAATACCTCGATTACCTAACAAAACTCCACGCGCACTGGTAGCAATCAATTTCCCCCAAGGGTCAACTCGATTTTGTAAGGGCATGATCTGAATCCTTCGGCAAGGTTTTGTGTCTTGCAATTGGAGGGCAGCGCCTACTCAAAATGTTAGTAAGCGCTACTAATGATAATTAAGCGATTATGAGTTTTTTAGCAGCAGCAATTTGCAGTTTCACCTGATGTGGAGCAGTACCACCTAAATGATCACGAGCAGCCACCGAACCTTCCAAGCTCAAGACTGTAAACACGTCTTCTTCAATCATAGATGAAAAGCTTTGTAATTCAGCCAACGTCATTTCGCTCAAATCACGTCCGGTTTTGACACCCAAAGCCACCGCACTACCTACCACTTCATGCGCATCACGGAACGGCAAACCTTTACGCACTAAATAATCCGCCAAATCGGTGGCAGTCGAGAAACCTTGCATAGCGGCGCTGCGCATTTTTTCCGGTTTTGTTTGCACATGCGGCATCATGTCACCAAAGGCACGTAAGCAACCCAGCACGGTATCAACCGTATCGAACAGCGGCTCTTTGTCCTCTTGATTGTCTTTATTGTAAGCCAGTGGTTGGCTTTTCATTAGTGTCAGCAAGCCCATTAAATGCCCAAACACCCGTCCACTTTTGCCGCGTACTAGTTCAGGTACATCGGGGTTTTTCTTTTGCGGCATAATCGAGGAGCCAGTGCAGAAGCGATCCGGCAAGCGAATGAAATCAAACTGTGCTGAAGTCCACAGAATCAATTCTTCTGAGAAACGTGACATGTGCATGAGGAGTAAGGCAGCCACTGCACTAAATTCAATCGCAAAGTCACGATCACTGACGGCATCTAAGGAGTTGCGGGCAGGGCGCTCAAAGCCTAATAGCTCAGCGCTGTAATTACGGTCAATCGGGTAAGTCGTTCCGGCTAACGCTGCCGCGCCCAAAGGCATAATATTCACGCGCTTACGGCAATCCATGAGACGCTCGTAATCGCGCTCCAGCATTTCAAACCATGCTAACATGTGATGCCCGAAGGTAATCGGTTGCGCCACTTGTAAATGGGTGAAACCGGGGAGGATGGTATCGGCTTCACGCTCCGCGACTTCTACCAAACCTGCTTGCAGGCGGCGAATTTCATGCCCAATATGATCAATCTGATCACGCAACCATAAGCGAATATCAGTCGCCACCTGATCATTACGCGAGCGTCCCGTGTGTAGGCGTTTGCCAGCGATACCAATGCGGTCGGTGAGGCGGGCTTCGATATTCATGTGAATATCTTCCAGTGCGATTTGCCACTCAAAATTTCCAGCTTCAATTTCAGCTTCGATTTGGTCTAAGCCCGCTAAGATAGCTTCCAGATCAGTGCTAGAGAGAATACCAACCTTAGTTAGCATCCGTGCATGTGCTCGCGACCCCGCAAGATCATGTTTGTATAAGCGCTGATCAAATTGAATCGAGGCGGTAAATTCGGCGACGAAGGCGTCAGTCGATTCGGTAAAGCGTCCGCCCCAGGATTGATTTTTGGAGGCAGTCGTAGGCGAAGCAGGGTTGGTTTTTTGATTTTGGGCTGTCATGGGCGCGATTTCGTTAGGTTCTATGCAGTTAAGCGGAAAAATTTGCAGTTTATTCTTTCCTTATGGAAGAATCGAGAAAAGCCTTCAGCAATCAGCAAGCCGCTGGGCTATAGTATTAGGTGAAAGCTCGATCGTAAGTTGCGGTCTGGGAAATTATAAAAATAACAATTAACTAAACCTGTCAGTTTTTTAGGCAAGCCAACCCTTGGTGCGTGTGAAAAAAGGCAAGAGCTAAAAAGAATAGAATGTCCTTATCAATGAGCAAAACGCTTGGTTACTTACCCAATATTTGTGGGCCTCAACCTCTCATAAGGATTGTGGCGTCTGCTCTATTCCTCGCAATCATTCTGGCTTTGGCCGGTGCGGATGATGTGAACGAGTTTTTAGTGAAGTTGGGTTTAAATGCCTTATTCATTTTATGGGTCACCTTAGCCTCCGCCTTGGTTTTGTGTTTGGTTAACCGTTTTTATACACCGCCCTCTAACAAAATAGCTACTTTAATCATCACTGCTGTGGTCATGAGTTTTACTTTATTGGCTTCAGTCATTGGCTTATTTGTTATTAAAAATAATAGTTTAGATGAGCTGGGCGGCGGGGTTGCCCTGTATTTTCTAAAAAATATTGTGATTAGCCTTGTACTAACTTTGGTAGTTCTGCGTTATCTGTATGTACAGGGTCAGTGGGAGGCTTCGGTAGAGGCAGATTCGCATGCTAAATATGAGGCTTTGCAATCACGGATGCGCCCCCACTTCTTATTTAACAGCTTAAATACAGTAGCTCATTTAGTGCACAAAGATCCGGTTCAAGCCGAGGAAGCGATTTTAGATTTAGCTGACATCATGCGTACCACGTTAGATCGCCGCAATCGTATTAGCCTGCAAGAAGAATTAGATGTGACGATGCGCTATTTACGGATGGAAGGTTTGCGTTTAGGCAAGCGCCGACTAACGGTGGTTTGGGATATGGATCGCAATACCTTGCCGTTTGACATGCAAATTCTACCATTGATCTTGCAACCCTTGGTCGAGAACGCCATTTATCATGGGATACAACCACGTAAAGAAGGCGGGACACTAGGAATTAGTTTGTACGATGCAGGCAGCCATTTAGCGGTGTCCGTGACCAACCCACTTTCGCCAACGGGTGCTAGCTCACATCAAAAGGGTAACCACATTGCCCAAGAAAATATGCAAAAACGACTTCAGCTCGCGTATGGAGATCGCGCCAATCTGCAAATACAAAAAACTCCCCAGCAGTACCGCGTCTCCTTTTCCATCCCCAAGGAGTAATAATAATGTCGATTAAGATTTTGGTTGTAGATGACGAAGAATATGCCCGCGAAAGAATCAAAGGCTTGATTGATCGCTATGCGGATTACGATGTTTGTGCTGAAGCCGAAAACGGGGCTGAGGCGGTAGTAATGGTGGAGCGTTTCCAACCTGATATTGTGCTAATGGATATTACGATGCCCGGAATGGACGGGCTAGAAGCCGCTAGACACATAGCCACGATGGAGATGCCCCCAGCCGTCATATTTACCACAGCGTATGGTGAGTATGCTTTAGAAGCCTTTTCAACAAAAGCAACAGGGTATCTTATGAAACCAATAAGACAAGAACAATTATTACAAAGTCTGGAACAAGCCCGCTCGCTTAACCGTGCTCAACGTTTAGAAATGCTAGAGCAACGCACCGGAGGTCAACGTTCATCCCGTAAGCATATCTGTGCTCGGATGCGTGGTAATTTGGAACTCATTCCAATTGAAGATGTTGTGTATTTCCAAGCGGATCAAAAATACGTCACTGTTCGTCACAATGGCGGAGAAGTGATTATTGAGGAATCGCTAAAATCTTTAGAAACTGATTTAGCAGATCGTTTCATTCGTATTCATCGTAATGCGTTAGTCGCAAAAAGCCGTATCACTGGTTTAACCAAGTCTGATGTAGGCCGTACACAAATTACTCTAGATAAAGTACGTGATCAGTTGGAAGTTAGTCGCCGTCATTTAGCTGAGGTTCGCCGTTTCGTGCGCGGACGTTAAGCCCTCCTCTTTTGGCAGTACTGTTTTTGCAACAGCGCTGCCATTCTCCATTAGTGCTGCCAAGTGTTGGTCGCTCTTTAGCTCGCAAATTTATCCTACATCCGCATTTTTTGACTCTTAACTGCAAAAAATAGTTATTTTTATTATACTTAGTGCCTGCTGAAAGTAAGCTTCTGATCACTATTTTTATCAATTGTCGACAGTTAGAGTATCAAGCCACTTTTTAAAGCCTTAACCTTGCTTGAGTTTGTTCTGCCCCAAAAGAGGGCAGCCAAGGTAGATAAACTAGCAAATAGCTCATCTACAAGCTCAGTAATAGTGGTAATCTGGCGCTAACTGTGCGGATTTGTTAGAAAAACCTAAGGTTGAGTTAACTTAAGATTTTGTTCAGATAATTTGCGAACTAGCCGCTCATAAGCATTGCAGCTTTTCTAAATTAGTGGATAATGTCGACATAATTTTTGTAGGCAGCTTCAGTAAGCTACACCCATTGAGCGTGTGGGCGGTCGCTGGTTTTGCAACCGAGAGTTGACCGTATATTAGTATAAATTTATACTTCCGCCGGGATTTGGAAATCAAGGGGATAGATTTCCCCTCCAGAGATGCAGATGCGCAACATACTGATCATACAATTCGTGCTGATAGTGGTGTGTGCCGCTATTGCTTTTTACCTGCAGGGCGAACGTGCTGTATTGCCTGCATTATTCGGCGGCACGATTGCTCTGGCTAATACATTTTTATTGTCTCGGCGCATGGGTAAAGTAGGAGGAGACGCCAACTTTGACCCGAAACGTAGCATGATGTTGCTATATCTAAGTGCGGTCGGACGTTTCGTTTTCGTTCTAGTTGCTCTAATTATTGGGTTAGGTGTACTCAAGTTGACACCTCTGCCATTAATAGGTTCCTTCATTGTGACGCAACTAGGATATGCTTTTGCACTGAGTCCCAGCCGTAAGGCGGAGCAGTAGTGAAGTGGGAAAAAGTTTATTAACTTTGGTCGTGGGGTAAAAGTGTGAGCGAAAGTGCGCAAGCAGCCGATCCCGTCGCGTATATTCAGCACCATTTGACAAACTGGAGTACTAGCCAGCCTAAGTCTATTGCAGACTTTAATGTGCTACACCTAGATGTCATTATTTTCAGTGTGCTGATCGGCGGATTGTTAATCTTTATCGCTAAGAAAATTGGCGAGAATCTAAGTTTGGAAAATCCAGGTAAACTTCAAAGTGTCGCCGAAATGGTGGTGGAGTTTGTCAATGACCAAATTAAAAATGTCTTCCCACATCCTGATAAACTGATTGGCCCTTTGGCTTTAACAGTCTTCGTTTGGGTGCTGGCTATGAATGCGATGGACTTATTGCCGGTTGATCTTTTACCTTCCTTATGGACTGGTATTTTAGGCATCTTTGGTGCTGATCCTCATCATACTTATTTGAAAGTAGTTCCTACCACTAACCTAGATACTACGTTAGGTTTAGCGCTTTGCGTCTTCGCTCTCATCCTTGCTTATAACTTCAAAAGCAAAGGTCCAATGGGCTATTTGAAGATGTTCTTATTCCATCCGTTTGGAAAATTTTTCATCCCAGTCAATATCGTTATGACCACGATTGAAGAGCTGGCGAAGCCGCTTAGCCTTGGTCTCCGGTTATTCGGAAACTTATTTGCAGGTGAGTTGGTATTCATGTTAATCGCCTTATTGACCTTAGGTATGGGCTTTAGTTTTGGCCTATTCGTTTGGTTTCCAATGCAAGTGATTTTGGATTTGGCTTGGTTGTTATTCCACTTATTAGTCATCACTTTGCAAGCATTCATTTTCATGGTGCTGACGATTGTTTACTTAGGAATGGCAGATGCGACAGCAGATGATCATTGATCATCTTGCTTTTGAAGGTTGATAGATTTCTCGATTTTTAATTTAATTTTGGTAATTTTTAGGAGACTGGAAAATGAATGCTGAACTGATTGCAATGATCTATGCATACACCGCTGTTGGTGTTGGCGTGATCCTCGCTGCGGCAGGTTTAGGCTCTGCGATTGGCTGGGGTTTGATTTGTGCGAAAACTTTGGAAGGTATTGCACGTCAACCTGAACTACGCCCTCAATTAATGACTAACATGTTTATTTTCGCTGGTCTGATGGAATCATTCCCGTTCATTATCCTAGCGTTTGCTATGTGGTTCTTGTTCGCAAACCCATTTGTTGGTGCTGCTGCTTCTGCTATCGGGGCTATGTAAGTAAGCCGATAGTGTGTTGAAACCCCGTGTGAACGGTGGCTTTAATTTAAAAGCAGGAGAAAGGTAACGTGAACATTACTCTGACATTGATTGCCCAGGTCTTGGCGTTCTCGATCATGATCTGGTTGGTCAACAAGTATATGTGGGGGCCTATTAACGAGGTTCTGGATAAGCGTCGCCAGAAAGTTGCTGAAAGTCTTGCCGCTGCTGAGAAAGGTCAGCAAGAGCAGGAAGCAGCTCGTCAAAAGATTGGTGATGAGCTTAAGCAAGCGAAGGTGGAGGCTGCCGAAATTATTTCCCAAGCGCAAAAGCGTGCCGGCGAAATCGTTGATGAAGCTAAGAATGCTGCTGTTGAAGAAGTAGGTCGTGTAAAAACGGCTGCTCAAGCTGAATTAGAGCAAGAGGTATCTCGCGCTCGTGAAGGCTTACGTCAACAGGTTTCTTCACTGGCAATCGCTGGTGCTGAGAAGATTCTTGGCAAAGAAATCAACCCAAAAGCCCATGCGAAAGCATTGGAAGATCTGACCGCGCAAATTTAAGGTGGTGAACCATGTCTGAATTGACAACCGCTGCCCGTCCTTATGCCAGAGCGGTATTTGAGATGGCGCAGGACGCCGGTACGTTGCCGCAATGGTCGGCACAACTGGCAGCCATGTCTGCGGTAGTCGCGGCAGAAGGTTCAGCTTCCTTGCTGAGTCATCCTCGCATGACCAAAGAGCAAAAAGCTCAAGCCTTTGTTGATGTCGCAGGTTCTGCGATTGATGCTCAAGGTGGCAACTTGCTCAAAGTGTTAGCAGATAATGACCGTTTTGTGTTGCTACCTGAAATCTCGGTTCTCTTTGAACAACTCAAAGCGGAATCAGAAGGTGCAGTGGATGCGGAAATAACATCTGCCATGGAAATGACTGATGACCAGCAGCAAGCTATTGCTGCGGCGCTCCAGAAACGCTTAGGACGTGAAGTTAAGTTAGTGACTAAGATTGACCCCAATTTAATGGGTGGCGCGATTATCCGTGCTGGTGATTTGGTCATTGACGGCTCTATCCAAAGCAGGCTGAAAGAAATGAAGGCGGCTTTGGCACGCTAAGCCAAGCCGATAACTGAGGAATAGCACATGCAACTTAACCCAACTGAAATCAGTGAGCTGATTAAGAAGCGCATCAGCAGCTTCGAAGCGAGTGCTGAAGCACGTACTGAGGGTACTGTTGTCTCCGTAACAGACGGTATCGTGCGCCTGCATGGTTTAGGCGACGTAATGTCTGGCGAGATGATTGAGTTCTCGAATGGCTCTTATGGTCTAGCGCTGAACTTAGAGCGCGATTCTGTCGGTGCGGTCGTATTAGGTGACTACAAGGGTATCACTGAAGGCGACACTGTAAAATGTACTGGTCGTATTTTGGAAGTTCCAGTCGGTCGTGGCCTGTTAGGTCGCGTGGTTGACTCACTGGGCGCTCCTATCGACGGTAAAGGTCCTCTGGAACATGATGGTTTCTCACCTGTTGAGCAAATTGCTCCTGGTGTTATCGATCGTAAGTCAGTTGACCAACCACTACAAACCGGTATCAAAGCACTGGATGCGATGGTTCCTGTTGGTCGTGGTCAGCGCGAATTGATTATCGGTGACCGTCAAACAGGTAAAACTGCTGTTGCGGTTGATACGATCATCAACCAAAAAGGCAAAGACGTAAAATGTATTTACGTTGCGATTGGCCAGAAAGCTTCTACCGTTGCGAACGTCGTTCGTAAGCTAGAAGAACATGGCGCTATGGAATACACCACAGTAGTAGCAGCAACTGCATCTGACCCAGCGTCTATGCAATACCTTGCTCCTTACTCTGGTTGCTCAATGGGTGAATACTTCCGTGACCGTGGCGAAGATGCACTGATCGTCTATGACGACTTAACCAAGCAAGCTTGGGCTTATCGTCAAGTATCATTGTTACTGCGTCGTCCACCAGGTCGTGAAGCTTATCCTGGTGACGTATTCTATCTGCACTCGCGTTTATTGGAACGTGCTTCTCGCGTTAACGCTGCTTACGTTGAAGAGTACACCAAAGGTGCTGTGACCGGTAAGACAGGTTCTTTAACTGCTCTACCTATCATTGAGACTCAAGCTGGTGACGTTTCTGCCTTCGTTCCGACGAATGTAATCTCGATTACTGACGGTCAGATCTTCTTAGAAACCGATCTGTTCAACGCTGGTATCCGCCCTGCAATCAACGCAGGTTTATCGGTATCACGGGTTGGTGGTTCGGCACAAACTAAGATCATCAAGAAACTCGGTGGTGGTGTACGTCTCGATCTTGCTCAATATCGTGAATTGGCTGCATTCTCGCAGTTTGCTTCTGATCTTGACGAAGGTACACGTAAACAATTAGCCCGTGGTCAACGTGTTACTGAGTTGATGAAACAACCTCAGTTTGCACCGTTGTCTGTAGCTGAAATGGCATTCTCATTATTCTCAGCCAATGAAGGCTTCTTGGATGATGTCGATGCGAAGAAGATTGTTGATTTTGAAGCAGCTATGTTGAGTTACCTGCGTTCTTCCCAGAAAGAGCTTCTGGATAAGATTAACGAAAAAGGTGACTACAACGATGAAATCGCGGGCGCTATGCGTAAGGCTCTTGAAACCTTCAAGTCTACTAACACTTGGTAATGGGAGGTAAGTCCCATGGCAGGTGCTAAAGAGATACGCACACAGATCAAGAGTATTCAAAACACTCGGAAGATCACTAAAGCGATGGAAATGGTTGCCGCATCAAAGATGCGTCGTGCACAAGATCGCATGAATGCTAGCCGTCCTTATGCCCAAAAAATGCGTGCTGTGGTTGGCCACGTCGCAAACGGGAATTTGGAATATAAGCATCCGTACACGATTGAACGTCCAACAGTTAAGAAGGTTGGCTACATCATTATTTCCACGGATCGTGGTTTATGTGGTGGCTTGAATGTCAATTTATTCAAAACTGCTCTCCAAGATATGGCCAAGTGGAAAGCACAAGGCGTTGAGGTGGAGATTGCTGTCTTTGGTAACAAAGCAGCGAATACGTTCCGTCGTTATGGTGTAGCTGCCCAGAAAACACATATGGGCGATGCTCCAAAAATTGCGGATATGGTGGGTACGATTAAGGTCATGCTCGACGCTTATGACGAAGGCCGGATTGATCGTCTGTTTATGGTAGAAAACGAATTCGTTAATAGTATGACGCAACGACCGCAGGTGACTCAGCTCATCCCAATCGTGCCCGTTAAAGACGAAATGTTAAGCCATCATTGGGACTATATTTACGAGCCTGAATCAAAAGAAGTCATTGACGCCTTGATGCAACGCTATATTGAATCCTTGATTTATCAAGCGGTGGTTGAAAACGTGGGCTGCGAAATGGCCGCGCGGATGGTCGCTATGAAAAGCGCCTCTGACAACGCAGGCAAGATGATCAATGATTTGAAATTGGTGTACAACAAAGCGCGTCAAGCTGCGATTACGCAGGAAATCTCTGAGATTGTCAGTGGTGCAGCGGCTGTCTAATGCTGTTTACGGAATTATCATTTTTTAAGAGGTACTATCAATGAGTACTGGAAGTATCGTTGAAGTTATCGGCGCGGTCGTCGACGTGGAATTTCCACGTGATGCTGTGCCAGCTGTTTACGATGCGTTGACAGTAGCCGACCAGGGTCTGACTCTGGAAGTCCAACAACAGTTGGGTGATGGCATTGTGCGCACAATCGCGATGGGCGCTTCTGACGGCATCAAGCGTGGTATGCAAGTTGCTAATACAGGTGCTCCTATCTCCGTACCGGTCGGTCACGGCACTTTAGGTCGCGTGATGGATGTATTAGGTCGGCCTATCGATAAAATGGGTGATGTAGCTCACGAACAAAAGTGGCCTATTCACCGCGCTCCACCAGCATATGCTGACCAAGCGGGTGGTATTGATATCCTCGAAACAGGCATTAAAGTTATCGACTTGATCATGCCAATTTCTAAGGGTGGTAAAATCGGTCTGTTCGGTGGTGCGGGTGTCGGTAAAACCGTAACACTGATGGAACTGATTAACAACATCGCTAAGCAACACTCTGGTTTATCAGTGTTCGCAGGTGTCGGTGAGCGTACTCGTGAAGGGAACGACTTCTATCACGAAATGACTGAAGGCGGTGTTATCGACAAGGTAGCACTGGTCTATGGTCAGATGAATGAACCACCAGGCAACCGTTTGCGGGTAGCGTTGACAGGTTTAACGATGGCGGAATACTTCCGTGACGAAGGCCGTGACGTTCTGATGTTCGTTGATAACATCTACCGTTACACCCTGGCAGGTACTGAAGTATCCGCACTGTTAGGCCGTATGCCTTCTGCGGTAGGTTATCAGCCCACACTGGCGGAAGAGATGGGCGTTCTGCAAGAACGTATCACTTCTACCAAAAACGGCTCGATCACTTCTTTCCAAGCGGTCTACGTTCCTGCGGACGACTTAACTGACCCGTCTCCAGCTACAACCTTCGCTCACTTAGATGCGACTTTAGTATTGTCTCGTAACATCGCTGAATTGGGTATTTATCCAGCGGTAGATCCTTTGGATTCTACTTCACGGATGTTAGATCCACTCGTCGTTGGTAAAGAGCATTATGAGACTGCGCGTGGTGTTCAGGGTATCCTGCAACGTTATAAAGAACTGAAAGATATTATCGCCATCCTGGGTATGGACGAATTGTCTGAAGATGATAAGAAAGTAGTTGGTCGCGCTCGTCGTATCCAACGTTTCTTGTCACAACCGTTCTTCGTTGCTGAAGTTTTCACCGGTTCTGCAGGTAAATACGTTACTCTGAAAGAAACCTTAGCGAGCTTCAAAGGTATCCTGAATGGTGAGTATGACCACTTACCAGAAAATGCCTTCTACATGGTTGGTGGCATTGAAGAAGCGGTCGAGAAGGCCAAAAAGCTCTAATAGGAGGGCAGGATGGCATCGACAATTCAACTAGAAGTAGTTACTGCTGAGCAAAAGCTTTTCTCCGGTTTGGTAGAAAAAGTAATAGCTCCAGGTGCAATGGGTGATTTAGGTATTTATCCTAAGCATACTCAGTTGATTTCGCGCTTACGTGCTGGTGAACTGAAATACACGACGGCTGAAGGCATCACTTCGTTGTTTGTCTCTGGTGGCGTGTTAGAAGTACAGCCAACTCTGATTACGGTACTGGCTGACACTGGTATGCGTGCTGAAGATTTGGATGAGAAAGCAGCGCAAGAAGCGATGAAATATGCACAGGATGCACTTCAAGGCAAAGACCCTGAAGACCTCGATTTTGAGGCTATTCAGGCTGAGCTGGAAGCTGCTAAAGCACAGATCGAAATGCTGCATCGTATTGGTAAAGCACGCGGTCACTAAACTTCGGTTTACATCGTTACAAGCAGAAAGGCTCCTTAGGAGCCTTTTTGTTTTTTTGTCAAAAATTGTTTAGCATAAGTTTCAATTTAAAGAGATCGTATGAGATGGCCGGTTATTACCACCCAATTGATGAAGATGATGATTATGTCAGCCGTAGCCATGACAAGCGTGAAGCTGAGGCGGTACAGGCTGTTGGGGAGAAGCTGATTGAGTTGCGCCCCGAACAGCTGGCTCAACTGGATTTGCCTGAGAGCTTAGTTGATGCCATCCTAGAGGCTAAGCGTTTGACTAGTCACGGTGCTCTGCGCCGCCAAAAACAATATATCGGCAAGCTGATGCGCCAAGTAGAGCTTGAACCGATTCAAGCCAAGTTTGCAGAGTGGGAATTTAGCAGTCGCGCCCATTTAGCTGTATTTCATCGTTTAGAGCGTTGGCGTGACCAGCTCTTGGTTGATGATGCAGCCTTGGGTGAGTTACTGGAAGCTTATCCTGAGCTTGATATGCAGCATATCCGTGGACTGATTCGTAATGCTCGCAAAGAGCAGGCTACTAGTAAACCACCCAAAAGTAGCCGTGAGATCTTTCAATATCTGCGTAGCTTAGCTGAGGCACAATGAGACCCATTGCATTACACTTTCGGCATCTATCTGTCGCTAAGTTAGTAAAAAGTATTTCTTTACGTTAAAAAATAAACAAGGAATTGCTTTTCTGTTGTGACGGGTGTATTTTTACAAAAATTCAAAGCGCTTTGGGTAATTTTGATAAATACTAAAGTGCCCAGTTAGCTTGTTTCAATGTGTTGTTGATCTCTTGGAGGAGATAGATCCATGACTTTAATGCGTAATCCTATTAAGAAAGCCATTCTGTTGGCTGTAATGACTGCTTCTATGACTTCAATTTCTGCTTATGCAGTTGAGGTTAATTTTGTTTCTGGTGCGGTCGGTAAAGACATCGAGGTTTTTAAAGAACTCGTTAAACCTTGGGAAAAAGAAACGGGCAATACTGTCAAAGTAGTACCGATGCCATCGTCTACAACGGATCAATTCGCTCAATACCGTTTGTGGCTATCTGCAGGCAATGCAGATGTGGATGTGTATCAAACTGATGTTATTTGGGCACCACAGTTAGCTGATAACTTCGAAGATTTGACAGAAGCCACTAAAGACGTCATCAAAGATCATTTCCCTTCCATCGTTGAGTCTCAAACCGTTAATGGTAAATTAGTGGCGATGCCGCTGTTTACTGACGCACCGGCTTTATATTACCGCAAAGACTTGCTCGAAAAGCACGGTGCTAGTGTTCCTAAAACCTGGGAAGAATTAACCGCAACTGCTAAAAAGGTTCAAGATGCCGAACGCGCTGCAGGCAGCAAAGACTTATGGGGCTTTGTATGGCAGGGTAATGCTTATGAAGGTTTAACCTGCAACGCTTTGGAATGGGTGAAGTCCTTCGGTGGTGGCCAAATTGTTGAGCCCGATGGAAAAATCTCTATCAACAATCCAAAAGCAGTGGCTGCGATTGATTTAGCTAAGTCTTGGGTAAGCAATATTTCTCCTCCGGGCGTACTGTCCTACGGTGAAGAAGAAGCGCGTGGTGTTTGGCAAACCGGCAATGCAGTATTCATGCGCAACTGGCCTTATGCTTACGGCTTAGGTGAGAGCGATGATAGTAAAGTGAAAGGCAAGTTTGATGTCACCACTCTACCAACGGGTGGTGGTAATGACAAATCAGCTGCAACCTTAGGTGGTTGGAATTTAGCAGTTTCTAAATATGCTAAAAACAAAGACGCTGCGATTGCTTTAGTTAAATTCTTAGGTTCTAAAGAAACGCAAAAGCAAAATGCTTTGATTGGTTCGAAGCTGCCGACCATCATGTCTTTGTATGACGATGCAGATATCAAAGCAAAGCAACCTATCATTCCACGTTGGAAAGATGTATTCCTACAAGCAGTTCCTCGTCCATCTGCGCCAACTAAAGTGAAATATAACGAGGTATCCTCTAAATTCTGGTCAGCCGTCCATGAGACTCTATCGGGCAAAGGCACTGCAGCTGAAAATCTGGAAGTGTTGGAAGCTGATTTGACCGAATTGCAAGGCAAAACTTGGTAAGTTCTCCTCCAAACCCTGAGTACTTATAGCTTCAGGAGTTACGTCGAAAGGGTAGCAGCCTCGGTTGTTACCCTTTTCTAAAGCACCACACACCTCAGGAGATAACCTCATGAATTCCTCTCATGCAGTCTCATCTTCAGGTCGAGCAGAACTACAAGCCCAACGTATTCGCGCCGCCATGTGGTTTTTAATACCCATGATTACGGCTTTAGTGGTTGTCGCTGCTTATCCTTTATTTCGCTCGATTTATTTTAGTTTTACCGATACTTCCTTAAGTAATTTATATGCTGGTCAGTGGATCGGCTTTGATAATTATTTAAACTGGCGAACCTTGCCTTCAGGCAAAACTATTTATCGTGGAACACTTGTTGACCCAGCTTGGTGGAATGCTGTTTGGAATACAGTGCGCTTTGCCTTGGTTTCAGTCACCTTGGAAGCCATCCTAGGCATGATGGTGGCTTTAGTCCTGAATGCTGAGTTCAAAGGACGTGGTTTGGTCCGCGCTGCTATCCTGATTCCTTGGGCCATTCCCACGATTGTTTCTGCAAAAATGTGGAGCTGGATGCTCAATGACCAATTCGGTATCGTCAATAATGTACTCATGAATCTGGGTATCATTTCTGAGAAAATCGCTTGGACTGCAAATGTTGATACCGCCATGTTCGCGGTGCTAATTGTCGATATTTGGAAGACTACACCGTTCATGGCCTTGCTGTGTTTGGCAGGCTTACAAATGATCCCCAAAGATGTTTATGAAGCCTCAAAGATCGACGGTGTTCACCCGATTAAAGTATTTTTTAAGATCACCTTGCCTTTAGTCAAGCCTGCTTTAATGGTGGCGATTATCTTCCGTATGTTGGATGCCTTGCGTATTTTTGACTTGATTTATGTGTTAACACCTAACTCATCCGCCACTAAAACTATGTCAATTATCAGCCGTGAAAACATGATTGAATTTGATAAGTTTGCCTACGGTTCGGCGCAGTCAACTTTACTCTTCACCTTCATTGCACTGTTTGTGATCCTCTACATTTGGCTGGGTAAAGTCGATTTGGGAGGAGACAAGAAATGAATATCTTAAAGACGATAGCTTTCTATCTCTTGGTGCTGCTTATCGTAGTAGCTGCGGTGTTTCCGTTCTACTATGCCATCGTCACTAGCTTCAAAACGGGTACCGCTTTATTTGAGGTTAGCTACTGGCCGGACTCGTTTAGCCTAGCCAATTACTATGCGGTTTTTGCGCAAGGTGAGTTTTTACAGAATATTTGGAATTCGGTATTTATCGCTACGCTGACCGTCGTGTTAGCGCTGTTAATGGCAGTGACGGCTTCTTATGCTTTAGCACGAGTGAAGTTCCGTGGGCGTGGTTTATTGCTGATTACGATTCTGGCGGTCTCAATGTTCCCGCAGATCGCGGTGTTATCGGGCTTATTTGAAATGATTCGTTTCATTGGCATCTACAACACGCCTTGGGCTCTAATTCTGTCTTATACCATTTTCACATTGCCTTTCACGGTTTGGGTGTTAACTACCTTTATGCGTGATTTGCCAATTGAAATTGAGGAGGCAGCCATCGTCGATGGGGCAACCCCGTGGCAAATTATTACTAAAGTGTTTTTACCTTTAATGTGGCCCGCTTTGGTAACGACTGGCTTATTAGCCTTCATCGGCGCATGGAATGAGTTTTTATTTGCCCTAACCTTCACCTCTTCCAATGAGACCCGTACTGTGCCTGTCGCGATAGGGATGTTGTCCGGTGCGTCCCAACATGAAACCCCGTGGGGCATCATTATGGCTGCATCAGTCTTAGTCACTGTGCCGATCATTATTATGGTATTGATTTTCCAACGTAAGATTGTTGCAGGTTTAACAGCTGGCGGCGTTAAAGGCTAAAGGAGTTTTGAGATGGCTCGTATTGAATTAAAAAATGTACGTAAGTCCTATGGTGCCTTTGATGTTATTAAAGGCGTTAATTTGGATATTCGCAGTGGCGAATTTATGGTGTTCGTTGGCCCCTCGGGCTGCGGTAAGTCAACACTGCTGCGCTTGATTTCTGGCTTAGAGGACATTACCTCAGGCGATATGATCTTTGATGGTCAGCGCGTTAACAATATCGCGCCGTCTAAGCGCGGGATTGCGATGGTGTTCCAGTCGTATGCTTTGTATCCGCATATGAATGTGTACGACAACATGGCGTTTGGCATGAAACTCGCCAATACGACGGCGGCTGATATTAAAACGCGTGTTGAGAAAGCAGCGAAAATGCTGCAAATTGATCACTTATTGGATCGTTTGCCTAAGCAATTGTCCGGCGGTCAGCGTCAGCGTGTGGCGATTGGTCGTGCCATTGTACGTGACCCTCGTGTGTTCTTGTTTGACGAACCTTTGTCCAATTTGGACGCAGCTTTGCGGGTGCAAACACGCTTGGAAATCGCCAAACTACATCACGATATGAACCACGCAACTATGATTTATGTAACACATGATCAGGTTGAGGCGATGACTTTGGCAGATCGGATTTGTGTCTTGCGTGATGGCTTGGTGGAGCAGGTAGGAACGCCAGCGGAGCTTTACGCAAAGCCTAACTCAGTGTTCGTTGCTGGCTTTATCGGTTCACCTAAGATGAATTTCTTAACAGGTAAATTCGCTGAGCAATTCCAATGCACGACTTTGGGTATTCGCTCCGAACACCTGACTATTGACAATGCCAATCCGGTCTGGAAGGGTGAGGTAGTACATTTCGAGAACCTTGGTTCAGATAATTATATCTTTATCGATATTGGCAGCACTGAGCCAATAATTGTGCGCGAGGATGGTACCTTCAAGGCAGACTTGGGCGCAAAAATTGGCATTAGCCCGCAACAACACAATCTGCATCGCTTTGATGCAAACGGTAATCCTATTTATTAAGGCTCACCGTTTTACAGGTATCGGTTAGCAGCTAACCGATACCTGTCCTGTAACCTTCAATAAAGCCAAGCCATTTCCCGCCAAATTCAACTGCCCATGTGCCAGTTTCGCAGCTTCATATAATACCTCGGTCACATTTCCATCTATCTTTACACATTGTGCTGTCGTCGATAAGTTAAAGATGCACAACATGTCATCGCCACGGGTGAACGCTAGAATTGGCTCTTGAGTGTCGAAAAACCTTGTTGCACCATGCTGCAAGGTTTCACTTGATTTGCGTAAGTGCAGCATTGTCTTATAGAAATTCAAAACCGACTCAGGTTTATCAATCTGTGTAGAAACACTGTGCGCCGCTTGCTCAGGTTTGACGGGTAGCCAAGGTTTAGCCTCAGAGAAGCCTGCATTCGGTTTCATCACATCCCAAACCATCGGCGTGCGACAGCCATCACGGCCTTTATTTTCTGGCCAGAAGCGCAAACCTTGTGGATCGGTTAATTCGCTGTATTCCAAATCAGATTCAGTTTGACCTAGTTCTTCGCCCTCAAATAGGCAGATCGAACCTTGCAGTGACAGCAATAAAGCACCGGCTTGCTTAGCTAGAGCCTGATTACTCACACCATATTCTTTCCAGCGTGTCGCGTGGCGTACCACATCATGATTCGAGAACGCCCAGCACGGCCAGCCATTCGGTGCACCGGTGTAAAACTCTTCAATTAAAGTGCGGAAATGGTTAGCACTGAAGGGATCTTTCAGCATCTCGAAGGAGTAGCACATGTGCAGGCGTTTGCCGGAAGTGTATTGCCCCATCATCTGAATCGGATGATGATCTTCACCCATTTCACCCACCATAGTACGCGCATCAAACTCATCTAATAAGGCTCGCATCCGCTCCAAAAATGCTAAGTTTTCTGGCTGATTTTTTGAGAAAATATGGTATTGCATCGCATAAGGATTCCAGTCTGGTTTTTCCTTACGGCGAAAATCTGCTGGGTCACTGCGCAATAGTTTATCGTGGAAATAGAAATTCACCGTATCCAAACGGAAGCCATCCACACCACGCTCTAACCAAAAACGCATAGTCGATAACAACCAATCTTGTACTTCAGGATTATGGAAATTGAAGTCAGGCTGCTCAATTAAAAAGTTATGTAAATAATATTGATGGCGGCGCGATTCCCATTGCCAAGCGCCGCCGCCAAAAATAGCCAGCCAATTATTCGGTGGTGAGCCATCATGCTGCGGGTCAGCCCAGATATACCAATCAGCCTTCGGATTAGTCCGATTCTGGCGGCTTTCTTGAAAGAACGGATGCTGCGAGCTGGAGTGCGACAACACTTGGTCAATAATGACTTTCAAGCCCAATTCGTGCGCGCGCGCAATCAGCTTATCGAAATCCGCGAGCGTGCCGAAGCTTGGGTCAATATCCGTGTAATTCGACACGTCATAGCCCATGTCTAACATAGGCGAGGTGAAAATCGGTGAGAGCCAAATCGCATCCACGCCTAAATCAGCCAGATAAGGCAAACGCTCGGTAATGCCGACTAAATCGCCAATACCATCATTATTGGAATCCTGAAAAGATCGGGGATAAATCTGATAAGTGACAGCGCCACGCCACCATTCGTTATTCATGACATGCTCCTTGTGAAACTAGGGTCTAAGGGTGAGTGCTTGGTTCTTATAGTTATTTTCTAGTTACTACTATAACCAAAGCGCTTTGATTTTATTAGTGTCAAACTATACTAAAAGGTTAAATTTTTGTTAGTCAATTTCTGCGAATACGTGTCGAACCGCGGATAATCAAATCTACATCTAGCAGTTGCTGCTGCTTAGCTTGCGCTGTGTCACCCAATTCAATTTCATGGTGCAGCATTTTGGTTATTTCATAACCAGCTTTGCGAATGGATGAGCTAGTTGTTGTGAGGGGTGGATCAAATTTATCTGCTTGTAAGTAGGGGAGATGATCATCATGCACGATAAGAGCTACATCATAACCTGGCTCTAGACCATGCTGGCGTAAAGCACGCATCGCACCGAGGACAAAAATCATATTGCTGATTAGCAAGGCGCTAGGTCGAGGGCGATGCATCAACAGTTGTGCAGCCGCATTAAAACCAGATTCCTCAGTAATTTCACCTTGTAGGCATAAACTCGGATCGTAAGTTATGCCGTATTGTTCAAGCGTTGATTTGTAACCTAAATAGCGCTCATGAGCGTAATTTAAGCTGTAATCGCCATTAATCAGGCCAATATGCTGATGACCCAGTTCGATCAGTAGGCGCGTGGCTCTAGCAAAAGCGCCTTGATTATCAATATCACAATAAGAATAAGCTTGCTCGCAGTGAGTACGCCCATGCACCACGAAAGGCAGATTAGAACCTGCTAAGCTCGCTACACGTGCATCATTCACGGCTGGGCTACTAATTAATAGGCCATCTACCCGCCCTGACATGGCTAATTGTTCATAAACGGCCTGTTCTTGACTCAATGGGGTTGGGATGATAGTAACATCCATATCCGCCTCTGCTAAAAACTGCGCGACACCCGCTAAATATTCGCCAAATAAAGGTTCAACGAATAAATTTTTCTCAATCGGGAGCACAATGCCAATATGCTCAGTTCGCCCAGTAGCTAAAGACTTAGCGCTAGGATTGGGCCGATAGTTCATCTCACGCGCTAATTGCATCACCCGCTGTCGGGTACGCTCGCTGACTTCAGGATAACCATTGAGCGCACGACTCACCGTAGTCTGCGATAATCCAAGGCGCTGTGATAACTCTTTCAGGCTCATAGGAGTTTTGAACTTTGCTTCAGGTTATAAAGCTTGATTCTAGCTAATATGTGCAGCGGGGAGTAGTAGCTTTACCTTAAGGTAAACATTTATATTTCAAAGCGCTTTGAACTTGTGCTTTAATTAACCATAGCTTTCTGCACATATACAACACGGAGAGGAGTGCTTCACCATGCAAGCTCAGCACTATTTACAATTAGGCGGCGATAAGGACTGGTGGAAAGGCGCAGTCATTTATCAAATTTACCCACGCTCTTATAAAGATACCAACGGTGACGGAATCGGCGATCTACCCGGCATCGTCGAAAAGCTCGACTATATTGCTGATTTAGGGGTCGATGCGATTTGGATTTCACCGTTTTTCACTTCACCGATGAAAGATTTTGGCTACGATGTTTCTGACTATCGTGATGTCGATCCTTTGTTTGGTAGCTTAGATGACTTCAAGCAGCTATTAACTAAAGCCCACCGTTTAGGCGTGCGTGTGCTGATTGACTTGGTGCTTTCGCATACGTCGGATCGTCATCCGTGGTTTATTGAAAGCCGTAACAGTGGTGACAATGACAAGGCCGATTGGTATGTCTGGGCTGAGCCGAAAATTGACGGCACACCGCCCACCAACTGGTTTTCGATTTTTGGCGGCTCGGCTTGGGAAT
Organism: Thiolinea sp.; assembly: GCA_049290875.1. GTDB lineage: Bacteria > Pseudomonadota > Gammaproteobacteria > Thiotrichales > Thiotrichaceae > Thiolinea. Next base: position 52,405 of record JBATOI010000016.1, read on the forward strand.
GGGACACACGCCGCCGCCAATACTATTTGCATAACTTCCTCACCAGCCAACCCGATCTGAATTTCCATAATCCTCAAGTACAGGATGCGCTCTTAGAGGTCGTCCGCTTCTGGTTGGATTTAGGCGTGGACGGTTTCCGCCTTGATACCGTGAATATGTATGTGCATGACCAACAGCTGCGCGACAATCCACCAATTGGCAATCAGCGCGTGAATGGGATTGATGAATCCAATCCGTATGCATTACAAGAACCACTCTATAATATTACTCGCCCTGAAAACCTCAAATTCCTAGAGCGTTTCCGCCAAGTCTTAGATGAATATCCAGCCGTGACTTCAGTCGGCGAATTGGGTGCGGTCACGGATATGTATACACGGATCGCTGAGTATACCGAGCAGGGTAAACGTATCCACATGGCGTATAGCTTTGACTTTATGACCAAAGAGTTTAGTGCTGCACATATCCGCCGCGTAGTCGAGAAAATGGAAGCGATGGGCGGTGGCTGGTCGTGTTGGGCTTTCTCTAATCATGATATTGCGCGGGCGGTTACGCGTTGGGGCGTAGGGCCTGCAGCAGCGCCACTACTCACCGCCATTTTAACTAGCTTGCGTGGTAGTTCATGCTTCTATGAAGGTGAAGAGTTAGGCCTACCCGAAGCGGAAATTGCTTATGAGGATGTGCAAGATCCATTCGGAATTCGCTTCTGGCCGGAGTTTAAAGGCCGCGATGGTTGCCGTACCCCGATTCCTTGGTCGGGTACTGAAGCGAATGCGGGCTTTACGGATGTGGGTGTAAAACCTTGGTTGCCGATTCCTGAGCAACATAAAGCGCTGGCCGTTGATCAACAGCAACAAGCTAGTTCAGTGCTGCAGCGTACTAAAACTTTCCTGCATTGGCGTCATCAGCAAGCTGATTTACTCAACGGTGATAATCGCCTCTTAGAAACAGCAGAGCCTGTTTTGGTACTCATGCGTGGTCAACTCTGCTGTATTTTCAATTTAAGCAATACTCCGCAAAGCTATCAGTTGCCAGCCGATTTATCTTTAGCAGCGGTCAGTGGGCATGGTTTTTCAGGCGTTTTAGCGAATGGTGAAGTCAAGCTTCAGCCTTATGATGCGTTCTTTGCCAAGTTAAATGCTTAATCAAATCTCTGTAGAGTAGAGTGACCGCTAGCGTAGCTGCTTTAGCACTACGCTAGCCTTTTTAGTTATACTTAATCTCATCTAGAAGCTCTTGTTAATATTCACAACAGTGATATTAGTTATTGTTTTTGCTTTATAGACGAATAATCCTGATTGGCCCATGATGCAGTCTATTGAAGAGGAGAGTTCTATATGAGCAGTACTAAGCCTGTATTTCTTGATAATCCGCAATGGACAACCCAAGGCACTAGCCAAGTACCTTTCTGGGTCTATAACCGTGACGATCTACATAAACGCGAATTAGAGCGCTTGTTCTATACCAAACACTGGTGCTATATCGGTTTGGAGGCGGAAATCCCCAATCCCGGCGACTTCAGGCGCTCGATGGTCGGCGAGCGCTCGGTGATCATGGTGCGTGATCTCGATGGCAGTATCAATGTAGTTGAGAATGTTTGTGCCCATCGCGGCCTACGTTTTTGCCGAGAGCGGCATGGCAATCAGAAGGATTTTTTCTGCCCTTATCATCAATGGAATTACAGTTTAAAAGGTGATCTCCAAGGTGTACCGTTCCGTCGCGGTGTCAAGCAAGACGGCAAAATCAATGGCGGTATGCCCAAAGATTTTAAACTCGAAGAGCACGGCCTTACCAAGCTAAAAGTAGCCACTCGTGGTGGCGTGGTGTTTGCCTCGTTTGATCATGAGATTGAATCACTGGAAGAATTTCTCGGCCCTACGATCCTGCATTATTTTGATCGAGTCTTTAATGGTCGCAAGCTAACCGTTTTAGGTTATCGCCGCCAACGGATTCCCGGCAATTGGAAACTGATGCAGGAAAATATTAAAGATCCTTATCATCCGGGGCTGCTACATACTTGGTTTTCAACTTTTGGTTTATGGCGAGCCGATAATAAATCTGAGCTAAAAATGGATGAGCAGTTCCGGCATGCAGCAATGATTTCTACTCGTGGCAAAGGTGGCAAGAATGAAGAAGTCGTCAGTGGGGTGGATAGCTTTAAAGAGACTATGCAGCTCAATGATGCCCGCTTATTAGATATTGTCCCCGAGCCTTGGTGGAACGGGCCTACTGCGGTGATGACTACGATTTTCCCCAGCCTAATCATTCAGCAGCAAGTGAATAGTATCTCGATGCGCCATATTCAACCGAATGGGCATGGCTCCTTTGATTTCGTCTGGACACATTTCGGCTTCGAAGATGACGATCCAGAAATGCAACAGCGCCGTTTGATTCAATCGAATTTATTTGGCCCAGCAGGCTTTGTCTCTGCCGATGATGGTGAAGTGATTGAATGGTCACAAGAGGGTTTCGAGCAATCTCCAGCCAACCATACGGTACTTGAAATGGGTGGGCATGAGATTGGCAATACCGACCATATGGTCACTGAAACCTTGATTCGTGGTATGTACGCCTACTGGCGCAAAGTGATGGAGGTTTGACTCATGGTCGATTTTAAAACGTACTATGAAGTCTTAAATCTGTATAGCGACTATGCAATGGTTTGTGATTCTGCGGACTGGGATAAATGGCCTGAGTTTTTTGTGGAAGCGGGGACTTATCGCCTGCAACCGCGCGAAAATTATGAACAGAATCTGCCACTTTGCCTGCTAGCACTTGAAAGCAAGGCGATGATTCGAGATCGGGTATATGGCGTGAAAGAAACCATGTATCACGACCCTTATTATCAGCGCCATATTGTCGGTATACCGCGTATTCTTGGGGTTGAAGAGCGAGCTAACGGCGAGCTTATTCGTGCTGAGGCGAATTATGTGGTGGTGCGTACCAAGCTGGATTGTGAATCAACAGTGTTCAATGCAGGCTATTATCGCGATGAGATTATCCGCACTGATGCTGGCCTGAAACTGCTGTCACGTTTATGCGTTTACGATAGCGAAATGATTGCGAACTCCATTATTTACCCGATCTAAAAATCAAAAAGGATTCAATATGAGCGAAAATTGGATGGATGCACTTGCACTAGATGCGGTACTTGAAGGCGATGTGATTGCGGTGAAAGTAGCAGGCAAGGAAGTGGCTGTTTATGAAGTCGCAGGCAAGATTTTTGCAACCGATAATATCTGCACCCACGGTCATGCGCGTTTGAGTGATGGTTTTCTGGAAGGTCAAGAAATCGAATGCCCATTGCATCAAGGCCGCTTTGATGTTTGCACAGGCAAGGCTTTATGCGCACCTTTAAATGAGAATATTAAAATTTATCCAATTAAGATTGAGGGCGAGCGGGTATTTATTAGCATGGCTTAAATGCCCAAGGCTGAAAAGCAAAAAGCCCTGTAAACTATTCATTTACAAGGCTTTTGAATTGGTGCCGGCACTCGGAATCGAACTGAGGACCTACTGATTACAAGTCAGTTCATATAGTGTTTTTACCTGTTCACCTGTGTTTTCTAAACACCTTGCTACATAAGGCTTCAGGCCGTTCTATTGTTCATATCTGTTTCCAGCTGTACGCTACTTTTCACACTCAAAAGGTATAGATAAGGGTATAGATGATATGGCGATGACTGCTTTAGCTATCAAATCTCTGAAGAACAAAGAGGGCAAACCCTACACGGATTATTTAGATGGGAATGGCCTAAAAGTCCGAGTGACTAGGGCAGGGCACAAATCCTATTTGTACCGCTACAAAATCAACGGGAAACCCTTTGAATACACTATTGGGGCAGTAGATGACCTGAGCTTGTCTGATGCTCGCAAAGAGCACGCTAGCCTAGTATCCCAAGTGAAAGCTGGCAGGAATCCAAAGCTTGAACGTGATCTGAAAACACAATCTGTTAATGCAGTCCCCACAGTCAAAGACTTTGCAGAGACGTATATCCAGCGTTACGCCAAACCGAAAAAGAAATCATGGTTAGAAGATGACCGCCAACTGAAAGCGGATGTTATCCCTGCACTAGGTAGCCTCAGAATCGACGCTGTGAAGCGTGCACATGTTATCGCACTGTTAGATAGGAAAGAGGACGCGGGGGCGATGGTGGCGAGGAATCGGCTTTTATCATTACTGTCTAAATACTTTGCTTATGCCTTAGAGCGCGGGCTAGTGGAACTGAACCCCGTCACGGGCATTAAGCGGTTAACCGAAGAATCTAGGAATCGAGTCCTATCTGATAACGAAATCCGGCTATTTTGGGATTGGTTGCATGCAAATAAGTGTGACTTCTCAACTAACAGCGCCTTGAAGCTGGCCTTAATCACTGGGCAGCGCGTGGATGAAGTTTGTTCTATACGAGAGGAGCATATCCAAGGCGATTGGTGGCTACTGCCAGACTCTAAGAACTCACTACCGCATGCTGTGTTTCTGTGTGACATGGCTCAGCAAATTATTGACGAGTTGCGCCCCCATAGTCGCAAGGGCTACTTGTTGATTAACGGGAAAGGGGCGGCAAAAGATTCTGCGTCACTTCCCAAAGCGATGAAAGAATCAAGTATCGAGTGGGAATCTGAGCCAAAGCCAACCCCTCACGATTTACGGCGAACCTGTATTACTGGCATATCCTGCCTAGGGTTCAGTCGCTTGGCACAGGACAAGGTAGCTAATCACATAGATAGTTCAGTCGGTGGTATCTATGACCGTAACGACTACGCCAAAGAGAAGCAGCAGGCAATGGAAGCTTGGGAGCGTAAACTAAGCGAGATTATCCACGGGCAAGCAAGCAGCAATGTCCTAACTTTTCGCCAAACCTAAGCCACCTAACCACGATACCTACAAGGCCGGACACGTTCCGGCTTTTTTGTGCTCGCCATGAATGAAAAGTACAAGTAACTTGTTAATTATCTGCTCATATTCAATGCGCAAGAAAACCCCAAAAAATAGCAATTAGTGTACTTGTGATTTTTCATCGAGTTCAAGGCCGTTTGGAGTTTAAGTACACTAAGTACACTAAGTACACTGATTTGTTTAATTAATAATCAATTTTATAAATATAATCTATTAATTAATAAGATAAATAGTAAATAACGAACAAACAGCGAACAAAATGATTAATAAATAATCAAAAAAAGCTATACAGAGCGCCAGAGCAAAAAAGGCCGGATTATAAGTACACTAAGTACACTAAGTACACTGGCTTAATAAATAGGCATTTTTCCACTGGGGGCTTATCTGTTGGATACAGTGCGCTAAAAGTGCAGGTCATGGTAAAATCTGATTATTAATCAGTTATTGAGGTGATACCGATGCAAAACGGTGGAAAGCGAGAAGGCGCAGGCCGTAAGCAGGGCAGTATCAACAAGGTGAAGTTAGAACTCAGGGCGGCGGCGAGGGAACACACCCAAGCAGCTTTAGACACCTTAGTTGAGATTATGAACGACACCATGTCCCCCCATGCCGCACGGATTAGCGCGGCTAACATCCTGCTAGATCGAGGGCATGGCAAGCCTACTCAGTCAGTGGATGTAGACCATACCGCCAATATTTCAAACTTAATGGTGCAATGGGTGCAATCCAATGGTAATGGCGAATCAGTTAATGATTAAGCTACCGGAGAAGCTCCAAGCGTTTCCCGTACTGGGTCGCTATCGCTATAAAGTGGCGTATGGTGGCAGAGGTGGTGCTAAGTCGTGGAGTCTGGCTAGGGTATTGATTCTGCTAGGTGCATCAAAACCTTTGCGCGTGCTGTGCGCTCGTGAGATTCAGAATAGCATTAAAGAATCGGTGCATAAGTTGCTGGTAGATCAAATCGACGCGCTCCAACTAAACCACTTGTTCACCGTGACAGATACCAAAATCAGCAGTAAGGCGGGGACAGAGTTCATTTTTAGCGGTATCCGCTCCAATATTACCAAGATCAAGAGTATGGAAGGGATTGATATTTGTTGGATTGAAGAAGCTGAAACCGTATCCAAAGCGAGTTGGGATGTGTTAATTCCCACTATCCGCAAGCCAGACTCTGAAATCTGGATATCCTTTAACCCGAATGAGGCCACCGACCCCACCTATGAACGCTTTATTACGCACACGCCCCCAAGCACGCTACTGGTGTCGATTAACTGGCACGACAACCCGTGGTTTCCTGAGTCGCTACGCAAGGAAAAAGATTATCTCTATACGGTGGATGCTGAGGCGGCGGCGCATATCTGGGGCGGTCAATGTCGCCAGAGTTCGCACGCGCAAGTATTACGTGGCAAGTATCAGGTAGAAGCATTTGAGCCTCTGCCAAGCTGGAACGGGGCTTATTATGGGTCTGATTGGGGCTTCAGCACTGACCCGACCACCTTAATTGAATGCTTCATTGATGATCGAACCCTCTATATTCACCGTGAATTATACGGTGTAGGGATTGAAACCGACCAATTGCCAAGCTTTTTTGAGCGAATCCCCGAAGCCAAACAACACAGCATCCGGGGCGATAATGCCCGACCTGAAATCATTAGCCACCTCAAACGCAACGGCTACCCTAAAATGGAATCTGTCGAAAAGTGGAAGGGTAGTGTGGAGGATGGGATTAGCAAGCTACGTAGTTTTGAACGCATCATCATTCACCCACAGTGTCGACATACCACCGAAGAAGCGCGGCTCTGGAGTTACAAAACTGATGCATTAACGGGTGATGTCTTGCCGGACTTGATCGACAAACATAACCATTGTTGGGATGCGATTCGGTATGCCCTAGCGCCTTTAATTAAAGAGACACCAGCAGCAGCGGGGGCGACTGTGAAGGCTGTGCGGCGCAGTCGGGAGCGGCTTTACATATAGGGTTATTCAAACAGCTCTGCATGTGTGCCTGTTCGGGTAAAAATGATTAATTCCTGCTTACCTTGCTTCTCTAAACGATAGATCAACAGAAAGTCGCCACCAATATGACATTCTCGATGGTCAACCCATTCACCGACTAGCGCATGATCCAACCATTCAGCGGGCAAGGGTTCATCATTGGCAATCAGTAACAACATGGCTTCCTTGAGTTGTTTCATGTTGTATCGGCCTGAGTGGGTGAGACGTTGCCAATCTTTGATAAAAGCTTTGGTGTAGTCTGCCATGCGCGGCAAGCTGGTGCGCTTAGTGCTCATGGTCTAAGGCTTGAAACAATTCATCAGCAGAACTAAAGCGGGCGCGAGTCATTGCCCTCGCTTCCTGCATAGCTGCAATGGTTTCAGCATTGGGGACACGGAGAGCAAAAGGGAAACTCTGTTCAGCAGCGACCCGAGTAAGCAACAAACGCACCGCATCGGATACCGTCAAGCCCATTGCAGCCAGTGCTTGGGTGGCATTGTTCTTAAGTTCTTCGTCAATACGAACATGGATCATGGTGGTCGCCATTGGCTAAGTCTCCTGTTAAGTATGAGATACAATGTATCTCACTTAAAACACTGAAACCACGCTAAATGTTCAGCACTGCATAACTTCAAAAGGACGAATTTCGTTGTTTTAAGGAAAATCAGCAACTTAGCAATGCGCATTTGTCGCTTTGGAAGTTGAGCGGGTGCTAGCGGAAGATGCGAAGGAAAGGCAGGGTGAGCGGAATGATTTAAAAGTTGTTGAGGACAACAACATTCAGGAAAAAATTCCTGAATGTTCCAAGTATGAACCGCAAGCACGAGACAAAGCCGCATCAATCATAGGCAATACCAATGCCCGCTACGTTCAAGATGCCAAGAAGATTGAGCGCGAAGCACGCGTAATGGTATACAATGAATTACAAACAGAGGAATTCATAAATGAAAGTACAAACCAGTATGCGGATTGAAGAAGCCACCTTTAACGAAGCTAAAGCTATTTTGGCTGGCTTAGGGATGAATTTCACGGATGCCGTGAATATTTTCGTTAGCATGGTGGTGCAGACCAAAGGCTTGCCCTTTGAAGTTAAACTACCCAATGCTGAAACGCTGCAAGCCATGAAAGAAGTCGACTCAGGCGACACACTGCCTGTTGATTTGGAGGCAATGCGTCAGAGCATGGTGAAATGACACGGCTACTGAAACAAACAAAATCCTATTTGAAAGACAGCAAAAGAACGGTGCTGAGTGATAAGCACTTCACCAAGCTTGTTCAGTACCTCAATGCCTTAAAAGATGAAGCGCTACCCGAAGAATCAAAAGATCATGCACTGCTTGCCAATGTGACTGAGGGTGAAATTATCCTAACTCGTATCGGCACACACTCTCAGTTGTTTGAATAGCTTAGCTGCGGGTAAAACGCCATAATCTGCCTGTTTCAATGCATGGCTAAAAAGCCAAGGTCAAGGCTATCAAACCCGTATGAATGCTATTCTGCGTGAAGCTATGATTCGTTCAACCCAGAAAACGTCCTAGGCTGCTTTATCCGTCACGTCTATCTTAGGTTTCACTTCCTGTCCTGCAAGCTGAATGAGCAAACGCAAAGCATGATTAACCGCTTGGGCATCTTTGAAATGGGCGGCTACATCAGGGTCCAACAGTACAACATTGGTGCTAGGCTGGCTGGTTTGGTAGTGCTTACCACGGACACCGCCCGAAAAATCATATTCAGGGCGCATATCCTCATCAAGATTGCTCATATTGTTTCCTTTCATATTTGGTTGCAGGTCGAGCGCTGATTAATCGAATAATTGCTGGCTCACGTTCGGTATAGGCTACTACTAGCAAAGTGCCTTGAGCAGAACACCCAATACTCAAAAACCTAAACTCGCCTTGAGAGTGATCAGGGTCTGGAATGGTCAGCTCTAAGGGGTCGCTAAAAACAGTAATAGCCTCAGTAAAACTTACGCCATGCTTCTGTTCATTGATACTTGCTTTGTTGTTATCCCATTCAAAGCTCATGGCTTACCCTTTGCCTGCTTTGGCGAGTGCCTGTTCCACGATCTGGCGTATTTCTTCAGCTGTAATGCAGGTTTGCCCTTCCCGCTGAACGCTTTCTTCAAGGCGTACAATTAATTCAGCATTCAATGAACGGCGGTTCTGTTCTGCCAGTCTCTCTAATTCTTCTTTCAATTCGGGCGGTAATCGCAGGCCGAAGGGGTTCACATCCCTGCTCATAAGCTAACCTTTTTTATTTTGATTGCACAGTGTAGCTAATTTGATATTGACTTAAAATAACTCACCGTGTAATTATAATGACTTCACCGTATAACATAAGATTATGAAATGACAGCAAATATAAAAAAGAAGCCGCCTTTCGGCTTGCGAATGCCTGACGAGGTACAGGAATGGCTAAAGCAGAGAGCAACTACCAACAATCGCAGCATGAACGCGGAAGTAGTAACGATTCTGCAAGATTTAATGACGGGGAAAATAGAACAGCAGGCTTTTGAGCGCGGACGGCTTGAAGGTATTAGCCAAGCTATGAACCCATAAACGAAAACGCCCCCAACAAGTGGAGGCGCTTAAGGGCTTATCGAGTCTGGAACACTCTTTAAACCTTGCTAAATACCCATAAACACTTAATTTCAAAGGAACTAGCAATATGAATGCTAACACAGACAAAACCCAAAATTCACCTGACCTCATAGACAAAGCTGAGGCAATGGGTACAACCTTAGAACAAGCCGAATGTGCCCTTAACCTGCTATTTAATGAGTATCAATCCTCTCCACATCTTCCGGTTTTCATGGTGATTGATGACCTGATTGTTAAAGCCAAGCAACAAAACAGTGAATTGCTTAGGGATTTACCTAAAAAGCACGTACCGCCTGTATTTCCAATCATCCATGATCCATTGAAAGACCTTGTAACAGGCGATATTCGCACGGAAGCCTTTGAACTGGTGGCAATCACCAAAGCCATTTATTTATGGGCAATGAATCAGAGAGCTACGGCCTGTCAGCTGGCTTCTTGTGACTTAGATTCGGGGGATATGGTGAGCTTATCTGACCTAGCACGCAGTAAAGCGCAGCGGATTGTAGAGCTTTCCAATGAGTTTGAAGGGAAAGTCACTTCGGTGGGGGTGCAAGCATGAACCCACTAACCAATCACGAGGATTCAGCACAAGAATTTTTAGCGCTTTACAAGGCAGCTAGTCCTATTCATCAATTTGCTGTTCGTGTGCTGATTAAAGCAGGAGTTGCGAATGATACCGCGTCCTTACATGAATTAATCAGACTCTGCCCATGTGACCATCAAGTAAAAGAAGCTGCTCAGTTGATGATTGCAGCTATTGAAAAAAGTCTAGCTAAGGAGGTGCAAGCATGAACGCACCTATCACACCTATCACACCAGAAAAGGGAATCTCTTCCCCAAGTGAGGCCACACCTAACGATGGCTATGAACTACTAGCCTTTACCACGGCCCTGCTCTTGGTGGTATTCATCGGACTGATTCCAACTCTAGTCGAGGCCAATTTAAAGCAATTACCCTTTTGTTTGGTGGGTATGGCCTTTGTATTGGGCGCATTGCTGGCCTATCAGCATCAACATCATGGGCGCTTTTGGGCGTTCATTGTGGCTGCGGTTTTAATTGTTTTAGGATTCTGAGGTGCAACTATGAGTGATTTAATCAGCTATCAACAGGGCGCACGATTCCACGCCAGAGCCGCACATGATGCGAAATATTACACCTTGGCTCAATTAAAACAGTTCTACAGCACAGCTAGCCTTGGCTTTATATGTGCCAGCTTTGCCAGTTGGTGCTTAATGTCCTTCTTTATTGGGCAGTTCTTCGCGGGTGCTGAATTCGAGTCTATGAGCGACTGGCGTGCTATCCAGTTTGTGTATGCGGCTATGGGCATAGCGTTTGCCACGGCTATCACGCTGGCTGAAGTGGTTTTATTTAATTCAGGGCGCGCCCGTGAGTACCTGCTAGTCATGGGCTTTTCGGTCGGCTTTTCGATCTTTGCTGAATCGGCTGCGACCATGCAACGGGAGCAAAGTACCGTGTCGTTCAAATCGACTCAATCCGAAGTTTACCGGGCCACGATTCGCGCGGTGGATGTACTGGCGACCACGAGCACCTTGACCCCTGCCCAAATCAAATTGAGCCAGCTACAGGCTTCTTATGCGGAAGCTAAGCAGCTAGGTAACAAAGGCGCAATGGAAGCACTACAGGCCAGAATCTTGCGCTTAGAGCAACAAGCGGAATTAGAGCAAGCCAATCGCACTAACTCACTACAGAACACGATTAGCCAGGCTAAACAGCTTGAATATGATGAAACCAAACATCAGGCCATGATTCGCTTTTTGGCCGAAGTGTTGGGCTTAAGTCATGTAGTGAGTTCTGCCCTACTCGCGTTCTTTCTGATACTCACTTTTAAGATTTGCTTTCACTACCTTGGCTCACAGCGTCAATTGAATGAGCGTGCTATCTCGATTAATACGGGGAAAATAAGCGCTTCGATTGAATCATTTAAGCTTGTGCCCTCTTCCGGTTCACAGCCTGAAAACAGCTTACAGTTACCTGTTATACAGTTACCTGTAGAAAGTACAGGCATAGACAATACTAGTGAAAATTCAACTGTTTACG
>JBATOI010000017.1:0-2462 GCA_049290875.1 Thiolinea sp.
AGTGAAACTAGTGATAAATCATCGGTTTACGCTAGTGCAGAACTCGCGAAAGTAGGGGCGGTGATTGATTGCCCACAGTGTGGGACAACGTTCACCAAAGCGAATAAATGGCATACGTTCTGCAAAACTAGCTGTAAGGATGCTTGGCATAATGAACGCAATCCTGAGCGACTGACACATGCTAAACGGAAGAGGGGAGAGGCATAATTAAGATTTAATAGTTTGTTACCCATGCCTAGCCCGACGGGGTGAACGCCGGACACCTTTCACCGGCTGGCATGGGTTCTTTATTGAAAGGGGATAGCATGGGAAAGGGTGTTATGAACGACGATATAGATAAGCTTCAAGAAGCTGATCAAGGCACTGCATGGGTAACTCATATTGAAGGAAAGCTAAAACAAGGTAATACCATAGGCTTTGATGAATTGTCAGTGTGGCTTGCTTACCAAGTTAATAAAACCATTCATCCACCTGTGGCTATGAGGATTGAGGCCGAATTGTTGGAAGCTGTTACTGATAATAGGTTGAGAGCATTTAGAGATAAGATTGATGTTAACGAACAACTAGCAAGATTTTTAGGTAACTACTATGGAGTAACACTACCTAATTATTTATCTGAAGAAGATAAAAGCAAGCTACTAGATGTTAAGGCTGCTTTAGCAGAGATTGAGTCAGCGCCTAAAACGGATTGGGCTTATTGGAAGCAGCTTTTCACGGTGGGTATTGAGGATGCTGTTTATCTCACCTTGGATGTGAATCCAAATTTACGGCCTAAGCTTCTTCGCTTGTCATATGCCAAAAATATTCCTGATGAATTTATTCAACCCAAAGCTATAGAAGCTTATGAGCTACTAAAACTTCATCAAGACCGTGTTGATATATGCGCCTCTCATAGAAAATCAATCGGTGGGAGCTTGCCTTCACATGGCAATACAAAACAGGTTTATCTTGATCAGTTTGGAGCATGGGCAAAAGGCAAAGGCTGGAGCTTACCGGATGATTTTCCGATAGCCGAAAATCAAGATGATAACCCACTAGTTGACTATCGAGACTCCGATAAATACCCAGAAGAATTAGATATTGCCTTTCAAGTTTGGCGTGCAGTCGCAGTTAATGGGCAAGGTGAAGGGGTCAACTCAAAAGCCAAAATAACCCATTGGCTAAAAGTTTATTACCCAACGCTAACAAAATCGGCTTTGGATCGGATTGCTACTGTAGCGAACTGGGACAAAGCAGGGGGCAAACCTAAAGGGGTAGAGGGGTTTGATCCTAAAGGGGGGTAACCCTTACACCTGTTTCAGTCTGAAAGAAACATGCAAGCTAAAGCCTGTTCAATAAATCCGACAAGGTAAAAACATGGCAAACAAAACCCGATTACTCACTTATGCAGAACTGAAAGCAGAAAAGATAAAGCTAGCGCGTAGCACGCTTTGGAATCTGGAGCGTGAGGGTAAGTTTCCACTTCGGCGCGTTCATGGGGGGCGCGTGTATTGGATGGAATCAGAAATAGATGAATGGCTGGCAAACCTGCCCACTAAAGCGCAAGCAGCCTAAATGAAAAAGCCCGCTAGGGATGCAATCTAAACGGGCTTTAAAAAACTCAAATCAAGAGATCATAGTATATGAACACAAACCATAAACCTAGTACCCAAGAGATCAAAGGGTCGTGCACTGGATACACGGACAAGGTCATTTTCCCCAAGTCACAAATTAAGATTATTGACGGCGAAGTCAGCAAGGGAGCGGCACTATGATGCACGCACTCGAGACACACCCGATTATGCTAGCGGCGCAAACTTGCGCGGCTCTTGGCTGGCCTGTATTCCCTTTAAAACACAACCTAAAGACACCTGCTACCAGCAACGGCTTTAAGGACGCAACCAGAGATCAAGCGCAAATCAGCCAATGGTTTAAGGGCGGCGTGCATAATCTAGGCATTGCTACAGGCAATGGCTTAGCGGTGTTGGATATTGACCGCAAAGGTGGTAAGTATGGTTTACAGGTTATTCAAAGCCTTGAAGCCATTCATGGCGCATTACCGGATACGTACAAAGTCAGCACACCCTCAGGCGGTGAGCACTGGTTCTTTAGTTATCCCTCTGATTTAAAGATTCAAAGCAAGGCTAATCTATTTAAAGAGCACGGCGAAGGGCTAGATATTCGCGCGGATGGGGGCTATGTGGTTTCAGCGCCTAGCCACACAGAAGTCAGCGCAGATTCAAGCGGGCGCACCTATACAGGTGATTATAAGGTTATCAACCGCGTAGCCGTAGCAGCGCTGCCGGACGCATGGATTGAGTTACTCACCCCTAAAGAACGTTCACACGCGCCACCACGCGCCCAACCTATAGCCGCCAATGATCAACTGAGCGAGGTACAGGATGCTTTGTTGTATATCCCTAATGAGGATTATGACTTGTGGGTCAGTATTGGTAAGGCGTGTTACTCACTAGGGAGCGTAG
>JBATOI010000018.1:0-10256 GCA_049290875.1 Thiolinea sp.
GAGTGTTTCGAGGTTCATGATCGTTTTCATCCTAGGGATCATGAACAGGTTACGCCACGCCGTCAGGCTCATTTTATGCTGGAATCTCGCACACGCTTCAGGCTCATTTTATGTTGGAGAAGGCTCATAGATTTTTTCGACTAATTAGTATGTTATGTTAATGGTTTGAGTGTAGTCTATCTGGACAAGCGGAGCCCTTTTCCGCTTTTGATTCAGTCATCATACACTGAAGCTATAGAATAAAAAACTATCAAGACACGATTCAGATAAGAAAAAGCCCAGCTTTAAGAGCTAGGCTTGCGAATTTGTTACGATTTAAAGTAGAGATGAATCAATCGTTGCATGCTACATGGATAATACGGAACTCACCGTCATCTCCCATCAGCTTAACGACATGGCAATCGGCGCCACGATCTTGTTGGGCTTCGATTGAAAGAATCCGTCCAGCATAGAGATCTTTGACACGACCCATGATAGTAGATTTGCGTAGTGGTTGATCTGGCTGACTTCGACTCATCTGGATTTTGTAAGGTACATGCGTTTCAGCATGCACTGTTACAACTACCAGCGAGGTAGTCAAAGCCAAAAGAGTTGCACACCAACGTATGTTGCTCTTTACGTGCATTTAAATTTCCCCTGTTTGAAAAACTTGTACAAGCACCCTTGCCCTTGGGCTTGTATTTCTATTGGGGGAATTATAAGTCTTACTTTATGAACAATAAATTAATGAATGCGGTTAGTCTTTATATCTACAGGGAATAATTTTGACTATGACTTTTATAAAAAAATCTTATGTTTGTATGTTAAATAATTATGAATGGGTTTAATTTATTTAATCTAGATTGGATAATAGTCTTTGGATAATTTTTGTCTAGAGAGAAAATTGTAATAATGGTAATCGACACTAAAACGGGTTTATTAGCAGAGGCTCGATACTGCCCATCTCCCAACCATGACGAACGGCCCGTTGGCTGCATTCCTGAACTCATCGTCATTCACAACATTACCTTGCCGCCCGGTGAGTTTGGTGGGAAGTATATTGATCAATTATTTACAAATACTTTAGATAGTAATGAGCATCCTTTTTTTGCAGAAGTTTGCCACCTAAAAGTCGCGAGTCATTTATTAATTCGGCGTAATGGTGAGCTTGTGCAATATGTGCCGTTCCACTTGCGAGCTTTTCATGCAGGTATTTCTCACTACCAAGGGCGTAGTCGTTGTAATGACTTTTCAATTGGAATTGAATTAGAAGGCACCGATTTTACGCCGTTTACCGACGAGCAGTACTTGCAATTAGAGCAGGTTATAGTGGGTTTATGCCTGCATTACCCCGGCCTATCTACAACTCATATTACAGGGCATCAGCATATTGCCCCTGAGCGCAAAACTGATCCAGGGCCATTTTTCGATTGGTTACGGTTGGGACAAAGATTAGGTACTAGCTTGCCTGCTGATGCCTGTTCTATTGATCTAACAGCATGTGGTTTAAATGCCAAAATTTGTTGATAATTCGCTCAAATTTTCGGTGCATTGTTGTTTCCTTACCTATACTTAAAAGTGCTGCCAAAACTCATAAATTTGTTAGCAGCAATAGTGCATAACAGAATCTAGGAGAGGGAACTATGACTGGCGAGGTCGTTCGTGTGAGCTCTGCACAATTAACGCGCAGAACTTTTTTAATTTTACCCTTGGTTATTTTAGCCGATCAGCTATTTGCTGCTGAGACAGCAGTACCTACTGTCTTACCAATCGGTGCTTGCCCCTTAAATAGTGGTGGACCTTCCTTGTTAGGATCACGTTGGTTTGTAATGTCGATTTATAATAATCAAGTGCCCAAAGAGTTAAGAATGACCATGTTAGTTGAGCAAACTAAGATGGTGGGTACGGCAGGTTGTAATAATTATGTAGCCAACTTTGCCCAAGTTGGTAATCGCGGCTTTAAAGTCAGTCAGATTAGCCGGGGAGAGCATCCTTGCGAGGTTATGCGCCCAGAGCCCGGTAAACCAACTATTGATATAGGTAGTTGGGAAGGACGATATTTGAGGGTGTTAAGACGTGCTGGCAGTGTGCAGCAGCTTGGTACAACGTTGCAATGTTATGATTTTAATGGTAAGCCCTCTGTCGTTTTTGGCAAGATTTATGGCTCACCTGCTCCTGCTTCGACTGGCTAATCATCTTACTGAGCAGGTTTAGGATAAAAAACCTGCTTTTCTGGCAAGAGGATTTAAGAATTCTGTACTGAACAGCATAGGTCAGGCGGTTAATTATTGCTATGATACGCAGCTATCACCACTCAATAACGTGCAGGAGAATTTAGCAGCATGTTTTCAAAATCTATGAATATTGCCAGCTACGACCCAGAACTAGCGCAAGCAATGGCTGCTGAAGCCACGCGCCAAGAAGAGCATATCGAACTAATTGCTTCCGAAAATTATGCGAGTCCGCGTGTTTTAGAGGCGCAAGGTTCGGTTCTAACCAATAAATACGCTGAAGGCTATCCAGAAAAGCGCTACTACGGTGGTTGTGAGTATGTGGATGTGGCTGAGCAATTGGCGATTGATCGTGTGAAGCAATTATTTGGTGCTGATTACGCAAATGTGCAGCCACACTCAGGTTCACAAGCCAATGCTGCGGTGTATATGGCTTTATTAAATCCGGGCGAAACTGTGTTGGGTATGAGTTTGGCGCATGGTGGTCATTTGACGCATGGTGCGAAAGTCAACTTCTCTGGGCGCATCTACAATGCAGTTCAATACGGCATCACGGCTGAAGGCTATATTGATTATGCTGAAGTCGAGCGCTTAGCCATTGAGCATAAGCCGAAAATGATCGTAGCAGGTTTTTCTGCTTATTCGCGGGTGATTGACTGGCAAAAATTCCGTGAAATTGCCGATAAAGTCGGTGCTTATTTGATGGTGGATATGGCGCATGTGGCGGGTTTAGTTGCGGCAGGCGTGTATCCAAGCCCCGTACAAATCGCGGATGTGACCACTTCGACCACGCACAAGACCTTACGTGGCCCACGGGGCGGCATTATCTTAGCTAAAGCTAATCCTGATTTAGAAAAGAAATTCAATTCTTTAGTTTTCCCTGGTATTCAGGGCGGCCCTTTGATGCATGTGATTGCAGGCAAAGCAGTCGCTTTCAAAGAAGCTTTAGAACCTGAATTCACTAGCTATCAACAGCAAGTGGTGAAGAATGCTAAAGTGATGGCCGCAACTTTAATCAGTCGTGGCTATAACATCGTGTCTGGCGGTACCGATAATCACTTAATGTTAGTTGATTTGATTGCTAAAGGTCTGACGGGTAAAGCAGCCGATGCCGCTTTAGGTGCGGCAAATATCACTGTGAATAAAAACTCAGTGCCGAATGATCCGCAGTCTCCATTTGTAACCAGCGGGATTCGTGTGGGTACGCCAGCGATTACCACGCGCGGTTTTAAAGAGCCTGAAGTCGAGCAACTCGCTAATTGGATTGCCGATGTCTTAGATAATATCAACGATGCGGCCACGATTGAGCGCGTGAAAGGCCAAGTGTTGGAAATTTGCAAACGCTTCCCGGTTTACGCAGCTTAAGATGCGTTGCCCATTTTGCGGTGCGGAAGACACACGTGTGATTGATTCGCGACTGGCTAGCGAAGGCGAGCAAGTTCGGCGGCGGCGCAAGTGCTCAGCTTGTGAGGAGCGCTTCACCACTTATGAACTCGCTGAATTAACCATGCCGCGCGTGATTAAATCGAATGCGGCTCGTGAGCCTTTTCATGATGAAAAGCTGCGGGCTGGCATTATGCGGGCTTTGGAAAAGCGCCCCGTCACGATTGATCAAGCTGAGGCCGCGATTAGCCGTATCCGCAAAAAGGTGCTGATGAGTGGGGAGCGCGAAGTCGCTTCCGCTCTAATTGGCGAGTTAGTTCTCGCTGAGCTGCGTCATTTGGATGAAGTGGCTTATATCCGCTTTGCTTCCGTCTACCAACGTTTCGGCAGTATGGCTGAATTCCGCAAGATGATTGATCGGATGGAAAGCGAGTTTCCTGATGATAAAAAATCCTCAACTGATTTGTTAGTTTAACTCTATAAATGCCTGATTTTTCTGCTGATGATCACGCCTATATGGCGCGTGCTTTGCAATTAGCACGGCGCGGCCTCTACACCACTCATCCTAATCCCCGTGTTGGCTGCGTGCTGGTGCGCGATGGTCAGATAGTGGGCGAAGGCTGGCATGAGCGCGCTGGCCAAGCCCATGCAGAAGTCTTCGCCTTGCGAGCTGCTCAAGAGCGTGCTCAAGGTGCAACCGCTTATGTCAGCTTAGAACCCTGTTCGCATTACGGACGCACCCCCCCTTGCGCTGAGGCTTTAGTGCAAGCGGGTGTAGCCAAAGTCATTGCCGCAATGGTTGACCCCAATCCTTTAGTGGCAGGCCAAGGCTTAGCGCGGCTAGCCGCAGCCGGTATTGAAACCGCTTCCGGTTTATTAGCAACAGAAGCACGCGCTTTGAATCCGGGGTTTGTGAGTGTGATGGAGCGCAAGCGTCCGTGGGTACGGATTAAAATGGCGATGAGTTTAGATGGTCGCACAGCGATGGCTTCCGGTGAAAGTGTGTGGATTACGGGTGAAGCCGCACGGCGTGATGTGCAGTTCTGGCGAGCGCAAGCAGGCGCAATTTTAACCGGCATTGATACCGTGCTCGTGGATCAGCCTCAACTTAATGTGCGTCTAAGCGCTACTGATTTAGGTATTGAAGGCGAAGTACGCCAGCCTGTACGGGTGGTATTAGATTCAAACTTACGTTTTCCACTGGCTGCACCTTTATTAAAGAGCGCTGGTAAGGTACTGATTTATACCTGTAGCACTAATACGGCAAAAATCGCTGCTTTACAGAATTTAGGTGTGAGTATTCGGCAATTTTCAGGCACTCGCTTAGATTTAACTGAAGTGCTAGCTGCTTTAGTACTGGATGGGATTAATGAAGTCCATGTGGAAGCAGGCGCGACTTTAAGTGGCAGCTTGATTGAGCAGGGCTTAGCAGATGAGTTAGTGCTGTATATGGCTCCCCATTTAATGGGTTCAGCGGCACGGCCTTTGTTTAGTTTGCCACTGGCTAAGATGGCTGAACGTTATCCATTACAGATTCGTGATATACGTGCAGTTGGGCAAGATTGGCGAATCTTAGCTGATTTTTATAAGG
Organism: Thiolinea sp.; assembly: GCA_049290875.1. Taxonomy (GTDB): domain Bacteria; phylum Pseudomonadota; class Gammaproteobacteria; order Thiotrichales; family Thiotrichaceae; genus Thiolinea. The sequence continues at coordinate 5,185 of JBATOI010000018.1, forward strand.
AGTAGGGCGATGTTTACGGGGATTATTCAAGCACTGGGTACGATTCGCGCCATGCAGCCGATTGGTGGCGATCTGCGTTTAACGATTGCTACCGGCAAGCTTGAGATGAGCGATGTGCAATTGGGCGATAGTATCGCAGTGAATGGAGTTTGTTTAACGGCAGTGGTGTTAGATGGCTCCAGTTTCAGCGCTGATGTCTCGCGTGAGACTTTATCCCTCACTAGCATCGGTCAGTTAAATCTTGGCTCCAGCGTGAATTTAGAAAAAGCCTTAACACTCAGTACGCGCTTAGGTGGGCATTTAGTCAGTGGCCATGTGGACGGCTTAGGCGAAGTGATCAGTCGCCATGACGATGCACGCTCAGTACGTTTTCGTTTAAAAGCACCGGATGGTCTAGCTAAATATATTGCAGCAAAAGGCTCGATCTGTGTGGATGGCACTAGCCTCACGGTGAATAAAGTCGAAGGTGCTTTTTTTGAATTAAATATCGTCCCGCATACTTTACAAGAAACGATTATGTCCGGCTATCGTGCGGGTTCTAAAGTGAATTTAGAAGTCGATGTAATAGCGCGGTATTTAGAGCGTTTGTTGTTGGGGGATAAAGCGGCTGAAGTCTCTTCAAGTGGAATTACTGAGGCATTTTTGGCGGAGCATGGGTTTTTACGGTGAACTGTGAATATCCTCACTAGTCATTTAGTTCGCTGCTTTCAATTTCTCCATCAAAGTATACAAACCTATTTGTGTCGTTTGTTCATTGATAGGAAAAGTAATTTCTTCCGGTGTCACTACATAATTATGGCGTGCTTGTAAATCAGCTTGGGAGCTGTAAAAGCCTTTGCTGAGTTTAGGGCGTGGATTACGTTTGATTTCTATTGCTAGTTTACTTTGATCGGGATAAAGCAACACTAAATCCATTTCCGCTCCACTGCTGGTACGGTAAAAATAGGGTATAACCTCATCCGGTAAAATAGCCAATAAGTTTTCGATCACAAAGCCTTCCCAGCTTGCACCCGCAATAGGGTGCGTAATCAAAGTATCCCAAGTAGGAAGTGTCAGTAATGTATGTAATAAGCCGCTATCTCGAATATATAATAACGGTGTTTTAACTAAGCGTTTACCAATATTGATATGAAAAGGCTGCAAACGCCGCACCAGCATTAAATCAACGAGTAAATCAGTATAAGCAATGACTTTTCGATAATCTAAACCTAAGTTGTTAGCAATATGACTAGCATTAAAGGGCTGGCCTTGCAAATGTGCCAGCATCAGCCATAAGCGCTGCATAGTTTCTTGAGGAACTGAGCGGTCAAAGAAGGGAATATCCCTTTCTAAATAACTACGAATCAAATATTTGCGTTTACGAAAACTATCTTCATCGGAATGTGCCAGATAGCTTTGTGGAAAACCGCCCCGAGTCCAGAGTGTTTCAGTCTGGGATTTGCCTATTTCAAGCACATTTAATGGGGTGAGATCAAGATAAGCTACCCGTCCTGCAAGGCTTTCGCCTGCTTGTTTCATCAGCTCAATCGAAGCAGAGCCTAATAATAAAAATTGCCCTGAATCGCGCCCTTCGCGGCGACGTTGATCAATCACGCCACGTAGTACTGGAAATAAGGCGGGGGTGTTTTGGATTTCGTCAAGGATGACTAGCTCGTGTTTATGTTGCTCACAGAAGAGTTTAGGGTTTTGCATCACGCCGTCACGTTGCACATAATCTTCTAAATCAATGTAGATCGCTTGATGAGTAGCAAGGAGCTGGTGAGCTAAAGTGGTTTTCCCTACTTGGCGAGCACCCAGCAGCACTACAGCGGGTTGATGTTGTAGTGCTTCGAGTAGATGCGGCATAAGGGTTCGTTTAATCATCCTTGTAAATTATCATTGCCAATGATAACTTGCAAGGATGAAGTTCGATTGCCAAAAAGTATGATGATAGTTTTAGGCTAAGGCTAGTTGAAAGTTAGCTAAAAAATATTTATAGAAGACCAAAACAAAAAGCCCTTGAGTGTTTACAAGAGCTTCTGCAATCAAACTAAATCAACTTAAACAATCTTCTTCATATCAGTCATATACGAACGCAATTCTTCACCGATAATTTCCACTGAGTGATTACGCAATTCAGAGTTAATATAGACTAACTGACGATTATCCACGCCATTGTCTTTCAGGTTCAAACCACGACCAATCACATCTGATTTAATCTTCGGCATGAATTTTTCAAGCAGTAGAGGACGTGCGGCTTGGTCGAATAAATAGCAGCCGTATTCAGCGGTATCCGAAATAACGACGTTCATTTCATACAGCTTTTTACGGGCAATAGTATTAGCAATTAATGGAGTTTCGTGCAGAGACTCATAATAAGCCGATTCTTCAACAATACCTGCTTCCACCATCGTTTCATACGCAAGTTCAACGCCCGCGCGCACCATTGCTACCATCAGAATACCTTTATCAAAGTATTCTTGTTCGCTGATCGCTTGGTCAGTAATCGCTTGCTTTTCAAATGGAGTTTCCGCAGTAGCTGCGCGCCAACGGTGTAAGTCTTGGTCGTCATTTGCCCAATCCGCCATCATCGTGCTGGAGAATTTGCCAGACATGATGTCGTCTTGATGCTTTTGGAAGAGAGGACGCATGATGTCTTTCAATTCTTCGGACAATTCAAAGGCGCGGATTTTCGCTGGATTGCTCAAGCGATCCATCATATTAGTGATGCCGCCGTGCTTGAGAGCTTCAGTAACGGTTTCCCAGCCGTATTGCACGAATTTAGCTGCCCATGCTGGGTCAATATCCTCTTCAACCATTTTGTCGAAGCAGAGCAGAGCACCCGTTTGCAACATGCCGCAGAGAATAGTTTGCTCGCCCATCAGGTCAGATTTAACTTCGGCGATCGGGGAGGATTCCAAGACGCCCGCACGATCACCACCCGTCGCAGAAGCTAAGGCTTTGGCGATTTTTAAGCCGTCGCCATTTGGATCATTCTCGCGATGGACTGCGATCAAGGTTGGTACACCGAAACCACGTACATATTCAGCACGCACTTCAGAGCCGGGGCATTTCGGGCACATCAAGACAACGGTCAAGTCTTTGCGAATTTGCATGCCCTCTTCAACTAAGTTGAAGCCGTGGGCATAGTCTAAACAAGCGCCTTGCTGCATCAGCGGCATAATCGCATTGATCACAGAGGTATGCTGCTTGTCTGGAGTCAGATTCATCACGATATCAGCAGTCGGAATCAGTTCTTCATAAGTGCCGACTTTGAAACCGTTTTCAGTGGCGTTTTTCCACGATTTACGCTTTTCTGCAATCGCTTCAGCGCGCAGTGCATAGCTTACATTTAAGCCACTATCACGCATGTTCAGACCTTGGTTCAAGCCTTGCGCGCCGCAACCAATAATAACGATCTTCTTATTGCGGATGTACTCAACACCTTCAGCAAATTCAGATTGATCCATAAAACGGCATTTGCCGAGTTCTTCGAGTTGAACGCGCAATGGCAAGGTATTGAAATAATTTTGACCCATGATGGACTCCAAACAAGCTTTAAGAAGGAAAATTTTAGGCCTGCTACTGTAAGCCATTTTCAGTATTGCGTAAAATGATCAATTAGCGATGTGATCTTGCGTCTAACGCAATGAAAGAGGGTTTATGGACATCCGCGATTGCCAAATGTTTATTCAACTGGCCAATGCTCAGCATTTTGGCAAAGCAGCCAGTGCCAGCCATTTAAGCCCTTCAGCGATTAGTCGGCAATTACAACGCTTAGAGACTGAAGTTGGCAAAAAGCTGGTCGAGCGCGATAATCGTCAAGTGCGCTTAACCCCAGCAGGGCGGCATTTCCTCGAATATGCCTATCAAACGATCAATGCTTGGCAGCAATTGCGGCGGGATTTGAGTGATGATCCACAAACGATTAGCGGCGAATTGAGTGTGTATGGCTCAGTAACGGCGAGCTTTAGTTTGCTGAGCCAAATCCTGCCAGTTTTGCGGACTAGCTATCCGGGGGTGGAGTTAAAATTACGCACGGGCGATCAAGCCGATGGCATTGAACGTGTCCTCAATAATAGCGAAGACTGCGCGATTGCAGCCCAGCCTGATGCTTTACCTAGCCAATTACAATTTTTAGCTTTGCAGCAATCACCGCTGTATTTAATTGGCCCCACCATGAGCTGTGTCTTGAGCCAGCGTTTGGATGCTGCGCTAGAAGAAACTGAAATTTTAGATTGGGCACAGATTCCCGTGATTCTGGCTGAACACGGTTTAGCCCGCGAGCGCTTTTTGCAACGCTTAAAGCAATTGAATCTACAGCCGCCGATTTATGCGCAAGTCGCTGGTCATGAAGCTGTGGTGGCGATGGTGAGTTTAGGTTTTGGAGTAGCCGTTGTGCCTGAGCTAGTGATCAAACATAGCCCGCGCCAAGATACGATTCGCATCTTGCCGTGGCTGGCTGATTTGCAGCCGTTTATGATTGGCTTGTGTGCACGTCAAGAGCGCTTGGCTGATCCGCTACTTCAGGCATTTTGGCAAAGTGCGGAATTGGCTTTTTTTGAGTAAATCAATTTAAAACAACAGCTTGCAAAAGTCTTTTCTGCTAAAAAATTATTCAATTACCATTTTTAATAAAAGATGTCAATATGGTATTTTCAATACGGTCAGTATCAGTATGAATTTTAAGTTAAAAATTATATTGCTACTGTTTTGTAAATATTTGGCATTAGAGAATTTGTTAAATTACTGATAGATTTAAATAGGTATTTTTTGAATAAGAATGATCTATTGTAATTAAATAGTGCTTATGCAAATGGATCAAATAACTTATATGTGTAGAGAGCAATTGTGTTGTTTTAAAAAGGATATTTATTGATGGAAACTTATTGCTCGTCTCGTCTCGTCTCGTCTCGTCTCGTCTCGTCTCGTCTCGTCTCGTCTCGTTAATCGCTTTTCGCCTACCGTTTTAGCGGGTGCTATTAGTTTAGCGCTGCTCGCCTCTTATTCATCCTTGCAAGCGGATGAAACAGTTTGGAATGATACTTTGCCGGATAGCGTTGCTACCGAGTCTGCACGTCAAACCCCTTCAA
>JBATOI010000019.1:0-74640 GCA_049290875.1 Thiolinea sp.
CGGCGGCGCGCCTCTATCAGTCCTTAAACAATATGTTGAGCAACAGGATAGACTACTTTAATCGGCGTTCCGCCGATAGCCTTATATCCCCTACCTCAAGGAAGGGGCTTTACGGCTTCTTTGGTAACGAACGGCGAACTACAATCAGGTATCCCATTTCAAAAGTGCAACGTATGCAAAACCCGTCCTACCAGTTCCAAACCCCAACCCAGTTAACCAGCAAACTGGCAACCCATCCAGCAAAAGCTCCGCGCCGAATGGACGTATGACAGCAACGCCATCGAAGGCAGCACCCTGACGCCAAGCGAAACCATTTTCTTTTTGCAGGAAGGGCTGACGGTAGAGGGCAAACCATTCAAGGATTTTCTCGATGCCCGCAACCACGCTGAAGCCATCGACCTGCTGTTTGATGTGGTAGCACAAAAACGCGCCATCAGCGAAGGACTGATCAAGGAAATCAACGCCCTCTTGCTGGCTGGCGTGCAATCTACCCCTGCACTGAATGCACAAGGGCAGCGGGTACAAAAGCCCGCCACACCAGGGCAATACAAATCGCAGCCGAATCATGTGTTGCAACAGGATGGTTCAATCCACCATTACATTGAACCGTTACAAGTCCCGCTGGAAATGCAGCAACTATGCAACTGGGTGAATGCAAATCTGAACCAGCTTCACGCGGTCATGGTAGCGGGGATTGCTTATTACAACATGGTACGAATTCACCCCTTCGACGACAACGGGCGTGGGACACGGATATTGATGAACCTGATCCTGCTTGATACAAGGCTACACCCCCGTGATTGTGCGCAACACCAAACGACGGATTTACCTACAAAGCAGCAGATAGAGGGGATATGGAGCTATTTCTAGATTTTATCGCTGATTCCATGTCAGACACGCAGTCGGTGATTTTGGATGAACTGCGGTGAAGCCGTTTCCGCTGAGCTACCCCTGCTATCCTCTACCAGAGAGTGGCTCAGGGCAGTGGGCGATGGCAACACGCTCTAGCGCCCCTACTTCAGGCCGCCTGATAAACCGTTTTGGAATGCACCCGTATTAGCAGTCAGCAAACGATCTGCTGGAAGTTGACTAAGCACCGTCTGCACGCGCTCCGCCACCGAACCCGACACCAGCCGATAAGGAATCTGCTGCTCCTGCAAATGCTGCAAAATAAACGCCTGAAACTCCTGCTGATTGGTTTCACCTGAGCGCTCCCAAGTATCTGCATACGGGAAATCAATATCACAAACCCAAACTTGCGCATAACGCGCCCAGCATTGCTCAGCAAGCTGAGTCAATTCAGGCAAAGCCGAGCCGTGATAATAATGCGCAAAATGCCAAGTGGTGAACGCATTGGTATCGCAGATTAAATAGCGCTGCGCTGTTAAAGCTGCTGCATCCTCCAGTTCGATATGTGTTTGCGCAATCAGTACTAATTCTGCTGGCTCTAAGCGGCGGTTAGTTTGGTGCTGCTCCCAATAGGTGCGTCCATATTCAGCTGCCCATGCAGTCTTTAAGGCTTGCGCCAATGCAGTTGCCAAGGTTGTTTTGCCCGCCGACGGTGCACCGAGTAGCACAATTTTTTGGACTAAACTGCGATACACCACAGGATTTAGAAACTGCTGCGCTAAATTCCAATCTTGGCGAATCCGTGTGGCGCTAATCGGCACGATTTTCCTAGGCATATCCACCCGCACATCGACCGTGCCCAAGGCTTCACTCACATGCTCACCATAAGGCTCACTGCTAAAGAAATGCGTGACTTTGCGCCCTGCCAGAATTTTGAGGATGTATTCTTCTTGCGCACGCATAATGGCTGGTGTGTAACCTGTTTCCTTCGGGCCATCGGGTGCTGGCAAAACCTCAACACTAGGATAAAGAGTTTGCAACCACTGCACACGCTCCGCCAAACTTACCAAAGGCAGTTCGTCGCAAGTATAAATCATCACAATTAAGTGATCGACCTGTGCCAGAGCAGTTTCAATCATGAGTTGATGCCCACGATGCAGGGGAGCAAATTTACCTAGACTCAGGCCGATTTTATGCATAGCTAGGCTCGGCTTTTACTGGAGTTTGCGCGTGATAGCGCTTCCACCAGCTATATTGGCCGATGCTAGCCATCACAAAGAAGCAGGTGTACAAGACGGTGGTGGGATACAAACCCTTTTGGTAATAGACCCAAATCGCTACCGCATCGACTGCAATCCAAAACGACCAGTTAAACAGCTTTCTGCGTGTCAGTAACCATTGCGCGACTAAGCTAGTGCTGGCTACCAATGAATCTGCATAAGGCAAGCTGGCATCGGTATGCGTCAATAACCAACCCATTACAAAAGCCCCAACTAAGGCGGTCAAAATCCATAAGCCGTACTGCCAACCGACGCCTAGTTCGACCACCAATTCTGCTTGCTGGTCTTGATATTGCAACCAAGCCCACCAACCATAAATTTGCAGAAAAATATAAATAACATTCAAGCCCATATCGGAATACAGCTTGGCCTGCCAGAAAATATACACATACAAAATGACTTGAAACAAACCCACTGGCCACGCCCAAATACTGCGGCGAATATACAAGGCGACACAAATAAACCCCGCAATCGTCCCCAGCCACTCAATCGGCGCTGCACCCGCAAAACCTGTTAGCCACTCAGTTAAATCCATGTTTATTCTCCCTATTAACGCCAAACATGAGTTATCCCCTTGTTTATGTCTTATCGTCACTTTATATTTTATACATAGTGTCTTATAGCCTCTATTCTGTCAATCATTAAGTGTCTTAAAGACAATACAAAGATTGAAACCGCCGACCAACTGCATTAAGGTGCTAAAATCACTCTCAATTTTGTGCATCACCATGACCCAATTCGATGACGAAGCTAGCTTTTTAGCCCAGTATAATGCCCGTGATTTTGTAGCCCCTTTAATGACGGTTGACCCTGTGCTTTTCACTTATCACGAAGCAAGCTTGAAAGTCTTATTGGTGGAGCGCTCAAATCACCCGGAACGCGGCTTGTGGGGCTTGCCGGGTGGCTTTGTCGATATGGTTAGTGATCAAAGCTTGGAAGATACCGCGCGGCGCAAACTGCAAGAAAAGACTGGCATTAACCCGCCCTATTTGGAACAGCTCTACACTTTCGGCTCAGCTACACGCGACAAACGCGGCTGGTCAGTCACCGTGGCTTATACCGCACTGATGGCTTATCAAGAATGCGCCGCGCATATTGAAACCGTCCGCGATGCCAAATGGTGGGAATTTGAAGCTTTAAATGAGATGCCGTTAGCCTTCGATCACCGCGAGATTATCCAAACTGCCCGTGAGCGCTTACGCCAAAAAGCACTGTATTCGATAGTTCCAGCTTATGCTCTACCCGAAAAATTCACCCTGCCAGAATTGCAGCATTTGCACGAAGTGTTATTGGGCAAAGCCCTGCAAAAGAAATCATTTCGGCGGCGCATTGAAGAAGCAGAGTTATTGATCGCTACCGGAGAAAAGCGTTCGGATGGGAATGGGCGGCCTGCGGTGTTGTATCGGATGAAAGAAGATGCGGGGAGGCATATGTTTGTGCGGAATTTGGAGGAGTGAACTCTCGCATTAAGGCTAACGGAAGCAGCTCAGTTGGTCAAAGAAATGGAGTTTCATTGCGGGATAGCGAACTAAACAAACTGCAGATTCAGGCAACCTCCAAGCGTTCATAAATCACAGCCACACTCAGCACCATTGCTGGACAAGGCAAACTCAACTCCGCCTCTAACTCATTAAACTGCTGCAACTCCCAAGAGCCATCACTAGCCCGAGTGAGCATATCAACCTGCACCTTGTCCTGAGCCACAATCAAATAAACCAGCACAGAAGGAATCGCCTGATAAGCCAAGGATTTTTCTAAATAATCTTTGCGCAAGGTGGAATCAGAACTGACTTCAACAATAAGACAAGGCTTTTCAAGAATATAGTCACTGGCTTCATCCGCTTCACAGCCGACCACTACATCAGGGTAGTAATAACACTGATACTTTTCTGAGCGCACTTTCATATCACTGATATAAGCGGTGCAAGGGGAAAGATTAGCCATCAATGCCCGATAAATATTCCCAGCAACTCGATTATGCTGCTTGCTCGCCCCTGCCATTAAATACACTCGCCCTTTCACATACTCATGGCGCTCAGTAGCTTGCTGCTCACCTGTTAAATAATCTGCTTCGCTTATAAATTGAGATGTTAAAAGTAGTGCAGTGCTCATTATTTATCCCAAATAAATTCAACGCTCTAGCTTAGCTATTAGCATAGCTAAGTCTAGGTAAATGTCTTAGGCGAAAGTATCGCAAGCGCTTTCGCCCAAGCCTTTTATGCGCTACGTAAGGCCGAATAACTTACTCAACCACCACCTTAGCCGAAGCACTACGCCCAAAGGTTTCAGGATGATACATCTCCTCGGCTTTGGCAGGCGGTACGATGAAAGTCCCCGGTGTGGTGGCTCTGGCTACATAGCTATAGTTATAAACGCCACCCGGCAAGAATGAGCTGAAAGCTTCTGCACGTTCATCGCGTAGGTTTTGGTGCTCATACCAAGTGCGCACCCACGAAAACATCAGCGGCTCAGGCTCATTATTACCGGGGTCTTGGGCACTGACCGCTAGTGCGGGGTTCAACGCCTCAAAACCCGCAGGCAGCGCATCCATCAACGCCACATGATGACGTTCGGCAGGCGCGAGCATCGTTAAATTCACTTCAACGCGCGCACCCGCTTTCACTTGCCAGCTGCCATCTGCGCTCTGCTTTACATCGTCTGCATTATCCAAACCGCGATAAGAGCGCGTCACGCTAAAGCCTTGCTCCATCGCTGCTAAATCCAAACTTTCTGGTGCATACTGCAGGCCAATCCGATAGTACAAACGCCCGGCGCCTTGCTTATCCAAGACCAAATCACGGCGCTGTTCGCCTTTTAATAACCAAGCCATCGGAATATCGGTTTCAACACTATCCATCGAGCGCCCTTTAAAACTGTGCTCACCTGCGAAATCATTGCCTAACCAAGCTTTAGCGACAAAATCGGGGGTTTGTGCTTCGTATTGCTGGAAGTATTTATCCAAGCCTAACAGAATAAACGCATTCGCCTGAGTAGTTCCCCAATGCCCATGAGTACGCTCAGTTTGGATACCCTTCACCAACTTTGGAATCAAATCAGACTTAGGTTGCGCCTTGATTAGGGCCTCCAGAACAATCCCATTAGCGGTACGCTCAGAATGCATCACCCAATAATCGCCTGCCCCCAGATCACTGCGCAGAGTTGCGCCTGCGGCTGTTTCTTGAGTGCGATTCATTAACTCACGCAGCAGCTCTTCACGGGCTTTAGCGCTAGCAGGATGGCTAGCTAACACATTCAACAACCAACCCAAGGCTTCCGTTGATAATTTAGTAAGGCCACCTACTTGTTTGATTAAAGCCTGCGCCTTAGCAGGATCTTCATCGCCCACCAACTGCCGTACATACAAGCTATAAGCCTGAATATAGCGACGCACTTCCGGCGAATAGTCTTTAGTGAAATGCTGCTCGATAGTTTTTAAATAATTAAGACTTTGTTCGAGCATATAAGCATCGACCTTATAGCCTTTTTCCTTAGCACGAATCAACGCATGCGTCACATGCACATTCGCATACGGCCAATCTTGCGAACCGCTGCCCCACAAGCTAAAGCCACCTTCGCCGGTTTGACGTTTGGCTAAGCTTTCCAAATCGCGCCGCATGCTTTGCTCAATCGCTTCAGGACTAGGTAGGTCTTTCGTTTTAAAGGCTTGCAAGACATCTTTCAAGGCAGCGGTACTTAACATGCGTGAAGCAATTTGCTCGCTGCAACTATAAGGATAATTTTGCAGATAAATAAAGGCATCACTCAAAGACTGTAAAGCGGTTGAGCTAGTGGTGATTTTCAACTCGCCAAACTGTGGCAATACTTGTTTCGGTGTTTCAACCACCTGACTGATTGCACCTTGATCGACCACGCCATGAGTGGCAAATGCTTCGCTAGTCGCAGGTGTCCACACTGGCAAAGAACCTATCGCAGCATCATTCAGTGTGCTAGTCGCGGCGGCAATTTGATAATCCACCTGCCCCACATTGATGGTTTTGGCAGGGAAACGCACCTCGACCCGATCATTCGCCGGAACTTCCACCGTATAGCCTTTAGCCGCCGTTAGCTCTAAATTGTTGGCATCCAAAGCGACTTGTACGGTTAAAGGCTGATCTGATTGATTCTGCACCACCACGGGCAATTCAAAGCTATCGCCAAAGTTCAGGAAGCGCGGCGCACTTGGGCGCACCATCAATTCTTTGCGAGCGGTTAGATGTGATTCACCTTTACCGTAATGGGTCGCATCTTTAGCAGCGACTGCCATAATTCGATAGCGAGTTAAATTATCCGGCAGTTTAATCGTTGTGCTCACTTGACCCTGAGCATCGGTGACAAGATTCGGGACGAAGGCAGCCAATGGATTAAAGTTGGTGCGTGCGACCATCGCTGAAGCTGCAGAGCCAGCACTACCTGTAGACTTTTCAGCATCTGCAGCAGCATATCTCATCATACGCATGACACCTTTATTTTCTCCGCCATTGCCTGTCGCAGCAGAAGCCATTACTGCGGCCATAGGCGCAGCGGCTTGCTCTAACATCGCCCCACCATTTGCAGCTTCCATGTCTGGAATCACGGGCAGCAAAATCGAAGAGCGGAAATACTGCGCCATCATCAAAGGCGCACTCTCTGGGTAGAAAGCATTCAGTGGGTCAGCTAATTGATAATGACCCGCTGCCAAAATCGCCTCATCCGCCACGATTAAAGCTACTTCAGCATTAGCAACTGGCTGGCCTTGATCATCTTGGATTTGCACGCTGATGGAGGTTTCTTCCGCTGGCGCTAAAGCTTGTTTTTGCGGCTGAACTTTCACTGCTAAATGACGTTCAGCACTAGCAATTTTCAGGGAAAACTCAGCACTCGCCATCGCAGGCCGTGGTGGCAAATTAGTCGCCTGTCCATCAGCCGTTTGGCGAGCATTTTGCCCGAGCAAATTGACGGTCAAGTTGGCATTCGGCAGCCACTCTGGCTTTAAAGCTAGCGCTAAAGTATGGCTATTCCCTTGCATCGTGAAGCGCTGTTCAGTGACTAAGCCATTGTGACTGACTAGTAACAGGCCTTCAGCATCTTTAAACGGCGCTTGAATTAATAATTTAGCGGTTTCATTCGGCGCATAACTATCCTTATCAGGAATAATGCGGGCGCTTTCCATTTCAACATTATTCGCCGCCGGTTGAGCTTCGGTATCGCCACTCACCCAGCGCGTAATCCGGCTGGCATTACGTCGCCCTTCACTATCCATCGTGGTGGCGGTGATTCGATATTGACCCGCCTTGTCCGTCTTAAACTCGCATTTCGCTAGGCCTTGTGCATCGGTTTGCACAGTGCAGCGCTGTACCTCTTTAAGCTTGTTAGTGCCATCCTTGGTGGAATAATCCGGTATCCCAGCCTCTACAATGACAGGGCTATTAGCGAGCACTTTGCCATCAATATCCACGGTCAATATATCCAGTTTTAAGGGCTGATTTTGCTCAACAAAATAGCTATCGGTTTTCAGGCCTACATAGCTATTCGCAGGGTGAATAATGAAATGACTGCTACTCGTCCACGCTTGGCGGTTCACATCGGTCACGCTCGCTTCCGTACGTACTGAAACGGGCAAGGGGTAGTTAGTATTATTCGGCTGAATCAATAAGGCATGCTTACCTTCAGAGTTGGTTTTGCCCGAGAAATTAGCCCAAACATTCTCTTGCGGGCGAATCACATCCCAATGCCACCAAATCGGATTGCTGAAACCGAATGACCAATCCGTTTGATTAGGCGGTGTATACGCCTCTTGGCTCGCCACCAATTGCCATGCCACTGGAGCAGCCACTAAGCCGCCACCTGCATAATAATTCGCATGGGCACTCACCGGAATAGCTTGCTTAACCAAATAAGGCGCAGCCTTAATTAGCTCGGTTTTTACCTCAAACTCCGGCGTGCGGAACTCTTGAATTTCAAAACCATGCGTATACGCAAGCTCCGATTCTGTAGCATTGGGCTTTTTGAAAACCACTTGAGCAGGCCCTAAATTCGGTGTATCAGGCAGTTTAAAGTTAAGATCAAAACCACCTAAACCACTCAGCTTGGTTGCGCCTTCGGCAATCTTATTACCCGCAGCGTCCATGACCTCATAGTTCAAGGCGGCTAAATCCTTGGGTAACTCTAACGCAGCCGCAGGCTTACCTGCGCGCTCGCGCACCCAGCCTTTGAGATGAACTTCTTCATTCGGACGATATAAATGGCGATCATCGAACACATACCACAGTTTCTGATCGGCTTGCTCGCGGGTTCTCCATGTATCGGAAAACCACATCTGCAAAGCTTCCGGCAGGATGGCTGTATCGTCACCCTGCTTGGCTTCTAACCAACGAATCGTGGGCTCTTGTTCAAGCACTACATTAGGCTGATTGGGGTTAGGCGCTTTTTCAAGATAAGCTAACGATGCTAAACCCTGCGCATCAGTTGTTTGTGTTTGCGTGGTTGGGCTAGTTGAGCTATGTAAACTGAGCGCTAAATTGCTCACTGGCTTCGCAGTTAGCAAATCCCCACCCCAAGCGAGGATTTTGTCTGGATAAGAATAAGCATCCAAGCTTAAGCGCGTGCCTTGCACCCAGATTAATTGCGGTTGCAGCGGTGAATCATTGTTGGTGGGTTTAACAGTCGCTTCACCTGCTTCTACCCATAACAACAAATGCCCCAGTTTACCCTCTTTCAACCACTGCCCCAAAGCAATCGGGGTGGTGATCAACGTATCGGTTTGATCCTTGATAGTGAGCGTTTGTTTGCTCAGCAATTTTCCGGGGAGTTGTAGCGGCTTTTTAGGGTCATAGCGTTCTTGCCGCAGTTTCTGGATAGCTTGATAAAAAGCAGGCCAATCACTCGGTGCAACTTGCTGAATGGTCAGCTTAGCATTACGCAAATTAGTGCTATACAAAGGCAATTCAGCGGGCATCGAAGGATCCAGCGTTGCCAGTATTTTATCGGTCAGCGCGAGATTAGCCGGGCTTTTATCCACCTTAAAACTAAAACTAGATTTGCCGGTTAAGGCTTGACCGTATTGGTCTTTCAACTCAGGTGAAAGCGTTACAGTATAAGTAGTATTCGCCTGCCAACGTGCACTCAAATAGATGCGATCACCGCCATTATTCCGCTCCACCTTCTTTAGCTCTGGGCTAATCGTAATCAGCTTTTCAAGGTCTTGATCAGGCGCTAAGGGATTATTGAAGACTAGCTCAGCCCCATCATAACGTGTGCAACGCCCGTAACCGCAGCGACTCTCGGTCATAGTTAAGGGCGCATAAGTGCTGAAACTATAGAGGTTTTGGGCAGGTGTTTCCCGTGGGCCTTCAGCAGAAGGCGCTTTGGCGCTTAAGTTCACAGTGACTTTAGTTTTAGTCGTTAAAGCTTGCTCTAATTTCAAAACTATTGCGTGGCCTTGGGGCGCTTGTTTGGCTAGCTCAGCAACGTCCTTATCTGCTTTGATTTCATCTTCAGTGGCTAAGCGGGCTGTTAGCCGTTGACCATTCGCAGCGACTTGAATAAACGGCAATACTTTATCCGGCTCAATCCGTTGATTAAACGCTAAAAACAGCAGCGGCGTTAAGACCACACTTTCGCCACGCGGATAACTAGTTTGTAATTTGAGCGTGGGGGTTTTAAAGCTCCATTGCAGCGGTTTGGCTAACAGGCTGCCATCGGCTGCTTTAGTCGTTGTAGGCACATCCAGCTTGTACTCGGTCGCCATCGGTAGGCGTTCATTATTTTTTTGCTCGAATACTAAAGTTTGCGTTCCGAGCCAACGCCAGTTGCCTTCAAGAGCCGGTGTCATCGTGACAGGTACTGATTCTGCTAACGTTTGACTTTGAGTGGAGACAGCGACCATCGGGCGATCAAATGAAATACTAATCTGCTGCGCAAACTCCACCTCACTTTGCGGTGCAAAGCGTGTGACCTGCACAGCGCGTGCATTCGTCACTGCTGGTGATGTTTGCATCTTAGCAGGTGGCGGGAAAAGCTGCTGAAGAGTATCGGTAGTTTTTGGCGGTGGCTCACTGCCGGGGCGAATCGCAAAAGCTTCAGTTTCAGCGGACTTAGGTAAAGGTGGCAAACGCTTCAAGAGCGCTTTAGCCTCGGCATCACTTAAAGCTTTCGGCTGCATTATTGGCGTCGGCTCATCCACTGCTTGAGGTTTACTCGTATCCTCGGTTAAGTGCGCAGGAAACTCAGTGAGTTTGGGATCATCTTCGATGGGCATTAATTCTGCCGCAGATACAGGGGTGATATTCATCAGAATACAGGTCGCTACCAAGTTGATTTTGTTCAGCAAGGACATGAATCAATCTGCCTTTAATATTATTTATTGAAATAGATCAGCGCTAAACAGTATTAGCACCGCAACCAGCTCACACTTGCCAATTTAGAATATAACTGGGTTTAATTAGTTCAGATAGTCTTAAATTAATCGGGCCATGTATTGGTTGCACACCCGACGAGTTGAAAAGCTACGAACGTTTATCCCCACAAGGGCAATCGCTGTTCACCCGCTGATCATTTTATGAAGTGAGAAAATCTTACTGTTTTTAAGAATAGGCTCACGCCCTCATTTCTACTACACTTTAAACATCACTGATCCAACCTATAGGCTCTTCACATGCAAGCCATCTACCTCAACCCCCTGACCGATTTCGGCTTCAAAAAACTGTTTGGCGAAGAACCCAATAAAGACCTACTCATCAGCTTTCTCAACACCCTCCTGCCCGCCCATCATCAAGTTTCAGAGCTGACCTATACCAAAAACGAATATCAAGGTATCAGTGCCGCTGACCGTAAAGTCATCTTCGACCTCAACTGCCTCAGTCCGTCCGGTGAACGCTTTATCGTTGAATTGCAGCGCGTCAAACAAATCTATTTCAAAGATCGTAGCCTGTTCTATTCCACCTTTGCGATTCAAGAACAAGCGAAGCGGGGGGATTGGAACTACAAACTGGCCGCCGTGTACACCATCGGCATTCTCGACTTTCTGATGGATGATCATGAGCAGGACGTGCTCTATCACGCCCAACTCAAAGACCAACATAACCGTCTGTTCTATGACAAACTGAATTTCATTTATTTAGTTCTGCCGCGTTTTAACTTGCAGCAGCATGAATTAGTCAGCTTACAAGATAAGTGGCTGTTTGCGTTCAAGCATTTACATGAACTAGATCACATCCCAACCGAGTTACATGAGCGAATTTTCCAACGCCTCTTTAATCTTGCCAAGATTGCCCAACTTCCCGCTGAGGAGCGGCAAGTGTATGAGAGTAGCTTGAAGGACTATCGAGATTTTATGAGTGCTCAAGATACCGCCCATTTAGAGGGCTATCAGGAGGGAATTGAGGAAGGCAAACAGATGGGGCTGGAGGAAGGACTGGAAAAGGGTAGGCAAGAGGGGCTAGAGGAAGGCAAGCGCGAAACGGCACGCCGCCTCTTAGCCAAGGGGATGAGCGTGGAGCTAGTGGCTGAACTCGTCGGTTTATCCCTTGAGGCGGTTCAAGCTTTAGTATAACCAACCTTTTAGACTCGATTCCAGCAGTCAAATAGGACTGCACCCTGCTATCTCTAAAATGCTAACTCAATGCCTTACTCATGGCGCAGCGCTTCAATCGGATCTAAACGGGCGGCACGCTTGGCAGGCATATACCCAAATAGCACGCCAATTCCGGCGGAGAAGAAGAATGAGCCAAGGTTGATAGGGCCATTAAAGGTATACGGCACTTGCATCAAACCTGAAAGAAGGTAAGAAGCAATGGTGGCCAAAATAATTCCAATCACCCCTCCCAAGGCAGAGAGCATCACCGCTTCTGTCAAGAATTGCAGGAGCACTTCGCGCTCTAAAGCGCCAATCGCTAAGCGAATCCCAATCTCACGTGTACGCTCAGTCACCGATACCAGCATGATATTCATGATGCCGATGCCACCGACTAATAAACTCACCGAGGCGACACCACCTAACAGCGTAGTCATGACTTTAGTTGTACCGGATAAAGCATCCGCTAGCTGACGAGTATCTAACACATTAAAATTATCATCCATACCCTCGGAGATGCGCCGACGTTCACGTAATAAATTGGTGATTTGCGCTTGCACACTCGTGATCTCGCCTTCGTTTTGCACCGAAACTTGGATCGAAGAAATATCCAGATTGCCAGTCAAGCGCCGTTGTACGGTGCGCAGCGGCATGACTAAAGTATCGTCCTGATCACGCCCCATGGCTGCTTGGCCTTTGGCTACGAGCACACCAATCACTTCACACGAAAAATTCTTTACGCGCAGTGTTTCGCCCAAAGGGTCTTGAGTGCCGTATAACTCTTTATGCAAACTTGCCCCCAAAATACAGACTGATCCGCCCGTTTGCTCTTCTTGATCTGTAAAGCTGCGTCCTGAAGCTAATTTCCAATTACCCACGGTAAAGAAATCATTGGTCGTGCCGGTGACGCTAGTCGACCAGTTATTAGCCATTGAAACCACGGTAGCAGTACGGCTGACTTGCGGCGCAACCCCACTCAAACCTGAGACATCAGCACGAATCGCCTCAATATCCTCAATCTTAAACGAAGGTGCGCCACCGCCACCACCCGGCCCCATCATGCGCTGCCCAGTACGAATCTGGAGCAAATTACTCCCCAAGCTCGATACTTGATTTTTAACCGCTTGCGTCGCCCCATTCCCAAGAGTGACCATTGTAATCACCGCCGAAACGCCGATTACAATGCCGAGAATCGTCAGAAAAGAGCGCAATAAATTGCGGCGAATTTCACGCATCGCCAGTAGCAAACTATTCCATAACATAGCCAAGCCCCGCTTGCCGCTTATCCGCAGCGACATTGCCATCGACGAAAGTGACTATGCGTTTAGCATACTCGGCCATTTCCGGTTCGTGTGTGACCATTAAGACGGTAATGCCTTGATCACGATTCAGCGACACCAATAACTCCATGATTTCATGGCTACGTTTGCTATCTAAATTGCCAGTTGGCTCATCGGCCAGTAGCAATACGGGATTCGTGACAATCGCCCGAGCTATCGCTACCCGCTGCTGTTGACCACCCGATAATTCAGCAGGTGTATGATCCGCCCAAACCGTTAAACCGACTTTATCTAGGGCAGCACGTGCCGCTTGATGGCGCTGCTTGGCAGGCTCACCACGGTATAACAGCGGCAACTCGACATTTTCCTGTGCCGTGGTGCGCGCTAATAAATTAAAACCCTGAAATACAAAACCAAAATAGAAGCGCCGTAAGAGTGCGCGTTGATTCCGATCCAGTTGCTCGACTTGCACATCTCGAAAATGATACTGCCCGGTTGTAGGCGTATCTAAGCAGCCCAGCACATTCATTGCGGTTGATTTACCCGAGCCGCTAGGCCCCATGACTGCGACAAAATCACCGGTATCAATACTTAAATCAATGCCTTTTAAAGCTTGAAATTGCGCTTGGCCTTGCCCGTAGGTTTTGGTGATACCGCGCAGATCAATTAGTCGTTCAGCAACCGTACTCATGGCTTGTTACCTGTACCTGTTCCCGTGATGACGACACTACCATCCGCCAGCTCATCACTAATCACTTCGGTCAACTTGCTATCACTTAGGCCGATTTTAACTTTGACTGCGCTAGGCACGCCATCTCTCAACACCCAAACCTCGCCTGCATTGCCACGCCGACCGCCTCTGCCAGCGCCACCACCTGTACCTTGGCCTTGCCCCTGACCTTGACCACGTTGACGATTTTGCTGCAGCGGTGGACGTGGCATCAGTTGCGAGACTAAGCTCCCACTCGATTGCGCAGTGGCAGGCTTATCGGCAGCACTCGCGCTCGTAGGTTTAAAGCGTAAAGCCGCATTAGGTACTAACAACACATCTTTACGCGATTGGGTACTAATCGTAGCGTTCGCGGTCATGCCTGGACGCAAAGTTAAATCGGTATTATCTACTGTCAATTTAGTCAGGTAGGACACGACATTATCATTCAAGGTCGAACCTAAACTCACCAAGGTAATCATGCCTTTGTACTTGCGCCCTGCCCAAGCATCGACAGTAAATTCAGCTTCCTGCCCCTCTTTGACCTGCCCAACATCAGCTTCATCGACATTGACTTGCAATTCCATCTGCTTGAGATCTTCGGCGAGCACAAATAAAGTCGGTGCCGATAAAGAAGCCGCTACCGTCTGCCCCGGCTCAACCGAGCGCGTTAAAACCACCCCATCAATCGGCGAGGTAATCGTCGCTTTGGCTAAATTGCTTTGCGCAGAACGTAAATTCGCTTGTGCTTCCTTCACTCCAGCTTGCGCCGCTTCTAAAGCAGCTTGGGCACTCAGTTTTTCTGCTTTAGTAGCAGCTGCACTCGCCTTTAAACCCGACACATTAGCACTTGAAGCGCCTGAACCGGCTTTGGCTGACGCCACATTCGCTTGCGAGGCGGAAATGCTCGCACGCGCTGCCGCTGCATTGGCACGCGAGGAGTCAGTACTCGATTTAGCCGCCTGCTCAGCCGCTTGCGCTCGTTGCACGGCAGCTTGCGCTGTATCCAACTCCGCTTTGGAGGGTAATTTGCCACCGCTACTTTTATACAGAGTCTGTAAGCGTCCGAGATTAGCCCGTGCTTCTGCGGTACTCGCCTTAGCTTGCGCTAGTTGCGCTTCAGCACTTTGAATCTGCGCATTCGCTTGTTGGAGCTGCGCATTATTCTGCTGAACTTGCGCGCCCACTTGCTGAATTTGTGCAGTCGATTGGCGCTCGCCTGCCATCGCCTGCTGAATACTCGCTTCTGCTTTCAGAATATTCGCATCCGCTTGAGTCAATTGTGCTTTCGCCTGCGCAACTTTCGATTCAGCAGTGATCAGCGCTGCTTCCGCTTTGGTAATGCTGTCTTCTAACTGATCCGTATTCAGCTTAGCCAGCACTTGGCCTTGGGTGACGACTGCATTCGCATCCACCAACACTTCATCCACTTTACCGGATTGCTCAGTACCAATATCCACTTTATTCATCGGCTGCAAATTGCCGGTCGCGGTCACAGTGATGTTTAAATCACCGCGCTTGATGGCTTCAGTTTGGTAAGCCTGAACTTGATTCATTGCGCTAGGCTGTTGCTGCTGCTGATAATACCAGTAGCCACCGCCGCCTAACCCAGCAAGTATCACGAGCATCAATAAGGTTTTGCCGAAACTGCCATTTTTGCTTGCAGGCTTGCCCAAGACTGCTTTGACCGAATCATTGGTGGATGTTGTATTTGTCATGATTATTAGCTACCAAGAGCCTCCCACGGCTTTATACAGACTGATCAGCGCTAAACTGTAATCGGCCTGTGCTGACAATAAACTTTCCTGCGCGCTCAAGACTGAGCGTTGCGCATCCAGTACGTTTTGGAAATCGGCAGTGCCTGCGTTATAACTCAGGCGTGCTAAGTTTTCGGCACTACGTGCTAATTGCAGGTTTTGCACGAGCAAAGGTTGCTGCTTTTGCAGAGCAGCAATGTTTGAATAGTGATTTGCTACATCCTGCAGCGCTGCTAATACCGCTTTTTTGTAGGCGGCGACTGCTTGTTCATAAGCAGCATCTTGCACCACTACACGCTGTTGCAAGCGCCCACCATCAAATAAAGGCGCACTGATGGAAGTTAACAGTGAGCGCGCCAAATTATTGATATCAAATAAATCACCTAAGTTTTTGCCCGCCAAACTTAAAGAGCCGCCTAAATTAAAACTTGGATTTAAGTTCGCTTGCGCCTCTCCCACCCGCGCACTGGCAGCCGTCACCCGATATTCAGCTGCCCGAATATCCGGGCGCTGGCGCAAAGCATTCGCCGGAATATCCGAGCTTAACCGCCCAGTAGCATTCGGGATGGATTTGGCGACTTTCAAACGTTGATCTAAAGCCTGTGGTGTTTTGCCAGTTAAAGCGGCTAAGGCATATTTAGAACGCGCCACTGCACTCTCTAAAGCTGGTACTTGTGCTTGAGTTTGGCCTAAGCTGAGCTTGGACTGCTCAACCTCTAAGCCACTGCTTAAACCCGCTTGTTGGCGCAGATTGGTAAGATTGACTGTTTCTTTGCGGGATTTATTATTTTGTTGAGCCACCCCTAAGCGGGCTTGGGCTAACCGTAAATTCACATAAGCACTAGCCACTTCAGCGGCTAAGGAAGCTTTAGCATCTTCATAACCGGCTTCGGCTGCTTTTACATCACTTTGCGCAGCAGCATTGGCTAAACGATTGGCACCAAAAAAATCTAATTCCCAGCTGGCATCCATACCCGCAGATAGACTGGTGCCTGAGCCATTGGCGGTGCGTGCCGAACCACTCGAAGAAAGGCTAGGTAATAAACTTGCACCCGCAATCACGCCTTGTGCCCGTGCTGACTTCACACTGGCTTGAGCGGAAGCCAAATCAGGATTCGCCTGCCAAGCTTCTTGAATGAGCGCAGTCATCAGCGGGTCATTAAACTTTTGCCACCACGCGGCTTGAATGGGTGCACGATTAGTTTTGACTGTGGCTAATTGCTTATTGGCCGTCTGCACAGCTGCATTCGGTGTTTTGCTGGTGTCCGTCATCGGCGCACACGCAGCCAAAGCCAAACACACAGATACCGTTAGCACTACTGGACGAAGTCGCAAGCTCATAAAATTAACCGCCATTAAACTAGTTGTTGATGACGCTTAGTCTGCCTGAGTTCGCTGTAAAGGTGGGTTAGTGGAGTGTAAAAGTATGTAAAGATGAACTTAGCCGTCAATACAGACTTTAAATTCACTGTTTTCATGGCAGAAAGTATAGGTGAACCCTGTACTTCCGCCTTGATAGAAATAGCTATTTAGCTAAGCGACGAATTAGCAAATAGTCTAAAGAGAGTTGCGCAGGCCCAAATACAAACACTGCCCAAAGCATCACGCCCCAAGTCACATGCTGCCAAAAGCCGCCTGCACCGTCGATAGTGGCTAAATAAGGGTAGGAAATGACTGCAATGATATTAAAAATAAACAGCGCTAAAGCCGCTGGGCGAGTCAAGAAACCCAAGGCTAACAATACAGGTAAGACTAACTCTGCCCCAGTGCCCAAATAAGCAGCCACTTCGGGCGACAGCAAAGGCACTTTGTACTCCGTTTCAAACAGTGAAATGGTACTAAACCAGCTCTGAATTTTGACTAAGCCCGACTCAAAAAACATCCATGCGACATACAAACGGAAAGCTAGCAAAGTCACTGGCTTTAAAAATTGCTCTACAGGCCAACAGTCGGCCATTAAAAAACCAGCAACGCTAATTGATTTCATGGAGATTCCTTGTTTTATGAGTATTGTTTCAAACTGAATTACCCTTGGGTAGGTATGCTGCTAATACGGAAATTGATGGGGTTTGGATGCAGTCTTAGCCATGACTTAAGACACTCTATTTCAGCTTTTCAATTAAAATAAGCAGTAAAGCCCTAAATAATTGAGATTTCAAAGCATGCTAATTACCCAAGAACAAGTCACAGGCGTCATCCTCGCGGGCGGCCAAGGCAGCCGCATGGGGGGCATTGATAAAGGTTTACTTGCATGGCAAGGCCGCCCACTGATTGAACATCTCATGACAGCCTTGCAGCCACAAGTACAGACCCTAATTATCAATGCCAACCGCAACCAAGCGCATTATCAATGTTATGGTTTAGCCGTAATTAGTGATCAACACGCTGATTATCAAGGCCCCTTAGCAGGCTTAGCGGCTGCTATGCGAGCAGTACAAACTCCCTATATCCTGACCATTCCTTGCGATAGTTTTTATGTCGCCCCCGATTTTGTCGCACGCATGCTGCAAGCCTTGAATCAGTCAGACGCTGACTTAGCGGTAGCGCATGATGGTACTAACTTACAGCCTGTTTATGCTTTAGTGCCTGTGAACTTACTACCGAGCTTGGAGGCTTTTCTAGCCCGTGGTGAGCGCAAACTACGCGCTTGGTATGCAGAGCAGCGGATGGTGACTGTCGACTGTAGTGATATTGCTATCATGTTCCAAAATATTAATACTCCAGCTCACTATCAAGCATTGCAGGCAGGCCGTTTATGAGTTCGAAGTCGATCCCTATTGTAGGCATTTGTGCGTGGAGCGGCACGGGCAAAACGACTTTAATTAGCCAACTCATTCCACTGCTGCGTGCACAAGGCTTGCGCTTAGCCGTGATTAAACATGCGCACCACAAAGTTGAACTCGACCGTCCCGGCAAAGACACTTTTCGCTTTCACGCGGCAGGCGCTGAACAGGTAATTTTAGCCTCGAATAAAAGCCGTGCGGTGCTGTATGAACAGCATGAGCAGGCTGAAGTTTCCCTCCAATCAGCGCTCGCCTTGGTCAATCAAGCCAGCATTGATTTGATTCTGGTAGAAGGTTTTAAGCATGAAAGCCTGCCCAAAATCGAAGTCCACCGCCCCTCGCTTGGCAACCCGTTGCTCTATCCGCATGACCCACAGATTATCGTCATCGCTAGTGATGAGCCTGTGCAGCTTCGAGCTAATACGTCCGTGGTGCAATTAGATTTAAAGCAGCCCGCCAGTATTGCTACATTTATTCTGGAACGCATTGTTGGCCGCCCTAAACAATCGGCGACTGAAATTCGGACTGAACCTAGCTGTGCCGATACGCTTGATACGGCTAGCCTGTCGTTAGCAGCAGCACAAGCGCACATTCTGGCTGCGATTACGCCGATCCAAACCATTATCAAATTGCCGCTACGCACCGCTTTAGGGCAAGTGCTAGCAGAGCCAGTGGTTGCTGAGGTGAATGTACCCACTTACCCTAATTCCGCGATGGATGGCTATGCTTTAGCAGGTACTGATCTCCCCACTGATACGATTAAAAGCTTTCCGCTAGCCGGTACTACTTTAGCGGGTCATCCCTTTAAAAGCGTTTGTCCAGCAGCTGCCTGCATCCGCATTATGACCGGCGCACCGATGCCAGCAGGTACTGATACGGTGGTGATGCAGGAGCATACTGAACTTACGCCTGCAGGTTTAGTGCGTATCGGTACAGGGCATCAGCTGGGGCAAAATGTGCGGCAAGTGGGTGAAGATATTGCTGAAGGCCAAACTATCCTCGCGGCAGGCCGCCGCTTAAAACCTGCTGATTTGGGCTTGCTCGCCTCTTTGGGTAAGGCTGAAGTAAAAACGTATCGCCCAGTGCGAGTCGCCTTTTTTTCTACCGGAGATGAATTACGTTCACTGGGTGAGTCTCTCGATCAAGGCTGCGTGTATGACAGCAACCGCTATACCTTATTTGGCCTGCTAAAAAATCTCGGTTTGGAGGTAGTTGATTTGGGTGTAGTCAAAGATGAGCCAGCCGCCTTGCAAGCCGCCTTCAAAATGGCTGCTGAAAGTGCCGATGTCGTGATCAGTTCTGGTGGCGTTTCTGTGGGTGAAGCGGATTATACGAAAAGCATTCTTGATCAATTAGGCGCAATTAATTTCTGGAAAATAGCGATTAAACCCGGTCGCCCACTCGCTTTTGGCAAGTTGGGGGAGACTCTATTTTTTGGCTTGCCCGGTAATCCGGTCGCGGTGATGGTGACTTTCCAGCAAATTGTGCAACCTGCTTTGCTGTATTTAGCTGGTGACACTCATTATCAGCCTTTAGTGCTGCAAGCACGCGCGACCCAAAAGCTTAAAAAGAAAGCGGGTCGTACTGAATTTTTGCGCGCTATTTATGAACACGATGCTGCTGGTCAGTTGACAGTACGCGCGGCGGGTGCGCAAGGCTCAGGGATGCTCATGTCGATGAGTCGTGCTAATTGCTATCTTATTTTGGATGAGGACAATACGGGTGTAGAAGTAGGCGATTGGGTGAAAGTGCAGCCTTTCTAATTTAAAAAGCTGCACTGGAAGCGAACTTAAGCGAGTTTAGCCTTGAGGAAATTCAGTACATCAGCATGCGCGATTTGCTCAGCTTCGCCGCCTTTACGCGCTTTATACTCTAAATTGCCAGCCTGCAGGCCACGATCCGAAACCACGATCCGATGTGGAATGCCCATCAGCTCATGATCCGCGAACATCGCACCGGGGCGCATATCCCGGTCATCTAGTAGCACTTCAATGCCTGCTGCGGTGAGTTGAGCATGCAGCTCTTCTGCTGCTTGCGCGACTGCTACCGATTTACGCATATTTAAAGGCACAATCGAGACTTGGAACGGAGCCATCGCCTTTGGCCAGAGAATACCTGACTCGTCATAGTTCTGCTCAATCGCAGCGGCAACCACCCGCGTAACGCCGATGCCATAACAACCCATGATCATCTGCTGGGCTTTGCCATTTTCATCCAGCACCGTGGCATTCATGGTTTCAGAATACTTTTTGCCGAGCTGGAACACATGCCCGACTTCAATCCCGCGTACAATCGACAGTGTACCTTTGCCATCAGGACTAGGATCACCTGCTTTCACATTACGTAAATCGGCAACACGGGGCAGCGGCAAATCACGTTCCCAGTTAATCCCAAAATAGTGATAATCCTCGATATTCGCGCCTACACCAAAATCACTCATCACCGCAACGCTACGATCAGCGATCACTGGAATCGGGCAATTTACCGGGCCTAAAGAACCAGGGCCCGCATTCATCACTGAGCGCACTTCGTCTTCGGTTGCCATGCGCAAAGGCTTTGCGACTTCAGCCTGTTGTTCGGCTTTGATTTCATTCAGCTCGTGATCGCCACGGATTAATAAAGCTACAAACTGTGCGCCACTTTCCACAGAGGCCTCAACAATCAAAGTCTTGATAGTCTTTTCGACGGGTAGTTTGAAATTATCCACCAAAGACTGAATAGTTTTGGTGTTCGGTGTATGCACTTTCTGCATTTCTTGAGTCGGTGCAGGCCGCTCGCCAGCCGGAGCTAGAGCCTCAGCTTTTTCAATATTCGCGGCATAATCGCTGCTATCGGAAAAGGCAATATCATCTTCACCTGAGGATGCTAAGACGTGAAATTCATGTGAGCCACTACCGCCAATCGAACCATTATCGGCAGCCACTGGGCGGAAACTTAAACCTAAACGCTCAAAAATACGGCAATAGGCCGCGTACATTTTGTCGTAGGTTTCTTGTAAAGATTCTTGGGTCAAATGAAAGGAATAAGCATCCTTCATAACAAATTCGCGCGCGCGCATGACGCCAAAACGTGGACGTATTTCGTCGCGGAATTTAGTTTGAATCTGATAGAAATTCACGGGCAGTTGCTTATAGCTGCTTAGCTCTTTGCGCATTAAATCAGTGATGATTTCTTCGTGAGTGGGGCCGACACAAAAATCACGCTCATGCCGATCTTTGACGCGCAATAATTCAGGGCCGTATTGCTCCCAACGCCCTGATTCTTGCCACAACTCAGCAGGCTGGATCGCAGGCATTAATAATTCAACCGCGCCCGCCTTATCCATTTCCTCGCGCACGATGGCTTCCACTTTGCGCAACACGCGCAAGCCATACGGCATCCAAGTATAAAGCCCAGAAGCGGTGCGGCGAATCAGGCCAGCACGCAACATGAGTTGATGGCTAATGACTTCCGCATCAGCAGGAGTCTCACGCAGAGTGGACAAAGGAAATTGAGATACACGCATCGAATTCGAATCCGTTATTGAATGCCGTAAAAAAATAAAACCGCAACAGGCGGCTGGGATGCTTGCATGATAACGCGGAATCTGGGCGGTGTCAGCGCGTAGACGTTGGATTCCAGCCAAAAACAGTACACATGATTCTTAGAAAAAGCTACCGCTTATCTTAATTTTTCGTGCACTCGCTCTGCATATAAATTTAAAGCTAATTTAATTAGCTAATTTTTAAAAAAGGGATTTTAAAAATCCTGAGTCTGAAACAGGTATTCATGTAGTTCTAAATAATAAACCCGCTACTATAAACATCACCAACACACAGCTATCCGGTGTGGCTGATGGTATTAGCATTAGTAGCCATACACCTTTAGAGCAGACTCCACAGCAAAAAATTAATATTGATAATAATACTATTTCAAATATTCAGCGTGATGGAATTATCTTGAAAAATATTGGTCAGTACACGATTAGCGGAAACCATATTCATAGTATTCACCCCAACTATGAGCCCATCCCTTATGAGCAACTAAAAAAGGCCAGCAATGCACCTGATGCAGCGGTCACACTGCCTAATGGGGTATTAGCGCAACATGCCGATGGCATCCAAGTGACCAATGCTAAAGGGGGCAGTATCCAAAATAATGATCTCACCATAGGGAATGGTACTTGGTATCAGGCAATTAATGTGCATCATGAAACCGATAGCGCTTATAGAAACGTCTCCCTTAAAGCGCCTAAAGACAACCAACCGACACCCGTGTCTATTGTTAATAATATCATTGAGAACAATCATGACTTTGCGATTAATGCGCGGCATTTCGAGAAAGTTTTTTCGGAACCAAATTCCATCGAAAAATTGCCATTAAAGGGAATTAGACCCACTCAAGAGGATATGAGAATTATAAATATTCAATTGGTAAAATAAAATGAAATTTATGTATGCCTTCTTACTACTCTTAACAACCACATATTCAACCCTCGTTCAAGCTAATGAGTGCTCAACTGTTTACTATCGAAAAGATGAGCACCGAACCGATCTCAGCACACCCACATTAAAAGCACTCGAACTACAAGAATATGATAATCCCCATATGGATAAGCATTACTATCCATTTCACTTAAGCAAGGCGCAAAGTCAAAAATACCTGAACCAACTACTCACAGATACACCACCCTTAGCCTTTCATCCCACCGTGTTTTTAAGTGCTATTGCAGCCTGTGACAACACCACTATTCAACACTATATTCAACATGGTTTAACCCTACATTGTTATAATCAAGAAGGTAGTTCTAATATTCTTAGTGGGTTCCAACATTGCAGACCACCCAGAATGCCTGACTTAGCACGTGATCAAGCGATGGAAATGGTCTTACAAGCAGGCGCTAATCCCAATGAAGGTAAGAAAGACTTAGAGCGCGATGCCTCAGGTGTTTATCCTCTCACAATAGCAATTGAGCGCTGTGATGTGAGAATGTTAGATGTACTTCTAAAATATCAAGCCAACCCCAATCTTAAAACCAAAGGCGAAGAATATTTCCCCATCCTCAACATCTGTAGTACAAACCGTAACTACTCTGGCCTAGGACTCCCCCCCGAATTGGAGTATCCCCCCACCCCCACGATGCCTTTAGCTCATATCCTGCAAAGCCTATTAGAACATGGCGCTGATCCCAATACGATTTATATCACCGATGATCAACGTAATTATGCGACCCAAGATCGGGAGCAGGTTTTAAAAATGGCCTGTTCGGGTAAAGATGAAAAGGCCAAAAGTGTTTACGATCTTTACGCTAGTGAATTCGCTGAGGCTAAAATTGAAGGTGACCCTGTTAAAATTAGCAATTTTCAAAAACTATTTGATGTGTTAGTTAAGTACGATGCCAAGCCTTTGATTGATCTTTGCAATAAAGCCAAGTAAATCGTGCTTCCAGCGACCCACCACCTAAAAAGAAGTTCTTTTCTTTAAACGCTTTCACTCTTGAAATCCTCCAACTCACCCCTATTAGTTGACTAAATCAGTAGGAGTTACAGTCGGTAACTTCACCTAAATTAACAGTGAGAACAGTGATGCCATCCCGTCCTATTCATCTCATGTGGGTCGAGGCTTGTGAGGTGCTTTCCGAAGCTGAACGTCTACAACGGCAATTCTTTCGACCCATTAATGCCGTACGCCAGCCCAGTTGGGAGCCACCGATTGATTTATTTGAAACGCCAGACGCTTTGTATTTAACCATTGCTTTGCCGGGTGTCGATGCGCAGCGCATCGAGGTTCATCTTAATGGCCGCAGCTTAGTGGTGAGTGGATTTCGTCCCTTGCCTGCTTTAGCTCGAGCCGCGCAAATTCATCGTTTGGAATTGCCCTATGGTAGGTTTGAACGGCGTATTGCCTTGCCTGCAGGACATTATGAGTTAGTCACTCATCAGCTTCAGCACGGCTGCCTGCAAATCAATTTACATAAACTGGGAGCTTAGCCATGACTGAAGAATTACAAGCCACACAGGTCGGCTCTAAGCTGCCTGAAGATGTATTAGTCGTCTTACCGACACGCAATGTGGTGCTCTTCCCTGGCGTGATTGCGCCAATTACTTTAGGGCGTGAAACCACTATAGCTGCCATCCAAGAAGCGATGCGTAGTAACCGGCGCGTGGGTTTAGTGCTGCAACGCAATCCGAATGATGATGAACCCAATGCAGACGGTCTGTACCAAGTCGGTACGCTCGTCAATGTGTTGCGCTATGTGACCACGCAGGAAGGTACGCATCATTTAGTAGTACAAGGCGAAGAGCGCTTTAAAGTGCAGCACTATTTGCCAGATGAACCCCATTTAACGGCCAAGGTGAGCATGATGCCCGATCCTAAATCCGGTGATTTAGAACTAGAAGCACGCAGACGTTATTTGCAAGGCTTAGCGATTGAAGTAGCTAAACTGTTGCCGCAATTGCCCAGTGATGTGATTCAAACCCTGCAAAATATGAATGAAGCGGGTGCTTTGGCGGATTTGATTGCCAATTTCATGGATATAACGCCGGCGGAAAAACAGCAATTACTCGAAGTCACTGATCTGAATGAGCGCTTAGAACGGGTTTCGGAATTACTGCGCAAGCAACATGAAGTGCTGAAAATCACTCGTGAAATTGATAGCAAAGCCAAAGCCTCAATGGATGAGCGCCAACGTGAATACATGCTGCGTGAGCAAATGAAAGCCATTCGTAAGCAATTGGGCGAAGACGACAATAATAGCGCTGAGCTGGAAGAATTACGCACTGCACTGGCAGACGCCAAGCTACCTAAAGAAGTGGATGAGCACGCCAAAAAAGAATTGCGCCGCTTAGAGCAAATGCAAGATTCGTCGGGCGAATACTCCATGGTGCGTACTTATTTAGATTGGATTGCGGGCTTGCCGTGGAGCAAAGTTGATGCAGAAAACATTGATATTGCTAAAGCACGGCAAATTTTGGATGACGAACATTTTGGCTTACAAAAGGTTAAGCAGCGTATTTTAGAATATTTAGCAGTACGCAAACTCAACCCAAAAGGTCGCAGCCCAATTCTGTGCTTTGTAGGGCCTCCGGGCGTGGGTAAGACCTCCATGGGGCAAAGCATTGCACATGCAATGGGCTTAGCATTTGTGCGCGGCAGCCTCGGTGGTGTGCATGATGAAGCGGAAATTCGCGGACACAGACGGACCTATTTAGGCGCGTTGCCGGGCAATATTATTCAAGGGTTACGTAAAGCAGGGACGCGCAATCCGGTATTTATGCTGGATGAGATTGATAAATTGGGCGGTGGTGGTTATCACGGTGATCCATCTGCCGCTTTGCTGGAAGTACTTGATCCCGAACAAAATAGCACCTTCCGCGACAATTATCTGGCACAACCCTTTGATTTAAGCCAAGTGGTGTTTATTGCCACTGCCAATGTGTTGGATTCTATTGCGGGGCCATTACGCGATCGGATGGAAATTATTGAGCTGCCCGGCTATACCGAAGAGGAAAAAATCCAGATTGCCAAACGCTATTTGGTTAAACGCCAACTCGAAGCGAATGGCTTAAAGACTGAGCAAGCGGAAGTTACCGAAGCAGCTTTAGCTAGCATTATTGGTGATTACACTCGTGAAGCGGGGGTACGTAACCTTGATCGCAAGATTGGGGCAGTATTGCGTCGGGTAGCCATGCAAGTTGCCGAAGGTGCAGCTACACCAATTCGCATTGATGAGCCAGAAGTGCTGGAGATTTTGGGCGCGAAACGCTTTGAAAGTGAAGTGGCCATGCGTACGAGCATTCCGGGGGTGGCGACAGGTTTAGCATGGACTCCGGTGGGTGGTGATATTCTGTTTATCGAAACTACCAAAATGCCCGGTCACGGCAAGCTGATCATTACCGGACAACTTGGCGATGTGATGAAAGAAAGTGCGCAAGCGGCTTTGAGTTTAGTGAAATCGCGGGCGCAAAGTTTGGGGATTGACTCCAAAGTATTTGAAGAACACGACATTCACTTACACGTTCCCGCAGGTGCAATTCCTAAAGATGGCCCGAGTGCTGGAGCTGCTATGTACACCTCACTAGTATCCTTGCTGACTGGACGTTGTGTGCGTAGTGATGTGGCGATGACCGGTGAAATTAGTTTACGTGGTTTGGTATTGCCTATCGGGGGCGTTAAGGAGAAATGCTTAGCAGCCTTGCGAGCGGGGATACACACGGTTTTACTACCGTCGCGCAACCGTAAAGATATTGAAGATGTACCGGAAAATGCCCGTAAACAACTGCAATTTATCTTTATGGATAAGGTAGAAGATGCGATAGCGCATGCCCTAGACCCAGCGGCTAATGAACAGTCTATCGCTGCTTAATGAATAGTTCTTTGCTTTCACTGAGATTCCCTAGCCTTCGGGCTAGGTTTTTTTATTTGTTCTGAGCTTGTCTGCTCATCAACTCAAGGTTAAATGGTGCACCTGTTGCACGCCCTCACGCCGATCTTGGAAAAAACATTCTAAAGTTTTGCGCACGGTACGAAATGCGAGTTCATCCCAAGGAATATCCTGCTCATCAAATAGCTTCACTTCGAGGCTTTCGATGCCTGCTGCACATTGTCCTGCCACTAAATCCGCCTGATAAATCACATGCACTTGACTGATATGCGGGACATTTTCCAGCGCAAATAAGCGCATATTGGCGAGCGTGGCGGTGGCTTCCTCATAAGCTTCGCGGGCAGCCGCTTGTTCGGTGGTTTCACCATTTTCCATAAAACCTGCTGGCAAAGTCCAAAAGCCATAGCGTGGCTCAATCGCACGTTTACACAGCAAAACTTGCCGATTCCACTCAGCAACTACCCCGGTAATAATTTTAGGATTCTGATAATGAATCGTGCCGCAAGCCTCGCAGACATGGCGTAGGCGATCTTCACCTTCTGGAATTTTTAAGCTCACTTCTATCCCGCAGGCACTGCAATATTTCACTTTGAATTCTCGACGGCTAATGGATGCAACATTTTAACGCGTTTCCTAGCGAGAACCTTGATTCCTTAAAAAACAACCGAGTTAGTGCAGCAATTGGCGCTAATCTGAACTATTAAAACTAAAGCGAGCTCTAAGCAGCACTCTAGTTTTTCCTTAACCAGCAGGCACTTGCCATGAAATATTTGCAGCCAACCTTGAGCTTGACCTTAGTTGCCCTATCACTAACCGCTTGTGAGCGTCTACCGATGAATGAAGAATTAGCTCTGCATTATTTCACCAGCACTGAAAGCAGCTACACCGATATTAAACTTGAGCAAGGCCAGCTGACTTATACCTATTTTGAAGACACTGAAAATCGCTGTGCACAATGGTTTAAAAGCACACCCTGCTGGACACAAGCCGATTTGAAAACAGTGACTGCGCCTGTCGATGCTGCTACCGAAACTGAGTTGCGCAAATTAGTCACCGAACAACAGTTAATGGATAAAGCGCCCGCTACCCTAACCGCCGCCGAGCCACAACCCGCTGAACGTTCTTATAATGAAAAATTAGATATTCGCCTCGGCACTAATGAGCAGCAATTGACTTACCATAGCCGTCCGGATGCCCCCCCTAAACCCGAAGTTTTCCAGCAAATTGAACAAATTCTGCAAACCACGGCTGAGAAAATAAAAACGCCAGCCAGTTAGCCGAGCGCAAATTTAGGCAAGGTGTAATCAACAGGCAAACCGAAATGCGCTGGATACTCCACATAAACGAAATATAAACCGGAAGCAGCCGCTGTCATCCCGCCTAAAGTACGATCACGTTGCGCTAATAATTCGGCCATCCATTCGACTTTCTGCTCACCACTACCAACCTCTAACAGTGAGCCGACAATATTGCGCACCATGTGATGCAGAAAAGCATTGGCGACCACATCAATATAAATAAAATCAGCACTACGGCTTACTTTAACACTATGAATTTCCCGCCGCGCATGGCTAGCTTGGCAGCCTGAGGCACGAAAACTGGAGAAATCATGCTCACCGATGAGAGCTTGTGCTGCACAATGCATTGCTTCCGCATCTAAAGCATGGTGATACCAAGCGACTTTATTTTTTAAGATCGCCGGCTTAGCCCAGCGATTGAGAATGATATAGCGATAACGCCGTGAGAGTGCCGAAAAGCGCGCATGAAAATCATCCACCACTGGTTGTACCCAGCGTAAGGCAATGCCATCCGGCAGCTTCACATTCGAGCCAAACAGCCAACCCCGCATCGGGCGCTCAGCGCTGGTTTCAAAATGGATAATTTGCCCACTAGCATGTACACCACTATCGGTACGGCCCGCGCAGACAGCGTCTATTTTTTCATTAGCCACTGCTGAGAGTGCTTTTTCAACACAACCTTGCACCGTATTAGCATGGCTCAAGCGCTGCCAACCACTAAAGACGGTTCCATCATATTCTACACAAGCTGCTAATTTCATGAGTTCCAAAAGCAAAAGGCCGAACAAGTCGGCCTTTATAGCGATTATAAGTTCAAGTCTCAACCCGTTTGATGAAGCAAAGTTTCCGCTTCACGACGTTGATTGTCATTCCCTTCCACCATGACTTCTTCCAAAGTCGAGCGTGCACCTTCAATATCACCCATATCTAAGTAAGCACGCGCTAAATCTAGCTTGGTGCTGATATGTGCTTCATGCAGATCCAACTCTTCTTCTGGCATATCAAGGAAGGACAAGGCCTCATCAATGTCACCCAGCCAATCATCATCTGGATTCGCAGGGGCTACATCCGGCGCGGTGTAGAAGGTATCTTGTGGAAGAATCTTCTTAATACCGGTGTCTTTATCCAAATGCAGATTCAAGCTAGTCACATTGCCTGCTGACTTGCTGGTAGCCGCTAAAGCCGCAGCCGCTTT
Source organism: Thiolinea sp. (assembly GCA_049290875.1). GTDB lineage: Bacteria > Pseudomonadota > Gammaproteobacteria > Thiotrichales > Thiotrichaceae > Thiolinea. Next base: position 29,067 of record JBATOI010000019.1, read on the forward strand.
GCCCGTTGCAGACGTTGGCTCATCATCCATCGTGAGCTGGTCAAGATCGAAGTCGAGCAGATTATTTTCGTCTAACTCATCAGCCGCCGACGCTACTTTGGGCGCATCCACTTCTTTAGTTAGCTCATCGAAATCCATGTCCAGCATGTTATCAAGCTCATCCGCAGCTTGCTGCGTGGCAGCTTTCGCAGCCACCGGAGCTGGTTGATCTAAATCGAGTGGCTCATCGAAATCGAAATTATCTAAACCAGCGAAGTCATCATCAGCATTCAGCTCAGCTTGAGCCACCGACTTCTGCTCTGCACTAGCATTACCCACTAAATCATCTAAATTGAAATCAAGATCATCATCCGCTAAGAGCGCAGTTTCGGCCTCTTGGAAGTTTTGGCGACCCGATTTAGCATAAGCACCTGCCTTATCATCAGCGGCCAAGCCCGACTTCGCATTCAACTCTTTATCGAAGTCGTCCAAATTAAAGTCGAAGTCATCTCCATGTTTAGGATCAGCACCTAATTCATCATCATCCAAAGCACTCAGAGCAGCCGCTAAATCATCTTTCAAACTGACATGATTATTCGCATTGCTGGGTTTAGTCTCTAAACCGAATTGGTTAGTCTCATCGGCTTGGCTATTATGCACAACTAAACCTGCCGCACCCGCCACTGCCGCGCCTGCTGTCGCTAACTTGCCTAAACCGGTTGGATTCGCACTACTGTTATAGAGTGGATTATCAGGGCTAATTTTCCCGCCCCAAGTCATCACATCTTTCCACAGCTTGCCTTGGCGGTCAGCATTGCGGCTATTAGCAAACAGCTGTGCTTGCTCATCAAAAGCTTCGCGATTATTCGCTGCGAAGTAGTTTTCCAACAACTTATGACGATATTCAAGACGTTCTGGATGCTTTTCTAATGCTTTCTTTAATTCACTCTCAGCTTGTTGATGCAGGCCGTAGGCAATGTAAACATTGGCCTCCATCAGCACCTCATCTTCCTCTTCTGGTGGAGCAGGTTTCAGACTCGGCAGATCATTTGGCTCATCTGGCTCTCCTAATACTGGGCGGCTAATCTTGTTTCCGCCGTGACCATTCCCTATCTTCACACCAAACGGATCATCATCGGACTCATTATAGCCCCGGCCTTGTCCCTCAGCTATCTCAAGTTCCTTCTCTAAACCAGGAAAGCCAGCACCGCTGCGAACTGGAGGAATATCATCCTCAGGAAGGCCAAACTGTGCTTCATTAAATTCAGGCTCACGTGGTGGTGTAGATTTACGCTTACCTAAGAGACGAGCTAGCAAGGCTAACAACAACAGCGACAATAAAGCACCTGCACCAATTTTCCATGCTAACGGCGAAGTCAGCATACTCATTAAATCATTGCTATCTGGCTGCGCACCTGCTGCTGGCTTTGGCTCAGTGGGTGGTGGTGTTACAGCCTGTTGCTCAGCCGGCCTAGGATCAACTGGATTAACGCCTGGTGTTGTCTGTGCTGGATTAGGTTGGCCAAGATTAGGATCAATCACTGCACCATCACCTAAATTATTGCCATTCTGAGGATTAGCACTCAGGCCGTTTCCTAAGGCTGCGGCAGCGGCAGCAGCACGCTCAGCTGGTGTCATATTGCCACTATCGGGCGTATTAGCATTGGCTGGCGGATTACCATTGCTCATACCAGCCTGTTGCTGGTTAGGATTAGTACGCACCACCTCATTAGGATTAGCCTGACCACCTAAATAATTCTGGATATCAGTGCCATTAGCCTGAGCTGGCAATGAATCTGGATTCACAGGCGGGGTCTGCGGATTAATCAATGGCGAATTGTTATTTGCTTCAGGCTGTACTGGATTCGTTTCTGCAGGCTTCGGGTCTATATTAGCTTCTACTGGTGGTGTTTGAGTTTGTACTTGACCAGCAACTGGCTGACCACCGTTCATCGATTTTTGCAGTTCAGCTAATTGCTCATCGCGCAAAGTGATCAGGCGATTTTTCTTCCGTAGCATCGACTCTAATTCATCGACGCGCGACTTCAGATCGCCATTTTCACGCTGCTGAGTTGATAAAGACTCACGAGCTAAGGCTAATTCTTTCTCCAATCCAGCTAAGCGCTCTTTGCCAGCACCCGCAACTGCATTTTCATTAGCGCCCGCCTTTTCCTTGCTACCTAGAACTTCTAAGCGCGCTTTATCATCGGTTGGGCGAGTCGTTGCTGGACGATTTTTGCCAGCAGTTTCTGCGCCACTATTATCTGCGGTATTAGTGGTGCGAATTTTCTTCCAATCGACATAATGTTGGCGTACTTGCCGACGTGCTTCCGCACGGCTAACCGATTGTGCGCCACGTGCTGCTGGGGCTTTTAAGCTCACACCCGACTTTAAGCCATTAATATTGCCATCAATGAAGGCCTGTGGATTAGCACGATACAAAGCCATCATCATCTGGTCGATATTCGTACCCGGTTGGCTCAACTGACTAGCCACTTTGAATAGTGTATCGCCTGGACGAACACGATAGCTACGGCTACCACCTTGAGAAGGATTAGCTGCACGTTGCTGGCTAGCTTGACGATTCGGTGCCGCACGACGTGGCTGTTGTTGTACACGTACTTGACGAGCAGTTTGTGGTGCTGGTTGTACTTGCGGCTGCGCATCTGCCAACACTTGTGGCACAACTTGTGTTGGGGCAGGTACTGGGCGATTCACAGCACCACTGGCGCGTGGCTCAGCACGTACCGTAGCTTCATTACCCGCCGCGGTACTACCCGGCTGCATCAATACGGGCGGATCAAGCATCACGGTGTATTCTTTGAGTAATTGTCCTTGAGGCCAACTAACCTCTAACAGGAAATTAACAAAGGGCTCCGTAATCGGCTTATCCGAACTGACGAGAATAATCGGTTTGCCATTCTGAACACTGGTGGAGAAGCGTAAGCTATCTAAAAACGCGGGACGATCAATACCGACGCGATTGAATACGCTAGCAGGTGCCAAACGAACCTGTAACTGCTGAGCATCTTGCGCACCGGCAGCGAGTAGCTCGATCTTGGCGCGCAGTGGTTGGTTCAGGTTGGAGTTTGACTCGATATCGCCGAGACTCAAGGCACTCGACGCCGCAGGATAAGCACCTGCGATCATCACGGCTATACTTAGAGCCTGTTTTTTCACTGCGATTCCCCTTTACTAGTGCAACGGTTGCATCTCTGTTCATCCCCTGAGTTTGAGTCAGCCCTTAGATTTAGAATTCCGGATGAATAGTGATTTATTGGTATTGTTAGCATTCAACTATATATCAGTGCTTTACAGCAAGCAATCTTTCCCCAAAGCCAAGAGATGCCCTCGCCTTAAGGCAAAAGCTCTCTAGTTAGCCTTATTGTTACAGGATCGAATTAATTTGTGCTGAATTAACCGATAAGCTTCACTTTAGTCCGGTTTGCACCAGTAATTCCGCAATCTGTACGCTGTTTAGTGCAGCGCCTTTACGGACATTATCAGTTACTAACCATAAATGTATGCCATTCGCTTGAGTCAAATCCTCACGAATACGGCCTACATAAACTGGATCACTATTTGCTGCCTCGACTACGGGTGTTGGATAATCACCATCCTCATCTAAGACCTCAATTCCTTTAGCATTTTCTAATTGAGAACGAAGTTTTGAGAGAGGAAGTTTAGTTTCAGTTTCAACATATACGGTTGCTGAAACACCAAAAAACACGGGTACTCTGATCACTGTCGAACTAATGGACAGCTCAGGTTTAGCGAAAATTTTACGGGTTTCAGTGAGCAAGCGCATCTCTTGTTCAGTATGACCCGACTCTAGCAAGTCATCGACTTGCGGTAGAAGATTAAAAGCCATCTGTTTCACAAAAACTTTAGATTCCACAGGTCGACCACTGAGTAAACTTGCAGTTTGTCCTGCTAATTCATCGACAGCTCTGCGGCCTGCACCAGACGCTGCTTCACATGCAACGACTTGAATACGAGTCAGATTAACGGTATCTAAGATAGGTTTTAAAGCCAGCGCCAGCTGAATGGTTGAACTACTCGGACTAGCGATAATATTTCGCTGCTTATAGCTGGCTAAAGCTTCTGGATTTACTTCTGGGATGACTAGCGGTACATCTGCCGCATTCCGAAACTGAGCCGAGTTATCAATGACAATGCAGCCTGTTTTAGTTGCAAGCGGTATATACTCGGCAGCTAAGGCGGCATCAATCGCAAAAAACGCAATTTGGACTTTCGAAAAATCAAAATCGGCTAAACCTTCTACATCTAGCGTTTTGCGCCCTAGCTCGACCTCTTTACCTAACGAGTTTTCGCTAGCTAAAGCATAGACTTGGCCTACTGGAAAATTGCGCTCAGCGAGTACGGCTAGCAGCGTTTCGCCTACTAAACCAGTAGCGCCTACTACGGCAATATCATAGGTTTTTGTCATTTAGGTATCCTTAAAAAAGAAGCGCCCCCAGCTCGCCGGTTGCAAGAGCGAGACTGGGGGCCTTTAGTGCAAGTTAATTATAGCGAATTTTTTACAAGTTAGTTGAGTAAAGCTGCAACAACTGCATCACCCATCGTGGTTGTACCCACTTTTTCACAACCTTCGGTGTAAATATCGCCAGTACGCAGGCCTTGAGCTAAGACTTTTTTCACTGCAGCTTCAATTCGCGCCGCTAATTCGGGCTGATTCAAACTATAACGCAGCAGCATCGCTACTGACAAAATAGTCGCTAAAGGATTCGCGATACCCTTACCCGCGATATCAGGAGCAGAGCCGTGAATCGGCTCATACATGCCCACACCCGATTTATTCAAAGAGGCTGAAGGCAACATCCCAATCGAGCCAGTCAACATCGCGGCAGCATCAGAAAGAATATCGCCAAAAATATTGCCAGTGACCATGACATCGAATTGCTTCGGGGCACGCACTAATTGCATCGCCGCATTATCCACATATAGATGGCTCAGTTCGACTTCTGGATAGTCTTTGCTGATCCGAATCATTACTTCGCGCCACAATTCAGTTGCTTCGAGCACATTGGCTTTATCCACTGAACAAAGTTTTTTACCGCGCTTCATGGCTGTCTCAAAAGCGGTATGACCAATGCGTTCAATTTCTGATTCGGTATAAACCATCGTATTGAAACCGCGACGCTCGCCACTCGGTAAAGTCTCAATGCCACGCGGTTGGCCGAAATAAATATCGCCGGTCAATTCGCGCACAATCATGATATCTAAATTCGCGACCAATTCAGGTTTGAGCGAAGAGGCGCTCGCTAATTCTTCATACAGAATCGCAGGACGCAAATTGGCATATAAACCTAAATCTGAACGAATCGCCAATAAACCACGCTCGGGGCGTAAAGGGCGATCTAAGGTATCGTATTTGGGGCCGCCCACGGCACCGAGCAGAATCGCATCGGCTGCTCTGGCGAGTTTTTGAGTACTATCAGGATAAGGTTTACCTTCGGCATCATAGCCTGCTCCGCCAATGTGCGCGTACTCAGCTTCCATCTTTAAGCTGCCTTCATCCGCAAACACATTTAGCACTTTCATTGCTTCGGCAACGATTTCTGGCCCAATACCATCACCAGGCAGAACAAGAATTTTCTTCGTCATAGTCAACCCCTAATTAAACAACCACGGCGCAGTTTGCTGACGTTTGGCCTCATAGGCTTGAATAGCGCTCGCATGTTGCAAGGTTAGGCCAATATCATCCAAGCCATTCAATAAACAGAATTTACGGAACTCATCAATTTCAAAGCTGATCGTGTCACCGCTTGGGGTAATCACTTGCTGGGCGGCTAAATCAATGGTTAATTGATAGCCTGTTTGCTCGGCAACTTCTTTAAATAACCGATCCACCACCGCCGCATCCAAATAAATCGGCAACAAGCCACTTTTGAAGCTGTTATTAAAGAAAATATCCGCGAAACTCGGTGCAATCACCGCACGAATCCCATAATCATCCAGTGCCCACACCGCATGTTCACGCGAAGAACCACAGCCAAAGTTTTCCCGCGCTAGGAGGATAGAAGCACCAGCATAACGCGGAAAGTTTAGAACAAAGTCTTGATTCACGGCACGTTTACTATGATCCATCCCCGGCTCACCCGGCTCGTTGTAGCGCCAATCATCAAATAGCGTGGGGCCAAAGCCCGTGCGCTTAATCGACTTCAAATACTGCTTAGGAATAATCGCATCCGTATCGACATTCGCTCGATCCAAAGGCACGCCTAAGCCTTGATGGACAGTAAACTTTTCCATGAACTACTCCTTTACATTTTTTTCTTGGTTTTGTCGGCTTCTTTCTCGAGAGCCTTACCTGCTTTGGCTACGTCTTTACCCGCGCCTGCAATCGTTTCGCAACCCGTCAAAGTGAATAAGAAAGGCACTAACAAAAAGATAGCGATAAGTTTTTTCATGGAAGTTCTCCTTTAAAGTTGACGAACATCGACAAAATGCCCAGTCACCGCAGCCGCTGCTGCCATCGCTGGGCTGACCAAATGAGTACGACCACCCTGCCCTTGGCGGCCTTCAAAATTGCGATTGGACGTTGAGGCACAACGCTCACCCGGCTCTAAACGGTCAGCATTCATCGCCAAACACATCGAACAACCCGGTTCACGCCATTCAAAACCCGCCTCAAGAAAAATCCTATCCAAGCCTTCTTGCTCAGCTTGCTGCTTGACCAAACCTGAGCCGGGAACCACCATCGCTAATTTAATATTAGACGCCAGTTTGCGCCCTTTGGCTACCTCTGCCGCCGCACGCAAATCCTCAATCCGCGAGTTCGTACATGAACCAATAAAGACCTTATCCACTAGCACTTGATTGATCGGCGTATTTGCCTCCAACCCCATGTATTTCAGGGCAGCACGAATACTATTGGCCTTGACCGCATCGGCTTCTGTAGCAGGGTCGGGAATACGGCCATCCACGGCTAAGACCATCTCGGGTGAAGTCCCCCAAGTGACTTGTGGCTGAATACTTGCTGCATCAATATTCACCTCTAAATCGAAGACTGCATCGGCATCTGAATGCAAATCACGCCAAGCGGCCACGGCTGCTTCCCACTGCTCTGGCTTGGGGGCATAGGGGCGACCTTTGACATACTCAATCGTGGTCTCATCGACCGCGATCATACCTGCCCGTGCACCCCCTTCAATCGCCATATTGCAGACGGTCATCCGCCCTTCCATACTTAAATCACGAATCGCTTCACCCGCAAACTCGATGGCATAGCCTGTACCGCCTGCCGTACCAATTTGGCCAATAATGGCGAGCACAATGTCTTTAGCCGTAACGCCCCTGCCTACTTTGCCATTAACATTGACGCGCATATTTTTCATTTTCTTCTGAATCAAGCATTGGGTTGCCATTACATGCTCAACTTCAGAAGTGCCAATGCCGTGGGCTAAAGCACCGAAGGCTCCGTGCGTAGAGGTATGCGAATCACCACAAACGACGGTCATACCGGGCAAAGTTGCGCCCTGCTCTGGCCCCATGACGTGCACAATGCCTTGGCGCGGATCACCGATATTGAATTCGGTTACACCAAACTCACGGCAATTAGCATGCAGAGTTTCGACTTGCAGGCGTGAAACGGGGTCGGTAATGCCCTGATCCAAATCCTTGGTGGGGATATTATGATCCGGCACAGCCACCATCGAAGCCGTCCGCCACGGTTGGCGGTGTGCAATTTTTAAGCCTTCAAACGCTTGTGGGGAGGTGACTTCATGCACCAAATGGCGGTCGATATACAGCAAACAAGTACCATCGGACTCTTGCCGCACCACATGCGCATCCCAGACTTTATCGTAGAGGGTTTTTCCGGCCACAGGGATCTCCTTGGAATGAGTGATGCAGTGCAGAATATCATCTGCTTATGAATAAATAAAATTCATATTTTTCATCTAATAGATTCTTGTTTAGAATACAAACATGGACTTACCTGCACTCATTGCCTTCGTGGAAATTGCTCGCTACCAATCCTTCTCACTGGCAGCGGACGCTTTATTTATTAGCCAACCCGCGATTAGTAAACGGATTAGTGCGCTAGAAGCAGAAATCGGCACAAAACTATTCAATCGCATCAATCGCAAAGTCACTTTAACCGAAGCAGGCCGTGCGCTTTTGCCACGCGTACAAGCATTACGCACTGAACTGGAAGATATTCGTCGCCTCGCCTCGAACTTATCAGGCGATGTGCACGGTGTATTAACGATGGGTACTAGCCATCATATTGGCCTGCATCGTTTGCCTCCCGCTTTGAGTACATTCAACCAACGCTATCCCGCCGTACAATTGGACTTGCGCTTTGTGGCTTCCGAGCAAGCCTGCCAAGCGGTCGAACGGGGTGAACTGGAATTAGCGATAGCGACCCTGCCGCATCAATTACCGGAACAACTGCAAGCCCAAGTAATTTGGACGGATCAACTACACATTGTGACTAGTACGAATAAACCCTTAAACCAGCTTGGCAAAGTGTCGCTAGAAGAACTCGTGCAACATCGCTGCGTCTTGCCGGGCAAAGACACTTATACTTATCAAATTATTAGCCAAGCGCTGGGCAACCTAGAAAATCAGCTGACGGTGTATGTCAGCACGAATTACTTAGAAACTTTGAAAATGCTGGTGAGTGCAGGCTTTGGTTGGTCGCTGCTACCGGATACTTTATTGGATGAGAACTTAGTGATCGTCGACACGCCTTTGAAATTGCAGCGGGAATTAGGGGTGATTACCCATCGAAAGCGGACGTTGTCGAATGCGGCACGGGGGATGTTGGGGATTTTGGAAGAGCTTAGTTAATCGAAAATCACATCTTCATACAATTCAAGCATCGACACCGTTAAACCAATACTCGCAAACTCGACCAAACAGTCTGCACCCACGAAACTAAATAACTCCCACCGCTGATGCTGATTCAAACGGAAGATTTCCACCAAATACTCAGTGGGATCAATCAATACATATTCACGCAAGCTGCTGAGTAAACGGTAGACATCAAACTTGCCACCTTTGTCATAATCTTTGGTGCTCGGTGAGAGCACTTCGACGATCAAAACAGGCGCTTGCTTCATCGTATCGCGGCTTTGATCAGCGGGGTCGCAAGTCACCAGCACATCGGGGTAGAAATAAGCTTTGTCCTTCGCGTCGACTTTCACACGCATATCGGAAGCGTATAAACCACAGCCCTTACCGCGCAAATGAGTTTTGAAAGCGTAATGCACATTGCCTGTCACCTTGACGTGTGCATCGCTTGCACCTGCCATATTGGTAATCTGATTCCAATGGAGGGGGTAGACCCAGCCGTTGAGGTATTCATGTTTGTCGGTAGAGCTGGACTCTGCTGTTAAGTAGTCAGCTTCACTGATTATTGGTGTATGGGCAAGATTGGAGTGCATAAGTAAACCTGCAAGGAGTCAGTTTTCTTCGTTCAGTATATCGCAGATTCAGTCAGCAGGGGGACTCCCCCTGCACCCCCACAGCGCTCAGTCTGCTCCAGCCGCTGCGAGCGCTACTCCGTAACGCGCCTGCTGCGGCTTACGCGGCCTTGGCGCTTTGCGGCTCCGCCGCCCTGAGCAGCATTAACCTAGGGCTAGGCGGATGCCGATGTCGAAGTACCGATGAAGATCGGAGCGCAGTAGCGGTAAGCAGAGCGCAAATACCGGCCGAGATGTGCCCCACGAGCCACCGCGCACCACGCGGCGAGAACTTGCAGGCGCTCCGCGTGGGTCAGTCACTGCTTGCTGTGGATACTCGGCATAGCCACCTTCGCACCATTCCCAAACATTGCCGTGCATTTCATATAAGCCCCAAGGATTTGGTGAATAACTTTTGACAGGCACAGTCTTGCAACTTGCACCAAACTCATCCCACTTAACCGAATAATTCACTTTGGTAGTATCCAAGTCATGCTTCCCACCAAACCGACAGGCGCTTGTCGTCCCCGCTCGACAGGCATATTCCCATTCAGCCTCTGTAGGCAGACGTAGACTTAAACCCGAAACCTGCTGCTTAAGTTTCTGGATAAAGCGCTGTGCATCCTCCCAAGAGACTTGTTCCACCGGATTTTGATCGCCTTTGAAATGAGACGGGTTATTGCCCATCACCGCTTGCCAGAAAGCTTGAGTACAAGCCGTGTCAGCCATCCAAAAAGCTTGACTTAAGGTGACTTGGTGCAAGGTTTCATCATCCGAGCGCCCTTCTTCATCTTTCGGCGACCCCATCGAAAATGTCCCAGCTTCAATATGCCGGAAACGCTGCACGATGCCTTTAAACTCTAAGTCCGCATAAGTCCCGTATTGATCTTTGCCGGTGGCACTCGCCCACGCAGGCTTGCTAGGTGTGGCAGTCAATTTAAGGGCAGCGGTTGAGCCAGCTGAAACGGTGATGGCTGGCAAAGCAGCCATCAGAGCAGGCCAATTGCAGTGCACACAAAAATCTAAAGCCTGCAAATGCCGCAGCCAAAGGGGCGAACGAACCTTTTCTGCAAACACCGGAATCACTGGCAAACCAAGTTCCTCAGCCATACTGATTTCATTGTGCACCCATTTAGAGGTACGCACTTTCTCGGAAACAATCAGCACCACCGCAGCACTGCTTTCTAGCTCAGACTCCAGCTTGCTATACCACTTATCCCCCGGCTTTAGTCCAATCACATCCCGAAACACCTCAAAACCAGCGGCTTGCAATTGCTGCTGGGCTTCAGCGGCAAGGTTCTCGCCGTGGCTTTGATCGCGAGCGTAACTGATGAAAATTTTGGGCATGGCAGCAAACTTAAGGCTAAAGTTGGGATTGTGGTATTAATAGCAGATTTAACACTCAGCGCAAAGACACCGCTAGCGGTTGACAAGTGTACAAAGAATCAGCATAGATACGCCTTTTCACACAGAGAACTCCCCAATGAAACCGCTTATGCTTACCACCTGCTTAGCCCTGAGCTGCCTGATCAGCGCTTGCAATAGCAATCCTAGCCTGCCAACTCCACCGCCTAGCCAAACACCTACACCGCTACCTCAACCACCGATGGCGGGTGGCTATGCTGCCGTGGATGTAAACGATATTGAGGTACAAAATGCTGCACAATTTGCAGCGCAAGCTATAGGCAATTTATTAAATCGGGTGATCAAAGCGGAGCGCCAAGTGGTGGCAGGGATGAATTATCGCTTGCAGCTAGACTTACAGAATGGTGCTGAATATGAAGTGGTGGTTTATGTAGACTTACAAAACCAACGAAGCTTGAGTTCATCTCGTCAACTGAAAGCGGGTGTAGCAACCACACCAATTTGCCCGTCTGGAGAGCGTTGGTCAACTCTAAAAAATGGCTGTTTGCTACCGATGCGTATCAGCCCTGATAAGCAACATCAATGCATCGCAGATGAGCACTACTTTGATGTAGACACGAACACTTGCAAAAAACTATTCAACTAGCCTAAAGACGAGTATCCCAGTTCATACCTAGGTGTGAGTGGGATACTCCACAAGTCGTCGTTAGTTTATACTTTCATCCACGGCACATACATCACTGAATCGCCCTTCACCAAGACTTTGCCATCTTGATCAGTGACATAAGTATCAAAACTCACAATCCCTTTACCCTCACGAATGCTTGTTACCTCAACACTCGCCGTCACTTCTTGACCTAAATAGACGGGGGCTTTGAAGCTCAGGTTTTGGGTCATATAAATCGAGCCGGGGCCGGGCAACTCTTCACCGAGAACACCAGTAAATAAGCTACCTACCAACATGCCGTGCACAATTTGCGCTTTGAATTGCGTACCTGCTGCAAACTCAGCATCCAAATGCACCGGGTTATGATCGCCGGTTAAATCGGCAAATTGCTGCACATCAGCATCGGTGAAGATGCGCTTGCGTGCGGCTTTATCGCCGACTTGAATCACTTTATTCATGCTCATCTCCTAAAATGCATCTTCGGCTAAAGCCATCGTACTTTCACTACCCGCAAGCATTGCGGATAAATGGCCTTGAGTGCGTGGCAATAAATGTTCTGCATAGAAGCGTGCCGTGATTAACTTATTATTCAAGAAGCTAGCGTCGCCTTCAGCGGCTGCTAATTGAGCTTGCGCGATCCCTGCTTCTTTAGCCATTAACCAGCCACCACACAGATAGCCAAACAGCATTAAGAAGTTCACGCTGACACTGCCCGCTAAATTCGCATCGGTAGACGCCGATTGTAACAACCATTCACGCGCCATGATGCCACGCGCTAGCGCTGCCTCTAAACTATCCATAATGCTAGCCGGTAAGGCATTAGCAGCCCGTAGCTGTGCGGTAGTGGCTTGCATATCCGCGAGTAATAAGTTTAAAGCAGCCCCTTGATCACTTAAGGTTTTGCGGCCAATAAAATCGAGCGCTTGAATGCCGGTCGTGCCTTCGTAAATGGTCAGAATACGTGCATCACGATAATGCTGAGCAGCACCCGTTTCTTCGATAAAGCCCATGCCACCATGAATCTGAATATTCAGATAGGTCATTTCCTGACCTAGTTCAGTCAGCCAACCTTTGACGATGGGTGTGAGCAGCTCAACTCGCCCAGCATGCTTAGCGTTGGCATCAGCATCTTGTGCATAACGCGCACGATCCACTTCAGCGGCTGCTACAAAAGCTAGCGCACGCATGGCTTCATTCGCAGAGCGCATCACCATGAGCATACGACGTACATCAGGATGCTCAATGATCGGAATACGCGAACCATCCCGACGTGTGCCTTGTAAGCGTTCTTTGGCAAATACGCGCGCTTGCTGATAAGCCCGCTCAGAAATCGACAAGCCCTGCAAACCCACCGCTTGGCGCGCATGATTCATCATGGTGAACATATAGGACAAGCCTTTGTTTGGTTCACCGATGATATAACCGACCGCATCTTTAAACTCCATCACACAAGTCGGGCTAGCATGAATACCCAATTTATGCTCCACCGATAAACAATGTGCGGCGTTACGTTCTGCTGGATTGCCGTTGGAATCGACCAAAAACTTCGGCACGATAAATAACGAAATCCCTTTCACACCAGCAGGCGCATCGGGTAAGCGTGCTAACACCAAATGCACGATATTTTCGGTCATTTGATGATCACCCCAGGTGATAAAAATCTTCTGGCCAGTCACCAGATAATGATCACCATTCGGCACAGCGCGCGTTTTCACGGCTGCTAAATCAGAGCCTGCATCTGGCTCGGTCAGGTTCATCGTGCCTGTCCATTCACCGCTAGCCATTTTCGGTAGAAAAGCTGACTGCAATTCGTGGCTAGCGTGATGACCAATACTTTCCATCGCACCAATGCTCAGCATCGGGCAGAGTGCAAACGATATATTTGCGGATTGCCAAACTTCATTCACGGCGGTGCTTAATACATTCGGTAGACCTTGCCCACCGAACTCCGCTTCCGCCCCTAAGGATAACCAGCCAGCTTCTGCGAATTGTTGATAGGCTTCTTTGAAACCCGGAGCTTCTTGCACTCCATTTTCACCGAGACTTATACCCGCCTGATCACCACTCCAATTCAGTGGAGCCAGCACTTCACTGCCCATTTTGCCTGCTTCCTCAAGCACCGCGACTGCCAAATCCATATTGGCCTCGTCTAGCCCCGCCTCTGCACATAGTTCATCAAATTTCACTACATGCCGCAGTACAAAATCAGCATCCTGATACGGATGGGTATAACTCATGTCAGACTCCTTAGGATTTCACATCGTACTTGGCTTAGAGTCGGCGGCTTTTTGCACTAAATACGCGCCATACTGCTCTCTAAGCTTATTCTTCATTAACTTACCAGTTCCGTTCAGCGGCAAAGCATCCACGAACACCACATCATCGGGAATTTGCCACTTCGCTATTTTTCCATCAAAAAACGCTAAAATCTCAGCTGCCGAAGGCTCACGCCCTTCACGCCGGACTGCAATCAATAAGGGGCGTTCATCCCATTTATCATGCTTGGCTGCAATCGCTGCTGCCCCGATCAAATCAGGATGCGCTATCGCAATGTTTTCCAATTCCACCGTGCTAATCCACTCACCGCCCGATTTAATAATGTCTTTAGAGCGATCCCGGATATTCATATAACCATCGGCGTCCATGGTGGCGACATCGCCCGTCGAGAACCAGCCATCTTCTAAGGCATTGGGTGCAGCACGGAAATACGTATCGACCACCCAATGCCCACGACATTGGAGATTGCCTTGCGTTTTGCCATCGCTGGCGACTAAGTCATCCTGATCATCCATCAAGCGCAACTCAATCCCAAACACGGGGCGACCTTGACTGAGCCGAACTTGCTGCTGCTCTTCTACTGATAAACCTTCATGCTTATGCAGTAAAGCATTCACGGTTCCGACTGGGCTGAGTTCAGTCATTCCCCAAGCATGAATTGTCTCCACCCCATATTCGCGGAATTTACTCATCATCGAAGGAGGACAAGCCGCACCACCAATCACAGTGCGCTTTAAGCTCGGTACTTTAGAACCCGATTTCTCAATCGCTGCTAACAGACCTTGCCAAATCGTGGGGACGCCTAGAGCCAAAGAAACCTGCTCTTCATCAATCAGCTTAAGCAAACTCGCACCGTCTAAACCAGGCCCCGGCATCACTAAGCTCGCGCCCGTCATCGCGGCTGCATAGGGAATACCCCAAGCATTCACATGGAACATCGGCACGACCGGCAGCACACAATCGCGCGCCGAAATATTTAAGCTATCTGGCAAACTCACACCTAAAGAGTGCAATACGGTCGAACGATGCGAGTAGAGCACCCCTTTAGGATCGCCGGTTGTTCCCGAGGTATAACACAAGCTGGAGGCTTCATTTTCATCGAAGCTCGGCCACGGATAATTGCTATCCCCGGCTGCTATCAAATCCTCATAAAACAACACATCCGATAGCTGTGCTTGCACCTCTGCATCAAAAGCATCTAGCAGTACATAAGCTTTGACGCTGGGTAATTGCGCACGCAAATTCACGATCAAGGGCAGGAAGGTTTTATCAAAAAACAGCACCTGATCTTGGGCGTGATTAATAATGTAATTGAGTTGTGCGGGGAACAGGCGTGGATTAATCGTATGGCAAATCCGTTGGCTGCTGGCTACCGCAAAATATATTTCTAAGTGGCGATGATTGTTCCAAGCTAAAGTAGCGCAGCATTCGCCCGCTTGGATACCCATTTGTTCTAATTGGCTGGCTAACTGACGGGCACGTGTTCCCACTGTTGCCCAATTGGTTTTGGTTTTTCCACCGCTAGTATTAACGGAGATAATTTCGGTCGCGGCGTGATAGCGTTCAGCATGTTCTAATAACGAGCTGATCAGCAACGGCATTTGCATCATTTGGCCTAACACATTAACTCTCCTCCTAGTTAATCGGGGCGTTGGTGCAGGCAAACCCAAGCCTTAATACTTGTTTGAATCTGCTTTTGATTTCTGCTCAAGGCACTACTCAAGCAGAAGTTTTAAATTCTTCATCCCAAGGCTAGGCCAGTCGGCTAGGACTTTTTATACGAGAGCGCCGAGTTAAACGCAGCACTCTCTCGTTCAAACTACATATTAGGATAGTTCGGGCCACCACCACCTTCCGGCGTTACCCAAGTGATATTTTGCGAAGGGTCTTTGATGTCACAGGTTTTACAATGCACGCAGTTCTGCGCATTGATCTGGAAGCGCGCATTCTCACCTTCACCTAACACCTCATACACACCAGCAGGGCAATAACGCTGTGCAGGTTCGGCATACATCGGTAGATTAGTACCAATCGGAAGCGATGGATCTTTCAAGCGTAAATGGCAAGGCTGATCTTCATCATGATTGGTGTTGGATAAGAACACTGAACTCAATTTATCAAAGCTCAATTTGCCATCGGGTTTTGGATATTCAATCGGCGAAAACTCACTCGCTGGACGCATTTGTGAATAATCAGGATGATCATCCCGCAAAGTCATGGGCAATTTACCCCGGAAAATATTCTGGTCGATAAAGTTGAAAGCGCCGCCCATCAGCGAGCCGAATTTATGCAAGGCAGGGCCAAAATTACGGCTAGCTTGCAGCTCTTCATACACCCAAGAGTTTTGGAAGCGCTCATCATAACCGCTCAAATCCTTGCCGCCGGTATCACCCGCCTGAAGCACTGCGAAAATTTCTTCGGCTGCTAACATGCCGCTTTTCATTGCGGTATGCGTGCCTTTGATTTTCGCAAAGTTTAACGTACCAGCATTACAGCCGACTAATAAACCGCCAGGAAAATGCATTTTCGGTAAGGCATTAAAGCCGCCTTTCGCAATCGCACGTGCGCCATAAGAAACACGCTTACCACCTTGCAAATAATTAGCAACCAGTGGGTGATGCTTCATCCGCTGGAATTCATCGAAGGGGCTAACATACGGATTGCTATAGTTCAGATCGAGAATCAGGCCAACCACAACTTGGTTATTCTCACTGTGATACAGGAAGAAACCACCGCTAGTCCCACCACCTAAAGGCCAACCCGAACCATGAATGACTAAACCTTCTTCATGCTTGCTTGGATCAATATCCCAGAGTTCTTTAATCCCCAGCCCGTAATGTTGCGCATCGGCATCGACATCCAGTTGGAATTGGCTATACAGCTGCTTGCCTAAATGCCCACGACAGCCTTCAGCGAAGATCGTGTACTTAGCACGCAGCTCCATGCCGGGTGTGAAACTATCTTTTGGCTCGCCATCAATGCCGATGCCCATATCACCCGTGATAATACCAGCGACACTGCCGTCTTCATTGAATAACAACTGACTGGCTGTAAAGCCGGGGAAGACTTCCACGCCCAAACTTTCCGCCTGCTCCGATAGCCAACGACAGACATTCCCAAGGCTGACCACATAGTTGCCTTCGTTATGCATGGTGGCGGGAATCAATGCATTCGGAATTTTGACGGCAGCGGTTTCACTACGCAGCAAATACAGCTCGTCACGCTTGACGGGTACATTTAACGGCGCACCCAGCTCTTTCCAATTCGGGAAGAGTTCTTCAATCGCACGACTTTCAATCACCGCACCTGAAAGAATATGCGCGCCTACTTCCGAGCCTTTTTCCACCAAACAAACCGTGAGCTCTTGGTTGTTTTCCTTGGCTAATTGCATTAAGCGACAGGCAGCAGCCAAGCCCGAAGGCCCAGCTCCAACAATCACGACATCGAACTCCATCGAGTCCCGTTCAATTCCGGTAGTATCCATCGTAAGTGCTACCTAACTTAGAGCTTGCCAGTCATTTCAGGCACAGCAGCAAATAAATCCGCGACCAAACCATAATCGGCGACTTGGAAAATCGGTGCTTCAGGATCTTTATTGATCGCCACGATCACTTTAGAATCCTTCATGCCTGCCAAATGCTGAATCGCACCAGAAATGCCTACCGCGATGTAGACTTCAGGTGCCACGACCTTGCCAGTTTGACCGACTTGCATATCATTCGGCACAAAGCCTGCATCGACTGCTGCACGGCTTGCGCCCACGGCTGCATTCAACTTATCGGCTAAGGCATAGATAATCTTGAAATTATCCGCAGAACCCACCCCACGACCACCGGATACTACAATTTTGGCTGAGGTTAATTCTGGGCGATCTGATTTCGCGACTTCTTCACCGATGAACTTGGTTTTATCCGCAGTGAAAACTTCGTTCACTACTTCAACCGCAGCATTGCCACCGGTTGCAGCCGGGTCAAAAGCAGTAATCCGCACCGACATAACTTTAATCTTATCGCTGCTTTGTACGGTAGCAATCGCATTGCCTGCATAAATGGGGCGCTTGAAGGTATCCACACTCACGACAGCCATAATATCGGTGAGTTGATTGACATCAAGCAGTGCTGCCACACGCGGCATTAAGTTCTTACCGGCTGGGGTAGCAGGTGCTAATAAATGCGTATAAGCAGGCGCTAAAGCAGCGACTAATTGTGCCGTGTTTTCGGCTAATTGATGCTCATAAGCGACATTATCAGCGACACGAACTTTAGTGACGCCTGCGACTGCAGCTGCTGCTTGGGCAACTGCTTGGCAGTTACTACCCACGACTAATACCTCAATATCACCGCCGATTTTACTGGCCGCAGTAATCGTATTGAGAGTCGATGCTTTTAAATTCTGGTTATCATGGTCGGCAATTACTAAATTACTCATTCTGTGTCTCCTCCCGTTAGATTACTTTAGCTTTGTTTTTCAGCGCATCGATCAGCGCATCCACGCTTTCGACCTTAATACCCGCACTACGCTCAGCAGGTGCATCCACACGTACTAGAGTAATGGTCTTGGCGACATTCACGCCCATTTCAGCCGGCGTAGTCACCGCTAATGGCTTTTTCTTAGCCTTCATAATGTCAGGAAGTTTTACATAACGAGGTTCATTCAAACGCAAATCAGCAGTCACTACCGCTGGTAGAGTTAATTGCAAAGTTTGCAAGCCGCCATCAATCTCACGAGTCACTGTGGCTGTGTCGCCATCAACAACCACTTTAGAGGCAAAAGTCGCTTGTGGATAACCGCACAGAGCAGCGAGCATTTGGCCCGTTTGGTTATTGTCAGAGTCAATCGCCTGCTTACCTAAAATCACTAAGCCAGGTTGCTCATCTTGTACCACTTTCGCGAGGAGCTTAGCGATACCTAAAGAATTCAATTCAGTGTCGCCTGCATCAATGAAGATACCGCGATCAGCACCCATCGCTAAAGCAGTGCGGATTTGATCCTGAGCTGCTTTCGCACCGATAGACACCACCACAATCTCGGTAGCTTTGCCTGCTTCACGTAATCGCAATGCTTCTTCGACGGCAATTTCGCAAAACGGGTTCAACGACATTTTTACATTGGTCAGATCAACATTACTGTTGTCCGCTTTGACGCGTACCTTGACGCTGTAATCAATGACGCGTTTGACTGCTACCAGTATCTTCATCTTAGCTAACCTTTAAAATTTAATTGACCTTCAAATTAAACTGACTAAGCATTTAACTTGTTGCGACCTCTCTCTCTTGCCGCGACAAGGCCAAGACAATCCCTCTAAAGAGGCATTGTCTTTTGGGGAGCGATTTATTTAGCTTCGTCAGCCCATTTTCGGAGGATAAACTTTTGTACCTTACCCGTCGAGGTGCGTGGTAAATCTACGAAGATAACTTTCTTCGGAATTTTGAAGCGCGCCATGTTTTCACGGCAATAATCGATGACTTCTTGCTCTGTCATTTCAGCTTCACTCGCCAGCTTAATGAAAGCACAAGGAACCTCTCCCCACTTTTCATCGTGCTTAGCCACCACGGCCACATCTTGAATCTTCGGATGCTTATATAAAACGTCTTCTACTTCAATAGAAGAAATATTTTCGCCTCCTGAAATAATAATATCTTTGGAGCGATCCTTGATCTCAATATAACCATCCGCATGCCACACCGCTAAATCACCAGAATGGAACCAGCCGCCAGCGAACGACTCTTCAGTAGTAGGTGGATTTTTCAGATAGCCTTTCATAACAATATTGCCACGTATGAAAATTTCACCCATCGACTGCCCATCTTGAGGTACAGGTTCGAGGGTGTCAGGGTTAGCCACCATCAAACCTTCTTGCATCGGCGCACGTACACCTTGGCGCGCTTTGAGACGAGCTTTCTCTTCTGCCGAGCGATCATCCCACTCATCATTCCACTCGGAAACGACACAAGGGCCATAAGTTTCGGTCAAGCCATACACATGAATCACATCAAAGCCCATTGCTTCCATGCTTTGAATCACTGCAGCAGGCGGCGGAGCACCGGCAGTCATCACCTTTACCACATGCTCGATTCCTGCTTTTTGCTCAGCAGGCAGGCCACTAATCATGCTTAACACAATCGGCGCACCACAGAAATGATCGACTTTTTCTTGCTTAATCAGCTCAACGATTTTGTCAGCACGTACATGGCGCAGGCAGACATTCACGCCCGTGACTGCAGCGACGGTCCACGGGAAACACCAGCCATTGCAATGGAACATCGGCAGTGTCCATAAATACACCGAGCGGCTAGGCATCTGCCAAGACAGCGCATTGCTCACTGCATTCAGATAAGCGCCGCGATGGTGATAGACCACCCCTTTAGGATTGCCCGTCGTGCCTGAGGTGTAATTTAAAGTAATTGCATTCCATTCATTATCTGGGCCTTGCCAAGGGAATTCAGGATCGCCAGCAGCAATGAAGGCTTCGTAATTGATAGAACCTAGCAGCTCGCCACCCACGAAAGAAGGATCATCAATATCAATGACGAGTGGTTTATTTTTTACCAGAGTGAGTGCTTCTTTCACAATCGGCGACATCTCGCGTTCAGTGATCAGAATTTTGGCTTCGCCATGTTCGAGAATGAAAGCAACTGCTGGAGCGTCTAAGCGCGTGTTGATGGAGTTGAGCACTGCCCCAGCCATCGGCACGCCGAAATGTGCTTCAAAATGCTCAGGTAGGTTCGGGCACATGATCGCCACAGTATCGCCAACGCTAATGCCTTTTTGCTGCAAAGCACTGGCTAATTGCCGACAACGTTGGTAGGTCTCTGCCCAAGTGCGGCGCACTGTGCCATGCACGACTGCAATTTTATTAGGATGCACAGAAGCTGCACGCTCTAGGAAGGTTAAAGGGCTCAAAGGCTCATAATTCGCAGCCACTTGCTCTAAACCTTGCTCATAGATATTCCGATCAGACATCGCTCACACTCCTCCAGTCCGATTAAAAATTATTCTTTACGAATTTATTAAACTCACCCACGATACCACTTCTAAACGCTAGGACACAGATAATGAAAATCAACCCCATAATGATATGGATATAAGTGCCTAATTCGCCGCCTGAGAAAAAGTTCTCGATACCGACCACTACTGCTGCACCGACTAGCGGGCCAAAGATCGTGCCCATACCGCCGACTAAAGTCATCAGCACCACCTCACCCGACATATGCCAATGTGCATCGGTCAAGGATTCTAGTTGAAAAACCAAGGCTTTAGTGGAACCCGCCAAACCGGATAAAGCAGCTGATAAAACGAAAGCCATTAATTTATACTTACGTACATTATAGCCAAGCGAAATCGCGCGTGGTTCATTTTCACGCACTGCCTTTAAAACCTGCCCAAACGGTGAATGCACGGTACGATTAATCAACCAAAAACCTAATAAGAACACAGCGAGTACAAAATAATACATCGTCAGATTATTACTAAGATCAATCATGCCAAACAGGTGGCCTCTTGGAATCCCTTGCATCCCATTTTCACCTTCGGTAAACGGGGCTTGCAGGAAGAAGAAAAACAGCAACTGGGATAAAGCTAAAGTCACCATCGCGAAATAAATACCTTCACGCTTGACAGACAAGCTTCCGAATAAGTAACCCACCGTTGCTGAAGCCAAAGTTCCACATAAAATTCCAAGCTCTGGCGTCAAACCGGCATTCGAGACTAAATAGCCGGTCACATAGCCGCCTGTAGCCAAAAATGCTGCATGACCAAAGGAGAGCATCCCCACAAAACCCAGCATTAAATTAAAGGCTGCGGCAAATAAGCCAAAGCATAAAACCTTCATTAAAAACACTGGATAAATCGCAAAGGGAATCACTAAAGCCAAGGCAATCAGGGCTATATTTAGCTTATTCGACTTAATAAATTCCATGATTTATATCTCCTTACCGAATAGGCCAGCAGGCTTAATTAATAAAACGATGACCATTAGCATGAAAATAATGGTATTCGAGGCTTCGGGATAAAAATACTTGGTTAAGCCTTCAATCACCCCCATCGCAATCCCCGTAATAATCGCGCCACCAATCGAACCCATGCCGCCGATCACAACAATCGCAAATACTACAATCAAAATATTGGCCCCCATATCGGGGCTAACTGAATAAATAGGCGCGGCTAAAACACCCGCTAGACCTGCTAAAGCCACACCAAAACCGAAGGTCAAAGTCACCATCAAGGGCACATTAATTCCAAAAGCTTGCAATAAGCGTGCATTCTCGGTACCTGCCCGCAAATAAGCACCTAATTTGGTTTTCTCAATCGCCCACCAAGTGCCGAAACAAACTAACAGCGAAATCACGATAATCCAGCCGCGATAAATCGGCAGATACATAAAGCCTAGATTCATGACACCCTGTAAGGACTCGGGGATCGAATAAGGTTTGCCAGAAGAGCCAAAAATATGGCTAAACACGCCTTGTAAAACTAGCGCTACCCCGAAGGTCAACAGCAAGCTATACAAATGATCTTCATGCGCAATCGGACGAATTAGAAAGCGCTCAATCAGCACGCCCAATAAACCCACCAAGGGCGGCACGATCAATAAAGACCACCAATAGCCTACACCCAACCACTCTAAGCCAATCCAAGCTAAGAAGGCGCCGATCATGTACAACGCGCCTTGTGCAAAATTAATAATCCGTAATAGGCCGAAAATAATCGCAAGTCCTAAGCTGAGCAGTGCATAAAATGAGCCGTTGATCAGCCCAACCAGCAATTGCCCAAACAAAGCGACCGGATTGATACCAAGAACTGTATCCATAAACACCACTCTGCTGATGGTATGAGCCCTAGCAAGGTTAGGAGGAGAGCACGCTTGCTAGGGCTATACACTAGGGGTTAGTTTTTGCTGAAATTGCAGGCGTCATCCATCGGCAGATAAACATCATTACCTGCTAAAGTTTGCTCTAAGGCAAAAATGTCATCTGCATTCGCACGCTCATCTGCTTTCTTCACCCGCACTTGATACATATCATGCACCATGCGCCCGTCTGCACGAAACT
Organism: Thiolinea sp.; assembly: GCA_049290875.1. GTDB lineage: Bacteria > Pseudomonadota > Gammaproteobacteria > Thiotrichales > Thiotrichaceae > Thiolinea. Next base: position 51,839 of record JBATOI010000019.1, read on the forward strand.
CGGCATTACGTGCAAAGAAATCATCGGGCCTAGTGGCCTTCATTTTCGCCATCACTGCATCACCCTCATCCGTGCCCGCTTCTTTCACAGCATTCAGATAATGCATAGTGGAAGAATAAGCACCTGCTTGACCCATGGTTGGAGTTTTGCCGAACTTCTCTTTAAAACGCTTCGACCATTCTTTGGTCTTGTCATCCATTTCGCTATAGAAGCCGGTGGTCAAACGCATATCTACAATCAAAGTAGGATCCAGCGCTTGCACATCCGAAGAGAACACCAACAAACCCACCATCGTGGCCTGCTTGTTTAAACCGAACTCACTCGCACCTTTCAAAGAATTGACGAAATCCTTGCCTGCATTGGCTAAAGCCACCGCATCTGCACCGGAAGATTGCGCTTGGAGGATGTAAGAAGAGTAATCGGTAGTACCTAAGGGTACTTTCACGCTCCCCATCACTTGGCCGCCATTTTTTTCAATAACACTGCTTGAAACTTTCTCTAGCGCATGACCAAATTCATAATCAGCCGTGATGAAAAACCATTTCTTTTTGCCTGCTGCCACCAAAGGCTTGACGGTGCCATTCGCCAAAGCAACGACATCATAAGTCCAGTGGGCATTGTAGGGAGAGCATTGTTTCGTGGTGAAAGCGGTGCTACCTGCAGTTGAAATCAACAAAGGTTTTTTTGCTTCGTTCGCGACTTTGGCAGCTGCTAAGCCCACTGAAGAGGCGACAATACCGCCAATCGCATCGACTTTATCTTTATCAATCCATTCGCGAGCAATAGCAGAGCCAACATCAGGCTTGTTCTGATCATCCGCAGAGACAACTTCGATAGGTTTATCTAAAACTTTGCCACCGAAATCAGCAATGGCCATTTCCACTGCAGCCACACAGCCTTTGCCGCAAACATCGGCATAAGTACCCCCCATATCCGCCAGCACACCAATCTTTACTGTGTCATCTGAAACGCCTGCAGCTTGTACATTCGTCAGCGCTAAACCCATTGCAACCGCTGTTGCCACTATCAACTTGTTCATAAATTTCATCTTCTCCAAAAAATTCGTTATCAAACCCCAAGCAGGGTGTTGAGCAAGGCTGTTTTGGTTGCTAGCTCTGCTTGGTGAACTTCTTCCACAATCTGGCCGTGCTCCATCACGTAATGGCGATCCGCAATCGGTGCAGCAAAATGGAAATTTTGCTCGACCAACAGAATCGTTAAATTTTTACGTTTGAGCTGTAGCAAGACTTCGCCGAGTTTCTTCACGATGACGGGTGCTAAACCCTCGGTGATCTCGTCAAGTAATAAAATATTGGCGCCGGTACGCAGAATCCGCGCTAAAGCCAGCATTTGCTGTTCGCCGCCCGACAAGCGCGTACCTTGGCTGGTGCGCCGCTCATAGAGGTTCGGGAACATCTGATAGATTTCATCCAAACTCATGCCATCGCTACGCACGGTCGGCGGTAACAACAAGTTCTCTTCGACATTAAGGCTGGAAAAAATCCCGCGCTCTTCGGGGCAAAAGCCTATGCCTAAATGGGCAATCCGATGCGCGGGTAAGCCAATCGTTTCCGTACCGTTAATATTGATGCTGCCACTGCGCCGCCCCACCATGTTCATGATAGCCTTCAAAGTAGTAGAACGCCCTGAGCCATTGCGGCCTAGCAGTGTGACTAACTCGCCCTGCTGCACGTGCAAATCAATGCCATGCAGAATGTGTGATTCACCGTAGAAAGCATGCAGATCACTAACACGCAATTTCTCGTCGCCTTGAGTTTTCATGCTACAGCCTCCTCATCAGCGGCAATCCCTAGATAAGCCTCTTTCACCCGAGGATCAGCCGAAACCGTTGCATAATCACCTTCGGTTAATACGGCTCCGCGTTGCAGCACCGTAATCCGATCAGCGAGTTGCGAAACGACGTGTAAATTGTGTTCAACCATCAGAATGGTGCGATCAGCCGAAACCTTTTTGATCAGAGCAGCTACGACGGCTACATCTTCATGTCCCATACCTTGTGTCGGCTCATCTAAGAGCAGCATTTCAGGATCGAGCGCTAAGGTGGTGGCAATTTCTAAAGCGCGTTTACGTCCATACGGCAGATCGAGGGTGGTGGCTTTAGCGAACTCTAATAAGCCCACGGCCTCTAATAATTCTTCAGCACGAGGATTAAGACGGTCTAAAATTTTGTCCGATTTCCAGAATTGGAAGCTATTGCCTTCTTTACGCTGCAGAGCGATGCGTACATTTTCCAAAACAGTGAGCTTGGGAAAAACCGCTGAGATTTGAAACGAACGCACTAAACCTAACTGCGCAATCGCTGAAGCTTCCAGCGCAGTAATATCTTTGCCGTTAAACAGGATTTGCCCCGACGTGGGAATCAGATATTTAGTGAGTAAATTAAAGACGGTGGTTTTGCCCGCACCATTCGGGCCAATCAAGGCATGAATATGGCCGCGCTGAATCTGTAAATTCACCTTATCAACGGCGGTGAAACCCTTAAAACCTTTGGTCAGGTCACGAGTTTCCAGAATAATTTGCTCGCTCACGCTTTTGGCTCCTCCAATCACTTGCGAGCCGATTCTAAGAGCGCATCGTTGCCACAGTATTGCAAAAATGTAACGAATTGTTGCGCAGCAAAAATACTCTAAAAAGCTTTATTTTCTGAGGCTTAGCACTAGTCGAGCCTGCATTATTACTTGTACTGTTAATGACATGATTAGATGAGGACGCAGTGCATGTATCGGCTTAAACCTTTAAATTCGCGTTTATCTAGGCAATTCTTTTTGCTGCTACTGAGCATTTTGCTAGCTACTTTTGTGTTTATTTATTGGTTCTCAGTGCCCTTGATTAAGCAGACCGTGTTTGAGATCGAGCGCAATGCGAGCCGTACCGCACTGAATAATGTGTTTGAACTCGCTACCCGTATGTATGCGAATGTGGAAGATTATCAAGCGCAAACCCTAAAATCCCATCAGCAGCAATTAAAAGTCGCCGTTTCCGTGACGGAATCCTACTTAGTGGGTGTGCATCAAACAGCTACTCAACAGCCGAATACGCGTGAACAGGCTCTCGCCCAAGCCTATGAAACGATCCGCAGTTTTAGTTATGGAAATAAGGATTATATTTGGATTGCCGATTATCAAGGCAAGATGCTTTCCCACCCCGACCCGCGCTTTCATGGTCAAAATATGCAAGCTACCGTGGATGAAGCAGGCAACCCCATCGTGCCAAACTTAGTCAAATTTGCGATTCGGGATGGTGAAGGTTTTTACGAATACCAATGGCAACGCCCAGCCGGTGCACAAGCTTTAGATAAGTACTCCTATGTGAAGAACTACCCTGAATGGGGCTTGGTGATTGGTGCGGGCGTATTTCTGGATGATTTAGAAAAAGAAATTCAGCAGCGCAAAGATCGGGCGATCAATGAATTACGCAAAGCATTGCAAGAAATCAAAGTCGCCAAAACCGGCTACTTATTCATCTTTGATGCGCATAATCAGATGCTGATTCATCCGAATGCGAATATAGACCGAACTGATATTGCTGAGCTGATTAATCCGCTGAGTCACAATAAAATCGCCGACGACTTAAAGCGTGTTGCTGACACGGGTAGTGAATTGCATTATCTGTGGGATAAACCCGATGATCCGGGCAATTATGTTTATGAAAAACTTTCTCTGGTGCGGCATTTACAAGGTTTCGACTGGTATATCTGCTCAACTGTGTATTTAGACGAACTCAGCAGCAGCTCAGAAAAACTCAGTAGCCGGATTCTGACTTTAGCGATTGTTACTTTGCTGGCGGCTTTGGGCTTGGCCTATTTTTTCGTGAATCGAATTACTCGACCCTTAGAGCAATTAGCCGAAACAGCACGCCGCGTGAGTTCAGGCGATTTATCCGCCAAAAGTGGCATTCAAACCGCGGATGAAGTGGGCGTACTGGCGGAGAGTTTTGATGGCATGGTCGAGCGCTTAAAAGACAATATCGACACCCTCGATACACAAGTGAAGCAACGTACTGAAGAGCTACTCGAAACCAATGCCCGCGCTCAACGTATGAGCGCCGTGGGGCAATTAGCGGGCGGCTTAGCGCATGATTTTAATAATTTACTCTCGATCATTTTAGGCAATCTACTACTTGCCCGTGATCGTTATTTAGGTGCGGATGGCTTGGATGAATTACTCAGCCCGGCGATTCGTGCTTCGAGACGGGGAGCGGATATTACTCATCGCCTGCTTTCTTTTGCCCGTCGCCAATCTTTGCAAACTGAAACAGTTTCCATTGAACAGCGTATCCGTGAAACGGTAGAGTTATTAAGTGGCTCCTTACCCGAGTCGATTCGTTTGGATTACCAAGCCAACTCGCCTAATACTTATATTCGGGTGGACTTAAGCTTATTAGAAAACGCTTTAGTGAATTTAGCCTTGAATGCACGTGATGCTATGCCGCAAGGTGGGAACTTACATTTTAAAACTGAGGTTTTCCAAGTCACCGAAGCGATCTCCTCCTTCGATGAACCGGTTAAAGCGGGTAATTATGTGGCGATTACTATCAGCGATACGGGTACGGGTTTTAGCGAAGCGGCTTATCAGCGGGCTTATGAGCCTTTCTATACTACCAAAACGGGCAATACGAATTCGGGCTTAGGCTTAAGTATGGTTTATGGTTTTGTGAAGCAGTCACAAGGCTATATTCGGATTCAAAGCAGCACTCAGGGTTCGGAAATTACCTTGCTACTACCGACGATTGCTAGTGAAGTTTCTAGCTCTAATAATTTGCCAGCACCGATGGATTCCGCAGAAATTATCAAACAACTGGCTGGCAAATTGCTGTTAGTGGTGGATGATAATGCGGATGTTCGGGCGGTGATTCGTAGCCAATTACTCGGTCTAGGTATTCATGTACTGGAAGCTGCTGATGCGGAAGAAGCTGTACAACTGATTCAAAATGTGCCGAGCCTCGATGGTTTAATTTCTGACTTAATGCTCCCCGGCACTTTAGATGGTAAATACATCGCCGCTCAATTGTATCAGCTTAAACCCAGCAGCTTAATTTTGTTAATTAGCGGCTACTCGCCAGCAATTGACCCTGAAGACACACAGAGCTTAGACTTCCCCTTACTGCGCAAGCCCTTCGATCAAGAGACCCTAGCCCTTGCACTCGGGCGCGCAGCTAAAGGAGGAGCCACCCATGAAAGCCGGAAAACTGGTTTATGTGATTGATGATGAAGCCGATATCTGTAAGCTAGTGACCCATGAATTAGCCCGCTATGGACACCAAACCCAAACTTTTCGTACCGGTGGGCAAGCACTGTATGCCTTAAAAAAGCAGCCACCGGATATTTGCATCATTGATTTGGGTTTGCCGGATATGGATGGTTTAACCTTGGTCAAGCAGCTGATGAATAACAATAGCATGGGCATCATTATTCTCTCGGGCCGTGATAGTTTGACGGATAAAGTCTTGGGCTTAGAACTCGGTGCTGATGACTATATTAGCAAGCCCTTCGACCCGCGTGAGCTGGTTGCACGCACGAATAGCATTTTACGCCGCCTCGATAAAATGGCGGCAATCTTGACTGAGTCCCCCCAAGCGCAACAAGCGAGCTTCGACCATTGGGCTTTTCAAGTCAGCACCTTGACGCTTTCCCATGAAGATGGGCATTGTGAAATTTTGAGCGCTGCGGAAGCGGGTTTATTAATGACTTTGCTGCGCGCACCTCGGCAGATTCTTTCGCGTGATCAACTGATGCAAGAGCGCGATACCGCTTTTGACCGCTGCATAGATGTGCGGATGTCACGGATTCGCAAAAAACTAGAAGAAGACCCGAAAAATCCGCGTATCATCAAAACCGTTTATGGGATTGGCTATATGCTCACCACCGATGTGGTTTGGCAAAGCAGCGCTTAACACTCGCCTTTGAAATCTTGACACCAAGATTAAGAAAAATTTTAAAATAGCTGCATCCAATTCAAAAAGCACTGCGTATATACCAGTGTTATCAGTACTAATAGCAAGAACCTTCAAATCAATCTAAGCTTTAGTTTTTACACACTAAGAGGACACGACCATGCAAAACAAACAAATCATCACGGCTGCTTTAATGGCTATTGGCTTAAGCGCTGCCTTGACTGTAGCAAACGCTGAAGACAAGAAAATGGAAACTGAGAAATGTGCTGGCATCGTTAAAGCAGGCATGAATGATTGTGGCGCGAATGGCCACAGCTGTGCAGGCAAAGCTGCTAAAGACAATGCAGCAGGTGAATGGATCACTGTACCAAAAGGCACTTGCGAAAAAATCACTGGCGGTATGGTTGTTAAAGGCTAAGCGCTAAGATTTCTCCATGTTGCGAGATAAGTAATCGGTGCTTATCTCGCTTTTTTTCTGCATACTCACCTTTTTTAATTTGCCCAAATTGCTATGACTCAAACCCCTATCAGTGGTTGTGGCATTGGTTTACGCTTTCAGCATATTGATCAAATACTTGCTGAACAGCCGCCAATTCCTTGGCTCGAAATTCTTTCCGACAACTATCTCAACCCTGGTAGCGTGCAGCAGGATTATGCCCTAGAAATTGCCCGAACTTATCCAGTCACTATGCATGGTGTTGGGATGTCTTTAGGCGCAACTGACCCTTTTAATGATGAATATTTTCAGCGTTTAAAAGCTTTGGCCGATAAGCTGCAGCCTGCTTGGATTTCGGAGCATTTATGCTGGACTTCAGCACATGGCTTTGTTTCGCACGACCTGCTGCCTCTCCCCTACACTGAAGAAACTATTCAGCATGTGGTGAAGCGGATTCGTGAAGCTCAAGAGCGTTTAGAACGCCAGTTAGTGATTGAAAATGTCTCCAGCTATTTGCAATATACGCAGTCAGCCTTAACTGAATGGGAATTTTTGACAGCAGTCGCTGAACAAGCGGATTGCAAAATTCTTTTGGATATCAACAACATCTATGTGAGTGCTTTTAACCACAATTTTGATCCTTGCAAATATATCGACTCCATTCCCGTGGAGCGTGTGCAACAATTTCATTTAGCTGGCTATGAAGATAAGGGTACGCATTTATTAGATACGCATGGGCATGCCGTAAGCGACCCTGTTTGGGGTTTATATACCTTAGCCTTACAACGCTTTGGCGCTTTACCCACGTTGATTGAGTGGGACAATAATATCCCAAGCTTAGAGCTAATTTTGGCGGAAGCGCAAAAAGCCACGGGGGTGCAAGCTCATGCATTTGCCTGAACTCCAACAGCAGCTCATTAGCGCTATTTTTCAACGTGACCAACTAACCGCAGCTGCGGGACTAGTAAAAGTACAAGGCAGTTTAAGCAGTGAACAACGTGTTGGGATCTATCGAAATAGCGCTCACGGTATTCTCCTTGATTATTTAGAATCCCTTTACCCTGTCAGCCTTGAGCTAGTCGGTACTGAGTTTTTTGGGCAAACAGCTCATCATTTTATTGATCAAGCGCCTCCAACCAGCCCATTTTTAGCGGACTATGGAGCAGGCTTTGCTGAGCATTTGGCAAAGAACCCCGCACTACAAGATCTGCTATGGATAGTGGAAATTACTAAACTCGAATGGGTGCGGCATGCGGCTTGGCATACAGTGAATCAAGAGCCAAGCGACTTTACACAGCTAGAAGCCTTGAACGAAGAACAGCAAGCGGAATTGCGCTTTCAACTACCCACCTCGGCCTATTTACTAAGTTCCAGCGCGCCTATTCACTCGATTTGGTTGGCGCATCAAATTGAAGACTATCCAGACAAACTCCGTTTTGAAGAAATTGATCTGCAGCAAGTTGAGCGCGTGCTTATCTTCCGTGAACAACGCCGCTTGCACCAAATTACTTTAGGCACTGATGACTGGGATTTTCTCACTGCTGTGCAGAACAAGGCGACGATGGGTGAACTTGCTGAGCAGTTTGCAGAGCAATTGCCGTGGCTGTTCAGTATAGCTATGCAGAATGGTTGGCTACCGACTTTTTCAACTAATAAGGCATCGTAGCAAGCAACTTGCTCTAAGCTTTATCGTACACTGTTGGTAAGACGCCTGTTAGTAGCTTAATTTTACGTTCTAAAACAACAAGATAGACTAAATGACCTATCTTGTTGGGTCAATTGAGACGCTTAAATCAGCACCCCACCTGATACTTCAATGCGCTGCGCATTAATCCAGCGATTATCATCCGACAATAAGCTCGCAATCAGCGCATTAATCTGTGCATTATCGCGTACCGCACCGCCACCAAAATCGGTTTCAATCGCACCCGGAGCCACCACATTCACAGTCGTGCAGTGGGTTTTGAATATTGTTTGCCAAATAAACCTGAGTCGCGCTATCTAACCATGCGTGGTGCACTGACGGTGAATAATTCAGATGCCTATACCGCAGCCTGCTTGGCGGGGTTGGGAATTATCCAAGTACCCGCCACGGGGATTCGCAATCATTTAGAAACTGGGCAAGTGGTGGAGATGTTGAACGCCTATCGACCTTGTCCTATGCCCGTGTCGATTGTTTACCCGAATCGCAGACATTTACCGCAGCGAGTGCAGGTGTTTATGACCTAGCTGAGTGGTTTGGTGCAGCCACGCTTAATGCATTAAGGTATCAGGCAAATCGCACTACAGTATTCGACAGTTTCCAAAGAGGCTTGTTATGCTCACCCCATTCACCAACCCTAGTTAATTAGGTATAAAAATTATGTCGCATGACGCACAACCGATACATCACCACATTCGTCGCATGAGTGGACGTAATCCACACGAGGCAAATCGTGTAGCCACCCCCCTTGAGCTTTTATTTGACCTTACCTTTGTCATCGCCTTTGGTTTAGGTGCGTCAGAATTTGCGCACGCTTTGGCTGAAGCGCATTACTCAGTCGGCCTGATTGGCTTTGGTTTTGCGAGCTTTGCGATTTGCTGGGCGTGGATTAATTTTTCGTGGTTTGCGTCGGCATATGACACCGATGATTGGGTGTTCCGCTTAACCACGATGGTGCAAATGATTGGGGTGGTGGTGCTGGCGATTGGTCTGCCCAAGATGTTTAAGTCGTTGGAGGCTGGGCAACTGGATAATTCCATTATGGTATTAGGCTATATCATTATGCGGATTGCTATGATGTTTCAATGGCTGCGTGCCGCCAAGCAAAATCCAGCGCGCCGCCGTGCCTGTTTAGCCTATGTGGTGACAATTTTAGTCGCGCAACTTGGTTGGATTGCCTTACTGTTGGCAAATCTTCCCGTAAGTTTAGGCTTGATTTTTGCTCCCCTGCTGATGTTAGTGGAGTTAGCTGGCCCCATGATCGCTGAACGCAAATATGGTGGTACGCCGTGGCATGCGCATCATATTGCCGAACGCTATAGTTTATTTGCGATTATTGCCTTGGGTGAGGGTGTAGTAGGCACGGTTGCCAGCCTTTCGGCAGTGATTGAACATCAAGGCTGGTCACTGGATGCAATCTTAGTGTGTATTGCGGGGATGGGTCTGACCTTTGGCATGTGGTGGGTCTACTACATGCTGCCTTCTGCGCAAACCCTGCACGCACATCGTGAACGCTCCTTTGTCTGGGGTTATGGTCAAATGATCCTGATTACTGCCATTGTTGCGACGGGGGCAGGTCTGCATGTGGCGGCTTATTTTATCGAAGGCAAAGCACATATTGGCTCGGTCGCGACTCTACTCACTACCGCGATTCCGGTCGGCGTATTTCTACTAGGGATTTATGCACTGTATGCCTATTTAGTGAAGGCATTTAATCCGTTTCATACTCGCCTGTTATTGGGCACAGCAGCGGTACTAGTGACCTCTGTGCTGGCAGCGTTAGCAGGTGTGGATATGGCAGTGTGCTTAATTATTTTAATGTTCGCGCCTGTGGTGACGATTGTGGGTTATGAAACCTTGGGGCATCAGCATCAAGCAGCCGCCTTGCTCGCTGATGCGGAGCACAATGCTGAGTCCTCGGATATAAAGGTATAGAAAATAGGGGCAAACTGTTGCTTCTATTCCTCCCCGAAAATCATGCCCAAATCAATCTCGCCCTCGGCAAACGGGGGAATGCGTACTCGACGGTATTCTTGTGGGTTGCGATATTCCGCCGAAAACACCACATGATAATGTTCACCCACCAGTTGGTAAGAGATCAGTGTGCGATCTTCAGGGGAAATAATCCAATAAAATGGCACGCCATAACGCTGCAAGGCCATAAACTGGGTAAACATATCTTTGCGTTCATGTCCGGGTGAGGTGATTTCACACACCCAATCCGGCAGCAATTCCATTACACCTTGCGGACGTTTCGGATGACGCTCTTTGCGCCAACCTGCGAGATCGTGCGTGGGCGCATGATGCTCGTTATAGCGCACACTAATTTCCGTCATAATCCACCAGCCCGTTCCATCAGAACGACGCTTGAAAGGCAGCATTTCATCCGACAAACCTGATTGCACCAAGGCATGTTCAGAGCGAGCCATTGGGCGCTTAACAATTTCGCCATTGATTAGCTCAATCCGTTCTTCGCTAGATGCGAATAAATCATTGATGTTTTTTAGGCGTTGAGCTTCCACGATTGAGTAATCCGGTTATGGAGTTATTTGAATCTAGCAAAAATCAAAATGAGAGTTTAGCAAAAATCCACTTGCCTTTTTAGGTTGTTTTTTGTACATTTTTATTCACTACTGTTTATTCAGCAGATAAGTTTAGGCACCAGTATAACACTGAGTGTTGATTTAAAAATCTCGTTCAGGGGCAAACTAACCGGCATCACATTTTCAAAAGACTACTTGGTAATTGAGTCAATCATTTACCTAGTTAAATTGTTAATGCGAGGTTTGTTATGGTTGAGCTGATCAATAAGTTAGTTAATCTAACTGTAAAAAGCTGGTGGATGTCGGCCGTGCTGTGGTTCTGGTGGAAGTGACCGCCTCTGGATAGAGTTTTTTGAAAAAACGTCAATGTTGTATGTTTAAAGCCGAAAAAGCAGGCCTGGGGGGTTCAATTCCCCCCGACCACGCCTATGTTTTTTTATAAATAGTCCTAAACCAAACGTGGCTGTGTCAGCACCTCAGGCCGTAAAATATCATCCAATTTTTCCTTGGATAACAAACCTTTTTCCAGCACCAAATCATAGACACTCCCACCCGTCATTAGCGCTTCTTGTGCAATCGCGGTGGCATTGGTGTAGCCAATATAAGGATTCAAGGCAGTCACAATCCCAATCGAATTTTCCACGGTACGGCGCAGATGCTCACGATTTGCGGTAATACCATCCACGCATTTATGCGCTAAAGTCAGGCAGGCACTTTGCAGGTGATTGACGCTTTTATACAGGCTGTGCGCAATAATCGGCTCGAAAGCATTGAGTTGTAATTGCCCCGCTTCTGCAGCGAAGGTGACGGTCACGTCATTACCAATCACTTCAAAGGCGACTTGATTCACCACTTCGGGAATCACCGGATTCACCTTGCCGGGCATAATCGACGAACCCGCTTGCATCGGCGGCAAATTGATTTCGCCGAAACCGGCACGTGGGCCACTGGAGAGCAGTCGCAAGTCATTACAGACTTTAGAGAGCTTGACGGCAATGCGCTTGAGCACGCCAGATAGTTGTACAAAGCTGCCACAATCTTGGGTGGCTTCAATTAAATTAGGCGCGGTAGCCAATGGAATACCCGTCAGTTCACGCAAATGCTTGCACACCAATGCGGCATAAGCAGGCGGTGTATTAATCCCTGTACCAATCGCCGTCGCGCCCAGATTGATCTCGGTAATTAAACTTAAAGCCTCGCTCAAACGCTGCTCATCTTCGCCAATCATCACCGCATAAGTGCTAAACTCCTGCCCCAAAGTCATCGGCACAGCATCCTGCAATTGCGTGCGCCCCATCTTCAGCACGTCTTTAAACTCTTCTGCTTTATTCTCGAAAGACTGGCGTAATACCGCCATCGCATCCAGTAATTTGAGCACACCAAAGTAACCCGCGACCTTTAAAGCGCTAGGGTACACATCATTGGTTGATTGGCTCATATTCACATGCTGATTCGGGTGCAACACCTCATAAGCGCCTTTGGGTTGCCCCAACACTTCCAGCGCTAAATTGGCGATCACTTCATTCGCATTCATATTAGTGGAAGTGCCTGCGCCACCTTGAATCACATCCACCACAAACTGATCGTGGCATCGTCCTGTATAAATTTGCTCGCAAGCTTGCGCAATAGCTTTGGTTTTCACCTCATCCAATAAACCAAGATCGTGATTAGTCAAAGCCGCCGCATGTTTGATATGCGCCAATGCCAAAATTAAATCAGGGTAAATTGAAATGGGTACGCCGGTGATCGGGAAATTTTCAACGGCGCGTAAGGTGTGGACACCATAGTAAGCGCCAGCGGGAACGGCTTTATCGCCGAGTAAATCGTGTTCTATACGGGTGGTGCTCATGCTAACTCGTGTTTTTAGTTTATATAAAAGCGCACATTATCACTGAAATTGCTTAGCCTGTGTGCAGGTGATTAACAGTGTAATGCATTATTAATCGTGTTTTAGTCAGGGAAATATTCTGTGTGACTCTCACCGGTCAGGAAAACTCACCTTGCTCGCTAAGCTTGCATCGGCAACCTGTTGAATCTGTACTTTATCCATTATTAAATTCCTATCTAAGTCTGTGGTAGCTGGTAGTTTTACAAGCCTGCCGCGAGAGCCTTCAAGGTTCGGGATTTGTATTCGCGTCGATATAAAACAGCGACCACCCAAGTGGTTGCTAAGATAAAAACGAGCGGATGCAAGAACCAAGTCAAGAGCGCCAAACTGAAGTAATACGCCCGCAAGCCGATATTAAAATGATATACCGCTGAGCTAATAATTTGCCCTAAGGACTGCTCTAAGCGCTCATCCGTGCCTTCTTTGGGGTGAGGTACACTGCCAATTAAGATCGAGGCGAAGCCCATTGGCGAATGCACCAAGTAAAGGTAAAGAAAGCATAGGCAAATACAATCGTCAGGCTAATTAAGCCGATTTCCCAAGTTTGCGGGTCGAAGCGTACAAACGGCAGCTGCGTGAATAACGACAAAGCCTTTTCCGTGGAGCCAATCGCAGTGACCAACCCCGCTATAATTAGCAAACTACTGGAAGCCATAAAGGTAGCATTGCGTTCAATATTGGCAACAATAGACGTATCGACCATCCGGTTATCACGCTGCTCGATCTGCACAATCCAGCGCTTAATATGCACCTGCAGAGCATCCTGCAAACGCTGCCCATGCGTGGAGTTCAATCCAGAATAACGGCCATAACCAATCCAGCAAGCCAAAAACCAGAGCATCGAAGCCCACTCTAAAGCTGATAAATACAAACGGTAGCCTTTAGTCATGATTCAATTTAAAGAGGCACTATTGTAAAGCTAAAGCTTGTTTTAGTTCTAATCATCTAGAGCGGTTTCAGCTATGCTCAACGGCCTTCCCTAATATTCAGAGTTATACATGAGCCAAACCAACCTCATCCCTTTTCAGGTCATCGACTGGTCTGAGATTCAAGCTACTGAGCATGCTGGAGAGCAAGGCACAGCCTTCTGGCAAACGCTGCAATATCCGGGCTTACGGGTCAGGATAGTTGAATATTCGGCAGGCTATATAGCCGATCACTGGTGTCAAAAAGGTCATATTGTTCATTGCTTAGAGGGCGAGTTTATAACTGAACAAACAGATGGTTCTAGCTACCTACTGACACCAGGGATGTCTTACCTTGTCTCGGATGAGCTTAGCTCCCATCGCTCGCTCACAAAAACGGGCGTTAAGCTACTCATCATTGATGGAGACTTTTTAAAAACTAAGTAAATTTGAAAACAAGCCTAAATAAGCTTAAAGATTACCTATTCTTTTAATAAGCCCACCTATGGAAGCATCGCTATGCAAGCAGTCGCTCACACCACTTTAAACATCCTCGTCCTCGCTGCTTTAGTTGATCAACGCTCTAGTAACCTTGAAACACAAATGATCACTAAAGAACTACTCCACTTATTTGATAGCGAGCAGTTGGGGATGGAAAGCCGCCGCTTAAGCGAGCTAGTGGATGCAACCATCCTCGATTTTACTAAACAAGGTTTGAATAAGAATCCAGTGGCTACGCAGCGCGCCTTGGACGAAATCGAAAAACTCTCCAAAGCTGATTCAGAATCAGCTTTTAATGCTGCCAAACGGGTCGTTGAATCCTTAAAAGTAGCGGATGCTCAAGGCCGAGTGGACGAGCATAATTTTATTCTCAGCCTAATGCATGCCATTCATAAATAAGCTCAGCGCAATCGACCACATCGTCACCCCGACTACGGTATCCAAAATCCGCCAACTCATTGGCTTAGCAAACCAAGGTGCTAAGCGCCGTCCACCCCAAGCTAGCAGCGTAAACCAAGTGAGTGAAGCAAGACTAGCTCCCAAAGCAAACCATGCCGGTTGATTATCCGGCAATTGCCCGCCAATGCTGCCGAGTAAAATAACCGTATCTAAATAAACATGCGGATTGAGTAAGCTCAAAGCTAAAGTGGTGAGAACAGCTGCTTGCATACTCGGCGCAGTCACACTCGTTGCAGTTAATTGGCTGGGATGTAAAGCACGGCGAAAAGCTAATAAACCATAAATAAACAAAAATAACGCACCGCCCCAAGTGGCTAGTTTTAGTAATGCTGGGAACTGCTGAATGAGTGTTCCCAAACCCCAAACACCGGCAATAATCAGGGCAGCATCAATCACAATGCATAAGGCCGCGACGATAAATACATGCTGATTACGCAAGGCACTGCTGAGTACAAACGCATTCTGCGAGCCAATCGCTATAATTAAACCCGCGCCCATGCCAAAACCTTTGGCTAATGCTGTGAAGACCATATTTCGCACCTTTGCTTTGAGGTGGCTACTATGCAATTGCGCTTGCGCTAAGTAAATTTAAAGCTTTTAAGATCAGTTAATTTGTTTAAACAAGACCAGTTTGGTCATAACTGCGAAACATTGAGAATACTTGCCTTCTCGCCCGCAAGTCCTGACAATTCACGCTCACTCTATTGCAATACTTAGTTGATTATGTCTAAAAAAATCCCAATTCCCGTATTCAATCACCCGATTATCGAAACCCACTGCCACTTGGATTACCTCGAAGGCGATTCATTACAAGCTGCACTCGAGTCTGCCAAAGCAGTGAATGTCGAGCGCTTGATTACCATTGCTGTGTCGCCTGATAATCTCGAAAAAGTCATACAACTCGCGCAAAACCACGAGCAAGTCTGGGGCACGCAAGGCATTCATCCGCACGATGCTAAAGATTATAACGCTGCGGTTGAAGCCCAGATTCGCGCCAATGCGCTACACCCGAAAATGCTGGCGATTGGTGAGATTGGTTTGGATTATTTCTATGATCACTCAGACCGTGTAGCGCAGCGTAAAGCCTTCGAGAGCCAACTCCAAATCGCCATTGATTTAGAGTTGCCGATTGTGGTGCATACCCGCGATGCGGATGAAGACACCCAAGCTATTCTGCAAAACTTTGTCGGGCAAATGAAAAAGCGTGGCGTGATTCATAGCTTCACTTCCGGCAAAGCCTTGGCGGAATATTGCTTGGGTGAAGGCTTTTGCCTCGGCTTCAATGGGATTAGTACCTTCAAACCTGCCGAAAATGTGCGCGAAATTATTGGCATAACGCCTGTTGAACAGATTCTGTTTGAAACCGATGCGCCTTATTTAACGCCAGTGCCTTATCGTGGGCAGAAGAATGAACCCAAGTATCTGCCGTTTATTGTCGAGCAGGTGGCCAAGGTGAAGGGGCTTGAAGTGGAGGCACTATTGCCGCAGGTTTGGGGGAATAGTTTGGGGGTGTTTTGGGGAACTGTGACAGCTTAGATTCCTGTATAAATGGCTATTTATGGATATAATTGGACATAAATGGCTAAGTAACTGGATCTATGAAAGCGCACACCTTACAAATCACCCCTGATATTCTCAAACTTATCGCTGAAATTGATGAGTTTCGTGGTTCGTGGCGCTTTATGCAGAACCTTGCGCCTGAGCGCTTAGCGTCATTGCGGCGCAGTGCCGCGATTGAAAGCATCGGCTCCTCCACGCGAATCGAAGGCTCACGTTTGACTGATAGTGAGGTCGAAAAGCTACTTACTCATATTGCTAGCCACTCTTTAATCAGCCGTGATGAGCAAGAGGTTGCGGACTATGCTGAAGTGATGGATGTTATTTTTCAACGCTTTGAGGAAATTGCACTCACTGAAAATTACATCAAGCAACTGCATAGCAAGCTAATGAGTGTTTTGGGTGGATGCTTGTTGGTTTTAGACAAGCTTTTGGTAGTGTCTAGCCATAACTTAATCTGAGGCTTTCAGTTACCAAGATCCTCCAGTGTCACTGCAATTTTCTTTAACTCTATCCAACTCACCCACAGAAGCTCCAGCCATCTGCACTTTTAGGCGATTAATGTGTTTCATAAACTGCCTCGCTGACGGGTTTTAGTTTGTAAGTCGTCAATAGACTGTGGCGATCTCTCATTAAACAGTTGCTCAAATTCATCCATACAATCAAGAGCGAAGGCAATTTTCAGTAGGTTTTGAAAACTGATTTGCCCAGTGGTTTCAAAGCGTTTGATATTGGCCTCTGCTACACCAGATTTTAGCGCAAGTGTGCGGCGTGTGAGTTTTGCGGCTAAGCGCATCGCCTTTGCTCTGCTTGCAATGTCGGTTAGTAGTGATTCCGGCGATTTAAAGATAAAAGCCATTATTTAACCTTTAAATAAAAATTAATAATTATTAGAGCCTTCATATTATCTTTTAAATATCTTTAATAGACTCTCGCTTTTATCATCACTGCAACTAATATAATTTGTGCAGAGAGTGCTGTTTCCATGATTAGCAGCATTAGAAATATCTAAGAAATTTTGCCTTCAATGCATGCATTGCCTACAATAAAGCTATGCCAATTTTACAGGAGCAAAGCTATGGGAATGCTCACAATTCGCAATATAGATGACTCGCTCAAAGCCGCTTTGCGGGTGCGTGCGGCGCAAAAAGGTTGGTCGATGGAGGAGGAAGTGCGGCGCATTTTGCAAGAAGCACTAGCACAACCGACCGCTCAAAAAAACTTTGGCACTCGTGCCCGTCAGAAAGTTTTAGAAGTCAGTGAGGGTTGGGACTTTGAATTGCCAGCCCGTTCTGTGCCACGTCCTACCCCAGATTTTAGTGAAGAATAAGCATGTTTGTATTAGATACCAACGTACTTTCAGAACTCATGAAATCACAATCTGACGCCAATGTAATTGCATGGTTAGATCAACAATTAGACAGTGAGTTATTTTATTGTGCGGTGAGTAAGGCGGAGATTGAATGGGGTATTGCCAAGTTGCCGGATGGAAAACGCAAGCAGCAACTTGGCGTTTCAGCTAATAATATTTTCGATTTATTTGATGATCGCTGTTTAACCTATGACTGTGTGGCGGCTAGTGTATATGTAGAGATAGCTCAGCTTGCCAAGTTAGCGGGGCGGCCTATGTCTACAGAAGATATGATCATTGCAGCAATTGCGCTAGCTAATGGAGCAAGTTTGGCAACTAGAAATGTGGCGGATTTTGAGGTGCTTCAGGTGTTAAACTTGATTAATCCTTGGAGCGTTTAAGCGCTACTCAAGCATCCAGAGAGTGAGTTTGAACTAGATCATACTTAATCGAGCAGTTTACAGTTTTGTGTATGCATACTTTAACTAAATTGGCTTTATTGTGCCAAGTACCTATTAAAACATTGATGCATGATTTAGGCAGACACCAAGCTATGCTCGACCAACGTAACCTAGACTAGGATTGAAACAATATTCTGCATGATATTAATGATGCCAAACAAAGACTCGTTATGGCTTGGCCACATATTATTAATGAATCTAGATTAGCCCTCGGTTCAGAATTATTTTATCAAGCAGTTGTTTATCACTGTTTACGTACTTATGGCCAAGTCCCCATTGAGCAACTAGGTATGAATGTAAAAATGTACATTGCTAATCCAGTTTCTCAACTATTTAGAACATTAGATTTGCGTAAACACAGTGATTATCAAGGTGGTTTTGAACCAATACCTGATGTTTGCTTGTTCTCTCAACATGTTCAGGCCGACTGGCGCAGACGCAATAAAACAGTGACGTTGGCCTCACTGCTATTAGCCATTGAAGTAAAAGCATCGGAGCGCGCAAAAGGTCGATTGCGCTCAGGAGAAATTATTGGTGATATAGAAAAACTAGCGGCGCATCGGCAAGAGGCAGAAGCTTATGGGGCTGCATTTTTTCCTGTAATGATGGTGATTGATACCGCTCCCTTAGCCAATGAGCGAATGACAAACGAAAGCCTTCTTGCTTCGCAGGCAAAAGCTACTGAACATAAGGTTGGTTTTTTATATGTTTCTCCAACCCTTGAGATCAATACTCTACAGCTAGACTTAATGACCTAGATCAGGGTAGCGTTTATAAGCACTATCTCAATTACTTTTAGATACGATTACTTTGCAACCACATCTCCAACAGTGCCATATGCCACAATTTACTCCCCTGAATCCGCGTCAAATGCTCTTCCGGTTTACTCAATACTTTTTCCACATAAGCGGGATTATATAAACCGCGCTCTTTGGCTGTTTGTGACATTAAAATATCGCGCATCATGTCGAGGAATTCGCCACGCACAAATTTTAACGCGGGGACAGGGAAATAACCTTTAGGTCGATCAATCACGCTATCCGGCACGCGTCCGCGGGCGATTTTCTTGAGCACATATTTGCCGCCGTCGCGTAGTTTTAATTCGGGGGGCATTTGTGCGGCGAGTTCGACTAATTCTTGATCTAAAAACGGCACACGCGCTTCCAAGCCCCATGCCATCGTCATATTGTCCACGCGCTTCACCGGGTCGTCGACGATGAAGGTGGTGACATCGGCGCGTAATACCGCGTCTAAGTGCTCGTCGGCCAATTCAGTTTCTAATAATTCGCGCACTAATTCGCCGGTATAATCCTGCGTTTGGTATTTCGGTTGCAGCATGTTTGCCATTTCGGCGTGGTCGCGGTCGAAATAGTATTTTGAGAAACGCGCTAATGCATCGGGGTTTAAATCATTGTGGGTTTGCGGATACCAAAAATAACCGCCAAATACTTCATCCGCGCCTTGTCCCGATTGCACCACTTTCACATGCTTGGATACTTGTTCGGAGAGCAAATAAAAGCCAATCGCGTCCTGTCCAAACATCGGCTCCGCCATATTCGCCACTGCTTCGGGCAAGCGTTGTAGGGTTTGCTCGTTCGGAATATGGAACTTGTGGTGATTGGGTTTGAAGCGCTCGACTACTGCGTCGGAGTATTCGTATTCGCTGCCTTTTTCCTCAGGCTGGTCGTCAAAACCAATCGTGAAAGTACGAATGTCTTTAATACCGATTTCATCCAGTAGTGCGACCAACAAGCTTGAATCCAAGCCACCGGACAGCAAGACACCCACTGGCACATCGGCAATATTATTGCGCCGACGTACCGCGACACGCAGCGCTTCATGAATCGAGTCAATCCACTCTTGTTCAGTGCGTGGCTCAGCCGGACGTTTAGCAAGCAGATTCCAATAACGTTTTAATGTTTGGCGACCATTGGCGTGAATAGTGAGCGAGTGTGCAGGTGGCATTTTGCGCACGCCATTTAAGACAGTGCGCGGTGCAGGTACGACCGCGTGCAGGGTAAACAGGTTATGAATTGCTAACGGGTCGAGGCTGGTGTCAATATTCGGGGTGGCAAGCAGTGCTTGGATATTGGAAGCAAAGCGCAATGACTGTTTATCCAGCGTGTAATACAAAGGCTTAATGCCCATGCGGTCGCGTGCCAAAAACAGGGTCTTTTTCTTCATGTCCCAAATGGCAAAGGCGAACATCCCCAGCAAGTGCTTGGGCGCATCCTCGCCCCATTCGGCATAGGCTTTGAGAATAGTCTCGGTGTCGCCGTCGGAATAAAAGTGATAACCCTTGGCTTGCAGTTCGGCGCGTAATTCGGGGTAATTGTAAATCGTGCCATTGAACACCAGAGCCAAGCCCAGCTCGGCATCAACCATCGGCTGACTGGATTTGTGCGATAAATCAATAATAGACAAGCGCCGATGCCCAAAGGCCAACGGCCCATCAGAATAGCTGCCACCATGATCGGGGCCGCGCTTTTCCAGCTTCGCCATCATGGCATTGATGTTGCGTAAGTCAGGAATTTGACCATCAAACCGTAATTCACCGCTAATTCCGCACATGGCTTGTCCTTATTGCTTTTGATGGGAAATAGTCTGCCACATTCTGGGCACGAAGGCGAAAACCCCAAGCTTGTTAGGCTTGAGGCTTTAAGTTAATGATGATGGCTTAAGAAAAAGCGCAGCATTTCCCGCGATGCATTCGGGCCTTGTGGATCCACATAGCTGCCGTTGGTATTGCCGCCCGACCATGCATGCCCTGAACCATGGACCGTCCAATATTCAATATGCGCTAAACCTTGCGCATCGTTTAAGCAAGAGCGCGTATAGGAGTGGCCTTGTTGGGACTTGATTTGCTCTTGCTCCAATTGGAAAGCACTGTCATTGAAATAATCATCATTGCTGGCTTTTAAGCGCTGCTCAGCTTGCGCATAAACTTGCCCGCCGTTGCGCAAGTGCACCACCGAATCATTATCACCGTGGAATATAATGGTTGGTACAAAAGACGCGCTATTTTTTGTGATCTCTTTGACTCGACAACTGCCGTTATTCATAGCCGCCAGCGCCGAAATCACATTGGTCGCGCTACCTACCGCTAAGCCAGAATGCACACCCACCGCTGCATACAACTTAGGATAGGTCGCACCCATAATCGCCGCCATCGCCCCACCCGCCGATAGACCAGCGATATACACCCGCTGTTTATCAGCTTGATAGTCATGAATAATCGCTTGCGTTAAACCCGCAATAATCGCCGGTTCACCTTGATGGGCTTGCTGATCCTGAGCTTTAAACCAATTCCAGCAGCGCTTATTATTCGCTGAAGCGGTTTGATTGGGATAAGCCACCAAGAACCCTAACTCTTCAGCGAGCTGATTCATAGCAGTGCCTGCGGCAAAATCATCGGCTGTTTGGGTACAGCCATGCAACATGATCACCAGCGGCAAGGGCTTTTGTCCATAGCTGCTGGGAATATACAATTTATACTCACGCGCCCCATGTTCATTGCTAAAACTCTTAGTAATGAATTGCGGTTTCGCTGTTCCTGCGCGCTGCTCGGGTTGGGCAGGCTTCTGGCTCTGCTCTACTTTCGCCTCTTGCACCGGTCTAGCCGGTTTGCGGACTAGCTCGCCTTCAATCACACTGGCGTCCACTTGGTTGGCAGCAGTTTTGCTCAGCTTGCCATTCAAGCCTTGTTGAATTAATTCGGTGGCTTTCAGTAAGTTTCCAGACTTTACTAAAGCCAAGGCTTCCTGCATGGAAGCTAACAAGTTAGTTTTCATAACGAATCTCCTTGAATAATCGAGTACCTAGCGAATGCGCCCTGCTAAAGCAGCTTTCACGGCTGTGCTAGCTTGCAATACACCGAGTACGGTAATGGCTTCAATCGTCTCTAGCGCGAGTTCAGGCGTGACATCGCTAGCAATCGTTGCTAAGCCCACCACCTGAATATTTAATTTTTCACCGGCTTGTTTCACCGCTTCTAAGTCTTGCTTGCTGTAATGGCGCAAACCTAATTCCAAGGTTTTGCGCACTACGGCTTGCTGCACAACAGCAGAGTGCACCGTCAACTGATTGCGAATCGCGGTGCGAATAAAATCAGTGCGATTTGAGTAAAACCCTTCCTGCACCAGTAAGTCGATCTGGCCTAGATCGACATAACCCAGATTAATGGTAATTTTTTCAGTATCGCCGCCAGTTTTCGGGCGGATCGGTGTGACATTGCTCATGCTGCTTACACTCTGCTTATTGTTGCTATCATCTGAATGACATCCATTTACCATCCATATGGATGTTATACAGCTGTTTTTAACAGGCTGTCAAGTTTAGGCTTAAGGCGTTTTTTTGAGTAAATTTGGTATTGGTACAAGCCTTGAGCGATACTAGACAACCTCTTGAGCCGTGAAATAATTTAAAAAATATGAAAATTGATCAGCGTCATTACGATAAAAAACCCAGTACCTTGGGTGAAAATTTGCTGGTTTATGGCCTAACAGCTGTGTTCTTAGGCTTAATGCTGCTAGAAATCTTCAGCAACTATGAGCCGCGTAAACTTGCCGCCTTATTTTTTATGCTGTGGTGGCTGCCGTTAGTGTTAGTTCATGAATTTGGGCATGCGGTAGTTGCCAATGCTTTGGGCTGGCAAGTGCAGCGCACGGTGATTGGTTTTGGACGTGTGGTCTATCAAGGACAATTGTTTAGAGCGCCGCTGGAGTTACGCCTCATTCCGATTGAAGGCTTCGTGCAATTTAATCCGGTTGCAGGTCGTGGGATGCGCTACAAACATGCCTTCACCTATTTCGCTGGCCCCGGCATTGAGCTAGTAGTGGCTGCAAGTATCATCGGGCTAATGGGCTGGGATAATTTCTTGTTGATTGAAGATAACTATGGGAAGCTCGCCTTTCAAGCTCTAGCTTATGCGGCCTTAGCGGGTGCGATTATTAATTTAATTCCGATGGGAGTCGTCACCCGCGATGGCGAAACACCAAACGATGGAATGGGCATTTTAGTCAGTTTGTTTAGCAGTGAGAAAACCTACCAACAATCACTGACTAACGAACGCGAGCAGGACGATTCC
>JBATOI010000020.1:0-120019 GCA_049290875.1 Thiolinea sp.
GCGGCGGAACAGCTCAACACGGCCCGCCGGATGTTGTTTAAAACGATTCATGAACAGGCACAGAAGCAGGCTTAATGGCTGAAATCCCTGTACCCGTTCAGGCTCAGTTCTTAATTAGAAAATACTAATCACTAAGCCTACCTTAAATTGTCACTAGCAGAAAGGCTCCCAAGGGAGTCTTTCTGTTTTTCATTGATTGTTTGTAAAATTAGCGTCATATTCCTATAGGTTAAAGTAACAGTTTGCCCTTAGCGTTGAACCATCCTACCTCTGTTCCTAAGGCTGACCTATGACGAGTCAAACCATTTTCAAGCTAGCTCACTACTTGTGACTCACGTACCGATTAATATTGATTGACTGTTCAATTAATCAAATCTAACATGCTTCCAACAGGCCAGATATAGCAAATTTGCGTGTTTATTTGGCAAAGCAAACTATCTACTCGGTGTTCTCGGAGCTGCGTTCATGAGTGCGATTCTAAAAAGAAGCCAGTTACCACCTTTCTCCTATGCAGACGAACCCACCCCTGGTGAAAATTTACCGATTTTAGCAGGTCACGTCTCGCCCGGCCGTTTAGAACGGGTCTTACGTGCCGGGCATTTTGCCGTGACCACTGAAATAGCACCACCTGATTCCGCTGATCCTGAAGAGGTTTATGCGCGCGCTAAGCTCTTTGATGGCTATGTCGATGCGATGAATGCGACCGATGGTTCGGGTGCGCATTGTCATATGTCGAGTGTTGGGATGTGTTCGCTACTCACACGCAAAGGCTATGCGATGGTCATGCAGATTTCTTGTCGCGACCGTAACCGCATTGCGATTCAAGGCGATGTGCTAGGTGCTGCGGCAATGGGGGTATGTAATATTCTTTGCCTAAGCGGCGATGGCGTGCAAGCAGGTGATCATCCTGAGGCTAAGCCAGTATTTGATCTGGATAGCATGACTGCCTTGAATACCATCCGCACCATGCGCGATGAAAGCCGCTTCTTAAGTGGCCGTAAGCTCACTTATCCACCAAAAGTATTTATAGGGGGTGCAGCCAATCCGTTCGCACCGCCGTTTGATTATCGCCCTTTGCGTTTAGCGAAAAAGATTGCCGCCGGCGCGCAATTTGTCCAAACCCAATACTGCTTTGATATTGAGATGTTCAAAACCTATATGCAGAAAGTGCGTGATTTAGGTTTACATGAACAAGTCTATATTCTGCTAGGTGTTGGCCCCTTAGCTTCAGCGAAAACTGCGGAATGGATTCGCAGTAATGTCGCAGGCGTGCATATCCCCGATAGCATTATTAATCGCTTGAAGGGCGCGCAAAATCAGAAGCAGGAAGGCATCAATATTTGTATCGATATGATTAATCAAGCGCGTGAAATCGAAGGTGTACATGGGGTGCATATTATGGCTTACCGCCAAGAGCACCATGTCGCGGAAATTGTCGAGCGCTCGGGTGCGCTCGAAGGACGTACCCCTTGGCACCCTGGTATATACGAATCCAGCACCACCACTGCAACACAAGAACTTCAACCGACTACTCCATAGGAAGCATCAGTATGACCGTGACCATTATTAGCTCACCGACTAGGGAAGTGCGTATTGGCTTTGATGAGCCTTTTGTCATCATTGGCGAACGCATCAACCCGACGGGTCGCAAAATCCTTGCCGAAGAAATGAAAAATGGCGATTACAGCCGCGTGCAAGCGGATGCGTTGGCGCAGGTTGAAGCCGGTGCGCAGATGCTTGATGTGAATGCAGGTATTCCCTTAGCGGATGAGCCGCGAATTCTGGCGGAAGTGATTCAACTCGTACAGTCAATTACCAATGTCCCACTTTGCATCGACTCCTCGATTATTGCAGCCCTCGAAGCAGGCTTAGCGGTGTATCAAGGGCGTGCCTTGGTGAATTCAGTCACGGGTGAAGATGAAAGTTTAGAGCGAGTTTTACCGCTGGTAGCTAAGTATGGTGCTTCAGTGGTGGCGATTTCTAATGATGAAACGGGGATTTCTCAAGATATCAATGTGCGCTATAACGTCGCGAAAAAGATTGTAGAACGTGCGGCTGATCATGGTATTTCGCGTGATCGCGTGGTGGTCGATCCGCTCGTCATGCCGATTGGGGCGATTAATGATTCTGGTCGCCAAGTGATGGCTTTAGTGCGTCGTCTGCGTGAAGAGTTAAAAGTAAATACGACTTGTGGCGCATCGAATGTGAGCTTTGGTTTGCCAAATCGGAATGGTATCAACAGCGCTTTCTTAACGATGGCGATGGGCGCTGGCATGACTTCCGCGATCACTAGCCCGCTGCATGCTGAAGTGATGCAAGCCGTCTTGGGTGCGGATGTGATGATGGGGCATGATCCGAATTGCGCGAATTGGATTCGTAAATACCGCGAGCTCTCCGCAGAAGGTGAAGGTGGTTCACGTGAGAATCGCCGTAGACGTCGCGCGTAAAGGAGCTCTATGAGTACTGCTAAAGTCGTTTTTCTCCCCTCGGGTCGTCGCGGGGAATTTCCATTAGGCACCCCTTTATTGCAGGCTGCCCAACAGCTCGGCGTCGATATTGACTCCATCTGCGGCGGGCGTGGTTTATGTGGGCGCTGCCAAATTGTGTGTGCCGAAGGAAATTTTCCTAAGCATGGCATCAGCTCTAGCCTTGAACACTTAAATGATTTTACGGCCACCGAAATGCGCTACAACCAAGAGCGCAAGCTAATGGCGGTTGGACGCAGATTAAGTTGCCATACTTATCTGCAAGGCAATGTCGTGATTGATGTGCCGCCCGATAGCCAAGTGCATAAGCAAATTGTGCGCAAAGCCGCCGAACAGCGCGATATCGTCCTCAATCCAAGCGTGAGTTTGCACTATGTCGAAGTCACTGAAGCCGATATGCATGACCCGAAAGGCGATATGCAGCGCTTAATTGAGGCTTTGGAGTTTGAGTGGCAGCTTGCCGGTTTAAGTTACGACTTTAGTTTATTGGCTGATTTACAAGCGGCCTTGCGCCAAGGTCAATGGGCGGTGACAGCGGCGGTTTATCAAAATCAGCGTATTCTAGCTGTCTGGCCGGGCTTGCGCGAAACGGTGTATGGTGTGGCGATTGATGTGGGTTCTACCACGGTAGCTGCACATTTGTGTGATTTATCTAATGGTGCGGTACTTGGTTCGAGCAGTTTGATGAATCCACAGATTCGCTTCGGTGAAGATCTGATGAGCCGTGTGTCCTATATCATGATGCATCCTGAAGGTGCAGAAGCGCTCACCCAAGTGATCCGCGAAGGCTTAAATACGATCCTCAGTGATCTTTGCCAAAATCAAGGGATTAGTCGCACAGAGATTCTTGAAATAGTGCTGGTGGGTAATCCGATCATGCACCATATTTTCCTTGGGATTAATCCGATTGAATTAGGGGGTGCTCCCTTTGCCTTGGCTACCGATGAAGCCGTGAATATCAAAGCTTCAGAGATGGGTTTGCAGATTCATCCCGCTGGCATGGTGTATGTGCTGCCTTGTATTGCGGGGCATGTCGGTGCGGATGCCGCTGGTGTGGTGTTGGCTGAAGAACCCCAATTGCAAGAAGAGGTCACTTTGCTGGTCGATGTCGGCACGAATGCGGAGATTGTGCTCGGCAATCGTGATCAGCTATTTGCTTGTTCCAGCCCGACGGGCCCCGCCTTTGAAGGTGCACAGATTAGCAGTGGGCAACGCGCTGCTCCGGGCGCGATTGAGCGGGTACGCATTGACCCCATTACCAAACAAGCCCGTTTCCGCGTGATCGGTTCTGAACTCTGGTCAGATCAAGCAGGCTTTGCCGCAGAGACGGCAGAGATTGGCGTGAATGGGATTTGCGGCTCGGGCATTATTGAAGTCATCGCAGAAATGTATCTGGCAGGTGTGATTAGCACTGACGGCGTGATTGACGGCAGCTTGGCTGAGCAGCATCCCGATCTAATTATTCCCAATGCGCGCACTTGGTCGTATGTGCTTTATAACGATGGAGCAGGGCGGGTTATTTCTGTCACCCAAAACGATGTGCGCCAGATTCAATTAGCTAAAGCCGCTTTATATGCGGGCGTACGCTTATTGATGGATAAGATGCAAGTCCAACAGGTTGAGCGCATTCGGTTAGCAGGTGCTTTCGGTAGCCATATTGATGTTAAGCATGCGATGGTGCTCGGGCTGATTCCCGATTGCCCGTTGGACAAAGTTTCTTCTGCGGGGAATGCAGCAGGCACGGGAGCGCGGATTGCTTTATTGAATCAAGATGCGCGTGAGGTCATTCAAGCAGTCGTGCGGCAAATTACTAAAATTGAAACCGCGGTCGAGCCTAAGTTCCAAGATTATTTTGTGGGCGCGATGGCCTTTCCGCATAAGTCTGACCCGTTCCCGCATTTATTCTCGGTGGTGACCAAGCCCGCTGAAAAAGAACTAGCGGCGGATGAATCCAATCAACGGCGGCGGCGACGCAAATGAGTGCTTTCAATATTGGCATTGATACCGGCGGTACTTATACCGATGCGGTGGTGATTGATACCAACCAGCGTAAAGTTTTAGCGTCGGCGAAGGCGCTCACTACCCGTGGCGATTTGTCGATGGGGGTGCTTGAGTCTTTACAGAAAGTGCTGGATGCAAGTCGAGAGCAGATTGACCCGCAGCAGATTGGATTAGTGTCTTTATCGACTACTCTAGCGACTAATGCTTTAGTCGAAGGCAAAGGCTCAGCGATTGCGGTGATTTTGCTGGGCTTCGATGACACCATGCTAGAGCGCACTGAGCTGAAAACTGCTTTGCCCGCCGCTAAGGTAGTGCGAATTGCCGGTGGGCATCAATACGATGGCAGCGAATTGACACCCTTAGATGAAGTAACTTTGTTGGCTGAATTAGAGACTCTTGCAGGCACAGTCGATGCTTATGCAGTGGCGGGTGTGTATTCGGTGCGTAATTCTAGCCATGAGCGCCGCGTCCAAACTTTAATTCAGCAGCAAACTGGCTGCCCAGTAACCGCCTCTTGTGATTTATCTGAAGCGCTCAATGGCCCGCGTCGCGCGCTGACGGCTGCTTTTAATGCGCGGATTATTGCGATGATTGTTGCGCTCATTAATGCGGTGCAAAGTGCCCTGCAAGCACAAGGCATTCAAGCGCCATTAATGGTGGTGAAGGGGGATGGCTCACTGGCTAGTGCGCAAGCGGTGATGGAAAAACCGATTGAGACGATCCTCTCGGGCCCTGCGGCGAGTGTAATTGGTGCTAACTTCATCTCGGGCTTAAAAGACTTCATTATCTCGGATATTGGCGGTACAACCACCGATGTGGCGATTGTGCGTAACGGCTGGCCTGCTTTAAATGAGAAAGGCGCGATGGTTGGCATGCATCGCACTATGGTCAAAGCAATTGATATGCAAACCATTGGCTTAGGCGGCGATAGCGAAGTTTCGGTGGATGCTTTAGGCAAAGTCTCGCTGCAAGCTCATCGAGTCGTACCTGTTTCTCTGATTGGTGCGCGTTGGCCGAGTGTGCAGCAAGCGTTGCAAAACGCCTTGGCACAAGGCATGGGTTTAGGTATTGCCACTTTATTTTTGCTGCGCCCCGAAGGTTTTGACCCGGCGAATGATCCGGTCGATTTAACAGCTGCCGAAAAAAGCTTACTCGCTGCAATTGGTGAAGAACCACTGCCTTGGACGCAAGTGGTTAATTCGGTGAGTGATCGGCGGCGGGTGCTGCGTTTTGTCGAGCGTGGTCTAGTGCAATTGGCGGGCTTTACGCCGAGTGACGCAGCGCATGTCTTAGGTCGGCAGTCGCAGTGGTCAAAAGAGGTTGCAGAGCTAACTTGCCTGATGATTGGCCGTTCGTATGGCAAGATTTCTTATAATGAAGCGAATCGGGAGGCCGAATGCCAAGCCTTTGCTCAAGAAATCTTTGAAGTGATGGTCGCTAAGAGCGTGCATGTTCTATTGGAGTCTTTAGCGGGTTGTAGCTTTGCTGTGAATGATCCTTTAGTCAGCTTGATAGCGTCTGGAAAACCTGAACTGAACCATTTGCGCGTGAGTTTAATCCCGACGATTCCCTTGGTTGCCGTGGGTGGCCCCGCGCCCGTCTTTTATGGCGAAGTCGGCCAGCGCTTAGGCGTGGAAACCTTTATTCCCCAAGGTAGCGAAGTGGCTAATGCGATTGGTGCTGCGATAGGTTTGATTCGCGTGCAAGCGGTGGTCACGCTGGGTTTACGCGAGCAGGGTGGTTTTACCCTGCATCAGCATAGCGGTGAACCCTTAGTTTTCATGGATGCCGCGCAAGCCTTGGCTGAGGCTGATCGCTTAGTGCGACAAGCAGCAGAGGCTAAAGCCGCGCAAATGGCTGGCAAGGTGTTAGCCACTGAAGTGCACATTGAGCGCTTAGACGTGCCCGGTTTAGCTGGGGATGCCGGTTTAATTTCAGCGACCTTGACAGCGGAGTGTTTAGCGCAACCTGTGGGAGTATAGAAATGGCGGAGACTTCAAAGCCAATTACCGGTGGCTGTATCTGTGGCGCGGTGCGCTATCAAGTGAATGGAGGGTTGCGCCCGGTGATTGCTTGTCATTGTGAGCAATGTCGCCGCTTTAGCGGGCATTTTGTCGCGGCTACGGCTATCCGCAAAACCTATTTCCAACTTCTGCAAGCGGGTGGCTTGAAATGGTATAGCTATCAGTCAGGTTTGCGCCAAGGTTTTTGCCAAGAATGTGGCTCCAGTTTGTTTTTTGAAGATGAACAAAGCGCACGCATTTCAATTGCCGCAGGCTCGTTAGACCAACCTCAAGGCTTAAAGTTAGCAGCACAGATTTTCGCAGCTGAAGCGGGCGATTATTATCAGTTAGATACAAGCGTACCCATTTCTGAAAATGGCATTCATTCGGTGCAATTACCGCTCTAAAGCTCTAAGATAGTGAAGGGTAACGAAAAAATAGCTAGCTTTATGGCGAAAGGAGTATTTATGCACACCACCTTAATCTTAACCGTGCTAGGGCCGGATCATCCGGGTTTAGTCAAATCTTTATCCGAAGTCCTCAATCAGCAACAAGGCAATTGGACCGAAAGCCGCATGGTGCATTTGGGCGGGCAATTTGCTGGCTTGTTGCAAGTGTCTTTGCCACGCGAGCGTGTCGCTAACTTAAAAGTGGCTTTAGATGTTCTGCAAGATAGTGGCCTGAAGGTACTGATTGCAGAAACCACTGAAACGCCAGCAACCAATGAAATACTCAAAGTTGAAGTGCTCGGTTTAGATCGTCCCGGAATTATTCGCGATATGACGACACAATTGGCTAGCTTAAAAGTGAATATCGAAGAGCTTTTCAGCGAACAGCGCCCAGCACCGATGTCAGGGGGTACGTTATTTTTTGCGGCTTTAACGTTGAGCCTGCCAGAAGGCATCAGTGCTGAGCAGGTGCAAACTAAACTGGAAGAGTTATCGGATCAGTTGATGGTGGATTTAAACTTTGCTTGAAATTGGCTTGATTAGCACCTGAGGCTCATAAGCATCAAAACCCTCGCTTTGATGCTTAAGGTAGCTTAGTTATTTTCGTATTTATCGGCAGCTACAAACAGCCGATGAAATCTGGTCATTCCATAGATTGCCCACCGAAGCAGTTGCGCCAGCGCCAAAAGTGCGGCTATCTCCATCATAATCAATATGTTGATAGACGGTGAGTTGGCAATTATTGGGCACGCGCACCGAGGATACACGGTCATTCCAAGCAGGGCCCACCGAATTCAGTTTGCCACGTACCGGCAGAACTGCGCCCGTGAAATTGATATGCTCATACATCAAGCAAGCTGGTTGGGGGGGCGTAGGGCATTGGCATTGCAGCGAGGAGATTTGGTCATTCCAAAGATTGCCGACACTGCTAGTGTTGGCAGTAAAAACGCGCTGATCACCCTCGTAATTATCATGTTGGAAGGCTATCAATCGGCAACTATTGGTGACT
Organism: Thiolinea sp.; assembly: GCA_049290875.1. Taxonomy (GTDB): domain Bacteria; phylum Pseudomonadota; class Gammaproteobacteria; order Thiotrichales; family Thiotrichaceae; genus Thiolinea. The sequence continues at coordinate 7,949 of JBATOI010000020.1, forward strand.
TTAACCGAGGAAATTCGATCATTCCATGCCGGGCCAACACTGGGGATGCTTTGGCCGGGTAAGACAGAAAATCGCCCGCCGTCATAATTAATGTGTTCGAACACTTCGCAATTGGCTTGAGCAGCGCCAACCACTAACGCATTAGCAAACAACAAGTAGAATAGGGGATGCTTACTCATAACATATCTACCTCGCATTGATAGAGTGGGAATGGATTTTTTGGCGTTATTATGGTTATGAGTATAGGTGCTTTTGAGTAGGCTGCGTATCCCTTAAATGAGGGGGTTACTAAAAAAATCAAAAATTTACGAATGGCCTAGCGAGCGATGCATCATTCAATCTGAACAATAGTTTTCAGAGCGGAAGCGTGGCGAGCAAATCGCTAAAAAAATCAAATCACCGCCGCCGGTATTACAAATCCGTTGGCGACAATGTGGCGGAATAATTACGACATCCCCCGCGTGTACGGTTTGTGGTTCTAAAGCACCAATTTCGACTCGGCCAGTGCCCTCTAAAATTACATAGCGTTCGGTCGTATGCAGCAGCCAATGCCATTTTGTAGTTTGGCCGGGTTCGACGCGCGCACGTGCTATGGAAACTTCGCCATCCGCTGGCATATTGCTCAGCTCAAGGATATGGCAGCCTTCGTGGAAGTAGTATTCGTTATTGGGGTTGGAAGAGATGATTAAGGGCTGCATGTTTTACTCCAGTGCTACAGCCGCCCGTGCGAATTGCTCTTGGGTGTGGCGGGCGGATTTTAGGTGGGATTCGAGTTGGTCGCAAAGCTGCATTAGTGAGTGAACTTTCTGTAATATTTTTAAAATTTCTTTCTCTGGTGGCAAAAGCATAGGCATTCTATTTAAAATGCTATGATTCAAGTTTGTCATAGTTGTTCCCACAGAATTTCCACCCAAATACTCTCTAACTAATTTGCTTTTGAAAAGCAATAAAATAAAGTCTCTATTAATACGCTGATCGAATCTAATAAAAAAACTTCCAGTTCCGCATAACCAACCATCAGATTTCTCGTCAACTAGTGCACATCTACCCATTTCCCCTCGTCTGGAAATAACAATGTCGCCTTTATAAATTTTGTAACTCGATAATTCTTCGGCTTTTTCAGGGCTAACACTAATTGAAAAATCAGCCTTGATTTGATCATTCATCATGTGAGACGGATTTATTAAGGGAATACCGTTCTCAATGTAATCGCTCTTATGAATCATTGAACCAAAAGGGCCTGTCGATACTTCCTGTGCAAAGTCAGCAAAATGTATACACTCCCAACCCTGCGGCAAAGCAAACGGCTTTTCCTCCTCCGTAATCGCTGGTAAAGGCTTTTGGCGTTTAATTTTGCCTGCTTGAACTAAGCGTTCTTTCTCTGCTTTGATCTTTGCCAATAACACCGCCGCCGGTTCATCATTTGCATCTTGGGGTACTAATTTGCCTTGCACGGCTAATTGCAAAATCGCATCGCGTAAGCCTTTAATGTGTTCGGGCTGGGTGAATAGTTTGGGTAAATGCGTTTGCAAACGTTGCCAAGCGTTTTGTAAATCGAGTGGGCTTTGAGCGTTACTAAGCTGTTCGAGTAGTGCTTGATTGGTGGTGGTTTGGAGTTGAGCGCGTTGGGTTTGTAGGGCTTCGAGTTGATCGCAGAGGGAAAGGAGGGCGTTTACTTTGCCGATAATTCGGAGTTGTTCTAGATCTGGGCACAAAGGTACAGGCGCTAACTTTAGTTTCTCTTGTGAGATATTAACTTGGCTCTCTGCCATACCAGATTTAGCTTCTTCTAAATATTTTGCTGTAGCTCCAGCATGCAAACATAAAACTATATAACGCTCACTAAGAGCCGCTAAAAGTAAATGAAACCTAATGATTTTGTCAGAGATCATCAGTTTATTGCGTGTTGATTCAACTAAACAGGATATTCCAACTCGGTTTTTGGGGCCTGCTCGTGTTATCAAAATATCACCTGCCTGAACTTCATATTGTGGCTTCGGTTCAAGCTTTGATGGCAACTCTTTATTTTCGTACTCAAGAAACTTCATGTTTTGGACAGAGGTGGTTTTCAAAACTCCCCAAATACTTTCACTTGGGGATGGATGATCTAAACAAGCAGGACTCCAACCAGAATCCATGACGCTGATTAACTCTCCCAACCGAACCCACTCCCAACCCTCCGGCAAAGCGAACGGCTTTTCCGCCTCAGTCATCGCAGGCAAAGGCTTTTGGCGCTTAATCGTCCCCTCCCGAATCAAACGCTCCTTCTCCGCCTGAATCTTCTCCAATAACACCGCAGCCGGTTCATCACTCGCATCCTGAGCAACTAATTTCCCCTGCACGGCTAATTGCAAAATCATTTCACGTAACCGCTGAATGCCGTTAGGTGCATTCGCAATTGCCCCAAACTGCGCCAGAAACTGAGCAGGATTCATAGCCTATGCCCCTTCCCAAACCCTTCCCCCGAATAGGGGGCAGGGCTTTGTTCGTCTCCTCCACCCATTTCGGGGGGAGGACTAAGGAGGGGGGCATTCAAAGCCGCGCCCAACCCCGCTTTCAACTGCCCCTGCAACGCCTCAATGTCCTGCAATAACTGCTGATACTTTTTCAGCAACACCTCAGGATCATGGCTTTCCGCTTCCGCTGCATTCGGGTTTTTCAAATCCAAATTAAAAATCGCGTAATAAATCCGATCGGCTGCCGCTTTCTCATCGCGCTCCTGCAAGCGTAATTGCTCCGCCTGCGTGCGTAGCGTGTCCAACTCTTGTTCCAGCGCCGCACGCTCAGCAGGTTCTACCGTTTTCAACGCATCCCGCAGGTTTTTGATTTGGCTTTCCAGCGCCGAGGCTTGATTGCCGCAGTGCTCAGCCTGTTGCCAAAGCGGTTGTGCCCGGCTCAAGGCTTCGTCTTTTTTCGCCTTAAAGTCCACCTTCCATGCAAACTCATTTTCCACCCGCTCGGCAAAACCGCTGGCTTCATTCCCCCACCATGCGTTTTCCGCCGCAAATTCTTCCAAGCGAATCGGTTTAGTTTTCGAGTAGCTTTTATAGCCCGCTGGATAAGGATGCTCGTAATACCAAATGGTTTCAGTCGGCTGGCCTTTGGTGAAAAACAGCAGATTGGATTTAATGCCGGTGTAGGGGTTAAACACGCCATTCGGTAAGCGCACGATGGTGTGTAGATTGCATTCGTTGAGGAGTTTTTCTTTGACTTTGGCTTTCACGCCTTCGCCAAACAGCGTGCCATCCGGCAATACAATCGCACCGCGCCCGCCGTGTTTTAATAATTTATCCACGATCAACACCAAAAACATATCCGCCGTTTCGCGGGTGCGGGTGGTGCTGGGGTAGCTAGTGCCAACCCCATCTTCTTCCGTGCCCCCAAACGGCGGATTAGTAATAATGCAATCGTGTTTATCCGCTGCCGACCACTCCGACCACGCTTTGGCGAGGGTATTGGTGTGAATAATCTGGCTGGGTACATCAATCCCATGCAATAAGAAATTAGTGGTGCAGAGTAAATGCGGTAATTGTTTTTTCTCAAACCCAAACACACTTGCTTCAATCGCCTGTTTATCCGCAATGCTCGATTGGGTATGCAGTTGCGCCCGTAAATGCTCAATGGTCGCGGTCAAAAAGCCACCTGTGCCACAGGCGGGGTCTAGCACGGTTTCGCGCTGCTCCAAACGCGGATTCACCCGCTGCACCATGAACTGTGTCAAGGCACGCGGGGTATAAAACTCGCCTGCATTACCCGCACTGCGTAAATCATTGAGGATTTGCTCGTAAATATCGCCGAGCTGTTGACGCTCTTTTAAATCACTAAAATCAATCCCTTCCTCCAACTTACCAATCACTTCCAATAGCAGCGTGCCGGATTTCATATAGTTATTGGAGTCTTCAAACACACTCTTAATCACCCCACTCAAGGGGTCACTGTGCGGGTCAAGTTCTTTTAAGGTGGGGAATAACACCTCGTTGATATGCTTGAGGGTGTCTTCGGCGGATAATTGCGGCGCGGATTTACCTTCTGCATCTTGCTTATAAGCCGCCCAATTGCACCACCGACAGTTAGCGGGCAATGGGGATTCATAAGCCGCGTCATCGTCCGCCCATTCCTGCTCGCGCTGATCGAGTACCTTCAAAAACAACAGCCATGCCAATTGCCCAATCCGCTGCGCATCCCCATCCACTCCCGCATCTTTGCGCATAATGTCTTGAATGGTTTTAATGGTGGAGGAGAGGTTCATGGGGGGCATCCTTTAATCAACAGGGCGTGTAGTATAGCAAACTTGGCGGACAAGAATCCCACCTAACCTCCCCTTATCAAGGGAGGAATAAGAAGGTGACGCTATAGCTCCTCCCCTGACAAGGGGAGGCTGGGAGGGGTTTCTTGAAGTTGTTGCAAAAGAGGCTGGGAGGGGGGGTGCTTGATTCAACTCGCCTCATACAGCAAAGCTTCCAGCTCCCGAATCGCCTGTTGATACTGTTCAGGGCTGCCAAAAATCTTGCGGCGGATTTGAGTTTTAGAGCCAAATTGATCAAAGGGCGGCATTTCTAACACATTTGGATTTTCAATGGTTAACACTCCATTGCTCGCGTATTTATCCAATAAGGCTTGCAATACTTGTTGAGCATCTGCGCTGTATTTGCCGAAGTAATCACGTTTTTTTACCTGATTAGCACGTTCGCGGCGGGTGAGGGGCTTTTGGTCAAAAGCAATATGTGTGAGTAGATCAAAAACATCCAGTTCCGCACTATCCGCGACCGCTGCATACAAATGCTCCACTTCAATGCCGCGTGCTTTGATTTCATCCACAATCGCTTGTTTACGCTCAGCCGCCTTCCAGCGCTGCAAAAACTCATTTAAAGAACCAAAACTAGCACTTAATTCGGCGTGTAATTGCTGGCGTAAGAATACGCGGTATTCGGTGGCAATGAGCTTGCCGTTCGCATCTAAATATTGAGTGAATTCTGTGGCGAGTTTGACGGCTACATCGTCCACATAATAGCGTTCGCGTCGCGTTGGGGGTGGTTTGGGCGGGCCGGTATTATCACCACCATAAGGGGGCGGGGGTGGTTCTTTAGTCTCATCATCGGTGCTAGTCGGCTCTGATGGCAGCACGGGCTCATCCGGTTTTGGCTCGTAAATAATCACCGGTTCGCCATCAAAATCCTTATCCGCGAACAAGCGAGTCGCGCCCTTAAAGTCCATAATGGTGAAAAATAGCTTGTGATAATCTTCCCGCAAGCGTGTGCCGCGCCCGACAATCTGCTTAAACTCAGTCATGGAGTTAATGCTCTGATCAAGCACAATCAGCTTGCAGGTTTTGGCATCGACACCCGTGGTCATGAGTTTGGAGGTCGTGGCAATGACAGGGTAGGGTTGATCATTGTCGATAAAATTAAATAACTCAGCTTTGCCTTCTTTATCATCCCCGGTAATCCGCATCACATAGCGCCGATTATGTGCCGCTGCGGGAATCAGTTTGACCAACTCTTGACGCATGCGCTCAGCGTGATTTTGGTCATCACAAAACACAATAGTTTTCGCCATCGGATCAGTTTTGCTCAGATATTCCCACACCCGTTTGGCGACTAAGGCGGTGCGCTGTTGCAAGATTAAGGTGCGGTCAAAATCAGGGGTAGTGTATTGGCGGCTTTCAAGCAGCTTGCCGTGTTTATCGGTTTTGCCTTGCTCGGGTGTGTACCCTAAAGCATCCACATCGGTGGCAATCCGAATCACTTTATAGGGGGCAAGAAAACCGTCTTCAATGCCTTGCTTGAGCGAATAAGTGTAAATCGGCTCGCCAAAATATTTAATATTAAACTCAGGGTCTTTAATAATGCGCTCGCCCTGTGCGCTATCAATCGGTTTTACTTCTTTAGGGGTAGCGGTTAAGCCTAACTGAGTGGCAGAGCTGAAATACTCTAAAATTTCCCGCCACGAAGAATCTTCCGCCGCACTGCCGCGATGACATTCATCAATGACTACTAGATCAAAAAAATCCCGTGGGAATTGCTTATAGATTTGTTTGTCTTCTTCTTTACCCGTCACTGCTTGATACAGCGATAAATAAATATCGAAGTTTTTCTTAGCTTCGCGATTTTCGATTTTATGCATAGACTCGCCAAACGGTGCGAAATCTTGCTGCTTGGTTTGATCGACTAAAATATTACGGTCGGCTAAAAATAAAATACGCTTTTTGGCTTTCGCTTTCCATAAGCGCCAAATAATTTGAAACGCGGTGTAGGTTTTGCCCGTACCCGTTGCCATCACTAATAATAAACGCTGTTGCCCTTTGGCAATGGCTTCAAGGGTGCGATTAATCGCAATACGTTGATAATAGCGTGGCGCTTTGCCTTGGGTGCTGCTGTGATAGGGTTGGGTAATGAGTTTAGCAGCTTCTGGGGTATGAATGCCTTTCCACTGTTGATACAAAGCCCAAAGTAGTTCGAGTTTGGGAAATTGCTCTAAAGTTAATTCTTGTACACAGGGCTGGCTCAAACCACTGCGATCTTGAAACAGAAAACCATCGCCATTGGAGCTAAAGGCAAAGGGTATATCCAGCATTTCCGCATAAACTAAGGCTTGTTGCATGCCATGCCCTAGGGGGTATTTATTTTGTTTGGCTTCAATGACCGCAATCGGCAAATTAGGTTTAGCGTACAGCACATAATCCGCCCGCCTTGGTCCACCCACTGCATTCGTATCCGTAATCCGGCTAGCTAATTGCCCGCGTACCACTACGCGCCCATCAGTAAACACTTCTTCAAAGAATTGATGCTGTTGCCAGCCTGCTTGTAATAAAGCAGGGACGATAAATTTAGTGCAAATATCGCGTTCACTGAGCTGGCGTTTGTCCATAAAAATCAACCGATGATTAAGTCTTCAACACAGTAAACAAAAATGAGTCCTTAAACAATCTTTGAGAGCAGGTAAATTAATGCGAGAGTTTAGAAAAAGAAAAGGCATAAAATTAAAGTTTATGCCTTTTTTTAGTGAAGTTAGCTTTGAAAATTAATGCTGAGTTGTTTTCAAATGATCCAGCGCAATCTTCAACATGCGGCGTACTGGCTCAGCTGCACCCCAGAGTAATTGATCACCTACCGTAAAGGCCGTGATATATTCTGGGCCGATATTCATTTTCCGCACGCGCCCGACTGGAATAGTTAAAGTTCCAGAAGCTTGTACAGGCGTTAAGCCCGCTAAAGTGGAGGCTTTATCATTCGGAATCAGTTTGACCCATTCATTGTGATTCGCAATGATGGCTTCAATTTCCGCGAGCGGTAAATTCTGCTTCAATTTAATCGTCACGCCTTGAGAATGACAGCGCATTGCACCAATCCGCACACATTGACCATCCACAGGAATAATCTTCGCACCACTAAGACCAAGGATTTTGTTGGTTTCGGCAATCCCTTTCCATTCTTCTTTGGTTTGGCCGTTTTCCCACGCTTTATCAATCCACGGAATTAAGCTTCCCGCTAAAGGTGCACCAAAGTTTTCAGTGGATAAACTATCATCATTTAATTTGGCAGTGACTTTACGATCAATCTCTAAAATCGCTGAATGCGGATCAGCTAATAAATCTTGCACTTCACCATTTAATTCGCCCATTTGAGTGAGCAATTCGCGCATATTCTTCGCGCCTGCACCACTGGCGGCTTGATAAGTCATGGTCGACATCCATTCCACCAAGCCTTTTTCAAATAAGCCACCTAAAGCCATCAACATTAGGGACACAGTGCAGTTACCGCCAACATAGTTTTTAATGCCGGTTTTTAAGCCAGCATCAATCACGTGGCGATTCACGGGGTCGAGGACAATAATCGCGTCGTCTTTCATGCGCAAAGTAGAAGCGGCATCAATCCAGTAGCCATTCCAGTGGGCACGTAATTTTTCATACACTTCGGTCGTATAATCGCCACCTTGGCAGGTGACAATAATGTCCATTTGGCTTAAAGCCTCAATATCAGATGCATTCAGCAACGGCTTGGCGCCCATGCCAACATCTGGGCCTGCTAGGCCTGCTTGGGAAGTGGTGAAAAATACCGGTTCAAAACCTTGGAAATCGTTTTCGGCCTGCATGCGCTCCATCAGCACGGAACCGACCATGCCACGCCAACCGACAAAACCTACTTTGAGCATTACAAACTCCGTCATTCAAAAAATTGCAGGTCTCCCTACAGTGAGCCAGCGAGTGTATCACTCTAACTGGCGTGCTTCATTAACTCTAATGCCTTGAAAACGGTTAAGTTCTCGCAGCTTTTAAGCCAACGGACTTAAACTTTGTACCAATTTAACCCAATAAGCCGCCCCTAAAGGCAAGATTGCATCATTGAAATCATAATAAGGGCTGTGCAAAGCATGGCTATTGTTTAAATCACCATTACCAATCCAAATATAAGCACCGGGGCGCTCTAATAAGAAATAAGCAAAATCTTCCGCGCCCATACTCGGTTCTGGATTCCAGTGTGCCTTATCCATCCCGACTAAATCTTTAACGACGGCATAGCATTTTTCAGCTTGAGCTGGATGATTAACAGTGGCGCTTGCACCTTCAAGAAATTCAATGCTGGCTTGAGCATTAAAAGCCGCTGCCGTATGTTCAACTAAAGTCCGTAAGCGCGCATAAATCAGCTCTAAATCTGCTTTGTAAAAGGTGCGAATCGCGCCACGTAAGGTCACGGTTTCAGGGATGACATTATACGCACCACTGCCACCTTGAATTTGGGTAATGCTAATCACACCACTATGAATCGGCGAGAGATTGCGGGAAATAATCGTTTGCACGGCATTAATCAATTGGGCAGCAATAATAATCGGATCATTCACTTTATCCGGCATGCCGCCGTGTCCGCCAGTGCCTTGAATCCTAATGTCAAAGCCATTAATGGCTGCCATGACGGGGCCTGAATGTACTGCAAATTCACCCGCAGGCAAGCCCGGCCAATTGTGCATGCCGTAAATTTCCTGAATCGGGAAACGCTTAAATAAGCCATCTTCCAGCATGCGCAACGCACCTTTTTCACCTTCTTCCGCCGGTTGGAAGATAAAATAAACCGTGCCGGCGAACTCTGGATTTTTCGCTAATGCAGCGGCAGCACCGAGCAGCATCGCGGTATGTCCATCATGCCCACAGCCATGCATTTGCCCCTGATGGCAGGATACATGCTCAAAGGTATTTAACTCCGTGAGCTTGAGCGCGTCCATATCTGCGCGCAAAGCAATATGCCGATCCGCTGCTTGTTGACCTTGCAGAATACCAACCACACCCGTTTTGCCAAGGCCAGTATGGACTTCCATCCCCAAATTTCTGAGCAGCTCAGCCACTTTCTGGCTAGTGCGCTGCTCTTCATAAGCAATTTCTGGATGCTTATGCAAGTCACGCCGCCATCCTTGCATGTGGCTATGCAAGTCGCTGCCGGTTTCAAGTGCAGTATCTAACACAGTTCTTCTCCCTGCCTAGTTATGTCAGAGAGTGTGGCATAGCAGGTTAATAGGGTAAACGCTCTTAATGCGCAATCATCACATGCCTGACCGTTGTATAATCCTCCAGCGCATACATCGACAGATCTTTGCCATAGCCCGATTGCTTCAAGCCACCATGCGGCATTTCGCTCACCAGCATGAAGTGAGTATTAATCCAAGTACAACCATAGCGTAAACGTGCGGCGGTACTCATCGCTTTGCTCACATCTTTCGTCCACACTGAAGACGCCAAGCCATAATCTGAATCATTCGCCCAATTGACTGCATCATCCGTATCAGTAAAGCGTGTCAGAGAAATCACAGGGCCAAAGACTTCGCGCTGCACGATTTCATCAGTTTGCAAAGCACCTGCCACCACGGTTGGCTCATAGTAGAAACCATTTTCACCCGCCATTTTGCCGCCTGTAGTCACTTCAATATGTTTCAATTCTGAAGCGCGATCCACAAAGCTGGCGACACGATTACGTTGGCGCGTGGAAATTAGCGGTCCCATTTCATTCTCCGCATCATCGGCTTGGTTATAGCGAATCCCACTCACCGCAGACGACAAATCCGCTGCCAAGCGATCATAGATTTTCGCGCCTGCGTAAACACGGCAAGCGGCGGTGCAATCCTGTCCGGCATTATAAAAACCAAAAGTGCGCAAACCATTCACCACCGCTTCCAAATCCGCATCATCGTATACAATCACCGGCGCTTTCCCACCCAATTCTAAATGGGTGCGCTTGACCGATTTCACAGCAGCCTGCATGACTTTTTTACCCGTCGCAATGTCGCCGGTGATGGAAATCATATTGATTTTCGGGTGATTGATCAGCGCATTACCCACGGTATCGCCGCGCCCTAGCACAATATTCACCACACCTGCCGGTAGTATATCGGCTAGGAGTTTGGCAAATTTGAGCGCGGTCAAGGGTGTTTGTTCGGACGGTTTAAATACCACCGTATTGCCGCCCGCTAAGGCTGGTGCGAGTTTCCATGCCATCATCATTAAGGGATAATTCCACGGCGCAATCGACGCTACCAAACCAATCGGGTCACGCCGAATCATGGAAGTATGCCCCGCTAAATATTCGCCCGCTGCATTGCCCGGCATGCAGCGCACTGCACCCGCAAAAAAGCGATAGCAATCAATAATCGCAGGCAATTCATCATTGCGCACTGCATTGATGGGTTTACCACAATTCAGCGCTTCTAAGGCGGCAAAATCATCCGCTTCAGCTTCTAAGCGATCCGCAATTTTTAATAAATAAGCGGAGCGCTGGGCAGGTGTGCTGCGCGACCAAGCAGCATAAGCCTTATCGGCTGCCAAGACGGCGCGGCTAATCTGCTCCGGCGAAGCTTCAGGAATACCGAGAATCTTAGCGCCCGTGCGAGGATTGAAAATGGTTTCTTCGGCTTCGATACCCGCTTCAAAGCTCCCACCGATTAACATTTGAGTATCCATCTATGCTCCTTTATTTACCTTGGCCAGCGCTGTGCTCGCCGTCTCGAGTTAAGTAATATGCGCCTATAATCGGCAGCAAGGTCATTAACACCACCAACACCGCCACCACATTGGTGACGGGGCGCTGGCGGGGGCGTACTAATTCTTCTAACATCCAAATCGGTAGCGTGCTTTGTTGCCCTGCGGTAAAAGTGGTGACAATGACTTCATCAAACGAGAGCGCAAAGGCCAACATTCCGCCAGCCAGTAAAGCGGTAGCAATATTCGGCAAGACCACATAGCGAAAAGTCTGAAAACTATTCGCGCCCAAATCCATTGACGCTTCAATTAGCGAACCAGAAATACGTCGGAAGCGCGCCACCGCATTGTTATAAACCACTACAATACAAAACGTGGCATGCCCCAAAATGATCGTCCAAAACGAGAAGGGAATTTCTGCCAAATTGAAAGCAGAACGCAAAGCAATGCCGGTTACAATGCCGGGCAAAGCAATCGGCAAAATTACCAATAAGGAAATCGTTTCCCGCCCGAAGAAACGGGTGCGTGAGACCGCAGCAGCACATAGCGTCCCCAATACCAAGGCTATTAAGGTGGAAAGCAAGGCTACCTTGAGTGATAAACCCAATGCCTCCCATACATCACTACGTTCCCACGCCACGCCAAACCATTTCAAAGTGAAACCCGGCGGCGGCCATTGATAACTTTTCTCTTCGGTGGTAAAGGCATAAACAAAGATTAATAACAGCGGTAGATGCAAAAAGGTTAAACCTAAACCCGCTGTTAGTTTTAACGCCCAAGGTGCTTTAGAGCGCATTGAAAGCCCCCGCGCGTTTCGCTAGCCACAAATAAATCCCCATAATCACGATAGGTATCACCGAAAAAGCTGCGGCCAGTGGAATATTTCCCGCTGTGCCTTGCTGCATATACACCGCTTGGCCAATGAATAAACGTGACGAACCTATGATCTGCGGAATAATGTAATCGCCCAAAGTCAGCGAAAAAGTAAAAATCGAACCCGCAATCAAACCGGGCAAGGCCAGCGGCAATAAAACATGGTGGAAAGTCTGCCAAGTGCTCGCGCCCAAATCGGAAGATGCCTCCAATAAAGACGTGGGAACGCGCTCCAGTGCGGCCTGCAAAGGCAAAATCATAAACGGCAGCCAGACATACACGAACACCAAAAACGTACCGGTATAACTTACTGATAAAGAGCTACCACCGATCACCGGCAGCGCTAAATACACATTCAATAAACCGTCTAAATGCAAAGTAGTGAGCAGCCAATTCAAAATGCCTTCACGCGCCAGTATCAATTTCCATGCATAGATTTTGACTAAATAACTCGACCAGAGCGGCAGCATAATCCCAATATAAAACAAAGCTTTCCACACACCTTTGGCATAGCGCGCTGCATAATATGCAATTGGAAAGGCAATAATTGCCGAGGCAAGCGTCACCAGAGCCGACATCAACACCGTGCGCAGAATAATGTCGAGATTGGCGGGAACAAATAATTCTTGATAGGTTTTCAGCGTCCAATCACGCTTAATTAGCCCCGAAAACTCGTCAATTGAGAAAAAACTCTGAATCAATAAAGTCGCTAACGACCCCAGATATACCACACCCAGCCACAAAACTGGCAGGATAAGCATGGCAACCAGGACTTGCTTGGGATGACTCCAGATATAATCCGACAGGCGCGCCAAGCCAGAATGGCTCTGAATGGGAGCGACCTCACTATTCATGCCGACTCCATTAAATGTAAGTCGCGAGGCTGCCATGCCACATTCACGCGGCTATTTTCTGGTGGTAACTGAAGATGATGCGGCACTAAAGCGTGTAGCATTTGGTCTTTGAGCGCCAATTGCACGCGATGAGTACTGCCCATATAACTGCGGCTGAGCAAGGTTGCGCTATGCCCGCCCGACTCCACCAGTTGAATATCTTCAGGGCGCAAACTCGCCCATTGTGCGGGCAAGCCTAAACTCTGCACAAATTCTGGCGGCAACACATTAGAAGAGCCGACAAAGTTCGCCACAAACGGCGAATTGGGGCGGCGATACAGTGCTTGTGGTGTATCAACTTGGATAATTTTACCTTGATTGAATACCGCAATCCGATCCGCCATGGAGAGTGCTTCGCCTTGGTCGTGCGTGACTAATACGAAAGTAATACCCAGCTGCTTTTGCAGCGCTTTTAGCTCCTCTTGCATTTGCTCACGTAGCTTTAAATCCAACGCACCTAATGGCTCATCCAATAACAAGACTTTCGGCTTATTCACCAAAGCCCGCGCTAAAGCCACACGCTGACGCTGCCCACCCGATAATTGCGCAGGCTTACGCACAGAAAAACCTTTGAGTTGCACTAAATCCAAAGCCTCTTCAGCGACTTGATAGCGCGATTTTTTATCCATGCCGCGAATCATTAGGCCATAGGCCACATTGTCGAGAATATTCAAGTGGGGGAATAAAGCATAATCTTGGAACACGGTATTCACTTGGCGGCGATAAGGCGGCACGCCATCAACCCGCTCACCAAAAATCTCAATATGCCCAGCGCTGGGCTGCTCAAAACCTGCAATCAACCGTAAACAGGTAGTTTTGCCCGATCCCGAAGGCCCCAACATGGCAAAGAATTCGCCTTCTGGAATGGCTAAATCCACACCATCGACAGCTTTTACTTGATCGAAATAACGCGAGACTTGCTCGAATAACACAGCATTAGGCGTACTCATAGCCTTCCTGATTAGTCGTAAAAAAATGAGCGAGCCTACAAAGTTTAGGCTCGCTGCAGTGCAGGATTAGCGACCGCCAATCACTGCAATGTAATCAGAAACCCAACGGTAATACGGTACGCAGGCGGTTTGTGAGGCGCATTTTGCAGCCGGAGTGACCCAGAATTTGATCTTTTCAAAGTCTTCCATGCCGTTTTTCTTACAAGTCACTTCATCCAACATGCCGCGCTTATCAGTACAAGCCGCAGGCACACTTGGATTCGCGCCAAACCACACACCTAAATCACTTTGTAGATTCGATGAGAGGGTATGCTCCATCCACAGATAGGCGCAGTTTGGATTCTCAGCTTTAGCGTGCAACATGGACGTATCCGCCCAACCGGTCACACCTTCTTCGGGAATCGTGGAAGCAATCGGCTTGGTTTCGCCTTGCAATAAGTTCACTTGGAAAGGCCAAGAACCCGAAGCGACCACGCCTTCATTTTTGAAATCATCAATCTGAATCATTGCATCATGCCAATAACGTGACACCAAAGTACGTTGCTGGCGTAGCAAATCGAGCGCGGCTTTGTATTGATCTTCATTTAATTCGTAAGGGCTTTTAATGCCGAGATCAGGCTTGTGCGCCATCAGGTAATTGGCCGCATCGGCAATATGAATCGGGCCATCGTAAGCTTGGACGCGCCCCTTATTCGGCTTGCCATCGGGCAAATCCATCGGCTCGAATACCACTTTCCAGCTTTTTGGCGCTTCTTTGAATACGTCCGAGTTATACATCAACACATTCGGTCCCCACATATACGGCGTGCCGTAATGCACGCCACCGACAGTATGCCAAGGTGCGTCTTGTAAGCGCTGGTCGATGGTCGACCAACTGGGAATTAATTGGGTATTGATCGGCTGGACGCGCTCGCCAGAGATTAAGCGCAAAGATGCATCGCCCGAAGCCGTGACTAAATCAAAGCCACCTTCATTCATTAAAGCGACCATTTCATCTGAAGTATTCGCAGTTTTAACGCTGACTTTGCAACCGGATTTCTCCTCAAACTTGGTCACCCAGTCGAACTTTTTATCAGTTTCGCCGCGCTCAATATAACCCGGCCACGCCACAATATTGAGCTTGCCTTCGCCTTTGCCTAACTCTTGCAACATATCGGCTGCACTCACCAGACTCGGACTTGCTAGCACCACACTGATAAATGCGGCTAGGCTGGTTTTCGTCATTAAACTCATAAGCTCTCCTCCTTAGCTCATGCTGATCAATCAGCATAAAGGCATTAAAGCAAATTATAGTTCGGAATGCCTATTTCATTTTAGGGTAAAGAATCATGCGTCCATTCTGGAGTGCTGAGCGTATAAGTACAAGCGACCTAGAGATGCAGTATATGAATGATTTTTAATCTGTTGTTCCGGCAATCTTGGCTGCTGTCTAACTTTACTCAACTAGCTTGTTTAGGATATGTACCATGTTAAAAACAACACCGACGGCTACTACTGATAATCCAGCACGCCGCCAATTTTTTCGCCTCAGCTTGGGATTAGCTCTGGTGGCAAGCTTACCCCTATTCAGTAACCAAGCCCGCTCAGAAACAGCCACCAAGTTTCCAATCCAGAAAACGCCGGAACAATGGCGCGTGCAATTAAGCTCCGCGCAATATGCTGTGTTGCGCGAAGAGGACACTGAATCCCCGAATACCAGCCCGTCTTTGCAAGAAAAGCGTGCGGGTATTTTCCACTGCGCAGGCTGCGATAACGCCTTGTATGACAACTCCACCAAATTTGAAAGCGGTACAGGCTGGCCGAGCTTTTATCAAGCCGTCGACGGTGGGGTAGGTACGAAAGAAGATAATGGCTTTTTTATGAAACGCACCGAAGTGCATTGCGCTGATTGCGGCGGACATTTGGGGCATATTTTTGATGATGGCCCACAACCAACAGGGCTGCGTCATTGCATTAATGGCGTGGCTTTGACGTTTAAGCCTAAGTCTACTTAAGAGATATATCCCGACTAGGCATTTCCAGTATCGTGTAGCTTCATCGAATACCTTGAAGCTAAGCTATGCAAATCGCCCACGAAGACAATCTGCGTCTCAATGTTCTGTTTGCACAGTCGGTGCAGGCAATTCGTATCAATGAAGGCATGATGACACTGCATGCATTGACGGCGAAGGGCGAAGCGAAAATTAAGCTCAATCCAACGGTGCGTGATGAGCACTATCTGCGTTGGATTCGCGAATGGCTGTCCTTGAAAGTCACGGGTTCGCCGGGTGGTTATCCGGTGTTTTTGCAGCGCTGGACACGCACTGGGCATGCGCATAATAACCTTGAACACATGCTGCTCTTGGGTGAGCCTGAAGCCGTTGTCGCGGTGGTGCATAGCCCTGATTTGAGTCACGACATCGCCAGTCGCGCATGGTGGGCTTATCCTTCGGCAGATACTGCGCGGCGCTTATTGGAAAAGTCAGCAGTAGCCAATGGCTCACTTGGCAAAGAGCTTGCTGCTTATTTATTAGAGTTTTTGCCGTTTGAAGAAGTAGCACTGGATGTGGTCGATACGGTGCGTTTATGCCTACAAGCTGAGCTGATTTCGCCCGCCGAGCGTGAGCAATTGTGGAGTCGTGCTAAGCGCAAAAATCCCTTTTATGTCGGCATCTTACACGCTGACGCCCAGCATATTCCGCTGAATGCTGCTGCACATCCGCAAGCTGCAAGCATAGATTGCGCCTTGCAAACTGCACTTGCTGCGAATAACCCCTTCGCCAATGCGCTACATCATACCTTGAGCGCTGATGGTCAAAAATGGCTGCAAACTTTATTATTAGCGTTGGAAAAACCGACCGATCAAGAGGTGGTGATTTCATTATTTCGGGCGATACAAAAACGCTTTAATTTACCCTTTGCGGAAGTGCGCGGTGTGGAAATTAATAAGGCTTTGCGGCGTGCTGTGAATTATTGCCAAGGTATTGATACGCCTGCTGACTTACAAACCGTGTTAGAAGCGTTACCCTGCGAACAGCATAGTTATCTACAAAATCTGCTCGTGCTCGCGCAATTGGGCGAAGATAGTTTGAATACAGTATTTAGCGGCAGTGATGCAGTAGGGTCGGTGATGCGCAAGCATTTGGAGCCACTGGTGAAAGCGATTGAGCAACAAGTTAATGTGCTATTAGCGGACAAATAAACAGTGATGGGCATACTGGATTAAGTTAGCTAGGTGGATTACACTCTTTGCATATAATATATAATTTTTTCTTTATTCCATACGGAGTGTGATAATGGCTTTAAGTATTCGTAACGACCGAGCTGAGTTGTTAGCGCGAGAAGTAGGCATTTTAACGGGTAAAAGTTTAACGCAGGTGATTATTGAGGCTTTGGAAGAAAAACTGGAGCGCTTGAAAGGCTCTCGACTAAGTAGTAATGCCTTTGAGGAGATTATGGCTATTTCTCGGCGTTGTAGTGCTTTGCCTGATTTAGATCAACGTAGTGCTGATGAAATTTTGGGTTACGATGAGCTTGGGGTGAATCGCTAATGGTCATCGATACCTCGGCTATTGTGGCGATTTTATTGTGTGAACCAGAGGCAGAAGCGATTGCGCGCGCAATCTTAGCTGACCCCAAACGCTTGATGAGTAGTTTTTCCTTTTTAGAATGCAGCATTGTGATTGAAGCGCGAAAAGGTGAGTTGGGTGGGCGTGAGCTGGATTTATTATTACACCGCTTACAAATTGAAATAATTAGTTTGAGTCCAGAGCAAGCTCAGTTAGCCCGCGAGGCATCGCGTAAATTTGGTAAAGGTCGCCACAAAGCAGCTTTAAATATCGGAGATTGTTGTTCCTATGCCTTGGCTCGTTACACGGGTGAGCCTTTGTTGTTTAAAGGTGATGACTTTAATCACTCGGATATGGTGTGGGTGAAGTGGTAGGATTATTACTGAGCGATGCTCTTATCTTTTTTGTATAGTTTAGTAGCGCTCTAGGCGCATCCCAACAGCCTTGCGTTATTAAGTTTTTTTGCGTGGATCATAAATATGCTCTAAATTAACAACTTCCCAAAGTCCATTATTACGATAAATTTTTTTGTTTTTATTTGGATAGATGCCTACATCTTGTTCCAGTCTTTGACCAACAACCAAGCAGACTAAGGTTTCATCTCCAGTGTTCGCCAGTGAATGAGCAGCGGTATTAGCTGGGAAACCCACAAAGTCACCTGTTTCAAAAGTATATGAGTCGTTTTCAATAATAAGCTCACCTTTGCCGGATAAAACATAGATACATTCTTCTTCATGAAAATGTTTATGATACTCAGTTGTGTCTTTCCCAGGTTCAACATAGATCAAATGAACACCTATGTTTTTGAGACCAACCGCATCTCCTAAGGATTTGTTTATTCTTACAGCATTAGAATTAAGAAAGTGAGTCTTTTTTTCTCCTTCCATTTCGGAGATTTCTTTAGCAGTGAGTATCAGTTTTTTCGTATCCATGCTTTACCTTGAAAAATAACTATTTTTATACGGGAGCTGTGTGCAACAGATTATACAGAACCAGAGCCATACTATTAAACACTCTTCAATTTAATTGCACCCTAATCCCCCAAGGCACATCCAGTTTCCCCTTCACCAACCACAACACCGAATAATTCGGTGCCTGTTTTGGAAAAATCCCTGCCGCATCGGTGAAGTAAATCAAAATATCCGGCTGCTGATCTTGTTGATTCATCCAGTCAAACACAGGGCGAAAGTCAGTCGTGCCGCCACCTGCTAATGCTTGTGGCAAAGTGACTTCTTCCCAAGGTTCAAATGGCAGCGGAAAACCTTCTACAATTTCCGCATCGCAGGCGAGCAAAGTAATTCGCGCCCGCACTTGTCCCTTAATCACGTTGATTTCGGAGAGGCAGGCTTGCAGTTCTGTATCGCTAATCGAACCGCTGACGTCGAGCGCCACTACGGTATTAATTTGCTGGCTTTTCAGGCTAGGGAAAATCGCCGGATTGCCGCGCCGTGTCGAAGGTCGGATATAGCTATAATCATCGCGCGCCAAGCCTGTCATATAATGCGCTAACAAATTACGCCACGGCAGGCGCGGACTAAGCATCTCTTGCACTAAGCGTTTCATCACGCCACTTAATTTTCCTGCTTGTTCGGCTTGTTGTGCTGCACCCGCTAAGCGTTGTTGCCATTGCAGCGCCAACTCTTCGGCTTCTTGCTGGCTTAAGGGGGGTGGTGGCTTGCCACCCTTGGCGGTGGGGTCAAATTCAGGTTTATTTTGCTCAGAACTTGAAGAGGCTGGCGCTTCGCTAGGCTGACTCTGTTCAGCTTTTTGCGGCTTATTCGCCTGTTCTTGTGGCTGACGCTGATCGAGCGGATTACTATGCTGATCTTGCCCGCCTTCGCTGGGATTATCTTCCTTGTCGTATAAATGCTGGTCGAGAGTTTCGGAGTGATCATTGTCGGCAATACAGGGATAAATCTCCTCCGCCGTCATGCTGTGATATTCCTTGAGCATCAGCATGCCCGGTGGCGCGCTTAAACCTTCATCCATCAAGATCGGATTCAACGCATAATCACAAGCTAAGTCCCAGCGATGTTTTACCCGATGCTGGCGGCGCGCAAAATGCCCCAAGGCGCAATGCAAAGCCTCATGCGCCAAAACAAATTGCAATTCATCGGCACGCAATTCAGCGATATAAGCGGGGTTGTAATACAGCTTGCGTGCATCGGTTTCGGTGGTGGCACACCATGCCGGATTGGCGGCTTGCAAAGGCAAACGCAGCACCAAAGCACCCAAAAACGGTCTATCCAAAATCAAGCGCGTGCGTGCAGTGACCAGCTTAGCTTCGATTTCCTGCGGCGTTAATTCAGCCATATAGCATCACATCGCCAATGCTTTCCGCCCATGGCGCAAATTCGGGTGCAGCAAAAATCGGATCGCCCACCGCGCGCAACATATCCGACACCAACATCACGCCCATTTCGCGCAGGGGCAAGGCTTTGGCGTAATTGAGAATATGTCCATACACTTGCAGCGCCTCAGGGCTGCCCTTGGCGCGAATCGCTCGCCCTACCAAAGCCGAGGCAATCGCATATTGCAAATCAACCTCTTTGGGTGTTTTGACAGTTTCGCCGCGTAAAATCGCGTCCAAATCCGGCATTTGATGCAAATGATCGACAAAAGCTTTTAGCTCAATTCCAGCGGCTGAGCCGACACAGGCTTGCAAGGTATTGAGTAATAAATGTGGCGAATCACTAAATTTTTGTAGCGCCCGATGGGCAAACTCCCATGAACGCGGTGTGGGGAAAGCGACAGGATTATGTGCTGGATCAAACTTAAACAATAATTCAGGGCGAAAGCGTAAGAAGCCAATAATGCGTTCATCCATTTTGTTCTGATAAGCCCAGGCCACCCAATCATCCAGATTTAGATCAACCTCAAAATGCGAGAAACGATTCGCAAGCGGTGCAGGCATCGTGTAAGTCACGCCGCGGTCACCTTGCCGATTACCCGCCGCAAAAATTGCCCAACCCTCCGGCACGCTATAATCACCCAAACGCCGATCTAGGATTAATTGATAGGCGGCAGCAGACACACTCGGCACAGCAGAGGTGATTTCATCCAGAAATAAAACGCCTTGTGCACCGTGGCGCTGTACCTCGGGCAACATCGCTGGAATTGCCCATTCGACTAGATTACCTTCGCGAAACGGAATCCCACGCAAGTCGCTCGGCTCCATCTGCGATAAGCGAATATCAATCACCGGCACATTATGGCGCTGCCCCACTTGCGCCACAATCTGCGACTTGCCCACACCGGGCGGCCCCCAGAGCATGACAGGTGTATGGCTGCCTTGCAGTGTGGCGAGAAATTCTTGATCTAAAACCGAACTTAAGAACAGTGGGCGCATGGTTAGTCTTGTGTGATTGGCTCGACAGCCATTAAAGCAAATCTAGCGTGCCATGACTCATTAGACAGAAGGGATAGATGGCAGAATGCTTCGCTCAATTTTCTAAGTGTTAATCGTTGATAACCATTGTAAGCATTATTCACAGCACCTAATGAATAACCTCTCAAAGGCCTTGATTTGATTTTTTGTTGCATCGCAGCAACTTTTGGGCGTTAAATGAACCTAAGAGTTAATTGTTGCGACGCAACAATTATAAAAGCTATACGCCCAAACAATATGTGAGATTAATGATGAAAAATTTTGTTCTATTAGGCAGTCTATGGAGACGAGCCGTCGAGTTCGCCAATGAAGCCAGCGCTGATCAATACATTGCGCAACATTGCCAAGGCATTGATTATGAAAAATGCTCCGCTGATGAGCTACAATCACGCTTTGCAGGCTTGAAGAAAGAGTATTTAAACTATGAAAACGCGCAAGATTCCATTCGTGGCATGATCGTTGTGCAAGCTGCTTAATTCTATTTTGCATAACCATCTACCTGACTAGGAGGAGAGCTAGTTTTATGATCAACTTATCAATGCCGCTTTCCAAGAGTTGCGGCATTCAAAGCAAAATCTAGTTAGCCTTTACATCACTATCCGCGTTATTCGCCTTCTGTTGTTCTTGCCACTTACGTAGCTCTTCGTAATAAATATCCCACACACAAGGATCACAACCGCTTTCGCAGCATTCATTGGGAGCAGGGGGAATAGGTGCTTCTGGGTTCATAGCCATGCATTGCTTGGGAAAAGATTAAGGGTATTTTAGCTGAAAGACGCTTGTGAAGCTCTGCCTGTAATAAGTTAAATACAATCTTAATTTGTACGAATTATTTCCGTACATTATAATCTAGTCATAATCACACAATATTAGGACAGCACCATGAGTTTATCGCTACAACGCATTGATATGCGCGTAAATGAGCAGGTTAAACAACTGGCTGAGCGTGCTGCCAGCACGTTGGGTTGCACCGTTACTGAATACTTAGTGCGTTTGATTCAGCAAGATGCGCCCAAAGTGTTAAAAGGCGAAACCGAAATTGTCTTAGCCAATGCGCCATTTGATCGTTTCGCGCTGCTCTGCAAACAAACCAAAGTACCTAGCCCCCACATTCTAAAAGCCGCGCAACGTTTGGATAATGAAGGCTTTTAAATGGCGTTTATTCAGACAATTGAATGCCTTGATAAAGTTCGCCATGATGTAAAAAATTTCGATTGTGGTAAGCCTGCAATGAATCAGTTTTTAAGTCGCTTTGCAGCCAAACATGCTGAGTTGGGCTTGAGTAGCACTTGGGTTTTGCTGAAGGAAAGAGATGCAGAAAAGCTACCGATTGCAGCATATTACAGTTTGGCAAGTGCTACCGTAAGTCGAGCCAGTATTCCGACTAAACAGTCCTTACCTATTTATCCGATTCCAGTAGTGATGCTGGCACGCTTAGCGATTGCCAAACAACATCAAGGTAAAGGTTTGGGCGCGAAAATCTTGATTGTTGCCTTGAGGCATGCAGTGCAATTGACGCAACAAGGTTTGCCCGCCTATGGTTTGATTTTAGATGCAATTGATGAGCAAGCTTTGGCGTTTTATCAGTATTTCGAGTTTTTCGAGCCAATGCCGGATAACCCAATGCGCTTATTTGTGGGGATGGGGAGTTTGCAAACGTTCTAAGCGTTGGGGTTTGTTATAATCGTTTTCTCGGCTTATAAAAGTTTAAAAGCTATGCCCAAAAAAGATGAATGCCATCAAATAGTTAAAGAAACTCTGATAAAAGAATGTTGGGAGATTAAGGATAATCCTTTGATGAGATTTTTAGCGAGCCTATCGGTGAGTTGGTGATTAATAAGTTGCCGATGGATTTGATTGTGATTGATGTGCAGGCTAAAGAGGTGAAGAAATGGATCAAAAAGAAAGTTGGTTGGGATCGCGGTCGGCGCGTGCGTGGAAATTTAATTTATATTGTGTTGCAAGCTGGCAAAGTCGTGATTGAGTATGATGGAATTGAGCATGGAGTTAGTACTGATTTAGTGGCGCAAGGTGTGATGGCGCAGGATATTGTGTTGGCGTTTTTGGAAGAGTCGAGTGTGGCAAATGCGGCTTAATATTAATGAGGTAAAAACATATGATCCCAAATGCAGTATTAAAAGATTTTGAATCTTTACCTGTTGATGCTCAACAACAGGTTATTGATTTTATAGCATTTATCAAATCACGCTATCAGCTACGGAAAAGTAGCCAAGCTCAAAATACGCCCGAAAGTTCGTTTGGTAGCATTAAAGTTAAAAAGAAAGTGACTTTGGAGCAGATGGATGAGGCGATTCGGCAAAAAGGGGCTGAGCTTTGATCGCTATTGACACCAATGTTTTGGTTCGAGCACTGACCGATGATGAAGAATCGCCTGATCAGACCGAACAAGCACGCGCTTTGATCAATAAAGCAGGTCGTGTTTTCGTTCCACAAGTGGTGCAAGTGGAGTTTGTTTGGGTGCTGGAACAAGCCTATGGCCTTGACAAACAACAGATTATCGAGGCGCTAGAGGTGTTGTCGAAAAACCCTGCTTATGGGTTACAGCATACAGAACACTTTGAATTAGCTTTAGCACGTTTTCGCCAAAGCAATGCCGGATTTGCAGATTCGATAGTTGCAGTAGAAAGCCAGCAAGCCAATTTGGTTTTATGGACTTTTGATCGTAAGTTGAGCAAGCAAGAGGGCGTTGAGCGTTTATTGCCAGAGTTGTTAGCGAAGTTTAATACAGATGATTAAGAAAACTATGACACCCAATGAAATCCGCCGCGCTGGTTTACAGGCTTTAACTCAAAGCTTGGGCGCTGTGGGTATGGTGCGTTTTCTTCAGCAAACTGAAATCGGCTGGGGGGATTATACGAAAGAGCGGGAAAGTTGGTTGGGAAAGCCGAGTTTAGAATCTATTAGAGCTGATATGTTGAGGCTTAAGTAGGATGCGACTAATCCGTTACGTAAGAGGTAGCTTTTAATGATCCGAAATGAATTATTAAAATATTTTGAATATTTACCTATTAATGCTCAACAATATTTTATTTATTTTATAGAATTTATCGAATCACGCTACCAGATGAAGATAAGTAGCCAACCTCAAAATACGCCTGAGAACTAGTTTAGTAGCATTAAAGTTAAAAATAAATTGATCTTGGCTCAGATGGATAAATTTATGACGCAAAGATTAAATATTTCTGACAGGTCTGAAATTGCATTATGAATGATTTTAACTTAGAACATTATTATACCTCTGTCTATGATGAAGCTGATAGATTTACGACAATTAGAAAAGTAGTATTTTCATGTATTTTTATGATATCAATGCTCGCAGTAGTTATTAAAGTCGACTATTTACTCTATTTTTCAGCTGCTAGTTTGGTGGCTTTGCAGATACTAGCATCATTTTTTAAAGCAAAAATAGATGGCTTATATATGCTGGGGCATAATCTTCAAAAACATTCTATGTTGGTTACTACTTTACCACAAACACTTGATCATAGAGAGATAACTAGACTGAAAGGTGAGGTAAGTTTAAGTGTAGAGATGAAAGTGCAGGAAAAAATCACAAACAATGTTGATTCGGTTGTTTATGATAATGAAGATAGCTACTCAGGCATTGAAAAATTAATGAAAATGATTCATGAAAATAGTTTTTTAAACTCACAATTTTATAAATACAAGTATGAATATAGCAAGAAGATTTTAATAGTATCTGGTTTTTCTTGCTTTATACTACTTATAGTCTTCCTGCCTTTTTTGAAGAATGATGATTTATTAATGCTTATGCCTAAATTTGGCTTTGCTATACTTTCTTTAGGTGTAATTTATGAGATTTTCGAAGAGACGGTTAAAACTAAAAAAACAGCCGATCTCATGGCAAGTGTAGATAGCTATTTATGCAGTATTTTAGATAGCGATCATAAGGATGAAATTATCATAGATGTTTTTTCAAGATATAATGAAGCCAAACTAATAACTCCAAATATTCCATCTTCTATATATATTAAGCACTCTGAAAGAGTTAAGAATTTATGGAAATCCAGATTCTCAATACAACCCTTAGAGCAATAATAAAATCCCTCAATTGTATAAAGGGGAAATGGGCTATTACTGGAGGTGCTAATCACTATATAAGAGGTATAATTCCTTATATAAATGATTTAGATATTATTACAAGTGCTGAAACGGGTAGGAAAATTGCTGATCAACTCGATGCATATTTAGTCAAAGATTACATATATACTGAATCAGAGAAAATTCGCTCATTTTTTGGCATGTTTGAAGTTAATCAATTGCCAATTGATTTAATGGGTGACCCTGTAAATTTAGTTGATAGTACTTGGGTCTCCAACCCTTATTGGATTGATAATGTTGAGTTTTTTAATTTTTCAGGTATCGATGTACCTCTAACTACATTAGATTATGAAATGTACATTTATAAAATATTAGGTAATACAGAACGGGAAAATGTCCTTGTTTCATATATTAACAATTAGGTTATATCAACCCGTCAACACCATAAAAACCTGCGGCAATCGTTCCGGTAGCCGCTACACTTTATCAATCACCGTATAACATTTACCAAACCTGTCGAAATTCCTACCATAGTTATCAATGTGCTACACTTTGTGTACATAACTATTTTGAGGAAGAACTCATGCAAACCGTTGAAGTATTTAGTGCTCGCGACTTGCGCAACCATTCAGGCGAACTACTTCGCCAAGCTGAACGCGGGCAAATGACTGTGATCACCAAACACGGTAAGCCTTCACTTTTGACCATTCCCTTTGATGAAAATCTTCTAAAATATGGGGTTCAACGCACCTTAGCGCTGCTGTTTGTGCAAACTCAGCAACTCACTTTGGCGCAAGCAGCGCGTTTTGCAGGGATGGATTTAGAGGAATTTATTGAGCTACTGGGTAAAAGTGGCATCAACGCGGTCGACTATCCAGCCGATGACCTGGAAGATGAGTTGGAGTATGTGCTTTGACAGGCATTGTTATTGCCGACGCTAGCCCCTTGATTGGACTGGCCAAAATTGGGCAATTAAGCTTGCTGCAACAACTTTATGCTGAGATTTGGATTCCGCCAGCAGTGTCTCAAGAACTAAAACCTGATGCTAAACGAGCAGGCAGTCAAACACTAAAGCGAGCACTGGATTCAGGCTGGTTAAAAGTCGCGTGCAAAGATCAATTTTCGGCTGAGGTGTATAACGACTTAAACCAAGTGCTTGACCCCGGTGAATCGGAAGCGATTGCTTTGGCAGAAATGCTAAATGCACGCTTTTTATTAATTGATGAGCGGCGCGGTCGGGAGCTAGCAAAGCATCGTGGCATTCCCATCGCTGGCACTGGAGCAGTTTTGTTGGCAGCCAAACAGCACGGCTATATCCAGAGCGTCAGCGCAGAACTGAATGCCTTGCAAAAGATTGGCTATCGCTTATCTAAATCGTTAGTGCAAAGTTTAGTCAAATTAGCAGGCGAAACGCCTATCGCGTCAACCCCATAAACACCTGCATCATCCTTTCCGGTAAGCGCTGCACCTTATCAATCACTGTATAACGCTTGCCAAAAATATCACGCACATATTCATCCGCCTGCGGGTCGAGGCTAATGCAATAGCTATAAATACCTTGATTATCCAGCTCTTTTACTGCTTGGCGGGTGTCTTGGGTGAGCCATTGTGGGTCGTCGACATCAATATCGGAGGGTTCGCCGTCGGTGAGAATTAGTAGCAATTTCTTATCCGCGTTTTGATGCGCTAAGTAATGCCCTGCATGGCGCAAAGCTGCTCCCATGCGTGTGGAATAGCCTGCTTGCAGTGCCGCCAAACGGCCTTTCACCGCATCATCCCAATGCTCGCCGAAGCCTTTAATGTGTTGATAGCGCACTTCGTGGCGCGTGTTGGAGGCAAATCCGGCAATCGCAAACGGGTCGCCTAACGCCTCAATCGCCCACGCCAATAAGGACACCGCTTCTTGGCTCAGCTCCAAAATACTTTGGGTGCAGCCTTGTGGGGTTTCGCTGATAGACGCGGATAAATCCAGCAATAACATCACCGCAATATTCCGCCCATCGTGTTTGTGGCTCATATTGATGCGCGGGTCGGGATTCGCGCCACTTTTGAAGTCAATCAAGGAGCGAATCGCCACATCCAAATCCAACTCGCTGCCCTCTTCCTGATAGCGCACACGCGTATAATTTTGCGGTTTGAGTAAGTCGACGATTTGCTTAAGTTTTTTTGCGAGCGCGGCGTGCTTGGCTAACAGCGCGTCAATCTGCGCCGGATTGCCCATCGGATGCAAACTTTCATACACACTCGCCCAATCAGGGCGATAGGTTTGGCTTGCGTAATCCCACTCGGGATAATGGCGCGGCGGCAAGGCATAGTCCTCTTGTGCCGACTCATCGCGCTGAGTTTCCTCAAAGAAATCCTCATCGTCACTTTGTTCAATAAACTGCCATAACTGCCGATTATCGTCGCGGTAAGCAATCGCCGTATCGGTGAAATACACATTCGGCAATTGATCGGATTGCAGGCGGGTTTTCGCGACAAAGGCTAGCGCCAAACTGACCATATCTTGCGTGCTAGCCTTGGGCATTAGGGTATGAAATTTCGCGGCGAACTCCTTCACCGCTGCGTTTTGATAGCCATGCTCAGGATTCAAAATCGCATAGGACAACATCGCCAACCGATGGCGCAAACAGGATTCATTTGGTGGATTGCAGGCTTGCTCATCAGGCTTGGGATGCAAAGCGCTAAAAATTCGCCGCAATCCGGCATATTCCTGCATCGCCAAATATTCCACACGGCTATCTTCCAAACGTTCAATCGCCATGCGCTGTTGCGGGCTGAAATTATCCGCAATCACCTTGCCCGACCAACGCTGGTGCGCCGCCATGTGCGCCAACACCGCGCGGTAACGATCCAAACCTGCGACACCCTGCGCGTCATCAAACACATCCGGCACGCGCATTCCATAATTATCAAAATAAGGCTGTTGCTCACGCAGCTCGCGAAAATCTATCGAATAGGGCACGAGCTGCGCGGTGTTTTCCCAACAAGCTTGCAGGTAGAGGTTTAATTTGCGCTCGTGATGCGTAAACAGCGTACCTTTACGCTCATGCTGCAACATCGCCTTGCTGTCGGCGGATTGCAGGCTGAAATATTCCTCTTGGCGTGGCGGATGCTTGCCATAATTACGAATTCCGTACTCAATCCAATTCTTCAAACCGCTCAACGCGAGTTGATTAATCAGATAAGGCATTTGCTCCAAAAGCTTAGGCAAAGCAGGGCTAGGAATGGTGGTATGGAAACCGTGAATCGAACCCGTGGTGCGCTCCATTAAATCAAACAGGAGCGCAATATAATGGCTGAGCAATTCCGCACTACCCAAACGTCGCGCCACTTCTGGCAAAGTCTGCAAAAAAATCGGAATCGCTTTACCATTTGGGCTGCGTGAGATTTGCCAGACCGCATCGCTGACTTGTTTTAAAACGCTCTCGCCCAATTGCACGGCTATATCGGGCATTTCTTCGAGATAAGTTAACACTGGATCGAAGCCGCGCCCGATTTTGCATACCAAAGACGCACCGTCTAAATAATCTTGTACGCCTTGCTCGCTTAAGACACTTAAAGCGTGTTGCATACAGCCTGCGAAGGCATCGTCGAGCTGCTTGAAATTGCAGCTTAGTTGGGTGCGGTAGTGGGCAAGGCTCTTAGGGGTCAGGATACAAGTATTGATATACATGGCTACGATTAAAGGTGTTTCATAAAATTTCGAAGGCTAACTCTTAAAGTAGTACCTAACAATACCTCCAAACTGCAAAGTACTTCTAGCGTTATGATGTTTATCGCATTTCAGGCAACTAATTTTTGCCCAAACTAAGCAAAAGCCATTTCGAAAAATAATATCATTTAATATCAATTAGTTAAAAAAAAATCAAAGAATAAGTATTTCTTTAACAAGAAAAAAATTATACCATATTATCTACTATCAATATTCTAAGGATTTTCATATGCAAAGTGTTTCTTCAGAGCACCAAACCAAGCAAAGTGAAGTTAATAAGGTGGCTCATTTAGATAGTATTGTACTACAGCGTTTGTTGGATGAAGTAAAGCGTGAAAAAGATCAAAGTGGTTTTGTGGGCGGGAATTACGATAGAGCACATAACCGCCATAATCGTTAATTGCTGATGAATCATGTTGATACGTTGCTAATCAAGGTGGCAAGTAGATGCAACCTTGATTGCACTTATTGTTATGTTTACCAAGGGCAAGACCATACATGGAAGCTCCAGCCTAAGATTATACATAACAATACGATTGACTCACTTTGTTTAGCACTTATAGCAGTGTCTAAGATACAAGAAAAAGGATTTGCCGTAGTGCTACATGGAGGTGAACCTTTACTGATAGGTGAAGATAAACTATTAAAGATTTTATCCTCTCTAAGGTTAGCCTTACCATGCCATTACAAATACCCAATAGGAATTCAAACAAATGGTCTTTTAATAACTGATAAGATATTAGATATTTGTAGTGATTATAAAACCAGTATTTCTGTCAGTATAGATGGTAGTCAAAATACTAATGATATTTCTAGGCTTACGATTAAGAATAAAAGTTCATTTGCACCCCTCATAAAGAAAATAAGGCTACTAAGGAACCATAAAGATTCAGACTTTTTATTTGCCGGTACTTTATCTGTTATTCAACCCGAAAGTGATCCGATTGAAACGTATGAGTTCATCAAAGGTTTAGGAAGCCCTAGTATTGACTTCATACTTCAGGATGGAAATTATAGTTTCCTTCCAAAGGGAAAAAAAGATTTTTACAGTACTGAATATGGTGAGTGGTTAATAAAACTATTCGATTATTATTTTTATAATAAAAATCCTGTTAAAATTCGCTTTTTCGATGACTTAGTGAGAATATCACTTGGTGGATTAGCCGAGAAAGAAGGAAAGGGTAATAATAATTTTGGAATTATTGTTATCGAAACAGATGGTGAAATAAGAAAAAATGACACTCTAAGGGCGAGCTTTGAGGGTGTTGACTTTTTTGAAAATAGACCAAATGTCAATAATAAAGCAGCCTTTTTGGATGTTTTGAAAAGCATAGAATATTTTAAAACAACTACCTCTCAAGAGTTAACTAGTAATAACTGCCTGAGCTGTAACATAAAAAATGTATGCGGAGGTGGCATGCTTTTATCTCGTTGGAGTAAAGAAAAACATTTTGATAACCCTTCGATCTATTGTTTGGATCATTTGCTGTATATAAAACATATTATTAAAGTGTTAGGTGTTAATTTTTAATGTTCGAGCTTCCTCAAAAAATCACTCTAGATAAAGTACCGTATGAGCATTTTTTTTCGCAATACCATATTTCTAAGCACTTAGATGCCGACATATTAAAGTGGTTTAAGAATGATGCGCCATGGCGATTAGTTAGAGAGGATTTTTATACACAATATGAATTTAATTTTATAGATAGTATTCTTCCTCCTTATTTAGACTTTATAAAATCGCTGAATTATTTAGAGAGTTTAAAAAAAACCATGGAGGATACATATAAAATTGCTTTGCAGAGCAAGTTTAATGTAGTAGCACATAAACTAGTAAAAGGGCATGTAATAAAAGTTCATAATGATTACCTACCTGAAGAATTTGAAAGAGAGAGTCATAGGTTATTGTTTCATTTTAATCGTGACTGGGAAGAAAGTAATGGAGGCTACTGTATGGTATTTTCTACTGACGACGAAAATAGCTTGTGTAAAATAGTAAAACCTAACAATTTCTTACTACAAAGCTTCGCTATTTCGAAGAATTCACATCATGCAGTTAGCGAAGTAAAAAGTGGCGAAAGATTCACAATTATTTTTACATTTTATCAATAATAATGAATAATTTTTTTAAGCCTGGGCTTTCTTGGAAAAATGAAGATATAGATAAATTAATAAATAAATACTCTTTTTTTAAAGAGTATACTACTTTAGGGTATATTACCAACAACCTAGTTTATAAATATGATCATCTGCTGCAGATAATGCCGAAGGAGTATAATACGATTTGGAGCGATGTTGGTGTTGTATTAGATGAAAGTACTGATCACTATTCAAATCAAAAATTAATTGATAGTGCTTTTGAGTTCATAAAAAAAAATGATGGTGATTCTATAGGAAATACTATTAAACTGATTCGATCATTACATATCATTAAGAGCACTAACAAAGATAATGATGTAAGTTTCAGTGACCCAAAATTACCATTCTCTGTATTTATATCTATCCCTACATTAGACTCAAAACATTATATTGAAAGGTTGGTCGAAAACATTATTCACGAATCCTTGCATTTGCAATTAACCCTAATTGAAAAGCATGAGACCCTTTATAATGTAAATCAGCATAAAATATATTCCCCATGGAAAAATGAGCCTAGGAATAATGTAGGAATTATGCACGCAGTGTATGTATTTTCTAAACTAAAGCATTTTTGGGATAAAGTTAGGGTTAGCAATTCAATTGATTTCTCTAGCTCAAGAGTAAAGGCTATAGATATGGAGTTAAAAAAAATAGAAAAAAGTAAAATAGAAGACTTCTATAGCGAAAAAGGTAATAGCTTACTAAGTTCTTGCCTAATTCCTGCTCTCCAATAATTAAAGCATCGGCCCAAGCTTAGCAATATATGTAGCTAAAACACCATTTCAATAGCATGCCCCAACGTACTCCGAATATCCGCATCATCCGTAATCGGACTCACCAGCGCCATCTGACAAGCATCACGCGGCGCAATCCCGACTTTAATCAAATTACCTGCATACACCAATAAGCGCGTAGAAATCCCCTCATCCAAACCATGCCCTTTCAGATTGCGGGCAGTGTGGGCGATTTTGACTAATTTCGCGGCGGTTTCAGCATCAACACCACTTTCTTTCGCCACAATTTCGCTTTCTAATTCGGCACTCGGGTAATCAAAATCGAAGGCGACAAAGCGTTGTTTAGTAGATTGTTTTAAGTCTTTCATTAGGCTTTGATAGCCCGGATTGTAAGAAATCACCAGTTGAAAATCGGGATGCGCCTGCACCAACTCGCCTTTTTTATCCAAAGGCAACGTACGGCGATGATCCGTCAAAGGATGAATTACGACCGTGGTATCTTGCCGCGCCTCAACAATCTCATCCAAATAACAAATCGCGCCCATACGTGCAGCGGCGGTCAAAGGGCCATCCAACCAGCGTGTGCCATTCGCATCCAATAAATAGCGCCCGACCAAATCCGAAGCGGTCATATCCTCATTGCAGGCCACAGTGATCAGTTGCCTATCCAATTTCCACGCCATGTACTCGACAAAACGCGACTTACCACAGCCGGTTGGGCCTTTGAGCATCACGGGTAAACGCGCGTTATAAGCGGCTTGGTAAAGCTCGACTTCATTGTGAGTGGCTTGGTAAAACGGTTCGGTGGGAATGCGGTATTGTGAAGTTTCTGGCATGGTGGAAATCCTAAGATTTACCCCCACCCTAAACCCTCCCCAAAATGAGGGAGGGAATTTTTGCTCCCTTCCCCACCTGCGGGGGAAGGGTTGGGGATGGGGGATGAGAGTTAATTACTTATGCACGCCCAATTTCTCGCGCCAGTCCGGATACAATTTATCCGCGTCACTAGGAAAGGATTCAAAGGCACGTGCAAATTCTTTATGACTCTTAGCATATTCAATCGGATCTGAGCCCGATTTCCAACAATCATAAGCTTGGCGCAAGGAAATCGCACCCGCTGCTGGGCTATCAATATGACCATAAGAGCCACCACCGGAAGTATTAATCACATTGCCGTGACCCAAGTTGGCGAAGAAACCGGGTAAACGTAAGGCATTCATGCCACCCGAAATAATCGGCGTGGTAGGCTTCATGCCATACCATTTTTGGAAGTAAACTGGCCCTTGGCATTCGTCGCGCTCAATCATATACGCGATGTTTTTATCCTCGTTTTCACCTTCCATTTTGCCATAGCCCATTGTGCCAACATGAATACCTGAAGCACCTTGTAAACGCGACAATTTGGCTAACACGAAAGCGGTATAACCACGCTTGGCGGAAGGCGAGGTAATCATGCCGTGACCTGCACGGTGATAATGCAAATACTGGTTCGGGTATTGGCGACGCGCTGTCGTCACCATACCGGGGCCACCGACAAAACCGTCGACGAGGAAAGCTACTTTATCCGCATCGGGGCCAAAGGTTTCGAGGATATAATCAGCACGTGCGCACATTTCATAGTGATCGTCGGCAGTAATATTCGCCGAGAATAATTTCGCCTGCCCGGTTTCATCTTGTGCCCGCTTCATTGCATCAGCCACCAATGGCATGACTTTTTTCAGCGGTGCGAAGACTTGATTGCCTTGTGGCTCATCATTTTTAATAAAATCGCCACCCAACCAAAACTGATAGGCTGCGTGCGCGAAAGGCTCAGGACGCAAACCCAGTTTAGGTTTAATAATCGTGCCTGCAATATAGCCACCGTCTTTGAGCGGTCGACCTAAAATACGCCACATATCTGAGATGTCTTTGGAAGGGCCATCGAACAATTGCAACGCACGTTCGGGCACATAAAAATCGTGAATTTTGGCGTGCTCAATATCGCCCATGCCTTGGTTATTACCAATAATCAAGGTCAACAGCGACACCACCATCATGCGTCCATCCGTCACATTACGGTCGAATAAGTCCAAAGGATAAGCGATACGCATATCTTCGGTAGCTTCGTCGATGTAATACACCAGCGCATCCACGCCCTTGGTGAAATCGTCGGTGGTGCACACTTCAACATTGGTGCCAGTTGAAGATTCTGCCGCAAAATGCGCCGCTGCTTCTAAATAACCATGCCCAGTTTTCGGTTTCATTTTGTAAGCCACCAACAAGTGCTTACCTGCTTGCATGAGTTCTTGTTCTTTTAGGCTTAGATCGCTGTAACGGGCGGATTGGTCGAGTGCCATAAGGTTGTCCTCAAAAATTTTTTCCAGATCTTGGGATGAAGACGATTCAAAGCTGTTAGTGAAGGCTGTGTGTTGTGGGCCAGCTGGAGTATCGTCTTGGTGCTAGCAGGTAAAGTACGCTGGTTTATCCCAAAGATGCATATCCCTATTGTGGTAAAAGTTTCTACCCCTAAATTTCTAGTTATTCAAGGTGGTAGGTATTTATTGGGTTTATTCGTGGCAATATTTGACTAAAAGTATCGGAAATATCTCTTTTTGAGGATGGCGCTTAGCCTAGCTGGGATGTTGTGATGAAAGTTTGCTGAAATGGCCGCAGTTCAGCATTTAGTCATTTCCTATTCAGGCAAATTAGCCTATTGTTGGCAGGATATAAAGCTCTAGTCTTGGTAGCGGTCTGACTCAAGACTATCCTCAGTTGGTTATTTTTGGGCTGTTATAGTGATAAGGAAGTCGCTTAGGTTGCTCCTACCACTGTTATCCTGTCAGCAGGGCATTGGTGAGGTACTCCATCATGTATAAATTTATTGCTAGCTTAGTGCTGCTAAGCAGTGCCAACCTTGTGTTGGCGCAGGGTAACTATATTTACCCACAAACGACCACAATGGCTTATCCCTTCCAGATAACGCCTCCAACGACTTACTATCCAACAGTACCCTACGCTTACCCTAGTTATCCTTACCAAGGTGTGCAGACTTATTATCCGCAACCCGCTTCAAGCTTGCCCTACCCTTACGGTGTTTATCCGAATATGAGCAATGGCTATCTACTACCTAATGCTGGAGCAGCTGGTTCGGTACCCGCACCAAGTTATCTGTATACCAGCCCGTATGACCCCAGTCAGCCCGCTAAGCCTGGTCCTAAGCCAGCACCTGCGCCTGAGGTAAAAAAAGAAACTAAGCCTTGGGGGGATACTCGCTATATTTGGCCAGACTTTTACACAGATCAAACTTCAGATCTGTGGGACAAGATGATTAATTCGCCACATGATTTGGGTGATATGCCAGGTGGTTGGCGGTTTCCCTCTTTTAGCTCACCCGATCCAGTGACAGTGGGTGATGCAGTGGCTAATCAAGTGCCTCCCATTGTTGAAGAAGTGCCTAATTTTATGAATTTTACTAACTAAAGCTTTATTGAGTACTCCCCAGAAGAGTGCGAATCCAGCAATTAAATGAATTAACAGAAGGAGCAATGGATGAAAGCAGGTCGGTTATGGTTGGGTGGTGTGATGATGACCAGTTGCCTTGGTGTTTTAGGCGGTTGTAGTGCTACGCCGCAAACAACAGAAGTAGCCAGTACTTCTGCTCTTAAAAGTGAGCCTAAGCCCACAACGCAACAGCAAACCGTAGGACGTGTGCCTGCTCTTAACCCAGCTGCCCAAACCAAGCAACCTAAAAAAGCATCGGCAGCACAGCAACGCTTAGTGCAATTACGCGAAATGCGCCAGCAAGAATGGGATCGCCAACAAGCACAAAAGCAACAGAGTGCTCAAGCTCAACCACGTAAACAGGTTCGTCAACGTCCTGCCGAGCAAAACCAACAAGGCCCAGTTTCGATAACTTATGGTGGTAAAGGTGTCGGTAACTACTATGCAAGCTCACTGACCGGTGATTTCGCAGGCGATCCACGTTTATTGTCTTTTATCGAGCAAATGTCAGCCCGTGGCTTTAATCGCAATTATTTATTTGGGGTTTTTTCTCAGGTACGGAATCGCGATGATGTCGCTCGCTTATGGGCCAGCCCAGCATCAGCAAGTAGCCCGGGAGGTTGGTATAACTATCGTTCTAAATTCGTAACGGCTGCCAATATTCAAAAAGGTAGCCAATTCTGGGGACAATATGGCGCACATTTACAGCGTGCTCAGCAGCAGTATGGTGTCGATCCTGCCTATATTGTCGGCATCATGGGTGTAGAGACGCGTTGGGGACGGATTTTAGGTAAGCATCGGGTCATTGATGCACTAACCACTTCTGCTTTAACTAATCAGCGCCGTAGCCAGTTCTTCTTTGATGAGTTAGCCGATTACATGCTGATGAGCCGCTCCGAGCGGATGGATCCACTAGCGCCAAAAGGTTCTTATGCAGGTGCGATGGGCTATGGCCAATTTATGCCAAGTAGCTTCCGCAGTTATGCAGTCGATTTTGATGGTGATGGTGTAAAAGATCTGTGGAATCCAGTGGATGCAATTGGCAGTATTGCTAATTACTTCGCACAGCATGGTTGGCGTTCAGGGCAAGAAGTCGCGGTGCCGGCTGATGTCTCTTCGAATGATTATGCGAATGTACCTGATGGCTTCAAAGTTAAATATTCTCCAGGTCAATTGGCGCAAATCGGGGTTATGCCAAAAAATGGTCGTTGGAGTAATACCTCCAGAACGCATTTAGTCGCTTTATCAACTGTGAAGGGCGGCTATAAAGAGCCTTGGATTGGTTACAACAACTTTTACGTTATTACCCGCTATAATCATAGTAACTATTATGCGATGGCAGTACACCAACTAGCGAGTGCAGTTAAAAATAACGTAGGTGGTGGAAATTAACTTGATGCTAATCCGTTAGTCGCTGAAACTAACGGGAATATACGGCTTTAGTTAGACTTAAAGCCGTATAGATGAAGAAAAAAAGATTGATTTTTATACATACTTTAAAAAAATGTGGCTTAAATAAGAGAAAAGATTATATTTTGCACAAAATGTTCGATATTTAGACAATTTCGTGCAAAAGAATAGTGTTATTCTTAGTGGGCTTAATTTCTACTGTTGCTGATGATGGTTGCCTATGAACACACTCACATTCAGTGAGGCTCGTCATCTTGTGTCCCGTACAGGGCTAGGTGTGGAGTGGGGAAGTGTAAAAAACTTGGAAGGGTTGTCACGAGAAAAGGCGGTTGAAGTCGTCCTTAATCAAGCAGCTGCGCCAGTTAGACCTGCTCCTGCATTTACACCGTGGCACAAGCTAGAGCCGATGCGTGATAACAGCGCTGAGGGTCGTAAAGACGCTTGGTCTATTGCACAAAACGAAGGGAAACGCTTACAAGGTTGGTGGGTTGAGCAGATGCTTTTAACGTCATCGCCATTTGTTGAGCGCATGACTCTGTTTTGGCATAACTATTTTCCCTCCTCGATTCAAAAAACCTTACAACCGAATTTACTACACAAGCAAAATTTGATGCTTCGTCAAAATGCTTTAGGTAATTTCCGTAATTTACTCAAGGCTGTCGCACGTGATCCAGCCATGCTGGTTTATTTGGATGGTTATGAGAATGTAAAGGGACGCCCGAACGAAAACTTTGCCCGTGAATTATTAGAGCTATTCACGGTGGGTTCGAGTGAATACGGACAAGCGGATGTAAAAGCAGTCGCGAAGGTATTTACAGGTTGGGGAGTTCATCCTTTTAGTGGTGATTTTGCTTTTGATTCCAGTCAACATGATGGTAGCCCGGTTACTGTGTTAGGGCGAACGCGTGCTTTCACTGGGGATGAAGTGATCGACATGCTGGTCGAACATCCGCGAACGTCTGAACGTTTAGTCGAGCGGGTTTGGCAGCATTTTGTTAGCGGTAATCGCCCTGATCAAACGACCGTACAATCTTGGGCTGCTCAATTCCGGCGTGCTGATTACGATATCAAAGCCCTATTACGTGTGGTCTTTAATAGTCCGCAATTCTGGGAGGCGAACAATCGTGGTACTTTGGTGAAATCACCCGTTGAGTTATTGATTGGCACGGTACGGATGGCAAATTATCCCCGTGAAAGTACTGGAGAAATGGTGAATCTCTGTCGCTTAATGGGGCAGCAGTTATTTGATCCACCTAATGTCCGTGGTTGGTTAGGGGGAGAACATTGGATTAGTACGCAAACACTATTAGTACGTGCGTCTTATTTATCCAAAGTATCCCGGGGCAATTTAAATCGTAGGGTGGAAACCGGTTTGCATTTACCACCGAAAGATCAGCAAGAAATGCTTGCTTGGATGTTGGCGGTGCCGCCCGTCAATAAGCTACCCGAAATTCCGGGGAATCGACGCTTAGCAAATGCGCTAATGCTTGATCCAGCTTTCCAAGTAGCATGATTTGTTTAATGTCTTATAAAAAAATAATAAGTAGACATTGTGTTACAAAATAGAGGATTAGAGGGGTTTTATGAATAGACGTGGTTTTTTGAAGTTAGCGGGCGCTTTGCCTGCAGCTGGACTGTTGCCGGAGCTGGTCTGGGCAGCGGATACTAAAACAAAAAATAAAACTGAGACCAGTGGAAAAAATGTTTCCAGTTCTAAACGTCGGAAGGCAGTGGTTTTAATTAAGTTGGCTGGGGGCAATGATGGTTTAAATACCCTGATCCCGCAACGTGATTATTCACTGTATACAAAACACCGTTCAGCAGCGCGTATTCCTGAGCACAAGCTTAAAGAGTTTCCACTCGATAATGGCATGTCGGTTAACCCGTACATGACCAGTTTAAGGCGTTGGTGGGAGCAGGGTGAGCTAGCTTGGATCCAAGGTGTTGGCTATCCGCATGGTGTGCTCTCTCATTTCCGCTCTAGCGATATTTGGGAAACAGCCACCAGTGCTTTCGAGCATTCTGAAATCGGTTGGTTGGCCCAAGTTTTACCTCAGTATAAACAAGGCTTACATGGCATTATCTTAGGTGAAGGTTTAGGACCAATGGCCGGTAAAGATTGCCATACGATTGCGATGCAAAGCCCACAAGTCTTCTTGAGCCAAGTCGATTTAGTCCCCGATATTCAGCCTATTAGTCGAGGCAGCACTGCCTTGAAGCATGTAGTGAACGTTCAACATCAATTGCATGATGCAGGTCGCCAATTGAAAGAGAAAATGGCGAATCCACCACGCTTGGGCGGCTTCTCTACCAGTGTGCTGGGGCGGAAGTTGGAATCAGTCGCACAGATGATTCTGAATGATGTAGATACGGCGGTTTACAAGGTTGAACATAGTGGTTATGACACCCATGCTAATCAATTGAATGTACACAATAACCTGCTGTTTGAATTAGCAGCTGCCTTAAATTCATTCGGCGATACCATGAAACAACATGGGCGCTGGGATGATGTTTTAGTAGTCACTTATTCTGAGTTCGGACGTCGTGTTCAAGAGAATCGTGGTGGCGGTACGGATCATGGTACTGCTTCTGTGCAGTTGGTGATGGGTGGACGTGTTTCAGGTGGCCGTGTATATGGAGAAAATCCGCGTCTCAATGATTTAGACGGTGATGGTAATCTCCATATGACGACCGATTTCCGTGCTGTCTATGGAACGCTAGCGACACGTTGGTTTGGGGTGAATAATCCTTGGTCACAGTTCGGTTCAGTAGGGTTTGTTTGAACCAGCGCTTTCCTGCATAATCGCCGCCTTGATAGCGGCGTGAGTGCAAAAAGACATGTGGTTCAAAAATCTCTATCTGTATAAGCTTCAGCAAGCTTTTCCCTTAACGGCAGAAGACTTGCATGAGCAATTAATAGCCCGATCTTTCATTGGCTGTCTCAAAGATCAACGTGAAAGCAGCGGCTGGGTTGCCCCTCTGGGTAGGCCTTCTGAATCTTTGGTGCATTCTGCAAACGGCTATATCTGGGTCACTATGGCTCATCAAGAGCGAATGCTGCCTTCTTCGGTAGTGAAAGAAGAGCTGGATGAGCGTGTAAGTGATTTGCAAGAGCGGGAAAATCGCAAACTCAGCAGTCGCGAAAGGAAAGACATGCGCGAGCAAATCGAATTTGAATTGCTCCCACAAGCCTTTACTCGTACTCGCCAACTTGATGCTTGGATTGATCCGAATGAGCAGTGGTTAGTGGTTAATACTTCCTCTGCCATTCAAGCCGAGCGCCTAACCGCACTCTTACGTAAGTGTATTGATACGCTCCCCATTGCTGCGCCAGAAACGAGCAATAGCCCGACCTTCTTAATGACGCACTGGCTGACTGAGGGGGTATTGCCCCCTAAGTTTGAGCTGGGAGAAGAGTGTGAGCTGCGTAGCCAAGGTGATGATCAAAGTGTCGCTGTATTCAAAAAGCACGAGTTATTGAGTGATGAAGTAAAGTCAAATTTGGCGACCGGCAAGTTAGTTTCTAAGTTAATGCTGACTTGGGATCAGCGGATTAGTTTTGTGCTAACTGACACCTTACAAATCAAACGTCTGAAATTTTTAGATGTCTTCGATGAGCAACTGAATGAACAAGATCCACAATCGCATGCTGAACGTAAAGATATTGAATTTACTTTAATGACTGGGGAAGTATCGCGTTTGTTAGCTGATTTAATGGCTTGTTTCAACCCACCTAAAACTTCTTAGCTATACTTAAGGGGAGGAACTGACAGAGAATGACCCTCCAACGTCTATTCTGGTAGAAGCCTCCTCCACCCTCACGTTCTGGCTGAAGGCCATCCTCTGTCAATTCATTTGAAGAGTTTAGTACATGCTAAGCGAAATTCTTGACAGTTTTGTTTAAAATCTTCTCATTTCATCGCCTTTTATCGGATTAGTACCCATGCCCGAATTAATTCACTGCCGTTATGATCAGCATGCTGAAGCTATTCTGGAGATTTTCAACCATGCTATCTTACATTCAACCGCTTTATATGATTATCAGATGAGAACGCTTAGTTTTATGCAGCAGTGGTTTGACGCGAAAAAAATAGGGCATTTTCCGGTATTAGGTTTGGAGGAAGACGGGCGATTATTAGCTTTTGCTAGCTATGGCCATTTCCGTCCACAGCCTGCGTATAAATACAGTGTAGAACATTCAATTTATGTGCATTCTGACGCGCGCGGACAAGGGCTAGGCAAGCGCTTATTACAAGCACTGATCCAAACAGCAGAAGCTCAGAATTATCATTTAATGATTGGTGGGATTGATGCCCAGAATGCAGCGAGTATTGCCCTGCATGCGCAATTAGGCTTTGTGCATGCAGGGACAATTCAACAGGCTGGCTTTAAGTTTGGGCAATGGTTAGATCTAGCTTTTTATCAGCTGATCCTAGCGACTCCAACTCAGCCGGTTGATGGCTAATGAGTTAAGCTGCTGTTTGCGCGTGGAAATGTGCTTGGTTAGCTGAAGTTTTACTAGCTTCAGTTGTTGGTGCTTGGATAGTAACGGCATCAATCGTCCAAGGTAAACCAGCACGGCCTTGCTGAATCTTTTGGCGAGATAAGCCTAAAGACAGTAATTGTGTATCGCTCATGTTCAGCAACTGGTAAGCAGCGCGGGCGTAACCAATGGTTTCAAAGCTATTAGAAATTTTCTCAAATACTTTACTGATGTTCATGATCTGCTTAACTCTCTGATTTGACTGTGGTCTTTAATAATTTGTGCTATGCAGCAAATATGAGTCAATTACAGATCATGAACAAGCGATGATTTATTTCCCTAGTGGTTACTAAAGCTAACTTTTAGCAATCAGTTGCTGACCAGCATGCTTATAAGACCACCAAATCAAACCTAAGCCCGCTAAAATCATCGGAATACTCAGCAGCTGACCTTGGGTCAGCCAATCAAAGGCTACATACTTCAATTGAATATCCGGCTCGCGGAAGAATTCTGTGAAGAAGCGGAATGAGCCGTATAAAGCCAGAAATAAACCTGCGACAGCACCCGTAGGGCGGGGTTTGCGCGTGAACCACCACAGCACTACAAATAGCACAAAACCTTCAAAGAAAGCCTGATAGAGTTGTGACGGATGACGTGGTAGGGAATCGACTTGTGGGAAGATCATCCCCCAAGAAACATCGGTGGGTCGTCCCCATAATTCGCCATTAATAAAGTTACCAATCCGCCCAGCACCTAAACCAATTGGAATCAGCGGTGCTACAAAATCAGCAAGGCTGAGTACGCTCACTTTCCACTTGCGCGCTAAAGCAAACATGACGATGGTCACACCTATCAAGCCGCCATGAAAGCTCATGCCACCATCCCAAACTTGGAAGAAAGAGAGTGGATCGCTAAGGAGGGATTTGAAATTATAAAACAACATGTAGCCTACACGCCCACCGAGCACCACCCCAATCGCTCCCCAGAACATCATGTCATCGACTTGATCGGGCTTGAATAAGCTTCCCGGTTTGCGGGCGCGGTATTTGCCGATCAGTAAAAAGCCCAAAAAGCCAATGACATACATCAGGCCATACCAATGAACTTTGAGTGGGCCAATGCTAAGAGCGACAGGGTCAAATTGTGGGTGCGTTAACATGCTAGCAGCCTTGAGTTATTGTTTAGTAAAGCGGTTAGTGTTAAACCGGGTCAAAAAATAATTTAGCCAATTCAGCACCCGGATCAGCCGCCCGCATAAAGGCTTCACCCACCAAAAAGGCATTCACTTGGTGAGCGCGCATCAATGCGATGTCTGCTTGGGTATGAATGCCGCTTTCTGTTACCAGTAAAGTGTTGCTGGGCACATCCGCTAATAAATCTAAAGTGGTATTCAAGGAAGTCGCAAAAGTGCGCAAGTTACGGTTATTAATCCCAATCAAAGGAGCATTTAAGGGCAGGGTACGCATTAATTCGTCACGATCATGTACTTCAATTAATACATCCATGTCTAAATCAGTCGCGACTGCATATAAAGCATGCAACTGTTGATCATTTAAAGCGGAAACGATTAAGAGAATGCAATCAGCGCCAATCGCACGCGCCTCGTAAATTTGGTAAGGATCAATGATAAAATCTTTCCGAATCACCGGCAGCGTACAGGCAGCACGTGCAGCTTTTAGGTAATCTTCATGGCCTTGAAAATACTGTGCATCAGTCAATACCGATAAACAAGCAGCCCCGGCTTGAGCATAGCTTTGAGCAATCGCAGGTGGATTAAAATCAGCACGAATCACCCCTTTACTGGGTGAAGCCTTTTTGATTTCCGCAATCACTGCTGCTTGACCGGCTTGGATCTTATTCTGCATGGATTGCAAAAAGCCACGCA
This sequence comes from Thiolinea sp., assembly GCA_049290875.1. GTDB lineage: Bacteria > Pseudomonadota > Gammaproteobacteria > Thiotrichales > Thiotrichaceae > Thiolinea. The sequence goes on from JBATOI010000020.1 coordinate 50,490, forward strand.
CTGGATTAGCACTTGCAGCTTGCTCTTTAAGTTGCGCAAGGCTGGTAATCGCAGAGCGCTCTTGAATTTCCTGCTGCTTAGTTTGAAGAATTTTTTGCAAAATATCGGCTTGGCTCATGCGATAACTCCTCGATTAAGCGCTTTGAAATTGTTGGCTGAACTGAGCCAACTGCTGCAAGCGGGCTAAAGCACTGCCATCAGCCATCACTGCTTGTGCTTGTTTTACGCCTGCTAAATGGCTATCTGCTAAGCCTGCAACATAAATCGCTGCACCAGCATTTAAAGCCACAATATCACTGGCTGCACTCGGTTGATTACTTAAAGCCTTGCGAATCATGGCTAAGCTATCTGTAGCGGTTGCGACTTTTAATTCATCTAATGAGGCAGTAGGTAAGCCGAGGTCTTCGGGATTGAGCGTGTATTCACGCACTAGGCCGTCTTTCAATTCCGCAATATAAGTAGGTGCGGCAATGCTGATTTCATCTAAACCATCAGCTGAATGCACCACTAACACATGCCGACTACCGAGTTTTTGCAAAACTTCCGCCACTGGATGCACCCATTCTCTGGCAAATACGCCCAAGACTTGATTAGGCGCTGCCGCTGGATTAGTCAACGGGCCAAGTAGATTAAACACCGTGCGCACACCTAACTCACGCCGTGGGCCAATCGCATGCTTCATGGCATTATGATGCTTTTGTGCGAATAGGAAGCCAACACCGACTTCATTAATGCAGCGTGCGACTTGTTCGGGGGTTAATTCTAAATTGATGCCTGCCGCTTCTAGGACATCAGCGCTGCCCGATTTGCTGGACACTGAGCGATTACCATGTTTTGCAACGCGTGCACCGGCTGCAGAAGCTACAAAAGCACTTGCGGTAGAAATATTAAAAGTACCTGACGCATCGCCACCCGTACCGCAAGTATCTACCAAGTATTCACGCTCTACTTGCACCGTAGTGGCTAATTCACGCATTACGCTGGCAGCGGCAGTAATCTCCTCAACGGTTTCACCGCGCATTCTCAAACCGAGCAGAAAAGCACCTACTTGGGCAGGTGTCGCTTGGCCGGTCATAATAATACGCATCGCTTCCGTCATTTCAGTATGACTAAGCTGCTGATGTTCGCTGATTTTGCGGATATATTGTTGGAAATCCATATCATCCTCTACTGCTATGGCTGAGCCAGTAAAACTCGATGCTTTAAGTTATTAGGGCGAGAGTGTACCCAGATAAACCTAGAATATCTATCAACCTAATCCTGCACTAGGCAAATCCAGCGTTGCCCGCTACGCTATTAGCAACTAGAAGAGGTGAGCCTATGCGTATTCAAGCCGAAAATTCAGTGTTATTAGTGGTCGATATTCAAACTCGCTTATTACCTGCGATTCATACAGGTGAATCAGTCTTAGCCAATGCAATTTGGTTAGTGGATGTTGCGCAAACTTTAAAATTACCCGTGTTAGCTACCGAACAATATCCGCAAGGCTTAGGTCTGACGGAGGCAAATTTACGCGCGCGCTTTTCTGCCGATAATATTATCGAAAAGATTCACTTCTCAGCAGTGGCTGAGGGTGTTTTGTTGAAGCATCCTGAGGCAAGCAAGCAGCAGTGGATTGTAGTGGGAACGGAAGCACATGTGTGTGTGCAGCAAACCGTGCTGGATTTGCTAGCTCAAGGCTTGCAAGTGTTTGTGGTAGACGAAGCCGTCGGCTCGCGCAAACCACAAGATAAGGCTTTAGCTTTAGAGCGGATGCGTCAAAATGGTGCGGAAGTTGTCAGCCGCGAAATGGTCGCCTTTGAATGGTTAGGGCAGGCGAATACGCCAGAATTTAGAGAGATTTTAACAAGGTTTTTGCGTTAAGGCTCAGGGGGATATCAAGAGGCTAATCTTATTTATGTTAATAAAAAGCCCAGCATGAAACTGGGCTTATAAAAAATTAACTCTAAGTTTGCGGCTGGCTCAAGACTTAAAATGGAATATCGTCGTCAAAATCTTCAAAGCTATTCCCAGCTGCTGGCGCTGAATGGGTGTTCGCTGGAGGGGAAGAAGGGCGAGCACCACCGCTATTACTTGCACCACTATGTGCAGAAGGTGGTGGAGCATTAAACTCACCGGTACTGCCGCCTTCTGCACGCCCGCCGAGCATTTGCATGACATCGGCAATGATTTCGGTGGTGTAGCGATCTTGGCCATCTTGACCTTGCCATTTACGCGTTTGTAAGCGACCTTCGACATAAACTTGCTGGCCTTTGCGTAAGTATTGACCGGCAATTTCGGCTAATTTACTGTAAAAAACCACTCGATGCCATTCAGTCCGCTCTTGGCGCTCACCTGAGGTTTTATCTTTCCATTGTTCACTGGTAGCGATGCTCACATTGGTAATTGCGCCGCCGCTGGGCATATATTTGGTTTCTGGATCGCGCCCTAATGTGCCGACCAAAATCACCTTATTAACTCCGCGTGCCATGTTCTGTCCTTTCTTGAGGTATGACGGCTAATTTTACGCGGCTGCCTCCAAAATTGCACGAAGCCCCTGTTCGTCTAGTTGTTTTTTATCGACTTTCAGATAGGCGACCTGCTCCTCGGCGACAATCGCAACTTCATAGATGCCAGGGACTTGTTGCAGGGCTTGGTACATAGCTTCCCAATCCGAAACAGCGCCTGTAAAGCGCACCACCCGACTGGTATAAAAGGTGGGAGCAGGAAGTTTCAAGGTAGTGACTAACCAAGCTGCAGCCACTAAAGCACTGAGCCAAAACACGCCAGCCGCCTGCCACTGCTGGTTCACCCAACCGCCCAATACACCACCCACAAAAATACCTAGAAACTGCGTGCTATTATAAATACCCATCGCAGTGCCTTTAGTCTGCACTGCTGAATATTTAGCTACCAAGGAAGGCTGAATCGCCTCCAAAAAATTGAAGCCCAAAAAGAATAAGGCAAAGGCAATCAGTAGCGAATTTTTCTCGGCGTAACCTAGGGCTAATAAAATCTCAGCGATGACTAATAAAGCAATTGCGGCTAATAACATCGGCTTAATTTTGTGCCGCTTCTCAGCCACAATAATCAAAGGAATTGAACCCAGAAATGCGACTAAAAACACTGGCAAATAGATTTTCCAATGATCTAAAGTGGGCAAGCCCAGCTCTTGAGTAAACAGGGTTGGGACTACTAAAAAATTAGCGGTCATAATCAAATGCAGGGCGAATACACCGGCATTCATACGTAGTAGTGAGGTATTTTTGAGTGCTTTAAGTAGGTAGTTACTGATAATTCCCGCATCCCGATGCGCGCGAATATGCAGCGGAGTCGGCACCACAAATAACACCAACAAAATCCCACAAAGCGCCAAGCCAAAAGTGAACCAGAAGATGCCGGACATACCTGCTTTGGTATAAATAATCGGCCCTAAGATAATCGCCGCCATGAAGGACAAGCCAATGGTCATACCGATAAAAGCCATCACTCGTGAACGATTTTCTTCCCGTGTTAAATCTGCGGCTAAAGCCATCGTCGCTGCTGCCACAGCGCCCATGCCTTGCAAGGTGCGCCCGACAATAATCATCTCAATCGAATGAGAGAGGGCTGCGATAATACTGCCTAAAGCAAATACTAATAGCCCACCAATAATCACCGGCTTACGGCCAATGCGGTCAGAGGCAAGGCCTAAGGGAATTTGAAAGAGCGCTTGGGTTAAGCCATAAATGCCAATAGCAATGCCTGCGAGTAACTCGCTTGACTGGGGTAAACTCTGTGCATAGAGGGCAAATACCGGCAAAATCATAAACAAACCCAGCATCCGCACGGCATAAACAGCAGAGAGTGAAAAGGCGACACGCCATTCCAAGGCATTCATGGGGTAAGCACACCATCAGTTTTGAAAGGGCGCTATGTTAGCGCGTTCATAGGATAGCGCATAGCCTACTGAATAATTGTGGCGATTTAGTTTGAGTCAGAGTTACATCCGCTTTATGAGGAAATTTGACAGGTTATTTGCGTACTATTTGCACATAGACTGCACTATCGGGCAAAAGGTCAAGGTGTTTCAAGGTATCCGGCAAAAGGTCAATACCTAGGGTTTTTCAGGTTTTTCAAACTATAAACTTAAGCGTAGTGCCGTGTTTTACGATATCGTTGAAGATGCTCATTCACATCTTCTATAAGGGTTTTGTATGGGTCAATCTAAAGCAAAAACACTAGTGCTTAACTCAGTCAGTAAATTGGTAGATTATTTCAAGTGAAGCGCAGTTTTTTAATTTCTATCTTATTGTTAATTGTATTCAAAGTATCTGTTGCACAGGCTGCTGACTCACCTCCAATAGTGGCTAATCCTATTGCACCAGTTGTAGTCACAGAAAACTCACCAGTTACGGTACTGGATTTGAGTTCGGTTTTTACTGATCCTGAAGATTATGTGATCACGTTAAGTATTTTTGGCAATAGTAACAACACCCTAGTTACACCTGCGCTTAGCGGAACTAATCTAAGCTTAGCTTATGCGCTTAATCAAACTGGCACCTCAACGATTACTATTCGTGCAACCGCCGATGGTGAGACAACAGATACAACGTTTTTAGTCACCGTCTATGCATCTACACCTATTCCAGTCTTTGGCCCATTAGGTTTATTAGTATCCATTCTTGGTTTGTTATGGTTTGGAGTGCGGCAACGCAAGGTTTAGATTTAGGAAGTGCTTCAATAGTTTTTAAGGTCATGGCCGTTTTACTAATTTAACTATTCCTAACTATTCCTGTTTACGAGTGCTAAAAGTTGAACTATGAATAAGCTGGTGAATAATTTGTGGATTGAGCTGTGCCCACAACATGATAGGCAAAACGACTGGGAAAATCAGAAAGCCGATGCGATAGCCGAAAGCAATCAAGGTTTGCATATAGCTTTCATTGAGTAGCGGCCAGAGTACTTTAGCTTGCGTAGTTAGCTCCGGCTTTAGATTAAGCGCTAATAGATTTGCAGTATTGAAGTAAAGCCCCCATACCACAATGAGGCTGACTAACAGAAAACCTAAGCAGAAAGTGACTAATTTATGTTTTGCCGTTATCGGACTAGCGAGTACCAAAGCAGTTAAAATAGGCAAACCATAAGCATACTTAAGGCTATCGAGTGGAAATGTGAATAAAAAAGGGTAGTGCTGTCCAGTAGTGAAAAAACTGCTAGCAAACCGAGCAAAACCTTGGGGTAGTTCAGTTCTACTATCGGCACCTAGATAAGTGTTAATGAACAAATAATGCTGCTCAATAGTAATATTTTCAATTAGATGTGGTAAGCCTAAAGGGAGTAGAAATTTTGCTAATTCGAGAGCTGGACGAATTAGCCAAGATGAAAGCAGATACCAAGTCAAAAACAACAAAGGCAGCCATAGTAGGGTTCTGAGCAAAAAAATGCGCGGATTTAAGCTTGGCTTTACCAGCAGTTTGTCGATCATGGCTCTAACCATGATCCCAAACAGGCTGTTGTGGCTCTTGTTTATGCTGCTTAACGACCCAACGAATCCAAACAATAAACACAATCAAAACATCGAGGAAAATCAAGCCTTGCCAGATGTAGAGATGCGCCCATTCAAACCATTGCTTGTTCCATTGTAAAAGGTAGAACAGGCTAATAATTCTAACCATGTTTAAGCTTTGAATCGCGATATAGCCTAGTACTAATCCCCACAAGCGTTGCATCCAAGTAGCTGGATAAGCAATTATTGCAGCAGTAAGGCAGATCATAGCTTCAATACCGTTGCAGCCCGCCAGAATCGCTACCGATGTACCGTTGGAAAGGCTTTGGATGACAATGCCATTTGAAGCGACATCAGCGTCAAACAGCTTGAGGAGTACGGCACTAACAGCCGCAAGGTGTTCAGTAAATGGGGTAATTATAAACTCTCGAATGGGTGGTAGCCATTCGAGTGCAAAAAGAGCTAACAGCAAGAGTATAAATTTGGTTCTATTCATCGAGTTGTGGCCAATCTAATGCCTATGAGTCGTGTTATTAGCTAATTTATAAAGGCTCGTACCCTTAGTCTTAAGTTGCACGAGCTTAGCATTATTTATAGCTTATATCGCCGTCCAAGCCAGACTAAGCTGACTAAGATTGCCAACAGGCCAAAAGGACTAAAGATAGGAATCGCTGTGCTAGAGTTCACTGTCACTGTGAACGAGGTTTCGACTGTTTCTCCATCAGCGGCTGTTGCCCGAATCGTGATAGTAGCCGAGCCGGTTTGATCAGCTGCATAGACTAGGTTTAGATTAGTACCGTTTAAGCTTGGAGTGACCAAGCTGCTATTAGTGTTGCTAACAATACTCAGCGTCAGAGCCTTATTATCCGGCTCTTTAAATACTCCACTTAAATCTAAGACTGTGTTCGGGCTATTAGCGTCAACGGTAATAGACCCAATGGTTTTAGAAACAACTGGTGGCGATGCTGTAGCAGCAACACCTATACCTGAAACCCTGAAGGTATAGTTCGCTCCGTTGTTGAAGCTAAGCGTTATATTAGCAGTTCGTACACCAACAGCAGTTGGTTTAAATTCGATAGAGAAATTAGCGCTGTTTTTCCTAGGTATAGTTAAGGGTAGTGTGCCTACAAAAGAAAAATCACTAGCTCCTGCGGCGTAAGCCTGTTGAATACCTAATAGCTTGTAAATATCAAGCTCTGTAACCACTCCCGTATCGACTTCTTCGCTAACCGCTTTAGTGACTTTAAGATCTTCATCACTAGCATTGCCTATGCGATAGATATGATTAATAGGTACACCAATAGTGCCTTGGCCCCAATGTGTGCCATTGTCTACAGAAGGTGTTTGGTCATTATCGCCAATCGTTTGCCCATTGGAGTCAATACTAATTGCGGGACTACGCTGCGTAGCCTTAATTTTAAAATTATCAGTAGCAGAAGCTCCATCACTGTCAATCAAGGTATAATCAAAAGAGGCTTGGCCAACAAAGTCTTCATCGAATAAGAACACAATATAAGTGAGCGTTTCATCCAATACTTTTCCACCGATCATATTACTGAATTTGTAGGTAAAACCCGTTGTACTATCTGGATCAGTAAAGTTATTAAATAAGTCAGATTTGGTTATACGTAGATTATTGGGAGGCAGCTCTACGGTAAGAGTGTTTTTTACTTGATCAAGTGGTTTGAGTTGGGGCGGATCATTCACGTTTTTTACTTTGATAGTAAAAGTATCGACGGTATTAGCACTAGGTGAGCTAACGCTATCTTTCACCGTATATCGAAATAAAGCGGTATAGGTGAAGTCTTTTTCTGGTGTGAAAATTACATTTGAGCCTACTATGTTCACACTTCCGCCCACTAGGCTAGCGACACTAGCCAGCTCAATAGTGTCGCCATCAGGATCTGTGAAATTATTGGTTAATTGCTTAACTGGAATGGATAGAGGTGTTTCTTCAAGACCTTCAGCAGTATTGTTCAATACATTCTTAATGATAGGCTCGTCATTGATCGCTTGAACATCGATAGTGAAATTATCCGAGACTGAGCCATCAGGCTGACCATCGCTAATGGCGTAGTTGAAGCTGGCGCTACCATTAAAGTTTGCATTGGGGGTGAAAATAACTTTAGAACGATCACTATTGAATGCTACCTAGCCATTGCTAGGATTTTGTATACTCGCTAAGGTTAAGCTATCACCCTCAATATCCTCAAAGTTGCTAATAAGCTGTGCTACAGATATTTCAAGAGCCGTGTCTTCAGGGGTTCTATTGGTATTATTAGGTGCTGGTTTCAGAGTTGGTTTGTCATTGATAGGTGTGATATTAATGGTGGCTTCTCCAGATACAATGCCGCCTTTACCATCGCTAACAGTGTAAGTAAATTTAGCTAAGCTCGTAAAATTAAGCGTGGGAGTAAAGTTAATACTGAGCTGATCAGTACTTAAAGTAACACTGCCGCCTGTATTAGCAGTCACTGAACTAATAACTAAATTATCTCCATCAGGGTCGGTGTAGCGACTCAATAAATCAGAACTCGGGATAGTAAGGCTAGTATCTTCTGCACTATTGCGAGTGTAATTACTAGCATCATTAGCAACGGGAGCTTGATTAGCGCCGACCCCTTTGCCGATTACTTGAAAATTATATAAAAGTAGCATATTAGCGGGGTCGGTGGGGTCAACTTGGCTTAGTTGAATATCTGCTTTCCTATCGCCCAGTCCGGTCGGTGTTAGTTTTACACTAAATGTTTTAGTTTCACCCGCTAAGAGGTCTAGAGTGATTGGGGCTAGCGTAAAGTCCATGTAGGGTAATGTTACGGCTGCCCAACTATCTTGGATGGGATTCAATCTATTAAGGAGGGCAATAAGCTTAGACATTTGATTAAGAGCTTGACCATCACTGACATTCACTTTATCTAAGATAAGACTGATGGAGTTACTAGTGTTGTTAGTCACTCGATAGTCCAAACTTTTGGTAATACCCAGCTCCACCCCACCAAAATCTGTATTGTTAGCCACTAAGAACTCAGTGCTACCAGTCTCAATCACTAGCAAAGGATTGCCAGCACGCACCGTGAGTTCATTGTTTGCATAAGTTAGGTTAAGCCAACTACAGAGAAAAACTGCTATTAAATATCTGAATATTTTACCCAGTAAAAGCATGTTGATTGAATGCATATTTTTCTCCGAGCTTAAGTGAGTCAGAGTGATCGTTTAATAATTTACAAATTGAGAGCCACTTACTCATTAAGGTTAGCATGCACAGTGAGTTTTCTCCTGAAATTGCCACGAAAAATAAACGAAATTTTCCTTAAGTTTGTTTAAATTAGGGTTTTATATTTAGTGTCTTAAATCTTTAGGATGGCATCTATTAGCACTTGCTAAAATTCCTGTTCCCTCTTGATCTCCCTCAAGGTAAAATGTACCCCTTACGGGTAGCATGCCTGACCATCCTTATCTTGAGACTCAAAGCCACTATGACCAATGTGCAAGTCATTCAGCCAAAAAACGTCATTCAACCTCGTTCGATCAAGGGACGTTTTCGTAATCTAAAAACCGGCATTATGATTCTGGCCTATGCGATATTCTTCATTCTGCCGTGGATACGTTGGACGCGAGCGGTGGGGCCAGATCAAGCCGTGATGTTTGATATTCCCACCCGTCGTTATTACATGTTTGATTTGGTCATGCATGCACAGGACGTGTTCTGGCTGACGGCACTCTTATTCTTAGCAGCGGTTTTGCTGTTTTTTGTCACTACGCTGTTAGGGCGGGTCTTCTGCGGTTATTTCTGTTTCCAAACTTTATGGACGGATGCGTTCCGTTTTATTGAAAAAGCTATTCAAGGTGACCGAGTCGCGCGGATTCGTTTAGAAAAACAGGCTTGGAATCAAGAAAAAATCCTCAAGATTGGCGCGACCCATGCAGCTTGGCTCGCTTTATCATTGTGGACGGGTTTGACCTTCGTCTTATATTGGGGCGATGCTTTCACGCTGACTAAAGATTTTTTCACGGGTAATGCGCCGGGCTCAGCTTATTTCACGGCTTTCCTATTAATGACCACCACCTATTTGGCGGCAGGATTCATGCGTGAATATGTCTGTTTGCATGTTTGCCCTTATGCACGTTTCCAAAGCGTCATGTTCGATCAAGACACGATGATCGTGTCTTATGATCAAAAGCGCGGCGAAAGTACTACAGGGCGGGCAACTCCGATCAAAGATTTAAGAGATCGTGCTGTACGTCAAACTCAAGGGCATGGCGATTGTGTAGACTGTGGTTTGTGCGTGCAGGTTTGCCCAACAGGCATTGATATTCGCGATGGCTTACAGATTGCTTGTATCCACTGCGCTTTATGCATTGATGCTTGTGATAGCATTATGGATAAATACCAGTGGCCACGCGGTTTAATTCGTTATACCTCTGAGAATGGTTTAGAAGGCAAGAAAACTAATTTCTTTAAGCTGCGCACGATTGGTTATGGTTTAGCCACTTTATTGGCGGCAGCTTACTTAGTTTGGAGTATTTCCAGCACCAAAATGCTAGAAGCGACGGCAGTTCAAGTACGTAGCCCACTGTATGTGGTGCTCTCGGATGGCAGCATTCAAAACAGCTATGAAGTGAAGATCAATAACAAAACCCAAGTGGCGGCTTCTTATCGCCTGAGCTTGGACGATTTGGAAGGGGCGAGCTTATCGCTCGGGCAAGTGGACTCGAACCATATTAGTTTAGGGCCAGATACGAGTATACGGGTGTTTGCTAAAGTGAAGCAGCCAGCCACTGCTCGTAAAAGTAGTAAGCGTAACCGTGAATTCCACTTTAAATTAGAGCCAACCGGTGGTGAAGTGACTGAGCCTGTTATCATTCCTTCCCAGTTTATGATGCCCTAGGGAGCAAGGCAGTAGCATATGGAGAATTACAGTTTACTAACGACGTTGGGACTTGGAGTTTTCGCCTCCTTTGCTTTGTTCTTTCTGTTTTATCTGGGGTTAAAATGGAATAACAAATTAGCGGCGTTAGTAACCATTTTACTGGTGATGGGGATTTACATCCCACTGGCAGCTACCCATTGGGCGGGCGTGGATGTTTTTGCGATTCACTTCGCTTTCTTTGTGATGAGCGGCTATGGCTTGGGGATTATCACCAGCCATCGCAGTAATCGGCAGCGCCTAGATGTAAAGCTGGGTGAAGCCCAAACGCACGCTCAAGCAAAAAAATGGTTCCATTGGGCACCTGCAATCATTGTGGTGTTCTTCATTATGCTAGCGACAGTCGATAGCATCATTATTACCCTCGCCAATAAAGGCGCAAGCAGCGATTTTATGGCACGCTTCCTCCCCGAGCCGCGTTTTGCAACCGGTCCGGTGACTTCGGTTTTCCCCGGTGCTGTACCCCATGACTTTAAAGAAAAGTACGCGCAATTTAATCAGCATTTAGATCAACTCGAAGTGCAAAAAGAGCGCGGCTGGCAAGTACAAAACGGTTGGCAGGATACGCCTCGTATGGGCAAGCCTGCGGTGTTTAGTATTAGTGTCACCGACAAAGCAGGTCAGCCGATTACGGGTGCGAAGGTGGAAGTCAGCTTCCTACGTCCTGCGGATAAAGCCAAGGACAAACACTTTGTGCTCCCAGAAGGTCATTCAGGGACTTACGGTCAAAGCATTTTGCTGGAAGAGCCGGGTTCATGGGCAGTTGTTTTAAAAATTAAGCGTGGTGAAGAGGTTCACGAAGTAAAGGGCACAACGCAAGTTTCTGCACTTGCGGGTTAATATGTCCAAGCCTGCAACGTTTAGCCTAGCGGCGAACTGCTTTCATTGCGGTTTGCCGATCCCCCAAGGTGCCAGTTTCAGCGTTAAAATTGATGACCGCGAGCAAGCTATGTGCTGCACTGGCTGTCAGGCAGTAGCACAGGCTATCGTGGCCAATCAACTCACTGATTTTTATAAATTCCGCACTGACATTGGCGCGCGTGCGGAAGATTTAATTCCAGAGCAATTACGTCACCTGGAAGTCTACGATAGCGTTGATTTACAGCGTTCTTTTGTGCGTGCAGCGGCTGGCTCGGTGCGTGAAGCTTCGCTGATTTTAGAAGGCATCGTTTGTGCTGCCTGTGTTTGGCTGAATGAGCATCATGTCAAACAAATCCCCGGTGTGCTGGATTTTCGAGTTAATTACTCGACGCATCGCGCTACTTTGCGTTGGGATAATAGCCAACTCAAGCTCAGCACAGTGCTACAAGCGATTAGCGAAATTGGCTATCACGCGCATCCTTTTGATCCGGGGCGCTTAGAATCCTTACAAAAGAAAGAAAAATCTGCCGCCTTACGCCGCATCGCAGTTGCGGCTTTGGGCATGATGCAGGTGATGATGGTAGCCGCTGCCATGTATATTGGCGCTGTCTCCGATATGGATTTGCAAATGCGCAATTTCCTGCGCTGGATCAGCTTGGTGATGACCGTGCCGGTGGTGTTTTATTCGGCGCGCGTCTTTTTCCAGTCGGCATGGCGTGATTTGCGGCGTGGGCGGTTTGGCATGGATGTGCCGGTTTCGCTTGGGATTGGGATTGCCTTTACAGCTAGTGTGTGGGCGACCCTTACTGGTGGTGGTGAGGTTTATTTTGACTCCGTGACGATGTTTACCTTTTTGTTGCTCACAGGGCGCTATTTAGAAATGAATGCGCGCCATAAAGCTGGGCAGGTCGCTGAGGAGTTAGTGCGGTTAATGCCAGCGACCGCGACTTTATTAAAAGAGGGTGTACAAGAATTAGTCTCAGTCAGCCAATTGGTGAGCGGTGATCGCGTGCTGATTAAACCGGGAGAGGTCGTGCCTGCAGATGGTTTAGTACTGGAAGGTATTAGCAGCACCAACGAAGCCTTATTAACCGGTGAAAGCTTGCCCTGTCGCAAGGGCGAGGGTGATAAATTAGTGGGTGGAACGGTCAATATCGAAAGTCCTTTAACCATGCAAGTGAGCCAAGTCGGCGACAATACCGTGCTCGCCTCTATCATTCGCTTATTAGAACGTGCTCAAGCGGAGAAACCTGAATTGGCGCGGTTGGCTGAGAAAGTATCCTCGCGCTTTGTTCCACTCATTCTATTAACTGCGATGGCGGTATTTCTTTATTGGCATCAGCACGAACCGAATCAAGCTTTCTGGATTGCTTTATCCGTGCTGGTGATTACTTGTCCTTGTGCGTTTTCCTTAGCCACTCCGACTGCTTTAACGGCGGCTACAGGCTTGCTGACCTCAAAAGGTGTGCTGACGACTCGTGGCCATGCTTTAGAAACACTGGCCCGAATTGATGAGCTGGTCTTAGATAAAACCGGCACACTCACCTATGGGCAATTAGCTGTTGTTGAGTTTAAGTGCTTGAGTGCACTTTCAGAACCAGAGTGCAAACAGTTCGCCGTCGGTTTAGAGCAGGCTTCAGAGCATCCTGTGGCAAAAGCTATTGTACAATTAAGTCATGAGCCTTATGGGTTAAGTCAACTTAGCTCAGAGTCAGGACGTGGCGTTCAAGGCTATTGGCAGGGAGAGCCGTATCGTTTAGGCATCGCTAGCTTTGTAGCTGAATTAACGCAGACTCAATTCCCGGCTGATTTGACTAATGATGCTGCTTATTCTCAAGTTTATCTGGGTATGAAGGGCGCTTGGCTGGCACAAATTAGTTTAGCTGATCAACTCCGTGCTGGTGCTAAGGAGGCGCTTCAACAACTCACTGGTTTGGGTATCAACATCAGCTTATTAAGCGGTGATAATCCAGTAGTCGTGCAGCAAGTTGCCAAACAATTAGGTATTACTAAGGCTTTAGGTGGGCAACTGCCAGATGATAAATTGGCTTATGTGAAGGCTTTACAAGCGCAGGGCAAAGTCGTTGCGATGGTGGGGGATGGAGTGAATGATGCGCCGGTGTTAGCGGGTGCAGCTGTCTCGATTGCGATGGGCAGTGGTTCGCAGCTTGCTCAAGCTAGTGCTGATATGGTGTTGCTCTCAGAAAATTTGCAACGATTGCCGTTTGCGATTAAAACCTCGAAACGTATGCAAACTATTATTAAGCAAAACTTCGCTTGGACGATTGGCTATAATCTTTTGGCTATTCCTTTAGCGGCTACTGGATTGGTCGCACCGTGGATGGCTGCGATTGGTATGTCAGCGAGTTCCTTGATAGTAGTGCTGAATTCACTGCGCTTAAAACATTTTTAGGTAATTCACAATGGATGCTTTATATGTACTGATTCCAATTGCGATTGGCGTCATGATTATCGTCGTGATTGCCTTCATTTATACCGTGCGCAGTGGTCAATACGATGATTTAGAAGGCCCAGCCTATCGCATTTTGATGGATGACGATGACCCCCGCATCCCTTCTAAAACGACTAACCAGCCGCCAAGCGCTAAAAAGCAGGCCGAAAAAACTGACAAAAGAGCGTAAAAATTTTACATTTAATAGTAGAACTTGCGCCTCTTATCAAAAAAACTTGCATTATCTCTGTGAACTACCCTTGTTTGCACAGAATTGTTCTATCCTAATAATAGTATTTGTAGAGTTATTCATAGAGATATTTTATAAACTGGTATTTTTTATCGTCAAATTAAACGGTAATATCCGGTAATGGATGACCGGTAAGTAAGTTCAGGGAATAGTGAGTGAACCCCCTCATACCTGATCTCAGCAGTGTCACTAACAAGGAGAATAGTTTCAAATGTCAGACAGAAGATTACAAGTCTTCCACGCGGTTGCGCGGTTGCTTAGTTTCACCAAAGCGGCTGAAGTGCTTCACATGACCCAGCCTGCCGTGACTTTTCAAATCCGCCAATTGGAAGAACAGTTTGATACCCGCCTTTTTGATCGTACTCACAACCGGGTTACCTTAACTGAAGCTGGTCAAGTCGTTTATGAATACTCTGAGAAAATTTTCGAGCTATATGGTGAAATGGAAAACGCTATTCGAGAAATGACGGATGATATTAGCGGCTCCCTCACCATTGGTGCGAGCACTACCATTTCTGAATATATGCTGCCTTCATTATTGGGCGACTTTAAATCAAAAAATGTCGACATCAAGTTGCGCTTAAGAGTCTCTAATACCGAAGGCATCGTCTCGATGGTCGAGAACAATGTCATTGATTTAGGCGTGGTTGAAGGGCCAGTCACTAATAAGAATCTATTAGTTGAAGTTTGTCGTACTGATGAAATGGTCGTGATTTTCCCACCAAGCCATGAGTTGGCTAGTTTAGAGAAAATAACCGCTAAAGACTTAGTGAAGTATTCATTGATTTGCCGCGAAGAAGGTTCTGGAACTCGCGAAGTGATGGTTGATTATTTATTTGGTCAAGGCGTCGATAAGCACGGCATTAATAATTGCTTGGAGCTGGGTAGTCCAGAAGCAGTCAAGGGTGCAGTTGAGGCTGGCATGGGTGTTTCAGTCGTGTCTAATGCTAGTATCAGCAAAGAAATTAAACTAGGTTCTTTAGTTTCCAAACCACTAGATCCACCTTTAACCCGAGACTTCTCTTTTGTACGGCAGCGCCAAAAATTTAAAGTGCCCGCGATGGAAGAGTTATTAGAGTTTGCACGTGTGTATTGTCAGCGTGCTAAAAACCAAGCGAATCATTAGTTCGCTGGGTAGATTAAGACAAACGCTGTTGAAAAAGGTCAAGCATGTTACCAGCATTAGGGCAAGGTAGCTGTACTCCCCAAGAAAAACGTTTGCGCAGTATTTTTCGTGAGCTATCGGATCACGATCAAGCGACTTTGCTCAAATTTGCTGAGTTTTTAGCGAGCGCCCCAACGACTGAGACGCAAGCTAATTTGCCCTGTCCAGAGCCTGAGTTGTTGGAACGTCCAGCAGCAGAAAGCGTAGTGAAAGCGCTCAAACGCTTGCGAGCTAGCTATCCGATGTTGAGTCCAGAAAGCTTGTTACAAGCTAGTTCTGATTTAATGGCCGCTCATATGATCAAAGGGCGGCCAGCGAATGAAGTGATTGATGAGTTAGAAAAGATTTTTGCTGAGTATTATCAAAAATTTAAAGCGGCTTGGGGGCAGCCGCTTTAAATAATTTAGCATGTTCATCAAGTTGAGCCGCGGTGAGGAGGAAAATGCCATCGCCGCCACGCTCAAACTCTAGCCACTGAAAGTCGACGGTAGGATAAGCCTCTGCTAAGGCGAATTGGCTATTGCCGACTTCTACAATCAAGATGCCATGATCGGTTAAATGCCCACGGGCAGTCGCTAAAATGCGCTGCACAATCTCTAAGCCATCGTGCCCTGCCGCTAGACCTAAGATCGGCTCATGTTGAAATTCGGTACTCATTTCGGCGATTTCCGCAGCATCCACATAGGGTGGATTACTGACAATCAGGTCATAGCGTTTATTGGTTAAATGAGCGAATAGATCAGATTGCACCGCAGCTACATGGGCTTGGACTTTGTGGCGTTCAATATTCGTCTTAGCTACAGCGATAGCATTAGCAGAAATATCACTTAGATCAATGTCAGCATGCGGGAATGCATAAGCACAGGCGATACCGATACAGCCACTGCCTGTGCACAGGTCTAAGACATGATTGACTTGGTTTTCATCAATCCACGGGTAAAACTGCTTCTCAACTAATTCAGCAATCGGTGAGCGTGGCACTAAAACGCGTTCGTCCACATAAAAAGGTAAGCCAGCAAACCAAGCTTCATGGGTTAAATAGGCTGCTGGTTTACGCTCAATAATACGCCGCTCTAGAATATCCAAGACTTTGGTTTTTTCTTGTTTAGTCAGTTGGCTAGCAAAATACAGTTCTGGTGTATCTACCGGTAAATGCAAGGTGTGTAAAACCAAATAAGCTGCTTCATCTAGTGCTGAAGACATGCCATGCGAAAAACTAAGCTCTGCTGCACGAAAGTGGCTGGCTCCCCAACGAATGAAATCAAGAATGCTAGAAAGCTCGGTGAGGGCTGGCTGTGGCATTAAGTATATTCCTTTCAAATAAATTGCCGTATCATCCAGCATTTATTAGCTATTTGCCAAGCCCCATGCCCATTTCTGATTACTTAAAATCATGGCCGCTGTATGTGTTACCGCATCATGCGATTTCTCGAGTGGTTTATCGTCTAACTCGAGTTGAATCAAATTGGGTACAGCCTGCCATCTGCAAATTTATTAGCGTCTTTAAGGTGGATATGAGCGAGGCAGTACAGCCAGATCCTAGTGCTTATAAAACCTTTAATGCTTTCTTCACCCGTAGTTTAAAGCCAGAGTTACGCCCCTTAGCTACTGAAACCAATGTACTAGCTAGCCCAGTTGATGGGGCTATTAGTCAAGTGGCTGCCATTCGTGAAGGTAGAATTATTCAAGCTAAGAATTTTGACTATTCTGTACTCGAACTATTAGGTGGCGATGCAGAGCGGGCAAAACCTTTTTTAAATGGACAGTTTGCGACTATTTATTTATCGCCTCGTGATTATCACCGCATTCACATGCCTGTAGCGGGTAAGCTCATTGAACAGGTGTATGTGCCGGGGCGTTTATTTAGTGTAGCTGCGCATACGGCACGCACGATTCCGCGCCTATTCGCCCGCAATGAACGGGTAGCCGCGATCTTTGATACCGAATTCGGCAAAATGGCTTTAGTGTTGGTGGGGGCGATTAATGTGGCTGCGATTGAAACGGTTTGGGCTGGCTTGATTACTCCGCCTCCTACACGGGGTATTCGAGTGGATCATTATCCTGAGATTGCTTTAGCTAAAGGTGAAGAAATGGGGCGCTTTAATATGGGTTCTACGGTGATTGTCTTGCTAGAAAAATCGACTTGGGACTGGGGGGCAGTCACTGCTAATCAAACGGTACGAATGGGAGCGAAAATCGCTGAGTTTATTGGAAAAATTACTAAGGATTAATCTAGCAAAGCTGGCACGAAGAGCTACACTTTATAGTAATAAATTAAAAATTAACAAGGAAGTAAATGATGCCAGCTCGCGTGTTTAGGTGCTTAGTAGGTTATGCCTGTCTAGCAACAAGCTTAGTTTCTCCATCTTTGGTCTATGCAGAAAACTCACTCACCACGTTAAGTTATCAAGCGCAAAATGCAGATTTATCAGGGCGTAATTTTGAAGGCGTCAATTTGACCCTTGCTGACTTTACACATAGCAAGGTTAGTGGTGCGAGTTTTCGAAATGCTAATTTGGATTATACCAATTTGAGCATGGCTGATTTTAGCGGCACTGATTTGACTAACACGTCATTGAAGCTCGCACTGATTGAATTTACTAATCTCAAGTCTGCCAAGGGTTTAAGTTCAGAACAACTGAAAGAGGCTTGTGTCACTGAATTAGATACAGATGCCGCCCAGCAGGTTGGTTTCGATTTAGCCAGCTACCAATTACCTAGCGGCTGTTTGTTGTGGGAGCATGTTCCACGTGGCTAAGAGCGCTGCTTCAAGAAGGTTTTCTGGTATTATGCTCGGCGCTTAATGATTAATAAGAGAGTCAGCCGCATGCAACCCTACCAACAAGCTTTTCTAGATTTTGCGATGCAACAAGGTGTATTACGCTTTGGCGAGTACACCTTAAAGTCAGGGCGTATCAGCCCTTATTTTTTTAATGCGGGCTTATTTCAAACCGGCTCCGCTTTAAGTCGCTTGGGGCAGTTTTATGCACAAGCTATTGTTGAGTCTGGTTTGCAGTTCGATATGCTCTTTGGACCCGCCTATAAGGGTATTCCGTTAGCAGCAGCAGTTTCGATTGCTTTGTATGAAAAGCATGGTTTGGATTATCCCTATGCATTTAACCGTAAAGAAACCAAAGATCACGGCGAGGGTGGTACGATTGTTGGCGCTGCTTTAAAAGGCCGTGTGTTAGTGATTGACGATGTAATGACAGCTGGAACGGCGATTCGTGAAGCTGCAGCCATTGTGGCAGGGCAGGGGGCGCAATTAGCAGGTGTAGCTATTTCTTTAGACCGGCAAGAGCGTGGGCAAGGTAAGTTATCTGCAGTAC
This sequence comes from Thiolinea sp., assembly GCA_049290875.1. Lineage (GTDB taxonomy): Bacteria > Pseudomonadota > Gammaproteobacteria > Thiotrichales > Thiotrichaceae > Thiolinea. Next base: position 68,942 of record JBATOI010000020.1, read on the forward strand.
AAGAAGTGAAAGCCAATTTTGGTGTGCCAGTCATTAGTATTGTGGGCTTACAGAATGTCATTCAGCACGTGCAGAATCAGGTTTCAGATGCAGGTTTATTAACAGCTATTCAGACATATCGCCAGCAATATGGCGTAGACGTGTAAATCAGCAATAGATAAGCTTCCTGCTTGATCACAGGAAGCTTAACAAGCCTAAATGGTAGTATTACAGTAAATTATGGCGCTTTAATTTAGTCCGTAAAGTGGCACGATTAATCCCCATGCACTGAGCTGCACGAGATTGATTGCCATGAGTGTAACGCATCATCACTTCTAACATAGGACGTTCGACTTCATCGACGACTAAGCGATAGATATTGCTGGCTTCGTGATCACCTAATGCATCCAAATAGTCTTGGAGGGTGCGATTAACCGTTTCAGATAGAGAAGAGTCTAAAGCGCGAGTTGCTGTATTCATTTCCTGTAACCTTTAATTATATGAGCCCTTGTGCAGCACTTAAATCCTAATTGCAGCTGATTGCAGCTAGCTGTACGGGACACGATTGTAAACATACTGTGTTTATAACCTGACTCACTGGTTGTCCTGTCCAGATGCCATCCATTGTGATGTTTCACGCGGAGGTCAGCATCCACGCTGTCAAAGTCATGTTTCGCCCTGATACCGGTTACGTCACAAATTCAAATAATTGACAGTAAATTAGGTGATAAGTTCTTAATGTTGTGCCTAACCTACTGTTGACCTATTCAAACTTGCGTACAAAACGGAGCAGGTACTCAGCATGCGTATGGTCAATTTAATGACTGTTTTCAATAGATTAATGCTTAAAATCTTGCCAGAAAACTTTATCTACAGCTACAGGGGTGTTTGCACAAAGGGATAGCCCACCCAAAATGTAAATTCCTGCTTAAATAGACCGAATTTTCAGCAAATTAATCATCAGAAATCACTTACTAAACGCATAAGCTGCCTAAAAGAGTACCATAGCCTAGAAATTATTCATGAAATGCTAGATAGACGTGGTTTTTCAGGGGATGAGTGGCGAAACCTTTCTATACCTAGTTTATAAGCATAGTGCTAAAACTGAGGCATTAAATCAATACAGCCAAGAAATAGTATTGAAAAAAAATAGATAAATTAGTGGGTATCAGACCAAGCTTCGGGTTTTGGTAAAGGAGGCTTAGTTTCTTCTAAGACAAGATTATCTTCTACTTCTTTAAGTTCAGTGGCACTTTTAGCTTCTTTTTCTTTAGCTTCTTTGTCTTTCCGTTCGCCTTGAATTTTTTTAGCGACTTCCTTAAAACGATCTGCTTTACCTTCAATAATTAGGGTATCTTCAGCTTGTAAGATCATTTCAGGCGAAGGTTGATCACCACGAATTTCGCCACGTTTCAGTGCTTTGAGCGTAATTCCCATGCTTTCAAGATTAAGGTCAACAATACGTCTGCCTACCGCTTTGTCTGTTTCTTGAAGGACAATACTATGTAGAAAAGTTTCAGATTTGCTAGTGGCTTTTTGCGGTGTACCATGGAAAAAGCTTTTGAGTTGGTGGTAGCCTTCTACACGAATGCGATTTACAACTTCTTCAATTTCCTCATTGGGTAGCTCAAGTTTTTCTAGTACCCGCTGAGCGACCATTACGCTAGCTTCTAAAGATTCAGGTAGCACTTCAGTAGCACCCAGTTTAATCAGTGCCTCTAAATAGGTATCGTCACGCGCGCGTACGATAATAGCGATTTGTTTATTTTTCTTACGTGCTGCTTCGGTAATGAGTTTGGCAATTTCTGTATCAACCACCGTGATGACGACTAGGCGCGCCCGCTGAATCCCTGCTGCCATTAAAATTTCAGAACGACTTGCATCGGCATAATAAACACTTTCGCCTGCTTCCCAAGCTTCGGTGACTATTTTTGAGTCTAATTCTAGCCCAAGGTAGGGAACCCCTTGCTCTTGCAGTAAGCGTGCTAAACCTTGACCGACGCGCCGATAGCCACAAATAATCACATGGTTATCGATTTCTTTGACTTCGCGGCTAAAGGCATGAGCATCTTTATAGCGCTGCTTAAGATAGCTATCACTGAGTAATTTGCGAGTCACTTTGTCATTAGAGCGGATGATTAAGGGTGAAATCGCCATACTAATAACGATTGCTGCTAAGGCAGCTTGCACTTCACCTTCAGTCAATAATTTATTACCCAAAGCTAAGGAAAGCAGGGCAAAACCGAATTCGCCACCTTGCGCGAGCACTAAACCAGTACGAACGGCGATACCTTTACTATTTCTAAAGATTCGCACTAAGCCAGCAACGATAATTGCTTTAATCGCTACAATGCCTAGGAGTAGCCAAAGAATAGAGAGCCATAACTCAGGTAGTACAGACAGGTCTAGTTTTGCACCTACTGTAATGAAGAATAGCCCCATTAAAATATCGCGAAAAGGGCGAATTTCGGTCTCAATTTGATGCTTATATTCAGTTTCACTGAGCATCATGCCTGCGAGGAACGCGCCTAAAGCTAACGACATGCCCAGTGATTGAGTCACCCACGCAGAGGTGAGTGCGACCAAGAGCACGGTAATATTAAACAGCTCAATTGATTGAGTATTGGCAACATGCTGAAATAAAGGGCGAAGTACATAGTGACCAGTAATTAGCATGAGCGCTAAGACCAGCAGATTACCAGTGGCTTGCATACCCATGACTAAAAAATCAGGCTCAGTGCTAGTATTACCGCTCAATAAAGGAATGGCGATTAAAAAGGGGACAACTGCAATATCTTGAAACAGCAAAATACCCAAGGCTAGCTGCCCGTGCCGTTCATGCATTTCGCCCTGATCAGTAAGCTGTTTAACGACAATAGCAGTTGAAGATAAGGCCATGGCACCGGCGGCAATCACTGCACCTTGCCAGCTAACATTCAGATAATTTAATAAAATGAAGCCGACTAAGGTCGACAGCAGCATTTGCAAGCCGCCTAAGCCCAATACTGTGCGGCGCATCGCCATAAATTGGCTGACTGAAAATTCAAGGCCAATCGCGAAGAGTAGAAAAACCACTCCCACTTCGGCCATAAACTCAATCGAATGGTTTTCAGGCAGCCAACCTAAAGCATTTTCGCTGCTTAAAGCACCAACTAGTAGATAACCAAGAATAGGGGGAAGTTTAAAAGTACGGAACGCAGCAACGGCTGCTACTGACATGACCAATAGCAATAGGATGCCTTGCAGCAAGTTCGTTGTATATTCCACACAGCCCCCGTGTGATGATAGTTATTTTTTTCCCGAGGAAAACTTTATTAAGCGCTTTTTCTTATAAATTTGACGCGGTGTTAGATTATTACGCTTACCTTCGAACGGGTTTTCGCCAGTCTTAAACTCTAGTTTGACTTGTGTGCCGGAAAGCTTCAAAGTTTTATGAAAATAATTAATTAAATAGCGCTCATACGCGGGTGGGACTTTGTCGGTCTGATTGCCATGAATCACAATTAAAAAGGGATTGCTGCCACCTTGATGCGCATAACGCAGCTTAATGCGGCGACCACTGATCATTGGCGGTTGATGCATTTGTACCGCGTTTTCTAAAATGCGAGTGAGGCGCGAAGTCGGAACTTTCAGCATCGCTGAATCGTAAGCCGCATGAATCGACTTATACAGCAGGCCAACTCCAGTACCATGCAAGGCAGAAATGAAATGCTTCTCTGCAAAATCTAAGAAAGGTAGTTTGACTTCAAGTTGGTCTTTAATGCGATCACGTTCATCACTTTGTAGGCCATCCCATTTATTGATCGCAATTACTAAAGCTTTGCCTGCATCCAACACCAAGCCTAATAAATGCGCGTCTTGGTCGGTAATACTGTCGTGTGCATCAACTAACATAATGATGACATGGGCTTCACGAATCGCATCTAAAGTCTTGATGATACTGAATTTTTCAACCGTTTCATTCACGCGGCTACGACGACGCACACCAGCGGTATCAATCAACGTGTATTGCTTGCCATCGCGCTCAAAGGGAATGAAAATGCTGTCACGTGTAGTACCGGGTTCATCGAAAGCAATCACCCGCTCTTCGCCAAGAATGCGATTGACTAAAGTCGACTTGCCTACATTCGGGCGACCTACAAAGGCAATTCGAATCGACTGGTCTTCACCTTCTTCACCCTCTAAGGTTTCACTCGGTTCATCAGCCGGGAACTTACCTAGGATGTCATCCATCATGGAGGTAACGCCACGGCCATGTACGGCTGCAATGCTATACACTTCTGCAAAGCCCAAACCATAGAATTCGGCAGCGGCTTGATCAGGGTCGACACGATCGGTTTTATTAATGATCAGAAAAACAGGTTTGCCGGTTTCACGCAGCTGCTGAGCAATATATTCATCGCCTGCATTTAAACCTTCTTTACCGTCGACAATAAACATCATGGCATCGGCTTCGGCAACTGCAGCTAAAGTTTGGCGCGCCATATATTGATCAATGCCTTCTTCTTCGCCGCTCAAACCACCGGTATCAATCACTAGGTAATCGCGATCAAACATCTCGCCAGTACCGTATTTACGGTCGCGAGTTAAACCAGGGAAATCAGCAACTAAAGCATCGCGTGAACGGGTCAAGCGATTGAAAAGGGTAGACTTTCCCACATTGGGGCGTCCGACTAGGGCAAAAACCGGTCTCATTCATTCATCATCATTGCAGGGTATGAGCCGCTAATACGCCACTCTTACCGAAAGTATAAATCACCTGACCATCACTGACCGGCGGAACGGTATAACCAGCGGTATCGCCTTGTAAACGGGCTACAAATTGACCATTACTGGTGTTAATCCAATGTAAGTAACCGGCATAATCACCGACTACTATATATTTACTAGTTAAAGTAGGGGCAGTCAGAGTGCGGCGTTGCAAGTCATCCATTTTCCAAATAGGCGCACCTGTTTGTGGATTGATCTTCCACACATTGCCTTCAACATCAGTACTGTACAAACCACCTGCATCAGCATCGACACCCGCATAGCTTGAATAAGGCTTAGCCCAACCCAAAGCTCCATCTTGCAAACGAATCCCCGCGATTTGTCCGTTGTAGCTAGCGGCAAAGAGGGCAGAGCCTACTTGTTTAATCCGCCCATCTACATCGGTAATTTTGTCCAGCTCATTGCGGCCACGCGGTACCGATAAAATCGCTTCCCACAAACCCGTGCCTGTCTCTAAATCGAAGGCAGTTACCGTGCCATTGTCAAAACCCGTAATCACCGCACTGCCGACTACTAAGGGTGCACCAGCGCCACGCAGGGATAATTCAGGGGTTGGACGGATTTGCTGCCAAACAATTTCGCCTGTTTGCGTAGATAAGCCGGTGAGTTGGCCATCGCCCGTGCGAAATACTACACGGCCTTTGCTAGCGGCAGACACTGCCAGCACTTCACTATTTAAGTGCTCAATCCAACGAATTTTGCCCGTTTGGCGATCAAGGGCTATTGCACTACCTTCGGTAGTACCAACAAAAATTAAGCCTTCACCCCCACTGACACCCCCTGTGATTTCCTCACTGATCGGTGTTTTCCAGAGCGCCGCACCATTTCGCTTATCCCAAGCACTGGCTGAGCCACCGCCAGCCACTACAACAGCCGCTTCATCCACATAAGGATATAAACGGACATAGGCTTTATCACTATTGCCGGTGCTCACTTTCCATAAGGTTTGAGCATTAATGCTAGCTTGAAGCGCTTTGAGTTCTTTGGGTGGGTTGGCATCTTTAGCAGGCATCACACTGGAAAAGCTACTACAAGCATTTAGGCTTGCTGCTAAAAACAGACTAGTAATAACAGTGGCTAAAGATCTCATGGACGCTTTAGGCTCCTTTACCCAGGTTATCGAGCTTAATTTTAATCAGTTCACTAGAACTATTTTTGGCAGCCACAATAGCACGTTCATAGGCTTTACGCGCCTCCTCAATCTTGTTTTGGGCGCTGTAAATATCGCCTTTAATTTCTTCTAAGACCGATTCATAGGAAGCACCATAAGTTTGGCTAGCCAATTTCAGGGCTTCCTCATATTTACCTGCCGACGCTTGTACGCGAGCTAAACGCACCGATGCAACATTTTTCAAATCGACATCTTTAGTATTAGCCATGACCCAATTTAAGGCTGCCGCAGCGGGTTCATACTCGCCTTTTTCTGCATGTTTCTTAGCGATTTCTAAAGAAGCCAAGGCTGCATAAGGCGATTGGGTGTAGCTATCTTGTAACTCTTGGGTTTTTAAAGTGGCAATTGTGTCATCGGTCGCTGTTTGTGCTTCGCTATATAGGGTTGAAGCACTTTCCGCTTGGGTGATTTGGTGTTTCTGCCAGTATTCCCAGCCGAATAAAGCAGCAATAGCTAAAGCGATACCGGCAGCAACAGAGAGGCCATTCTCTTTCCACCACTTTTTAATATCTTCAGCTTGTTCGTCGTCGGTCTTATTATAATCAATCATGCTTAGGCCCCTTAGTCCTGATTCTTATCTTAATTTTTCAATCTTGAGTCGTTATTGTAACTGTGCAGCGAGCTGTTGACTAAGCTCACTGAGCTTAAAACTTAATTGTGTCGCTTCTGCATCTTGCATTGGCTTGAAGCCAATTTCACCGGCAGCTAATTCTTGCTCACCTAAAATTAACGCATAACGAGCGCCCGATTTGTCAGCGCGTTTCATTTGTGCTTTCATCCCGCCACCGCCCGTATTCACTTGTAGCTTGAGCTGAGGCAGTTCGGTACGTAACTTTTCCGCAAGTACCATTCCCGTTTGTATGGCTTGGTCACCTGCTAACACCAGATAAATATCAGGCACAGTGGTGTTTAACGCCTGTTCTTGCACTTGCATCAGTTCTAGTAAGCGCTCCATGCCCATCGCAAAGCCACAAGCAGGTGTTTCATGTCCACCCATTTGGCTCACTAAACCATCATAACGCCCACCGGCGCAAATTGTACCTTGAGAGCCAAGTTCTTCGGTAATCCATTCAAATACAGTGCGGGTATAGTAATCTAAACCACGGACTAAACGCGGATTGATGACATACTGAATACCCATTTCATCCAGCATGCTACAAAGTTGTTGGAAATGCTGCTTGGATTCTTCGTCTAAATAGTCATGTAAGCTAGGTGCTGCATCAGCAATCGGGCGTGTTGCTGGATTTTTCGTATCCAGAATGCGCATCGGATTACTATGCAAGCGCTGCTTAGCTTCTTCGTCTAAGACATCTAAATGTGCTGAAAAATATTCGACTAGCTTTTCGCGATAAATAGCTCGTGAGGCGGGCGTACCTAGAGAATTCAATTCTAAACGTACATTCTTCAAGCCCAATTCTTGCCATAGGCGCGCACTAAGGGCAATCAGTTCCGCATCAATATCGGGGCCAGTAATCCCAAAAGTTTCTACACCGACTTGATGGAATTGGCGATAGCGACCTTTTTGTGGGCGCTCATGGCGAAACATCGGGCCGGTATACCAAAGGCGTTGCTGTTGGTTATAAAACAAACCATGCTCAATCCCTGCGCGTACACAACTTGCTGTGCCTTCTGGGCGCAACGAAAGGCTGTCACCATTGCGATCGGCAAAGGTATACATTTCCTTCTCAACAATATCAGTCACTTCGCCCACTGCGCGTTTGAATAGCTCCGTCACTTCCAGCACTGGCGTACGAATTTCGCGGTAGCCATAACGGCTCAGTAGTTGGCGCACAGTTGTTTCTAAGTACTGCCACGCAGCGGATTGTTCTGGCAGGATATCGTGCATCCCGCGAATTGATTGAATGGTTTTTGCCATGAGTTAGTTCACTGTAAACCGCGCTACGCTGCCACGGGTGTATTTTGCATGATCATAAGCTTGACCATTCAAATACAATTTCACACCGGGCGCATTGCCAATTTTAAAGGTTAATGGAGTGCGCGTTTTAAATTGTTTCCAAGTATTCGGTGAGTTCAACGACTCAAAAATAGATTTATTGCTACCATCTTTAACTTGCATCCAGACTTCTTGAGTGAATTCCATCCTTACCATGACTTCGCCGTCAATGGGTTGCTGCGTGGTTGCAGTCGCATCGGCTGGTTTAGTCTGATCTACGACCGCTGAGCCTGCGGTTGCTGGGTCAGTTGGAGTGGCCGTGGTTGCGGCAGTACTGCTAGCTAAAGTGGTCGTGGTCGCTGCTGCTGGATCAAGCGTTCCTGTAGTAGGCGTAGTCGCTGTACCGGTAGTAGCAGTGGTTGATGTGGCGCTAGTATCTGTTGCTGACGCTATTGCAGTTGGGTCAGGAACAGGTGTAGCAGGCGTAGTTGTTGTGCTAGCAGTAGAACTAGCAGCTGGGTTAGCTAAACCTAAAGTAGTTGGTGTGGCCTCTGTACTTGTAGTGCTAGGATCAACAGCCGTCAAGGGAGCGACAGGTTGAACCGCTTCTGAGCCTGCGGTGGCGATAGGGCTATCTTGGGTCGTAGTCGCAATCGCAGGTGAAGTTGTTGGTGCTGGCTCGGAGGCTGTTAAATTAGTGCTAGTGCCTGTTGCTGGTGTTGTACTGGCAGCGGTCACTGGTTTTTGGTTAGCGAGCAAGGTTGGCGCAGAACCGGGTTGAGCCGCTGCAAATGATTGCCAGGTTTGGCGTACCCATTGATTAATCCCCGGAATCATCGAGAGGATGCCCAAGAATACGACTAAAGCCACTAAACCTAACATCCGTACCGTGGTGGGCGAAATACTCGGCTTATGAACCCGAGTTAAGGTAGTTGGAAGAGGAGTGCTCAAGGAGTCTGGATCAGCGCCCCGGAGTAATTCATAGGTACGAATCAAATCTTGTGGGTTACTTTCATCTAAACGTGAATAACTACGCAAATAGCCACGCACATAAGGTGGGTCAGGCAATTCAGCGAAATTTTCACTCTCCAGCGCTTTGATCATAGCTGGCGATAAGCGCATAGCAATCGCTGCTTGATCTTGATCTAAGTCAGCTCGTTCACGGCAAGCTTGCAGTTTGGCGGAAAGATCGCCCGGACGCACAATGCCAGCATCACGTTTTTCAACAACAATAGGCTGCTCTTCCGGTTTTACATCCATGTCTGCGTTAGTGTCCGTCACGCCCCACTCCAAATACTTAATTTCAGGTTTCAGTTAATCTGTTTGGCTTCAACGCTATTAGGAAACTGTGCCATAAGGTTAGTCGCACATTGTTCCGAGGCGGTTGAATCATTTAATGCCCGATTGATCTTATAACATAATAGCAGGGTTTCTGCTGTGCTCTGAGCGCGCTCATTATAGCGATAAAGAAAGGCTTGTGCCTTGGCATTTTCACCACGCGCATATTCTAATTCAGCCATTTGGTATAAGGCGAGCGAGAAATTAGGGTCGCGTTCTAAGGCTTGCCGATAGTAGCTTTCTGCTTGTTGCGGAGTTTTGGCTTTTTGCAGGCAAATTCCAGCATTGGTATAAGCAAATTCAGGGGTTTGATATAAAGGGTCTTTGATGGCCGCGTTAAAGGCAGCTACAGCAGATTTGTATTTGCCTTGTTTACACAAATGTGAACCATAATTGTTGAGTAATTCGGGATTTTTCCCATCTAACTGCATCGCCCGCTTAAACAAGACATCAGCTTGCTGCATATTGCCTAGGCGCTCTTGTAGTAAGGCAGAGTAATGTAGACCATCTTTAGAGTTGGGGTTAATCTTGAGCGCTTTTGCAAGATTTTCTTGTGCAAGCTCTAAGCGCTCTTTCTGCAAGTAGCCAGCGCCTAGTTGCGAGTAGTATTCAGCGGTTTCTTTTTTGCTAGCGCCTTTAGACGTGCTGGTGCAAGCCGATAGGGAGGCCGCTAGCAACAAAATGGCTAGTGATTTAATTGTTATTCTCATCATTCTTATTTTGCCCTTAATGCCCTTGTTCAATACGGGCGAAATGAATCTCTCTGCGGCTACGGTCGTTGACTTCCCCTGCTAACTGGCCACACGCTGCATCAATGTCATCGCCTCGAGTTTTTCTTGTCATTACAGTATAACCGGAGTCTTGCAGGATGTCGCGGAAGCGATAAATACGATTGTTACTAGAACGTTGATAGCGGGTATCAGGGAAGGGGTTAAAAGGGATTAAATTGATTTTCGAGGGGATGCCCTGCAACAAAGTGGCTAATTCTCGCGCATGCTGCTCGGTGTCATTGACTCCATCGAGCATCACATATTCCCAAGTAATATGTTTGCGTTGGGTGTCTTTTTTATCGAGAAAGCTTTGGCAAGCGGCTAATAAATCTTTAATCGGATATTTGCGATTTAACGGGACTAAGCGATTGCGCAATTCATCATTCGATGCATGCAAGGAGACTGCTAAGGATACATCTAAGGTATCTGCTAAGCGACTCATCGCAGGTAGCACACCGGAGGTGCTAACAGTTACCCGACGACGGCTTAGGCCATAAGCATTGTCATCCAGCATTAAGCGTAAAGCTGAAACCACCGGCTCAAAATTGAGTAAAGGTTCGCCCATGCCCATCATCACCACATTGGTAACAGCACGTTCACCTTTCGGGTCTTGTTGTAAAGTACGTTTGGCTATCCACAACTGGCCGATAATTTCCGCAACGGTCAGATTACGGTTAAAGCCTTGGCGTGCCGTGGAGCAGAAGGTGCAATCTAAAGCACAACCCACTTGAGAGGATATACATAAAGTGCCGCGATCCTCTTCAGGAATGAAAACCGTTTCAATCGCATTGCCATCGGCTAAGCGCAGTACCCATTTACAAGTACCATCGGCGGATTGTTGCGCCATGACAATTTCAGGAGCGCGAATTTCGGCGTGTTCTTGTAAGAAAGCACGCAAGGGTTTACTCAGATTGGTCATCTGTGCGACATCATCCACCCCTATTTGATGCAACCATTTAATCACTTGGGTGGCACGAAAGGGCTTCTCACCAGTACTGGCGAACCACTCTTTCATCGCTTCATGGCTAAAATCTAATAGGTTTACTTTAGTGTTGCTGGCAGACACAGATGACCTTGGCCTTACTCAATACTGAGTGTTTAACGAGTACGTGGGCAAAGATCGCCGTCTTTACCGAAGAAATAAGCGATTTCAATCGCTGCATTTTCTAAACTATCTGAACCATGCACTGCATTTTCGTCGATGCTATCCGCGAAATCAGCACGGATAGTGCCTTGGTCTGCATTTTTCGGATTAGTAGCGCCCATCAGTTCACGGTTTTTCGCAACCGCATTTTCGCCTTCTAAGACTTGCACCATCACAGGGCCTGAAGTCATAAAGCTAACTAAGTCTTTGAAGAAAGGACGTTCTTTGTGAACGGCATAAAAGCCTTCAGCTTGGGCTTGGCTTAAGTGAATCATGCGGGCGGCAATGATCTTCAGGCCAGCAGTTTCAAAGCGTGCATAAATTTGGCCGATGACATTTTTAGCAACTGCATCTGGCTTGATAATAGAAATGGTACGTTCGATAGCCACAGTGGACTCCAGTAAGTTGAGATAAAATATAAAATTTTAGTTGGGGGCAGCATTGTAATGCCTGCACGAAGCTTAGGTAAACTGGTTTAAATCGTACTTTTATGCAAAAAACAACACATTTAGTCATACACTACTTTATAAGCATGGCTCAAGGCGCTAGGCTTAGTGCCACCTGAATGAGCTAAAAACATGAGGATATAAGGCTAATGTCATTACTGCTGAAACATATAGGGCTAAGTGTGGCGACGGTTTGTGTCGCTTTGAGCGCACCCTTCGCGCTAGCAAATAATCAAAGCTCTCCATTGGCAAGCAATACCAATGAACTCACTGAAGACGATTCGAGTGTGCCCTTCATTGATCTGTTCCGCTCAGCTTTACCGTTTGAAGATGCTCGCCCTTGGCTGACAGGCGCGAATGTGCAATTGGATGGTAGTGGCTGGCCTGCGCGTTTAAATGGGCAAATTGCAGGCACTCGGTTTTTAAGCAACTTACCCGCACAAGCGATACCGGGCGGGCGCTATACCGTACTTTATGAAGGCCAAGGCAAGATTCAGTACGGTGGCGATGCAAAAATAGTCGAGAGTGCTCAAGGCCAAGATACGATTGAATTATTTGCAGGTAGCGACAATAAGTTTGATGCATCTTTGCGGATTACCGCATCTAGCCCGAACAACTACATCCGCAATATTCGTATTTTGCCTCCCGATGGGGTTTGTGCGAATAACCCTTTCAAACGTGTGCCCAATGCCAATGCGTGTCCGGGTAATTATCAAGCCTTTGTACAAAATTACGAACAGCAGATTTTTAATCCAGATTATTTGGATTACATGAAGGATTTTAAATCGATTCGCTTCATGAACATGAGTGGTGTGAGCAATAACCCGCAGAGTTCATGGAATCAGCGCCAAAAAGTCACCGATGCAACTTGGGGCGGCAGCCAAACCAACCGTGGCGCACCGATTGAAATTCAGATCGAATTAGCCAATCGTCTCAATGCGCACCCTTGGTTCACGATTCACCATGCCGCTGACAATAACTATGTCACACAATTTGCGCAGTTAGTGAAGCAGCGTTTACGTCCGAATTTGAAGCCGCATGTTGAATATAGTAACGAAACTTGGAACTTCATTTTCCTCCAAGGTAACTATGTACGTGACATGGGGATGGCGCGACGTTTAGATACCAACAAGAATCGTGCAGGTTATCGCTATTATTCAGAGCGGTCGGTTGAAATCTTCCGCATTTGGGAACAAGTTTTTGGTGGTTCACAGCGCTTAGTGCGGATTTTGTCAGGCTGGACAATTAATGAAGAAGTCGCACAGATCGTGATGGGACACAAAGATGCTTATAAATCAGCAGATGCGTTTGCCATTGCACCTTATTTCTTTGGTGATCATCAATCGATTCAGTTAGTGCGTAATTTAGACGAAACCTTCAAGCTGATGACTGACGATCAATATCGTTATTCTATTAATAATGTATTGGCTTTTATTCGTAAGCAGAAAGCAATTGCAGATAAATACGGCTTGCCACTGCTGGCTTATGAGGGCGGGCAGGGCTTAGTGGACTTCAAGACTACCCATGATATGCAAATGCCTAACCCTCTGTTGTATCAAGCGAATCGGCATCCGCGCATGGGTGCTTTGTACACTCAATTCCTAGAAGGTTGGAAGCGTGAAGGCGGGGCTTTGTTTGCGCATTATTCTTCACCCCGTACTTATCGTCGTTATGGTTCTTGGGGTAGTAAAGAGTACATCACTCAGCCTCTTGGCCAAGCTTACAAACATCAAGCGATTGTAAACTTTATTCGTAGCCGTCCCTGTTGGTGGCAAGGTTGCCAGCAGTAAGGTTTTAGCGAAGCTAACAACAAAAACGCCGCTCTAAATGAAGCGGCGTTTTTGTATAAATAGGTTTAATCATTTTTAAACTTAGGCTTTTTTACCAGCTGGTTTTTTCCCTTTTTAGGCTCATCCAAAAAAACTAAAGCAAGGCCTCTGCTCAGTAAGGTGCATAAGCCGCCGAGCATTACCCCCCAAATTGTTAAATGCAGTAATAAAGTTAATAATTGATCAAGCTGCTGAGCTTCAATTCCTGCACTATACTTATCATTGAATTCAAATAGATAACTAAGGCTAGCCCCAAACACTAGGCCTGCAACAAAATAGATAATCGGGCGAGAATTTAACAATTTCATCGCTGTTTTATAGCAGGACAGTTTGTTGGGTTAATACACATTCAGAGTGACTGGGCATAAACCTAGGATGAAATGTGAAAATAAAATGAATTAATGGCTAAACTTCAAACGCTTCTTTTGAATGTGACGTCTTATTAAGCAGTGAACGTAGGGTTGTTCACTGTAGGGCCGCAATTAATCTAAGGAGCATAATATGAATAACAAATCAATTTTGTGGATAGGTTTTCTTTGGGGAACCGTGTTAGTAACAAGTCCACTAGCGCAAGCTTCACCCCTCGCGCTGAAAAGTAGTATCAATGCCATTCAGGTTGAACATGCCAGAAAAATCGAACAAGGCTGTCGTACAGGTGCTCTGACTACACAAGAGCAGCTAGTCTTAACTAATCAACAAAATCGGATTAATGCTATTGAGAAGCGCTTCCGGCAAAATGGCTTGCAAGCTAATGAGCGCCGCCAACTGTTAACTTTATTACGCTGGGCTGAGCGCAGCATTCAAGCCAAGCTAGTTAATAATGAACGCTCAACGGTAAAAAAATAATTTGTTGCATTAAAATTTAAGTTCTGACAAAGGTCTACCTCATAGACCTTTGTTAAGCCACACCTTTTGTCGTAGTAGCCTTGAATTTAAAGCTCAGACCGCGCAGAATTTTTCCTTGCATTAATAACAATAATAAAAATAACCCCATGAGCCTCGCGATTGTATATAGCCGCACCAATGCTGGCCTTGATTCCCCTTTAGTTAGCGTAGAAGTGCATTTAGCTAATGGCCTCCCTGGATTTTCTATTGTAGGGCTACCAGAAACAGCGGTGAAAGAAAGCCGTGATCGGGTGCGTGCTGCGATTATTAATTCAGGTTTGAATTTTCCTGTAAAACGTATCACTGTAAATTTAGCCCCCGCTGATATTCCCAAGGATGGTGGACGTTTTGATTTGCCGATTGCTTTAGGTATTTTGGCGGCGAGCGAGCAAATTCCACAGGATCAATTAACCGGTTACGAATTTTTAGGTGAGCTGTCTTTAGGTGGGCATTTGCGCGGTATACGTGGCGTGCTGCCAACAGCCGTGAATGCCCACAGCATGCGTCGTAAATTAATTCTGCCCTTGGATAATGCGGATGAAGCTTGCTTGATTAAAGGCCTGAAAGTTTATCCAGCACGTCATTTGCAGGAAGTTGTGAAGCATTTGCAAGGTGGTGAGCCATTACCGCGTTGGGAGCAGGAGATTAAATCACAATCACAGCGTTATTCGATGGATCTGCGCGATATAAAAGGGCAGTTTAGTGCACGTCGCGCTTTAGAAATTGCCGCTGCGGGTGGGCATAATCTGCTTATGGTTGGCCCTCCCGGAACCGGCAAAACCATGCTTGCCAGTCGTTTGGTGACAATTTTGCCCGATCTCAGTGAACAAGAGGCTTTGGAGTCTGCCACAATTGCTTCCATCAGCCATCAAGGTTTTGATTTACAGCAATGGGGGCAGCGTCCAGTGCGTGAGCCGCATCATACTTCCTCGGGTGTGGCACTTGTTGGTGGTGGTTCGCAAGTATTGCCAGGGGAAATTTCGCTGGCACATCATGGTGTGTTGTTTTTGGATGAGCTGACCGAATTTGATCGCAAAGCTTTAGATACTCTGCGTGAGCCTTTGGAAACTGGCAAAATCACCTTATCGCGTGCTGCACGCCAAGCCACTTATCCTGCGCAATTTCAATTAGTCGCTGCGATGAATCCTTGTCCACAAGGGCGTGCTTGTGATTTTCAAGCCAATTGTGAATGTACACCTGAGCAGCAAAAGCGCCATCGTGCCCGAATCTCGGCGCCGTTTTTGGATCGCATTGATTTGCAAGTCGATGTGCCGCGTGTCAAGCAAGAGGATTTGCAATCTTTAGTGGTAGGCGAGGGTAGTGCTGAAGTTCGTATTCGGGTTGAGCGGGCGCGCGAACGTCAACAGCAGCGCCAGCAAAAGATTAATAATCAGCTTGCTGGTTCAGAGGTTGATGTGCATTGTACCTTGAGCAAAAAAGATCAGAATTTATTAAGCCATGCAATGGAGCAATTTAAACTGTCAGCGCGCGCTTATCATCGGATTTTGAAAGTGGCACGCACGATTGCCGATTTGGCAGAGAGTGAGGCGATTCAGACTAAACATCTATCAGAGGCTTTGTCCTATCGGGCTTTAGATTGTTTGGCGGCGCTTAGGGCTATCTAATTTGCCCAATTCGATTACGCAGCACGCCAATTTTTTCCACTGCACATTCCACCACATCGCCGGGATGCAAATATTCCGGCGGATTGCGTGCAAAACCAACCCCACTCGGCGTCCCGGTAGCAATAATATCGCCGACTTCCAAGGACATAGCGCGCGATAAAGTTGCGATAATTTCGGCAATATTGAACAGCATATACCTAGTGTTGGAATCTTGCTTAGTGACGCCATTCACTCGGCAGGCAATTTTTAAATTTTGCGGGTTGGCGATTTCATCTTTAGTCACAATCACAGGGCCAATCGGACATCCGCCCTCAATACTTTTACCGAGGAAATATTGCTTGTGGTTGAGCTGAATATCGCGCGCGCTAAGATCATTAATGATGGTATAACCGAAGATATGCTCAAGCGCATTGTCGGGGGTAATTTTGCGCCCCGCTTTGCCAATAATCACACCGAGTTCCGATTCCCAATCGAGCTGTGAACAAGTATTTGGATCAAAAGGAATTTCCGCTGCATGCCCAATTACACTGCTGACGCATTTGGTGAACACAATCGGATAAGCTGGTTTTTTGGGGTTCTTGCCCGTTAAAAGCAAAGCCTCTTCAATATGCTCAAGATAGTTTAAGCCTAGGCACATGACGTTTTTGCGGGGGCGTGGAATGGGGGCGAGCCATTCGACCTTTTGGGACGCGACTTGCATTGGTGCAGTGGCTTGGCTCAATATCGCAGTGAAATCAGTATTTCGCTCCAGCAAACTTTGTAAATCATGCCAACCCACTTGTGCAAAACTGGGTTCGAGCGCCGGTAAGATTAAGTGATCAGCTTGCTCGATAAATACATAGTTTTGGTTCTGATAACGACAAGTACCTAAGCGCATAAAATTCTCCTAAAATCCCTGCCAACCGTCATACATCAACTTCAAGCCCGTCACAAATAGCACAATATAAGTAATTTGATAAAACATTTTATCCGACACGCGTTTATGCAAATACACGCCCAGCCCAATCGCCAGCGCTGCCACAGGCAACAGTAATAGCGAGATTTTAATATTCGCGAAATTCAATTGCCCCAGCAGCGCATAAGGGATCAATTTGAAATAATTCACCGCAGTGAAAAATAATACGGTAGTGGCTTGTAAGGTGGATTTTTCGAGCTGCTGCGGGAGCAAATAAACGCTTAAAGGCGGCCCGCCCGTGTGCGAGACAAAGCTAGTAAAACCTGAGGTGAAGCCCCAAAAACGCCCCGCATTCACGCCGGGTTTGTGCTTAATCCAGCGTTGCGCGGGTTTGAACCAGCTATTTAAGGCGAAGCCAGCCGAAATTACGCCGATCACAAAGCGGATATGGTCAGCGTTTAAGTATTGGAAGGTGAAAGCGCCCGCAATCGTGCCAATAATCGCCGCTGGAACGGTGATTTTGATATGTTCCAGCGACCATTTGCCCCAATACGCCCGCAGCGCCATCAAGTCCATCGCGCAAAGCACCGGCAGCAGAATCGCCGCCGCCAGCATTGGTGGCATAGCCAGCGCCATCATCGGCACAGCAAGCATGCCAAAACCGCCGCCAAAACCGCCTTTGGAAATGCCGACGATAATGACTGCGAAAAAAGTCAGCAGCCACGCTTGAATGCTCCAATCCATTTAAGCAGCTTTGGTGCGGCGTTGTAGCCAGATTTCTAAACCTTGACCGTTCAGGTCAATATCGAGTGCTAATAATTCGCGGATTTTGTCTGCGCCGAAACTTACGCCATGTGCTTGAGCACTGGCGACTAGATTTTGCGCGATTTTTTCTTGAATGCGCGCAAGGCGGCCTTCGGCATTCGGTTCTTCGCTTAAGGCGATATCGACCATAGCTTGCAAACTTTGGCGCAACAGCGGGAACAGGCGATCTAATTCTGTCACGCGGCTATAGTGGGTGAGCAGCATGGCTTTGGGCTGTTTGCTTTCATATTTGACGAGGGTGTTTTTCCAAGCATCGGGATCAAAAGCAACGGGCGTGGTCGTCGCAAAGAGCCAAGCGCCTTTCTCCGTATCAAATTCGCGGTAGGAAATGCCGAAAGTATCGCCAGTGAACCACGAGCTAGTGCGTTCATCAAAAATACCGCCATGATGATTCGCATGGCCGGGGGTGTCATAAAAGCCGAGTTTGCGCCCATTCAAATCAAACGTATAACCATCCTCTGCGGCAATCACGCGCTCTTTTGGCACCGGTGTCAGCGTTCCATAATCGCGCGCGAATACTTCCGGCCCATACACCGCTGTTGCACCCGCAATCAATTTCGCAGGGTCAATCATGTGCGGCGCGCCCTTCGGGTGCACAATCAGGGTCGCATTCGGGCACAAACGCATCAGCTCACCCGCCCCACCCGCATGATCGAGATGCACATGGGTCGGAATCACATATTTCACATTCTCTGGCTGCAAACCCAGCTCCGCCAAAGCCTGCATAATCAAAGGTACGCTGTGATACGTACCACTATCGACAAACGCCGCCGCATCGCCCTCGACGATCAAATAGCAAGCAGCAAAATCATCGCGGCACAACGCCGTATCAATGCAATAAATACCATCACCTAAATCTTGGTAGTGGGCTTGGGGCATGGGTGACTCCTTGGATTGATTTGGTGGTGTTGACTGATCTTGTTTCTGGTGGGCATGGTGCAATAAAAGCACTTTTCGCTCAAGTTGCTTGTTAGGCTTTAGGAGTTTCAGAGGAAGGATGATTACTAATATCTTACTTAAATGCTATGCTGAATAAAGTAAGAAATTATAAGAGAGCGTAAGATTATGCTTGCAACTTTAACAGCTAAAGGTCAGATCACCATTCCAAAATCCGCCCGCGATGCGCTCAAACTCAATCCGGGTGATAGAGTGGAATTTGTGTTTGGTGACAATGGACGCTTATTTTTATTGCCCGTCACTAGATCGGCGAAAAGTCTGAAAGGTATGTTGCCAAAACCAGCTAAGCCCGTTTCTCTGGAAGCGATGGATGAGGCTATTGCTAAGGCTGTGAGTGAATGATCGGTTTAGATACGAATATATTAGTGCGTTATATAACGCAAGACGAGCCAGCACAGGCCGAATGGGTTAATCGCTTTATGGATCAGTTGACCGAGCAAGAGCCTGCGGTGATTAGTCATATTGTATTGTGTGAATTGGCTTGGGTCTTATCGCGGGCTTATCACTATTCACGCCAACAAGTGGCTGAAGTGCTGCACTCTATTTTAACCTGCCGCGAATTTATGGTGGAGTCAGCCGATCTAGCTATTTTGGCATGGCAAGATTATTTGCAGGGCAATGCTGATTTTTCAGATTATTTATTGAGTCGAGTGCATCAACGTTTGGGCGCAAGTTATACCATTACCTTTGATCGCAAAGCAGCTCATTCGGCGCAGTTTAGGCTGTTGAGCTAGCTAGATAATTGAGCGGTACAGCTATTCAACCGAGTTTTTGTTGAGTAACTCGATAAACTCTCTGAAGTCTTTGGGGAACATCACTTTCAAAAATAAGCTTTTTCCAGAATAGCAGGATTGCTGCGAACTTCTGTGGCCTTCCCACTATATTGCACTTTTCCAGTACGCATAATAGTGACAGAGGTCGCGATGGATAAGGCAATTTCAGTAAATTGCTCAACCAGTAAAACCCCTGTGCCCAAGTTAACCAACTCTGAAACTGTTTTCACCAATCGTTTGACTATTAAGGGCGCGAGGCCAAGTGACATTTCATCAATCAGCAAGTATTTCGGGTGCGTCATCAGTGCATGGCCAATCGCCAGCATTTGTTGCTGCCCGCCAGACATACTACCTGCCAACTGGTTCTTGCGTTCTGCGAGTTCAGGGAACAGCAAATACGTGTCATGCAGTGCTGTTTTTAGATCGCGTGTAGACAATTCGGAGGCCGCCACACGCAGGTTTTCATCAACACTCAAACGTGTCAGAACGCGATGCCCCTCAGGTACAACGGCAACGCCAGCCCGGCGGATTGCATCGGGTCTCAGGCCGTTAATGCTGCTACCATCCACCGAGATCACGCCATGTGTTACCGGCAGTACCCCAGCAATAGCCAAGACCAGCTCTGATTTTCCGGCGCCATTTGCACCAAGGATAGCTGTAACCTGTCCCGGTTCTACGCTTAGGCTTGCACCGGAGACAACTTGTCTGCCATTCTGCATGACCGAAATATTCTGAATGTCCAGTGACATTAGCTAAGCTCCTCTATACCAAGATAAGCCGCTTTAACCTTCGGATCATCCAGTACCTTGTCTGTTTCACCCAAGGCAATACGCTTTCCAAAATCCAGCACTAGGGTTTCGCTACAAATCCGTCTGATCAAATCAACATCATGATCAATGACCAATACGGTTGCGCCAGTTAGCTCAGGTATTTTCAGGATCAAATCGCCAATATGCTCTGCCTCAGTACGGGTTAGACCACCACCGGGTTCGTCTAACATGATGACCTTGGGTTTACCCATCAGGCAACGTGCCATATCAATCAGCCGCCGCTCATAGGTATTCAATGTTTGCGCAAGCTTATGTGCACGCTGTTCCAGTCCAGTAATTGCCAAAGCTTGAGCCAGCTCAAAACGCTGCTCCTTACGAGAGCTAGGGATATGATCCTGCAACACCCTTAAGTTATCCAGTACGCTCAAGTCTTCAGCTATCTGTTCATGCTGGAATGAGCGGCGTAACCCCCAGCGCGTCCTATGCTGTGGCGATAATCCGCTGATGTCCTTATCATCATACAAAATGCGGCCTGTACAACGAATAAAGCCAGAAATTGCGTTCATGGTAGTCGTTTTGCCTGCGCCATTCGGGCCGATAATGCCGGAAACAGGGGAGTGAAAACTTGCTGAAACATTATCAAGTGCGATGACACCGCCGAACTTTACGGTGAGATTCTCAAGTACCATCATGATGATTTGACCTCGCGACGGAACAGGTTAATGATCTGTCCGGCTAAGCCATCAGGTGCAGTGGTGATGGCATGTAAGAGGGCAGCACCAAAGATCACCAGTGTCAGATCGGCATTCAATCCCCAATCATTAAACAGCGCTGGCAAAACTCGATAGAGCACCCCAGCGATGACTGCCCCTAGCCAGAAGCGCGCACCACCAACAACCGCCAAGGCAAATAACATAATGGATTCGGAGGCGCGGAAGGTAGAAGGGTCAAGCAGCCCCAATGTGCCAGCCAATAATCCGCCCGCAACACCTGCCAGCAAACCAGACAGGCCAAAGGCCCAAGCTTTGTAATACAGCACATTAATTCCAGAAGAATAAGCCGCTGCTTCAGACCGTCGGATCATTGCCCAAGCTCGACCGGGAGCTAGTCTGCGATGTGCTTCAATCAACAGGAAGCCTAAGGTAGTTATGGCAATCACATAGCGTAAATAAGCAGTGTCAGACTGTGCCAACTCGGGGCGGCGAAAGGGGGCTGACACTGAGGACGTGACACCCCAGAATCCATCGCCTCCATTGGGAAAGCGATACGTCGACAGAATGATTTCCACTCCACCCGCGGCCATCAAGGTAATCAGGGCTAGGTACAGTCCACGCATCCGCAAGGCAGGCAGTGCCAAGATCCAGCCAAATACCGTTGTTACGGCAGCAGCCACTGCTAGATTGATTTCAAACGGAAACTCAAAAGCGTGGTTCATGCGGAGCATGACCCAGCCACCGATCCCCATTAAGGCAACCTGACCCAGTGAAACCAAGCCAAGGCGTGAATACATAAAGGTAATGCCTGCGGTTGCTAGGGTGAAACAGGCGGTAGAAGTGAATATTTTACTCCACTGTCCACCACTTACCGCTGGTAAAATGGCAAACAACAGGATCGCTAAGCCAAGTCCGATGATGCCAGAGCGAGAAAT
The DNA here is from genome assembly GCA_049290875.1 of Thiolinea sp. Taxonomy (GTDB): domain Bacteria; phylum Pseudomonadota; class Gammaproteobacteria; order Thiotrichales; family Thiotrichaceae; genus Thiolinea. The sequence continues at coordinate 90,661 of JBATOI010000020.1, forward strand.
GTTCATTAATTATCCCTCGCAAATAGCAGTTGTTTGCCGCGTTGCATCCAAAGTAGGGCTAAAGCAGCAATAACAAAGGGTGCGATCGGACGGATATCCTTCAGGGTAGGTTGTAGCGTCAGCAGGCTCTCAATTACACCCATGGTCAACCCACCCAGCAGTACTTGACCTAGATTATCAAGGCGACCACAAATAGCGGCTGCAATTGAGGGGATGACAAGAAAGGTGATAACTACCGGTTCTAGGCGGATCAAATCGCCGAACATGAGTCCGGTAAATCCGGCAATGACACCAGCGATAGCCCAAGCAATCGTTTCTGCCTTGAGGATACGTACCCCAATCAGGGCCGACAAATTACGGTCATTCGCTAAAGCCCTCATTTGTAAACCCATGCGGGTTTTGCCAAGGTATAACCAGATGCCGATGACCAAGATGATGGTGGCAAGGATCACGATCAGCCGTGTCACTGTCACCCGCAAGCCCATGACCATGATTGCCTGTTTGTCACTTGGCAAAGAAAACTTACGTACATCATCGTCCCAGATAAATGCAGTCATACCAAGGATAATCAACGCAAATCCCAAAGTGGCAATTGCTTTAACCACAGGCTCACGCCAAGCAAGACCAGGAGCAATCAGGCGTCCATAAGTCAGTGACAAGGTAATGGCTGCTAGCATTGCAGCCAACCAAGTCATGACAGCAGGAACACCCCACTGTCCAAGTTGCCAAGCCAACATGACAGCAAATGCACCAATGGCTCCACTGGCAAAATTCAATACACCCGTAGCGCGATAGAGTACAACTAGGCCAATACCACCTAGGGCATAAAGCGAGCCAACAGCCATGCCAGAGACAACAAACATGCCGACGACCTGGAAGGGTTTGCCCCAAGCAATGAGTGCACAGAGTACGGACATTGCCAGCACATAAAACAGTAAGGAAAAGAAGTGCGATTTCATGAGCAATCTACATGATTGGCGGCCAGTAACCTAGGGCACTGGCCGACTGGTTTGATTAGTTCAGACCCAGTGCTTTTTCAGTTTCGAGGATCTCGCTAAAGTAAGGTCCTTCGTAGTTGAAACAATCGCGCACCTGCTCGAATCCCCCGTTTTTGACCACCACCATGATGCCAGCATGATTCGGCATGTGACGCTTAGCTTCACCCACATAGTAAGAACCGCAAGCGAGATCCGACTTATAGCCCTTAATACCCTTGATGGCTTCGGTGACGGCTGCCCGATCATCCAACTTGTCCTCTGGCATCGCCAGCAGGGTCTTAACGAAGTATTTTGCCGATAGATAGCCCGACTGACTAAAGGTATCCCGAGGATCATCTTTGGCCGCATAACTATTCATCACAGCCTTCCAGTTCAGATTGTCAGGCCCAGTGCCATCAAGGCGGGTTAGTTCCGCACTGACGAACACTTTGCCATCCCAATAGTCGCCCAGTGCCTTGGGAACAGACATGTCATACAGTGGCGTTGAGCTAGTCCAGCTATAGCGTGCAGCTAAGTCCTGCTCCTGTGCAGCACCTAAAAAGGCAATACCCAAGCCTGCTGGAAGGTTGACAAGAATGGAGTCTGCTCCCGAGGCAGTCGCTTCCAACAAGCCAGAGTTGACATCTGGAGCCGCCGGATTCAGCAACACTGAAGAGCCTTTAAGCCCTTTTGATTCCATATACTTTTCAACAGCGCCGCATGACCAGTTACCAACTGAGGGAATGGCGAGTCCAATGCAGGAGATATTTTTAGCACCTAACTTTTCCACTGCATACATGGCAGCACCAATGGATGAAGCCAAAGGGCCTTGATTGGTCGAGACAATATTAGAGCTTTCAAAGCATTCGGATACGGCGCAAGCAGAGGCCATCGCCATAATGCCGCTTTTTGCATAAGTGGGGGCATTGACACTCATCTCCACAAATGAGCTGTTACCCACCATAGCGATAACTTTTTCATCGGTCACTAGCTTGGAGGCGGCTTGAGCTGCCAGCTCAGGGTTCCATTGGTCATTCTCAACCCTGTATTCAATGGGTCGTCCGTGGATGCCACCATTGGCATTGACACATTTAAAATAAGCCGCTGCTGCATCTGTTGAGGAGGAAAAGTCCCCGGGAGCTGCATTACCGTGGATACCACCTACCTTGATTGGTTTGCCGGTGGCAGGTTTGCCAGTGTTGTCGCCGCAATCAACAGCAGCCAAGGCGCTGGCAGGGTTCAATAATGCTCCCGCGACGAACAGGCCGGTACAAAGTGTTGCTTTAAACATAGCGTTCTCCTCCAGAAGTTGCATAAGTATTCGCAGTTAGAATGGTTTGCTGATGAAGCGTGCTACCCGTTCAGCAATCATCATGACCGGTGCATTGGTATTGCCGGAAATCAAGGTCGGCATAATCGAAGCATCGGCAATCCTCAAGCCCTGTACACCCTTGACGCGTAGTTGTTGGTCGACAACGGCTGTAGGGTCACTATCTGGCCCCATTTTCGCGGTACCCACCGGGTGAAATACCGTTTTTGCCGTTTGGCGAATGAAGTCACGGATAGCATCATCGTCATGCAATGCGCTTTCGCTGGGCAAAGAAAACTTCGTTACCAATTTTTGCAGCGCCGGTGCACGGAAAATATCAATGGCAAGGTGAGTCCCGCGTAGCAGGATTTCCAGATCTTCTGGGTCAGAAAAGCTACCTGCATTAAACAAAGCTGGGTCTTTGGCATTAGCTGAACGCAGTTTGACGCTGCCCCGTGAGCGCGGACGCAGGAAGCACGGGTTGACCGACAAACCATGTGCCTCGGTTGGCGGGCGGTCAGCCCAGCCCACCATGAATGGCAACACATGAAATTGCAAATCTGGCCTACCCGTGTTGGATACATCGACAAAGCCCCCACTTTCAACGACATTGGAGGTCAACAGGCCCGTTTTGAAAAGCTGGTATTGCAGCATATGCCAGGCGGCACGCAAGCCCTTATCTTCGCGGTACAGTGAAATCGGATCACGGGTGAAACACTGCACATTCACCTCTAGATGATCTTGGTAGTTCTCACCCACACCAGGCAGGTTGCTGATAACTGGAATGCCATGCCGTTGCAGGGATTCAGCATCACCGATACCAGACAACTGCAACAGGCGTGGTGTCTCAATCGCACCCGCACACAGAATGGTCTCCAGTTCAGCCTTTAATTGAGTGCCATCCTCCAGTTCGATACCTGTTGCACGAGTGCCTGTGAACGTGACTTTAGCAACGCGCGTATTGGTCATGACAGTTAGGTTCGGACGTTGCTCGGCTTTGCGTAAAAAGGCTTCAGCAGCAGACCAGCGCCTGCCATTATGCGTGGTAGTCTGATAGAAACCGACACCGGTTTGTTCCGCCCCGTTAAAATCGGGGTTATGCGGGATGCCCACTTGCTGAGCAGCACGGATAAATGCCCGTGAAAGCGGGTGATGAAAGCCCGTTTCGGAAACATGCAGCTCGCCTTCAGTGCCATGAAACTCGTTGGCAATCTCCATGTTATTCTCAAGGTCACGATAGACGGGCAGTACCTGCTCAAACGACCATGCTGGGTTGCCTAGTGCCGCCCAGCCGTCATAGTCTGCGGCTTGCCCACGGACATACAACATAGCGTTCACCGAAGATCCGCCACCGAGCACCTTGCCTTGCAAAACAACAGAGGCACGATTATTCAGTTGCTCGGATTGTTCGCCAACATAGGCAACAACATCCTGACCTTTTTCAACCACTTTGAAAAAGGTGGCAGGAATCTTTATCCACGGCGACTGGTCTTTGAGGCCACCTTCAATCAGCAATACCTTATGTTTGGCGTTCTCGCTCAAGCGAGACGCAAGAACACATCCCGAAGAGCCACCACCAACGATGATGTAGTCATAATCGCTCATAATTTAGTACCCTTCAGCAAAAGACGACTTGGATGTCGGTGTACTCAGCCAGACCTTCATCACCAAACTCGACACCGACCCCCGATGACTTGATCCCACCAAACGGCGCATTAGGTTGGATGGCACCGTGTTTGTTGATCCATACCGAACCGCACTGCATACGGCTGGCAATGGCTTTGGCTTTTGCGAGGTCATTAGACCAGACTGAACCACCAAGACCGTTTTCACTGTTGTTGGCCATGCGGATCGCGTCTTCGATGTCGGTATATTTGATGATCGGCAAGGCAGGGCCAAACTGCTCCTCGGCAACCAGCGGATCATCAGCGGACAGGTCCGCGATTAGAGTTGGCGGGAAAAACAGCCCTGCGCCCGGTTCGCCACCCAGCAATACACGCCCTTTGGTTTTGGCGTCGTCCACCAGACGTTTTACCTTGTCAAACTGCATCTGGTTTGCAATCGGGCCGAGTATGGCGCTTTCATCCATGCCATCCCCGACTGGAATGGTTGCTGCAAAACGGGTGAGTGCTGTACAGACGTCCTCATAGACTGACTCGTGTACAAACAAGCGTTTCATAGCGGCGCAGGTCTGCCCATTATTGATAAAGGCTCCCCAGAACAGACCCTCAGCGATTGCCTCAGGATTGACATCCGACAGGACAATACCCGCATCATTGCCACCCAGCTCCAGTGTCAGGCGCTTCATGCTGTCTGCGGCACAAGCATAGACTTTCTTACCTGTGCCACAAGAGCCAGTGAATACAATTTTGCGGATATCAGGGTGAGCAGACATTGCAGCACCGATATTATCGAGCTGATCATCGGAGCTGATGACATTGACTACACCGGGCGGCAGAACCTCGTTTATCAGTTCAACCATGCGGATGGTGGAGAGCGGAGTGTAGGGCGAAGGTTTGATGACAACCGTATTGCCGGTACGCAGTGCAGGTAGAATATGCCAGACAGCAATCATCAGTGGCCAGTTCCATGGCGTGATTGAACCCACAACACCCAATGGCTTGCGGTGCAATTCAATCCTTCCCGCTTCATTGTCTTGGAGTACCTTGATGGGATTATCAAGACCCGAAGTATAGTTTGCCCACGCTTGTGCGCCGCCTAGTTCAAAACGTGAACCCATGCCATTCAAGGGCTTACCTTGCTCCTGTGTCAACAGGATGGCCAGTTCTTCGGCATGCTCGCCAATTTTGGCAGAAACTGCCTCACAGGCCGCGCGTAGTTCTGCATCAGATTGTTGTGACCAGTGGGTAAATGCGGCTTTGGCGGCGGCAACAGCCTTGTCGAGGTCAGTTTTCGTGGCATTGGGGGCTTCAGCCACCAGTTCGCCTGTCGAGGGGTTGCGCACTGCAAAATGACTGTTAGCAGGGTGTGACTCACCATTGATGATGAATGAAAATTGCGACATTTCTGGTCTCCTCTTCCTTTGATGCCAACAATATGGTAGTTAGTAAGAGCTTGATAAATCTTGGTGTTGTACGACAGTTCTTTTGGCTATTTGCGACATCAGGTATTTCTAGCAGGTCAACAACTCATGGATACCTACTGTTGCTATGCTGACGACCATCGAAACCAACCGTTTACCCGTTGAAAGCTTTCAGTTTGATTTGCAAAGGGCTTGCGGTGCTTTTTCCGTAGAGCCAGTTAAAGGTCAATCCTTAGTTAAGGGTATCGTGCAGCTTGAGAAGCGTGCCGGTCTGGAAATAGCGCATGTCGCAAAAGATTTGCAGACGATTCGCCGTACTACTCAAGAGATTAAGAGGGATCAGGGTGAAAATTTCTTTCTGATCGTTCAAGAAGAGGGGCGAGCCATCATGACCCAGCGCGACACGGTGCGGATGATGCAGCCGGGTGACATGATCCTGATTGACAGTGCTGAGCCATCGGAGTTTTCGTTTTTTGGTAATTTTGGTCGACAGCTCTCCGTACATTTGCCACGCAAGGAAATGACAGAGCGCTTCGGTAGTAAAATGACTGGGGGCAAATTTCTGAGCCGTAGTGACTATCTCACTATTGCAATGAATGCGGTACTAGCAAAGGTCTTTCAACCACAATCCTCTGAAGAACAAAATGGTCATTTGCGTGAGGCAATGCTGGGTTTGCTGGGCGCATGGTTAGTTGAACACCGGGTCGTCGTCAATGCACGCGAAGTCAATGCGGATACCGTCGGCGCACAACTGCTACAGAATGGACTCGCTTATCTCGACCGGCTGTTCAGAGACGGCAGTATTACTATTCAGGCAATGGCACACGATCTCGACGTTTCCCCTCGGCAGTTACAACGTGCCTTTGCCATGATTGGCACCACACCGACTGATTACTTGTTACAGAAACGCCTTGAGCATGTTTGCCAATTATTGTTGTCTCGCCGCGCAGGTATGCAGTCAGAGCGAGTTTCTTCAATTGCCTATGCATCAGGCTTTAATGACCTGTCCTACTTTAACCGCCAGTTCCGTAAGCATTTTCTTTGCTCACCCAGTGAGTATTGCCGCAAGTGCTAGGGTTGGTTTAGGCTTATTAAAGCACCCTGCACAAGTAGCACAAACCCCTGCAACCTGCTACCTTATCGCCCTTAGTCAGGACTTCGGATTTAGGAATGCAGCCAAGAAAAATCCTCATTACCAGCGCCTTACCTTATGCCAATGGCAAGATTCATCTCGGCCATATGTTAGAGCATATTCAAACGGATATTTGGGCGCGTTTTCAGCGTTTGCGTGGGCATGAATGCTATTTTGTCTGTGCGGATGACGCGCACGGTACGCCCATCATGTTGCGTGCTCAGCAAGAGGGGATTACGCCTGAAGAATTAATTGCGCGCGTCAAAGACGAGCATCAGCGTGATTTTGCGGGTTTTAATATCAGCTATGACAACTACTACACCACGCATTCCGAAGAAAATCGCCATTATTCTGAGTACATCTACTTAGCAGCGCGTAATGCTGGGCATATCGCTGAGCGCACGATTCGTCAGGCCTATGATGCTGAGGCGAAAATGTTCCTGCCTGATCGTTTTATCAAAGGCGAATGCCCCAAGTGTGGCTCTTCCGATCAATACGGTGACAACTGCGAAGTCTGTGGTGCTACCTATTCACCGACCGATTTAAAGAACGCGCTTTCAGTGATTTCCGGCACCAAGCCAATTGAGAAAGAAACCAATCACTACTTCTTTAAGTTAGGCGATTTTGAAGTTTTCTTGCGTGAATTTTTGCAAAGTGGCGCCGTCCAAAAAGAAATCGCTAATAAACAAATGGAGTGGTTCGAGTCTGAGCAGGGCTTAAGCGATTGGGATGTCTCCCGCGATGCGCCTTACTGGGGCTTCAAAATTCCCGATACCGAAGATAAATATTTCTATGTCTGGTTGGATGCGCCGATTGGTTATTTGGCGAGCTTTGAAAATTTGTGTAAGCGCATCGGTTTAGATTTCAACCTATATTGGAAAGCTGATTCCGAGACCGAGGTGTATCATTTCATCGGTAAGGATATTGCCTATTTCCATACTTTATTCTGGCCGGCTCTGTTAGAAAGCGCGAATTTCCGTAAGCCAACTGGCGTATTCTGCCACGGCTTCTTAACGGTCGATGGCGCAAAAATGTCTAAATCGCGTGGGACTTTTATCCAAGCTGAAAGTTATTTGCGCCATTTGAACCCAGAGTATATTCGCTATTATTTCGCTAGCAAACTTAGCAATAGTGTCGATGATATTGATTTAAGCTTGGATGATTTTGTTCAACGGGTGAATAGTGATTTAGTCGGCAAAGTCGTGAATATCGCCTCACGCTGTGCAGGCTTTATTAATAAGCGTTTTGATAATCACTTGTCAGCTGAGTTGCCTGATCCAACTTTATACCAAGAATTTGTGGCTGCCAGCACAAGCATCGCCGAAGCCTTTGAGCAGCGCCGCTATAGCCAAGCGATTCGTGAGATTATGGCGCTAGCCGATAAGGCTAATCAGTATGTGAATGATTATCAGCCTTGGGTATTAGCCAAAGATGAAAGTCGTTTGGCGGAAGTGCAGGGCATTTGCACGCAAGGGATTAATTTATTCCGCGCAATTATTGCCTATTTGAAACCCGTAGTTCCGCAATTAACCGCTGATTCAGAAGTCTTCTTAAATGCCGGTGAGTTAACTTGGACGAGCGTACAAACCCCTTTGCTCGCTAGCCAAATTAATCTGTTCAAACCTTTAATGACACGCATCGAGCGTGATTCGGTATTAGCGATGGTTGAAGATAATAAACAGGCGTTAGATGAAGCTGCTACTAATGTACCTGTTGCTGAGACGGTGAAAACGCATTTAACCGAAGACCCGATTAGCGCTGAAATTCAATATGACGATTTCGCTAAGCTCGATTTTCGGGTAGCGAAAATTGTCAAAGCCGCTGCAGTCGAAGGCGCTGATAAATTAGTGCAGTTGACACTGGATTTGGGCGGTGAGACTCGTAATGTATTTGCAGGCATTAAGTCGGCCTATAAACCAGAAGATTTGGAAGGGCGCTTGACGGTGATGGTGGCGAATTTAGCGCCGCGTAAAATGCGCTTTGGCCTGTCGGAAGGCATGGTGTTGGCCGCTGGGCCGGGTGGTAAGGATATTTTTGTTCTCACTCCTGATAGCGGTGCTGAGCCGGGTATGCGCGTAAAATAATTAGCTTTAAATCTATTTGACCTCTCCTCGGTGAAGTGCTGAGGAGTATCTACTACAGAAGTTGAGATCTCATCATGCTAGGAAGTTTATTTAAACCCAAATGGCAGCACAAAGATGCCAAAGTCCGCTTACAAGCCTTAGCGAATTTAGCGCCTGACAGCAGCGAATTAATCAGCCTAGCAGAAAGCGATCCCGATCCAAGCGTGCGCGGGGCTGCCATTCAGCGCCTGAGTAATTTGCCACTCTTGATTAAGTTGGGTAAAGCTAGTGAGCCTATAGTTAGTTCGCAAGCTCAAGAGCGCGTACAAGCTTTGGTTGAAACGGATACTCGCCAAGATGTTGCTTTAGTCGAGGTGTTTGCTTGGTTTAGAAATAACTCAACCCTAATGGCGGCTTTCGCCCAGAATCCTAAGCGCGATGTGAATCTGCGCAAATTAGCGCTGGCAGAGATTCGTGATCCAGCGCTCTTGCTAGCAATAGCAGAGCAGGATGCCTCCAAAGATATTCAGTTCCAAGCGGCTAGCCAAATCAGCGATCTACAGACTTTGCAGCAATTGGAACGCACTCAAGGCAAAAATAATAAGCGCTTACGTCAATTGTTCAAAGAGCGGCTGGATCAGGCGCAACAGCAGCAGCAACGCCAATCCGAGCTTGAAAAGCTTTGTGCTGATATGGAAGGTTTGGGTAAAACGGGACAGTGGGCACAAGATAAAACTCGCCAGCGCGTCTTAGCGCAAAGCTGGAAACAGCAGGCTGAGCTAGGCATGCTGCCGAGTAAATTAAAGCAGCGCTTCCTTGAAGCAGAGCAAAACTTCACAACGCGCTTGCAAGCTTATGAGATTGAGCAAGCCGCGCAAGCGCCGTTGCAAGCCAGTTTTGAACAATGCTTACAAGAAGCTACAATTTTACAAAACACCATTCAACAGCATCCTGAGCAATTAACCCTCGATACGATTGACCAAGCTTTATTGCAATTGCAGGAACGTTGGGTAGCAGCCCCGCGTTTGCCAGCAGCGCTGCAGACGAGTTTAGATCAGCGTTGGATTGAGCAATTTATCGCCTTAACCGATGCACGTGATGCAGTGGCGAGCGATTTGAATGCTTTAGGGGCTTTGCAGGATTGCTGCCAGCAAGCTGAAACGTTGCGTGCTAGCGAAAAATTTATTCAAGCCAAACGCTTAACTGATTTGCAAAGCCAATGGACGAAATTAAAGCGCCCGTTGCAGTTGCGTGAAGTGGTCACGAATTTAGAAAGCCGTTTCCATCAAGCGATTAGTAGTTTAACCGCACGCTTAGAAAAGCAAGCTGCCCAACGTGATCAACTCTTGCAAGGTCTGCAAGCTGATTTGCAGCAAATGGAAGCTGATCTTGAAGCTGAAAAATACGGCGAGGCGATTGATCTCCACCAGAAATTAAATCATGCCCTTAGTGAAGAGTTGGATTTGCCAGCCGGTGAAGTCGCGCGGATTAAACGTCGTTTGCAAGCAGCCACACCATTGATTTTGGAGCTAAAAGATTGGCGGCGTTGGGGCACGGATCAAGCCCGTGAACATTTAATTGAAACCGCTGAACGCTTAGAGCGCGATGAATTGATGGATCCACAAGCACGTGCGAAAGAAATCAAAGCTCTGCGCGAAGAATGGCGCAAATTAGGCCAAATGGACCCCGGCCAGCAACGTAAACAATGGAAAACTTTTGATAGCAAAGTGACCGCTGCTTATCAAGTCAGCAAGCAATATTTCGCTGAGCAAGCCACCGAGCGTGAAGCGCACTTACAAGAGCGGGAAAAAGTGTGCGCGGCTTTGGAAGCTTTACAGACTGACACCCATTGGGAACAAGCCGATTGGCATGCAGTGCAAACTGTGATCAACCAACAGCGTAAAGCTTGGAAGGCTTGTGGCACGGTGGGGCATAAAGAATGGAAGCAAATCAATCAGCGTTTTAATGAGGCGATGGATGCTTTAGAGGCGAAATTGTCTACAGAGCGCACTCAAAACTGGGCAGTACGTGAAGGTTTGGTCGCACAAGCGAATGCCTTATTAGAGCAGGAAGATATACTCGCCGCTACTGAGCAAGCCAAAGCTTTGCAAGCGAACTGGAAGATTACAGTAGCCGCTCGACCGAAAGATGAGCAAGCGCTCTGGAAGCAATTCCGTGCGCCGATTGATGAGCTGTTCGTGCGCTTAAAAGCCAGCCGCCAAACGCAACGCTCAGAAACCGATGTGCGGATTGAGCAGAAAGAAGCCATTTGTGCGCAATTAGAAGCCTTACAAAGTTTAACGGCTGAAGAATTCGCGCAAGCCAGCAGGCAAGCTGAAGGTTTACGCCAAAGTTTCAATGCCATCCGTGATTTGCCCAAACCTGTTTGGCAAAAGCTCGAAGAGCGTTTCCAACGTGCTGAACAGGCTTTGCAAGCGAAGCGCCTACAACTGCGTTGGCAGGCTAAATTAGCTGAGCTGGATCAACTGGCCGCAGAATCGAATGAGCATAAGCAGCTTAGTGCTGAACTAGACACCGCTGTTTTGAATAAAAATCAAGCAGAAGGCGAAAGCTTGTGCTTGCAGCTAGAAATATTAATGGACGTTGCTACCCCGGAAGCCTTTCGCCAAGCGCGCCTGCAATATCAAGTTGCGCATATGTCTGAAGCGATGCGTGGTTTGAAGGATTCTGGGGATATGCGTGCACAAGCGCTCCAGTTATTGAAAACTTGGTATCGGTTAGAGGTTATGCCAACTGAGGCCTTGGCGAGTCAACAAGCGCGGATTGAAACAGTGCGGCAGGCAGTGGCGGGTTAAGATCAATTTATCTATAGCTATCTACGGGCTGTGCTGATGCTAAGTACAGCCCAAACCAACTCTCAATCTAATTAAATCATTGCGAAATAAGCACGCAATTCATCTTGGCTAATTACTTCTTGATTCTGATTTTTAATGACCCCATCCAATTCATGATTGAGGCGTTCAGCAGTTTTTACAAAGTCATGAATCGCTTCGCGATTACTAATTGGGCTAGGCAAGTTTAAAATGAGTGATAAACCAGGAGTGGTTTCTTTGGCAATTTCATCAGGGACTAGTGTCCACGGTTTGACGCCATTCGCAACGTAAAATAGGCTTTTTTCACCGGTTTCAGTGAGGATCATGCGGTGATAAACATCCATATCACCAAATTGCAGCCCCGCATTTTCCAGCCCAGTTAAGACTTGAACACCAGAAAAGTCAGCTTGTTCGGCAGCAATGAACATAATTAATTGGGGTGGAAGCTCAGGCTCAACAGGTGGTTCTTCTGTTCCTTTAGGTTTAGGGGAGCCGGGGATGCCCCCCCCCATGACCGGTGTCATATCAGGCGCATTTTCATTTGGCAATTTGCCATCGCGTGCAGGAAAGTCGACTACAACTGAGGATATTTCACTACCATCATCTGCCAGGACGGTACCAATAGGAGGTAACTTGCGACTTTGTTGCGGCAAGTCTTGACGTGCTCGACGGCTAGTCCAGTAAATAAAGACTAAGGCTAGTAGCCCAATGATCATAATAATCAGGCTTATTATTTCCACAGTGACATCCTTCTAATTAACCTTCTATCCGTGAAGGGCTTGAGGTTTGTTCTATTCATTAGCGAGTTGCAGAGCTTGCGCCATGTCAACAGCAACCAACCGCGATACGCCCGCCTCTCGCATGGTAACACCGATAAGGTTTTCGGCAAGTTCCATGGTGCTCTTATTATGCGTGATGAAAATGAATTGTACCCGCTCCGACATCTGCTTGACCAGCTCACAAAATCGCCCAACATTCGCTTCATCCAAAGGGGCATCCACTTCATCTAACATACAAAACGGGGCGGGGTTTAATTCAAAAATTGCAAAAACTAAAGCCACCGCAGTTAACGCTTTTTCCCCACCTGACATTAAGTGAATACTCGATAAGCGTTTCCCCGGTGGGCGCGCCATAATACTAATGCCAGTCGTTAATAAATCATTTTCAGTCATGGCTAAATAACACTCGCCACCATCAAATAAGCGCGGAAACATATCTTGTAAACGCTGATTAACTAAATCAAAGGTTTCCTTAAAACGTGCTCGCGTTTCGCGATCAATTTTATGCATCGCGGTTTCTAGGGTTGCCAGCGCTAATACTAAGTCATCATTCTGTTGATCTAAATAGAGTTTTCGTGCATTTTGCTCGCGATATTCTTCAATCGCCGCCAAATTAATTGCACCTAAGCGCTCAATGCTAGCCATAGTTTTCGCTAAACGTTCGCTCACAGTTTCATTGTTGGTTTGAGTAGCGAGTTCACTAATCAAGTGTTCAAGTTCAAAGCCAGTTGGGGCTAATTGTTCTTGTAGATGCTGGGTCTGCACTTGATTAGTTTGCCACGTTAATTTGAGCTGTTCTAACTGTTCACGAGTGCGCTCTAAGTTGCGTTCGGATTGCAGGCGTTCTTGTTCTTGAGCACGAATTTGCTGTTCAAGCGTTTGTGTTTGTTGGCGTGCCGCATGCAGTTCTTGTTCATAGCTTAAGCGTTTCTCTTTGGCTGTTTCTAAATCAGCTTGAAGCTCAGCTAACGGATCCTCCTGTTGTGCAAGCTCCAACAAAATTTGTGCTTGTTGCTCATGCAGCAAGTCTAAGCGTGCTTGGCCGCGTTCTAGTTGTTGTCGGCTATGATTAATTTCTGTTTGGCAAGTTTGAATGCCTAAAGCCAGCTTTTGTTGTTGTTCTTGCCGCTTACGTACTTGGCTACGCGCGTCTTGTAGCTTGCATTGTTGCTGTTCTTTATGAGCCGCTAAAGTTTCTTGTTTGGCTTGTAAATCTGCACTTGCCGCTTCCGCTGTAGCACGTCGCTCAAGTGCGCTCGCGAATTCAAGCTCTTGCTGAGCTTGCTGTTCTGTTAGTTCTTGTAGATCAGCTTGTAATTGTTGTGCGCGTTGTAGCTGCTGAATTTGTTGTTGGTTAAGCTGCTGTATACGATTTTTTAATTCTAGCTCATGGCGCTGTAGTTGATTTTGCTCTGCTTGTACTGCCCGTTGTGCTTGCTCTGTAGACTGAAGCTGAGCGTGTAATTGCTGTAATTGAGTTTCAGCAGTTTCTAGCTCAGTTTGTAATTGTGTCAGTTGCTCTTGTAGGCTGCGTATGGCTTGTTGGCGTTCCAGTACGCTACCCGTTGTTGGTTGGCTAGGTGTCTGTAACCAATACTGGCCAATGCAGGTTCCATCCGGGACGACATAAAATTCATGAGCGGCTAATTGCGCCCGCTGTGCTAAAGCCGTTACCAAATCCGTGGCACACAACGCACCTTGTACTAGGTAATGAGCACTGGTCGGTGCGGTGATTTTGCTCGCTAAACGACTATTTACCTTGGACTCCAGCGCCGCAGCAGAGCTTTCAACCAAGCCAATGCCAGTAGCAGGGCTACTTTCTAAATAGCTAGCCTGCAATTGTTCAACACAAAGAGCATTCAAGTGCTTGGCTAAGACGGTTTCTACGGCTGCTTCCCAGCCAGTTTCTACCTGCAATTCGGTGGCTAGGCTAGGGCAGTGTTCTAGCTCGTTAGCTTGTAGCCAACGCTGGTAAGCTTGGTCATCTTGTTTAAGAGCTGCTTGTTGCAGTGTATTCAGCGCCGACAATTTGCCTTGTAAGGTTTGGAGTCGTGAGCGCTGCTGTTCAAGGCTGATTTGTAATACTTGCTGCTGTTGGCGCTGTTCTTGTACTTCTATATGAAGCTGCTCACACTCGGTTTGATTAAGGGTTTGCCTTTCAATCAGGCGAGCTAGTTCTAATTCGAGGCTGGGTAATTGAGCTGCACAATCCTGTTGCCCAAGCTGATCTCGATCTTGTTGTAGGCGAGTCAAGCGCTGTTGGACTTGTTGTAACTGGCGTTCTAGCTGCTCGATTCTAGCTGTTTCAGTATGTGCTTGGCGTAAGGGGATGGCTAAAGTTTGTTGGAGTTGCTGCCATTGTTTTTGCAAGCTGATAGCAGCTTGTTCTGTAAAACTAACAGCTTCATCAGCCTGCTCTAATTGTTCGGCAATAGCCTTTGCTTCGGGGAGTAACTCAGCCAGCTTGGCTTGATTAGCCATCAATTGAGTTTGGTCTTGCGTATGATGCTCAACAGTTTCCGCGATGCTTTGTTCTAGGCGCGCTAAACTTTCTTGTTGGCGCTTCGTGGTGACTTGTTGATGCTGAATGCTTTGCTCTAAGCGGCCAATATTAGCACCAGCTTCGTAATAATGCCCTTGTACAAGGTTTAGAGCTGTATTAGCGGCAGAGAAATTAGTACGTAACTCTTCAACTAGCTCTGCGCTTTGCTGAACTTGCGTAATAGTGGCCTGTTGTTCATTAGATCTTTGATTTAGTTCTAGAATTAACTGCGCTGCTGCTTGCTTGAAATTTTGTAATTGCGCTGCTAGGTGCAAAGCCTCTAAATAGCGTTGTTCTTCCTGCAGTTCGCGAAAGCGCACGGCGGTTTTGGCTTGTTTATCGAGCTTGTGTAATTGTTTTTCCAGCTCTTCACGTAGGTCACTTAAACGTTCAAGGTTTTCGCGGGTGTGTTGAATGCGGGTTTCGGTTTCACGACGACGCTCTTTATAACGGGAAATACCGGCTGCTTCTTCTAAAGTCGTGCGTAGCTCTTCGGGTTTCGCTTCAATCAAACGCGCAATCATGCCTTGTTCGATAATTGCATAGCTGCGTGGGCCTAAACCGGTGCCTAGGAAAATATCGGTAATATCGCGGCGTCGACAACGTGTGCCATTTAAGAAGAATTTAGAGCTACCATCGCGGCTGACTTGGCGTTTGATGGCAATTTCAGCGTAATGCGCATACGGGCCAATTAAAGTTTGCGCACTATTATCAAAAACTAGCTCGACTGAGGCTAAACCAACGGGTTTGCGAGCGGATGAGCCATTGAAAATAACATCATCCATTGATTGCCCGCGCAGATTCTTCGCAGAGCTTTCGCCCATCACCCAACGCACCGCATCAATAGTATTGGATTTGCCGCAGCCGTTCGGCCCTAGGATACCCACCAAATTGCTGGGTAAGTTTAAGCTGACAGGATCAACAAAGCTTTTGAATCCGGCTAGACGAATTTTACTTAGACGCACGGTTTTTGAGGTTCAGTCGACTGGGGTGGCTGCGGAAAGCGCGTAAGAATGAGCTAAAAAGGGAGATTTTGCAAACTTCAGAAATAAAAAAGCGGGCCCGAAGGCCCGCAGAAGACTTTAAGGAAGCTGGTCGCTACAATGCAACTCTTGTTGTTATGTGGCTGGATCTCAGACCTTCCGTCTAATCTTGAATCCATGAGCGCAGTATAGGTGGTGCTAAATTAACAACGCTTGAACCCATTAAATTATTTTATAGTCTACCTTGAGTTATTTTTGCTAAGTTATTTAAAGTATTGAAGGTTTGCTTTGGCTGCACCGCACAACGGTAAAGCTTGATCTAAATCAAGCATTCCTTTAACCTGAAAGTAAGAAAAAATTTGAGTGTTTTAACCTTTTTGGAGGCAAGGATGATGTCTTCTAGCCGCATATCAACTAACAAAAAAGCCACTGTTGCCTGCAATAATTGCAGCCTAAGTGATTTGTGTTTGCCGCGTGGTTTAACCAAAGAAGAGCTGGCTAGACTAGAATCTGCAATTAATAAGGCCACAAAAATCAATAAAAAAGATTATCTTTATCGGCGTGATGATCAACATCAAGCTATCTATGCGGTGAAATCTGGCTCAATTAAGACCTCTTTATCAACTTTAGATGGTGAAGAACAAATTTTAGGTTTTTATTTGCCAGGGGATTTGGTCGGCTTTGATGCCTTTGCTAATAATAAACACAGTTGTGACGCGCAAGCTTTAGAAGATACCTTCGTCTGTGAACTCAACATGGATTCTTTCCATGAGCTATGTGGCAGTATCGCTAGTATGCGTAATGGCATGATGCGTCAAGTAGGTCTGGAGATTGGGCGCGAGCATCAATTGCTGCTTACTTTGGGGCAAATGCGCACTGAAGAACGTTTAGCAACTTTCCTGACGGGTATAGCCGAGCGTAATCAATCGCGTGGCTTCTCTAGCAAAGAGTTCTATTTGCCGATGCCTCGCCATGATTTAGCTAATTATTTAGGCATGGCAGTCGAGACGCTAAGCCGCATGTTCTCGCGTTTACAAGAGGATGGCATTATTAGTGTCAATCACCGTCTGATTGAGATTTTAGCGCCAGAGCGGTTGAAAGGTTTGGGTCATCATCAGTGTCGTTAACGGTTTAAATCACCTTCGAAAAGCGTTGTGTGGTATTTGCTTGCTTCAGACTAGTATCAAATACCATACAAATGTTCCTCACCAAAAAGCGTCCATGTGCAGTAATTAGCAATTTATCAGGCCTGAGCTCAATTAAACCATCGCTCTGCATCGTAGCCAGCTGTTTTAACTCAGGCGCAAAATAAGCTTTAAAATCAATATTAAGCTGGCGTGAGGCGGTTTGAAAATCTACTAAAAACTGGCAAGTGAGTTGTTGAATCACATAACGACGAATTTGATCATCCTCAGTTAAGGTGATGCCACGAGTGACTGCCAGCTTGCCAGTATCCAGTGCAGCGTAATAGGCGTCAGTGGTTTTTTCATTTTGACTGTAACAGTTAGCAACATTACTGATTGCACTTACTCCCATCGCAACTAAGTCACAATCAGCATGAGTCGTATAACCCTGAAAATTACGATGTAGCGTCCCTTGCTGCTGGGCAAGGGCTAATTCATCATTGGGCTTAGCAAAGTGATCCATGCCAATATATACGTAGCCTGCTGTGGTAAGCTGCTCTACCGCATGTTTTAAAATCAGCAGTTTATCTTCGCTTGAAGGCAGCTCACTGCTATTGATACGGCGCTGTGGCATGAACAGAGTAGGTAAGTGTGCATAGTTAAACAGCGAAATCCGATCCGGCGACCAGTCAATCACCGTATCTAAAGTTTGGCTAAAGCTGTCTAAAGTTTGTAACGGTAAGCCGTAAATTAAGTCGATGCTAATCGACTTAGCTTGTTGGCTGCGGCAGCTTTGAATAATTTCTAAAGTTTGCTCAGCAGGTTGCAGGCGGTTAACAGCTCGCTGTACCCGCTCATTGATATCCTGTACACCTAAACTAAAACGATTAAAACCCTGTTCACGTAACAGCTGAATAGTCGTGGTACTAACTGAGCGTGGATCAATTTCAATCGAATAGTCGCCACTATCATCCGTAAGTAGATTAAAGTGCTGGCGAGTTTTTGCCATTAACGCAACTATTTGTTGATGATCTAAAAAAGTTGGTGTACCGCCACCCCAATGTAATTGATTGACTTGACGATCAGGGTCGTAAAGAGCTGCTTGGAGTTCTATTTCTCGAAATAAATACGTTAAATATACACTCGCTTGTTCACGGTCTTTGGTAACTATTTTGTTGCAAGCACAGTAAAAGCAAACCGTAGAGCAGAAGGGGATATGAAAATATAAGGATAGGGGTAATGGGATTAAATCCTCATTACTTTGGTGTGCTTGGCTTAGATACTCTGCTACTGAAAATTTTTTAAATGACACAGCCGTAGGGTAGGACGTGTAACGCGGCCCTGCTAAGTCATAACGTCTGATCAGATCCGGGTCAAAACTTATATTTTTCATACTGAGCCTTGGTGGATAGGTTCATCTTTCTTGAAAGAATGGCTCTGGTTAGGAACCCTATAAAGTTAGCTAGCATCGCTGTTTTACTTAAAAACTAGCAATGATTAAAATCAATAGAACAATCTACTTGCTAGGGATCGGGGTAAAACTTGCAGCTTTTTGATCTTTATCAGTTTTTTTAGCTAGAACTAAGCTAAGCATTTAGAACTTGCCTTAAAAATTAGCTTCTGCTTCGTTTGTTGAGTGGCTAAAAAAGAAGGGATCAAACATTTCAATAAAACGTTTGGCTTGTGGCGTAAAAAACTTACCTCTGCGCACTATCAAACCATAATTGCGTGAAGGAAAGTATTGATCCAGTGGGATCGCTACGATTTTATCATTAGGAGTTAAGCACACATCGGTAACAATCGAGATGCCTACGCCCAGTTCGACATACTTTTTTACAATTTCCCAACCACCCGCTTCCATACTAACGGTGTAGGCGACTTCGTATTGACAGAATACGGTGTCAACCATGCGCCAAGTGCTTTGGTGCTTAGGTGGGAGGATTAAGCCATAGGGGCTAATATCTTCGAGGGTGATATTAATTTTCTCAGTGAGAGGATGGCCTTCTGGGACGATGAGAATGGAACGAAAATCAACAAAAGGTTGATAAATAATACTTTCTGGCACTTGCAGCAGCGGGCCAATCGCTAGATCAACTTGATCCTCTAGTAGCAGTTTCATCCCACTTTGGCCTTCAACGTTGTGAAGGTTGATGCGAATACCGGGGTAGGCTTCTTTAAATTGCTGAATGTATTTGGG
This sequence comes from Thiolinea sp., assembly GCA_049290875.1. Classification (GTDB taxonomy): domain Bacteria; phylum Pseudomonadota; class Gammaproteobacteria; order Thiotrichales; family Thiotrichaceae; genus Thiolinea. The sequence continues at coordinate 109,644 of JBATOI010000020.1, forward strand.
TAAAACATAGAGCGAGGTCGATTGGCCAGTGGCGATGTTGAGATCACCCATTTCCATTTTGCCTAAGCTGGCGGCAAAGGTTTCGCGTAGGCTATCCATACCGGCTGCTAAAGGCTGAACTAATTGATAGAGCACTTTGCCTTCTGGGGTGAGTTTAACACTGGGGCCACGGCGTTCTAAGAGTTTTTGCCCCATTTCACGTTCAAGTGCCTGAACTTGCAGGGAAACTGTCGGTTGGCTGATATGGAGTTGTTCGGCAGCATGCGTGATGTTTTCTTTTTGCGCAACAACACAAAAGGTACGTAACAGCTTGTAACGAGTCTGTTTGTAGTAATGCATGATTTTCCTGGGTGCTAAACAAATGATTGTGTTTTTTACTATTGCATTAATCAATAGTAAAAATTGAAACAATTGATTTTAATAAATTAGACATCATTTGTTAAGCTTACGGCCATCAAACATTCATGTAATGTTATCTCATGCTAACTGTGGTGCTTGCGGCGTTCCTAGTGGATGCCGCTCTTTTTTTGCCACGTCCTTTTGCGTAGATGCGCTCCATCCCATTTTTAGATAAGCTAGCAATCCCCTTTTTAGCCAAATTTTAACATTTCGGGAGATCCAGAATGGCTGATTATATTTTGTGGTTTGATCAACTAGGCATGCATGACGTCAATATTGTGGGGGGCAAGAACGCGTCACTCGGCGAGATGATCAGCAATCTTGCCAATGTCGGTGTGAGCGTCCCCGGCGGTTTTGCCACCACCACCGAAGCCTATCGTGATTTTCTGCAATATGAGGGTTTAGACTCGCGGATTAATCAGTTATTAGCCAGTTTAAATGTAGATGATATCCATGCTTTAACTAATGCCGGCAAAACCATTCGTGATTGGCTGATGGATGCTCCACTTCCACAAGCTTTATTAGATTCAGTCACTGCAGCCTATCAAAAATTAGCAGCAGGCTCAGGCGATACTGCTTCTTTCGCAGTACGCTCTTCAGCCACCGCCGAAGATTTACCAGATGCTTCCTTTGCAGGCCAGCAAGAAACTTTCTTAAATGTACGTGGCTTAGATAATGTGATCGCTGCGATTAAAGAAGTATTTGCTTCTTTATACAATGACCGTGCGATTGCCTATCGCGTGCATCAGCATTTTGAGCATGACAAAGTCTTCTTGTCCGCCGGTATTCAAAAAATGGCACGCAGCGATATTGGCGCGAGCGGTGTAGCCTTTACGCTGGATACGGAATCAGGCTTCCGTGATGCGGTATTTATCACGGGTGCTTATGGTTTAGGTGAAACGGTGGTACAAGGCGCAGTTAATCCTGATGAATTCTATGTGTATAAGCCGAATTTAGCCGCCAATCGCCCTGCGATTTTATCGCGCCGCTTGGGTGAAAAAGCCATTGAGATGATCTATGACACTCGCGATGGCGCGCATAATAAATCTACGCTCACTCGCGATGTTGAAGATGCACGTCGTCAACGCTTCTGTCTGACGGATGAGCAAGTCGAATCCTTAGCCCGCCAAGCGTTGATTATTGAAAAGCACTACGGTCGCCCGATGGATATTGAGTGGGCTTTAGACGGCGGTGATGGCAAGCTCTATATTGTGCAAGCTCGTCCAGAAACGGTGGAAAGCCGCGCGAGCAGCACGACGATTGAACGCTATCAGTTAGCCAGCCAAGGTAAAATTATTACCGAAGGGCGAGCGATTGGCCAGAAAATAGGGCAGGGTACAGCGCGCATCATTATGAGCATTGCGCAAATGCATGAAGTGCAAGAGGGCGATGTGCTAGTTACTGATATGACCGATCCTGATTGGGAACCGATCATGAAACGCGCCTCAGCAATTGTCACCAATCGTGGCGGACGTACTTGCCACGCCGCAATTATTGCCCGTGAAATGGGCATACCAGCCGTAGTCGGCTGTGGTGATGCTACCGATCATATTAAAGATGGTGATCAAATCACTGTATCTTGTGCAGAAGGTGATACCGGTTTTATTTATGCAGGTTTGCTTGGTTTTGAGCGCATCACTGCAGATACTGGCAATCTGCCGGATCTTTCAGTCAAAATTATGATGAATGTGGGTAATCCTGAGCGCGCTTTTTCGTTCTCGCGGTTACCGAATGAAGGTGTTGGCTTAGCACGCTTAGAGTTCATTATTAATAATACCATTGGCATTCACCCGAAAGCCTTGCTGGAATTTGATCGCCTGCCAGAAGAGCTCAAAGCAAAAATCGGCAAGAAAATCGCGGGCTATGCCAGCCCTGTGGGTTTCTATGTGGAAAAGTTAGTGGAGGGCATTGCGACTTTGGCCGCTGCTTTCCATCCACATAAAGTGATTGTGCGCATGTCGGATTTCAAATCGAACGAATACGCTAATTTATTAGCCGGTGATCGTTACGAGCCGCATGAAGAAAACCCAATGATTGGTTATCGTGGGGTTTCGCGTTACCTGTCGACTTCGTTCCGTGATTGCTTCGAATTGGAATGCCAAGCACTGCGCCGAGTACGCAATGACATGGGTTTAACCAATGTTGAAGTCATGATTCCGTTCTGCCGTACTTTAGAAGAGGCTCAACAAGTCACTGAGCTATTAGTTTCGCAAGGGATTAAGCGTGGCGAGAATGGTTTGCGTTTGATCATGATGTGTGAGATTCCGTCGAATGCAGTCTTGGCTGAAGAATTCTTAGAATACTTCGATGGCTTCTCGATTGGTTCGAATGACATGACGCAGCTTTCTTTAGGCTTAGATCGTGATTCGGGCTTGATTGCGCACTTGTTTGATGAGCGTAATCCGGCAGTGAAAAAGCTGTTGAGCATGGCGATTGAGGCTTGTAAGAAGCAAGGCAAGTATGTGGGGATTTGTGGACAAGGTCCCTCGGATTACCCTGATTTTGCTGCATGGTTGCATGAGCAGGGAATTAGTAGTATTTCTTTGAATCCAGATACAGTCGTGAATACTTGGCTGCATTTAGCGAGTCTTGAGCAACATTAAACCTTAAGGAGCCTTGGTATGAGCAGGCAAAAACGCACGGTTTATTATTTGTCTGATCGTACTGGGATTACCGCAGAAACTTTGGGTCACAGTCTGTTGACCCAATTTGACGGCATTGATTGGAATAAAATCAATGTCCCCTTCCTTGATACTCTCGTGAAAGCGAATGATTGGGCAGCTAGAATTAATGCTGCTGCCGAACGTGATGGCTGTCGACCGATTGTATTTAGTACGCTGATTGATGATGAAGTACGTGCGGTTATCGGCGAGGCGAACTGCATGATTTATGACTTTTTCGGCACTTTTATCGGCTCAATGGAGCAAGAACTCCAGCAGCCTTCCGCGCATGCAGTCGGGCGTTCGCATGGTTTACAAAATAACTCTTCTTATTTTAATCGTATCGCTGCTATTAATTATACCTTGAGCAATGATGATGGTGTGTCTGCTAAGAATTTCAATGAAGCCGATATTATTCTAGTTGGCGTTTCGCGCTCAGGGAAAACACCCACTTGCCTGTATTTAGCCTTGCAATATGGAATTTCGGCGGCTAATTATCCCTTGACTGAAGAGGACATGGATGTGTTGCGCTTACCGAAGCTGCTAGAGCCGTATAAGCATAAATTGTTTGGCTTGACGCTCAGCGTTGATCAATTGCATTTGATCCGCCAAGAGCGCCGCCCGAATAGTCGCTATTCTTCCTTAGCACAATGCCAGCAAGAGCTTGATTGGCAAGAAAAATTATACAAACAATTAAGCATTCCCTATATCGACACCAGCAATATTTCTATTGAAGAAATCAGTACTACTATTTTGAATCGAAGTGGCTTAAAACGCCATTTGTATGGGCAGTGACAGCGGCCATTAAGACATGCGAAGATGCCTCTCTTTGCCTGTGAGGATGGAAAATGGTTGCAAAGATTATTGATGGCAAACAGGTTGCTGCCCAAGTTCGCCAAGAAGTCAAAGATAGAGTCACAGAGCGTGTGGCTCAGGGCAAACGTCCACCCGGTTTAGCTGTTATTTTAATCGGCAATGATCCAGCCTCCCATGTGTATGTGAGCAATAAGCGTCGTGCTTGTGATGAACTCGGCATTATTTCACGTTCTTATGATCTTCCCGCCGAAACCACTCAATATGAACTGCTGAAAATTGTCGATCGCCTCAATAATGATCCCACTGTGGATGGGATTCTTATTCAGCTTCCACTACCTGAGCATATTGATACTTCTTTAGTCATTGAACGCATTGATCCGGGTAAGGACGTGGATGGTTTCCATCCGACTAATGTGGGCCGATTGACCTTACGCATCCCGGGCTTGCGTCCGTGTACACCGTATGGGGTGATGCGCTTATTAGATTCGGAAGGCATTAAGTGTTTAGGTAAACATGCGGTCGTAGTGGGAGCATCTAATATTGTCGGTCGCCCCATGGCTTTAGAATTATTGTTAGTGGGCGCGACGGTGACTGTTTGCCATCGTTTCACACCCAATACACCTGAATTAATCGCTCAAGCAGATATTGTAGTGGTAGCCGTGGGTAAGCCTGGCTTCGTCAAAGCGGAATGGCTCAAGCCTGGTGCAATTGTCATTGATGTTGGGATTAATCGTTTAGACACTGGCAAGTTAGCGGGTGATGTCGAGTACGAAGCCGCTAGAGAGAAAGTGGGTTGGATCACACCCGTTCCCGGTGGAGTTGGCCCGATGACGGTCGCTATGCTGATGCGCAATACTTTAAATGCTTGCGAAAAGCACCAATTCTAAAATAAACAGTTAGCCTAAAAAAGGCATCCGCTTGAGATGCCTTTTCTGGTTAGAACTAAGCCAGAATTAAACTGCTTTATTTTTTCTTAGCTGGCTGTTGTGCCAACTTTTGTAAGACTTCATCTGATAAAGCACCTGACTCGCGTAAGCGACGAATCACAGAGGCTGGTAAGCAAACGATGTCAGAGCTAGCAGCCGGTAACAATTCTTTGCCACCACTGCAAAGGCGGCGCTTGTCATCACCTTCTTTAGTTTTTCCGGCATCTTCTTGTAAATATTTAGCGTTTACCCAGCCATTTTGGCCAGCCCAACGTACCAATTCGAAAGAAACATCACCACCTTTAGCCACCTTACCCATTTTGGTAACCCAAGTAGCATTGTGGGGGATTTCTACCGCGATGGCTGATTTATCGCCTTCTTCCACATACATCATTAAGCTCTGGCCAGGTGTTAAACCGCGTACTGAGAAAATAGGCACTGAACGGAAAGGTAAGCCTTTCGCTTTTTCTGGATAGCCGCAGCAGGCTTTTTGATCTTGTGGAACTTTAGGGTCAGTGAGGCAAGCGCGGCGTGCGGCTGCAATACTGGTCGATTCAGCATCGTAGCTGAGTGCGTTGGATTCAACCCAGCCGGTCATGTCATCCCAGCTAACTCTTTCCCATAGCACATCGCCTACTAATTGCTGGCCATTGCGACGTACAATCCAAGTAGCATTGTGTGGAAGATTAACTAAAATTTCAGCGCCTGGCTTTTTATACATTTTTAAAACATTGCCAGGAGTTCGACCTTTAACTTGATAAATCTTAGAGCTATCCGCAGGTAGAGTCAGAGGGGCTGCCATAACTTGCAAAGAGGCAGTCAGCAGAAATGCGCCCGCCATAACAGCAGGGAGAATCTTTTTAAGTAATTGCTTGTCCATGTTTCCTCCGATGAAAAAGACTGGGCCGCTAGATTGGAGAGTCTTTATCTTCGATCTAAACTTAAAAACCACCTAAAGTGAGATGGTACGCAGGGTGACACTTCAACCCAACACTGTAAAAGTGTATATCATGAAGTAGTAAAGAGATGCCTAAATCATGATTTTTCCGCAACAGATAGCATACTATATGTTGTAAAAAAGTCACATAAAAACCATTGATGAAGACCGCTTTTACACAGCTAAACGGTTAAATTATCGGCGATAGAGCAGCATGGCATCACCATAACTGAAGAAGCGATAACTCTGCTTAATAGCATGTTGGTAAGCGGCTTTGATGGTGTTATAGCCCGCAAAAGCAGAAACTAAAATGAGTAAAGTAGACTGAGGCAGATGAAAGTTAGTAATTAACAGATCAACAACTTTAAACTCATAGCCTAACTGAATAAATAAGCGTGTGTCACCCGCATAGGGTTGCAAAAGGCCATTCTGTGCAGCCGTTTCTAAGCTGCGTACTGAAGTGGTTCCTACCGCAATCACCCGCCCGCCTCGTGCTTGGCACGCCTGAACAGCAGCACAAGTTTCCGCAGTCACTTCAACATACTCCGCATGCATAATGTGCTGGGATAAGTCTTCAGTACGTACTGGCTGAAAGGTGCCTGCACCGACATGCAAAGTTACCGTGGTCGTTTCAATGCCTTGTGCGGCAAGCTTTTTTAATAAAGCCTGATCGAAATGTAAGCCTGCTGTAGGTGCTGCAACGGCACCCGATTTTTGTGCATAGACCGTTTGATAGCGCTCACGATCTTCAGCTAAATCTGGGCGTTCAATATAAGGGGGAAGGGGGATATGCCCATATTGCTCTAAAAGATCTAAGATATTTTGGTGCTCAGCTACCTGAAGTTGAAATAGCTCGCCATCACGTCCAAGTACTTCAGCATAGAAGGCAGATTCTAATTCTAAAATCGTGCCAGACCTGGGGGATTTGCTAGCGCGAATATGGGCTAGCGCTTGGCGAGAGTTTTGAATGCGCTCGACCAAAACCTCGACTTTGCCACCCGTGAGTTTTTGCCCGTAGAGGCGAGCAGGAATGACTTTAGTATTATTGAATACCAGTAAATCGCCCGCTTTTAAAAAAGTTGGCAAGTCATAAAAGTATTGATCTGTTAAGGGCTGTTGCTCATGGCCGACCACTAATAGACGGCTACTGGTGCGCTCTGCCAGAGGTTGGTAGGCAATCAGTTCAGACGGGAGTTGATAGTCAAAATCACTAAGTTTCATGCGTACATGATAGCACTGCATAAAAATACTTTCCAAACGGCAAAAACTTGGTAGAATGTGCGCCTCAACATCTTGCCGGGATGGCGGAATTGGTAGACGCAGTGGATTCAAAATCCACCGCTGGTAACAGTGTGCGAGTTCGAGTCTCGCTCTCGGCACCACTTAGTTTTCTAAGTGAGTCTAATACATACATAAAGCCTTGAATCCTAACGGTTTCAGGGCTTTTTTGTGTCTAGGGTAGTCTAATTTATCTATGACCATCTAAACAAAACAGGTATATAAACAGGTATATGAACTGTGGAGCATATACCTATGGCGGTGAGTGTCTCAGATGTGAAACTGAAAAGTGCCAAGCCTGAAGCAAAGCCTTACCGAATCCCTATCGGTGAGAATGTCTATGTGGATGTGCTTCCTAACGGGCGCAAAGTCTGGCGGATGCGTTACCTCAAACCACCTGAAAAGAAACCGGCTATTTATACCTTTGGCGACTATCCTGATATACCCTTAAAAGAAATTAATGGGCTAGCGAAAACAGTTAAAGAACGGGTGAAGCAGGGCATAGACCCGACGGCTTACCGTGAACAACAAAAAGTTAAGACTGAGGCCCAGCAGAAAGCCACTTTAAGAGCGCAAGCCCATTCCTTTGAAACCATCGTGAGAGAATGGCACACCCACCGACGCGATGAACTGAAGCGCTGGAAAAGTCCTAAAAACGCTGAAAAGATTCTGCACATGCTGGAAGTGAACCTATTCCCCGACTTAGGTACTTTGCATATCTCAGCAGTGACCGCGCCCTTACTCCTAGAAACGCTTCAAAAAGTCATCAATCGCGGGGCAGTAGAAACCGCTAAAAAGCTGAATCGTTGGCTGAATGATGTATTCCGTTATGCCGTGCTGAGAAAGTTAGTGGCACATAATGAGGCTGACAACCTCAAGGGCGAACTACCCACACCGACTCGTAAAAACAACCCTTACCTAAAATCGGATGAAATCGGCGCATTCATTCGCCAAGTGGAAGCCGACACTGGCGGGGAAGTCATCAAACTAGCGATACTGCTTACTCTGCATTGCTTAACCCGCACTCAAGAAACCCGCTTTGCACAGTGGTCAGAGTTCGATTTAGAGGCCAAGCTGTGGCGACTGACAGCGGAACGCATGAAAATGAAGAAACCGCACGCTATCCCATTGACCCCACAAGTTATCGCACTCTTGGAGCGTTTACGACCCTTCACCGGACACCAGCCTTATTTATTTTGGAACAGCTCAAGAGGCAAACCGTTTTCAGAGAATGCCATGTTGCAAGTGCTATACCGCTTAGGGTTAAAAGGCAAACTCACGATTCACGGCCGCCTTGAATGAGGCAGGATTTAGGGCGGATGTGATTGAAACGGCTTTAGCGCATATCGAAAAGAACGCGGTTCGAGCGGCTTACAATCATGCAGACTATTTAGAGGAACGTCGAAAAATGATGCACTGGTGGAGCGGTTTCCTAGACGGGGTGGAGCAGGGGGTGCACATTATCCCCATACGTCACAAAGCAGTATAATTTCACATGCACGCCTAGCCCGACGGGGCGAACCCCGGACACCTTTCACCGGATGGCGTGCAGATTCTGAAAGGGCTACTAATAGAAAGGGGTAGTGAATGGATGATGAAATAGAGTCAATGCAGGACGCAGGCGATTTAAGCGCATGGGTAAGCGATATTGAAGAAGAATTAAAGTTATCCTACTTAATAAGCTTTGATGAATTGGCTATATGGATTTATGCCAAAAAGTACGGAAATAGTTATTCATACCCACCAGAATGCATGAGAATTGAGCGAGAATTGCATAGGTTTTCAGCTAAAAAAGAGCTAAAGGAGATTGACGGGCACGTCAAAAATAATAAGAAGCTGCGTAAACTTTTAATGGAATATTACAAAATAAAAGCGCCACCTAAAGCACTTGATGCTGATTGCAAAACTGAAGCTGTTATTTCGGCGGATAATCGAATAGGCATAGGCAAACATGCAGCAAATAGCAGGTGGAGCAATGACCCCAAGACTTACGCCATGTGCAAAGCTTATGAGGAATGGCAGAAGGCTAATAAACCTAGTGGCTATCGGTCAAAACTGGCGGCGCATTTGTTGCAGAATGTTGATGGTATTAGAGGAATTCTGGTCAATCAAAAATATTTAGCAGAGAAGTTTAGTAAATGGGATCGTGGAGAAGAGTTACCAGAATGCTAATGCATACTAGCTAGAATGCATCTGGATACTGGTATCATTAATGGGCTTTGTGTAGATAATAGATAACCTGTACTTAATAAACAGGTTATTAAACATGCCAACAGATGCACTTAAACCCCGCGCCCAACGCCAAGCGGCAAGGCTGCAATTCAATAAGATAGCGGCTGAAAACTTCCCACAAGTCGGCAATGTCCGTGCTAATCAATGCGCGGCTTATTTAGGAATTGGTTTATCCACGTTCTGGCTATACGTCGAGCAAGGCCGAATTAAAGCACCCACTAAATATGGGGTGCGTGTATCGGTTTGGGATGCTGTTTATATTCACCAACTACGAGAAACAGGCATTCCACCTGCACTGGAAAAAGTAAAAGGGAAGGCCGTCTAATGAACAAAAAAAAGGCCACCCCAATACTGAGTAGCCCACAAAAACACAGCATTAATTATGCCAGAGTAGCGACGCTAGGGGTAACGCCATGAGCTTAGCAATCGAAGCGCCTAGCGCTATGTTAATAGATGCGCTCGCCTATACGCAGCGAGGCTGGCCTGTATTCCCGCTGAGGCATCATTTAAAGAAACCCGCCACCAAAAACGGCTTTAAGGACGCGACCACGGATCAAGCGCAAATCAGCCAATGGTTTGAAAGTAGTACTTTCAATCTCGGCATTGCGACAGGGGACGGCTTAGCGGTGTTGGATATTGACCGCAAAGGCGGGAAAGATGGTCTACAGGTTATTCAAAGCCTTGAAGCCATTCATGGCGCATTACCTGATACTTACAAAGTTAGTACACCCTCTGGCGGTGAACATTGGTTCTTTAGTTATCCCTCTTATTTAAAAATCCAGAGCAATGCAAATCTCTTCAAGGAGCACGGCGAAGGCTTCGATATTCGAGCAGATGGGGGCTATGTGGTCGCATCCCCAAGCCACACAGAAGCCAGCTTAGATGCTGCAGGCCGCACCTATACGGGGGATTATGTAGTCACTCATGATGTAGCCGTAGCAGCGCTGCCGGACGCATGGATTGAGTTACTCACCCCTAAAGAACGTTCACACGAGCCACCCCGCGCCCAACCTATAGCCGCCAATGATCAACTGAGCGAGGTACAGGATGCTTTGTTGTATATCCCTAATGAGGATTATGACTTGTGGGTCAGTATTGGTAAGGCGTGTTACTCACTAGGGAGCGTAG
>JBATOI010000021.1:0-142116 GCA_049290875.1 Thiolinea sp.
GAGTGTTTCGAGGTTCATGATCGTTTTCATCCTAGGGATCATGAACAGGTTACGCCACGCCGTCAGGCTCATTTTATGCTGGAATCTCGCACACGCTTCAGGCTCATTTTATGTTGGAGAAGGCTAGCAGTTTACAAAGGCTTGCGACTGGGGTAGTATTTTGCCCCTACTGGAGAGGTGTCCGAGTGGTTGAAGGAGCACGCCTGGAAAGTGTGTATAGGTTAATAGCTTATCGCGGGTTCGAATCCCGCTCTCTCCGCCAGATTCAACACCCACAAAACCCCGCTCTTGCGGGGTTTTTTGTTGAGTATTGAGTGATTTTTCCTATAGAAAAACGGCTAACAGCAGAGTTACACTGTATATTATAGGTATATTCGCTTTAAAAAACGCCCATTCACTTTGCAGCCACGAATAATAGATTATGACCGATACGCCGCGTAAAACGTTGACCCTGAAACGTAAACCAGCCGATGAACTCGCCGAACCTTCTTCAGTGCAGCCAACCAGCCTTGAATCTAATGCAGAACCCATAGCGCGCGAATCACGTATTCTTGGCAAACGCATTATTCGGCGTGAAGAAACAAAATCAAATAAGCCAGCGTATAACTCCAAATCCAAACCGAATCAACCTAAAAATCCGCTGAATAAATCCAAAGACAACAAATCAGCAAAGCCAGCTGAGCCCAGCCCTTCTGAAATTCAAGCTAAAGCAATGGATCGTTTTTTAGCCGATATTTATGAAACGTGGTTAAGCTATAAACCGCTCTCTTTAGGCGTTGAAGCTGATCTTTATCGACTAATGGATCAAAACCAGCCACCTGCTTCTAAACGTGTTGTTCAGCGCTTACTACGCATGCATTGCAATCATGGCAAATACTTACAGGCTGTCATTGATGGACAGCAACGCTATACCTTAGAGGGTGAAGTGATTGGTGAAGTGAGTGACGCTGAACGCGAACACGCCAGCCGCACACTCAAAGAACAAGAAGAGAAGAAAGCACAGCGCTAGCTCAAATTTGCGTGTTGCTTTTGATTTTTTAAATGCCAAAAATAAAAAAGGCTGCATTTTTAAATGCAGCTTTTTCAAGAAGTGGCTCCCCGAACTGGACTCGAACCAGTGACCTAATGATTAACAGTCATGTGCTCTACCAACTGAGCTATCGGGGAACAGCTGAGGCGCGTATTCTCACAAAAAACGCGCTTGGCCGTCAAGCACTTTTTTCGTGGCTTCTTTAAATAAATTTAAGTTAGCTTCTGGCTTATGCATATTCTCGCTCAAGTGCCGCCGCCACTGCCTAGCACCGGGTAAACCTTGAAATAAACCTAAGATATGCCGCCCAATATGACTCACTCGCACACCAGCAGCTTCCTGTTGTTCTATATAAACCAACATAGCCTCTAGCACTGTGTAGCGATCATCGCTTTGGGGCTTATCACCATAAATTACAGTATCAACCTCTGCCAACAACCAAGGATTATGATAAGCCTCACGCCCCACCATTACGCCATCCACATGTTGCATATGCTCTTGGCAAGCACTCAAACTTGTAATGCCACCATTGATGATGATTTCTAACTCAGGAAACTCTCTTTTAATTTGATAGACCAACTCATAACACAAAGGCGGAATTTCCCGATTTTCCTTAGGGCTTAAACCTTTCAGCCAAGCTTTGCGCGCATGAATGATAAAGGTCTTACAGCCCGCTGCGGCCACCGTACTAATGAATTGATGCAAGCCTTCATAATCATCTTGATCATCAATACCAATACGATTTTTAACCGTTACTGGAATGGAAATTTTTGCCTGCATGCTTGCCACGCAATCGGCAATTAATTGTGGCTCAGCCATGAGGCAAGCGCCAAACGCCCCCTTTTGTACTCGCTCACTGGGGCAACCCACATTAATATTCACTTCATTATAGCCAAAATCAGCAGCAATCGTGGCGCACTGCGTCATTTCATTCGGCTCACTACCGCCTAACTGCAAAGCGAGCGGATGCTCTGCCTGATTAAAGCTTAAATAGCGTTCCGCTTGTCCATGCAAGATCGCTCCTGTCGTCACCATTTCTGTATATAAAACAGCATGTTTTGTTAGCAACCGATGAAAATAACGGCAATGTTTGTCGGTCCAATCGAGCATTGGGGCTACAGTAAATCGGCGGTTCAGGCTAGTCACGTTATCTTTATCAGTAATAAAAAAATAAGGGAGCTTATTATGTGGGACATGGCGATTAATTTTATTATAGGGCTAGTGGTAATTGGCATTCCAAGCTACGTATTTTATCGTGTAGGTATTGATGCAGGTATTGAGCGCGGTGTGCGTCGTCAATTACTGCGTGAACTGACACTAAGCGGTATTGTCGAAATGGCAGAACCTAAACCACATCACCGTCAAACACCCTATTCGACTTAAGTATTACCTAGGCTGGCAGTGGGGGCAATACCAAGTTGAGCGTTGCCCCTGACGAATTTGCTGAATCAAACTACCGCATGCGTTACAAACCTGATTCGTTCGCCCATAAACCTGTAGTTCAATTTGAAAATAGCCAGTTTGCCCATCTTCACGCACAAAATCCCGTAAAGTTGTTCCGCCCTGCACAATCGCACGCGCTAGCACAGTTTTAATCGCTAGAACTAGTTTCTGCAATGCTACTAAGCCCACTTGCCCAGCCGTACGCTGCGGATGAATACCCGCCATAAACAGCGCTTCATTCGCATAGATATTGCCAACGCCTACTACCCTATGCGAATTCATAATAAATTCTTTGATGCTGACTTGCCGACCTTTAGCGCACTGCATTAAATATTCAGCAGTGAATTCATCGGTGAGCGGTTCGACACCTAAATTCGCTAACAAAGGATGTAACTCGCCACAACCTGCCCAAAGCACCGCTCCGAAACGGCGTGGGTCACGCAAGCGCAAGGCGGAGCCATTCGTTAGCACTAAATCGACATGATCGTGCTTTTCGGCAGCTAAATCGGCAGCACAAATCCGCAAACTACCCGACATGCCTAAATGCATTAAGGCCGTGCCATGAGCAGTTTCTAGCAGCAAATATTTACCACGGCGCTGAATAGCCTCAATAGTTGCACCACTAAGCTGTTGAATTTCAGAGGGAACTGGCCAGCGTAGCTTAGGCTGACGCACAACAAAGCGCTCAATCCGTTGACCCCGCAAATGCGGTTCTATGCCACGGCGTGTGGTTTCAACTTCTGGTAGTTCAGGCATTTAATGCAACAGGCTTAGGCTTTAAAATCAATTCGAGTTTCGGTCACTGCACGCGCCTCTTGCTCAAGCTTTAAGCGCTTTTCGCACGGTTTTTTACAGCTACATTGCTTGCCATCCTCACCTAAGAGATTGGCTAAACCACCACAACTACCTTTAAGCGTTGCTTTATTAAAGAACCAAGTAATGGATAAAGCCGCAAAAGCCAGCAGAAACACTGCAAAGGTAATCACAAAGATCATCATGGCTAGCCTCCAAAATCATCGAACATAATATTCTCGGGTTCGACACCTAAATTAATCAACAGCTTCGTCACCGAGGAGTTCATCATCGGCGGGCCGCAGAGGTAATACTCACAATCTTCGGGCGCTGGATGATCTTTCAAGTAGTTTTCATATAAAACATTGTGAATAAAGCCAGTATAGCCCGTCCAATTATCTTCAGGTAGCGGATCAGACAACCCCATAAACCAAGTGAAATTAGGGTTTTCGGCCGCTAATTGATCGAACTCCTCCACATAGAAAGCTTCACGCAGACTACGCGCACCGTACCAGAAAGTGATTTTGCGCTTAGTTTTCAGGCGGCGTAATTGATCATAAATATGCGAGCGCATGGGAGCCATCCCCGCGCCCCCACCAATGAAGACCATTTCCTTGTCGGTATCACGCGCAAAAAACTCGCCAAATGGCCCCGAAACAGTGACTTGATCGCCCGGCTTTAGGTCAAAAATATAGGAAGACATTTTCCCAGCAGGTACATTCTTGCCCGGTGGCGGTGAAGCTATCCGCACATTAAGCATGATGATTTCATCTTCTTCAGGGTAATTGGCCATCGAATAAGCACGCATCACTGGCTCAGTGGCTTCAGCACGAATCTCCCACAGCTTAAACTTATCCCAATCACCGCGATATGCTTCGGGAATATCAAACTCAGAATACGTCAGGTTATAAGGCGGGCACTCAATTTGAATATAGCCACCTGCTTTGAAATCCAGTTTCTCACCAGCGGGTAGCTCTAAAACCAGCTCCTTGATGAAAGTCGCTTGATTCTCATTCGAGCGAACGGTGCAAATCCATTTTTTAACGCCGAATACATCATCTGGCACTTCAATTTTCATGTTTTGCTTGACCGCGACTTGGCAAGCTAAACGTTCACAAGCCGCAGCTTCGCGCCGATTAATATGGCCTTCTTCAGTCGGCAATAAAGTGCCACCGCCCTCTAAGACTTTGACTCGGCACTGGCCACAGGTTCCGCCTCCCCCACAAGCCGAAGAGACAAATAGCCCTTTATCGGCTAAAGCACCCAGTAATTTGCCACCCGGATGAACCACTAAATCCTTTTCGCCATTCACCAGAATATGCACATCGCCTTCGGGAACTAAGCGCTGGCGAGCCATTAAAATCGCATAGACTAAGCCTAAGATCATTAAAATAAACAGAGCCACGCCTAATAAGATAGTAGTCATGCTTACGCTCCTATAATTGGATGCCAGAGAAGGACATAAAGCCGAGCGACATTAGGCCAACCGTGATAAAAATAATGCCTAGACCCTGCAAGCCTTCGGGTACATCGCTGTATTTCAAGCGTTCGCGCACTCCTGCAAGAATGATGATCGCTAGCATCCAGCTAAAGCCGCTACCGAAGCCATAAACCACACTCTCAGCAAACGTATAATCACGTTCCGCCATGAATAAAGTACCGCCCAAAATCGCGCAGTTCACTGTAATCAGCGGCAGGAAAATTCCTAAGGCTTGATGCAAAGCAGGCATGAATTTATCCATCGCCATTTCGAGTACCTGCACAATAGCGGCAATCACCGCGATATAGGTAATCAAGCCAAGAAAGCGCAAATCGACACCCTGAATCAGCGCATTTTCCTTCAAGAACACATTTAAGATGATGTTATTCACGGGCATGGTAATCGCTTGCACGATAACCACAGCAATACCTAAACCAATCGCGGTTTCGATCTTTTTGGAAATCGCAATGAAAGTGCACATCCCCAAAAAGAAGGTGAGCGCCATATTTTCAATGAAGACCGATTTAACAAATAAACTCAGTAAACCTTCCATGATTAGTGGTACTCCCCTTTAGCGGGTTCGTGAATCTTAAAATCTGCTGCTTCGCGCTGTTCTGGTTTTTTCGTGCGTAGCACCCAAATCAAAATCCCAATTAAGAAGAAGGCACTGGGCGGCAAGAGCAACAAACCATTTGGCACATACCAACCGCCTTCTTTCAACAAGGGCAGGATTTGATACCCAAATAAAGAACCCGCCCCAAACAACTCGCGTACAAAGGCAACTGACATCAAAATTAAGCTATAGCCTAAACCGTTACCAATGCCATCGAGGAAGCTAATCCCCGGAGGATTTTGCATCGCAAAAGCTTCAGCACGACCCATGACGATACAGTTGGTGATAATCAAACCAACGAATACGGATAAACGTTTGGAGGTATCGAAGGCATAAGCACGCAAGAGCTGATCGACAACAATTACTAAGGAAGCAATAATCGTCATCTGTACGATAATCCGAATACTGCTTGGCGTATGGTTACGCACCGTACTAATAAACATATTCGAGAAAGCAGTGACTAAAGTGAGGCTTAGAGACATCAAGAGCGCTGTATTCATCGAGCTGGTCACCGCCAGCGCAGAGCAAATCCCCAGAATTTGTAAAGTGATCGGGTTATTGTCAAATAAAGGCCCTAGCAGAACCTTGCGAGTTTCAATATTCATGCTCCACCTCCTTGACGTAATTTTTGTAGATAAGGACCAAAGCCATCAGAGCCTAACCAAAAATGGACCGCATTATTGACGCCGTTACTGGTTAAAGTAGCACCCGATAAGGCATCAATGTCATACACTGCTCGTGGATCAGTTTCAGCTACAGGGCTTTTAGTAATACGAATCGCGATATTGCCTTGATCATCAAAAGCTTTTTTGCCCACCCATTGAGCCTTCCAATCAGGATTATCCACCTCGCCACCTAAACCGGGTGTTTCGGCATGCTCATAAAAACCCAAGCCGACAATAGTATTCACATCGCCTTGCAAAGCTAAAAAGCCATGCAAAGTTGACCATAAACCGTAGCCAGAAATAGGCAGAATCACTTTTTGTAGCTTACCTTGCTCATCCTTGACTAAGTAAACAGTTGCGTATTTAGCTCGACGCTTGATGGACGCTAAATCCTGATCTTTACTCAGGACTAGATTCTGTTTTGGGTCAACCGCAGCAGCCCGTGCATCAAAGGTTTTTGCGTCAATAGCATCAACATAGTCGCCCGTTTGCAGATCGACGACTTTGGCTTCAACTTGTGCAAAAGCCTGATCGACCGACATGCCCTTCTGAGCTAAATTCGCGATGGCAACAATATTACGCTGCTTATCTAATTGCTTATTTTTGTCCTGCACAGGCTTCAGCATAACTGCGGCTGAAGACACTGCAATCGAGCAAATTAAGCATAAAACGAAGGCCACAATATAAGTTTTTTTCTTACTGTCATTGGGCAAAGCTAAGATGTCACTGATAGCGCTCATGCCTTCACCTCCACAGAACTTGATTTTTGACGCTTGAGGCGGCGTTGGATATTGACCTTCATCACAATATAGTCAATCAGTGGTGCGAACATATTGCCAAACAGAATGGCTAACATCATGCCTTCTGGGAAAGCGGGGTTAACCACGCGAATAATAATCACCATGAAGCCAATCAACACGCCAAACCACCAACGCCCGGCATTCGTATGTGCAGCGGTGACCGGATCAGTCGCCATAAACATCATGCCGAAAGCAAAACCACCGAGTACCAAATGCCACCACCACGGCATGGCAAACATCGGATTCGTATCACTGCCAATCGTATTCAACAAGATCGTGGTCATGATCATGCCGAACAGTACACCCGACACAATTCGCCAGCTAGCAATGCCGGTATAAAGCAGGAAAGCACCGCCAATGAAAATAGCTAGCGCTGAAGTTTCGCCAATAGAGCCAGGCTCTAAACCAATGAAAGCATCCCACCAAGTCAGACCACTTTCATAAATTCCCGCCATGCCACTTGCGGCACCTGTGGATAAGGCCGTAGCGCCTGAATGGCCATCCACAGCGACCCAAACGGTATCACCCGACATATACGCTGGATAGGCAAAAAATAAGAAAGCACGCCCAGCGAGTGCGGGATTAATAAAATTTTTCCCGGTGCCACCAAACACCTCTTTACCAATCACGACCCCAAACAAAATCCCCATCGCCACCATCCATAAAGGCGTACCGGGTGGCAAAGTCAGTGTGTAAAGAATGGAAGTAACAAAGAAGCCTTCATTGACTTCGTGACCGCGCACCAAAGCAAACACCACTTCAGCAGCACCACCGACAATAAAAGTAGTCATGTAAATCGGTAGAAAATAAAGCAGTCCATGAAAGAAATTATCAAAAAAACTATTCGGATCAAAACCAAATAAGCATTGAATCGAGCCGCGCCAACCCTCAGCCTGCTCTAAGCCCATGGATTGCAGTGCTAAATTCGCCTGCAAACCCGTATTATAGCAAGCCATAAACATCACCGGAAAAGTGGCGAGCCAGACATAACCCATTACCCGTTTTAAATCCAAAGCATCACGTACATGCGGTGAGCTAGTCGTTCGATTCGGTGGGCTATACAGCAAGGTATCCACCATTTCATACAAGCTAAAATACTTTTCGTATTTTCCGCCAGGCTGAAAATCAGGTTCACGTTGATCGAGCCATTTACGCAAATTTTTTATCATCACTTATTCCCCTCTTTCCAGCATGCGTAGGCAATCGCGTAAGGCGGAGCCATACTCGTATTTGCTATGGCAAACAAAAGTACACAGCGCGAGATCCTCCTCATCCAACTCTAAAGCACCGAGTTGTTGAGCCATAACTGTGTCGCGAATCAATAACGAGCGCAGCAACTGCGTCGCCAGAATATCCAATGGCATCACCGCCTCATAATTACCGAGTGGCACCATCGCCCGATGACTACCATTTTGCGAACTAGTCATTGAAAACTGCTGCTTATCCAAACCTGGCTTGAAAAACACTTTCATCATTGAATATTGCGAGAGCCACGGATTCAACCAATGTAAAAATACGCGTTCTTGCTGCTCAGCAATCGCTGACACTTGCAAATCATAGCGGCCTAAATACGCAGTCTCTTGGGTAGCCTTACTGCCCCCTAACACTGAGCCAGAAATCACTCGATAGCGCTCCGCAATCAGCTCACCACTCACGATGCTATCGGTATTTGCGCCCAAGCGAGTCCGAATCAAACGTGGTTTTTTTACCGCAGGCCCTGCTAAGGAAATAATGCGCTCAACAAATAACTTGCCAGTCGTGAACAGCTTGCCAATCGCAATCACCTCTTGGTAATTCAGATGCCAAACCGAAAGGGTTTCACTGACAGGCTCTAAGAAATGAATATGTGTACCGGGCAAACCGGCAGGATGTACGCCAGCGAAGCCTTCATATTTAATAGTGGCAGCCTGTACTTTAGGCGGAACAAAGCCCGCTTCGTGGCAGACATAAACGGTTGGTGCTAAACGACTCAGCACAGTTAAGCCCTGCTGGAAAGCTTCAGCATACTCAGCTAAGACGAGTTTAGGGTCTGCTGCTAAGGGGCGGGTATCCATGGCAGTAACAAAAATAGCGGCAGGCTTAGCATCTACTTCCGGCACATAACTATAAGGACGGGTGCGGAAAGCAAGCCATTGCCCTGAATCTTGGAGTTCCTTACGAATTACATCCTCGTCCAAGTTTTCTAATGATTCTGGACTATGCGCGCCAAAATCAATGAACTCCTCATCAGCAGATGCTACTTGGATAACCACAGAAATCAGCACACGCTTTTCACCACGATTGATGGCTTTTACAGTACCTGCACAAGGCGAGGTAAAATTCAGCCCTGCATGCTTGCGGTGCGTGAATAGCACTTGCCCTGCTTGGACAAGGTCACCCTCTTTCACTTGCAAGGCAGGCTTCAACTCATGGAAATCACGACCTACAACAGCAACAGTGGCTGGCTTAGGGTGATCATAGATTTTTTGTTCTGGCTTCCCAGATATAGGTATATCTAGACCTTGGGTAATTTTCATGTTGACTACCTTTTTTCGCAGCTGTGACCCCATTACTAGTACAACTTAGCGCAAGTCCTCAAGTAAGCGGAACACACAAAAGTTACAAGTTACTGTAGTTGAACAGGGTATTTTGAAAGATATCTTTAAATCTTACGTTCTAATAGCTTTACTTACAATCTGAGTTCTAGCTATTTAGGTGCAAGCTCTAAACCTGTTTTTGCCGGAAATAGCTGCGCCGCTTGAGAGATCGGCAACACATAGGCAATTTGCTTAGTAGGATCTGCCAAGACAATTTCGTCTATTAGATTAACGACCAACAGCTCTTTAGTTTCTGTAGCTCCTTCAAGCCTCACTTTCTGCATAGTTGGCAAAACCTGTGTACTATCAAAAGCCTTTACCCGTACTGCCTCAGCAAGTTTCCAAGCCGAAACCAACTGCGGTGAATCGTCAAAGCCTGCTGGCAACTGTACCTTTGCTAACTGCAGTTGATCTGAGACTATGTTGAGGGCAATAAAGTTAATCCAAGCTTCTTTTAGTGAACCATAAACAGCTTCATTAACCAGCTGAATTTGTTGACCATTCAAAATATAGCGATGATTAGATACTGGATTGGTCGAACCTAATACTAATTTACTACCATTAAAGCTCACCGCTAAATCCCCAGTATCTAAACCATAGGGCTTTAAATCTTTATTAGCGCTTGAATAACTGGCTTCAACTTTCTCATCTAATAAAGTAAACAATTGGCGAACCTTAATTGGATTAGCTTCGGCTACAACGGGCTGTAGCAAACTCCAATTATTACCCTCACGTTTAAACTCAATCTTTTCGACTGCGCTAGCTGTCTTACGCTCGATTAGCACAGAGGTCACATCGGCCAAGGTCAGATCCAGCAAACGCTGCGGCACAGCTTGCTGTTCTTTTTGTTGAAGTTGCCACCCAACTAAGCCGGCTAAACCTAAAACAATCACTAACAATAAAGCATTTAGCCCAAAGCGGCGCATGGATAAACTAGCCATTACTTATCGTCTCCGCCGCCGTAACCAAATCAATGTACCTAGCAAAACCAAAATCAGTGGTAATAAAATTAAAAAGAAACTTGCCAATACTACGCTACCAGTTTCACCCATGCTGAAATTAGTATCTGGTGCGCTATTGACCTGAATATTGAGCAAGTTGTCATCATCACTGAGCCAGTTAAAGATATTGGTAGCTAAATCAAGATTAATCCCTTGGCCAATAAAACTATTGATTAAGAAGTCGCTATCACCAATCACCACCACTCGCTGTTGGCGTTCTTGTTTGGCACTAGCAGCCTCTATTGTTGGTGCAGCTTCCGGTTGCTCCAATAAACGAGTTAAGGTGAAGCCAATCGAGATCGGCCCCAATACATCCCCCTTATCCTCTTCATAAGTCACCGCACCATCAATCGCAGCCGTTTCCAACCAACTATTTGGGAGAGTGGTTAGCAATTCTTCCGTTTGCCAAACTAAAGCATTCTTATCTGCAACCGGATGACGCTCCACCATCGTTGAGAACGGGAATAAGCTTTGCGAACCGGTAAACTTTTCAACAATCGGCGATTTTCCATAATCGACGACCGGCACTATTGCGGGATGGCTCACCCCTAATACTGCATGCAATTGCTCATTCGCATCCAGCACCGTACCTTCACTAATTTTCAAGCCCAGCAAATCAGCAATCGGTTTTAAACCATGCAAACCACCCGGATCTTGTAGCCATAGCAAATTGCCGCCCTGCTCTAGGTATTTTTTAATGATTTCCACTTCGCCGGGTAACAAATCTTTTTGTGGCGAAGCAATCACTAAAAAGCGGGCATTTTGTGGAATTGACTGAGCACGTACCAAGCTATGTGGCTGCACCTTAAACCCACTGCGTTCCAAGCTAGTGAGAAATTGAGACAAACCATTAGAATTATCTGAAAGGGGATTACGCTCCTCATGTCCTTCTAAGAACACCACTAAGCGCTCTGCACCACGGCTCATGCGTTGAATCGCATTGGCAATGACTGACTCTGTGGTTTGCTCCACGACTTCACTGCGCTCACCCAGATAAATCGCCATTTGCCCTGCGTACTGAATCCCGTCTTGTTTAGCACGCACCGGATCCAGATCAGGATTCACAAACTCTAATTTAATATCAGGCTTCACCCGCTGATATTTCGCTACCAACTTCCGGAGCTGCTCTTGGAGCATGGCATCTTCCGGTACATAAGCGACGAACTTTAAGGGTTCAGTGGTTCTTTCAAGCAAGCTGCGGGTCGCATCCGACAAGCTATTACGATTGCCATAAGTCCAATCGGATTGAAAATGAAATTCACGGCTCAAAAAAGCCACTAAACCAATCGCAACAAAGAATAAAGTATAGAAAATCGCATTCTGCACCCCAATCGAGCGATGCAAGCCTTTAGTCATTTTCATCGGGTTTACCTTTGCAAGCGCTCATTATCTAACTTACGGATAGTAAGGAGTAAAAAACTGACTATAAACAGCAGGTAATAAACCAAATCACTACTATCGAATAAGCCCTCCAAGAAAGATAAGAAGTGACCAAAGTGCGACAGGTAAATAAACAGTTGGCTACCAGAACCTTGTGAGGTTCCAGAAATATATAGAACCATCAAAAACAGTAGTAAGCCGAAAGTGCTCACCGCTGCAATAATAGGTTGGCGGGTCAAAGAGGATAAAAACAAGCCTACAGCTGCAAAGGAGGCTAATAATAAAAATAAACCCAAAATAGCGGCTGCCAACTTGCCCCAATCCAAATCAGTGCCCAAAGATAAAGACATAGGCATTAAGGTCAGCATACCAATCATAATTATGATCAGCAGCAGCAAACCAAAGTATTTGCCTAAGACAATTTGCGTGATCGAAATAGGTGCCGTAGTAAGCAAAGGTAAAGTTTGATTCATGCGCTCTTCTGCAAACAAGCGCATCGTCAATACAGGCATCACTGCCAACATAATGATGCCTGCCCATAGATACAGCGCTGATACCACTAAATCGCTTAAACCTGGCGCATTCTCACGCCCAGCCATGGCAGGTTGGATTTGAGTTACATACTCATTCAAACCTAGCAGAAAAATCCATGCCAAGATAAATTGCACTACCGCCAAAATGCTCCAAGCTAAGGGCGAATTGAACCAGCGGCGAAACTCCGTTGAGGCGATTGTCCAGATCATACTCATACTTCTGCCTCCTCATCTGCTAAGGCGGGGTCTTCTTGATAAACCAACTCAAAAAACACTTTTTCTAATGAGGCAACCCCGGTAAGGGAATCATTAAATACCGTGCGTCCCCGATTCAAGATTTGCACTCGATCACAGACGGCTTGTACCTCGGGTAGAATATGTGTGGATAGAATCACACTATGCTCTTGACCCAACTCACGAATCAGTTTGCGAATTTCCCGAATCTGTAAGGGATCCAAACCAACGGTTGGCTCATCTAAAATCACTACCACGGGGCTATGTAAAATAGCTTGAGCAATACCGACGCGCTGCTTATAGCCTTTAGATAGATTAGCAATCAGGCGGTGTTGCACCTCATTCAAACTGCAACGTTCGCGCGCAAAATGGATAGCTTGAGTCCGTGTTGCTCCACGTAAACCATGCAGCTTGGCGCAATACTCTAAATACTCATTTACAGTAAGATCACGATAAACAGGTGGTTGCTCAGGCAGATAACCAATATGCCGTTTGGCTTGGCGCGGATCTTCAAGCAAATCAATACCATTAATTTGGATAGAGCCTGTGGTCGGCGCCAAATTTCCAGTCAGCATTTGCATAGTCGTAGACTTACCGGCTCCATTCGGCCCCAATAAGCCCAAGACTTCCCCTTTTTGTAGTTGTAGATCAAGATTATCCACTGCACATTGGTCGCTGTAATAACGCGACAGCCCTTCTGCCGCTAGCAAAATGGTTGCATCCATTAGGCTTAGTACTCCTGTTTTATGACTGACTATTGCTAGGTACTTATAAAAACCTACATGCTTTACTTCAAACATTCACCCACTTATTAGCGTAGGAGCACTTTGTAAACTAATTACAAAAAAAAGCAATTGACTACATGGCTTGAGCGTCTTAACCTAAAAACAATTAATCTCCCGGTAAGCTTTGATGATGCCTCTCACTACCACCATCGAACGTCAGTGGTATCTGCTGACTAGTAAACCCTTTAAAGATGAACTGGCAGAAATAGAGCTCGGCAAGCAAGGTTACGAGGTTTATCGCCCGCTTGCACAGCGCTTACGTAAACAACGTGGCAAACTGGTTAAAAAGACGGAGTCTTTATTCCCTCGTTACTTATTTATTGCCCTTAATGAATTGACTGACAACTGGGCGCCTATTCGCTCCACTAAAGGAGTCAGCCAGTTTGTACGTTTTGGAATGCAGCCTGCCATTGTTCCAAGCGACTTAATTCTTAACCTCAAGAACCAAGAACTAGCTTTAGGTGAACGCGCTATCGATTTAGATCGCTTCCACCAAGGCGACACCGTAACCTTGACAGAAGGGCCATTTCGCGGCTTGAGCGGTGTCTTTATGAGCTATGATGGTGAAGAACGCGCCATTATCTTGTTAGAAATCCTCCATAAGCAAACTAAATTGGCTATTTCTCCAGCAAAATTACTCGCCGCCTAAGGAGGTTTTTGTGGCTAATATGCTACAAAAGTTGATCTTTAATACACCCATAACCTATACTCGTATCACCTAAGACAACTATTGATGCCTAAAAATACATAATGACATCCAGAAAATTTCTTTTCTTACAGGGTGTCGCCACTCCTTTTTTTCGTAAACTAGGGGAAGCGATTCAAGAAAATGGATACGAAGTATTTAGGGTAAATTTTTGTGGCGGCGATAGTTGGTTTAGTAGTCGAAAAAATGTTTGGCGCTTCAATGCTCCTTTAGAACAACTACCTAATTGGCTTGAAGAAAAACATCAACAACATCGTTTCACTGATGTCATTGTTTTTGGTGATACTCGTCCTGTTCATTGCCAAGCGATTCCACTACTCAAACGATTGGGTTTGACTGTTCATGTCTACGAAGAAGGCTACTTCCGCCCCGACTGGATTACCTTAGAACAAAATGGCGTTAATGGCTACTCACAATTATTGAGAAAAGAACCCGAATTTTGGCTAACTGCCGCTCCCGATGCGAACACAAAACTAGCTACTCAAATTGGTAAAAGTTTTCTGCCACGCGCTTGGCATGACATTTGTTATCGTCTTGCCAATGCCGCATTCAGCCTTAATTATCCACATTACCATACCCACCGACCTTTTAAAGCCTATCGTGAATATTTAGGTTGGGCTAAGCGCCTGCCCAATAACAAAATTTGGCGCGAACGTTTAGAAAAAATCAAAATTCAGCGCCTAGTCGATTCTGGGCAACCTTATTACATCTTGCCGCTGCAACTAGACTCAGATGCGCAAATTCGCGTGCACTCACCGTTTACCAATGTGCAGCAAATGATGCTGGATGTAATGAGTTCATTTGCCAAGTATGCACCTGCTGATAGCACACTAGTTATTAAAAATCATCCTTTGGATACGGGTCTGCTGAATCACTATAAAGAAGTTAAGCAAGCTGCCAAAACTTTGGGTATCGGTAGTCGGGTTATTTTCCTAGAAACTGGACATTTGCCAACTTTGCTACACCACACTAAAGGTACTGTCCTCGTGAATAGCACGACAGGTACTTCTGCCCTGCATCATGGTTCGCCAACGATTGCTTTGGGCACTGCGCTTTTTGATATCCCTGGTTTGACCTTTCAAGAGGGCTTGGATCGTTTCTGGCATGAGGGGCAAGCTGCTGATCAAACCTTATTTAGCTGTTTCCGCCAGCGCATTATTCAAGACACCCAAATTAATGGTGACTTCTACTCACGTAAAGGCATTAAGCTAGCTATTGCAGGCAGTTTAGAAGCCATGCAAATTACACCGCAAATACCTAAGACCGCGACTGTGCCTACGCTTAAACCAGTACCAACTACCTTAGCACCTGCCAAGATCATTTACGGCGGCAAACTACCTGAAGCTAGCTATCTGTATAAAGAGCGTTAAGTATTGATGGCATGTACTATTCTCATCACTGGCGCTAGTAATGGCTTAGGTGCAGCGCTCGCTCACTATTATGCAGCGCCTGATATACGCTTAGCTTTAATTGGCCGCGACCCAAGCCGCTTAGAACACATTAGCGAAACCTGCACCTCACTAGGTGCTACAGTACATACCGTCAGCTTGGATGTAACTGATAAACAAGCCCTGAAAGAGTGGTTAGATCAATTTGATACTCAATACCCAATTGATTTAGCCATTGCGAATGCAGGTGTAACTAACATGCTGAGCAAGCAAGGCTCAGGTGAAACACTAGCCGATATTGAACGAGTGCTAGATACCAATCTCTATGGGGTGATTTATACCTTACACCCCTTGATTGAACGCATGCGCGCTCGCAAACGCGGGCAGCTTGCGATTGTCAGCTCTTTAGCGGCTTGGCGGGGCATGCCTATTACACCGGCTTATTGCGCCAGCAAAGCAGCCATAAAAGCGTGGGGCGAATCCTTACGCGGTTGGCTGGCTCCAGAAGGCATACAAGTTAATGTGATCTGCCCTGGTTTCGTGAAAACGGATTTAAGCGATCAATTCCCAAGCACACGCCCTAGCATGATTTCTCCCGAACAAGCTGCTCTTATTATTGCTAAAGGTTTAGAACGTAATAAAGCGGTGATTGCCTTCCCTTTTCCTCTTACTTGGGGGATGTGGTTTGTATCAGTACTACCCTTTCCTTTAGCCTCTTATTTCTTGGGATTGTTTGGGTATAATCGCCCGCGCTCACCCAGAAAAGCCCGTTAAACCTAATGCTAGCCCTGTTGCTTGCGTATGGACTAACTTGGCTTTTAGTTCAGCAAGCCCAAACCTATTTGATCGCAAGCGAATTACGCCCTGCCCAAAGATCGCTAAAACTTTGGCTCATGCAAACTACCTTAGTAACAATTGTATTTAGCAGTGCGCTACTCGTCAGCTATCGACCGTTTCTAGCAGGCATTATCAGCTTAGCTGTATGTGCGGTATTTTTAGTGGTGAATCAAGCTAAATACAAAGCCTTAGCAGAGCCGTTAGTTTTTTCTGATATTTATCTTTATTTACAGGTTTTTACTCACCCGCGCCTGTTCTTACCCTTTCTAAATTTGCCGCTGACGATTACTGCTATTCTGATTGGTTTAGCTTTACTTTATACCGCAGCCATCTTAGAGCCAGTTTTAAATATTACTAGATTAAGCTTTAGCTTGATTTTAGTCGTTGCCCTGATAGCCTCAGCAAACTTGACCTGCAAAATCTCAGCAAATATTAACTTAAGCCTTGATCCTAAAGTCGATATGAGAAGCTTAGGTTTTTTTAATAGCTTACTTATTTACTATCAACAAGCTAAGCAACTAAAAAACCTACAAGAACTTCAATCTACTATTAGATTGGAATCAGCTTATACGCGACCAGCTTCAGATTTAGCAGCCAAGCCTGATATTATCGCCATTCAAAGCGAATCTTTTTTTGATGCTCGCTCTTTGACTGCATCCATCAGTGCTAGTGTGCTACAAAATTTTGATTTTATTAAGAATACCTCTCTACAGAGTGGCAAGTTAATTGTACCTGCTTGGGGTGCTAATACCTTACGCACCGAATATGCATTTTTAAGTGGCCTTGATAATCATAAACTAAAGCACTATCGCTTTAATCCTTATCAGTTCCTACAAAAAGAGGAATCGCCTAGTATTGCTAGTTTTTTTAAAAACTTGGGCTATCACTGTATTTGCATTCACCCTAATCACTCAATTTTTTTCAAAAGAAATAAAGTTTTCCCTTTATTAGGCTTTGATGAATTTATTGACATTAATGAATTTGACACCACACAGACAGCTGGCCCTTATATCAGTGACCACGCTGTAGCGCTTAAAATTCAAGAGGTACTGGCTAAACGAGTCGATGCAAAGCCGCTATTTATTTTTGCAATAACCATGGAAAATCATGGCCCACTACACTTAGAAACTTATGAGCAAACTAACTTAGAGCAGCTCTACCAAGCAGAGCCACCTAAACAACATCACGACCTGACTATTTACTTAAAACATTTAAAAAATGCTGATCAAATGCTCGCTAACTTGACTGACTACTTAAAAAATAGCTCAACAGAAAGTTTATTGTGCTGGTATGGTGATCACGTACCGAGCATGCCGAATATATATAAAGAATTGAACTTTCAAGATGGGCGCAGTGATTATCTAATTTGGAGTAACCAAAGCACACTTATGTCTGCTAAATCTAAAGACTTAGCGATTGAAAGCTTAGGTGTTGAGTTACTAAATTTAGCGGGTATGTGTGTAACGAATAAAAGCTAGGTATTCGCGCCAGCGAAAATAGCGACGCTGTTGATGAAACTGCTTAGTATCAGCCGGATTGGGCCATGAATCGTAGCGCCCTGCCATCGTTTGAGCGCTGCCTTGAGTATCTGCCGTCACCTCACGAATTTGCTTCACAGCACTAATCGCGCCCAGCTTAAAGAGCTTAAGGTTTAAGCTGAACAAACTATCTTGTGGGCGAATGCTTAATTTGCTCTGCTCTAAAATCGCCCCATGATCGAATTGCTCATCTTGAAGATGCACCGTTGCACCAGTTTCCCGTGCCTGTCGAAGCAATGCATAAAAAGCAGGGTCGACCCCTTTGAAAACAGGCAATAAAGACGGATGAATATTCAAACAAGCCAGTTTAGGTATGGCTAATACTTCGGATTTAAGTAGCTGATTAAAGTGCGCCGATAGGAAAAAATCTGGCTGCAAATCTTTTAAGAAGGCCACAGATTCTACTGAATTAATATCGTCAGTTGCCAAGCAAGGAATATTTTTGGCTATTAACTGCTGCGTGAAACTAGGCTTCCGAAAAACCCAACGCAATAAACGATACAGATCAGTAACTGCAAATAGATAAGCCGCATAACGCAAGCCAGAAAACTGGATCTGGCGAATACTTGCACGAAATTTGCTATCGGTTTTATTCAGAATGCGCGTCGAACTCACCACGCCGACTAGCTCAATAGCTTGAGCTGCCAACAGCTCATTCAAGACTAAATCTGAATAAGCACTGGGATAGGTACAAAAAACAATTCGACGTGCTGCAGTCACTATTTTTTAGCCGCCATCACTTCGGCTAAGGTTTCCACGGTGTATTGGATTTGCTCAGCTGTATGGCTCGTGCTAATGAAAAAGCGTAAGCGTGCCATCCCCTCTTCTACCGCTGGATAGAAAATCGGTTGCACATTAATCCCGCGATCAAACATCCGATTGGCAACTAAACCTGCACGCGCAGAGCTGCCTAAAATCGCCGGAACTACCGCTAAACCAGCGCTATAGCCGGTATCAATTTGATGCTTTTTGCAGAGCTCTAAGAATAAGCGGCCATTGGCTTGCAAACCTTGCACACGTTCTGGCTCGGCTAACATCAAGTTTAAAGAGGCGGCTGAGGCGGCTGCTAACGGTGGAGACATCCCTACGCTATATAAGAATCCGGGAGCAGAAATTCTTAAGTGATGCACTAAGGCCTTTTCGCCCGCGATATACCCACCACAACCCGATAAGGTTTTGCTGAGCGTGCCCATCCAAATATCGACATCTTTGCCTGCAACGCCAAAGTGCTCACGAATACCGCGCCCGGTTGCACCCATAATACCTAAGGAATGTGCCTCATCAACCATCAAGAAAGCTTTGTGGCGACGTTTTAGCTCGATAAAGCGCGGTAAATCCGGGAAGTCACCATCCATGCTATAGATGCCTTCCACCACAATCAGCACACGCTCAAAATCCTTACGCTGTTGCGTCAGGATCTCATCGACAGCTTGCCAATCGTTATGTGGGAAAGGAATGCGCTTAGCACCAGAAAGCTGCGCACCTTGCACAGCACTATTATGAATCAGCGAATCATGCAAAATCAGGTCACGTGGCCCAAACAAATAACCAATTGTCGTGACATTAGTCGCATGCCCACTGACAAAGGCGACGCAATCATCAACCTCATACAGATCGGCTAAGCCTTTTTCCAGCTCTTGCTGAACAGCACGCTCACCTGACACCATCCGGCTCGCCGAAGCTGAAGTACCATAGCGCTGAATCGCATCCACTGCGGCTTGATTAACAGCAGGATGCCCACACAAGTCTAAATAATTGTAGCTGGCAAAATTAATATACTCTTTGCCTTCAATGAAGGTTGTAGAGCGCGCTACTTGATCATGGGTTTTGAAAAACGGGCTATCTATACCTAATTGCTTGCCACCCTGCTCAATTACACGGATTTGCTGGTAACCAGGCATCTGATCAAAGCGATAAAAGGCTTCTGGAATTTCATCACGGCGGAACAGCTTCTTTTTATTCGGATAGCCTTCTTGAGCAATTTTATCGAGTTTCTTTCGGTGACGCTCTAGCATCTCATTGGCTAGCCGTTCTTTAATCTGATCGCTCAGACCAAATAAATTCCGACCTGTCATGGCTTAATTCCTCGCCTCTTCTGCCGATAAATTGGCAGCTAATTGTGCTAACTCAGCGTCTGTCATCTCTGAGCCATGTTTTTTTACTACCGCTGCTATCGTTTGTTGTTTCAACTCTTGCTCAGTCGGCGCAGCTGCCGACTCTTGCGGATGCAAATGTGCAACGATCTTCTCAGCAATGCGACTCACCGTAGCACCCTCAGTCAAAGCCATCACCGGTAAGCGTACTTTAAAACGCTCCTCAATCGCGAGCACTAATTCCATCCCCATTAAAGAATCCATGCCCAAATCAAATACTGACTTATCCGCCGAGAGCTTATCGGCTGGCAAACGCAAAATATGTCCGACTTCCGCCAATAACATTTCGGCAATCAGTTGATGAGTGGCCTCAGGACTTAAACCAGCAATTAACTCGTGAATATCCTTAGCTTGGTCACCTTCATCACCCGCCGCTATCGAACCTTGCAATTCACTAAATTTGGCTGAGCGTGCATTGGGCATCACGCGCTGCAATGCACTCCAATCCCAATTAACAACCGCTACACCGGTTTGCTCAGCTTGCAATAACTGCTCTAACACGGTTAAAGCCTGTGCGGTCGTAATCGCAGCGCCACCTAAACGGCTTTGTAGTGCATCCTTCACTGTTTCATTGCGCGTCAAATAGCCCGCATCGGCAATCGGTCCCCAGCCAGCGAAACTGGCGGCTAAACCCTGTTCACGCCGATATTGAGCCAACGATTCTAAAAAGAGATTAGCCGCTACATAATTCGCTTGCCCAGGATTTCCCAAAGAGGTCGTGATAGAGGAGTACAATACAAAGAAATCTAAAGGCAAATCTTCAGTTAACTCATGTAGATTCCACGCACCCAGCATCTTCGGCGCTAGCACTTTACGGAAGCTATCAGCACTCATATTACGCACGATTACATCATCCAACACCATAGCAGCGTGAATAACTCCCTGTAAGGGTGGCAGCTGGGTTTGAATATCCGCTAAGACCTTAGCGAGCGCCGCTTTGTCCGTCACATCACAGGCATAAGTAACGACCTTAATGCCCTGATCTTGGAGTTTTTGTAAATCGGCTTGGTCGTCTGCAGGCGCTTCGCCACTACGGCTAAGCAGAACTAAAGTACTCGCACCCTTGTCAGCCAACCAAGCAGCAGTCTTCAGGCCAAAACCACTCAAACCACCTGTGACTAGATAACTAGCCCCTGTATCCAGCTTCAAATTCGTCTGAACTTTACTAGGGAAAGTCGGTTTTAGCTGTTCACCTTCAAATGATACAATCACTTTGCCAATTTGCCGTGACTGCTGCATATAGCGGAAAGCTTCTTGAATGCGTTGCGCTGGGAAGACGCGGTGCGGTAAAGGTCGCAACACCCCTACTTGGAATAAGCCCATCATCTCTTGGAATAAACGCCCGGCTAATTGTGGGCGCTCTACTAATAACTGGTCAGCATCAATTCCAAAATAGGAAATATTATTACGGAACGGACGTAAACCGATTTTGCTATTTTCATAGAAATCGCGTTTACCCAACTCCAAGAAGCGACCAAACGGACGCAAAATACTCAGATTACGATTAATCGCTTCACCAGAAATCGAGTTCAACACCACATCCACGCCCTGCCCTTGGCTCAGACGCAGCACATCTTCAGCAAATTTGAGGCTGCGCGAATCCAACACATGATCTGCACCCATTAGGCGCACAAAGTCACGCTTTTCATCCGTACCCGCAGTGGCAAAGATTTCTGCTCCGCGATAACGTGCGTATTGAATCGCGGCTAAGCCAACCCCGCCAGAAGCTCCATGAATTAAAATGCGCTCACCCGGTTCAAGTTGGGCTAAATGCTGCAAAGCATAATAAACCGTGAAGAAAGTCGTCGGGACAGTCGCGGCTTCTTCATCGTTCCAAGCTAACGGTTTATGCGCGACAGCCGTGGTACGTGTAATCACGCGGGTACTAAAGCAAGCAGGCGCAAAACCAATCACCGCATCGCCTACCTTAAAATCAGCCACCTTCGTCCCAACCCGTGTCACCGTGCCAGCTAGCTCCATTCCTAAAGACGCGCCCGCAAAGCCATTTTCTACAGCCTCATCCGAGAGCAAACCCATCGCATACATCACATCGCGGAAATTCAAGCCAGTGGCTTTCGGCAGAATTTCAATTTCATCCGCTTGCAAAGCTTGCTCAGGCAAAGCACGCCAATACAGGTGCTTTAGTAAACCGGGTGAAGTGAAATCTAAAGCCACTGGAGGATTTTGCGGCTGAACTTCCTTGGAACTTAAAGAGGTCTTATGTAAACGCAAAGCTTGTCGCTGGGTTGCTGAAATCAGCACTTCATCTTCAGCATCAGGGAATAAGTATTCTTGAATTAACAGCTTGGCCGCTTCTGCAGGTGAAGGGCTGTTTTGTAGGTCGATGAGCTTAACATTTAAGTCAGGATGCTCATTCATCAACACTCGCCCTAACCCCCAAAGTGGTGCTTGAGCGGGATGTGCAACCTCGATAGCTCCCGCAGTAACTAGCCAAAGCTGAGTCGATTTTGCGGCTTTATCTAAAGCTTGCACCAAACCCAAGGTGCTAATACAGCGCTGCTCTTGCAGAGCCATTAAGTCGGCTGGCTCAGCAAAACATAAACCTTGTAAATGAATAATATGCTCAACATCGCTGTCCAAAGAAAACTCGGTTTGAATAGTGACCTGTTGCGCATAACTCAACAAAGTATCTTGGAGCGTATTCGCTAAATCTGCCGAATAACCCAGCTCATCCGCTAGGATCAGCCATGATTGGCTAGCAACCGTCGGCTTATAAGCAGCAATCTCATGCTTGACCTGAGCCACCACAATAAAGCTGCCCGCTTCATTTTCTTGATCACTCGGCTCGAAATTAATAGTCGACTGCTCAAAGCGATGCTTAGCCAATAAGCCTTGCCATTCTTGAGCGGTGTGTAAGCGTGAGACAAAATGATGACCACTTTCATCCTCAACAGGCAGCCACC
The DNA here is from genome assembly GCA_049290875.1 of Thiolinea sp. Classification (GTDB taxonomy): domain Bacteria; phylum Pseudomonadota; class Gammaproteobacteria; order Thiotrichales; family Thiotrichaceae; genus Thiolinea. The sequence continues at coordinate 22,879 of JBATOI010000021.1, forward strand.
AGCTTGGATTTAAACCTTGGGTTAAATCTAAGAAGCGGCTGGCTTGAGCCTGAGCGAACAGCACTAATGCATTCGATTTGGTAACTTGCTGTAGCCGCGGCAAGAATTGATCAAGGTCGCCCCAATTCTCTAACGGCTGTGCACTAATCACCACATCGAACTTACCAGCTTGCACTAAAGCCTGCGCTTGTTCGTTGGTAAAATCAGCTGTGAATACTGCTGTTGAGAAGCCGACAAAACTTGCAAACGCTTCGCTGGCTTGAGCAGTTTTAGTCGCATCAGCATCAGAGAACAGATAATCAACCTGTTCCATAGGCAAAGCTGGCAGCAATAATTGGGTTAAAGCAGCACGATCACCCGCTAACTCTAAAATCCGCAAACGCTGATGAGTGGGCCACTCAGCCGCTAACTGCTTCATCATCGCGGTCAACGCTAAATTACTGGCACGGAAACTGGGTGAACTATCTAGCCAGTGTTCATAGCTACTGCTTTTGGCAGGCTGTAATAAACTACTTGGATCAAGTTTACCTTGTAAGACGGCTAATAAATACTCACCACAACGGCCTAATAAGACTAATTCAGGCACATGCGCAGGCGAATCACCTAAAATGGCTAGCCAGATATCCTGCGCAGTGGGTAAATCAGCAGCATCGGCCAGCTGCCAGCGACCCTCTATTTGCTCCGCCAAGCCATCTTCTTCCAATAGATGCAGTAAGCGTTGTAGCAAAGCCAATTGCTCATCCACAATCGCATGTTCAGCCTGTAAATCTTGAAGTGAAACTGGTTCAGAATAATCGGTAAATAAACCCTGCAAAGCTTCCCAAGCGAAGGCGGTTGCCAATACCTCAAACAGCGGTGCAATCTGGGTAAAATGCTTTTGGCGCTGCAAATTACCTTCTTGAGCGTCTAAAGCCTGCTCGGCAGCTTGAATTAAGCTTTTAAAATTAATAGCAGGCGCTAGTTCAAAACCCGTCACTAAGGGCTTCGGAACTTTAATAAACTCATACAGCTCAGGCTCGGTTTTACGCACCCGCGCAAATTGTACTGCACGAAAACGGCAATTAAGCAACTCTGCAACGACCGTACCTTGCTCATCCCATAAGACAAAATCAGCTAGTACCGAACGTGGACTTTGCTTTTTCAGCTTAATTTGTAAAGCATGAATGCGCGCAGCACTGTGGAACAGATTAAGTTTGGCGATTTGAATCGGAATCAAAGCCGCAAACTGGCCTTGTTGAATAGCGTCGCGGAACAGATCAACCAGTACTTGGAAACCTGCATCAAGCAAAGCCGGATGCAACAAATGCTGAGCAAAGCCTGTTTCGATTTTCTCTGGAATCTTTAACTCAGCCAGCGCCATTTGGTCTTTAACCCAAACTTGCTGCACACCTTGAAAAGCCGTTAAATAAGTTAAGCCGACTGCCTCAGTGAACTGATAATGCTCTGCAGCACTAATGGCAGTTTGGCTTTTTAAGCTTGGATCTAATTTAGCGACCTCAAGCGAGTCTTTTAACACCGCACCGGTTAAACGCCCAACCACATTCACCGTCCAGGCAGTATCACTCAAGCGATCACGGCTACTAATAGTGAAACTGCCATCGCTAGTATTAAGAGTTAAACGCACGACCTTAGTCGCACCGTCTTCCAGCATGATAGGCGCATGGATTTCAAAGTTTTCTAAGGTGTAGCTGCCGTGCTCTTGCCATTGCGCAGACGCAGCCAAAGCCATTTCCACATAAGCAGAAGCAGGCACAATCACCGCCCCATCAACAATGTGATCGGCTAAATAAGGGAGTTTGGCAGCATCTAGCTGGTTTTCCCAAGTCGCTTCAGCATCCTTGAGACGATAACCTAATAAGGGATGGATACGTTGACGGTTGACTAAATTCTGGCCTTCATTGGTTAGGGGATACCAATAACGCTCACGCTGCCACGGATAATTCGGCAACTGCATGAAATTCCCGCCCTGCGGAAATAGCCTGTTTAAGTCAATTGCACAACCCGCTAACCAAGCACGGTAAGCCGCTCGCTTAGCGGTGTAAGCTGTTTCAGCATGGCGTTGGTCGCTAACCAAGCTCATGCCTTCAACCGCTTTGGCCGCCATACATTCATTGATATAACTGCGCAAAATAGGATGCGGGCCTATTTCGAGGAAAACCTTGGCGCCTTGATCCAGCAGTACATTCATGCCTGCTTCAAAATCAACCGGCTGGCGAATATTCTGCCACCAATAATCAGCGCTTAATTCAGAACCTGCCATCACGCGGCCATACACGGTCGAAACAAACTGTATCCCTGAATCAGCATTCAGTGGCTGCAAATCGCCTAAAGCCGTTAAAAGATCCGCTTGGGTGCTATCCATCCAATGACTGTGGAAAGCGTAATCTAAATCCAGAATACGGAAGAACACCTTATCCTGCTCAAACACTGCCTTAAGTACTTCAAGGTCAGCTAAACTCGCCGATAGAGTGACTCCATTCGGGCTATTGCTACCGGCAATTTCAACGCGCTCTTGCAGATCTAAAGCATTTAACTTGGCTTGCATGGCAGCTAGACCTAAGCTAGCAGCAGCCATTCGGCCTTGGCCACGGGTTTTACCTTGAGCATGACTACGCTCGTAAATAACCCGCACAGCCTGCTCTAAAGACAAAGCACCTGCCGCCCAGGCGGCTGCGACCTCACCAACGCTATGCCCCAAGGTCGCATGAATTTTGATACCTTGCGCCTGAATGACCCGCACCAAACCGACTTGCAATGCGAATAATAAAGGCTGGGCAATTTCGGTTAGATGTAAGCGCGACTGCTCGGTGCTGGCTTTAAATTCAGCGATTAAGGAGTAATCTACATAAGGTGTTAACAGCTGCTCCACCTCTTCGATTGCCGCCCGAAAAACAGCATCATACTCAAACAGCACCAGCCCCATACCCTGCCATTGCGAGCCATTGCCAGAAAAGACTAAAGTGAGCGGAGTCTGTTTTTCTAATAAGCGCCCATCGACTAAAGGCTCTAAATTCTTTTTGCCCTCAGCGTATTGTTGCAGAGTACTCAGAGCTTCAGCGCGACTATTCGCGGTGACTGCCAAACCTTGCGGCAAATGCGCTCTATGCTGAGCTAAGTTCCACGCTAAATCTTGATAGCTTGCCTCATCCGCCAGCAGCTCAGCATATTGAGCAGCCATTGCTTTCAGTGCGGCATCACTACGCGCGGAAAACAACAGCGGCGGTAAGTTATCGGTTGGCTTAATTTCACCGACGACTTGCACTAACGCAGGGCGATAAGACTCAATCAACACATGCGCATTCGCGCCCCCAAAGCCAAATGAATTCACACCCACTAATTGGCGGCGCTCAGTTGCTTTTAAGGGAGTGAGTTGAGTGACAACTTTTAAATTCAAACCCTCAAAATCAATCTTTGGATTGAAGGTTTCGACATGAATTGAAGGCGGTAAAGCTTGCTTTTCGAGGGTCAATACCGCTTTGAGTAAGCCGGCCATCCCTGAAGCAGTTTCTAAGTGGCCTAGATTACTTTTTGCCGAACCGATTAACAGTGGATTATTCGCATCCCGCGCTTGGCCTAAGACTTCGCCAATCGCACGAGTTTCAATCGGATCACCAATGGAAGTGCCCGTGCCGTGCGCCTCTAAATAGACTAAGTCATTAACATCAATGTCTGCAGCGCCATACACTTTGCGCAATAATTTACCTTGCTGATTATAGCTCGGTACGGTAATGCCATTGGTTTTGCCATCGGCGTTAATGCCAGAACTGACAATGATCGCATGAATCGGATCACCATCGGCTTCGGCTTGCACTAGAGGCTTTAAGAATAAAACGGCAGCACCTTCTGCACGCACATAGCCATCACCACTGGCATCAAAGGTACGGCAGCGCCCGCGTGCTGATAGCATTGAAGCTTGCGAAAAACCAACAAAAGCAAACGGGTGCAGCAGCATATTCACGCCGCCGGCAATCGCCATACTGGCCTCGCCACTACGAATGGCTTGGCAAGCTTGATGAACTGCAACTAAGGAAGACGAACAAGCGGTATCAACCGAGACACTGGGGCCGTGTAGATCAAAAATATAGGAAATACGATTGGAGGCGATACTGGCGGTATTACCCGTCATTGTGTAAGCATCCATTGAAGCGGGATCATCGACACGCCGATTTAAATAATCAGTACTCGCAATCCCGACATAAACAGCGCAATCCGAGCCTGCTAGTCGATCAGGAACTTGACCACCATTCTCTAAAGCCTCCCAAGCCAGCTCCAACAGCAAACGCTGTTGCGGATCCATTTGCTCCGCTTCACGAGGCGAAATTCCGAAAAAAGCGGCATCGAAATGTTCAACATCGTCCAAAACACCCGCAGAAAAACTGACACTTTTACCGGCTACTTTACGGTTAGGATGTTGGAAAAACTCCGTGCCAAAGCGCTCATTGCTAATTTCTGTGACAACATCTTGCCCTTGACTTAAGACCCGCCAATAGTCATCTAAAGATGTAATGCCCCCCGGTAAGCGGCAAGCTACACCTACAATTGCTATTTTTTCATGCATGCAGGTTGGTGAAGTAGTCGTCTTTTTATTACTCACAGTCGTCACAGTCTAAAAATTCAGAAGGATAAGCCAACGGCGCATTCTACAGGGTTAATACCTGAACTTGAAAACTCCGTTATAAACATGCACCATTTTTCGCGCTTGGCGATATAACCAATTCACTTTATTTTTCTGTTTCCCGCCCTGTGCTCGCAATTGGCGGTGCAATAATTCAACAGCATACTCAGGCGTGGTGAAGGCCCCTGTTCGCCAATTGATGTAGCGCGGATACAAAATTAAGGTAGCAGCGACTAATTCATCTAAATTTAAGCGCCGACTGCGTCGAACAACGCTATGCCGATCCGTTGTTAAACCCCAACCCGCATAAAAGGGCAAACCATAACAGGCAACTTGCTTACCACGTAGCAGCCCCTCAAATCCCACTAAGGAAGTCATGGTATGCACTTCATCAACCGCATCTAAGCAGTCGGGAATACTAGCATCTTCAAGCACTAAATCACTGTATTCTTTAAGAATAGCCGTATCAATTTTACCCTTACGATTACCACTAACTACATCAGGATGCGGCTTATAGATTACATAGGCTTCTGGTCTGGCTGCTCGGACTGCTTTTAATAAGGCAGTATTATCAGCAATATCCAAACAACCCTTGCGAATCGAGACATCATCCTCAACTTGACCTGGCACTAAGATAATAAGCTGACCTTTAGCTGCCTTAATTACATCTACAACCGGCTCTATTCCCAGATTGTACTTGCTGAGTCGATTTTGCAACAGTCTGTTGCGTAAAACGGACGCACGTTCTAACAATTTAGGTGGAAAACTACTATTTTGTAGGTAGTGTTCTAGGTCACTGGCTTGACTTGGGTCATAATAGATCCCGCGCTGATCCACTACTAAGGATAAGGGTGGTGTATAATCTGAGCCTAAACCAACTGAACGAATAAAACCATCTTCAACCCGCCAGATCGGTGCTTTAAACTCTACTGCTAGCTCGGTCACTTGACCGATAGCGCGCTCACCCCAAACAGCCAACTGTGAGTTTTTATTAAATCCTTGCTTTAAGGCCAGCTGTTTTTTCCAAACAAAATGTAAGCGATTACCCGAAGCATACAAAAAACGTTTAATGTAATTTTGCTTCCAAAAACTAAAGCCAAAACAATATAAATTCCCTGTATTTAGGGTGGAATAATAATTTTGCAGCGCAATATACTCAACAACCCGTTCTAGTTCACAGCGCGTACCACGTTCAGGGTCGATATAACGGGAATAAAGCAAATAGGCCGCTGCAAAGACCTCCGCCACTGAACGCTTCTGTCGGCGGCGCTGAAACACAGCTAGGCTCGGCTCAGCTCGGTCATCGGTTAACCCCCAACCCGCATAAAAAGGCACTCCAAAACAGCTGACTTTTTTACCCATCATTAAAGCTTCAAAACCAAGCTGAGAAGTCAGTACATAAACCTGCTCCACCTCAGCTAATAAACTTAAAGGATTGATGGCTTGGCTGACCCAATGCACCCGTGGATGCTGGAAATTAGCGGGAAAGCAGCCTTGCTTTTTGCCTGCTAGCACATCGGGATGGGTTTTTAGTAGAATCTGTGCATCTGGGTGTTCTGCTATAGCCGTCGCCAGCATCTGCTCGGCACTTTGAGCCTGCACTAAACCATATTTGAGCGACATATCCCCGGCTGTTTGATCAACAACCAATACCTTTTTACCAGTTGGTAAATTTAAAGACCGAGTGTCTAAGGGCGCATTATTGTATTTGGAAACACGTTGGCTCGTGATCGCTTGAATCAGTTGTTGGGCGCGTACTAGCAAATTTTGCTCTGCTAATAGCTCGTTATCCTGAGCAAGCAGTAACTCCAAATCAGAGGACTGAGTAGCATCATAATAGATACCTTGAGTGTCGACGACTAAAGACAAGGAGTTCGCTCCTAATACACCCTGGCCTAAGGAATGAATAAAACCATCCTCTAAACGCCAGAGCGGTAAAGCTAATTGAGCAGCTATGCGCTCTGCTTTTAAAGCGCTGGGCTTTCTGCCCCAAGCAATAATGGCTTGAGCATTGACTTGCTTGGCTGTGGACAATTGGGATGCATGCACTACTTGCACTCCCAGAAAAACTGGCAATGCAGTACGCTGGTAAATTTTTTTAGAACAGGCCAGAACTGGCTGGGTCATGCACATAAGCCCCTGTTAAGTGTGCAAAGAGGTTAAGCCTTCAACCAGCCAACGCTTGATAAGGCGCTCTTCTCCAACCCAATTATGTCGTTGAGAAGCTTTGTTACGTGGATTCATATAATGGTAATCCGTTATTTTATCAGATAAAGCACCAAAGCCTGCTACATAAATCCCCGACCATGAACCGAGCAAAGCATAGAAAAAAGCCAAGAGACAAATACCCGCACTAGGTGGTGCTTGTAGCTCCGTAACCAACCCCCGCCAAACCTCTAAAGGGAGAGTGATGATGGGAATATTTTTCTCTCTAAAGGGCAAAAAATAGCTCCAATCAGCTAAACGATATTGCATCTCTGGACCAGCAACTAATAACCAAGAAAGATTGCTAGCACACTCTGCTTTAAAACTAGGCGTAACACACCAAGCATGATAAGCAGAACCTAAATCCTTTTGCAGATGAGGCGCAGCTTCAAACGCATTAAAGCGTACTACAAAACCTGCTGAGTCAATCTTAGCGCCTAAGCCTGAACCGAGCATTAGACCTGCATTTCCAATGATGTGGATGCCTAAACCTCTAACAAAAGTCTGTAAAACCTCGGCTAATGCAGCCCTCCAGCTGGTTTGCTCAGTATAGATCCTCAAGAGTAACTGCTGTCGATGAGACAAGGTACTCACAGCTTGAAGCGTTAGAGTGGCAGGGATTAATAAGTCTCGCTGTTTAAACTTAAGTGCTTCAAGAGTAAGCTTTTGGCTTCTTTTATCATTAGCCTCTAATAAAAGTGCAAAGATCAATGCTTGGTTTTTAGGGGAAATTTCTGCCCAAACTTTGAGCACCTCTTTTGATAACTGAAGTGAGATAGGTTGACCTAAATCACGACGAAACTTAATATACTCAATTAAATAGTTTTGATCATCAGTTAAATACCAAGCTTTAAAAAATAGCTTAAGTGTTTTTGAGTTGTATTCACCTCGACCTCTCAAATTCTTAGCTTTTTTATACGAGAAAAAAGCACTAAGTCTACTGAGCACCATACTGGAAACGTACGCTATTTGCCTTACTAAAAGTGTTAGAGTCTATACTTGTATTAAAAACAGCATCACCAAGACTTAAGCGCACCCTAGAGCCAATATCAATGTCATATTTTTCTATTCTTGAAAAAGAATTTTTCTCGATAATTGAATTATCATCCATCACTTTAATCGCAGTAGTAATTAAATCGAACTTATTATTAGTAATTGTATTACCTGTAGCATAGTCGCGGTAATATTTTTTGTTACCTTCCTGCAAGGCTAATAGATCACCACAAACAAAATCGGCAAGATCACGATCTGCCCGCTCCGCTATCCATACACCAACCGTTTCATTAAAGAAAGTATTATTTTCTATTTTATTATTATTAGCTCCTTCTAATCTCGGCCATTCATTAGGCTGAGTATAGTTTTCCCAGCAGTTTTTATAAAGATAAACACCACCATCACCATTATCCTTAAATAAATTTCCACTAATCAGATGCTGTCCAGAAGCATCCACTGCAATACCTTCACGTTTGGCATCATCACTTCTACGAGCCGCTCGTGTGCGAGTAGTATCGTCATAACTAGAAAAGCCATTGCCTTCAAAAGAAGAATTTTTGATACTTGCAGACTGAGTACCAGCATCCAAATAAAGACCTGGGCCACCTGCCCCTTTGATACTGGAGTTTACTAATTGAAAATCCGTGATATATCTATAAACATAGACGCCTGAACCGTGAGCGTTAATGATTTTTGAATTAGTTACCTTGATATTGGTTGGAGCTTTATTACGCAATAGGTCTTCTGATACTAGACCTTGCTTTAAGTTTTTAATGGTCAAGCTATTTAAAGCATAATTGATATCAGCGCCATGAATATAATTGACAATCTGGCAATTACTAATTGTAACATTTTGCAGTCGCGCTAGTTCGCCTTCTGAGGCTACAACTTGAAAAGCAGTATTTTTAGGTGCCTGAGCCGTGGTATAGCTGTCACCAAAACGATGGCGGTTTAGCTCTTTAATACCATTTAAAACAGCACCATTACAATTAAACTCTATATTCGATTTAGTAATTCTGAAGGTAACTTGAGTATAGGAGCAATTTTTAGGCAGAGTTATAGAGCTAGTAATATTAACTACCTCACCTATCCGCCACGCTGGACAGCTAGCATCCTGACTGGGAGGCCAAGAAATATCGCCTGAGTAATCCTTGTCTTCAAAAAGAGTATCTATTCCTTGGTTGGCTTCGTCACCACAAGCACTCAGCAATAATGCTGACCCTATAAACAAGGAAAACTGTAAAGTTGATATTAGACTCATACAATTACCATACATCCCCTAGGAATACAGCCTAATTAATTTAATTTTATAGATGTTAACAAACTACTATTTCAACAGCGCCAAATCTAAAAAAACTTGCGCAGCTTGCTGAATACTACTGACTTCTAAGGCTTTTTTACGTAAATTCTGAGTAGTAGCAGCATAATAGCTTGGATCTAACAATAAGCTTAGTTTAGTACAAATATCTTCTGGCGTCTCTAGCAGTACCGCTCCCGCCTCCTGATAGCGTAAGGCATCTGGAATTGGGGAGCACAAGGTTGGCTTGCCCCAATAGCTTGCCTCCAATACCTTGAGTGCCGACTTACAGCGATTGAAAGGAGTTTGCTCTAAAGGCGCCAAATTTACCCAAGTGTTTTGAAAACGCTCATGGAAGTGGCTGAAGGCAACCTTCTCATAATGCACCACTTGCTCTGCTAACTCTTGGCCTAATTGAAAACTTAAAGGCCCAGTAATTTCTAGTTTAACTTGTTTATGCTTTTTTAAAAAATTGGCTAGCCCTAAAGCGGTTAGCTTAAAATCCTTATCATGACTTCGAGTACCAGGCAAGTAGCTGAGAATGGGCTGAGAAAAATCTATTTTTCTTAGTTCAAAATCGACTAATTTTTCTTGCCATGTATAATGTACTGCATTAGAAATGATAGTTACTTTTTTATTAGGAAAAAGCAGGTTTAGATGCTCTTTTAATGGCTCAGTTGAAACTGTAAACCTATCAAAGAATTTTAGCGCCGATTGATGACTGCTGTAAATCTTTTTAGTTTTTCTTAGAGGGTTTAATCCATTCACAAAACCTGGACTAAACTCGGAAAAACTAATATCAAATATTAAATCATCAAAGTCGGCCCAAATCTTAGCTCCTCTAAGGCGAAAATATTTTACTAATAACCAAATACGCCATAAATTTTTGGGTCTATGGAAAACAACGACATCAAAACCTTGATAATTGATCGGATCGTTTATATGACAAAAACAAACCTGATGGCCTAGCTCTATCAGCTCTAAACCTAGGTTTTCACAACGATAAATATAAGATGGGTCAGACCTAAACAACTGAGGGTTACGGTTACAGGCAAAAAAAGCAATTCTCACTAACCATCCCCTAAACTAGTAGAGTCATTAAATACAAGTGATTCAATACCATCTACTCAAGCAAGAAATGGATCAAATAAATCCTGTCCAGTCTCAGTCACTTTACACTCAACTAGGCTATTAGGTTCTAAAGGTGATTTGAACCCTAAGTCAAAACCTATATAACCTTGACGTCCCACATTCCACTCACGCAAGTCATGACGATAATAATTGGCAAGCACATTACTAACGAGCTTATTATTCACATAAATGGATAGTTCTACTGGAGATTCGCTTGCCATATTAATAGCCCAACCTGCAATTTTCTGATTATTTTTTGTAGTAATGGCTGCATGCACATAAGGCTGACTTGCTTGAAATAACTTATAACGTTGTAAAAATACTTGTTTAGCATTTTTATAAAGAGCGATATCCTTGCTATTATTTTCTATAATTAACTTTAGGGTTTCTTCATCAGGTGTATATTGTATCGACTCTTTCTGTGCATTTACATTTAGGAAACTCTCTCTGACTTGTAGACCACTTTGAGCACTTAGCAATTGCAAGGATTCACGATAAAACTCCTGCATACCAACAAAACCAATTAAATTAAAAGGTGCTCTGCCTATATTTCTACTTTGCAAATTAACATGATTAGGCCTAGTACAATAAACCTCGAATGAATCCTTAAGGCCATCTACTCTTTTCATATGTTCATATTGCGAAATAACGCGCTGAATAGGGTCACGTAAAAAAAGAATAATATTTTTGATCGAAAAGAACGGCCCGTATTTTTTAATTGGGTAATGACCCGATAGACAGATAAGTTTATTCTGCTCTGCTAAAAAAGAACCAAATTCAGGATAAGCATTTCTTTTATGAATATATTCTACCACCGCGGGGCTGGTAGTCTCATCAGACCCATAGTCACAATAAAGGCCATCACCAAAAATCTCACCTAAAGAGTCTCGAAAGCTAGTACCTGCTGTTTTAGGCAAATGCACAAACAAATAACCACTCTCAATGGGGAAGCGAGCCACTCATAAACTCCAATGAAGAACTTTAATTAAAACTCACGCAAGGAAAAGTCCTCACGAAGCTTAGATAAATTAGGATTATAGCACGGATCATTCTTTAGCTCTTCTGCCCAAGTAGTACGCATATAGGCAACCTCTTTAGCAAAACGAGCCTTCTTTTCAGGTGTATCATCTTCACCACGACTCACCGACTCGTGATGATACAACTCTGCATGAGGTGTCCACAAATTCCGATAGCCAGCTTTACGCACCCGCAAGCAAAAATCAACGTCATTGTAAGCAACTGACAAAGCATGCTCATTCAATCCGCCAACTTGCTCATAGATTTCACGACGTACCAACAGACAAGCACCTGTGACTGCAGAATAATTTTGCACTAAGTTTAAGCGGTTAAAATAGCCCTCTGCTTCGCGCTCAGCGAAACGGTGTGCATGCCCAGCCACATGTCCCAAACCTAAAATGACACCCGCATGCTGAATTTGCCCATTTGAATAATAAAGCTTGGCTCCTACACAGCCAATATCTGTGCGACACGCATGTGCAACCATCTCTGTCAGCCAATTCGCCGAAATTACCTCAACATCATTATTGATGAGGCCTATCACTGAACCATGCGCCTGTTGCACACCAAAATTATTAATCGCCGAGTAATTAAATGCATGATCATAGTGCAAGACTCGAACTCGTTGGTCAGTTTGAATAAACTCAAACCACTCTAAGATATCTTTATCTGTGCTTTGATTATCTAAAATGAGAATTTCAAAATGACCATAAGTAGTCTTTTCTAAAATACTTTCCACACAGGGCTTAAGAATATTTAGCCGATTTCTGGTAGGAATAATTAAACTGACTAAAGGCTCGGGACTAGGTATTGAAAAATTCAAAATTAAATTTTTGCTAGTAGGGTCTACTGAGATCAAGTTAGCTATTGTGCTTGTCAGTACACGAGCACGCTCTGTTTCCAAAGCCTCATTACGATTTAAGTTATGAAATAATAATTTATGTGCTAGTACCAACGGTAAATGCAGTATTTCTTTCGATGTCAAGCTTGGTAAAATAGTTGCAAGCGCAAGCGGCACACCTAAACTCTCAAAAATTGAGTTATTTTCTTCATACCATGTTTTTCTGCACACAAAGCAAGTTGAGAGGTAATCCTGGTTTAGGAATAAATCATGATTCCAATCTGTTTTAAACCAAGGCTTAGAGCGAATATTATGATCACCTATACTATCTTCATCTGGATAAGCTAATACCGCATCAGGATGTTTAGCCAAAAATCTTATCAGTAAATCTTTTGAGCCTTCATACAACACATAACTCGGATCAACTATACAAACATAATCCTCTATTAAAACACGCTCAGAACAAGTTGAGTTAAATTTATCAATCAAATCTAATTCAACATCTTCAATCCATTGGTGATAGGTATCGTCATTACTATTACAGAATATCCTGTTATAAGCTTCAAAAACGACTTGGTTAAAGTCAATCTGTCTAACAGTTGCTTTTTTATTAAACTTTGCCAAAAGCACTTCTTTATTCAAAAGTGGATGATCTGATAAACGCTTCAACATTCTTGCTAAGGCAAAATCTTCTTTGATTGGCACAAACCGCAACAAGCTTAACGAGCCATTTTTTCCATTAATAACCAAATTAAGCTTTAAATACTCGCCTTGATTTTTTAAATAGATAATGCGCTTTATTAACTTTTTAGCACGGATAGGTAGTGGCAAGCTGTCATTTTTTTCAAACGCCATGTCCAAGTATGCTGTTTCGAAAGCCCCTGTTGCTTTTAACTCGACCATGTACCAACCAGGCTTAAAAGGATGAGTTACTTTTAAAGATTGATTTAAACTGTACTCAGCAAATTCACTACTCTCAAGGGCAGCACGCTTTGCGAAATTAGGATAAATGTAGGGCTTGGCCGCTTTATAGATTAGCTTAATCATTTCGGTGAATTTTTCATCTATTACAAAAAAATCCTGTACAATTTTCATTACTTGAATTATTACTAGGGTTTTTCTGATTTTCAGATAGAGAGTTAAAGTTTTCATCTGGTTTTTTGATACCAAAATAAACACTTCTTTCAATAAGCCCCAAGTCCTCATGCTCTAAAGCTATCTGGAAATAAGCAGGCCAACTATTAGTGGTAGCTGCAGCGGATTGGTCTAAAGAAGAAAACTCTACACTAGCTATGTTTTTTAAAAGCACTACAACCTCATCTGGCTGCTCTGAAGTTAACTTATTGTTTACCCAAACCTCTTTAATTAGCGCTTTATCTTTAAGACTGTAGCGAATGTATTTACTGACTTGGCTTTTATTCACACGTGAGTTAGCTAAAGTATTTAGTTCTAGCTGTGTTTTATCTTCACTAATCGTGGCTGTTTCTGCTTCATTGCTAGCAACAACCGGCACGGCCTTTTGCCGTAAATCACGTTCAAGCATTTGCATCGCACGCTGCACATTGGCTAAAGCGGTCATTTCCACTTCAACGGTGCTACCTGCACTGATTAGATTATTGATAGCACGATAAGCAAAGGCCGAGATTAAAGAAAACACGAATAAAGCGACCAATAATTCAACTAGAGTAAAGCCTTGCCTTAATGGATGCCGATGTGGTTTGCTGCTCAATTTCATCTACTTAACTCTTAATTTACCAAGCCTGCGCTAGCAGCCAAACCCCTTGGCAGGTTAGGATGCAGCATATTATCTAAGTTCTTTAGAATTCGCAGGAATTTTTCATGTTGCATTTTCTCGGCATAGGCGCACAGAAAGCAGGCACATCGTGGTTACACGCTATGCTTAGCCAGCACCCCAAACTCGCCTTACCTAAAGATAAAGAACTCCATTATTGGGATAAGCAATACCCACAAACGCCTGTGCAAAACTACTTAAACTTTTTTCAGCTGCAAGATCGCTACGAGGGCGAAATCACCCCTGCTTATGCAAGCTTGCCGATCTCCACTATCGAAGCCATCTATCAACATCTGCCACAGCTGAAGCTGATTTATTGCTTACGCAATCCGATTGATCGCGCTTGGTCAGCCGCTTGCATGTTTCTCACTCGCTCGCAGATGGAATTAGATGAAGCTAGCGATCAATGGTTTTTAGATCATTTTTACTCTAAAGGCTCACGTTTACGTGGGGATTATGAAACATGTATTCGCAACTGGACTGCTATTTATCCTAGCGAAAATTTGCTGCTACTGGATTACGATCTGATTAAATCAGAACCGCAGACAGTTTTGCATTTATGCTGCGAACATCTTGAGATACCCGATTTTACCGACACGCAACAGAAGGAAATGCTGTTAGCGGCTAAAGTGTTTGCAGGCAAAGGTTATGAATTGCGCCCTACCTTGAAACACGCCCTCCTGCATCTTTATACTCCACAGATTCACGCACTCAGCGCATACCTTGATAGAGACTTTAGCCATTGGATTCAAGAATAGAAATGATGCAAGCTAGCCAACAAAAACCCTGTATTTTAATTCTAGGCATGCATCGTAGTGGAACTAGCTGTTTGGCGGGCAGCCTACAACAACAAGGCGTCTATCTTGGCGAAGTGCATGAATGGAATCCACACAACTTAAAAGGTAACCGTGAAAATCCCAACATCATGGCGTTGAATGAAGGCTTGTTGGTAGCTAATCATGGCAGTTGGGATCACCCACCCCCTCAATCGCTTCGATGGACCGCTGAGCAAGCACAACAACGCGATCAACTTATCCAAGCGTTAAGTGTTCAAGCCAAGCAGGCTTGGGGATTTAAAGATCCACGCACCTTAATCAATTTAAGTTTTTGGCGCGAAGGGTTACAAGATCGCTACACCACCCAGCCTATCGGTACTTTCCGTCATCCTTTAGCAGTAGCCCAATCCTTGTATAAGCGAAATGGTACACCTTTAGAGGATGGGCTAGCCTTATGGTATGAATACAACAAACGACTTCTAGCCTGCTGGGAACAGCAACCCTTCCCTGTGCTATCTTTCGATGTGGCCCCCGAAATTTATAGTAAAAACTTTAAACAAGCCTGCGAGGCTTTAAGCCTTGATCTCAAACTTGTCGAGCAACCTTTTTTTGAAAATCAGTTACGTGCAACAACAAGTGATTTGCTTGTTACTGAAGAGGCTATAAAAGATTCAAGTTACTTAGAATGCTACGCTCGGCTACAAACGATTTATCATCATTGGGCATCATGAGTTTTTTTAAGCGCCGCCCTAAGCTTTCGATCATTGTAAATTTCTACAATATGCAGCGAGAAGCCGAGCGCACTCTGTACTCGCTGTCCACTGCTTATCAGCAAAATATTAAAGCTGAAGACTATGAGGTTTTGGTCATTGATAATGGCTCAAGCAAACCCTTAGATGCTGATGCGGTGCAGGCTTTTGGTAAGAATTTTCATTACCATTATTTGCAAACTCAATCTGTTTCCCCCTGCAAAGCACTGAATCAAGCCGCACGCCTAGCCAAAGGTGAGTTCATTATCTGCTGTATTGATGGTGCACGAATTTTATCACCCAATATTCTAAGCCTGAGTTTACAAGCAACCAAGCTGCACCCACATCCCTTCATTTATACCATGAGTATGCACCTAGGCAGTAAACCGCAAAATTTAAGTATTGAGGAAGGCTACAACCAACAAGTTGAGGATCAACTTTTAAGCACTGTGGATTGGCGAACTAATGGTTATCAACTGTTTACGATCTCTAGCACTGCTCTCTCCAGTGGTAATGGTTTTTTTTCCAAGTTCGCTGAGAGCAACTGCTTTTGTTTGCGAAAAAGTGATTATTTACAGCTCGGTGGTTTTGATGAAGCCTTTACCAGTAAAGGTGGTGGTTTAGTCAACTTGGATTTTTTTAATCGTATTCATGAAAATGAGCAATTTTATCCAATTTTATTGTTAGGTGAAGCAACCTTCCATCAATTTCATGGGGGAGTCGCTACGAATGTGGGCTTTGCAGAACATCCGTGGGAGATGATGGCTACAGAATATCGGGCTATTCGCCAACAAAATTTTGAAACTAAGTATAGGCAGGCTACTTATTTTGGGCATTTAGGTCATGAAGCTAAAGCTTTTATTCGCCCTATAGATCACCTATGATCCGCCTATAACTTCAAATTTAAGTAGGCCTTGCTTGATGAAACCTTTAAATATTTTTTTAACCATGATTTGCACTAGCTTTAGCTCCATCACCTTAGCAGACAATCATGGCATCATCTCTAGTGATGGCTCTGTGCCTACTCCAGCAAGTGTAGGTAGCACTCTGATCGAAAGAGGCTCCCTTGGTGGGGAAAGCGCTTTGCTTAGTACGGGTGCAGACACTTCACCGATAACGGCGACTGAAATTGCTCATCTCAAAACCTTACGTGGCTATGGTAGCCAGTATGAATCAAGAGCAATTTGGGGCTTAGATACGCGCGTACAAGTTACACCCACCGCTTATCCCTACCATGCGCTTGCTTTAATTGCAGTTAGTACTTCTTTATGCACAGGCAGCTTAATCAGTGCAGACACTATTCTAACTGCTGGGCATTGTGTACATACAGGTGGAGCCAATGGGAGTTGGATGCCTATAGAGACTATTACCGTCTACCCTGGAGCAAGTGGTACTTCTTTTCCTTATGGTAAATGTACCGCTAAACGTAGCTATACCACGACAGGCTGGGGTGAAAAGGGTTTAGCTAATTATGATTACGGTGCTATCAAACTTAATTGCACGATTGGCAATACCACGGGTTGGCTGGGCTTTGCTGCACCGAATAATTCAGTCAACTTACCTGCAATCATTGCGGGCTACCCGGGTGAAAAATCTCGCACACAATGGGTGTCTTTTGACACGATTCGCCAGCAAACTTCAGAGTGGCTGGTCTATCCGAACGATACGACTGCGGGCATGAGCGGCGCCCCTATTTGGTATGATGATGGGCAGGGCGTACTTGCTTTTGGTGTACATACTTACAAATTCCCAAAGGCTAATCGAGGGAAACGCATTAATGCTGCTGTATTCAAAAATATAAAAACTTGGAAAAATGCTCAATAATTTACTATGAATAACCCTTTAATAAATGTGAAGCTAAGGCAATTTGCTTTGGCTTTTGCTGTATTGACTGCATTGGGGAGCTATAGCTCATCTGCGGTTGCAGCTAATGCCAAGCCTGTCGTTAATGCGGGTTTAGATCAAACCGTTTACTCTGGTGATACCGTCACTTTAAGCGCCAGCGCACGCGATCCAGAAGGTGAGGCATTAAGTTATACGTGGGTGCATCCTGCTAAGAAGGTTGCTAAGGTCGCGATCACTAATCCAAACACCCTAACTGCAAGCTTTATTGCTCCAGAGATGAGCAAACCAACTCGCATACAAATCATTTTTACAGCGTATGA
This sequence comes from Thiolinea sp., assembly GCA_049290875.1. Taxonomy (GTDB): domain Bacteria; phylum Pseudomonadota; class Gammaproteobacteria; order Thiotrichales; family Thiotrichaceae; genus Thiolinea. The sequence goes on from JBATOI010000021.1 coordinate 40,460, forward strand.
CCCCAAAAACTCTAAAGCAGCCGATGGTGTTTTTATCACCATTAAACCTAAACCGCTGCCACCGCCAGTAGAGAGTGTCACTAAGATTAATGATACTGGGGTGACCCGCTGTGGCGATTATGCGCGTGGGCACAGTGGTATTAGTAATAATGATGTTGTTTGCCAACTTTTAACCGATAGCAATGGTGATCCGGTTCCTAGTGGTCAAGATGGTATATCAGGACGTGATAGCAGCGCCCCCAATGATGAAGATGGTCGCAAAGGTTTCAGCTTTACCAAGATTGCCGCCTCAGGAGCCGCTTTAGCTAGTTCTGCAAGCCAATGGAGTTGTGTAAAGGATAATGTTACTGGCTTAATTTGGGAGCTAAAAACTGACGATGGTGGTTTGCATGATAAGGATGATAGCTATGTTTGGTATGAATCTGATCCGCGCTTAGGTAATGGTGGCTTGCCGGGCTACGAAAAAGCGAGCGATTATGATGTATCACGAGCTGACCAGACTTGCTTTGGCTTTTCTAGCGGGAACAGTGCCAGCTATTGCAATACGAAAGCATTTGTTAATCGAGTGAATCAAGCCAGTTATTGTGGAGTCAACAATTGGCGTTTACCTACTCGTGAAGAGCTCAATTCATTAGTAGATTATGAAACTTCCCCTAAAATTGATACTGGTTATTTCCCTCTAATACAAAATAGCTATTATTGGACTTCTGTACCTTATGCCTATTTGAATAAGCATGTATGGACCATAAGCTTTCAATATGGTGGGGGTAGCCCATGGGAAAAGCATTACAACTACCCAGTGCGCCTAGTACACAATTAATGGTAATTTTCAAATGAATAAAATAGCACTAGCCCTCACTCTATGCATTCTACCTATTTGTGTTTTTGCTAACTATCAACCTTGTCGTATAGGTTTGATTATTGAAACGACTCCTAGCTCTCAGTTTAAAGATAATACTGACGGAACTGTGACTGATCTTAAAACCCAACTTATTTGGAAAAAGTGTTCTGAGGGGCAAAGTTGGGAAGCTAGTACCAACACTTGCTCTGTTGCTGATGGCGCTAAACTTCAATATAACTGGAAAGAATCTGTTGAGCTTGCTAACAAAACTAACAGCAGTGGTGGTTTTGCTGGCGCAGTCAACTGGCGCTTACCTAATATAAAAGAGCTTTCTTCTATTATTGAAAATGCTTGTTATGGGCCAGCCATCAATTTAAGTATTTTCCCTACTACTCCAGCTGGGATTTATTGGTCTTCCACACCTTACAGTGGCGCAAATGATTACGCATGGAGTGTGCGCTTTAATTATGGACAAAATAGTATGAATTTAAAATATGATTATTATTTTGCTCGCTTGGTTAGAGATCCTAATAACTGAGAAAAATTAATCAGCAAAAGTAGATAACCATTTTTAATCTTCCTGCTTAATTTAGGCAGTTATTTTCTAATAGCTTTTGATTATGGTCATTTATCTATTTTACTTTAAATGCATAGTTCAACCACTTAATGAATTACAGGAGAGTTTGATGATTTTCCGCTTCGGAAAAAAAATTTTTCCTATGTTAGTTTTAACACTAACTTTATTCAGCAATAGCTATGCTATTGAAACCTTAGAGCTAGTAGAAAATACATTAGATATCACTCTGGCAGACACTAACCTCCAACAAAGAAAGGTTATAAGTTTTACATCTGAGTCTTTTAATAATCAAATTTTAGTTATGAAACTTGAGAAAATTCAAGCATTTAATCAAGAAGCTGAAATTATTTTACATACTAGCCAAGGCACTTCGGTAGTAAAACCACCAAAAACCAACTATTTTGAAGGTTATATAGAAAACAAAGAAGGCTCACATGTATTTCTTGATTTTACTGATACTAACGATATAAAAGGAATTATTTCCTTAGGAAACCAAAGTTACTTCTATCAAAGTAAAGCTATCAATTCAAAAAATCGCAAGAGTTCAATAAAAAAAATATATGGGAATGCAGAAGATAATGTCCAATGCTTGAATGAAAAATTCAAGCTCTCTCATAAAAACCCCTCTCCTTTATTCTCTATCTTACCAAACTCACTTATGGAAAAAGAAGTCCTTAATAATAAAAACACTTACATTGCTAATCTTACTCTAGAAACTGATTACGAATACTATAATTTATTTAATGACTCCAACAAAGCCATTAAGTATGCAGCAGATCTAACAGCCTATACCTCAAGTATTTATAAAAGAGAGCTAAATGCACTACTTAAAATTAAAAAACTTAATATTTACCTCACTAATAATAATCCTTGGCAAGCAGCAGATGTTAGTGGTTTACTTTCTAGCTTAGAAAGCCATTATACAACAACCTTACCCAGTACTACACGAGAGACTGCTATTCATTTACTGAGTGGTAAACGTATTGGAGGACTCGCCTATATAGGTTCATTATGTAATAACTCCACCAAATTTGGAGTTAGTGGTGGTTTATATGGCACTTTTAATATCAATGAACCTAAAATTGTTTGGGACGCAAAAGTTTTTGCTCATGAGTTAGGACATAACTTTGGTGCTGTGCATACTCATACCTATTATCCTCAACCGATTGATTGCTGCTTTTTTGAAAGCTCTTCATCAATATGTGCTAATTATGAGCCCTATACACAGCTTCCCGGTCTCAATAGCTTGACTGGAGGAGAACCAGAAAAAGGTACAGGTACTATTATGAGTTATTGTCATAAGATCACTGGTAAACTCAATAACATCAGCTTGACCCTTGGACGTCACCATTCTTATGGTATTGATGCTGATCGTGTTCCCGATGATATGCGCTCCCATCTACTTTCAGCAAGAGCAAACTCACCACAATGCTTACCTATTCATTTCCCCGGCTTTACAAATAATATCTTTTGGTCTGCTAGTAAATATATGAAGACCAGCAAACTACTAGTTGGTGATTTCAATGGCGATACTAGAAGTGATTTCATCGATTTTAATGCGAATAATAAAACTAAAATCTATGTATCGCTTTCTGACTCGTCTGCTTTTAAACATAAAAAGCTTTGGCTGAATAGCTTTGCTCTAAATGGAGCTAGCCTTTCAGTTGGAGATTTTAATGGGGATAGCAAAGATGACTTGATAAAGCTTCCATTGAATAATAACGAACCTCCTAGCTTAGCTATCTCCACTGGAAATACATTTGAAAGCACTCAAGTATGGAGTGTTACCAATCCAGAGAGCCAAGGCAAGTATTTTATAGGTGATTTTAATGGTGACAAAAAATCTGATCTTGGCTTTTTAGCTACAACCACTAATAAGTTTTATGTTGCCACCTCAACGGGAACTCACTTTGCCCCCTTTCAAGTATGGGCAAACCCTCTAGCTACAGATATTCATACTATTACGGTAGGTGACTTTAACGGTGATCAGAAAGATGATTTAAGCCTTACTACTAGAACACTGCCAAATCGTTTATATATTAGACTATCTAATGGTCGTAAACTGAAAGCACTAGATGCATGGACTAACTCTCTAGCTAGTGACCTAGCTAATCTTGAAACTAGCGATGTCAATGCCGATGGTTTAGATGATCTACTTTATACCAAAGTTAACTCCAAACAAATTCATGTGATGCTTTCAAATAAAGTGAGTTTTGATGAAAGCCAAGCTGTAGGGACTTTGGATCATCTTGTACAAGATAAAATCTATACAGGTCGATTTAATCACGATAATGCAGCTGACATTTTAACTATTAGCAATGAATCACCTGCTATGCTTGGAGTTATGACTAGTTTAATTCGCTAACTTTTGACACCAGCTAGACTCACTAGTTGCTCTTCTGAATAAAATTCCCAAAAAGCACCATCTTTTTTATTGAGGATCTTTTCTAGCAGAATTTTTTTAAGTGTTCCACTGTAGAGATGATTATTATTTTTTGAAGATAATCTTTCACTTAAGTGATATGCTAACGGACTAATATTACCTAAAGACTTGCCATTGCTTTTAATCGTTTCCTCATAAAAAAGTATATGCTCACTAGGAAGATAGTTTATATATTGTTGAAAAAACCAATCTAATAGAAAAAGCTGCCGATCATATATATCTGATATATGGTCTAGCTGCTGCTTTAATTCAGGGTCAAAAGCTTCGGCGGCCGGGACCCTACCCCGCGAAACTGGCATTTCAACACTATTCCAAGATAATAAAACAGATAGTGGATTTCTGACCACAGCAAAACAATTGAATAAACCTGATACCACTAAATCTTTAAGGATAGCCGTAAAAAATGCTGGTTGTTTGATCGCCAAATAAAAATCATTGGATAGTTTTTTATTAATCTGTACCAGTCGCCCATCTAAAACTCGAATACGCTTGCCAGTATTAGGATCTACGCCAGCCATGGGGTTATCAGGTACTTGCCCGCCAAAACTTTTACTGACTGCAGTACCTGTTTGCAAAATCTGTAAGCGCTGAGTCGTGAAATAATCAGCAATCACGGAGATTAAATCGCCGCGTTTATAAGCAATCAAGTCCAAGGGAACCAAAGGCTCATGCAAGGCCACACAATCAGATAATTTATTAAGCAAATGACAAGTTAGAGTAGTACCAGAACGTGGAAGTCCGGTTAGAATCACCTGTTGCTGAGCGGTAACAGACTGCATAAACCTACCAAAGTGAAGGAAGATCACGCATTATAGCAAGAAATTGCTGAGCCTCCTGCTCTAAGCTGTGCATCTGTATTTGCTGCTTGGCATTTTTTATCATCATTTGCCGCTGCTGTTCAGTCAAAGCATTAGCCCTATCCAAAGCTTGCAAAATATCCTTGATTTCATAATTCGGAAGCAAACAAGTATGCTGGTCTAAGCAAAAAGAGCGATTCCCTATACAATCGGGGCAAATGACTATTGCACCTAAAGCCATCGCTTCTAAGGCGGGTAAATAGAAACCTTCAGCCACATGAGGCAGACATAGTACCTGTTTAGCTTGATTCAGCAGACTCAGAAACTCAGCCCTTGGTAATAAACTGCCAATAGTTTTAATTGTGACATACTTATTTTTAAGCTGCTGCTCTAAGTCTAAACCTAATTGAGGCTTTTTAATGGCCACAATTAATAGATCTATATTTTTTTTAGCATCATCGAGTACTTGAGGCAATGAACTTAAATCGATACCATTTGGGATCGTAAAGATTGGACCATTGACTTGTCCAGTCGCTTGAATAGCATCAGTGACTTGCTGACTGACACAAATGCGAATAGCCCTTTCTCTTAAAAACTTAAATTTAAGATCCTTAGGATCAGCATGGCTTAAACCTTGAATTAAATTAATCACTGGAATCTTATCTTTCCTTGCAAGATAAGCAGGGTGATTTAATACTGCGCCCCAATCTAAACCTGCAAGAAATAAAATATCCGCCGTTTCTGGCTGCCAAACGTTTAGCGACTTAATCTTTTGCCATGGATTGCTATTATCCTGAACAGATGTTGGGGTAAAATAAACTCTTGATTGATAAATATCCGTTGCTTGTAGATGTGAAAAATAATGGAAAACTTTTAAATGTCCACCTTGAAAACGTAGATAGTCACGGTGAAATAATACAGTGTTCTTTTTTTTAAAAAAATTAAAGTACATAGCAAAAGAAAAGAAAGGGAGCAAAGCCCCCTATAAATTTAATTAATACTCTAAATGATTACCGAAAATAATATTCGGCATAAAATACCAGTCATCATAAAACCACCCCCATCTCATCTCTACTTTTTGCTTATTTGGTGGTGCACTTTCTAACACTCCCTCTTTACTGACTTGTTGATTAACACTCACCTCAGTATTAGCATCTAAAACAGCGATATTACCATTGATTTTAATGGTACTCTCGTCTACAACTGTTTTATAAAAACTTAAACGACCTTGTTGCCCAAGCCACTCTTGTTTATTAAAGCGTTCACGGTACACAGGCTCCATATACTTCCAAGTTTCCTCCCATTTACGCTCCTCACGTAAAACCCAAAATTTATTCGCTCTTTCAACTAATCTAGTCTTAAGCTTCTCTTGATCGGGCACATTAATTTTTATATCAGGTAAGACAAAATCACCATTAGCCTCTTTAGGAAATACTTGGTAAACTCTCTGACCAGAAGGGTTTTGTCCGTCTAAAACTACTAAAAAGTAGATTAACAAAAGCTCTTTTGAGTTCATTAATAAATGAGGCTCTTTAGCCACTGATAAACCTGGGGTTGTGATAGGCTTTGGTTTAGGCAACCAAGTCAAACCATGATCTTTGCTGATATCTAAATAAATACTGGGAACTATAGATCTATAATCTTCCCAGACAACATAGACACCGCCTGTACCTGTGTCGATAATATCTGGATATGTTGCTTTAGTTAAATTATGACCTTTATCTTTATCTAATTCTTTTACAGAACCTAACCATGTATGGCTTTTAGTAGATAAGACTGCTAGGTCGGCACGAATTTTACCCGCTACACCCTCACCTGGTTTAGAGGTAAAAGCAAGTATAAGATTATCTCCACTAAAAGTACCTTTGACCCAACTGACTAGCCTATAATTAAAATTAGCACCTAAAGCTGCATTAGAAATTTCGCCCCAATTTGCAAATTCTGAATCACGATTATAAAAACCAGTAAACCCTTTATTACCCTCTGTGAACATAGCAAATACGTAGACTTCATCTTTACTTGCAAACATCTCCATTTCAACAGGCTGCATGTTGGGGGCGGCAAAAATATTATTTTCTTTCCCCCAAGTTCCCCCCTGATCTAAGGAGGTTTTAGCAATAATTCTGAGGCTATACCCGCTCATTTGGCTCATATCAACCTGTTGCCAAATTGCAATTAATTTATCTTTTACAAAACTTAATTTAGGTGAATTAGCATAAGTTGCTGGTTTAGTATTCCCATCTTGAAGCATTGCAGGAGTTAGGATGGAGGTATCTAAACGAGTATCTTCTTTAGACCAAGTGACACCCTTATCTTTAGAGTGATTAATATATACGCCATATCCTGGTTCACGCTCATCTGTATAGGCTATGGCAATATTTCCTTTACCATCCGAAGCAATACTGATTTCAGGCAAAACACCTGTACCTGTATTCAGTGTATGTGCAGTACCAAATGCCTTTCCTTTATCAGTTGATACAGCAACCTTTAATGTTTTAGCCTTTTGCTCATCAACCGCCCACCAAAAGGCATAAAGATTACTTCCATCATAGTGCAGCCATTGATTGCCTACTTGTTCTTTGGCTAAGATCACCTCTTTACCATTATCATATAAAACAAGCCCCCTCTTTTCACCCACTAATAATAGAGTTTTATCCCCCACGGCTATTGATGTGGGTTTGGCATTAAAGCTGACCTGATTCAATAGTAAACTTGGCTTTTCTACAATAGGCCTGCTTTCTTTACTATTACAGCCATAGAGTACAATTGATAGTACTAAAGATATAACAAAGAAGAAGAGTTTTTTCATACTTGATACTAAAGATTGACTAATAACGATTTAAAAACAAAAAGGTGGGACTATCCCACCTTTTTGCCGATCCATATCTTTAGATAATCAATATGGGCGATTCGGATGTGCTTCAGGAGTATTGCTTAAATGACCACTAGTCTCAACTTGGAAGCTAACAACTCTGTTCGGGAAAATGTTAGGTACAAGTCCGACATCATAAACTTCAGCATCACTTTGTGCCCCTTGAGCTGTTCTTGCGAATACACCGCCTGGAACATCCAAGGCCGAAGGTAGAATTTTAGTTTTATCACGTGCGATAAGTGCCTCTGGAGTTGTTGACCCACCGACCGCAGTAGATCTAAAATCAATAACCTCAGTTTTATAAATAATAGCACCACTCGCAACCTGAGTAGTTGGAACAGTAACCGGAATACCAACATTATTATCAACTACACGAGTAGTACTATTTTGGATACTCATGCGCTTCCAACCACCATTTACAGTATCAGCAAGCTGTAAAGCGCTCATAATATTATCAGGATATAACATACCCATACAGGTAACTCGTGTATTTACAGCACCACTAGTAACTTTTTCATCGTTATCATAAACACCAGATCCATTTGTTGGGTCTTGTGGAGAAGCACTGTTAGCTAACGCATCTTGGCTCAGCAAAACGGTCGCATCATATCTACCTGCACCGGAATCAGCTTTTAGCATATCTTCACCAGTGGCAACTACTAACCAAGAGGTATCAGCTATGTAAACAGGCATCCATGAAAAGTCAACTGACTTTTTAGCAATAAACCCAGCACTGAAGTCACCTTCAACTTTACTACGATGGTTATTGAGTAGTTTATAATCTAAGACAAAGCTATTCGCAACATCAACGACGTAGCCAAACCCAGACATATCGCCTTCGTTAACTAAGTTTTTGACTGCAGGATCTGGATTAACATTAGCTTTATCTGTAATAGTTACGAAACCAACGAAGTCTCCCGCTGTGTAGCCATTAGGCTGGCTTAGATCTTCGGCTGCTAATGTATCCCAACCTTGAACTGTTGCCCAACCAGCCCCTAAAAGATTTACTTGGCCGAAATTGATGCCATTACCACCAATAACTGCACCACCTGCATTTGATCTATCAGCTACAGCACGTTGTAAAACCATATCCCATGGAGACACACGACCTGTATTGTTAGAAACACTACATGGACGGTTAATGACATTTAAAGCGTTTACGGCTGCTTGACCCGACTCGCTATCTAAATTTTTCTTAAACCATACATAATGTAAATCAGACATACCACTCATGCGAGCATTGGTCGCACCAGTACCACGAACTTTAATCGAGAAGTAAGTTTGAGTACCATCATTAATACCAATTACTAATGGAGCTAACAAAGAGTCAGAACTCGCTACACCAGAGATCATCAGCGAACCAGCAACCGCTGCTGCGACTGCGCTTTTCTTCAACAGATTTTTCATTGCAACCTCACTTAATCAGTTAAGTTTATCTAAGTTTATCACAAGCTGGAACACCAACCCCCTGACCGGTGGCAAGCGTTAAACCATCTTACAGCACTAAAGCATAGCGCAAATAAATTTAGTTTACCAAGCATTGTTTACTTTTTACTTATCACACTAGCCCTAGTGGAGAACCAGCCTAGGCCAACTATACTGGCTGACCATCCAATAAGTACAGTGCGATTGTATAGCCACTGTATCAAGTTTGCAATGCCTAGTGTCGTAAATATACCACTAGCTTTTTTAGTTTGCCTATTCAATCTTCTACTTCAAATACGTACTGAAGTAGCCAGATAGAACAACTATAGCTTACAAAAATACCTTTTGGCTGAATATAGCTCACAGCTTAGGAGTAAATATTTACTATACATAGAAGAACAACTGAAAATCAACTAGCATGTTTGCGAGACGCTAAATATATGACCGTTTTAATTAGATATACTTTAAAAGCTACTCTATTCTTTATTCTTTTTCAGAGTGTGTATGCAGCTCCCAATAGCACAAAAGAGTGTAATGGAGTGAGACTTGAAACTACATTTCAGTCTGAAGCCAGTTGGTCAATGTGCGCCACTCTGGATAACAATGAAGGTCTAGTTATCAATCAACTGAACTATGGAGTAGCCAGCCTAGAGCGCCGGGTTCTTAGTAAAGCCAGCCTAGCTCAGCTAGAAACTGTCTTTGATGATAACACCAGCCCACCTGCATTTAGAGTGACCAAAGAAGGCCTAGGCGGCAGCAAAACCATTACCTTAACAGCTGATGACTGCCCTCAAGGTAAAATTTATCCTGATACTCAAGGACGAAAAGTTATCTGTGCTCGCACGCAAAAGGATAATTTACTTTATAAGTACTCTTATCAAGCTCAGCGCCAAGAATCCTTTTTTGAGGTTTTTAGCATCAGCCAAATCACCTCGTTCCAGACCTATACACAACGTTGGCGATTCTATGAAAGTGGTGTCATCGAACCCTCGGTTGGGTTTAGTGGCAAACTGCCTCGGTTTGCCCCAGCTAACTTAGGTTTTGGCCGAGCCGTAGCTGATTCGAATGAGTGGGCCTTGGGCTTTAGTAGCTATCTCGGCTGGCGTTTAGACTTTGACTTAGGTAAAAATCCTAACAACGATATAGCTGAAGAAATTACCAGTACACCTAGTGCTAGCCGACGCCAAAAAACTCTTAGCACTACTAATGTGGTACAGGAAACCGCGCGCAGCCTTAATCCTGAACTGAAAACAACTTGGAGAATTAAGGATGGAGATGAAACTAATGCTTCTGGACAAGCTATCTCTTATGAAATAGTGCCTTCGCAATATCATCAGAGCGCTAGCAACGTTAGAGGCAGGCCTTGGTTAAAGAATGACATTTATTTCACGCGCTATCACGAATGTGAAAAATACCCGTCTGACAATAACGCAATTGGTGGCTGCCCTAGGAATGTCCTGCAATACCTTCAAAACAAAGAGCCTATCGAAAAAGCAGATTTAGTGGTGTGGTACAAACAAAATTACCATTACTTACCTCGCAGTGATGATAGTGATTATATCAGTACCGAGTGGGTGGGTTTTCAGCTAATGCCTCGTGACTGGACAGCGAACAATCCATTATGACCACAGTTAATCAAGTTATTTCTATGCTACTACCAAGACCTAACAAATTATTAGCCAGCCTAGCCACTGTAATTTTAAGTTTTTCTATGTACAACGATACAAAAGCAGATGAGACAACCTGCAGCGAGGCCTACTCTATCAATACAACCCTGCCTAATGGCGGCCATTGGAGCATGTGTTGGGAGCATACCCTGCAAAATGGTATCAGCTTTCACCATATTGCTTACCAAGCAAACAAAGGGGCAAAACAAGAGATTCTGTACCGCGCTGAGTTAGCTCAAGTTCATGTCCCTTATGATGATAATGGCGCTCGCTACCATGACATTAGTGACTACGGATTTGGTGAAAAGAATCTATTAGCGCTTGACGACCAAGTTTGCCCGAATGGTTCGTTAATTAAATTTTATGGGAAAGCCGTTTTGTGCCAGCAAATCCTACCCCGTGGCGAGGAAATACGCTATCGAGATAGGAGTGTTCAAGGCTATAAATTGAGCCTTTTCAGTATTTCGCAGATTGGCTCATATAATTATGTACCTCGATGGGATTTTTTTGACAATGGTACGATTGAGCTTAGTGTAGGCGCGACTGGAGCCTTGCAGCGCTTTACCACTGGCAATCAGATTGGTGCAGGTTGGCCTATTACTGCTGAAAAAATTGGTATTTCTCACCTGCATAACTTTTTTTGGCGCTTGGATTTTGACCTAGCGGGCAACGGGCATAACGACTACATTGAAGAGCTAAACTTTGTTCCAGAAGATAATGGTCTGAAAGTAAAACATGAGGCAATCAACTTAGAGGTTGGTAAAGATGTCAACCCACAAACCATGCGTACTTGGATCGTTGCTGATAAAGACTTAAAAAATAACGCAGACGCCCCGCTAGCTTATGAGATTCAGCTTTATCAATCAGGCCAACGGGATGTAGGCCCTCTGGAGGAAGCCTTTACTAAGCATGATATTTACTTCACTAAGGCGAAAGAATGTGAGCGCTTTGCCTCACGGAATGCCAACGCAGATGGATGCGCTCAAGATTTATCAACCTATACCAATGGTGAGTCACTGGATGAAGATCTGATTGTCTGGCCTAGCACAACCTTTTATCATATTCCACGTGCCGAAGACTCACCCAATATGAATATCCATTGGAGTGGTATTCGCCTGAAGCCCTTTGATTGGCATAACAGTAATCCTTTGGCGAGTTCAATACAATGATAGCTCAAGCAATCTTCAGTCTTTTATGCAACAAATGTTTAGCTCTATTGATAGCAACATTTTTAATCACTAACGCTTATGCAGGGTCACAAGACCCACTAAGTCTAACTGAACAGGCTAAAACTGAAGCTTTAGTAGAATCGTCTCTTCCTGCTTTAAAAATCCAAGCTGAAAGCACCCGTCAAGCTAAAACACATGAGCTACTCTTAATTGAGCGTGATCGCTCTGAAGACAAAAAATCGGGCGTTCGGCGTGCTAATGCTTTCGTCTATGACTACCAAACAGACGAAACTATTATTTATCGTATTGATGCAGAGACGAATAAAGTTCTGTCTTCTGTACGTAGAAAAAATGTACAGCTGCCCCTGACAGCAAATGAGATTGAGCGAGCTGTACATTTGATCTTTTCAGATAAAGAAACCTTTGCGCTGATTACTAATGAATACCAACGCATTACCAATAAAGCACTAAATTCTCCCAAGGACTTACAAGCCAAAGCTTTTGTCTTTACCTCCGACACCCTGCCTGAGCAACTGAACCCAGCCTCTCAACAGTGCGGTTTACATCGCTGCGCGCAAATTCTGTTGTATACTCATGAGTCGGTCGTGTTTGAAGTCAGCCCGATTGTGAATTTATCAGCCAACCTAATTACTCAAATAGTCGGATTTTAAAATTGGTTTTAAAAAAGCAGCTGCTTGGTAGCTTGATAGTAATAGCTCTATTCTTACTCTGCTCGCCAACTAGCTATGCAGCGCCCGAACCCACTAAAAGCTGCTCGGCGGCCAATACCATCACGAAAACCTTTCCCTCAGGTGCAACATGGAAAATGTGTGCTGAGATGCGCTCTGAGGAAGGGCTTGCACTTTCACAGGTTTACTACGCCGCTCCGAATAAAGTAGCACGGCGTGTATTGGGTGAGGCGAGCTTATCTCAAATCGAAACTGTGCTTGATACCAGCACAACCCCTAGTTATGTAGTCACTCAACAAGGTTTGGGTAAAAACCTGCAAACATTAACTAGCGCTGATTGTCCAAATGGCAGTATTAAAACAATGGCGCGTGTAAGTAGCTTGTGCCGCAAGACTCAAGACTATGGCTACCAATACAAGTATGAAACCCAACGTCAAGGCAGCTTCTTTGAATTAACCACTCATTATAATAGTGCGCCTCGAATCTATAGCCTTCGGTGGCGATTTTACGAAAATGGTATCATCGAACCGGCCTTAGGAATTAGTGGTCAGCTAAGTAAATCAACTAGCAATACCCTAGAAAACTTTACGATTCATGCGGGCTGGCGTTTAGATTTTGACCTAGGACTTACCGGCAATGATGATCAAGTACTCGAAGTCACTAGTACACCGACTGAAGATCGACTCACCAAAATCGTCAACATCATAACGCTAACCAAAGAAAGTTCACGGGTTGAAGAGCCTGAATTAAAACGTTTATGGATGGTACGCGATGGTATTGCACCTTATGAAGGGATCAACGTCCCTGCTTACGATATTGTTCCTAACAACTACACCTACAGTCGTATTAATACCTTAGACGAGCCTTGGCTAAAGCAAGATATTTATTTTAGTAAATATAACGCTTGTGAACGCTATGCAGCTGATAACCAACTAAGTACTTGCCCTAAGCGAATTAACAATGCAGCTAGATATATTGCTAACCGAGAGAGCATTGAAAGTGCAGATAGTGTAGTTTGGTATCGGCAAAGCTATCACCATATCGCACGTAGTGATGATAATTTTAGGTTAGGCACTGTTTGGAGTAGCTTTCAACTAGTGCCTAGGGGTTGGCACAGTCAAAACCAATTTTAAGCGCTAACATCGATGTATAAAAACATGAATTGTTACAAAATTTTTGCATTATTCTTAGCCGGACTAACGCTGTCACCTTGTATTAAAGCAGCTGAATACTGTGATGACGCCTATTACATTGATGTAACCCTGCCCAACCAAACGCGCTGGGATATGTGCTGGGAGCATCGCGGCCTCAGCGGCATTTCCTTACATCATGTATTTTATAAACCGCCAAAAGGTTCTCGGCTAATGGTTTTGTACCGTGCCGAACTTGCACAAGTCCATGTACCTTATGATGACAATGGCATCCGCTATCATGATATCTCAGATTATGGTTTTGGACGCAACTCCCTACTCCCATTGACTAAAGAGGATTGCCCTGCTGGGCAAACTTTGAATTACCATGATAAACCTGTCATTTGCCAAGCCATACAAGGCCGTGGCGAAGCTTATCGTTTAGGTTCAGAAACCAAGCAAGGCCATGCTCTAAACCTGTTCAGTGTCTCGCAAATTGGCTCTTATGATTACATTCCTCGCTGGAGTTTTGCCGATGATGGCAGCATGGAATTTTCTGTGGGCGCTACGGGTGCCTTACAGCGTATTGTTGCTGATGATCACGCGCAGCGTCCAGGCTGGAATATAGCCTATGATAAAGTGGGCATCTCACATATACATAATTTTTTCTGGCGCTTAGATTTTGATTTAGGCGGCCAGCACAATAAAGATTATGTCGAACAAGTCGATTTTGCTACTCAAGATGCCAAGCTAGCACGTCAAAGCACTGTTTTTATCAAAGAAACTGCCAGCTCGGTTGCCCCTGAACTCGCTCGTACTTGGGTCATTGCCTCAAAAACCTTAAAAAATATTAAGCAACAGGCCATGGGTTATGAAATTCAACTGAATCAATCGGGACAGCGTGATGAAGGCCCCGCGATTGAGCCTTTCACCAAGCATGATCTGTATATCACTAAAGAAAAAAGCTGCGAGCTTTACGCATCACACAATGTCAGTACTTTAGACGAGGGTGAAGAATGTGCTGACAATTTAGCTGAGTTCACAAATGATGAGTCGATTGAGAATGAAGATATTGTTGTTTGGCCGACCGTGTCTTTCTATCACATGCCACGCCCAGAGGATATGCCCAACATGGATGCTCATTGGAGCAGCATCCGTTTAGTACCACTAAACTGGCATAATCAGAACCCTTTAGCACGTTGAAATTACGCGCTAAGATTAACCGCCAAATAACCTTTTAAGCGTGCCTCGTTCAGTGCTAATTGCTGTTTAAGCTCTTCAGCACTGATACCATTCAACTCAGCGTATAAACTATCTTGCTTATTTAAGGCTTGTAGCGTTTTTCTGTAAGCTGTTTGCCCTGCTAGCAACACATAACCAAACTGTTTATAGAAAAAATTGGCCTCAATCTGGCTGCGCTCAAAGGTTTCCCGCTCATCATAATCATGCGAGTGATAAACCGTGGCATTCAATGCATAGGCTTTTTTGTAACCGGCTTTAATAATGAGATCAGCCCAAACCTGATCCTCGCCGTATTCAATCACTGGATAAGGAATTTGCTGCCAAACCGAACGGCGTAAGCAGGAGTTATTATCCGAGTAAAAATGTAAGACCTGCCGCCAGCCAGCATCGCCACTTTCAAAACGCTCTGAATCAGTGTGCTTATCTAAATAGAGCGGCTGCTTAGCAAGGCCATTGAAATGCGCCTCTAAATCTCGTTGCACAAAAGCAGAAGCTTGCGGGTAGGCTAAATGCTTACCGAAGGCTCCGGCTGTATCAAGATCATGCTCCAATGCAGAGACCAGATGAAATAACCAAAACGGGTCAACGGGCAAAGCATCTTGGGTCAAAAAAGCGACATACTCCCCACTGGTCAATTCAACCCCTAAATTGCGAGTTCCACCATGACTGAACTCGGCTTTAGGAATAGTGTGAATACGCAGATTTTTATTGCTTAAACGCTCGATCGAGCCATCCGTCGAGCCACTGTCAATAATGAGTAACTCGAATGGCCATGAAGTTTGTTGCTCCAGAATTCGGTCTACTACTTTAATGAGTAAATCACCACCATTCAGCGTCGGAATAACGATGGAGGCTTTAATGCTTTGTGTCAGAGTTGGCTCTGCTTGATAACCAAGCTCTAATAAACGTTGTTGCATTGCCTGATTGACATCTTGGGCAGTAGACTGCCAATCAAATTGCCGCGCCCATTCACCACCTAGCTTTGCGGTTCTGGCTCGCAATTCTGTATCGACCAAGAGTTCTTGCAAGCGCTCGGCAATCAAGCGTGGATGCGGAGTAGCTAAGGCCACGGTACCTTCTGGAAATACGGTGCGGGTATTATCGCCATCCAGCTCTAACACGGCTAAATCACAAGCCATCATTTCCTGCGGTACTAATGAATAATTAGTCGCAGAAAAAACCATCCCCACATCACAAGAACGATATAGATAACCTAAATCTTCGGCTGACAAGACGCCATGATCGGTATAGTTAAAGCTGACCTGCTTGAGCCACTGCGTATTATTATCGCCACCATAAACATCAACATGGAAAGCCAACCCCGAATCCGCTAAATAATTCAGCGCCAATACGCCCAGCTCCACGGCACGACGAGAGGTAGAAGTACGTGCATAGAAAGCGACTCGTGGAATTTCATGGGTAGGCTTGAGAGGAGCTGGATAGTAAACCTGCTGATCAGCAGCCAACCAGAAATGGGTAGCCCAGCGCCCATAGCGCTCACGCATCAATTTTTCCAACCAAGGGCCAGCACAAATACAGTCTAAGTCTTCGTGATAAGTCATTTCAGCCGCAAGACTATGACTACCTACTGCAAAGAAGGAAGGTTCATGATCTTGCACAAAATAGAAACGACGCTTAAATCCAGAAGCCGCCAACACGGGCCACACTGACTCCCAATCAGTTGCAATAATAATATCGCCCTTGGCTTGACTAAATGACTCATCCACAAAATGTACTTGTGCACTAGTTTGTTGATAATGGCGTACTAAATCCTCGTAAGCATCATCCTCTGTTTTATGTACTACCTGATTATGCAGCCAAATATGCTGCTGATGACCAAATAACTCAAACAAACGTACAAACCGGAATATGGTCATATTACCGCCGCCGCCAAGGCGCGCAAAATCACAAGTTACCCAATGAATGACTAGCTGATCTTTTACAAAACTTGAACTAGCTGGCTTTAATGGGTTTTCCTCAAAACTGAGCAGGCGCTCTAAAGACTTATTAACTAAAGTAGATTGTGTCTCTTGCTCTTGATTCGCAACTGGCTTTAGCTCAATACCGGCCTTACGGAACTTATCTTGATGTTGGCGAATAAAATCCTCTTGATCCCCTTTAGGATGCGGTTTGCGCCCATCCTTATGCCCATGCGCCAGATAATGGACTAATGGGTGAACATCAGAAGCTTGTACGTCAATGTATTCGTCTAAATACCAAGCACCATCAAAACAAGCGCTAGGGGCAATTCGCCAGTTATGTTTATTCGTTAAATAATGCTCTAGCGCAGAAATGCCTTCTGGTAAACCACCGCCAATTTGCCGCACATAATGACGGCTATCAAATAAAGGATGTGGATCCATATGCCATTCATTACCGTAATTCAGATAATAAATTAGCGGATTTAAACCCGATTGAGTGATTTCTGGATATTCAGCTACATAATACGCCGCTAAAAATAGTGGATTCGGATTCCTCAGCTCAAGGCCACCATGATGCAAGTAATGCCATAGCGGATTGATCTTCTGCAGACCAACGTCTTGGCGTACATCAGGATATTGCTGGAGATAATATTCGGCATCAAACAGTGGATGAGTTTGGCTATTATTCAGCACACCTTTAGTCAAATAGTGCGCTAACGGATTTTCACCCGATTGCTGTAAAGCTGGATATTGCTTTAGATACCAAGCGTGCTGAAACAAAGCATTAGGCTGATACCCCTGCTTAGCCCCAATAAAATAATAATGCTCAACTAAAGACGGGTTTGACTGAGCTAGCTCTGCATACTTAGCTTGATAAAACTCTTTATCTAACAACCCACTTTTTTCAATCAAGCGAAGTGTAGGCGTTGCCGCTTTAAGTTCAGCACGGGAGTATTTAGCGGAAGGCTCTTTAATACTGTCAAAAGCACCAAATTTCTTTTCTGCATACCCTGCAACTGCCACTAGTTTTGCACGCAGCTCTGTCCTATCCCTAGTGATAATACTTAGCTCGGCCTCAAGATTTTTTTTCGCAACGGCAATTTGATGGATTTGCTTAGCCGATAGAGACAGTTGCTTGTGCTTAGACTCAAGCTCTTGTTTGTGTTGCTCTTCGAGCTTACTTAAGACTTTTGTATAATGTTCGGTACGTAATCTGAGTAACTGTTCTTTGGTATGACTTATTGCTTGTTGAGCATTGAGAGCCGACTCATAAGTCTGAAGAGCTAAATCATGCTCAGTTTTTACAGCAATTTTTACAGCAACTAGGTCATTCGCATGCAAGCGTTTAATATGTTCTACATAATCAGCCTGTTGGGCTTGGAGTTTTTTGCGCTGCTCAACATTCAACAACTCTTCCGCCAGCAAAACCTTGGCATAGGCGGCCGAGTCTTGATTAAACTGCCTGCGTAAATCCAGTAGCGCGTTTAAGGCCAAATCACGTTGTTCGCCAGCCACCAATTTTAATAACCACTCATAAGCCTGTACGGTTTGTGCAGAAAACTCTGATGATCGCTTAAGCTCTGCTAAACTGACTGAATTATGTTTTTGGTCTTGTTCTAAATAGCTTTCGATTTCTAATTTCGATAAAACCGATTGACGTGGAAAGGCAAAATCAATTTGTTCTTGCATGGATTGGATAAAACCTTGCCAATCTTGCATAAGCTGCTCATAGCTTAAAAATGCGATCGGACAATCTTGCGCATAATAAACGGCATCTAATACATGCCGTAACCAAAGCAAACCACCTTTTGCCAATGGGAAACCATCACGCTTCTTTAAAGATTGCGCAACCTCCATAGGATTGCGTACTGGAATCATAATAAAAGGTTTAACTTCGAGATCTTTAAGCAGTTCTAACCAAAAAGGTAAAAAACGACAAATACGTGGGTCTTTAATAACAAACAGCGCAGACTCAGCAAAATCCTTCTGAACAATATCACCAATAATTTTTTTATACTTAAGCGCCTCTGCTGAGGCATACCAGTCAGAATTAAATTCGCTCCAATCACTCCAGAATGAACCCGCTGACTCTAGTAAAGCATCATGCTCTACCATCAAATCAACTGACTCCCAAAAACCTGTTTCATTATTATTAGCTAAGGCTGGAGCCAAGTGCTTAGGAAGATCTGCACCTAATAGAGAAAAAACACGCGTTAAGGCTGAAGTACCACTACGATGCATGCCAGCGACTAAAATGGCATTTTTACTGTGCTGCGCCATTAAAACACACCATTAGACTTCAAAAATTCATTACCTAAATAAATTCGGTGTGCCAGCTTATAAAGCTTTAAATCATGCTCGTTTAATAAGACTATTTTTTTCAGTGTTTCCTTAGTAATGTCTTGATAAGAGTAATCACCAATATTCACTGCTGCGCCTATTTTTAAATCAACATCTAGGAGACTGTTCAAGGTTAATAAGGACAATCCCATATACTCTTGAAAACCAATAAAGCTTAAGTTTTCTTGGAGATTGACACGCGCTTCCTCGGTACGCCGCTCAAAGTCATCATTATCTCTTAACTTAGGATGCGTAGAAAAAACCTTGCAGTAGTAGTTATTAAACTCCCAATGATAGTCACCACTGGCAAAAAACGCATTTATATCTTTATAAGAACGTAGGCGCTCACCTACATGCCCTTTATCAACATTAACTAAGTGATAAAAATGAGAGATGGTTCTGGTAATGGGATGCCTAAGAAAAGTTATATAAGCAAAGCGATCACCGCTATTATCTAGCGACTTACCAATATTGCCATAGAGCCAGGCATCAGGATGACCATAAATAACATTGTGCTTGTTGCGGTCATATTGCTGCCAATCATAGTGATTATAAACAAATAAGGGAGAAAACGACGGCTCAGTTGCTACTGCATCTTTGAGCGTACCGCCGGCTGTTTTTGTCAAGTGAATAAAGACTAACTTATCAAATTCTTGACCGCGTATTTTGAAGGTTGCCATTATTTTCCTTACAAGCCCACAGCTTTCGCTGCCACTGCAATTTGATAAACAATTTGCACTAAGTCTTTGGTAAATTGCATATCTTTACTATCTAAGCGTGGGTACACCATAATTTGATCACCCGCCGCCACTGGTAGATTGCGCCCCATCATCACCTTGCCATTGGGCTTCACCACCATCAGGCTTTCTTCATTAGCACGCTCAGTGTAGCCACCCGCTTGGGCGATATAGTCTTTCAAAGTCGCGTTCGAGGCATACACCACCGATTGAGGCATTTGCACTTCACCACTGATCATAATCACGTCGCTCTTCGGTGGAATAACAATGATGTCACCATCCTCCATACGAATATTGGCTACTTTACCGCGATCTGAGACCACAATTTTACCTTCAGGCCGCACCGTACTAGCACGCTCTACAAACTTCAAAATCAGCTCAGCTTCTTTGGCACGAATGACCGCTTCACCATCAGAACTTGCTGGTGCAGTTAACACGCTACGCTCCAACCGGCGTAAGGACTCTTCGATATTTTTCTTCTGTTCGATGGCAACACTTTTACGCTTGATATAAATATTACCAATATCCGCTTCATTGGGGTCAACTGACACATAATCCAGCACTTCTTGCAAACGACTGCCGCGCTTGACTGCTAAATAGGAGTTGCCCAGATGGCTGCCTTCTAAGCTGATATCCATCACAGGTGTGGGTGCATCGCTCACAAAACGCACACTATCCCCATCATACAAACGATTTCGCAAAAATTGCTCGTAAGAAATGTAGGAGGAATTAGGCAAACCATCCCGAGTACCTGTAACCGCAATATTAGTTACACTATTATCGGGGCGCGCATATTTAATCAGCTGAGCGCCATTAATGCTATTACCCAAAAACTCAAAGCGATAACTATTGCGCGTATCCCCTTCCACACTGATCACGCTACCTTGTGGACGAACCACAATAGTGTCGCCATCACGGAATAGCACTCGAGGTAAGGCACCATTATTCACAAAATCGTATAGATCGACGCTCGCCACTCGCTGCTGGCCACGCTTAACCAATACTTGGCGATAACTACCACTCTTGGCGTCAATCCCACCTGCTTGGTGCAAAAATGCAAGCACACTGTCATCTGGCAGGCCAGTATATTGGCCGGGACGAACCACGCTACCGGTTACAAATACGGTCACCTCTTTACTAGACGCCGTCAATAAATTGGCATACACATCCACACCATCTTTATAGACCTTGCCCACCGCTGCTTTAATTTTGCTAGATACCTCTGAAGCTCGTACACCGGTCATGTGAATTTCGCCCACATCCGGTACGAATACATTACCATTAGCATCCACTGTCAACACTTCATTTGCGGTGGCTTCACCCCACATGCGCAAGGAGATTTTATCGCCAGCAATCACCTGATAATTCGGATCTAAAGCATTAGCGCGCCGACTGACATAGTTGCCCGCAAACAAATTAGCGCCAAACGGCTGCAGGTTTTGCCCAGCACGAGTTGTACGCGGCAAACCTTCATCAAAAATGCGTGGTTTAGAATCAGCAGTGAGAACATCGCTAGTCTTAGCATCAACGGCTGCGGTAGTAGGCATATTAGCTGTTTGGCCTTCAGCAAAACTAGTGCCTAGCATTAGCAACCAGATACATACCGCTGGAACTGCTCTTTTAAAATAGTACATAACTTATACCCAACCTACATGGTCGCGGACTGCTGCAACTGATAATGAGCCAATCCCCCAGAATAAGAAGCTTAATAGCAACACCGTGAGAATCCCTGAGATTTTTTCAGGCTTGATCGCCTCATCGGGTAAATTGGGTTGAACCGTCACCGTTAAATAACGCTGTTTGCGGTCTACCTCTAAACGAGCTTGCTCTAAAGCACCCTGCTTAGCTCGATAAAGCTGCTCGGCAAAACCAAGCCGACTCTGCAACTCAGTATATTGAGCTAGTTGTACAGCAACCTCAGTACTTTTACCTTTGGACTGAGCGACTGAGACTGACTGTTCTTTAGTAATTTGTTGGCGTAAAGAATTCACTCTACTCTGCAAGTTTTTTACCTTCATGGCTTCCGGCTGCATGAATGCACTAGCTTGAGCCAATTCAGCTTCAGCTTGAGATAATTGAGTTTGTAACTCAGACAAGCGGGTAAGCCTTGAAGTTTCCTCACGTTCGATACGCGCATTGGCTTGCGAAGCAGGGTCTAACACATCTTGTTGTTGACGAAATTGAGTGACTTTTGCACGTAACTCATTAACCTCTTGCTCCGCACTAACTACTTCTTTTTCTGCAATTTTTAGCGCATCGGTACGCAGACTAGAGGATAACTTATTGACAAGAGCTTCACTCTGCTTCAGCGCTAGAGCAACCATTTTTCTCCCTATCTCAGCATCAAACGCAGTCATAGTGACCGTACTAATGCCGGAGGTTAAATCGTGCTCTATGTCAGTCATTTTCTGCCAATATTCAACAAGATCTTCTTTACTAGCCTCAGGGGGCAAGCGAGCATAGGCATCAATGGCCAAATTGGAATAATGAGCGCGTAGATCCAACTCAGGCTCAATATCTTTAACGAAATCAGCTGACAAAAGGTAATCGCGAATAATCATTGCATCGGCGGTAGCACCACTCGCACCCGGCAAGCCGGTTAAAGCGCCAATGGCATCTATTTTAGGCGCTGAATTGCCCTGAATAATGAAATGCGCTTCAGAAACGTATTGGTCACTAGCGTAACGATAGTAATAGATAGACGCTAATACGGTGGGTACCACCACTAACAGTAAAAATAACCAAGGAAATGATGCACCGCGTTTAGGTTTGCTCATCGCTTAACCCCTGCTAACCCTTCATACACTTTGATCCCAAACTCCACATCATCAAAAATAGTAAGCTCATGATTATTAAGAATAATAATCACATCCGAATAATCACGTACAGTACGCATATCATGCGAGACGAGAATTAAATTAGCCGTTTGACGCCGTGCTTCAAAAGCAGCTTTGCTCTTTTTTTTGAAAGTCGGGTCACCGACTGACATCACTTCGTCAATTAAGTACACATCGAAATCGATGGCTAAACTCAAGCCAAATGCCAAGCGAGCACGCATCCCATTGGAATAAGTGCGCATGGGTTCAGTCAAAGCATTACCTAGCTCGGAAAAATCGCGCACATAGTCTAACACTTGATGTAGATCTGCATTATAAATCCTACACACAAAACGCAAGTTTTCCTCACCCGACATATTCGGGTTAAACCCGCCACCGAAGCCTAAAGGCCAAGAAAAGCGTCCAGTACGAATAATTTTTCCTGAATCAGGCGGCTCAGAACCTGCAATCAAGCGCATTAGTGTTGATTTCCCAGCACCATTCATCCCTAAAATACTAATATTTTTATGCTCAGGAAACTTGAAAGATACGCCATCTAAAATAGTTCGATAGCCACGGCTTAATTTGTAGTATTTGCTGACATTAATGAACTCAATCATACGCCTAACTGCCTAAGTTTACTGCGAGTGACACGCTCACCCGCCAGACCCAGAAAACCTAGACTTAGCATCCATACTATAGGGTACATAGGCTCATAGAATTGGCTTTCAAAACCATAAAAGAAAGCGCTACGCTCCCATTCAAGTAAATGCAGCACGGGGTTATACCAGAGAAGATCGCGAACGACTGGGGGCAAAGTATCTGCGACGAAAAATGCACCTGAAACAAAGAAAAGAACCCGCATGATGAGTGCTTGGAAGCTACTATAGCCTGGTAGGTATAATTTAATAACACCACCCACTAAGCCGAAGCCAGAACCTAATAAAATAGATAACATTAAAACTACTATCGACATTAAAATTGATTCAATACGATCAAAAATACCCCAAAAATACAAACATAATAGATAAATGATACTGACGATAAAAAGTGTTGAGAACTCTAAAATGACACGCGCAATAATGACATCAACCACTTTTACTTGAGGGTAGGTGAGCAGAGAAGTTGTGCTTTCAATGACATTGCTCATCATTGACACGCCTTTTGTAAACAGCATCCAAGGAATAATCCCTGTGAAGAAAAACAGATGAATGTCAACATTGATGGGCGCGCCACGATCCATTAACCCAAAGATTAGGGCTAAGGATAAGATCATGGTGAGCGGTTCAAAAAAAGCCCAAAAATACCCCAAACGACTACGGCCAAAACGGGTACGGGTGTCACGCAAAATAAAGGCAAAAACGACTCTTGCCTGTACGGTCAGGGCATTGAGGATTTCGGACATTTATAGACCTGCAGGCTCAGTATTGATCACTGGAGCAGCTAATACCCAACGGCCATTAATCCAACACGCTGATTTGGGTCTAGGGTCATTACGACCTCGGCCTTGAGTAAAATATTGGCAGATATAGCCATTACCTGAGTAATAACGCACGCCATCCAAGATTACTTCACCTTGTTTGGGCGGAGGAGCACCGATTAAGCGTTTTTCTTCTGCAGTTAATTCTTCACGTGCAGGTGCTTGGAATTGAAATTTAGGCTGAAAGTTGGCAGAACGCTGCTCAAACTCGTCAACACTTTGCGCTTGCAAACGCTCGACATACTTCATAATGCCTGTGCAGCCCGACATCATTGCTAATAAAGTACACACACACAGAATTCTTAGATACATTAGCATGGTTGAATTTAACCAGAATAAAGTTTAGTTAGGTCATTATGCGCAGTGTTTTCAGGAGCACTGCATCATTTTTACCACAGGCGCAAGATACAATACACCTTTAGAGGGCGCAAACCTATTCCTTAGGAAACCTGTCACAAACGGGCTAATGGTTTAATAAACGACCACCATCCACTGCAATGACCTGTCCAGTGATGTACGGCGCATCACGTACCAAAAATAATACAGTCTGCGCAATGTCCTCTGGGGAACCCATTCGCTCTAAAGCTGTTTTTGCTAACAACTCAGCTCGTTTATCCTCAGCCATCGGCTGTTCAGGCCAAAGAATCGCACCAGGCGCTATGCCATTAACGCGAATCGTTGGCCCCAGCTCTCTCGCTAATACTTGGGTCAACATGATCAAGCCCGCTTTTGCCGCGCAGTATACCGAAAACTCAGATAAAGGGCGGATACCATGCACATCGGTCAGGTTAATAATAACGCCTTGGTTCTTCTGCAAAGGTGCAGCAGCAGCTTGGCTAAGAAATAAAGGTGCTTTTAGATTAGTCCCCATCAAATCATCCCACTGCTGCTCCTGAAGAGTACCAAGCGGCGTTGGATAAAAACTAGAGGCATTGTTGACTAAGATATCAAGTCGGCCTGTTTGCTCAACTAAAGCACTCATCAACTGGGGAAACTGTTTTACTTCTAGCAAATCAGCCTGTAGCAACACACAGGAATTAGCACGTAGGGCATTTAACTCAGCTTTTAAAGCCTGAGCCTCACCTGCAGAATTTTTGTAATGAACTGCGACGGTCGCGCCCTCAGTATGCAAGGTACGCGCAACCTCTGCACCGATACGGCGGGCAGCTCCAGTGATTAAAGCAACTTTTCCTGCTAGCGAATTCTCTATCATCTCTTAGTTAGATTCAGGTTATTATCGAATATTCCCAATATTATACCCTGCCATGCGTTTTACAGATACTTTACCTATCCCATCAGCGGAAGCCTTAGCACACAGTGAACAGCTCAAGGCCGTTATTCGCCAACGAATTCAAGAGTATGGCGGGCAAATTAGCTTTCATGACTTTATGCAGGCAGCCTTGTATGAGCCAAGCCTTGGTTACTATGTAGCAGGTTTACGAAAAATTGGTGCTGAAGGTGATTTTGTCACCGCCCCCGAAATTTCGCCTTTATTCTCACAATGCCTTGCTAATCAGTGTGCACAAGTTCTTGCTGAATTAAACAATAGCTCGATTTTAGAATTAGGTGCTGGCAGTGGCCTAATGGCCGCCGATATGTTATTGCGTTTAGAGCAACTGGCTTGTTTACCTGAACACTACTTTATTTTAGACTTAAGCCCTGATTTGCAAGTTCGCCAGCGTGCCACCCTAGCAAAATATGCACCGCATTTATTGAGCAAAGTGCAATGGCTAGCTAGTTTGCCTACCGAACCTTTGCGTGGCGTGATTCTGGGCAACGAAGTGCTGGACGCGATGCCGGTCGAATTATTCAAAGTAACCGAGCAAGGCCTTGCTAGTATCCATGTCGGTGTAGTGGATGATGAGTTTGCCTTTACAGATCGACCTGCAAACGCCGCTGAATACCTGCAAACACGGCTACCCGCTGAATTAGCACTGCCTTATACCTCGGAATTCAATCCGGCTCTAGCCCCTTGGATACATAGCCTAGCAGATCATTTAGCAGCTGGTGCTGTGCTATTGATGGATTATGGCTACGAACGTGCTGATTATTACCACCCCGAACGCAGCCAAGGTACTTTGCTCTGTCATTATCAGCATCGCGTGCATAGCAATGCGCTGATTTATCCGGGCTTACAAGATTTAACCGCTAGCGTCGATTTCACTGCGGTCGCAGAGGCCGGATTAGAGGCAGGGTTGCAATTAGCCGGTTATACAACGCAAGCAGCCTTTCTAGCTAGCAGTGGCTTAGAAGACTTATTTATCCAAGCAATCAATGCCGACCCGCAAGCCAATTATCGTTTAGCCCAACAAATCCGCACCTTAAGTTTACCGTCTGAAATGGGCGAGCGTTTTAAAGTGATTGCCCTCACAAAAGGGTTTACCGCTCCCCTGCTCGGCTTTAGACTTGGCGACCGCCAACACCGGCTGTAAAAAATTAACTAAAGGATCGTATGGACATTCTCTTATTGGTCAAAGCCGCCATCATGGGACTTGTGGAAGGCGCGACTGAATTTTTACCAGTATCCAGTACTGGGCATTTGATTCTTGCAGGTGATCTGCTCAACTTTATGACACCTGACAAACGTCATGTATTTGAAATTGCTATTCAATTAGGTGCGATTCTCGCCATCGTTTGGGAATATCGGCAGCGCTTTGTGCGGACTTTTATGGGTTTAGGCCGCGATTCGATTGCCAATCGCCTCTTTATTAATGTCGCAATTGCCTTTATGCCGTTAGCCGTTTTAGGTTTGCTGTTTGGCGATATTATTAAAGCCTATTTATTCAAACCTGTACCCGTAGCGATTGCCTTTATTCTGGGCGCTTTTGTTATTCTTTGGGCAGAACGCCGACAAAAAACGGTGACGATTCAAACTGTTGACGACATTCGCCCAATGGACGCTTTGAAGCTTGGCTTAGCGCAAGCAGTGGCTTTAATTCCGGGCACATCACGCTCAGGTGCAACCATTATCGGCGGGATTTTATTTGGTTTATCGCGTACCGCTGCCGCTGAATTTTCCTTCTTCTTAGCCGTACCCACTTTAGGGATCGCGTCAATTTACTCGATGTATAAAGCCCGCGATTTATTAAGCGTAGATGATTTAGCACCTTGGGCCGTGGGCTTTATTTTCTCGTTTATTAGCGCTTTATTTGTAGTACGCGCGCTGATTCGTTATGTCAGCAACCATGATTTCACCATTTTTGCTTGGTATCGTATTGTCTTTGGTATAGTGGTCTTAATCACTGCTTATACGGGTTGGGTCAACTGGACTGTGCAGTAGAGTTTTTTCGACTAAAGCTTCGCCTGCTGGGCTAATTGCTCTAATTTGCACAGCAGAGCGGCTAGCACTCGCGGTATCTTTGCGATGCCCTACTCGCGCTACAATAAAACCAGCCTGCTGCCAAAAGCGCAGCAGCTCTGGGCTTAACGCATAACTCACCGCTAAATAATCGGCCTGTTTCAAAGCCGCATATTCATATAGATGCTGTACCAACTGCTTGCCCAAGCCTCGCTCTTGAATATCAGGGTGCACTGCAATCCGCATAATCCGTTCGCAAACTAATTCAGCAGCGCCTGCAACTTGAGCATGAAAACTTAAAGTTTGTGGCACTAAATGCCCGTGTGGGCGGCGCTTACCTGCATAGATGGCTTGGCTCAGTTCAGGATCGAAGCCACCTTCCCGCGACAATAAAGCGACGGCTAACACTTGCTGTTCTTGCTGGAGAACATGAATAGATAGGTTAGGAGCATCCAGCATTTGCTGCAAATCGGAGGGGCGAGTTTGATAGTGAGCTGTCACCAATAAACCGAAGACTTGCTGCAATAATGATTCATTTTCAAGCAGCTGCCTGCGCTCAAGGCCATTCGCAGTAATAGGCAAATCCGCATGCAACTGTAAGGGCGCTGCCTCTACATCCAAGAGCAGTAAGCGATAGAATAAAACTTCTAGCGCATCATTGATTGACCAACGCATCGGCAGCTCTAAGCGCAAATTTTGCCAATTCGGCGCTAACTCACTTAATGCTTGTTGAAAGCGTAAAACAAAACCGCGCCCACTGCCCTCATAACCGTGCAAGGTCGTTGAAAATACAATACGCGGATAAGCACGCGCTAACTTTAACAGTAAAGGTAGCGGAATCGCGGCAGCTTCATCGACCATCAGCAGATCAGCTGCTGGTAAGTTTTCTAATAAATCATCAGGCGCATAAAACTGTGGCGCTAACTCGGCATGCTTAAACACCGCATCAACCGCAACGCGGGCGGGCGCGGTAACTAACACGGTTTTACCTTGTGAAATTAACTGGCTAGCGACTAAACCTAAAGCAGCTGACTTCCCCCGGCCTCGATCAGCCGTTAAAACGATAGCGCTATCAGCTTCGATAATTTTTTGCACAATCTCAGCCTGAGTGGGGCTATTGGCTAAAACTGAGTTGGGCGCTGTTAGCGGTTGCTGCAAAATTCGTATAAAGCGCTGCAAGAATAAACCGGCTACATCTGCTACGGTATAGAAATGCGGTAAGAAGCGTTGATAGGCGGGGTCAGAAAATTGTGGCCAAGATTCAAGCGGTGGGCTGAGCAGGACAAAAACCCCACCACCGCGCAAAGTACCGCTAACGGCTGCTAGCGCATTCACCTCTAAACCGCTAAATGCATCAAAAACAATCGCATCAAATTCGCGCCCTAAGACCATGCGTGCTTTATTGGCAGGTAGCGACTCGGGAATCAGTGGAGAGGTGGAAATCCATAAAACAGAATGGCTGGCATTTAGCCTAGCTTGAGCAGCCCGCAAGCATTCTTCCTGCGAGCCAGTCAGATGAAGGAAGTGTCGAGGCTCAGTTAGACTCAAACAGCATCATTGCCTTCTTCGCCGGTACGAATCCGAATGGCTTGCTCAATATCCATAACGAAGACTTTACCATCACCGATCTTGCCAGTTTGAGCAGCCTTTAAAACGGCTTCGATCACGGCTTCGACCTTCTCATCATTGATGACAATTTCTAACTTAATTTTTGGCAAAAAATCAACCACATACTCCGCACCACGATACAGTTCAGTATGGCCTTTTTGCCGCCCAAAACCTTTAACTTCCGTAGCAGTCATGCCAGTGACGCCAATTTCAGTTAACGCTTCACGGACATCGTCCAGCTTGAAAGGCTTAATGATAGCTTGAACCATTTTCATGAGTAATTCCTCGCAGTCCTAATTCAGGGGTAATTGCTTACGCCAAGCTGACGTCATCGGGTAACGCCAATCTTTGCCAAACCCACGCCGGGTAATCCTGACACCGGGTGCTGCCTGACGGCGCTTGTATTCGTTTAATAGTACCAGATTTACGACACGGCGCACGGTTGCTAGCTCAAATCCTGCATCCACTATATTTTCGAGCATTTCATCTTGCTCTATAAAGCGCTCTAAAATGCCATCCAAAATTTCATAAGGAGGCAAAGAGTCTTGATCAACCTGTCCGGGCGCTAACTCAGCGGAGGGCGGGCGCGTAATCACTCGTTCGGGAATCACTGCACCTAAAGTATTGCGATAGGCTGCTAAGCGATAAACCAGCGTTTTATACACATCTTTTAAGGGGCCAAATGCGCCTGCCATATCCCCATAAAGCGTCGCATAGCCCACAGCGCTTTCACTTTTATTACTGGTGGTCAGTAATAGCTTGCCGAATTTATTCGACATCGACATCAAGAGCATACCGCGAATCCGTGCTTGTAGATTTTCCTCGGTTACATCCGCTCTGAAACCCACAAATTCTGGCGCTAAGGACTGCACAAAGCTTTCATAAATAGGCTCAATCGGAATTTGCCGATACTTCACACCCATCATTCGTGCTTGTTCGGCAGCATCCTCCACACTCATGGCAGCGGTATAACGGAAAGGCATCATGATAGCTTCGACATTTTCCGCACCCAAAGCATCAGCTGCTATGGCTAGGGTTAAGGAAGAATCAATGCCACCCGATAAGCCTAGTAGCACCCCTTTGAAGCCATTTTTGCGCACATAATCACGCACACCGATGACTAGCGCTTTATAGACATGCGCCTCTAAAGCTTCATGCTGATAAGTGGCAGCAGCAGCTGGCTTGGTATGATCAATCGGCAACTCGCCAAAAAATACACCAGACTCAAATAATGGTGCTCTTAAAATACGCACCCCTTCGCGACTAAATAACATTGAGTCGCCATCAAAAACTAACTCATCCTGCCCACCGACTAAATTTACATAAGCCATTGGCACTTGATGCTTGAGCACTTGGCGAACCACCACTTGCTCACGCTTTTCTGGCTTATCATGGCTATAGGGCGAAGCATTCAGGACTAAAATCACTTCAGCACCTAAAGACATGACAGAATCCATCGGCTGATCATGCCAAATATCTTCACAAATTAGGATGCCCGCACGGATGCCTTTAATATCCACGATTAGGCTACCTTGCCCGGGTTCAAACCAGCGTTTTTCATCAAACACACGGTAATTGGGCAGATCTTGCTTGTGATATTCGCCAATAATTTCGCCATCTTGTAAGACATAGGCAGAATTATGAATGAGGTAATCGCGCAACATCGGCATACCCACCAAAGCCGTAATGCCTTGAGTATGCGGCTTTACTAACTCAATGGCTTGTTCGCATTGCTGCAAAAAATCCTCACGATAGACCAAGTCTTCGGGGGGATAGGACGATAAAGTCAGCTCGGGGAAGATGATGACATCAGCTTTTTGGGCCTTAGCTTCCTCAATAGCCTTGATAACTTGCTGGGTATTTCCCGCAATATCGCCTACGCAGAGGTTCAGTTGCGCCAGTGCGACGCTTAAGCTTCGATTATTCTTTTGCACAGTGGTGTAGAACAGTAAAATGATGATCTAGAAACTATACCTTAAAATTTTGGATGACAGCATGTCCCGCATAATTTTTATTCTTGTTCTGCTCGTAGTTGGTTATCTCCTGTTAAAATCGTGGCAGCGTAGAAATATATTAAACAATCAGCGACGCGACGAGCGCAGTTCGGGGCAAATTAAGAACAACATTCACATTGTGAGTTGCCAACAATGTGGACTGCATATTCCCGAAACTGACGCCGTCCAGCATGGGGGTAAGTTCTTTTGCAGTCTGGATCACGCACAGCAAGCGCAAGTCACGCATCAATCAACACCCAAGGACAAACGGTAGCCCCCTTTTTCCTGCATGAAGATCCTTGGAATCTGCTAAGGCTATATCATGTTTATCGTTTAGCGCTGGCGGGGGCTTTCTTGCTAGCGATGGTGGGTCAGTCTAAATTTGTCCAACTGGGTGCGCAAAATAAAGAGCTATTTGGTTGGATTACCGCCACCTACCTACTGATTGCGATTATTAGCAATCTTTCCTCCTATTTTCAGTGGCCTGATTTGGCGATTCAGGGCGTTGGCTATTCGATCATTGATATTCTGGTGCTGTTTGTCATTTTGTATACCAGCGGTGGTGTCAGTGTAGGGATTGGCATTTTGCTAGTCGTACCGGTACTGATTCCCTATATCTGTACCTCGGGGCAAGTTTCCATCGCAATGGCTGCAATGACTGGAATTTGCCTGATTGGCTTAGAAGTTTGGCTAGGTCTGAAAGAAGGCCAAACTAATACAACTAGCCTTACCCATAGCGGCATCCTGACTTTATTTATTATGTTGGCGAGTTGGCTAGGGGATCGTTGGATTCGCAAAGCGGATGAAATGGCCAAGCTTGCCAATCGGCGCGGGATTGATTTAGCCAATCTTTCCCAACTGAATCAGTCGATTTTAGACCGTTTAGAATCAGGGATTTTAGTCGTAGAAACCTCGGGTGCAATTCGCCATATGAATGCCGCCGCTTGGCATTTACTTGGCAATCCGGGTAATTGGCGCAGCAAACCGCTCGCCGTGTTTGCGCCTGAACTCGATAAACATTATCAACAGTGGATTGATGAAGTTAGCCCGCGTACAGCGAGCTATGACTTACGCCACCAACAAGCGACTGAGCTGCGCGTGCGTTTCACTCAATTAGGTACACAAACGCGGCGTAATACTTTAATTAATTTAGAAGACACCAGCGAGCAGCGTGAAAAAGTTCAAGGGGTAAAACTCGCTTCGCTAGGCCAATTGACAGCCAGCATTGCGCACGAAATTCGCAATCCTTTAGGGGCGATTAGCCATGCAGCGCAATTAATGAGCGAATCGCAGAATTTGGACAAAGCCGATACGCGCTTGCTACAAATTATTCAAGCTAATGCCAAGCGCATGAACTTAACCATTGAAAGCGTGCTGAATCTGTCTCGCAAGAAAGAACCCAAGCGCGAGCGCTTACCCTTGAAAGGCTGGCTGCATAGCTTCCTGCGTGACTTCATGCTGCAACATAATTTAAAAGAAAAGCAGGTGACTTTATTTATTGAGCCTGCTGACTTAATGATTGAGTTTGACCCTGCGCATCTACATCAAATCATGTGGAATTTATGCCGTAATGCCTTCAAATATGCGCATGAGAACCCGCAGAAACTGCAACTGGATATTCAAGGTGGTACGCCTGCGCATAGCCGTGATGTCTTATTGAACATCATTGACAATGGACGCGGCATCCCAGAGGATTTGCGCCAACGTCTATTTGAACCTTTTTTCACCACCAGCACCCAAGGAACTGGCTTAGGTTTATTTATGGCTAGAGAGCTAGCTTTGAGCAATGGCTCGGCTTTAGAATACCTGTCCCTGCCTACGGGCGGCTGCTGCTTTCGGATAGTTTTTTCGCGGTCAGCTCATTAACCAACAATAAAAATAAAGCTAGAAAATCATGACTGAACAACGTGTACTAATCATCGATGATGAACCCGATATTCGTGAGCTACTTGAGATCACCTTGTTGCGCATGGGTTTAGATACGCTGACGGCGGGCAATGTCGAAGAAGCGCTTGCACAAATTCAAGCCCATGAACCGAATCTCTGCCTGACTGATATGCGCCTACCGGATGGCAGCGGCATTGATATTGTGCGCTTCTTACAAAAAGAATATCCGCATATCCCCGTCGCAGTGATTACGGCTTATGGCAGTATGGATGCTGCGGTTGAAGCCTTAAAAGCGGGCGCTTATGACTTCGTGTCTAAGCCCGTTGATCTGCCCAAATTGCGTGACCTCATTCAAACGGCGCTAAAACTAACGAGTGGTGAGAAAACACAGCGCCCCAAAGTGGCTGAAGACAATCTTAGCCAAGGCCGTATTTTAGGCTCATCGCCAGCGATGCAAACCTTGAAAAGTACGATTGGCAAACTAGCTCGTAGCCAAGCGCCAGTGTATATCCACGGCGAATCCGGTAGTGGTAAGGAATTAGTAGCGCATGAAATTCATCTGCAAAGCCCTCGGCAAAAATCGCCGTTTATCCCAGTCAACTGCGGCGCTATCCCTGAAAATCTCATGGAAAGCGAATTCTTTGGGCACAAAAAAGGCAGTTTCACGGGTGCGGTCAGTGACAAACAAGGCTTATTCCAAGCAGCTCACAAAGGTACTTTATTTTTAGATGAAGTGGCTGACCTGCCGTTAACCATGCAAGTGAAGCTGCTGCGAGCGATTCAAGAGCGAGCCATTAAGCCGGTGGGTGGCTTGGAGGAAATTTCGGTCGATGTGCGCATCTTAAGTGCTACTCATAAGAGTCTTGAGCACGAAGTAGCCGCAGGCAACTTTCGCCAAGATTTATACTACCGCCTCAATGTCATCAAATTAAAAGTACCGCCGTTGCGCGAACGCCAAGATGATATTGAATTATTAACCGACTTTTTCTTGAAAAAAATCGCCGAACGTTGGCAAATGCCCGCAATTAAACTCACCCTGAAAGCACGACAAATGCTGCTCAGCTATTCATTTCCCGGTAATGTTCGCGAACTGGAAAATATTCTGGAACGGGCGAGCACGCTTTGTGAGGACAACACCATTCAAGCGGATGATTTGCAGTTGCCGCAAGTGGGCAACGCCTCGACTAATTCGGCTCAACAACAGGCTTCACGCCCGGTTTTATTATCAGTCCCGCCTGATTTAGTAAACGCTTACACAGCTCAACCGCCCATACAAAACAACTCTACAGCTGGCTCGGAGCAATCATGGACACCGCATACCGATGAAGAAGCTGAGCGCAATATGATTATCGAAGCACTCGACCAAACTCGCTGGAACCGCACTAAAGCAGCAGAACTGCTGGGAATGAGCTTCCGCCAATTGCGTTATCGTATTCAAAAATATGAATTGGATACCCACTGATTGTCAGCGCTGAGCGTATCGCTAACTAGTCGAATGCAGCTGATTGAAGACAATTGACCACTCCATGGTTTGTTGCTATATATGACAACATGAACGCAATACAACTGTATAAAGATCGATTTGATTACCACGATGGCATGATCGTTGAAGTGGTGGTCTGGCAAGTTCCTCAGCCAGTGTTGGGCAGCCAACATCCTTATAAATATCGGCTTTTTTACGGCAATGCGGAACATCAACGCGTCGTAGGCTATGACAACGAACGTCCCAAAGGGGATCATCGGCATTATGGGGAATACGAAGAAGCCTATACATTCAGCACAGTGGAGCAATTAATAGCTGATTTTCTCGCAGACATACAACGCATCAGGAGGCAAGCATGAGAACATTAACCATTCGTATTTTGAATGAAGAGGCGGCTTTGGAAGCCATGCAGCAGCGTTTCATTGATACATGGAAAACAGGCGAGTATACGGGTGAATTTCTGACCTTTGAATCACCTACTGCCCTATTTCGTGCGATCACCCCCAAACGCTGGGAGCTGATCAGCAAGCTGCAACCGTTGGGCAAGGTTAGCCTACGTGAATTGGCACGCCAAACTCAACGCGACATCCATCGTATTCATGATGATGTTAGCTCACTGAAAGCACTGGGTATTATTGAGCAAGACGATCAGGGTATAAGCATCCCCTATCAGAAGATTCGTACCGACTTTACCTTGAGTAGTTTAGCGGCTTAGTGGTATGTCGATTCTGTTGAATGCTAACCATTAATGCCTTAAAAATCGGCAGCATTGACAAAACTTTGCATTTTTAATTATGGAAATTGACAAGCTTAATTATTTTGTCAGTTTTTGACAGCTAAAATTGTCAGCTGTCATTTATTTCTTATTTAATAAAGTTAAAAACAAAAGTAAAAACATATAGTTACATAAAAATCATAAGTTGGCACAGAGCCTGCAATACTGTTCATGCCCTAAAAGCAAAGACTTAAAATAACAACCAACTTAAAAACCAACAATAAGGAACTATAAAATGTCCATGAAGAAGAAAGTACAAGCAGGCTTCACTTTAATCGAATTAATGATTGTAGTGGCGATCATCGGTATCTTAGCAGCGATTGCTCTGCCTGCTTATCAGGATTACACCATTCGCGCAAAAGTCACTGAAGGTTTGGGTTTAGCTGAGCCAGCAAAGTTGGCCCTGGCTACTGAAGGTGCTGCATCTGCTGCTGATTTAACACGTGTAGCTACTACTTGGAACGCTCAAAACACTAATACTGGAGCAAATAGTAAGTTTGTAAATAGTGTGCAAATGGGGACAACTTCTGGTGTTATTACTATAACATACAATGCAGGGGCTGTAGGTTTGAAAGCTAGCGAAAACACCCTAGTATTATCACCTTATGTTCGCACCGGTACCGCTGGCTCATCTAAGACCTTAGCAACTGCTCAAACTGATGGCGAAACCGGCTCTGTAGATTGGGCATGTGCATCTGCTACATCTGTATCAGCTACCGCTGGTGGCATGGCTTCACCTACTGCTGGTACTTTACAAGCTAAATATGCTCCAGCTGCTTGCCGTTAATATGTAATTAGTAGTTAACCAAGAAAGAGCGCTTAAGCGCTCTTTCTGCTTGAAAAGGTTTAAGCCATGCAGAAGAATAAAAAGAAATGGCAACAAGGCTTCACGCTAATTGAGTTAATGATTGTTGTTTCCATTATTGGTATTCTTGCTGCTATAGCTATCCCCTCGTACCAATACTTCACTATTCGTGCAAAGCTTATTGAAGTTTTGCGTTTTTCTGATGCCGCTAAGACCTATATTTGGGAAGAGTATGCTAGTAGTGCCTATATGCCAGAAGAAGGCACAACAACCGCACAGAATGTAACAGATATGATGCTAGCTTCTGATCATGTGGCTACAGCTACTTATACAAAGATTGACAATGACACATCTAGTTTGGAAGTAGTTTTTAAGCTAATGGGCGCTGGTGCTGATGGTAAGAGCATTATTTTCTTGTTATCAACAGATAAGACAAAAATAGGTATGGATTGCAGCCAAGGTACTTTAGATGATTTCTATAGGCCGTCCTCTTGTCGAAACTAATACCTAAGCAAACTTAAAACAATAACAATAATTGGTGTTGACCTATGTTTAAGCAAAAAATAAAAGCATCATTAACCCATTTGATTATTAGCTTATTTATTGTTGGACTGATTCTCTCAGTAGCTATCTTTTTATGGTATCCAGAACCTTTTCTCACAATTTCAGGTTTGTTTGGTATTATTTTAATAATGCTAGTAATTGACTTGATACTAGGGCCATTATTAACTTTTATCGTATTTAAACCTGAAAAATCCTCTCTCAAATTTGATTTAGCAACTATAGCCTTTATTCAGCTGATAGCTTTAGCATATGGTACTTATACCATTTATAAAGCGCATCCCTTATACATTGCTTATGCAGTTGATCGTTTTACACCTATTGGTGCTAATGAGGTAACACCTGAAAATGCTCGATACGAAGAATTTAAAAAATCCAAGTTATCTCAGCCTACTATCGTTTACGTAAAAAAGCCTAGTGATCCTGCTGAATTATCTAAAGTCACTCTGGAAGCTTTATCTGGAAAAGCAGATTTAGACGCTCGACCAGAATACTACGAACCTATAAAAGAAAATATAGAAATTATATTTAATAATAGATTTGATCTTACTAAAATTTTGGAAAAAGAAAAATATAAAATTGAAGTTAATAAATTTCTTTCCAGAAACGGTGGCTCAATACAAGATTATGTCTTTATACCTTTAATAGGTAGGCAGGAAGATGTTTTATGGGCCTGGAGCCTAAAAAATAAACAACCCATTGATATTTTACGCATTAATCCGTTTGAAGCATCTTAAGATAGTAGATTTATAAAATGATATATCTTAGAAATAATAAAAATCAACTTCTAATCATTGGGTTACTGCTTAGTATAACTTTTATTAGTCACCCATTTATTGGTATAAAACACGATGGTGTTCTGTATTTTTTACAAAGTCTAAAAATCAGTAACCCATCAATTTTTGATCACGATATTTTCTTCCTACATGGATCACAAGATCAGTATACTTTATTTAGCAATGTATATACATTTTTTATACGTTTGACAAGTGCAGGCACAGCTACTGCTTTCCTTCAGTTTCTAGGATTAACTGCTTGGACCCTATCTGTCTTTTTTCTAGCAAAGTCGTTTCTACCTTTACTACCTGCAAGCCTAATGTCCGCTTTAGCGGTGACCCTTAGCGGTTACTATGGGTCACATCAAATTTTTTCATATGCCGAACCTTATTTAACAGCACGACTTTACGCAGAAGTATTTAGTATTTTTGCTTTAGGTCTTTTTCTAAGAGAAAAATATTACCTTGGTGGTCTTTTTTATTTACTTGCTATTATCAATCATCCATTGATTACGCTACCTGCTTTATTTATTGGAATTGGTTTAGCACTAAATATAAGGACATGGCTATTTTTTAGTTTTAATTGCCTATTATTTGGCATAATCTTAGGAGAATTTGGGGTTAAACCATTTACAGGGCTAGTCCAAACTATGGACCCTAACTGGTTTAATTATAATATGGAACGGAGTCCTTTTGTTTTTCTACAAAAATGGGAATGGAGAGGCTTTTCCCAGCTATTCTTCATAGCAAGCATCGCATGGTTTGGTTATAAATTTATTGAAAATGAAAAAATTAAAAAGCTATCATTAATTTTACTAATAACTATTTTGATATTTTTTATTACCTCTTACATAGGTACAAGTATCTTTAAGTTACCTTTAATCATAAGCCTGCAACTTCCTAGAGTTTTATGGATTTGTTTAATTATTAACTTGATTTTACTCTTTACTCTTTTTTGGGAAAATATTGATAAGAGAAATTATATTTTATTATTTTCCTTGCTATTATTTTCATGTGTATTTGTAGATGAAAATTTAAAAGGAATATATGCAATATTATTTTTGGCCACTCATTGTTTATTAAAAAATATACCCTCCAAGATAGCTCTTTCTAAGTCAGTAATTACCTCCTTACTACTAGTATCTATTTTACCTTTAATTTTTCATCTTTTTAATCTAAGCATAGACTTAGCCGAATGCAATTTTATTAGCGATAAATCATTATCTACGACTTTATTAAGCGACCCTATTATAGCGATATTTACTATCGCAATCACATATTATCTAGCTAATAAAAAATCGATATTTCCTAAAATTACTTGCATCATAATTTTATTTTTATATTCAATACTAGCTTTATCTAATTGGTATAACAGTAATATGATGGATTTTCAAGAGTCAGCCGAAACCTATTATGACTCTCCAATCCGGCAGCAAGCTATTAAGGAAATTAAAAAAATCATTCCAGAATCTAGCACGATTTACTGGGTAAACTCTCCTAGAAAATCGTGGTTCTGGCTTCAGCGTGCAAATTATGTTTCTTTTGATCAGGGGGCGGGGTCAGTCTTTAATAAAGAGAATACTCTAGAATTAATGAGGCGAGCAGCACATGTTAAAAACATTAGTGATCTAGACTCTGAAAAAAGCTGGGCAATGTATTCAAAATACAAGAAACCAGATCATCCAAAAATTTTAACAAGGTTAGATTTTGAACATCTTTGCTCTGATCCAATTCTAAATTTTATTATAACCGAAAACTATGAAAAAAATCTTCAATTGATTACTTTCCAAGACCCACTAAAGAAAACAAAATTTGGCATATATGATTGCCATAACTCTGTAGAAGAAAAAAAATGAATGTAATAAAAAAAGAAATACTCAAATCCTTACTAGTTAGTGGTGTGGCATTTATAGCAGATTTCTCTTTACTGGCTGCATTAAGCTATTTTCTAAACTTTAACTATACCTTTTCTATAGTGATAGCCTTTATTTTTGGAGCTTGGATTAATTACATTTTATCTACACGTTGGGTTTTTACTTATCGAGCTTTGGAAAACAAGTCACTAGAATTTAGTATTTTTTTTCTCATTGGAGTAATCACATTACTAATATCAGTTGCTTTAATGATTGCTCTAGTGAATTTTCTAGGTATTCATTTATTAATGGCTAAACTGATAACCACTGGTCTGACATTTATTGCCAACTTCATAGGTCGTCGATTACTATTATTTAGGAAAAATCCAAACAAAAATCAAGCTACTATTGCTGTTCTGACACAATAATTAAAATAATAAAGGAGTCATCCTATGAAAAAAACTGCAATTATTATCGGTGCAGGTCCTGCTGGTCTTACCGCTGCACTTGAATTATTACGCCGTACTGATATCCAACCTATTATTTTAGAAGCAGATACTTGCGTCGGTGGCATCTCTCGAACCATTAACTATAAAGGGAATAGGATTGATATTGGCGGACACCGATTTTTCTCTAAATCTGATTGGGTTATGAACTGGTGGAAAGAAATTTTGCCCATTGAAACGACAGATGAAGAAAACATTGAAATATCCTATCAAAACAAAAAAACCCAAGTTAATACTAGTAACTCTCTAGCATCTAGCCCTGACAATATTATGATGATACGTAACCGACTTTCACGTATCTATTTCTTGAGAAAGTTTTTTGACTACCCTCTTAAGTTAAGTCCAACAACTCTCAAGAACCTAGGCTTTTTTAGAATGCTAGAGATTGGCAGTAGCTATATGTGGTCACAAGCCAATCAACGCAATCCAGAAAAATCACTTGAAGACTTCTTAATTAATCGCTTTGGTAAAAAACTTTATCTGACCTTTTTCAAAAATTATACAGAAAAAGTTTGGGGTGTCCCTTGCCATGAAATAAGTGCGGAATGGGGAGCACAACGAATTAAAGGGCTATCTATTGGCAAGGCTATTGCCCATGCCTTCAGCAAGATGTTACCTAAAAGTGGTGACCTTTCTCAAAAAGAGACTAATACTTCATTAATTGAACGTTTTCTCTATCCTAAATTTGGTCCCGGCCAGATGTGGGAAGAAGTGGCTAAACAAGTACTAGCCAAAGGCGGAGTTTTACATTATCAGAACAAGGTTTGTGGTTTAACCTTTAAAGAAGATAAAATTGCTACTGTAGAAACTGAGAATATGGCTACTGGCGAAAAACGGATATTGAATGCAGATTATGTGATTTCAACTATGCCGGTTCGTGATCTGATTAAAGCTATGGGTAGTAAACCTGCTAACGACATTAAACAGGTAGCACAAGATTTACCTTATAGAGACTTCATGACAGTCGGCTTATTAGTTTCTAAAATGAAATCTAATACACAATCAGCTTCTGAGCATGCTAACAATATGCCCCCTGACAATTGGATCTATATACAAGAGCAAGATGTGAAAGTTGGCCGCTTACAAATTTTTAATAATTGGAGCCCAGCTATGGTTAAGGACTCGAATACAATTTGGTTAGGCTTAGAGTATTTTTGCAATGAAGGTGATGAGCTGTGGAGCATGGCAGATGCTGATCTTAAAACTTTAGGATCTAAGGAATTGGCTAAGATTGGTATGATTGAAGAGATTGATGTGTTAGATAGTACAGTCATTCGTATGCCCAAAGCCTACCCAGCTTATTTTGGTAGCTACAACAAATTCGATAAAATTCGTAACTATCTAGATACTATTCCCAATCTATTCCCGGTTGGGCGCAACGGCATGCATCGCTATAATAATCAAGATCACTCGATGTTGACTGCTAAATTAGCTGTAGACAACATTATTGCTGGCATCAGCTGCAAAGATAATATTTGGTCAATTAATGTTGATGACGATTACCATGAAGAAAAAATTATTTCTAAACCTGCTGATAACCATCAATTAGATCCAGAACCTATTACCGTAACCGCCTAGTCATTAAAAATCAGCAGGAATAATTTTCTGCTGATTTTCCACAGTGCATTAAACCTAAAATAACCTACTTATAAACCATCTATCTGCTACTTTATCTATTTAGTGGTTAGGAAGTATGCACTAAAGAAACACACTTTACTCTAGCTTTAACAGCCATTTAGCTTATACACCTACCGATGTTCAGCTCATAGTATGCTTAACAACGTATTATGGATAAGATTAAATAATTATAATTAATAAGCATACTTTCTAATTCATGAGCGCACCTAACATCCAACTTCCCGGCTATGTCAAACAACTGGTCACTACAGGCAAGTTGGACATAGGGGTTGCCGAGAAGACTG
The DNA here is from genome assembly GCA_049290875.1 of Thiolinea sp. Lineage (GTDB taxonomy): Bacteria > Pseudomonadota > Gammaproteobacteria > Thiotrichales > Thiotrichaceae > Thiolinea. The sequence continues at coordinate 82,075 of JBATOI010000021.1, forward strand.
TCAAAAAAGCCCATGCAGATAAAATATCGGTCTTGGAATGGCTGTTTCATCAGCAACTTGTCAATGCCAAGGATTTAGCACGGGCAGCCAGCGATGAATATGGCATCAGCTTTGTTGATCTGGATGCCATTGATATTCGTCCTATGGTGGCTGATCTCATCTCCGATGAGCAAAAACAACGTTTGCACCTGCTCCCGATTCACCGATTTGGCAATCATTTATTAGTTGCTTTAGCTGACCCGATTTATCTACCTAACCTTGATGATGTCAAGTTTGCCACCAACCTCAAACCTGAACCCGTCTTTGTTGAGTTTGATAAATTACAGATTTATCTGGCGAATGGCGGTGGTTTTAGCGGTTCTGCTTCATCCATGCAGGTTTCCAATGAGGCGATTACCCAAAATATTGCGCTTGATACGCGCGACATCAAAAAGCAGGAAGCCGATGGCGAAGAAGTTGAGATTATCTCCTTCGTGGATAAGCTCCTAGCACATGCGATTAACTCGAAGGTTTCGGATATTCATATTGAGCCTTATGAGAAAAACCTACGGATTCGCTATCGGGTCGATGGGATTTTAAAGGTTATTGCGACCCCACCGATTGGTATTGCGGCGCAGCTCACTTCACGCTTAAAAGTCTTAGCACGGATGAATATTTCTGAGCGGCGCGTCCCTCAAGACGGGCGTATCCGCTTTGCCTTAAATGAGAAAAAGAATATCGACTTTCGTGTGAACACCTTGCCGACCATTTATGGCGAAAAGGTAGTTATGCGGATTCTTGACTCTGATAGCGCCACCATCGGGGTTGAGAAATTAGGCTTTGACCCAAAACAGCAGGCAGATTTTGTTAATGCGTTGAGCAAACCTGATGGTATGGTGTTAGTCACCGGCCCCACAGGTAGCGGTAAGACCGTTACCCTGTATACTGGCCTTGGGATGTTAAATACCCCTGAAACAAATATTTCCACCGCAGAAGATCCTGCTGAAATTAACATGCCTGGTGTTAATCAGGTCAATGTGAATCCTAAAGTGGGGCTAACTTTTGCGGAGGCGCTGCGCTCTTTCTTACGCCAAGACCCCGACATTATTATGGTGGGGGAGATTCGTGATTTAGAAACCGCTGAAATCTCCATCAAAGCAGCGCAAACAGGCCACTTAGTCCTCTCGACACTCCATACCAATAGTGCTCCAGAAACCTTAACTCGTTTGCTGAATATGGGTGTTCCCCCGTTCAATATTGCCTCTTCAGTGCATTTAATTATCGCCCAACGCCTCGCCCGACGCTTATGTGATAAATGCAAACAGCCTGCGACCGTTCCAGCAGATATTTTACGCGACTTCGGTTTTAAAGAAGAGGACATTGGCAAATTTACTATTTACGAAGCGGTAGGCTGCTCTGCTTGCTCACAAGGTTATAAAGGTCGGGTCGGTATTTACCAAGTCATGCCGATTTCCCAGACGATGGGACGGATGGTGATGGATGGCTGTAACTCGATGGATGTAGCAGAACAGGCTCAACGGGAAAATATTCTCGATTTGCGCCAATCAGGCTTAACTAAAATAAAACAAGGTATTACTTCGTTGGCTGAAATCTCACGTGTAACCAAAGATTAAAAAGCTTCCGCCTATCTGGGGTAACCCAGAGTATCAACCGAAAGATGCTATACTGGGTCGCAATGATGATAATAATAAACGAGATGACGAAAGCTTATGGCTAGCACACGTAATCCAAGCACCAGCAGAACCCCAAGTGCCGTTGACGGGATGCAAACCTTCAAATGGGAAGGGGTTAATCGTAACGGTGTAAAAATCAAAGGTGAAACCCAAGCAGCCAATGCAAACTGGCTAAGAGCAACCCTGCGTCGCCAAGGAATTAATCCGGGGCGTATTGTCAAAAAGCCCAAACCCTTATTTAAGCCTGCAATTAAACCCGCTGATATTGCTCATTTTGCACGCCAAATGACTACCATGATGCGCTCGGGTGTACCGATGGTGCAATCATTGCAAATGGTAGGTGGCGGTGGTGACAATCTAGCCATGCATGACCTGATTAAAAAGGTCATTCAAGGTATTGAATCAGGTGAAAGCTTTGGTACTGCCTTAAGCAAGCACCCACAATACTTTGACCGCCTCTTCGTCAACCTAGTTAAAGCAGGTGAGCAAGCAGGTACTTTAGAGACTATGTTGGATAAGGTTGCGACCTATAAAGAAAAAACCGAAGCCCTCAAGTCAAAGATCAAAAAAGCGGTCATGTATCCGGTGATCGTTATTGTTGCAGCGGTGGTTGTATCCTCCATCATGTTGATTTGGGTTATCCCACAATTCAAAGAAGTATTTAGTAGCTTTGGTGCCGACTTGCCTGCCTTTACTCTGATGGTTATCGCCATGTCTGAATGGCTGCAAGCCTATTGGTGGATACCCTTAGCCGCCATGGCTATGGGTGGTTTTGCCTTCAAAACTGCACTGAAACGCTCTACTAAGTTCCAACGCATCGTGGATAGGATGATTTTGAAAATTCCCATTATCGGGAATATTATTAACCTTTCTTCAATTGCACGTTTTTGTCGCACACTCTCCACCATGTTCTCGGCAGGTGTGCCCTTAGTAGAGTCGATGGATTCGGTAGCAGGTAGTACGGGTAACTCATTGTATTATGATGCCACTATGCGCATGAAATCCGATACGGCCCAAGGCTTACAGCTGAACGTAGCCATGCAAACCACTCAAATTTTCCCTAATATGGTCGTACAAATGACTCGTATCGGCGAAGAATCTGGGCGTTTGGAAGAAATGCTCGCTAAATCAGCTGATTACTATGAAGAACAAGTCGATGACTTAGTCGATACACTAGCCAAACAAATTGAACCCTTGATTATGGCAGTATTAGGTGTTGTTGTCGGTGGCTTGGTAGTCGCGATGTACCTGCCAATTTTCAAACTTGGGGCGGTGGTTTAACAAAAACTATGGAATTAATACACTTGCTAGCCACCAATAGCACTTGGTTATTGGTGTGTGTAGGGATCATTTCGTTATTAATGGGTAGCTTTTTAAATGTAGTTATTTATCGCTTACCAGTGATGATGCAACGTGAGTGGAAACAGGAGTGTGTCGAATTTTTAGGCGCTGAGCACAGTTTAGCAAAGACTGATACTAGCCCGTTTAATTTAGTCGTACCACGCTCACAATGCCCTAGCTGCGGTCATAAAATAGCCTCTTGGGAAAATGTACCCGTTATTAGTTATTTGTTTTTAGGCGGCAAATGTGCGGGCTGTCGTACCCCCATTTCTATTCAATACCCACTGATCGAACTCGTGACTGCGCTTTTATCCATGTTGGTTGCTTATCAATATGGCTTTAGCTGGCAGACCTTAGGTTTATTATTTTTTACTTGGACTTTAGTTGCGCTCTTTATGATTGATGCGCAAACCATGCTCTTACCTGATGACTTAACTTATCCCCTGCTCTGGGCTGGTATTCTTCTCAATATGAATGGCTGGTTTGTACCTTTAGCAGATAGTGTGTTGGGTGCTGTGTTTGGTTATTTATCGCTTTGGAGTATTTATCATCTTTTTAAGCTCCTCACGGGCAAAGAAGGCATGGGCTATGGCGACTTCAAACTCTTAGCTGCTTTAGGCGCTTGGGGTAGTTGGCAAATTCTACCATTTGTTATTTTCGCTTCTTCCGCTTTGGGTGCTTTGTTTGGGATTGCTTGGATGATTCTTAAGCGCAATGGACAAAGCCTACCGATGCCATTTGGTCCTTGGCTAGCAATGGCTGGTTTTGTAGCGATGGTTTGGCACGATGCGGTGGTTCGTTTTAGTATGCAGCTGTTTGTTCCACATTAATGATGAACTATGTATCAGTTAATTTTTTACGTACCTGTAACTCACAAGGAAATCGTTAAGCAAGCAGTCTTTGCTGCAGGTGCGGGGCGGATTGGCAATTATGATCACTGTGCTTGGGAGTGCTTGGGCACAGGCCAATTCAGGCCTTTAGCAGGCAGCAATCCGTTTTTAGGGCAAGAAAACAATCTACATCTAGTGGATGAATATCGAGTCGAGCTTGTCTGCGCGAATGAGTATATTCAAGTCGCTTTGCAGGCTCTAATGCAAAGCCATCCTTATGAAGAACCCGCTTATACCGTTTTCGCCATTAACACTATTTAGGTTGCAAATCCGGCCAAAACGGCAAAGCTCTGCCCTGCTGACTCTTAGGCGCTAAGTAAGAGCTCTGGATTTTAATAAGACTCGTTTGTTTGGGATGTTGCTTAAGCCAAATCCAGTGCTTGACAATCGGCTGATCAACCAGCGTTTGCTCATATAAGACTGGGTTTTGATGATTTTTTAAAACTGCTCGGCTATCGGCGGGCGAGCTAAGTTTTCCATTGTAATACCAAGCTTTTGACTCTGTTGCTTGGGCTACTGAACAACCCAAGATTAATAAGATGCTTAGATAAGCCAGTGGTTTAGCTAAATAGTTAATCATTTTTAGAGCTCACCCTAGTTGAGATGAGCTCCGTTGATAGCACAGACTAAGTCATCTGACTAGAACTGTTTGCTGCGTTTGACGTGCTGAGTACTTACGCACGAACTGGCTTGCCAACCGCTACAAGCGGAAGCAGTGACAGGCTCGGCTTGAGGTGCTAAAGCACCAAAGCTACCTTTAACACCTTGCATGCCCTTACTACCATGCATACCTTTATCACCGCCACCATGACCGCCACTCATACCGCTATGACCACCGCCCATGCCACTATGCCCCTTATGGCCGCCGCTCATACCACCATGACCGCCGCCACCCATACCCGAACTGTGACCGACGTTCATACTGCCATGACTGCCACTCATTCCGTTGTGACCATTACCTTTGCCATTATGGCCGCCACTCATTCCGTTGTGACCATTACCTTTGCCATTATGGCCACCGCCCATGCCTCCATGCCCATTGTGACCGCCACCTTGACCGCCTCCAGTTCCGCTGTTACCACCACCATTACTACCGTCGGTACTAATACCAACATAACCATTACCACCACCGCCGCCACCAAATACCATGCTACCGGTAAAGACTGGCGCAATCTGCTGGCTATAAATAGGGCGCACTGGGCGATGTACTATTACTTGTTGGACAGGGCGCTGCACATAGCGCACTACTGGACGAACGACTTGTACCTGGCGGACGACTTGACGCACTTGTGGGCGCGGTGCTGGGCGAAACACTTGTACTGACCGAACACCACAAGCCTGATAACCTTGATGCACTCTAGTTGCAGGTTGGTGGCGGTAATGTGGTCTTACTACACGGCGAGCCTGCATCTGCTGCATTTGCGCACGTTTCCGCGCTAACATTTGCTTCTTTGCGGCTAATAAACGTTGCTGTTGCAAAATACGCTGCTTTTGCAGTAATAAGGCCTGACGTTTTAAAGTAGCTTGGCGTTTCTGCTGAGCAATCCGTTGTTTTTGTAAAGCCACTGCCTTTTGCTGAATCGCTTGCTGGCGTTGACGCTGAAGGGCAGCTTGCCGCTGCTGTTGGGCAATTTGTGCGGCACGACGTTTTTGCGCTAATTGCAAGGCTTTACGCTTTTGTTGAGCTGCATAATAGGCTTGACGTTGCGCCCGGGATGGTTGATTAACCTGCTTAACAACACGCTTAGCATGAGGGCGCGGCACTACTGCACTACGTGTGGAGCTATGTGGGCCACAAACAGCACCCTGACTCGCTACACGATAGTTAGCTTTTTTAACTGCACGCCAGCCACCATGGCATAAACCTTTAGTATTGCACTGATGTGCTGCTGCACTATGCTGATATCGCTGCCCCTGCCATACGCTGACTTGGACCGATTTTACCCGCACGACTGGCTCCTTCTCATTAGCATGCATGGTGCGCATATCTTCAACACCACCATTCCATGCTTGAGCTTGGGAGACCGCTACCAGCCCTAAACCAACACCAATAACTATTTTTTTCATGCTGCCTTCTCCATGAAGAGCGTTGCGCCTGTTAGACTAGGCTATCTTTTTTGAGGAATGCCTGAGTAATGGATAAGGAACAAACAACCCATTTTGGCTATCAGCAAGTTCCTGTTATGGAAAAAGCTAGTAGAGTTGCTGGGGTATTTCATTCGGTAGCCGACAAGTACGACGTAATGAACGACGTAATGTCATTTGGTGTGCACCGCATCTGGAAACGCTTGACAATTGATGCCGCCGGAGCAAAGCAAGGCTCGAAAGTTTTAGATTTAGCGGGGGGTACTGGCGACCTAGCCGGAAAGTTTGCCCGCATCGTGGGTCAATCCGGCAAAGTGGTGCTTTCTGATATTAATGCGTCGATGCTGGAAAATGGCCGCAAGCGCATGGCTGATGATGGAATTGCTGGCAATATCGAATATGTGCAAGCGAATGCAGAGTGCTTACCCTTTGCCGATAATAGCTTTGATATTGTGACGATTGCGTTTGGTCTAAGAAATGTCACCGATAAAGATGCGGCGTTGCGTTCCATCTTGCGGGTACTTAAACCAGGTGGACGTTTATTGGTATTAGAATTTTCTAAGCCAGTGCTGCCCGGCCTCGCGCCGATTTATGATCAGTACTCATTTAAATTTCTGCCTTTCATGGGAAAATGGGTCGCGAATGATGCCGAAAGTTATCGCTATTTAGCCGAGTCGATCCGCATGCATCCTGATCAAGAAACTTTAAAAACGATGATGAGCACCGCCGGTTTTGAGCGGGTCACTTATACGAATATGACCGGCGGTATTGTGGCCTTGCATAAAGGCTTTAAGCTTTAAAACGCTGATAAAGCCGCTCACCCAACAGAGCGGCTAAGATCAGAGCATAAATAAGCGGCTCAGACGTATCTGATTTGGCATCTTTCATCCACCAAAAATGCAGCACAGCCAGCATTGAAAGTGGATAGATTAAAGTATGCAGGGTTTTCCAGCGCTTACCTAAACGGCGCAGCATGGATTTGGGCGAAGTCACTGCTAAGGGGATCAGCAGCAGAAAAGCGAGCATGCCGACCGTAATAAAAGGTCGCTTGAGAATATCGCGCCAAATTCCGCCCCAATCAAAAAACTGATCCAGCCACAAATACAAAATCAGATGGATACAAGCATAAAAGAAGGCAAATAAACCCAACATCCGCCGTAAGCGAATTCCTTGCGTCCAACCGATTAAGCGCCGCAAAGTCGAGAGTAACAGTGTCAGCAGCAGAAAGCGTAAAGCCCAATCGCCCGAGCTACGGGTAACTGCTTCAATCGGATTCGCGCCCAAACTATCTTGCCAAACACCAAGCCCCATCAAGAGCACGGGCATTAAGGCTAAGATAAATACTAAAGGTTTAAATAGCCGCGTAAACCAAGGCTCAGGCACTTGCATTAATAATCTTTCCGCAAATCCATGCCGCTATACAGGCTAGCCACTTGCGCTTCATAACCATTGAACATTAAAGTTTTGCGCTTACTAAACTCACCAATCCGGCGCTCGTTGTATTGGCTCCAACGGGGATGATCCACATCAGGATTCACATTGGAATAAAAACCATATTCCTTAGCATTGGACTTTTCCCAACTGGACACGGGCTGCTGTTCAACAAAGCTAATGCGCACAATCGATTTGATGCTTTTAAAGCCATATTTCCACGGCACAACTAAGCGCAAGGGCGCGCCGCTTTGATTCAGTAAAGGCTTGTTATACAAACCTGTCGCCAGCAAAGTTAAGGGGTGCATGGCTTCATCCATACGCAAGCCTTCTGTGTAAGGCCAATCGAGCACATTCTGTCTAAGCTCAGGCATTTGCTGGGGATCAGCTAAAGTTTCAAAGCGCACAAATTTCGCTTTCGATGTCGGTTGGAAGCGCTTCAACAAGTCGCCCAAAGGAAAGCCCTGCCACGGAATCACCATCGACCAACCTTCCACACAACGCAGACGATAAATACGCTCTTCGAGGGTATGCGGTTTAAGAATATCCTCCAGAGTGTAAGTACCTGGTTTGGCACATTCGCCATCGACCTTGACTGACCACGGTGTAGTAATCAGCGTTTTAGCATTCACGGCGGGCTCGTCTTTGCCAGTGCCGAATTCATAGAAGTTGTTGTAAGTGGTGATATCCTCAAAATCAGTCGGCGTCTCATCAGTTGAGAAAGCGGATTTCGCCCAAGCCAGTGGCGGCAAAGCAGCTCCCAATAGCGCTGTACCACCGAGCAGCTTTAAAAATTCACGGCGATTTTGATAAAGCGCATAGGGCGTGGTGTCATTTTCGGTTAAATCTGGAGCCTGTCTAATAATCATTTTTAAATACCTCTAGGCTAATACGCGATTCATCAGCTTTTGGATGCGCAAGCAAACACTTATGCTATTGTCGCAGCGGCTACGATGAAGGAGACATGAATGCAAGTCCGCAATTTTATTTATCTTGGTTTGGCGGTCGTTGCTTTGGCAGCTGGTATCTTGACCGCAAAGCAATTCTTAAATAGCCCAAGCGTTGAAGCGGATTCTAATATGACCGCCACGGCTAAGAATGATTTCACCCTGACGCAAAACAATCAGGCGGTACACTTGAAGGATTTTCGTGGCAAGCTCGTGCTGCTTTATTTTGGTTATGCCTCTTGCCCAGATGTCTGCCCGACTTCCTTAGCTTTATTAAGCTCTGCTTTGAAAGCATTAAGCCCAGAAGAAACTGCCCAAATCCAACCGATCTTTATTAGTGTTGATCCGGCGCGCGACAATGGCGCTAAACTGATGGAATACGCGCGCTACTTCTTCCCAAGCTTTATGGGCATCACGGGCAGCGAACAAGAAATTCAGCGTACCGCCCTGCAATACGGCGCATTTTACAGTAAGGTAAACAGCAATTCGGCGATGGGTTATACCGTTGACCACAGCTCAAATAGCTATTTAGTAGGCAAAGATGGCCAATTGCTAACTACATTCAAGCATGATGCGAATAAAGCGGAAATTATAGCCGGGCTTCGTGCTGCTTTAAAAAATTAACAAGGACTAACAAGGACTGAGTTATATGCTGTTAGATGCTTTAACACTCCCAATGGAAGCCGCCTTCAATGCTTGGCTGAAATTAGATGAAAAAACCCATGGCAATGCCCGCCAACGTTTACAAGCTTTACAGGGCAAATTAATTCATTTGCGCCTCACTAACCCCGGCTTCGACTTGTACTTTTTACCTACGACCGAGCAGGTACGGATAAGTGCGCATTACGACTCGCCTGCCGATGTGAGCATTCAAGGTAGTGTATTGGCCTTCATGCGTTTATCACAAGCCGATGATAGCGGCAAAGCCATGCTCGAAAACGGTATCAAGATCGAAGGTGATTTAGGTTTAGGCACCGAGTTCAGTAAAATTCTGCGCGAAATTGATGTCGATTGGGAAGAACTGCTAGCGCAAGCGGTAGGCGATACGGTAGCGCATCAGGCGGGGCAATTGGCACGCAATACCCAAGGCTGGGTGGATCAATCTGCGCAAGCGATGCGCTTAAATACCCAAGAATATTTGCAGGAAGAAGCGCGCTTATTGCCCGCAGATGCCGAGTTATCTTACTACTACGAGCAAGTGGATCAATTGCGGCTAGATGTGGAGCGTTTAGAGGCACGCATTAATCGGCTACTAAAAGAAAAGGATGCCTAAGCATCCCTTTCCGGTCCAAGTAAAAGTGCGAATTCATTGAGCGCGCGGCGATACACCTTCCGCTTGAAAAAGACCACTTGCTGAGCCGGTGTCCAATAGTCCACCCATTCCCAATGATCAAATTCAGGCTTTTGTGTAGCCTGCAAATTAACATCTCCGTCCCTGCACAGCATCCGCAACAAAAACCAACGTTGCTTCTGGCCGATACACAGGGGTCTTGAGCGACGGCGTATCATGTAGTGGGGGATGCGATACCGCAACCACCCCCGAGTCTGCCCCATAATTGCTACTTGATCGCGCTGCAATCCAGTTTCTTCATGCAACTCTCGATACATAGCATCAATCGGGGATTCTCCTTGATCTATACCTCCTTGAGGAAACTGCCAGGACTCTTGCCCCAAACGCTTTCCCCAAAACACTTTACCATCGCAATTACAGAGGATGATGCCAACGTTCGCACGGAAACCGTCCTCATCAATCACGACAATCCTCCAGAGCTTTTACAGTTGCATTGATTTTTTCACAATCGCGATGATTCGGCAATTTTAAGCGAGTACAATCTGGTATTTTTCTGCCAAACGTACAGGAGCAGGCATGACACTCGCACTTTTCGACCTCGATAACACGCTTTTAAAAGGCGATAGCGATTATCAATGGGGCGAATTTCTAGTTCGTAAAGGTTTAGTCGATGCACAACAGCATGCCGAAACCAATAAACGCTTTTATGGGCAATACACTAATGGCAGTTTAAATATCCATGAATATGCGGCTTTTACCTTTAAGTTTTTAAGCGATCACAGCATGGAACAACTTGATCAATGGCGACAGGAATATATGCAGGAAGATATCCGCAAGATGATTCCCGATGCAGCGCGCGCTTTAGTTGAAAAACATCGCGCCCTTGGCCATACCTTGGTGATTATCACCGCCACCAATAGCTTCGTGACGCGCCCAATTGCCACTGAATTTGGTATCGACAATTTATTAGCGGTGGAACCTAAAATTGTTAATGGCCGCTATACCCAAGAAATCGACGGCATTCCGACCTTCCGTGAAGGCAAAATCGAGCGTTTGAAGCAGTGGCTGCAAGGCCGCTCAGAAACCTTGGCAGGTAGCTATTTCTATAGTGACTCGCATAATGACTTGCCACTGTTAGAGATTGCAGATTATCCGGTGGCGGTTGACCCAGACGATATTTTACGCGCCAGAGCAGAAGCCCAAAGCTGGCCGATTATTAGTTTACGGAGCTAAGTGATGCACTACCCTGCCAGTAAATTGCCGCATATTGGCACGACCATTTTCACTGTGATGTCGCAGATGGCGAACGACTATCGGGCTATCAATCTCTCGCAAGGCTTTCCCGATTTCGATGGCCCCTCTGCGCTGTTGAATGCGGTTGGCAGTTATATCGCTAAAGGTATGAATCAGTATTCGCCGATGAGTGGCATTCCGGTTTTACGTGAACAGATTGCCGCCAAAGTCGCGCGGCTTTATGCCAATCCTGTTTCCGCTGATGAAGTCACCGTGACTTCGGGTGCAACTGAAGCTTTATTTGCCGCCATTGCCGCTGTGGTACGCACGGGTGATGAAGTGATCATGTTTGACCCTGCTTATGATAGCTATGAGCCAGCGGTCGAATTGAATGGTGGGATAGCAGTTCGCTTGCAATTGCCGCCACCGCTATTCCAGATAGATTGGGCGCAAGTAAAAGCAGCGATTACGCCGCAAACGCGCTTAATCATTCTGAATAGCCCACATAATCCAACCGGAACGGTGTTGAGTACAGCGGATATGCAGCTGCTGCTTGAGCTAGTGCGCGGCACCGATATTTTACTCTTGGGTGATGAAGTTTATGAACACATTGCCTTCAATGGGCAGCATCAAAGTTTACATCGTTATCCTGAATTGTACGAACGCAGTTTCGTGGTGTCTTCCTTCGGTAAAACTTATCATGCCACCGGTTGGAAAATTGGTTATTGCGTCGCACCACCGCCGTTAACCGCTGAATTTCGCAAGATGCATCAATATCTGACCTTTGCCACCTGCACACCGATGCAATTAGCACTGGCGGATATTTTGCGTGATGAGCCAGAGCATGCAGATAATTTGCCAAGCTTCTATCAACAGAAACGCGATTTGTTCTGTTCACTCATCAGCCAGAGCCGCTTTAAATTTACGCCTTCTGCGGGTACTTATTTCCAAGTCGTCGATTACAGCGCGCTTAGTGATTTGCCGGATTTGGCCTTTTGCGAGTGGCTGACTAAAGAAGTTGGGGTAGCCGCGATTCCGGTTTCAGTCTTTTGCAAAACACCGCCCGAGATGCGTTTGGTCCGCTTCTGCTTTGCAAAGGGTGATGAGACTTTGCAGCGGGCAGCTGAGCGTTTATGTGCAATTTAAGGAGGCTCAATGACTGAATCCTTACGCGTGAGTTTGGTGCAAGCTGAATTGGCTTGGCAAAATCCAGAACAGAATCGCGCCCAGTTCACACAACTGTTGCAAGGCTTAGCGGGGCAAACTGATGTAATTGTCCTGCCCGAAATGTTCACCACCGGTTTTATGATGACGTCTGAAACCCATGCAGAAAACTACGGCGGCGCAACCTTCACTTGGTTGCAGGAGCAAGCTAAACACTTAAATGTTGCAATTTGCGGCTCAGTAGCGACGGCAGTTGAGGGGCAATATACCAATCGTTTTATGTTTGCTACCCCCGATGGCGAGATGCAGTTTTATGACAAGCGCCATTTGTTCCGCATGGGCGATGAAGTAAATCATTACAGCGCGGGCTTGGAACGCAAAACCTTTCACTATCAAGGCTGGCGTATCCTGCCACAGGTTTGCTATGACTTGCGTTTTCCAGTGTTTATGCGCAATCGCAATGATTATGATCTGGTGCTAGTGGTCGCGAATTGGCCAGCAGTACGGCGCAAACCATGGCGGACTTTATTGCAAGCGCGGGCGATGGAGAATCAAAGCTATGTGGTGGGCGTGAATCGAGTCGGCACGGATGGTTTAGGTTTAGCGTATAGCGGCGATTCGTTAGCAGTGGATTTCAAAGGTGAGCTGCTGATTGATCAGGCTGAAGATGTGGCTTTTGTGGAAACGGTAGCGCTGAATCTGGTGGCTTTACAGCAATTCCGCGAGCAGTTTCCAGCGTGGATGGATGCGGATGAGTTTGATTTAAAAGCTTGACTATCTTTGAAGTATCTAATTTAGCAAAACATTGATGGAAATCTATCTCGTCTGGAGGTTAATGCTGCTGGAAAAACTGTGAAATCTCCGGTTGATGGTTTCGACTGGATAGTTATCAATAATGAATTTAGGGCGGTGGGTGCAGCGCATACAACTGTTGCTCGGGATCACTTAGCAAGAAAATGGTTACTGCGAGTGATCATTTTCTTCGAGTACTACTAGCAAAGAAACATAGAAGCGTTCATGCCTTGCCTCAGCAGCCTTAAAGACTTGGTAAACCTGTTGTGCTTGCAGCTCATCATTCATCAAAAAACGTACTAAGACATTGGTATCTAGCGCTTTCACAAAGTATCCTTAGCAAAACGTGCCGCAATGGCCGCATTCATTTCTTCAATAGTCACTGGCTTTTGCTTAGCTTTTTTATACTTACCGAATACTTCATCCACTTTGCGTGAAGCGGGACGAACCCTTAACTCCTCACCCACCCAAACAAATTCAAGACTATCACGCGCTTGCAAATTGAAATGCTGGCGGATGTCCTTAGGAACTGTGATTTGACCCTTACTGGTTAAGGTTGCGATCGCCATTGTCCTAGCTCTATTTTTTACTTTTATTTAATGTAAGGCGTTAAATTAAATCAAGTTAGCGGCTTATGCAACGGCCTTCAAGGATTCAATTTTGTGCATCCGCGTTGATTCGAGTTATGATGCCGACTATCTGAAATATTTGCAGATACACCGAATCACATGAGCGACATCTTTATCAGCTATAGCCGCCACGATCAGGAGTGGGTGGGTAAATTTGCCAAGGCCTTGGAGGATGCAGGCTATTCGATTTGGTGGGATACGCGCTTACTGGCTGGTGATGAGTTTCATGATGTGATTCCTGCTGCATTAGAAGAAGCTGGTTGTGTGATTGTGGTCTGGTCGAAGGTGTCTGTCACGCGCAAATGGGTACGAGCGGAAGCTTCGCGTGCTCATGATAAAGAAGTGCTTATTCCGATACAGATTGAATCTGTACAAATACCGATGCCATTTAACTTATTGCAAGCAGAAAATATGCAGCAGTGGAATGGCAAACGGACTCATCCCACTTTTCAGCGTTTGCTAACATCAATTGATCGTTATTGCCGCACTACGGCGGAATCTCCAAATTCGCCACCACCGCCACCCATAAAAACTGAATCACCACGCTGGTTCAGGTGGGCAGGCTTGGCTGTGTTAGCCATAGGATTAGGTACGGGCATAGCCATTTTTTCTAACCCGCAAAGTCCAGTAGTAACGCCAGCGAATGAAAACAACACCCCTAAAACAACGCCAGCCCAACCAACACAAGAAATACCTACTGCGACTGAACGATTACAGCTAGCAGCTACACATTCAGAGGCTACACCCCAGTCGTACCCTACTTCAGCAATATCTGCCCCCTCAGCACCGCTACCCTTCGAGCCAATGGTGGTCGATATACCTGCTGGTAGGTTTACTATGGGTTGCGTTGAAGGGAGGGATGATGTTGATGGAGGTTGTGACGATAATGAGAAGCCACCCCACACAGTCAGTTTACCCGCCTTTAAAATTGGTAAATACGAAGTGACTTTTGCTGAATGGGATGCTTGCGAACAGGCTAAAGCTTGCCCCCATGCGGAGGATGAAGGTTGGGGGCGCGGCAAGCGTCCGGTAATTAATGTGTCTTGGAATGATATTACCCAGAAATATATTCCGTGGCTGAATCAACAAACGGGCAAACGCTATCGGCTGCCGACCGAGACGGAATGGGAATATGCAGCACGGGCGGGGGGTGAGTCAGTTTATCCGTGGGGAAGTAGTATCAGTTGCAGTTATGCCGATTACTGGGGTAATGATCAATCTTGTCATGGCGAAGGAACAAGTGTAGTGGGTCGTTTTGCGGAGAATGGCTTTGGTTTGCATGATACGCTGGGGAATGTGTGGGAGTGGGTACAAGATTGGTATGGATCAGACTACTACCGCTCGAGTCCTGCCAGTGCCCCGCAGGGGCGATCTTCTGGCACTGACCGCGTGTTGCGTGGCGGCTCCTGGGGCAGCACACCGAGGTACGTGCGTTCTGCCAATCGGATCAGCAATTCGCCAGATTTCCGGGATAACCTTGCAGGTTTCCGTGTTGCCCAGGGTCAATGAGTTCAAGTGGTGCAGCCGCAGGGCGTGTCCTGTATTGCCCTTCGACTACGCTCAGGGCGCGAAGGGTGGCAAGTTTCGCAGGCTGAGCGTAGTCGAAGCCCCCTGCTCGCGATTTTTTTAGAAATGACATTGGTTGACACAGCTAATCTAAAAAACCCGCCGATAAATATCCGCAACTTTCAGCTCACAATCCAAAGTACGCAAGGTGACCACATCCTCAAGGCTATGAAACTCCGAATAAACCCACTGCTGATCGGCTTGGCGATAATACTGCTCAACTCGGCAATAATCCTGCGTCACTAAAATATATTCTCGCAAAGCAGGAATAAGTTGGTAGTGAAAGAACTTCAAACCGCGATCATAGGCTTCGGTTGAATCAGACAGTACTTCGATAATTAACAAGGGGTTGAGTAAAACGGTGGTGTTCTCATCTTCAAACTGTTCTTCACCACAAGTTGCTACCACATCAGGATAACTATACTTGCTAATGCTGTCGCTTAAGGTGTGAACCTTCATATCACTTGAGTACACGCTACAAAGTTTGTCCAACAGCTTAGAGCCTATGGCAACCACTAGATTGGAAGTAATTTGATTGTGTGCACGACTAGCCCCCGCCATTGCGAAGATTTCGCCATTAAGAAATTCGCTTTTCTCAGGAGCACTCGACTCTTGTGCTAAATAAGTAGCCTCATTTAACTGAGATTTAGATTGGGCGGACATAGTGCTCTCCTTGGTAATACGACTCTTTTACTCTGAAAACTCCAGTGGAAAACGCAGCCTAGAGAAAGCCCGCCCCGCTTGTAGTGCCTTTTGCTCAATGGCTTGTGCTGACTCAATCCATCCTTGTTGTTCTAAAAATAGCAAAAACGCACGTGTACTCACCTTTTGACAATGATCAGGCAGAATAAATTGAGCTTTGGCAATTTTGTGATCTTCAAAAATTAAAACACTTCGAGTGGATACAGACTCCAGAGCTAATCCCGTTATTACCTCCTGAATCGCCCATTCCCCTAAATGAGCCTTACGTGGCAGCTCACCAGCCGCTAATGTGGCTTGATAATGCTGAAAAACACGGGTAGTACAAACCGGTAAATGCTGGGTAGCGACCCAAGCTGCAATCTTCTGGCTGGTTGGCGTTTGGCTACGGGTCAATTCATGCAAAACCATATCTACCATTTTCACTGTCCACTGTGGCAGTAGTAGAGTGTCTAAAGCATCTGCATAAGCAAGCGTAATCAGCGGCCCTGCATCCGCTATCAAAATAACCGGCGGATTCATAGCTGAGAATTACTGAGAATTAACTCACTTAAAGAACTCACCATCGCTTGAGTGAGTTTTTCAGGTAGGCGCGGCATCGGTAAATGGGCTTGTGCCATTAACAGAAATAAATCCTCCTCATGCTCTAAATTTAGAGCTTGTAAGGTACTAACACTGTCATTTCGGCCTAACGAGAAATCCAACAGATGCTGAAAATTTTGATTATGTGCCTGCTCAGCGGCCTCAAAAGTTTCAACGAGATAACGTAACTCTGCATTAAACAGGGCATTGACTGAAGTATCAGTCTTTGCGGCCAAAACTTTAGCGCGGCGCAGCAAATCGCGGTCAATTGAACCTGTGAAATTAACGGTATTCCCCATGCTAAGCTCCTAATGATCAATCACACTTTATTCAGTGTAACACATCAATAAGTGCTTCAATATCTGAGCTTATTCACAAGGAAACGCAGGCAAATCCGCCAGACCCTCCACTCTCTTCTGCAACAGCGAATGAAACTGCCGAGCCAATACCGGGACTTGAAGATTACTCGGCGTATGCAGATAAATATACGGCTTCATGCCAGCCTCCAGCCAACGGGCTGTTTGTGCGACCCAAGGCTCAAGAAACTTTTGATTTTCCTCCAACACCGGATGGCCGATATAACGCAGCATCGGTGCTTGCGCGGTGGTATCTAATTGCACGGGTAAACGCGGCTTTTTGCGCTGTGCCTCTTTAGTAGACTCATCTATTGCAGGCGCAGAATGCACCGGACGGCTATCAAAGATCACTCGATCTACCTTCAGGCTACGCAATAGCTCGTTATAGTGTTGGCGTGTAGCTGCATCGGTGAAAAAGGCCGGATGGCGCACTTCAACCGCGTACTGATAAATAGGCGGCAAGCTTTGAATAAACTCATCCAAGGCATTCAACATGGAAGGCGTAAAGGAAGCTGGCAGCTGAATCAAAAAGCCATTTAAACGTTGCCCTAGTGGCTGCATACGTTCAAGAAAAGCTTTGGTCTCAGCGGCTACACCTTGCAGCTTATATTCATGCGTAATCACACGCGGAAATTTAAAGCTAAAGCGGAAGGTTTCGGGCGTAGATGCTAACCAACGCGCCACCATTGCTTCTGAAGGTGTCGCATAAAACGTGGTATTGCCTTCAACCGCATTAAAGCATTGAGCATATTGCTGGAGGAATTCGGCAGGCTTGGCTTTTTGGGTGTAAAACTCGCCTTTCCACTCATTCACAGCCCATAGGGGCGCACCTAAATAATAAGGAATAGCAGTCATACAAGGCTCGTTTTAAAAAAGAACAAGGTCTGGCCGTAGCCAGACCTTAACTATAATACCCAATTAACCGACTTGCACTTCGATCTTCCGTGGTTGTGCGTGTTCAGCCTTGGGAATGTGCAGGGTTAATACGCCATCACGTTGACTGGCTTCAATCTTAGTCGAATCCAGTTCGCGACTGAGCGTAAAGGCACGCTTATATTTGGCAATACTGACTTCAGCATGAGTAGCTTCCATCTGCTCAGGCGTTTGCAAAAGCATATCGCCTTCTAGGGTGAGTACATTATTTTCCACATGCACCCGCACATTTTCCTTGGGTACACCGGGCAACTCGGCAGTTAGTGTAAAGCCATTATCCGACTCCACAATCGTCACTAAGGGGCGCAAGGTAGCTGGCTCAGCAGTGTTAGGGGCTACAGTTTTATTAGCGGGTTCAGTCATGATTTTCTACTCCTTCAAACTTAGACTATTGAATCTCGATACGCTTGGGTTGAGCCTCTTCGCGGCGCTGAATGCTGATATGCAAAACGCCATCTTTGTAACTAGCGTTTACTTTGCTGACATCCACATCATCGGGCAGTGTAACCACACGCTTAAACTTGCCGGAGAAGCGCTCTTGCGCATAGACCGTTGACTTGTTGTCCTCTTTCGGTAGCGCTAAAGTACGCTCGCCTTGTAGGATGAGTAGGTTTTTATCAATCTGAATATCCAAACTTTTCGCATCCACGCCGGGCACAAAAGCATATACTTCGACCGAGCTTGGAGTTGAACCTAAATTAATCGCGGGGAAACTACCGCGTGCAACTGGACGAATGTTGGATATAACATTTCGCCCCACTAACTGACGCTGCAATTGCTCTAGTTCACTAAATAGATCATCTGAAAAGTTAAATAAGTTGTTATACATGTTTATATCTCCACTTCATTTACTGGGGCGTTATCGCCTATGACCCGATGAATAGGGCCGACCTTTTCAGAGTTCAAGAGCTGTAAAACAAAAAATTTGACAACTTGCAAAAAATTGTAATTTATAAGTGATTGGCACTTGTAAAAGCTGCTTTTGCCCTTATTTAGCCGTCCAGAGAACCTAGATTTGCAGGCAAGGAGATTTATGTGGAATACAAAGACTACTATAAAACTTTAGGTGTAGAGCGCTCAGCCAGCGCTGATGAAATCCGTGCTGCTTATCGTAAATTGGCGCGTAAATATCATCCTGATGTCAGTAAAGAAAAAAATGCGGAAGATCGCTTTAAAGAAGTTGGTGAAGCCTATGAAGTTCTGAAAGATGCAGAGAAGCGTGAAGCTTATGACCAATTAGGCTCAAATTGGAAACAAGGTCAAGATTTCCGTCCGCCGCCGGGCTGGAATCCGGGTGGTAGCAATGGTGGTTTTGAATTTCGTTCTGGGCCAGGAGGACAAGCCGACTTCAGCGATTTTTTTTCGTCAATGTTTGGCAATATGGGTGGCGGCTTTGGCGGCGGTGGCTTTAATCAAACTGGCTTTGGACAAAACGCTGGGGCGCGCCAACAAACTCGCGGCCAAGATCAGCAAACCAAAATCCAAATTGATTTGGAAGACTCCTTACGGGGTGCTAAGCGCAATATCTCACTAAGAAGTGCTAGCGGTGATCGCACTTTAACCGTGAATATTCCGAAAGGCATTAAATCCGGTCAGAAAATTCGCTTGAATGGTCAAGGTCAAAGCGGCTTAGGAGGTGCAGGTGATTTGCTCTTAGAGGTCGAGTTTAACTCGCACCACTTGTACAAAGTGGAAGGCAGTGACTTAACAATGAATCTGCCGGTTGCACCTTGGGAAGCGGCTTTAGGCGCAACTATCAATGTACCTTTACCGGACGGCGGACAAGTTGAGGTAAAAATTCCAGCGAATTCGCGTTCAGGCCGCAAGATGCGCTTAAAGGAAAAAGGCTTGCCGAGTAAACCAGCGGGTGATTTATATCTCACGCTGGAAATTGTACTGCCTGCCGCTGATACGCCACGTGCGAAAGAATTATATGAGCAACTGGCTAATGAGCTTGCTTTTAATCCACGCGCGGGTTGGTGACTAGGCTTATAATAAAGCCACAGGGCTTAATCAAACTGTCAAAATCAAGCTTTATTTTGGCCTACTGACCTAAGCCCTTTCACCAAAAATAAGGAAGCGTGCCTATGAAAATCACGGTTGAAACGACCATTCCAGTTCCCAGTGAAACAGAGTGGAAAGCTATGGACGACACCCGAAGATAGCGTGCAATGGAATGCAAACTCTGCTAATTGGCAAGTCATTTTGGATAATTTCGCCAAGTTATGTACTAAACCAACAGGCAGCTTGAGAATATCCGATTACACCCCTTAAACCTTAGCGACAGATGCTATATACTATTGCACCGCTTAAAATGCATAAAAGGTATTCCAAATCAAGAGGCAGTCGCTTAAAATTGCCAACCTTTGTGAGCCTGCATGAAGCGTAGGCTTTGCAGATTAGATGGCAGAACACTCCTGTTGGCAAATCAACACCCAGTTTTAAAGCTTGGGTGGAGCGCCAGCAGGTTATTGTATTTATATGAGACACTAAACAAATGACGGACTTAAGCAAATACCGGAACATAGGTATCTTCGCTCACGTTGACGCGGGCAAAACGACTACCACAGAACGTATTCTGAAATTAACCGGTAAAATTCATAAGATCGGTGAAGTGCACGAAGGCGAGTCAACAATGGACTTCATGGTGCAGGAAGCAGAACGCGGTATTACTATTCAGTCTGCAGCGACTACTTGTTTCTGGAAAGACCATCGCTTCAACGTTATTGATACCCCCGGGCACGTTGACTTCACGATTGAAGTTTATCGTTCTTTAAAAGTTCTGGACGGCGGTATCGGCGTATTCTGCGGCTCCGGCGGTGTAGAACCACAGTCTGAAACTAACTGGCGTTATGCGAATGACTCTAAAGTTTCTCGTCTGATCTACGTCAATAAGCTTGACCGTATCGGCGCTGATTTCTATCGCGTTGTGCAGCAAGTTGAAGATGTTCTAGGTGCTAAGCCTTTAGTCATGGTTCTGCCGATTGGCTATGAAGATACCTTCGTGGGCGTGATCGACTTATTGACGCGCAAAGCTTGGATTTGGGATGACTCTGGGGATCCATTAAAGTACACCCTCGAAGACGTTCCAGCCGATATGGCTGAGAAAGTTGAAGAATGGCGCGAAAAGCTAATCGAAACTGCCGTTGAGCAAGACGATGCAGCGATGGAAATGTACTTAGGTGGTGAAGAGCCTCCGATGGAAACCATTAAAGCCTGTATCCGTAAGGGTACGATCGCGATGGACTTCTTCCCGACTTATCCGGGTTCTTCCTTCAAGAACAAGGGCGTACAGTTAATTCTGGATGGCGTTATCGACTATCTACCGAACCCCACTGAAGTCCGTGCTCAACCTGAGACGGATATCGAAGGTAATGAACTCGGTACTTTCGCTAAGGTCGATCCGAATTACCCATTACGCGCTTTGGTCTTCAAGATCATGGATGACCGCTTTGGGGCGCTGAACTTCGTGCGTATCTATTCAGGTAAGCTGAAAAAAGGCGATACTCTGTTAAATACCTTCACTGGTAAAACAGAGCGCGTAGGCCGTATGGTAGAAATGCATGCGAATGACCGTACTGAAATCGAAACGGCGCAAGCAGGCGATATCGTTGCTTTAATCGGTTTGAAAAACGTACAAACGGGCCATACTTTAGCGGATCCTGATAAGCCTGCGACTTTGGAACCGATGGTGTTCCCAGATCCAGTTATCTCGATTGCGATTGCACCCAAGAACAAAGCGGCTGCTGAGAAGCTGGGTGTTGCACTGAACAAAATGGTTCAGGAAGATCCGTCTTTCCGCGTTGAGACTGACCAAGAAACCAACGAAACCATCCTGAAAGGCATGGGTGAGTTGCACTTAGATATTAAAGTTGACATTTTACGTCGTACTCATGGTATCGAAGTGGATGTGGGCAAACCTCAAGTCGCTTATCGTGAATCAATCACTAAAGTGATTGAAGATAGCTACACCCACAAGAAGCAGTCAGGTGGTTCAGGTCAATACGGCAAGATCGACTACACCATGCAGCCTAATGAGCCGGGTGCTGGCTTCACCTTCCAATCCATGGTGGTTGGCGGTAACGTACCCCGTGAATTCTGGCCTGCGATTGAAAAAGGCTTCCGTGACAGCATGTCTAAGGGCGTATTAGCGGGTTACCCAGTCGAAGACGTAAAAGTTATTTTACGTGATGGTGGTTTCCACGCGGTGGACTCTTCTGCGATTGCTTTCGAAATTGCGGCTAAAGGTGGCTATCGTCAAACGATGGCAAAAGCCGGCCCACAAATTCTCGAACCGATTATGAAAGTTGACGTATTTGTTCCCGATGCACACGTAGGTGACACTATCGGTGACTTGAACCGTCGTCGCGCGATGATCAAATCACAAGATACTGCTCCGATCGGTGCACGTATCAAAGCTGAAGCGCCGCTGTCAGAAATGTTCGGTTATATCGGTGACTTACGTACCATGACTTCAGGTCGTGGTCAGTTCTCCATGGAGTTCGCACACTATGCTCCATGTCCGAAGAACGTTGCTGATCAGGTTATTAAAGAAGCGGCTGAGCGCAAAAAAGCGCTGGATGACGCTCGTTAATAGCTCTTGCTAGTTAAGAAAAGCCCTGTCCTTTGGATGGGGTTTTTTTCGTCTTGAATAAACTGATTCCCTGCTCTTGCCACACTGACTTATCCACAAAAGCCTTGTTATTTGGCCTATTTGCCAGCTGTTTTCCACAAGCTTATCCACAGCTTGCTAACAATATATTGTAGTCACTTATGGGCTTATTACACAGCATCTAGTAGATACGCTTTTATTACACTGCTATAATTAGTGTATCCCCTGTCATAATTTTTCTTAAACAAGTTGCCCCTAATAAGCTGTGGGGTAGAGGTTTTTATGCACTCAGTAAATGTAAAAGTACAAAAATCCGGTAGCGTTGAAGACATAAAAGTACCGCAATTCTCTACCCCTAAATGCAAAGTGATTCGCCGCAATGGTGAAGTGACCGATTTCAATGCCTCCAAGATTCATATTGCTTTAACCAAGGCTTTTTTAGAAGTGGAAGGTAGCACGGCCTCCGGCTCAGCACGGATTCACGACACCGTAAAAAACCTCACCGAACAAGTGATCGAAGGCCTATTCCGTCGCATGCCTGATGGCGGCATGATTCATATTGAAGATGTGCAAGACCAAGTTGAGTTGGCACTAATGCGTGCCGGTGAACACAAAGTAGCCCGTAGCTATGTATTGTATCGTGACGAGCGCGCTAAATTACGTGCAAAAAAAGACAAGAAAGGCAAATCAAAAGCGGATCTGGCGATCAAAGTCAAAATGGAAAATGGCGAATTACGCCCGCTCGATGAAGAGCGCTTAAATAAAGTCATTGCTGAAGCGGTAGCAGGCTTAGAAGGCGTGGATGCTGCTCAAGTTACTCAAGGCGCATTGCGTAATTTGTACGATGGTATTTCTGAAAAAGAAGTCGCGACTGCCCTAATTATTAGCACACGCGTCTTGATCGACCACCATCCAAATTACTCACAAGTCGCAGCGCGGATGCTGATGGATAGCTTGCGCCGTGAAGTTCTGAGCTTCCTTGAAGGCCAACACACCGAAGCTACCCAGCAAGAAATGCAGGATTTATACACCGAAGCACTCATCAAAGCGATCAAGCGTGGGATTGAAGTTAATTTATTAGTGGATGAACTCAGCCGTTATGACCTGAAAGCCTTAGGTGCTGCCATTAAACCTGAACGCGATTTGCAATTCAGTTATTTAGGTTTACAAACCCTGTACGACCGCTATTTCTTGCATCACCAAGGTACGCGCTTTGAATTACCGCAAGTGTTCTTCATGCGCGTAGCAATGGGCTTAGCGATTAATGAAGTGGATCGCGAAGCACGCGCAATTGAATTCTATGACTTGCTATCCAGCTTCGATTTTATGAGTAGCACACCGACTTTATTCAATTCTGGCACACTGCGCCCGCAGTTATCTTCTTGTTATCTCACCACAGTTCCTGACGATCTTGACGGGATTTATGGCGCGATTAAAGACAATGCGTTGCTATCTAAATTCGCTGGCGGCTTGGGCAATGATTGGACGCGTGTGCGTGGCATGGGTTCGCATATCAAAGGCACGAATGGACAGTCGCAGGGTGTCGTTCCCTTTTTGAAAGTGGCGAATGATACGGCGGTCGCGGTCAATCAATGTTTTGCACCCGATACCTTATTACATACCGCTGATGGCACCAAAGCAATTCGCGAAGTGCAGGTGGGTGATTTGGTGCTTGGCATAAGCGGTACTTACCGCGAAGTCAAAAAAGTCATGACGTATAACCAGCATGACCCCATGGTGGCGCTGGATGTGAAGCACTCCATTGAACCAGTCAAAGTTACGGCAGGCCATCCTTTTTGGGCAATTCGTGGTGTACCGATGGAGCAAGCGAATGCTCGCACCCGCAAATGGTTGGACAGTGGCAAGGTTGAAGCAGCTTGGGTAGAAGCAGGTCAATTACAAGCAGGCGATTATGTAGCGCAAGTGATTCCCACCGAAACCGTGCTGGTAGATGGTTTCAGCGCGGAAGATGCAAGGCTTTATGGCATTTTGCTTGGCGATGGTCACATGAGTAAAGATGGTATGGAGTGGGGCGTTTCTGGCAATCCACAAAACGATAGCCATCTGCAATTCGTGCGTGATTATTTGCAAGCACGCGGCATTCATAGCTGGGAAACAGGGCGCGGCGAAACTTATGCACAAATCCATTGGGCGAGTGGTCAAGGTGTAGTGCGCAATGGCACGACTGGACGTATTGTCGGCTCGGGTGCTGCCACTTTGCCCTTCACTTATAACGACCTTTATAACACTAAAGGCGAAAAGCGGATTGCACGCAAATTTGCACATTTGCCACGCACTCAAACGTTGGCTCTGGTACAAGGTTTATTAGAAACTGATGGCGGTATGAGTCGTGGCAAAGAAATCTATTTCACCAATACTTCACGTGCTTTGGCGGAAGGTTTGCGCTATCAATGCTTGCGTTTAGGTGTGCCGACAGCAGGACAATATCGTGAGCGCGAGAATGCTCACACTGGCACGCGTTCGGATGGTTCGCAGATTGAATTTAAAGGCACTACTAAAGCCTACGATATTCGTATTCCAGCCGTCGCTGAGATTGCCGAATTAGTCGATTGCAAAGCGATCACTAAGCAAAATTGGATTACCCATAATGGTTGTATTTTCAGTCGAGTGCGCAGTGTCGAAACCATCCCAACGCTGCCTTTCGTACTCGACTTAATGGTCGAAGGCGATGAGTCGTATATGACGACAGCGGCACTAGCTCATAACGGTGGAAAAAGAAAAGGCGCTGTCTGCGCCTATCTCGAAACTTGGCATATCGATGTCGAAGAATTCTTAGAGCTGCGCAAAAACACGGGCGATGAGCGCCGCCGTACTCATGACATGAATACCGCGAATTGGATTCCTGATTTATTCATGAAGCGGGTTGCCGAGGATAAAGAATGGACATTATTCTCGCCGGATGATGCGCCCGATTTGCATGATCTAACGGGGCAAGCCTTTGAAAAGCGTTACGAAGAATATGAAGAAAAAGCAGCGTGTGGCGATATTAAATTATTTCGCAAACTGCCTGCTAATCAACTCTGGCGCAAGATGCTGAGCATGCTGTTTGAGACAGGGCATCCTTGGATTACTTTCAAAGACCCGTGCAATATTCGCTATACCAATCAGCATGTTGGCGTAGTGCATAGTTCGAATTTGTGTACTGAAATCACTCTACATACTACTGATAGCGAGATTGCGGTTTGTAATCTCGGCTCGATCAATATGGTTGCACATACCAATGCGGATGGCTTGGATATAGCGAAGCTGGAGCGCACGGTCAATACCGCGATGCGTATGCTCGATAATGTCATCGACTACAACTACTACAGTGTGCCACAAGCGCGGAAGTCTAACTTGCGGCATCGTCCAGTCGGCATGGGCATCATGGGTTTCCAAGATGCGCTGTATAAAATGGATATGGCCTATGCCTCGGAAGAAGCCGTGGAGTTTGCCGACCGCAGTATGGAAGCCGTCTCCTATTTTGCGATTCGCGCTTCCAGTAATTTAGCGGCGGAGCGTGGGCGCTATCCAAGTTATAACGGCTCTTTGTGGAGCCAAGGCATTCTACCGATTGATTCTTTGACCTTATTGGGCGAAGAACGTGGTGCTTATTTTAATGTCGATACCACCCAAACTTTAGATTGGGATGGCCTGCGCAATCTGATCAAACAACAAGGCATGCGCAATTCCAACACGATGGCGATTGCACCCACTGCCACCATTTCTAATATCTGTGGCGTCTCGCAATCCATTGAGCCGACTTACCAAAATCTATTCGTGAAGTCGAATTTGTCCGGTGAATTCACCGTGATCAATCCTTATTTAGTCGAGGATTTGAAAGCGTTGGATATGTGGGACGAAGTGATGATTAACGATCTGAAATACTTCGATGGCTCGGTGCAGAAATTGGATCGCGTCCCCGAAGAATTACGCCGCAAATATGCGACCGCCTTTGAAATGGATGCACGTTGGTTAGTGGAAGCGGCGAGCCGTCGTCAGAAATGGATTGACCAAGGCCAATCGCTGAACCTGTATATGGCTGAACCGAATGGCGCAAAACTCGATAATTTGTACAAACTGGCTTGGGTGCGCGGCTTGAAAACCACCTATTACCTGCGCTCGATTGGTGCAACGGGTGCGGAAAAACTGAACGATGCTTCAGTTCCAGCGGCTGAAGAGAAGAAGCCTGCGATCAAAATGGCGGCTAATTTATTGGAAGTCGGTTCGGCTGCCCCGAAAGCGTGTTCGTTGCTTGACCCTGATTGTGAAGCTTGTCAATAATTTTTTTAAGGCTTCGATGTATACGCCTTGACATCGTAGCCTATTACCAATAGAGGCAGAGATATAGTTATGAAAGTAAATATGGCTCACTTACGTGAGCGTTCAGTAAACGGTGGATGGGTGAATTTTGCAGTTTTTGACGCTAGATCAAACTCTGGTAGTCAGACTGATAATGCTCGCCTACTAAGTCAGTTGACACATGCAGCTCGTTCTCAAGGGCTGCGTATTGATCAATCTTCTTTGTGTTTCTCTCGCAATGGGCACATCGAGTTTTATGGAGATCGAAATCTTGTAGATTATTTATCTAAGAATGGAGTTCATAATTGGACGCATCAAATAAGCATTTGATAGAAAAGAAAAACCCTACTGTAGTTAGAGGTAAAGCATAAAAACAGTAGGGTTTTGAGGGTATAATTTGGGTTTGGATGGTTGCAGCCTCTAAACCCAATTATTAAGTAGCTAGCTCCGCATAACGCATTCTAACCACAGTGTTCATCTTACAGGTTAAGGTATTCTAAGGTAAGAGCTTTGCAGGAAACTAGATTTATTATAGGTTGTGCGTTTTTTCGAAAAAATGCTAATCCTTGAATTATCAGGAAATTAAAAAATGGCTAAAAATACAGGCCAGAATTACCGCAAAGGCTCTGTGAGCAATAGATCACAGGTTTACAATCCTTTAACTGAAACATGGGTGAAAAGAGACACTGAGACAGGTAAATTCTTAGGTCAGAAATCCGATGGCACAGCTTTTAAAGGTGTGGCTAAGGAAGTTGATGATAGAAGAACCGATAAATAGCTTTAGCTAGACTAATATTATTTTAATCACTTAACCACATTACCTATCTTAGGTAATGTGGTTTTTGTGTCTTTGCTGATTAGTTATCACAGCTAAACCGACATTAGGAGTAAAAAAATCATGACACTTAACTGGGATAACCCTTTAGCTCTACCAAACACGAGTGTACAATCGCGCCCCGAACTGGATAGAAATAAAAGTGTCACATTGATCACGGATGAACCTGCTGATCAGGGTGAGGCTGTCGAACAAGTAGAAAAAAACAATACCAAGCTCAGCTTGGAGTATCCCGCTAGTGATAGACATTTTGTTCAATCTTTAACTTTTGGGGACAGTGCAAATGACTCAGACTCCGACTCGCAACGACGTGCAACGCATCCAACGCAAGAAGCAACAAGTCCTGCGCAGACGCCGCCAGCAACGTTAAGAGCGAGCTTATCGGCTCGTCGGCGTGAAGAGGCTGAATCTAAGCCCTTCACGCCGATGAAGCCGATTAATTCGGAAGATAAACGAGTTATCAATGGTCAGGGGGACATTAACCAACTCGCGCCTTTCAAATATCCGTGGGCGTGGGAATTCTTCATTAATGCCAACAAAAATCACTGGACACCGCTCGACATTAACATGGCGCAGGATGTCCACGATTATCATCACAAGCTCAAACCTGAAGAGCGCCACGTTTATGAAAACGTCCTCGCCTATTTAACTACCTCTGATATTCTGGCGATGCGTAATATTGGCTTAGCCGTCATGGAAAAGATGACCGCGCCTGAATTGCAGATTTACCAAGCGCGCCAAGTCTATGAAGAAGCTCTGCACACTTGGACTTATCAGCACTGCATTGAAACCATTGGCCTTGATCAGAGCGAAATCTACAACCGCTATCGGGTCGTCCCAGAAATCAATCAAAAGATTCAGATTGCCAATCGGCGTTTAAACGCGGTGATGCGTTCAGATATTGACCTGCGCAACCCTGATGATTTGCAGGAATTTGTGCTTTCGTATGCTTTCTTCTCAGGCATTTTTGAAGGCTGCTGGTTCTACAATGGCTTCTCCCCAGTCTTTGCACTACAACGCCGCGGCTTAATGAAGGGTACGGCGGAACAATTGCAATACATCATGCGCGATGAAGTCATGCATTGCTCCTTCGGCATTCGTGTCGTCCGTCAAATCATGCAAGAAGAAAACGTCACTCTCGACCCGCGCGACATTCGCGATATGTGGGACGAAGCCGAAGCCGCTGAAGTCGCTTATTCTAAATTCCTACTGCCTACTCCAATCTTGGGCTATAGCCAACAAGATCACCACGAACAATTCCGCTTCATCGCCAACCGCCGCGCCCGCAGCTTAGGCATGGAAGAACCCTTCCCCGGTGCAAAAAATGTCCTGCCGTGGTTGGACGAACAATCGAATATGCGCAAAGAGAAAAATTTCTTTGAAACGCGCGTGACAGAGTATCAAACGGGTGGGGCGTTGAAGTGGGAGTAAACAAGATATTATGTCCCTAGTAGTTGCTAAAATAATAAACTCCAATGTAATTATAGTCTCAGATACTAAAATTACATTGGATGATAAAATAAAACAACCTCATACTTTTACTGAAGGCTTTGTAAAAACAATTGTTATAGATCAGTTAAGATGCCTAGCTTATGCAGGTGCGTTGACACAAGAAAAACACGATGAGTTATTGGCGATACTAAGTCAAAAAACTGGCACAGCAAGATTAATAGATTTTCTTTCTAATCTATCAGCCGATAAAGCGATAGATTTTATTTTTTGCTCAATAGAAAATACTGAAAGTATACTTCTTTTAAAAATATCAGAAGGGTCTGTTTCTGAGGCTGAACATACATGGATCGGAGATCATGAAGGATTTAATTTATTCCAGAGTTATTTCCATAAACCTACTCTAATAAAAACACCTCCATCTTCGGAACTACATCTCATCAAAATACCTGATAAATTTATTGATTTAGATATAGGTGATACCTATACGAAAATGATCAATGCTATGAAAGGTGTTATAGAATCATCAAGAGTAGATTCTGTAGGTGGATTCGTTACTCCTGTTGTAACAGAAGAAAATATCTTTAAATATGGAAACTACTTTTCAATTTATAGACAGCCTTATTCCCATGAAGAACTTTCTAAGGGTGGTGCTCTAAGTTTTGGTGATCACACGACAGGCACATACTCTATAAATTTTGCTGACCAAGGCAGAAGAAGCTTTGCAGTTCATATTTTCCAAGGAAAATTTGGCCTTATTTTAAACAATGAAGAAAACATAAACCTTAATTGGATAAAAGCACTCAATAAAGATGAAATAGACTTTGTTTCAGATTTAAAGACTACTTTTAATCAAGATACAACTCTTTGCATTCATGTTGGCCATTCTGAAATTAATTTCTTTTTAAAGGGAAATATTTTTTTCGACCAAGAAAATTACATAGTAGCAATAGAACATTACGAAAAAGGGTTAGAAATTCTTGATCAAAGAAAACTGAACAATATCAGCGATGGAAAAAATATAAAAATAGCCCTCAACCAAATTTTCAAGTGTTACTTCAAATTAAATGACAAAGACAACTTAATAAAAACCATTAATTTACTTGAAAATTCTTATCCTAATGATACTTTTGTTCAGAATTTAAAAAATAACATATACCAACAGCTAGCGTTTCCGTTAGATGCTGTTTGAGCGTCACTTGTTGCATTCCCACGTTCAGGTACAGCAAAAAACAAGCCGTATAGAAAAGAAACAACGCGAGTTTAGAGCACACTGGAATGCTATCCGAGACCGTCCACCATTCGCTCTCATGCGATCACTCATACCATGAACCGGTAACTTTCTGAAAAATTATTTTTAGTTGATTGGTCTAGCAACTTATGATGTTATGTATATACTTACAATAAGTACATTATGAGTATATTAAGATGACAACAACTCGTGTTTTTATGAGCGGCAACTCGCAAGCCGTTCGTATTCCTAAAGAGTTCCAGTTTGACGTAGATGAGATCGAAATCTTCAAACGTGGGGATGAAATTGTTTTACGTAAGCGCGCAAAAAACCTAGCTGAGGCTTTTGCTACTGTCCCCAAGATGCCAGAAGACTTTATGGCTGAAGGGCGTGAGCAGGATTTGCCTCAGGAGTACGAAGATTGGACGTAAAATACTTACTGGATACCAATATTTGTATTTATCTATTTAAGCGACAACCGCCTGAAGTATTGGCTCGTTTCCGACAATTACAAATAGGTGAAGTCGCTATTTCAGCTGTGACTTATGGTGAATTATATTTCGGTGCAATAAAGCATCCTGAAGCCGAACGATATATAGAAATTTTGGCAAGAAATATCGAGCCATTTACTATTTTATATCCAGAAAAAACAGCGTATGAACATTACGCCGATATCCGCTTGCACCTAACCCGCTTAGGTACTCCTATTGGCGTAAATGACTTATGGATTGCAGGACATGCAAGAAGCATGAATGTTACGTTAGTGACTAATAACACTCGTGAGTTTCAGCGTGTTCCAAATCTAAAGCTAGAAAATTGGGTGAACTAATTTCATGGACAAAATCACCCTCCTCTCCCAAATTGCCCTAGGCGAAGACAGCAAGCGTCAGTTCAAACGCGACATGACCAACGCGGATGCGCTGGCTGCTGAAATGGCAGCGTTTTCCAATTCGGAAGGTGGTGTTATTTATTTGGGTGTGGAAGACAATGGCACTTTAACAGGCTTGAGCACTGAAGATGTTGCGCGCTTAAATCAACTGATTAGCAATGCAGCTTCACAACACATTCGTAGCCCGATTATTGTCCAAACCGAAAACCTTGCACTAGATAATGGCCGTTTGCTTATTGTGCTCACTGTGCCCAAAGGTTTGGATAAACCGTATTTTGATCGTAATGGCGTGATTTGGCTGAAAACAGCTGCTGATAAACGTCGCGTACATTCCAAAGAAGAGTTGCGTCGTTTATTTCAATCGACTGATTTAGTTCACGCCGATGAAGTGCCTACTACTGCGCGTGTTGATGCTTTAGATCGTTACAGCTTTACCGATTTTCTTCAGAAAACGTATAGCCTTGATTTGCCTGAGAAAGAGCCCGATTTGCTACGTTTGCTGCAAAACATGAATCTGGCAGGTGATGGAGGCTTTCTCAACTTGGCTGGTGTGCTGTTGTTTAGCAAGCGCCCCGATTGGATAAAACCAGCGTTTATTATTAAAGCTGTCAGTTTGCCCACCAACGCTTTGCATGACTCTCAGTACAGCGATAGCGAGGATATTGCAGGCAGGTTGCGCGAGCAGTTTGATCAAGCGATGGCTTTCATTATGCGCAATTTGCATAAGCGCCAAGGTGATCAGGGTTTTAATTCGGTAGGCGAGCCGGAAGTGCCGCGTATTGTATTTGAAGAGCTGTTGGTAAATGCTCTCATTCACCGCGATTATTTTATCAGTGCGCCGATTCGTGTCTTGGTGTTTCCTGAGCGCATTGAAATTATTAGCCCCGGCCATTTACCTAATCATTTAACCGTTGAAAAGGTACGCGCAGGCAACTCAAATTTGCGCAACCCGATTTTGGCCTCGTTTGTGGCGAAAAATATCTTGCCCTATCGTGGTTTAGGTTCAGGCATTTTGCGTGCACTAGCTGCTTGGCCAAATATAGATTTTGAAGATCAGCGCGATGCTAATTTATTTAAAGTGACGGTTTGGCGTAGCAAAGGTTAAATACTTAAACATGAAAACAGCCCTATTAATCATCGATGTGCAAAGCCTTCTCTTTGATTCAATCCCAGCACCTTTTGAAGCTAAAGAGGTGATTGCGCGCATCAATCAGCTAAGCGCTTGGGCGAGAAATAAGGCTATTCATGGCATTTTTATCTAGCGTGCAGCGTTTATTCGTGAGCACTATATTCAAACTCTGCCAAATATTAAAAGTTTTGGGGTGGAAATAGCAGCTATCAGCGTGGATAAGCTGCTAACTAACTAGTTACTCAGCTGGCTTCAAATCCACACCTTCCAAATTATTAATCAGCCCTTTCTCTTTGCAATAGATAGTCGTGAGTAACTCGCCGTTCTTTTCCACATTTACACCCGCCTCAATCGGATGCTTCTCCTCTAAACGATCTACCCCCCAAAACACGTTATAGACATAGTTAGCGTTGGGGACATTAACACTATACGACATCCAGCGCCCGATGCCTTGCCATTGAAAAGTGCTAGCGGCTGAGCGTGGCACAGCAATCGCCAGCTCTGGTTTTTGGCCTTTTTTGCCAAACGAATAATTGACCGTTTTGCCTGCATCGCATAGCTCAATTTGTTTATTAGCTTTTTGGGTATTGCAAAAGAACAATGTCTCAGCACCACGTGGGCAAGCTGCCCAGACTGCGTTTGTCAGCAATAAAGAGCAGATACCAGCCCCTAAAATTCCTCTTTTCATGTCACTACCTCGCTTAGTTGAATGACTTTTATTAAGACCATTATAGAGTAGTTTCGTGCGCTTATGACTCAGACAATTTAGCCTAAGTTTGCGCTCACTTAAAACCAAGCATGGCTCACATGCTAAACTCAAGAAATACTCAATCGGCATGATAAAGGAATAGCCAATGGCCACATTCAAAGAGACTTTGCAATCCCTAGGCGATTTAGTGACTGAAGGCGTTGAAACCCTTAGTACCAAGTTTAAGCAACGTTTGCACTACGATGAACCTATTCAAATAGTAGCTTATACCGGCTTTGGCAATCAGCAATGGATTAAACTCAGTGGGCGCGCCCTAGAAGATAATGGGGCTGCCAAGCAGAGTGATGAAGAAACGCTTTGGCAAAACTTAGCGCAAACTTACCAACGCTTTGAAAGTGATGAAGTTGCCGATTTACGCGTAAACCTTCAATTTCAGGGGCAAACTCTTGAAGTCATCACTGACAAAGAAGGTTATTTTGAGGCCACTTTACCGGTTAGTGATTGGGTCACTAATGGGCTTTGGTACGACTATCAAGTTGATGTGCCTGAGCAACCACGACTGACTAATCCCTTCAAGCCCACCACGGGCAAAGTCCAAATCCCCTGCCCTCAATGTGATTTCGGCATTATTAGCGATATCGACGATACGATTATGGTCACAAACGCAACCAGCACTTTAAGCATGATGCGTTTAACTTTTTTACGTAGCCCAGCTTCGCGCTTACCGTTCGCAGGCGTGAATACTTTCTATCAAGCCTTAACTCAAGGGGGTGCAGTGCCACGTCCGATTTTTTATGTATCGAGTAGCCCGTGGAATCTGTATGACTTCCTTGAGGAGTTTATGGAGCTGAATAAAATTCCATTGGGAACGCTGTTTTTGCGCGATTTTGGCTTACAAACCCTCAAAGCTAGCCATCACGATCATAAATCCCACTACATCAATCAGATCATGGATGCCTATCCGCAGCTCTCTTTTATTCTGATCGGCGATAGTGGCCAGCACGACCCTGAAGTTTATAGCGAATTAGTGAGCCAACGCCCACAACAAGTGAAGGCCGTTTATATTCGCGATGTCAGCCCTGAAGAGTCTCGCGATGAGGAAGTCTTACGCCTCGCCACCAAAACCCGTGAGCAACAAATTGATCTCTGTTTAGTCGCAAGTACCGTAGAAGCAGCAACTCATGCCGTTGCTCAAGGCTATATTTCTGCTGAAGTACTAGAGCAGCTCAAAGCTGATTTAGATAAAACGGATACTGCACGAGCGCAAATTGAAACAGCCCTACAAGAACAAGAAGCGGCAAAATAGGCAACCCCAAGCCTCAACCAGCAACGCTTCGTTGGTTGCTGGATTGACCGTTTAGCAAATAAGAGTATCAGTTTAAAATCACCTGTGTTAGCATTATTCCCGGCCTGTAATTCAGACCGTAGTTTATGCAACAAATGAAACAAAACCTTCGTTACACCGCTTCACCTTGTCAGTAAGTCATGTTGTCCTGAAGTTGTTCATTCCCAGCTTGTCATAACTAAGAAATCTATTGCGGCTTTTCAGCGCAAGAGCGCTTGGCTTTATTATTATTGAAAAATCAGGAGATACATCATGGCTCGTTTAACTGGCACAGTAAAATGGTTCAATGCAGAGAAAGGTTTTGGTTTCATTAATCAAGACAACGGTGGTGCAGACGTATTCGTACATTTCCGTGCGATCAAATCTGAAGGTTACAAAACTTTGACTGAAGGCCAAAAAGTTTCTTTCGAAACTGAAAAAGGTCAAAAAGGTCTGCAAGCTGCAAACGTAGAAGCTATCTAAGCTTTTAGGTTCTAGCTAAGAATCTTAAAAAGGACTTCAATGAAGTCCTTTTTGCTTTTTAGGCAGCTGGTTGTGTCATCACGCTCATAGTCGCTTCAGCGGCGGCTGTATCCAGCGAAGTATTATTAGCTGATGTTCTAGACGGTGCATCAGGCACCACTTCGCCATATTCCGCTAAGGGATGCCCTGTGGTTAACTGATTAATTAAACGCGCACGGGTTGGATCGCGCCACGCCTCACCTAAACTCTCACACAAACTATTCGCTAACAGAAAGCGCTGCGTAACCTCCAAACGGCCTTGAAATAAGCTGAGTTGAGAGAGCGTCTTGCCGTACAGATAAAAATTCACGCCCGCAATAAACTCAATCAAAGCCCCACCGATCATGGTGATCGAGGCTAACTGCCCTGATTCACGCCAAACCATAAAGACAATCGCCAGCACGAAAAACACCAAGCCCACCATACTCGCAATTAAAGCCCAACGAAAACTACGTCCTGCTTGTGAGAGCGACAGATCATAAAAGCGGGCGAGTAATTCAATCTGCGAAGAGGCAATCGCGGTGACATCGTCTTTGGGAGCATCCGATAAATGCTTTAAGGCTTTTTCAGTCGCACCCACTACTGAAGATTGGCGGACGTTCACCAAATTATCAAAATAGCCTGCACGCGGATTGTTAGTTTCATTCGGCTCCATACATACTCCCCTTTATTTTGGCTGTGGGTAAAGTATAGATCAGCATCGCCGCTTGAGCTAAACCGCCTTTACTCCATGTGCTAGCAAAGTGACCTCACCATCGGGATAAATTTGTAGGCGCGTGAAACAAGCCGAATGCACCGCAAAACGCAGGCTTTTTTGATAAAGCAACTCTAAAGCTTTGGCAATAATCGTGCGAATCACGCCGGTGTGAGTAAGAATTAAAATCCGCTTGCCTTGATGAACTTCAAGCACATCGGCCCAAGCCTCGGCGACGCGCCACATGAAATAATCCATTGACTCGCCTTGAGGGGCAATGAAACGGCGGGGCTGGAAGTAGTATTGCTGCAAGAGTTCAGGGTCGCGGGCAAAAATCTCTTCTTGAGTTAAACCCACCCATGAACCGAAATTCAATTCACATAAACGCTCATCGGGGACGAATTCGCAATTCAGGCGTTGCGCTAATAAGCGTGCAAAGTCATGGCAACGACGGGTAGTTGAGGTATAAATAACATCCCAAGCACCGTGCTGAGTTGCCAACGTGAGCTGCTTCCAACCATCCATGCCGAGTGGTTCATCAGGCGGTGCGGAAAATAAGGAAGGCGTTGCGACTTGCCCATGCTTGAGCAAATCAATAAAAGTTGATTGCGCAGGCGGCGTTGGTGCGGCAGTAGGCAATTCTACTTCTACTTTAGCGGTTTCACTAACTGCTTCGTCGGGTTCGATTGCTTCTACTAATGTTATGTTTGGCTCAGTTCCTTGAGCCTCTGGTTTTTGCTCTTCAGCCACGGTGACATCCCTGCTTTATAAAACCCAAATAGCCAAATCTGATGAATGGGCTAGTAATAAAAATATTAGCATTTACAGCGCTAATGCAGCTAGCTTGAACTTTAAATCTGGCTAATGCTCGTTTATGCATCATTAATTTAGCCCAGAATTTAAGTGGTTATGCCCTCAAGTTTAGCCTGTTTTATATCACGCAGCGTCAAGAAACTATAAATACCTAGCGTGCTTAAAATAAGTAGCCCCGCCAAAGTAGTTGGCAAAGAGGGATGCTCACTCAAAAACAACCAAACCAACAATGACCCCAGCACGGACTCTAACAGCATAATTAAGCCGGTTTCTGCAGCAGTGATATAGCGCAAAGAATAAACAAATAACACAAAGGAAATCGGGCTAACAATCAAACCAATCGCCAGCACTGCCAGCATTTGGGGTGCTGGCAAAATCACAAAGCCCGACACCAGCATACAAACGATACCGCCTAACAGTCCGCCAAAAGCCATGCTCGAAGATAAATTCGCATCTGGGCAACTGCGCATGATGACAAACTGGGCGGCCAATAAAATCGCACAACCTGCAGCTGAAAGTAAGCCCAAAGGCTGGCTCTCCCCTCCCGCTTGGCTGAATAAAATCGCCAAGCCTAGACCGCATACCAAGGTTGCCACCCAAGTTCTAAGCAGCACTTGCTCATGTAAGAAAAAGGCCGAGAGCAAAGCACTCAAGAGCGGCGTGAAGGCAATAATCACCAGTACATCGGTCACATTGGCATTAGTAATCGCATAGGTGAAGAAAAAACTAGAGAACGCAAACAGCACCATATTCACATAGTAACGACTGCCCGCAGAGCCTTTTTGCTCTTTCAAGGAGCGCCGATCTAACCATTGGTTGTAGATCAAAATCATAATGCCGGTCAGGATGCCGCGCCAAGCTGCAATCAACCACGGATCATCGCCCGCTAAGCGAATTAACAAGGCATCTGGCGATAAGACACAAACACCAATCAGTGCTAGTAAATAGCCCTTTAAAACATTCTGCTGCATAACAAAATCTAACTACCTAAAACAAAAAATGAAATGCTATTAGCGCTGCGTCCGACACCAACAATCCGCTAGATGATCATTCACCACGCCCACGGCTTGCAAATAGGCATAAATAATGGTCGAACCGACAAAAGTCATGCCGCGCTTTTTTAAGTCTTTGGAAATAGCATCACTGAGTGGTGTGCTCGCCGGTACTTCGGCAAACTCTTTAAACTGATTCACCAATGGCTTGCCATCGACATAGCTCCACAAATACTTATCGAAGCTACCGAACTCCTGCTGGATTTTAATAAAAGCCACCGCATTTTTGCGCGTAGCAAACACTTTTAAGCGATTGCGTACCACTTGCGGATTAAGCAATACAGCTTCCAGCTCGGTATCGGTCATCGCTGCCACTTGGTGCACATCAAATTGATGAAAAGCAGCTTGATAGCCTGCCCGCTTATTCAGAATGGTTTCCCAACTTAAACCCGCCTGTGCACCTTCGAGAATCAGCATTTCAAATAGCTCACGATCATCATGCTCAGGAATGCCCCATTGCTGATCGTGATAATCGGCATAAAACTCTTTACCGACTTGCCCACCAAAACAACGCTTTTTGCCATCGACACTTGCTTGCAACATACAATGATCCTTAAGCCTAAGGTTGCCTAATTAGAAAGGGGTTGGGAAATGGGAGTTGAGCTGCATTATGCCAAGATAATGCAGCTTAGCAGCGAGTTTAAACTAATTGCTTCGCTTGCTGATCAGCATGATAAGAAGAGCGTACTAACGGGCCGCTGGCGACATGCTCAAAGCCCAGCGATTCGCCATAGATACGAATTTCTTCAAATTCATCCGGCGTATAATAGCGCTCAATCGGCAAATGCGCATCCGAGGGCGCAAGATATTGCCCGACCGTTAACATCCGGCAACCATGGGCGCGCAAATCCTGCATAGTTTGCTTCAGCTCGTCCATGGTTTCGCCCAAACCGACCATTAAACCGGACTTAGTCGGCACCGTCGGATGACGCTCGCCGAAGCGCTTAATTAAATCCAACGACCATTGGTAGTCTGCGCCCGGACGCGCTTTCAGATACAAGCGCGGCACGGTTTCCATATTGTGATTAAACACATCCGGCGGCGCGACCGACATTTCCTCAATTGCCACATCCATGCGCCCACGAAAATCGGGCGTTAGCGTTTCGACTTTAATACCCGGCTTGGCTTCACGCACGGCACGCACGCAATCAGCAAAATGTTTGGCTCCACCATCACGCAAATCATCGCGGTCGACGGAAGTGATCACCACATAGTTTAGATTCATTGAGCGCACGGCATCGGCTAAATGCTCTGGCTCTTGCACATCGACCGGCAAAGGTCGACCATGCCCTACTTCGCAAAACGGACAACGGCGCGTACAGACTTGGCCGAGAATCATAAAAGTCGCCGTGCCATGTCCAAAGCACTCGGGAAGATTCGGGCAAGAAGCCTCTTCACAAACGGTATGCAGCTTATTGTTGCGCAACATATCGCGAACTTTTTCCGCTTGCGAAGCCGTCGGCAACCTAATTTTCAGCCATGCCGGTTTCTTCAACGGCTCTTCTTTGGGCACGACCTTAATCGGAATACGAGAAACTTTATCTGCGCGCCGCAAAGGTACGCCGGGTTCGGGTTTTACATAAGACATCGTAATCTTAGCCTGTAATCAAGAGCTGACAATATTAACGCTATGCAGCGTCATGGGTGTGCGCTGATTGTACTCTC
The DNA here is from genome assembly GCA_049290875.1 of Thiolinea sp. Lineage (GTDB taxonomy): Bacteria > Pseudomonadota > Gammaproteobacteria > Thiotrichales > Thiotrichaceae > Thiolinea. The sequence continues at coordinate 120,913 of JBATOI010000021.1, forward strand.
AAAAACGAGCGTGGACATAGTAGCACCACAAGCTATCTGCCATTAAGCGGACTACTGACTAGCCTGCTAGGCGCTGATCATAAGCCGCCTGTGCTGCCAACACCGCATCACCATGATCTTGCGCCCAGTGAATCAACACATTCACCGTGCTAGCAAGCGTTTTACCCAAGGGAGTAATCGAATACTCCACTGTCACTGGAACCGTCGGAAAAGCTTGGCGATTAATCAAACCATCGCGCTCCAGATTCTTTAAAGTCTGCGAGAGCATCTTTTGCGAAATGCCATCAATCTCGCGCAACAGTTGATTAAAGCGCACGGGTGCGGGGCATAAACGATCCAAAATTAGCAGCGCCCATTTATCCGACAGCCGATCAAAAATCATCCGCGTCGGGCAAGCACTGGCGTAAACATTGTATTCCATGATTCATCCTTATAAAGGCCAGTTTCCACAAGGTAACTAGCTAACACATAGGTGCGTTCTTTTAACTTGGTTTATTTTAGTATATCTTCACTCCATTGAATAGTTAGTTTCAAAAAGTTACTTAAGGAGTAAAAGAGATGAATAGCAAAGTTTTAGTGATTGGCGCGAATGGCACCATTGGCCAACACACCGTAGCAAATTTAGTCGCCCAAGGTGTGGCCGTAAAAGCAGCTTCGCGTAGTGCTAAAGCGGTCGCGGGTGCGGAAGCTGTGGTGTTTGATTACACCGGCGCGGTGAATTTTGATGAGCTGTTTAAGGATGTGAGCAGCGCTTATGTGATGGTTCCGGCAGGTTATTTGAATGTGATTGAATTGCTCACCCCAATCATTACTGAGGCTGCTAAGCGTAAAGTGAAAGTCGTATTGCAAACTGCGCTAGGTGTGGATGCCGATGAGTCGATTCCGTATCGCCAAGTGGAGTTAGCGTTAGAGCGTTCTGGCACGCCGCATGTGATTTTGCGCCCAAATTGGTTCGCGGATAATTTCCACACTTATTGGCTACATGGCGTGCAAAGCGGCTTGATCACCGTGCCAGCGGCTGAAGGCAAATCCAGCTTTATTGATGTGCGCGATATTGCTGCTTCGGCGGCAGCGGCTTTGACCCATGATAAGTTTAATAATCAAGCCTTTAATCTGACGGGGCCAGCCGCCTTGAGTTATGGTGAAGCGGCGGACGTATTATCGAACGTGCTGAATCGTAACGTGGCTTATCAAGCGCTGGATGATGCGACCTTTGTGCAGGGTCTGGTCGGTGCAGGTGTACCCAAAGATTATGCGGAGTTTTTAGCGGTATTGTTCCACCCGGTACGTGAAGGCTGGGCTGCGGGTGTGTCGAATGCGGTGCAGGAATTGACCGGACATGCGCCACGCTCGCTGGAAACTTATGCTCAGGATAATGCGGCAAAGTTTGCTTAAAACTCATCAATTAGTTAAGGCAAGCAAATTTGCCTTAACTTAAATCTCTGCGTGCTCAAGCCTTGATGGCCTCCGCTTTTTTTGGCTTAAACCTCACTCAAACGCCCTTCAATCTGCAAGCTTTCGCAGAGCATCGCATAAACCTCAATATCGGCGGATTCATAATGGCCTTGACCGGCTACAAAGAATGCTTCAAACCGTTGCAGGCCTAATTGATAGTACTGCTTGGCTAGGTCGGCAAAATGCGCTGAGGTGGCGTAACTATCTTGGGGGAAATAGTCCGGTAACTCTTGTAAAGCCAGCCCGAAGCTATAACACCAGACCGCAGCGGGCGCTGCTAACAAAGGTAAGTTTAAAGCGTGTTTGGCGCCATGGACTTGAATGCGTGCCCGCCAAATATCGAAGAGCACCACTGAATTCAGCCACTCAAATTGAGGAGCAGCTTGCTCGTACAAGCGCAACGCTTGGGAGACGTTTTCTAAGCGATGGAATTGATAATGGGCTTCCAAGATCAGCAGCGCGGGGTGATCCGCTTGTTTGCGTTTGGCTGCTTGGGAATAGGCTTGAAAGATGCTGAGGCCATCTTCAACTGCACAAAAGCCTTGCGGACTAGCTAACAGAGCGGCAGCGGCGAGGGTCAAATACCAATAGATATCCGCTTCAGGCTGCTGTACTTGTTGATAAGCCAAATGGCAAGCTTGTTGTGCTGAATATTGGCGTTCATTAAATACTGATTCAAAGGCCAATTTAGCCGCCTCTGAAATGCGCTGTGCCTCCAGCAGCCAGAGCAAAACTTCCGCCGAAAAGGCATCATCTTGATCCTGCATGAGATCAAAGCGCCCTGCTGCTGACTTGGTGAGCGCTGCATCTAACTGACCTTGTGCGTACAAGGATTTCGCTTCCAAACGGGCTAATTGCACCCACGCATCCCGCTGCACGGGCAAAGGCAGGTCTTGAATTTGGGCATTCACTGACTGTGCAATTGCCTGAAAACAGTGTGGATCTAAGGCGATGAGTTCCTCACCTACCGTCAGCCAATCTTCAAAGCCTAAATCTTGCTCAGGATCAGGGTTGGATAAAGCAGCGAGTGTGGCTGTTACGGCTTGCTGCACAGCAGACGTATCTTGGACTTGTTGGGCGGCCTGACCGAGGCGCAGCGCTAACACCGCTTGATCCCAAGCGCGATGCGGTGCGCGTTCGGGGTCAGCTAATTTGAAGGCATGGCGCGCGATGGCAGAGCGCTTCATTAATTCATAATCACCGGCTTTACTGGCTGAGGCAGACCATTCAGACCAAGCCTGCTCAGACTGTTGATGGAGCAACTGCTCTACCTGATTAGCTAACTGCGCACCACTTAAAGCAGCGTTAGGCGAATGATTAGACATCCCGAATTCCTTGTTATTCATTTTAATTGGCCTGTGCAAAACGGCAGCGCTGTGGCTGAACCAGGCTGCGCTGTAGGGTTAGCAACGCCTGCGTCGTTTTGAACAGGTCAGAGCATAGAATAGACTTCGATCTGTTTAAAATAATTCAGCTTGTTGGGCTTTACTGCGTTTAGGTTTGCTGGCTCTTGGGCTGGCTTTGATTGTGTCGAGCAAGGCTTGAGCGCTGTTTTCACCGCTGATCAGTGCATAGACAAACTCACTGAGCTGACGCTTGGCCAGCATAAACGCTTTGGCGGGAGGGGCTGCATGTGCCAGTGGGTATCGTGCATAGTCGATGTGCTTGAAAGCTGAGGGAAGATAATTGGATATTAACCAGACTTCAGCAAAAAACTCAATCCATGCTCAACCTAAGCAATTTTTCGACTTTCATGCTTACGCCCTAAAACCACCTATACTCCCTAGATATCCAATAAAAACCAGAAGACGCTAAGCCGAGGAGAACTTGATCATGCCGACTGCCACACCGTCCAAAGAATATCGCTCACCGAATGACCTTACTGAGCACAGCACTGCCCTGCCCCATATTCCCACTGGGGTTTATAGTAAGAAAGATAGCGAGCAGGAAACTAAGCTCACTGCTATCGATTTTTATTCTGCCAAAATTGCGCTTTGCCCAAAAACTTGGAGCACTAGCCCCGGAACGATGGTGCGTGATTTGAGCGAAACCAGTTTTATTCAAAGCAGTTACGAGCCACAATTCAAAGGCAAAGAAGTGCCTAAAGGGGTGAAAAAAGCGGCTGTTTTCAAGCAAAGTATGAATGAATCCAATACTAGCGGAACCTTCTCGCCTGCTGCGCTGTTGTATTATCACCTGTCGCGCTATTTCGATACTTCGATTGATGTGCCGGTGGCGGTGTATCGGGACATGGATAGCAAAACCCATTATCAGCGCGTCACTCAGCGTGGGGTGGCGCAGACGCGCACCGGCATGATAGCAGCGGGTTGGCGGCATCTGGCAGCTGCTGAAAAAGCACCTCATAGCTTTGGCGCTGCCGCCAGCTTATTCACACCTGATCGGAAAAAAGTTTATGGCTGTATGCTCAAAGCCAAAGGCGAACGCTATGGTGCGGAGATCAATGGAGTGCGCTCCCGTTGGGGGACGGTGCAGAATGAAGAGTTTCAGCGTACTGCGCCGTATCTAGCTTTGAGTTCAAGTTTGCCTTTATTGCAAGCGATTGATGAGGGCAAAAAGCAAGCCTTCAAAAATGTCAAAATTCGTAAAGCAACCGTCGATGCTACACCTTTCCAAATGATGTACTGGATGAAAGAACTCAGCGAAATTGTGCTGCTGGATTTTATCTTTAGCCAACAAGATCGCATCGGCAATATCGACTATGAATGGCGCTGGTATTGGGTCGCGAATAATGAAGTGAAATCACAAAGCGCTGACAGCAAATTGATTCGTGGGCAAATGAATAAGATTAAACCGCCTGCGGAGATAGCAGGCTTTGCTCCCCAGCTACTACAGCGTACTTGCTTGAATGATAATGATGCCGGTGGGCGCGTACCTTATACCAATTTCGCAAAGAAAACTGGCATGCTGCAAAAACTCCGTCATTTTAGCGGTGCTGCCTACACACGCCTGCTGCACCTAGATAGGGACTTACAAGATTCTGGTCAAATCTATAAATATCTACAAAGCAATTTCGTGCTGGATAGCGGACAACTGAGTCAGATCGTGAAGAATACACGCCTCGCTAAAGACATACTGCACGACACTTGCGCTATCGGTAAATTGCAATTCGATTTGGATGAGCCGCAAGCGTTTTTCCTGACGGGTAAAGTGAAATTGGCAAATGTGGCTTGTTAATGATAACGGCTTCAAACCCTCTTCTAAGCAAGAAGAGGGTTAGTTTTTACAGGGTTAATGTCGCTTCTTCGGCGCAATCAAATCGGTGATTGAGCCTTCAAACATTTCCGCCGCCATCGCCACTGTCTCAGATAGCGTCGGATGCGGATGCACGGTCAAACCAATATCCGAAGCATTCGCGCCCATTTCAATCGCAAGTGCCACTTCCGCAATCAAGTCACCTGCATTCACGCCGACAATACCGGCACCGATAACACGATCCGTTTCCTCGTCAAAGATCAGTTTGGTGACGCCTTCTTCGCGTCCGAGTGACAGCGCACGTCCGCTGGCTGCCCACGGGAATACGCCTTTGCCGACTTTCATACCTTTGGCTTTGGCTTCTTCCTCGGTCACACCTACCCATGCAATTTCAGGGTCTGTGTAAGCGACCGACGGGATCACACGCGCATCGAAATGGCTCGGTAAACCAGCGGCAACTTCAGCAGCGGTTTTGCCTTCGTGTACTGCTTTATGCGCCAACATCGGTTGACCAATAATGTCGCCAATCGCAAAAATGTGTGCTTGCGTGGTGCGCATTTGCGAATCGACCACCTTCACAAAGCCGCGCTCATCGACTGCCACACCCGCTTTTTCTGCACCAATGCGTTTTCCATTGGGCGTGCGCCCGACTGCGACTAATACGCGGTCATACACTTGCGGTTCGGCTGGGGCATTTTTGCCTTCAAAGGTCACTTTCATGCCTGCTGGAGTAGCTTCGACTTTGGTGACGCGTGTTTCTAACCAAATTGCTTCGTAGCGTTTTTGGATGCGGGTTTGATAGGGCTTTACAATATCCTTATCCGCACCAGCCACAATCCCCGGTAGCATTTCTACCACGGTGATTTTCGTGCCCAGTGAGTGATAAACCGTCGCCATCTCCAAGCCGATAATCCCACCACCAATCACCAACATGCGTTTGGGAATATCTTTCAATTCCAATGCACCCGTGGAATCAATCACACGCGGGTCTTCAGGAATAAACGGCAGTTTCACCGCTTCAGAACCCGCTGCAATCACCGCCTTTTCAAAGCGCACGATGGTTTTCTTGCCATCATTGCCCACCACTTCCACATGGTTAGGATCGAGGAAAGTACCGATCCCATTGACCACTTGAACTTTGCGTTGTTTGGCTAGACCATTTAAACCGCCTGTTAAACGACTGACGATTTTTTCTTTCCAAGTACGCAGCTTATCGAGGTCGATTTTAGGCGCACTAAACTCAACCCCGAAATCACTGGATTCATGCGATTCATCAATCACTTTAGCAGCATGCAATAAGGCTTTAGACGGGATACAACCCACATTCAAGCACACCCCCCCCAAAGTTGCCCAACGCTCCACCAAGACGGTTTGCAAACCTAAATCGGCAGCACGGAAGGCCGCTGTGTAACCGCCGGGGCCAGCACCTAATACCAGCATCTGGCAAGTGACATCCGCCGAACCACTGTGTTTGGAAGCCGCAGGAGCAGCAACCGGAGTGGCTGCTTTGACAGGTGCAGGCGCACTGGCTGCCGGAGCGTGAGCAGGTTTACTCGAAGCCGCTGCCGCACCTTCGACTTCCATTTTGCAAATCAGCGAGCCTTCGGAGGCTTTATCGCTGACTTTAATCAGGATTTCTTTAATGGTTCCGGCATAGGGCGAGGGAATATCCATCGAGGCTTTATCGGATTCGAGGGTGACCAGTGCATCTTCTTTTTGCACTTTGTCGCCGACTTTCACCAGCACTTCAATGACATCGACGCTTTTGAAATCCCCAATGTCCGGTACTTTTACTTCAACAATTTGATTCATTATGAGGCTCCTACAGGATCAGGTTACGGACATCCGACAATACAAACGAGATGTGGCTGACAAAGCGTGCCGCATACGCGCCATCAATCACCCGATGGTCATACGAGACCGCCAGTGGCTGAATCAGGCGATCCACGATTTCCCCGTTTTTACGTACCAAGCGCTCTTGGGCACGGGTCAAACCGAGAATACCCACTTCCGGTGCATTCACAATCGGCGTGAAGTTCGTGCCACCAATTCCGCCTAAGCTAGAAATCGAGAAGCAACCGCCTTGCATATCCGCCGCTTTGAGTTTGCCGTCACGCGCTTTTTTGGAGATTTCGCCTAGTTCACGCGCGAGTTCAAACAAGCCTTTACGATCTACCTCTTTAATCACCGGAACGACTAAACCATCCGGTGTATCGACCGCAATACCGATATTGTAAAACTTGCGTTGAATCAGGTTTTCACCATCATCGGCCAGTGCTGAGTTGAATTTAGGGAATTCTTTCAGGCCAGCTGCGACCGCTTTCATCATGAAGACTAGAGGGGTGAAATTAAAGCCCATTGCTTTGGCTTTATCTTTCATGCTGCTGCGATAAGCTTCGAGTTCGGTAATATCCGCTTCGTCAAAATGCGTCACTTGCGGAACGGTCAGCCACGCACGATGTAAATGCTTGGCGGAGAGTTTGCCAATGCGTGACATCGGAATGGTTTCCACCGCACCAAATTTGCTCCAATCTGGCTGGGTAATAAACTGCACGCCACCCATGCCTGAAGCAGCCGCAGCAGCCGCTTTAGTCTCAGCAGGCGCTGGAGCCGCAGAAATACTTGCAGCCGCAGCAGTAACCACGCCACCTGTGCTAAAGTCACGAACATCTTGCTCGGTAATGCGCCCATTCGGGCCAGTACCGCCCACTTGCCCAATATTTACCCCCAGTTCTCGCGCAATACGTCGCACTGAAGGACTCGCATAGGCACGCTTAAAGGTTTCATCATCGCCCGCACTGGCTAAAGGTGCAGCGCTAGCAACTGGAGCCGCAGCGACTGGAGCAGAAGCCGCAGGCGTTTCGGCAGGGGCTGCACCTTCCACTTCTAGTAATAGAATCAGGCTCCCTTCAGAAACCTTATCGCCCACTGCGATTTTGATTTCCTTAACCTTGCCGCCTTTGGGTGAAGGGATATCCATCGAAGCTTTGTCAGATTCGAGGGTGATGAGCGAATCTTCAGCTTTAATCACATCGCCCACGTGTACCAAGACTTCAATCACATTGACGCTTTTGAAATCGCCAATATCAGGGACTTTAATTTCTTCCACACCCGCGACAGGAGCTACAGCTTGAGCTGGGCCACCAGCGACTTTAGGTTGTGCTGGAGCAGCGGCGACATTCACACTCGCTTCGCCTGCATCCTTAATCAATAAAATCACACTGCCTTCAGAGACTTTATCGCCCACATTGACTTTAATGGCTTCGACGACACCACCTTGAGAGGCAGGAATATCCATGGAAGCTTTGTCGGATTCTAAGGTAATGAGCGGGTCATCGATTTTAAGGGTATCGCCCACTTTCACGAGCAATTCAATGACGGTCACTTCTTTGAAATCACCAATGTCCGGTACTTTGATTTCTTTACTCATTTACTCTCTCCTTACGCATACAGTGGGTTAGGCTTTTCAGGATCAATGCCGTATTTTGCCATCGCTTCTAATACGATTTTGGCGGTGATTTTGCCTTTGGCTTTCGAGGATTTTTGTTCATCCGCGAGGGCTTTGAGCGCAGCCACTGTCACGTAGTAACGGTCAACTTCAAAATGGTGACGTAAGGCTTGACGGCTATCCGAACGCCCGAAACCATCCGTGCCCAACACATGCATGGGTTTATTCACATACGGACGCACTTGATCGACATAGGTGCGAATGTAATCAGTAGACGCTACCACAGGGCCTTCAGTGCCTTCTAAGCATTGGGCAATCCATGATTTGCGCTCTTCCTGATCAGGATGCAAGAGATTCCAACGTGCACAAGCTGCACCATCACGCGCCACTTCATTGAGGCTTGGAGTCGCCCAAATATCCGCGTCTACGTCCCAGTCTTGTTTGAGTAAATCTGCTGCTGCAATCACTTCACGTAAGATCGAGCCGCAACCCATAAGTTGGACGCGATGCTTAGCCTTACCATCCGCTTTCTTGAAGGCATACATCCCTTTAACAATGCCTTCTTCAGCACCTTCTGGCATCGCAGGCATGCTGTAGTTTTCATTGAGGGTGGTGATGTAATAGAACACATTTTCGCCATTTTGATACATGCGCCGCAGACCATCATGGAAAATCACCGCCACTTCATAAGCGAAGGTCGGATCATACGACAGACAGTTGGGGATAAAGCCCGCAAACAATTGGCTGTGACCGTCTTGATGCTGCAAGCCTTCACCATTCAGTGTGGTGCGACCGGAAGTACCACCGACTAAGAATCCGCGCGCTAGCATATCGCCCGCTGCCCACGCCAAATCACCAATCCGTTGGAAACCAAACATCGAGTAGTAGATATAAACCGGAATCATCATCGCATGGTTATTCGCATACGAAGTTGCAGCCGCTACCCATGAGGACATCGCGCCCGCTTCGTTAATCCCTTCTTGCAGCAATTGGCCTTTAGAGGATTCGCGATACGGCATAATGTCGGTTGCATCCATAGGCTCATACAACTGACCATCGGGCGCGTAAATCCCAACTTGGCGGAACATACCTTCCATACCGAAGGTACGTGATTCATCAGGTACGATGGGCACTAAGCGCGGGCCAAGTTCTTTATGGCGTGCCACTGCGACCATGACGCGCACCATTGCCATCGTGGTGGACATGGTACGTTCGCCCGTGTCTTTCAATAGCGCATCGAATAGCTCAGGTAACTCAGGAACATTGAGGGTTTCAAAGTTTTGCGGACGATTCGGTAAATAGCCACCTAAGGCTTGGCGACGCTCATGCAAATATTGCATTTCTAGCGATTCAGCCGCTGGCTTATAGAAGGAAGCTTCGTCGACTTGCTCATCAGTCACTGGAATACGGAAACGGTCACGCAATTTGCGTAATTGGTCAGAACTCAGCTTTTTCTGTTGATGGCTGATATTCATCCCTTCGCCTGCTTCGCCCATGCCATACCCTTTAACCGTGTGCATGAGGATAATGGTCGGACGCCCAACGGTATTCACGGCATTGTGATAAGCCGCATACACCTTCTCTTGATCGTGACCGCCGCGCAGTAAATCATAATAAATTTGGTCGTCGGTCATATCCGCGACCATTTCGAGTAGCTCTGGATATTTACCAAAGAAATGTTCGCGGGTGTAAGCGCCGCCTTTGTTTTTAAAGTTTTGGTATTCGCCGTCCACCGCTTCCATCATGCGCTTACGCAAAATGCCAGTGGTATCTTTAGCGAGTAGGCGATCCCAACCGGAACCCCACAACACTTTAATCACATTCCAGCCTGCGCCTCGGAAGTTACCTTCCAGCTCTTGCACGATTTTGCCATTGCCGCGTACTGGGCCATCTAAGCGTTGCAGGTTACAGTTCACCACGAAAATCAGGTTGTCGAGTTTCTCGCGTGAGCCTAACGAAATCGCACCTTGGGATTCTGGCTCGTCCATCTCGCCATCACCCAAAAACGCCCATACTTTACGGCCTTCCGCATGATTATCAGCGACTTTAGCAAAGCCACGATGCTCTAAATATTTTAAAAAGCGTGCTTGGTAAATCGCCATAATCGGGCCTAAGCCCATTGATACGGTGGAGAATTGCCAAAAGTCCGGCATCAAATACGGATGCGGATAGGAGGAAAGCCCTTTGCCTTGCGATTCAATGCGGAAGTTTTCCAATTGATCTTGGCTTAAGCGTCCTTCAACGAAAGCACGCGCATACGTGCCCGGCGCGGTGTGACCTTGAATAAACAGCATGTCGCTGCCATTCGGGTGTCCGTGACCTTTCCAGAAATGGTTATAACCCACTTCATACATAATCGCCGAGGATTGGAAGGAGGCAATATGACCGCCCGGCTCAGCAGGCTTACGATTTGCACGCACCACCATTGCGGTCGCATTCCAGCGCAAAGCACGCAGAATATGACGCTCTAATTCGAGATTACCCGGATAAGCCGGTTGTTGATCCACAGGGATAGTATTGATATACGGGGTGTGCATATCAGGGGGTTCGACGCCTGCTTCGGATGCAGTTTCTATGGTTTTATGCAGTAAATAACGGGCGCGATCGGCACCGGAACGTTCGACCACCACATCAATGGCTTCTTGCCATTCTTGCGTTTCTTGTGGGTCTCGATCTAACTGGTCATGGCTCATCAAAAAATCTCCTAGCATTTACAAACGTAGGAGCGGTCTATTCGCTTTTTATGTAGTTATTTCTGACGGGATATATCGCCGCTCCCCTCCTATACCCCTAGTGGATAGGGATACTACACAGTTCATTAATTAAAAGCCATAAGCCGAGTGATTAACTCATTTATTTTTATCATTTAAAAAATTAATAATTTAAAATTCAATAACTTACAATTAACAAATATTTTAAATATGATTTAACTTTTACAAAGCTTAAGCTTAGATCATCATTTAATTGATGACCTAACCCGTTATTTAGGAGAACTAAGGTGGAGGGAAGCAGCGTGAGTAGGAAATTTTGCAGATAGCGTGAGTAGGAAATTTTGCAGATAATGACTAAAGCAATGAAGCCAATTAAGGCTGTTAACACTTCTAAGAGCTGAAGTGACTTAATTACTTGGATGAATTATTAGCCACATTAGCACAACAACGAAGGTAACTAGCTAAATGATACCTGCGACCCTATTTAACCATTCATTGCAATTTAAAAAAACTGAATTTTCATGTACTTATTGATCTAAATTGAATTTAACAAGTGCTTTAAGACCACAAACACTTCCCCGCTGACTTCTGGATCGCGGCTAAACGCTCGGTATGTGCTGCTAATTCATCCTCACTTGCATGAATCACCGGTAAATTGATTCCTGCGGCAACGCGACGAATCGCTGTAGCAGCCCTATTTGAACCACCGCTATCCGTTTCACCACCCAGCTGTAAACTGACCTGCCCGCCGGTCATGGCTAGATAAACATCAGCCAGAATCTCGGCATCAAGCAAAGCACCATGCAAAGTACGATGACCATTATCAATCTCGTAGCGCTTACAAAGTGCATCCAAGCTATTACGTTGCCCCGGATACATTTGCCGCGCCATGACTAAGGTGTCCGCCACGGTGCAATAATCGGTAATTGCTTGATAAGGCTCGGTAAGTAAGTTTAATTCATGATTTAAGAAACCAATATCGAAGGGCGCATTGTGAATAATCAGCTCAGCACCGTTTAGATAGTTAATTAAATCAGAGGCAATCTGTTTGAAGCGCGGCTTATCAACTAGAAAATCGTTGGTGATGCCATGCACTTGAATCGCTTCTTCATCAATTTCCCGATCAGGTTGCAAGTAAAAGTGGAAATTATTGCCAGTCAAACGCCGGCTCACCATTTCCACACAACCAATCTCAATGATGCGATGCCCATCTCTAGGATCTAAACCAGTGGTTTCTGTATCGAGAATAATTTGGCGGATCATGCGAATTTCCTTTCATCAATAGCGCGATTGGCAAGACCATCTACACGTTCATTATCGGCATGTCCTGTATGTCCACGCACCCAATTCCATTTAATTTTATGCGGCTGCGCAGCTTTATCTAAGCGCTGCCATAAATCCTGATTCTTCACAGGTTGACCGCTCGCACTCTTCCAGCCTTTACGCTTCCAGCCTGCCATCCATTCGGTCATACCTTGCAGCACATACTTAGAGTCCGTGGTCAAACTGACTTCACAGGGCTGGGTTAAAGCCTCTAAACCACGAATCGCCGCCATTAGCTCCATTTGATTATTGGTTGCATTGGCTTGATAACCATACAGTTCACGCTCTTGCTCATCGTAACGCAATAGTGCTCCCCAGCCACCCGGCCCGGGATTGCCTCGGCAAGCCCCATCGGTATATAACTCAACTTTCTTCACGTTTTTGTTCTCTTTTTACAGGCTTCACATAATGAATGCTGGTGGTATTGACCGCCATCCCGGGGCGTAAACGTCTTTTAGCATTACGTACTATTGGCTTAATAGGGATGAGGCGTGATACTTGCTTACGCACATGAATGATCTGCACACTCCCAAACGGGAGCTGATACTTTTGCCCTAAACGATCTACCCACGCCAAGTGTTTGAAAAAACCATCACTTCCCAAGGCAGGGCGAAAACCAAGGGTATAAGTCTCTAGCAATTCAAAACCGAGCACGCCAAACCAATCTCGAATCCGTTTCTTGGTATACATTGCAGGTCGATCAGGGACGCGCCGTAGATAATTCCAGCTTTGCCCCAAACCTCGAAAGCTCCAAGGATTAAAGCCAATCAGCACACAATGACCTTCCGGTACAAGTACTCGCTCAATCTCACGCAAAACATGATGCGGAGAATGGGCATAATCTAAAACATGACAGCCAATTACTAAATCAATTTCATTGAAGGCTATAGGCAGGGCTTCGGGCTTAGTGATGGTATCTGCAATAATCGCATTCGGATTGGTTGATAATTTGATATGCGTACTAATGCGTGACTTATCTAGTAAATTACAATGTTCCACCAATAGGCCTAACTCTAAGGCATAGTAGCCGAACACATCCTCAGTCATTTCCGTGACTAAAGCCTGTAATTCTGTGAGCACATAAGCGCCCTCTACAGTGCTATACCAGCCTTGTAATTTGGCTATCTGTTGCTCAACTGAGGCGACAGAATGGGTTAAAACAGGGGGAACTGCTTTTTTCTTGTTCATTCAATCAATACATATTATAGTCGGAAGCAATTTGCTTAATAACGAATCAGCAAGCAGGGCAATCAAAGTAGGTAAAATCTTAATCTGACATTCCGGGCAGAGAAACACAACTATAAACAATAAACTGGGGTGAATTAGATCTTCCGACCTTGAGCTTGCGATACCAGTTTTATAATAGGGTCTATTGGGGCTACATCATGCGGACATCCTCTTACCTCGCACCAGTCGCGGCGGTATGTGCTTTATTGTTTTTAAATGGCTGCAGCGCTACTAGGCCAACAACAACCGTCGAATCCAACACTAAACAAACTAATTCTATTCCAGAGGCACTGCCATTAACGCCGCAAGGTAAACAAGTTACTCGTTACCATGCACCTAAACGCCTACGCCCCGCGCCACGCCGCACCTGGGTCGTGCAAGCAAGACAAGAAAGCTATCAACCACCCGCAGCAAGAGCTATACCACGTATTCAGCGGGCAATGTATATTCCCTCGATTAGCAGTGACTACAGTGTCAATCAGGACTTTGATACTTGGTCGCGGGTATTCCGACACTTTCAATTAGCCGACCATTCTGGCAATCCACGGGTGCAGCAATTCATTCAGTCTTATGCACAAAATCCGCAGCAACTAAGTATTCTTTCTGATCGTGCCAGTGTGTTCTTACACATGATTATCGAGGAAGTTACTCGCCGTGGCATGCCTGCTGAAGTTGCTTTATTACCTTTCGTGGAAAGTGGTTTTGATGCTGATGTATTCTCACAGGCAGGTGCCACCGGCTTGTGGCAATTTATTCCCTCGACCGGACGTAATTACGGCTTAAAGCAAACCGGCAATTACGATGCGCGCATGGATCCTTTTGCCGCTACCGGTGCTGCGCTCAATTATTTACAGAAACTCAATCGGCAATTTAATGGTGATTGGCTGTTGGCTTTTGCAGCGTATAATTGCGGGGAAACTTGTGTGAGCCGTGCAGTGACCCAAGCTCAGCAAGCAGGTTTACCGCCTAGCTTCTGGAACTTATCACTGCCTAAAGAAACTATGAACTATGTACCTCGCTTACTAGCCTTTAAAGAGCTGATTGGGCGTTCACAGTCTTATGGGATTCGCCTGCCAGTTACTCCGAATTCAGCACGCTTAGCGCAGATGCGGATTAATAAACCCGTGGATTTGCGCTTGGCTGCTATGCAAGCGGGTTTACCAGCTGATCTTTTACTCGAACTCAATCCTTGCTTCCGCACAGGTGTGACGACTCCAGAACACTCCAATCGCATTATTTTGCCACGTGAATACGCGGATCGCTTGGTACAAGTTATTCGTATACTGCCTGCTTCCTATGTGCAACCTTATGTAGCACAACGTGGCAGGTCATCGTATGGTAGTTGAACTGTAACTTAACTAGGTATAGGTTTAAGGACAGCACAGAATGAACTGTGCTTCCTGTTAAGAGCACATGGCTATGGCAGAATTAATCATTAGTCTTAATAACCAAGTTATCAAGAGGCTGAGCCTGACTGAAGATCACTATGTAATTGGGCGCTCTCCCCACTGCAATATCATACTAAACGAACGTACTGTGAGTGCCGAACATGCTCATCTAATTAATGTGGGTGATGAGTGTTTTTTGGAAGACCTACAAAGTACCAATGGCGTTTTAGTTAATCATATTGCCACCAAAAAACACGTACTCATCGATAAAGACCGCGTTCAAATCGGCAAGTATGAGCTACTCTTTCAAGACTCCGCGCAGGCATCTACTAAAAAATAACGGAACAGCCGCAAAAGGCGTTAAGCTGTAATTTTTGCTACCCATTAATCTTATGTCTACCCAGTTATCCAATCATGAACTGCGCAAACAACTACGTAAGCAACGATCAAGCTTAGCCCAAACAGAGCAACAACAACTTTCCAAGCAAGCCATTCAACATCTAATTCGGCAGCGTATTTTTCGCTCAGCACGCAATATTGCACTTTACTTACCTGTGCGAGGAGAGGCAGATCCCCGTTCTTTATTAAAGTTTGCTCATCCTAAACAACGATTCTTCCTGCCTGTATTGAGCTTAAGTCACAACTCACATTTGACTTTTGTGGAATGGAATCTCCAAACACGATTTCGCTCCAATCGTTTTAATATCCCAGAGCCTTTATTAGCGGGACGCCGTATCCTTAGCCCAAGACAGCTTGATTTAGTGATCACCCCATTAGTAGCTTTTGATCAACAAGGCTCACGCTTAGGTATGGGTGGTGGTTTTTATGATCGTAGCTTTGCTTTTAAGCGCTACCCTAAGCATTCAAAGCCCGTTCTACTCGGCTTTGCTTATCCCTTCCAACAAATTGAACGCCTAAAGTGCCAAGATTGGGATATTGGTTTGGATGCCAGCTGTACTGCTAGCGGTTTAATTTTCTACACAGACTTGAAAAATTAGAATATTCTTATATAATGATTTACATACAAGTTTGTTGGAGGAAAATCATGAAAAAGTTCTTAATTGCTCTGAGCCTTTTTAGTTTAGCCAGTACTGCTAGTGCTAATTTTTTTGGTAGTGAAAATAATGGCGAGTGGAAAACTGGGCCATACGGACCTTATTGGGAAGAAAATAGCTGGCCAGAATGGACACCCATGTACTGGATGCAGGAAATGAGCGATAGCTTCAATGATGAGGGTAATGGCTTTAACTTCAACAATGGGTTTAGCAATGGCAATATGCCTTTCTTTGGCAACAACAATAATAATTATGGCAACTATGGTATGCCGATGATGCCTTATGGTTATAACAATTACCAACAAATGCCCATGATGCCTTACGGAGCAGCACCTATGCCTTATTATGGTGGTGGCTATGCTATGCCTAATATGCAAACGCCTGCAATGCCAGCACCTATTGCACCTACGGCTCCTGTGAATACTGCTCCTGGCCCCAGCACTAACTAACAGCCCGTAATTAACTTACTGATTAGCCTCTGGCTTACAGGCATTAGCTCCATTTAAAGTACAGAATACTGCTGGAAGCTCTATACCAGCAGGTGGTTGTACAATATATTTATTAGTGGGTTGAGCGTCTGCAATTGGCTGAGTTGGAGTTACTTCAGGTACCATTGGGGTAGCGAGCGAATCTGTTTTAATAGTCACCACCTGCGTTGAGCTTTCTGGAGCATGTTGTACTTGCTGGATTTGATTAAAACGATCTAGACGCAATTCGGCAAAATGAATCCGCGCCTGCCATTGATCTTGTAGATAAGCTTGCTCTTGCTCTAGTTGTTTCTTTTCAGCCACATCTAAGCCCAAGCTGCTGATAGCCTCAGACATAATTAATAAGTGTTGCCATGCCATTTCTGCCTGATTAAGCAAAAGCGTCGCCTTATCTTCAGCACTAGTATCTGTCGCTAATTGCTCATAAACCGTCTGCATCTCATTTAGCTTTGCCCAATCCTTCAAATATTGTGCTTTAGCCGGCAAAGCTGCTGCGGAGTTCAAGCTAGGCAGTGGTTGTAATGCCATAGGATTAGAGTTCTGCTTAAATGCAACCAAAATACCCAAGGAAATCAATAATAGCAGAGCAATAAACCCTGCATAAGCAACTTGTGAACCATAATGAGTAAACCAAGAACCTTTGGGAGGCTCCTGTTGCTTTAAGATCAATTTAGCCATAGCTATTGAACCACTTGAAGGGTTATCAACATAAGCAGGTTTCTGACACAAAACCTTATTCTTTTGGAAAATAGCAAGCAACACTAAAACTTCCAGCACGGACTAGATAGATGGTAATTAAATCTAGCTACTACGTCACTGTTTAAGAGCAATAAACTTAGTGATAGTTCCTAGAAAACAAGCTCCTGCATAAATTTAGAACACTCAAATCGGCTGTACGTTATTGCTTGGCGCAGGTGTAGAGTTGGGTTGTGCTGGAGGTTTAGCCAGATCATCTTGTAATTGATCCATACTTTCTTCTAAGCTTTTACCTAGCTTATCAATACCTTCACTCAAGCTACTATCCAAGCCTTTCAAACTATCCTGCATGAAGCTATTCAATTGATCAACCACGGCTCCCATAGCCCCACTGACCATTGAACCTAGTGTCTTTTGTACATCGACTAGCCATTTATTTTCATGCAAGGTGAGTACTGTGCGTAGCGGAATTTGCAAATCCCCCTTTTCACCACCATAAAGCACGGTAGCAACTTCAGCAAAACCATTTTCAATTTTCATCTCGCCCGTTTCAAAGCGGCGTGCAGACAATTTCTTGTTGTGGAGTACAGATAAATACTGGGTGCTGTCCCAGGTGGATAAAGCCTTCACCTTTTCCATATCATCTTGCAGAACTGCAGCCCAAAAATCATTCGCTACTTGGCGAGCATCTTGTTCCGCAGAGTTACTACAGGCCGTTAAACCGAATAGGCACAATAAGCAAACCAATAACCATTGAATGCCAACCACGTGTGCTTCCATGTTTAATCTCCTAGTAACACGCTCTCCTCACCACTGGCTAAGGACAGACGTACTGTTGTGATCTGATTTTCTAAGTCAATTGAATGATGGGGCTTCGTAATGACTTTACAATAATTGGGTGTATAGCCGGTGTAAATCAACTCGCCATTTTGCTCACGGCTACGTTCCCACAATACAGGAACCTGATGGCCTACTTGCTGGGCTAGCCATGTTTGTTGCGAGCTTGCTGCGACTTGGTGCAATTCTTGGCTGCGCTGCTTTTTCACAGCTTCTGCAACTGGACTCGCTAAACCAGCCGCTTTAGTTCCCGCACGAGGTGAATAACTAAAAATATGCACATGCCCAAAACCAATGCGCTCGACAAACCCAACCGTTTCCTGCCATTCCTCCAGAGTTTCGCCAGGGAAGCCGACAATAATATCCGTTGTGATATTAAACTCAGGGATAGCAGCACGTGCTTGCCTTACTAATTGCGCGAACTCAGTCGTTTTGCAGCGCCGCGCCATCCGTCGTAACACTGAATCTGCGCCACTTTGAATGGGCAAATGCATATGTGGCATTAACCGCGAATTGCTAAATAGCGCAAAAAAATCTTCGGGTAAATCCCACGGCTCGACAGAGGCAAAACGAATTCTTGGTATATCGGTTTCGGTCAAAATACGCTTCACTAAGCTGTATAGCGAACTATCTACCAAATCACTACCATAACCACCGACATGTACGCCTGTGAGTACAATCTCTTGTACACCTTGGCTGGTTAGCTGGTTAATTTCTTCAACAATCGAGGCTTCTGTGCGGCTACGCTCTTCACCACGTGCCACCGTGACAATGCAAAAAGTACAGCGATACCGACAGCCATCTTGAATTTTAATAAAAGCGCGATGCCGCCCACGTACAAATAAACTATTTTCACCTGGCTCAGTAGCAATTTCTGGCATCAGGGGTAAAGCAAAGGCTTCCATTACTTTAGTGGGTAGCTGGTCTTTTTCGGCATTGGGGACTACCAAATCAACCCCTAAAATACTCGCGACTTCAGCCGCTTGCAAAGTCGCATAACAACCGCTCACCACTAATTTAGCAGCAGGATTATCACGATAGAGACGGTTTAATAAACGGCGGGACTTAGCAGAGGCTTCTTGGGTGACTGCACAGGTATTGAGGATGACGACATCTGCATCCGGTGCAGCAGTGACAACCGAGTGCCCTGCCAACCGAAAACCTTGCGACCATTGCTCTAACTCAGCTTCATTGAGTCGGCAACCTAAAGCTTTTAAATGTACTTTCATGGCAATTGCATCAAAAGGGGTTCAATTTAACTCGCTGCGCTTGCCATGAATAAACATTTAGATATTTTCTGGGTGCAATTCAATTTCTGACCGTGCACGCAAATCTTCTAAAGCAGCATTCAGCTCACGACTACCATTCACACCGCCATACATTTGTGCACTACTTTCTTCAAGTGTATTGGCACCATCTTCCACAGCTTTGAGAGAAATCAGTGTGTAATCGCCATTGGCAAGCACAACCTTATCCCAGCTGATTTGATCTTTAGCAGGACGTGAAATATTAAAGGTTTTTTCGATCACTTCAGGCGCTAGCGTACTGCCAGTGCGTTGTACCAAGCCTGGTCTCTCAATAGTATCAGCCTTACCTAAGCCAGAAGCATCTAAAGCAGCCCAACCTGTAGTTTTCACTTGAGCCAACAGTTCATCACCTTTTTGTGCTGCTAACTTGCGCGACTCTTCCGCTTTCAGGATCGTGGTGATGTCAGCTTTTACTTCTTCTAAAGGTTTTTGCTTAGCAGGCTCTTGGCCAGCTGAGCGTAAAACAATCGCTTGAGTCTCAGAAACTTGCGTCACCGCAGAATTTTTACCTTCTTTTAAAACTTCATCAGAAAACGCAGCGGCTAATAATTTAGGGTCAGTTAAGATACCCTCGCCTTTAGTGCGTGTTAACCAAGCTGATTCTTGAATAGTGGCATTGACAGCTTTGGCAGCAGGAGCAAGATCACCACTTTGCTCATAAGCTACATCTTCTAATTTTTTGGCAGCCTCAATGAACAACTCTTCAGCTTTAGCACTCCGATAGTCCTGCTCGACTTGAGCTTTCACTTCTTCGTAGGTTTTCTGTACCGCCGCTTTCACGCTATTGACCCGGATGATTTCATAACCAGCACCGGTTTTAACTGGCTCTGAAACTTTATTCAGTTCAGCCGCGAATACTGCCTTTTCGAAATCAGGATCCCAGCTGCCTGCAGACACATCACCCACTACACCCGCTGTTTCTGCAGTCGCTTTATCATCAGAATCTGTTTTGGCTGCCTCTTCAAAGGTCTTTTTGCCGGCTTGAATATCTGCATAGATGGCATCAATTTTTTTCTTTGCTTCTGCGTCTTGAGCAGGATCTGCAACCGCTGCCAAGATATGGCTGGTATTGCGTGATTCTGGAGTCAAATAGCGGTCTTTGTGCTCATCATAAAAAGCCTGCAAGCCCGCATCATCAACCGTTACCGTTTTAGCTAAAGCCTCTTGATTCAAGTCGATATACGCAACTTTAACCTTTTCTTCAGTCATGAACTGGTTTTTGTGTTCATCGTAATACTTGTTGATTTGCTCATCGGTGATTTGCACTTGCGGCTCGAAACTGGCTACTTTTAGAGTAAACAGCTCGATATCACGCTTTTGATTACGTAAGGTCTGATATTGCTCCATCTGTGCTTTAGTAACAAACGCAGTAGCTTGTAAACTGTCACGGAACTGACCATTAGTGATGTCCGTACGCATCTGCTCTTCAAACGCGGCCTGATTGCGCCGCTGTGAAGCTAAAAAACCTTCGTAAGTGGCTTTATCAAACTGACCCTCTTTTTGAAATACGCTAATTTCAGTGATCGCAGCAGCTACATCTTCAGTACTAGCTCGATAGCCGTCATCTTTCGCTTTTTGGCGCAACAAAACCTGATTCACGACATTATTTAAAGCCATATTCTTTAAACTATCATCGCCCAACTGTGCTGCCATCTGCCCAAATTGCTGACGTATTTGCGCTAGCTCTTGCTGAACCTCTTGTGCAGGTACATCTTCGCCATTAACAACAGCAGCAGCTTTTGTGGAGCCGCCTTCCATATAAGAGTTAATGCCCCAGAGTGCGAATGGAACACTAATGAACCCTACGATGGCATAAGCAATCCAGCCTTTGGCTTTATCATGAATAGTTTGTAACATATTTTTTCTGCGTATTATTTAAGTTGAACTGATCAGAACTGCCCGCCCTTAGGGCATAAGGGCGCATCATACAAAATGGCTAGCGTAAGGGGAAGAAAAAGCAATAAAGAAAAGGTTGGCGGAGTGGACGGGGCTCGAACCCGCGACCCCCGGCGTGACAGGCCGGTATTCTAACCAACTGAACTACCACTCCGCGAAA
>JBATOI010000022.1:0-1501 GCA_049290875.1 Thiolinea sp.
TCATGGGCCCGGGTGACAACCCCAAGCGCTTCCACACCGCCATGGCCTATCTATACAATCCCGCACAGTCTCCAGCTTGCCAGTTGAAGCAGGTTGGCATGGTGGGCATGCACATCAGTCACAAGACGGCCAATGCGCCGCAATGGGTGTGGTCAACCTTCGAACACGCCGACAATGTGCCGGTGGCGGGCAGTGCAGGCGGTGGGCCTTTCAGCTTTAGCGATGGTGCGGCGGCGCATCGCAGTACCGGCTGTGATGGCACCGGTTGCAACATTGTGCCCGCAGGCAAATGGGATCCGAATTCCGGTGTTAAGACGCCCGTGCAAGTGGCACGACTGGTGGACTTTACGGCAACGGCGAAAACTCAAAACACCGCTTTCGCCGCAGCTCTTCTGGCTGTCGATCCGTCCTCCGTGTTTGCCAACTATCGTTTGGTCGGCACACAGTTTCCAAGTGACGTGACGAACCAGAACAACCCTGCTGGTGTGCCGTTACCGCCGTTCCTTTCCAACGCCACCATGGAGACCTTCCTGCAGGGCGAAACGCCGAATGTGTCGTCGTCCTGCGCCAACTGTCACTACCAGGCCACCATGTCCGATGGGCGCTTGGGTGATTTCTCCTACATCCTCGCCCGTGTGGCGATGCAATAGGACTGAGCATGGACCAGTCTACCCGCATATCAACGTTTCTGGAATTCGTCTCGACGCTGACAGGTGTTTCACAAAAGGTCGTTGGGCAGGCGCAGAACGCTGCGCAATACCACGAAAATTTCAGCGCCTTGGCGGATAGGCAGACCGGAGTACCAAACACCTTTGACGAATTGCTTTTGCTTTATATGGCTTTGACCATCCACTCTTCACCGGATCAGGCCGTCACAACCATACTGTCGGGCTCCTATGATTCGCAGTCTCCCCCCACCTGGCCGTTCTCTGCGCAAACACGCAGCCTGATGAATTTTGTGTTGCTCGGCACATGGTTCAACCCCGTTGATCCCACAGACGACGGCACCATCGTCACGCCATCGCTCTATTCCGAAAGCCTGGTCTGGCTTATCGCCCAAGCCCATCCCGTAGGCGCAAGCAAGCTCGCCTATGGCCACTGGGCAGCTCCCCCTCCGCCCCTCAAGAGCTTGATCGGATAACGCCATGGCTGTCCCTGACGTCATCATTATCGGTGCAGGAATTTCCGGAGCCATCATGGCGCTGGAACTGGCACGCAAGCAGAAGACTGTTCTGGTCATCGACGCAGGACCGGGTGATCCCAATTCGCGCAAAAGCTTTCAGGAACATTTCCTCAAGTCACCAATCAAACTGCCGGAAGTGCCTTATCCGCCCTACACCAACCAGCCCGCTGTGCAGCACGCTCCGCGCTACAACAGCACCATGCAGTTTGCCTGGCCCGGTTTTGGCAACACGAACCGCCAGGCCGCCATCACGGCATTCAATGATCAAAGTCATGTGACGGTATCCCCGCAATCGCAGATTCCGTTCCTGAGCACATA
>JBATOI010000023.1:0-1567 GCA_049290875.1 Thiolinea sp.
GCGTGGGCCGCTGTCCGATGTGCCGTTGCCGCTGGGCAACCTGCTGGGTGGCAAGTCGCTGGCTGACCTCAAGTGGAAGGTGCGGGCACCCGGGGTGGCCAAGTTCGATATCGAGATGTCGCCGGGATCGCGCACGCGGCTGCAGCTGATGCGGCTGGGATCCGGACGCAAGATGCCCGACCATGGTCATGGCGGTGAAGAACTGACCCTGATCCTGAAGGGATCCTACAGTGATCACACCGGACGCTACCTGCCGGGCGACGTGGCTGACCTCGACGAGGAAACCGAGCATCAACCGATGGTCGATTCAGATGAAGATTGCATCTGCCTGATCGCCACGGAAGCGCCGACCCGGTTCAAATCCATTTGGGCCCGCCTGGCACAGCCTTTCGTCGGGATCTGATGCCCGAACTGCTTGCCTATCTGGCATTGGCGGCTTCGGCCTTTCTTTCGGCAACACTGTTGCCGGGGACTTCCGAGGCAGCGCTGCTGGCGGCAGTGACCAAGTGGCCAGGGGCAATTGTCAGCCTGTTCTTCGTGGCGAGTCTGGCCAACACGGCGGGGTCTGCCGCCAACTGGTGGCTTGGCTGCAACGTCACACGCTTTTCAGGCCGGCGGTGGTTTCCCGTTTCGCAGGACCGGCTGGCATCGGCGCAGAGCACGGCCAAGCGCTATGGCATCTGGACCCTGCTGTTCGCCTGGATTCCGCTGATTGGCGATCCGTTGACACTTGCAGCTGGTGTCATGGGTGTGCGGCTGGTGCCGTTTCTTATCCTTGTCGGTGTTGGCAAGGCGCTGCGCTATGCCTTCATCCTCTGGGGCTGGTCGGCGTTAACCTGAACAGATGCACCCCATCAGGCAGGCTTGCGCAGCTTGTAGATGCCGACGTCAATCACGCCTTCGGTGAATCCCGCCTCGCAGTAGCACAGATACAATTTCCACAGCTTGCGGAAACGCTCATCAAAGCCCAGGGGCTGGATGCGGGGCCAGGCCTCTTCGAAACGGTCATGCCACATCTTCAGGGTGCGGGCGTAGGACTGGCCGAAGCACTCCATCTTCTCGAAAATCAGCCCCGCCTTGCGGGTCTGGTCGCGCATGATCTCCTTGGTCAGCAACATGCCGCCGGGGAAGATGTAGCGTTGAATGAAATCGACGCCGTTGCGATAGGCGTCATAGTTCTCCTCAAGGATGGTGATGCCCTGAATGGCGGCGGCACCGCCGGGCTTCAGGCGGTCAAAAAGCGTTTTGAAATAGGCCGGCCAATGGGCCTCGCCCACGGCTTCAATCATCTCGACGGAGGCTATACCGTCATATGTGCCGCGGGTGTCTCGGTAGTCCTCGAAGACCAGTTCTACCTTGTCGTCGACACCCTGCCGCACCATGCGCTCCTTGGCAAACTCCAGTTGCTCGCGGGACAGCGTGATGCCCCGCAACCGTGCACCCATCTTGCCCACAGCTTCCGCGACGCCACCCCAGCCGCAACCGATTTCCAGGATGTTCTTGCCGGGAGCCGCCTCTGCTGCTTCCAGCACCTTCTCGATCTTGCGGCGCTGGGCCGCCTCCAGAC
>JBATOI010000024.1:0-195896 GCA_049290875.1 Thiolinea sp.
TTTAAAGGGTCACTTGCTTCCTTTGGCATTCACCATCGGTTACAAGCACCCACACAAGTTTTGTCTGATTACTTTGTTAAAGTTCGCCTGACCCATCAGTCAGGAAGGACGCATAGTATAGTTACTCCATTTGTCACTGTCAAGATTTTTCTTACTTAATTCTTAACACCGACTGAACTTTCTAACTATTTACTTTCCCCACTTCAGCTTGCTAACTTACTGATTTATAAGTCGTTTCACTGTCGTGTCGTCCTCAAGAAGTTGCGCATTATACAGACCCCAGCTAACCCGTCAACTCCCTTTCCGAAAATTTTCAAAATTATTTCAAAGTGACTTTGGCGAACTTTCTTTTACCAACTTGGATAACGGCAACAGTTCCTTTTGAGATCAATAGATTACGGTCTTCAACCTTCACACCGTCGATTTTTACGCCGCCTTGCTGGATCATGCGAAAAGCTTCCGAAGTGCTATCAACCAAGCCTGCATTCTTTAAAAGATTCGCAATGGGCAGCTCTACAGTTTCGGTTTCAATGCTTAATTCAGGCATATCTTCGGGCAAAGCCCCCTTTTGGAAGCGTGTAATAAAGTCTTCCTGAGCAGCTACGGCAGCAGCCTTATTATGGAAACGAGTAATTAACTCTTCTGCTAATAAGAACTTCACATCACGTGGATTGAAACCATCTTCCACGTCTTGGCGTAATTTTTTAACTTCAGTTAAGGGTCGGAAGCTCAGCAAATCAAAATAACGCCACATCAACTCATCAGAGACCGACATGATTTTGCCGAACATATCATTCGGTGCATCGGTGATACCGATATAGTTGCCTAACGACTTAGACATCTTATTGACGCCATCCAGCCCTTCTAATAAAGGTAAGGTAATCACCACCTGCTGCTCTTGCCCATACATCCGTTGCAGTTCACGCCCCACCAGCAGATTAAACTTCTGATCTGTACCACCCATTTCCACATCAGCGCGCAAAGCTACTGAATCATAGCCCTGCACTAAGGGGTATAAGAACTCGTGAATCGCAATCGGTTGATTCGACTTATAGCGCTTACTGAAGTCATCGCGCTCCAGCATACGTGCAACTGTTTGCTTGGCAGCCAGCTGAATCATTTCAGCCGAGCTCATCTTGCCCATCCAAGTTGAGTTAAATGCTACCTCAGTCCTTTCAGGATCAAGAATTTTGAATACTTGTTCCTTATAAGTAGTAGCATTCTGATTGACCTGATCCTCTGTTAAAGGAGGTCGAGTGGCTGATTTTCCGGTGGGATCACCAATTCGTCCGGTAAAGTCACCAATTAAGAAGATAACTTGATGCCCAAGCTCTTGGAATTGGCGCATCTTATTAATGATGACGGTATGACCCACATGCAAATCAGGTGCTGTAGGGTCAAATCCGACCTTAATACGCAGAGGGCGGCCTGTTTTTAGTTTTTCAACCAGCTCAGATTTGACTAATATCTCTTCTGTGCCGCGTTCTAATTCGTTAAGAATATCGGAGGACTGCATCATCAACTCGGTTCCAATGATTGACAAGAAAACGGTTTTACCCTAAAAAGCGCGAAGTAGCTTACCACGAATCATCTACTTAGCTAATGGTGCGTGGTTACAGACCTTCAATAATTTGAAGGTTAGTTTATTTAATTTTTCGGTTGGAAGCCTTTCTTAAAGTTTAAGCATTATCTAATGCTGCTTGGCTCGTTTGACCCCAAGCAGAGGTTTTTCAACCTACTTAAACTGAGTAGCTACAAAGGCTTACACAACGGAGTTGTTATTTTGTTAAACACCAGCAAAAGACCTACGCCTCCTACAAACAATAAAAATAATAATAAGTGGAGTCAGGCAATGGAGCGTTACAACCTTCCGGTTAGCGGGATAGAAATTGCTATCGGCAGGAGAGAAACGACTAAACTGGACGAAGTTAATGCAATCACTAGCTCCTCAGAAGTGAGAGCTCAAGTAAACCAACGGCAACAGAGCGTTCTAAATCAAGCTAAAGTACCGCAACCCCACTCTAAAACATCCAAATCCACTCACAATCCAGCAGATAAAAAATCCAGTCCTTTTAAGGCTAAAAAGCCACTACGCTACTTGCTTTCCCGGTCATTAGTCGTCGTCGCCGTGCTGGCTGCTTTAGGCAATATTCCAGCCTATTCAACAGTTATGTTGTCAGACCCTAAAAATGATGGTGAATTAACGGATGAAGCTCAAGCAGCACTATTGCGGGATGTACAGAATACTGAACAGCTTAACCTGCCTACGGTGACAGAAACTTACGCGGGTTATGAGATCGATCCCCTACCCTCAGCTAGTCACGGCGAATGGACCTTCTACCCAGTAGTTGCTGGTACAAACATTGAGGAAGTATTGGCTGAACTCGATGTATCAACTGACTTAGACACCTTAACCGCTGATCCTGAAAACGCAAAAATACTCGCTAACTTGCAAGCAGGTAATAAAGTTTTCATTCAAGTCAGTGACGAAGCTGTCAAGCAAATTATCTATGCAACCGGTAAACGTACTGCCTACATTATCTCTCTGCAAGATGGTAAATATGTAGGGCATTGGGATAATGATGTCTTTGAAGAGCAACATAATCGTGTCGCCTTCACCGTACACAATCCTTTTCATTACGAAGCGAATAAAGCCGGTTTACCAATCTCGATTACTCGTCAGCTTGGCAAAGTTTTCAAGGATGATGTCGATTTCCGGCAAATTGCAATTGGCGATCAAGTCAGCGTAATCTTTGAAGACTTCTATTACCAAAGCGAGCGCATCTTCTCTCAGAATATCTTAGCCGCCGAATTCAACCACAAAGGTGAAACCTATCAACGGATTCGCTTCCAACTAGACTCTGGCAAAACCCGCTATTTACGTCCCGATGAAGAAACTGAACTCAAGCAAGTTGCCTTTAACCGTTTGCCTTTGAAAGGTGTAGGGCGTTTATCTTCAGGCTTTGGCTCACGGGTGCATCCTGTACTTCGTTTCCGGCGCATGCACGCAGGTACGGACTTTGCGGCACCTTACGGCACACCTATTTACGCGACGGGTGATGGCAGAGTGAAATACGTAGGTCGCAAAGGTGGTTATGGCAAAGTTATCGAACTCAGCCATGAAGATGGTATCAGCACGCTTTACGGACATATGTCTGATTATCAAAAAGGCTTAGCTGATGGCGACTCCATCAAGCGTGGCGATGTGATTGGTTATGTAGGTTCTACGGGTCGCTCAACTGGCAACCATGTGCACTACGAATTTAAAGTGAATGGCGAGCCACAAGATCCAATGACCATTGCATTGCCAGAGAAAGGTGTACTTAGCCCTGCAGAAATGCAAGATTTCAAAGAATACGCACGCAATCTAACCAATCAACTAATCAAACTACGTGAAACTGCCTCGATTGAGCGCAATGTACGTCGCGAATTTGGCGGTTAGACTCAAATCAAGAAGAGGCTAATCTAAATCGGCTTCTTCAATCCACACCATTTGGATGGCTTCTAAAATTTTCTCATTGGATCGGTTTGGGTCATCCGTAAAATTACTTAAGCCTAACACCCAAGCATGCAAATCGGTAAAGCGGATATAACGCGGGTCTACCTCAGGATGCGCCTCCAACAGTTCAATCGCGATATCTAAGGTATCCGTCCATTTCAAAGCATCCATCTTAGCCTCCCTTAATGCGAGCCTTCCGAAACCATATTGATCGTATATTTAGGAATCTCGATCACTAAATCTTCAGCACCGACTAAAGCTTGGCAGCTTAAGCGTGAATCAGGATCGACTCCCCAAGCTTTATCCAAGTAGTCTTCTTCCTGATCTGTTGCCTCCGCTAAGGAATCGAAACCCTCACGGATATAGATATGGCAAGTAGTACAAGCACAGGACTTCTCACAGGCGTGTTCTAACTCAATTCCATGACTCAAAGCGGCATCACAAATACTGATACCTGCAGCCACTTCAAACAAAGCACCTTCAGGGCATAAATCTTCGTGCGGGAGAAAAATTAATTTTGGCATGGGCGATTAAATCCTGTCTCTGATGAAAACTCGTCTACTTTATGACCTGCCAGTGCGGCACGCACAGAAACATTCATCCGGCGTGCTACATAAGCTTCAGCGGCCTGCTCAAGTGTTTTAATGGCCTGCTCAATAGCACGCACATTGTCACTTGCACGAGCTGCTGCTAACTCTGCACGTCTAGCCACAAGTATTTGGCGCTCAGCTACAGTTAATAGCTGCTCTCCATCCGTTTGAAGGGCTGAATCTAAAGCCTCCAATACCCGATCCGCTTCCACTTGCTGCTCACGCAGGCGGCGTGCTTCCATATCGACTCGTGCATATTGCATCGAGTCACGCAGCATGGTTTCGATTTCACTATCGCTTAAACCATAAGAAGGCTTAACCTCAATAGCCGCACTCACACCCGTCGACTCTTCACGCGCACTGACACTCAACAGACCATCGGCATCCACTTGGAAAGTCACCCGAATCCGTGCTGCTCCCGCCACCATCGGCGGAATCCCGCGCAAAGAAAAACGAGCTAACGAACGACAAGCATCCACCGTTTCGCGCTCACCTTGCAATACATGAATGGACATCGCGGTTTGACCATCTTTAAAGGTGGTAAACTCTTGAGCACGTGCAATGGGAATAGTGGTATTACGCTGAATGATTTTTTCTACCAAGCCACCCATCGTTTCTAAACCTAAGGAAAGTGGAATCACATCCAACAGCAGCATTTCCGCATCAGGCTTATTCCCCGCCAAAATATCGGCCTGAATGGCTGCGCCTAAGGCCACTACCCGATCTGGATCAATGTCCACTAAAGGCTCACGCTCAAAGAAAGTCTCTACTTGCTCACGCACGGCTAACACTCGGGTCGAGCCACCAACCATAACGACCTCTTGAATCTGCGACTTGTCCAAACCTGCATCACGTAACGCACGCCGACAAGCGATCAGCGTCTTTTTCACCAGAGGCGCAATTAATTCATTGAACTGAATACGGTTTAATTCACCGTGCCAAGCACCTAATTGCACACCAACAGCCGCTGTGCTGCTCAAAGCTTCTTTCGTTGTCCGCGCTACGATCAAGGCTTGGCGTAAGCCTTGTGCATCTTGAGTTAGGGTAGTAGCTGCTTGCCGCAACATCCATTCGGCGACAGCATGATCAAAATCATCCCCACCTAAACCTGAATCACCACCCGTAGCTAAGACCTCAAACACGCCCTTATGCAAACGCAGAATAGAAATATCAAAAGTCCCCCCCCCTAAATCATAAACAGCGATTACTTTTCCATCATCACTAGCCGTATCTTGCCGATCTAAACCATAAGCAACCGCAGCAGCAGTGGGTTCATTTAATAAACGATATACCTGCAAACCTGCTAACTTGGCTGCATCACGAGTAGCTTGACGCTGTGCATCATCAAAATAGGCAGGCACAGTGATCACTACCCCGGATAATTCCCCACCTAAACTAGCTTCCGCACGTTCTTTGAGCACACGTAAGATTTCCGCAGAAACCTCCACAGCAGTAACGGCCCCTGCAGTGGTTTGAATACGGGGCACACTGGCTGCAATATCAATAACTTGATAAGGCAACTGCCCATTGAGCATCTGCACATCTTGAGCAGATCGGCCCATTAAACGTTTGATCGAGGCCAGCGTATTGAGCGGATCTTGCAAGGCTTGCTGTTTAGCCTCCCTACCCACTGTAGGTCTAGCCTTAGCTTGATAATGCACGATTGAAGGCAATAAGTGCTGCCCTGACTCATCGGGCAAAGTGTCGGCGACCCCACTCCGTACAGTTGCCACCAAAGAATTAGTCGTACCCAAATCAATCCCAACCGCTAAGCGGTGCTCATGCGGCAAGGTCGACATTCCGGGTTCGGCAATTTGCAGCAAAGCCATTACAGTTTATCCTCTAGGCGTTCTAAGCGACCTTGTGCATCTTCCAACAAGCGTTCGTAAAAGCGCATTTTAAGCAATGCTGTTTTAGCAGACTGATAAGCTTGTTGTTGCCATGCACCCGCAAACACCTCTTCTAAACTTTTCAGCTCTGCCCCCAAGCCTTTAGCGAGCTGCTCTAAAGCAACCAAAGGCTCAGCCGAGGCTTCAGCTTCGTCAATCGCTTCACGCCATTCAATTTGCTGCATTAAGAAAGCAGTATCATGGTTAGTGTCACGCTCATCATTAAAGCTCAGCCCCACTCGCTCTAATAAATAGCGTGCACGTAAGCGCGGTTGACGCAAAGTAGCGTGAGCTTCATTTAAAAGTGAAGTGACTTGCACAGCAAGCCCTTTTGCTTGCTCAGAACCCTGTGCATAACGATCGGGGTGGTAACGCGCTTGCAACTCACGAAAACGCTGGGTTAAAGCAGCTTGATCGATTTCAAATTGAGCTGGCAGACCAAACAGGGCAAACCAGTCACGCGGCAAATCCTGTAACATAGCGCCCCGTTTTAATTAGACAGTAAAGCTCTCGCCGCAACCGCAGCGTGCTTTTTCATTCGGATTGGTAAACTTAAAACCTTCGTTTAAGCCTTCACGGGTATAATCAAGCTCTGTGCCATCCAGATAAACTAAGCTTTTCGGATCGATAATTAGCTTCACCTTACCAGCTTCAAACACTGTATCGGTGTCTTCCAACACATCTGCAAACTCCATCGTATAAGCCATACCCGAGCAACCCGTGGTTTTCACCCCTAAGCGCAGACCAATACCTTTGCCGCGTTTAGCCAAAAAGCTTGCCACACGATCGGCGGCTGTTTCAGTCAGAGTAATCGCCATCGCTTAGCCTTGTTGCTTCGTCTGATAGTCTTCAATTGCTGCGCGAATCGCATCTTCCGCCAATACTGAGCAATGCACTTTCACGGGTGGCAGCTCTAATTCAGTGGCAATATCGGTATTTTTGATCTGTTTGGCTTGCTCTAAGGTTTTACCCTTCACCCATTCAGTCAACAAGCTAGAAGAGGCAATTGCCGAGCCGCAACCATAGGTTTTGAACTTAGCATCTTCGATGATACCTTCAGCATTCACTTTAATTTGCAGCTTCATGACATCGCCACAAGCAGGCGCTCCCACCATGCCCGTCCCAATTTGCAAATCAGCTTTATTGAAGCTACCTACATTGCGTGGATTTTCATAATGATCAATAACTTTTTCACTGTACGCCATATTTCACCTCTAAAATTAATGGGCTGCCCATTTAACGGTACTTAAATCAATGCCTTCTTGGTGCATTTCCCATAAGGGTGATAAATCCCGCAAATGATTGACTGCTTGATGCAAACTAACTAAGGTCTGATCGACATCATCGACCGTTGAGAAGCGGCCAAACGTCATGCGCAACGAGCTATGCGATAATTCATCACTCCGCCCTAAAGCACGCAAGACATAACTCGGCTCTAAACTCGCACTGGTACAGGCCGAACCGGAAGATAAAGCCAAATTCTTCAGCGACATCATTAAGCTTTCCCCTTCCACAAAGTTAAAGCTTACGTTTAAATTACCCGCAATGCGCTGCTCTAAATCACCATTTAGATAAACTTCGTCTATATCTTGCAAACCGCTCCACAAACGATCACGCAACATACGCAAACGTTCATTTTCAGCAGGCATTTCTAGTTTAGCGATACGGAAAGCCTCGCCCATCCCGACAATTTGATGGGTGGGTAAAGTCCCAGACCGCATCCCGCGCTCATGGCCGCCACCGTGCATTTGTGCCTCAATGCGCACCCGTGGTTTACGCCGCACATACAAAGCTCCAATCCCTTTGGGGCCATAGACTTTGTGAGCGGAGAAACTCATCAGATCAACCGGCATCGTTTCCATATCAATTTCAACTTTGCCTGCGCTTTGTGCTGCATCCACATGAAAAACAATTTTGTGCGCACGACAAATTTCGCCAATGGCTTTGATGTCTTGGATCACGCCAATCTCATTATTGACATGCATCACCGACACAACGGTAGTATCAGGGCGAATCGCCGCTTGGAATTTTTCTAAATCCAATAAACCATTCGGCTCTGGATCAAGATAAGTCACCTCAAAACCTTCGCGTTCTAATTGGCGGCAAGTGTCGAGCACTGCTTTATGTTCGGTTTTGACCGTAATGAGGTGCTTGCCACGCCGTTCATTAAAATGCGCAGCGCCTTTAATGGCTAAGTTATCTGATTCAGTAGCACCACTCGTCCAGACAATCTCTTTGGCATCTGCATTAATCAAGGCAGCCACCTGAACACGTGCATCTTCAATGGCGTCTTCAGCAGCCCAACCAAAAGCATGACTGCGTGAAGCAGGATTACCAAATACGCCATCCATTGTCAGATAGTGCATCATTTTTTCAGCAACACGAGGATCGACTGGCGTGGTCGCCGAATAATCAAGATAAATAGGGGCTAGCACTCGGCTCATAGCTGATTACACTCAAACTTTAAAAAACTAATGAAATTAATGAGATAATGAAGATAAAAACTCTATCTTTTGCTTTTGACGCTGCGCAGTTTCTTTCACTTCCGCCCGCGAAGTCATATCGGCTAGAGTAATTTCCGATAAGAACATCCGAATTTGATTACTTAAATCCGACCATAAATCATGAGTCAGGCAACGCTTATTACCTTGGCAATCCCCTAAGCCACCGCAACGAGTCGCATCGACACTCTCATCAACTGCAGCAATAATATCCGCAATCGCAATTTTTGCCGGATCGCCACTCAGTTGATAGCCTCCACCAGGGCCTCGCATACTAACGACTAAGCCCGCACGGCGCAATTTTGAGAATAACTGTTCTAAATAAGAGAGTGAAATATCTTGGCGCTCAGAAATTTCTGCTAGCGAAACAGGTTCGCCCCCGTTATGCAGCGCCAAATCTAGCATTGCAGTGACCGCATAACGCCCTTTGGTTGTCAGTTTCATTGCATCAACTCCATTAAGATAGCGACATGCTAACAATACCCGACAAAATTAGTCAAGTACTGATGGTATTGTTGTGCGCTGCAAAGATAATGATCATGTACCTCGTTAGCGGAGAGATCTTATGCAGTTGACGCTCGACATCCCAGAAAAATTCTTTGCTTATCAAACCGCCTACTCAAACTGAATAACAGCTATTGACCTTTTTGGCGACCTTGACCGCTACGAATTTCTCTACGAATGCCGCCAACGCGGGACTGAGCCACAAAGCTATGATAATGTTGAAGAATTACGGTCATGATCAGGCGGTGATGGGGCCGTTGATAATCAGCCATGATGCACTACCCCAAACGCTGGAAGGAAAATGCCTTGCCCCACTGTGCGAGTGAGTTCCTTGATTAGACTTTGCTCATTGTCACTCAGACTCTGCGCTTGCACGAAGCCCCAGCGTTCTTCATACACGCGGAAGGCAAATTCAGGATCGACTGTTTCGCAATGGACATCCCACAGCAGCTTGTCCAGTTCCGGGTAGAGCTTACGGTTGATGGTGGTTGGCATGGCAATGTTCCTGCTTTGCTGGTGTTTTCATGAGGATAGCATGAATATTTGTTTCAGGGTTTTTGGGGCTTGGGAAGGTGCTTGACGGCTTGTTCAAAGTCGCGGTCAATGGGTTGCGGCTCTGATAGCAAGGCTTGGCGGTATTTGGCGTACTCCTGCTCGGCTTTTTGTAATGCTTGTTGGTGGGAAATCGTTCCGGCGTTGTCCAGCAGTTCACGCCCGGTCAGGCGCAGGAAATCATCCAGCCGTGCTGCCCAGTCTTTCATGTACATGGGGGTGCGGTTGAGTGCCTGCAATTCGGCGAGTTCCAGATAGGCGGTGACGATGCGGTTTAACACATCCAGTTCGTCGGTTGTCAGGTAATTTTTGGCAATGATTGTTTCCGCTTTGGTGGGCTTTTGACCTGTCCACGTGGTCATGCCCATGTTGGGCTGGTCGGCATTGGCGCGGGTGTGGATGATTTCGGCGGCGGTGTGTCCGTGCGCTGCCCAGTGCATCTTGTTTTGCACGCTGGCGAAAAACTGTTGGGAAACCTCGGTTTTCGGGTCGTAATCAATGCTGGTGGCGTAAATGTCCAGCACCTTGCGCCAGAATACGCGCTCGGCGGAACGGATGTCGCGGATGCGGGCAAGTAATTCGTCGAAATAGTTGCCACCGCCGCCGCGTTTGAGGCGTTCGTCGTCCAGAGTGAAACCCTTGACCAGATATTCGCGCAGACGTTGGGTTGCCCAGATGCGGAACTGGGTTCCCCGGTGCGATTTTACCCGATAGCCGACGGAGATGATCACGTCTAGGTTGAAGTGTTCGATCTCGCGTTGGACATCCCTTGAGCCTTCGGCTTGAACTGTTGCAAATTTTGCAACGGTTGCCTCCTGCGTCAGCTCGCCTTCTGCAAAGATGTTGCGGATGTGGCGGGAAATTACCGACTTGTCGCGCTGGAACAGGTCGCTCATGTCGGTGAGGGAAAGCCACACGGTTTCGTCTTGCAGGCGGACTTCGAGGCGGGTTTGTCCGTCGGGGGTTTGGTAGAGGAGGAAACTTTCAGGAGTCATTACTTAGCCTTTTAGTTAAAAAAGGAGGTTTGGGATCATGGCTTCTTGTTCTAGTACTCCCATGCCTTTTGTTTGTAACCAGTAGTTTGCCAATGAACCTGTTTGACTTTGATTTGATGAGTATCGTTCTATCAAGTGCCGGTTTTCGTCGGTAAATGGCTGCATCATCTCTCCAGTTTCCATCATTAAGTGATGGCATCAACAAGTTTGGCAAGAGATTCCTATTAAAATCAACTTGTTGATTATCCGAAAAATGCAGAAGAAGTGAGCGGCGGTAGAGAATCTCAACATCAGGTGTGTGAGGTAAACCTCTCACCAAAGACGCTCAGTAACACCTTTGCGGGATGAAACTTATCGTCAAAGGGAAAAACTAAAATATTCCACGCAAAAATTGCATAAAACACTCAGTAGAGTAATATTAACCCTCTACCGCCGCGCCAACTAATAACACATCAATAAACCGACGTCAACTCTTTTCTTTCTAGTAACTTTACTAAATCGAGATTTTTCCATTTAACAAACCAAAAAGTGTCTTTTAAAGCATTAACATATATTCTGATTTCATCAATAGTCTTGCTTTTATTAATTTCACAAAAGAAACTCACCAGTATATTTTCCTTAAGCTCATCAGAAACATAAGGACACGTCGTAATATCCAGTATCAAATGAGCATTCTCAGAATTTTGACTAGGTTTTATTTTCTTATCCAACAGTTTTTCTCTAATTATTGTTTCTAGAGAAAATCGCAGGTCTTTGTATATTTCATGATCCTGAAAATAATATAATAGTGAAATTATATCGAAATAAGTTATCGCCTTGTTATTATCTAACATTTCTTTAAATCTATCTGCTGGCAAAAGATAATTCCTTCCAAACTTACTTGTGGATAGTACTATATTTAGCTTTTCTAGCGAAATATATCCATGCCGATAAGTTCCGATGTTTTCATCAAATGAAAGAGAAGCAATATTCCTCATGATTTCCGTTCTAATGAAACCAGCGAATCTTGAGTAGTTATTAACGAAAAAATCATCGGTAATTATTATGGTTTTTGCCAAAACATTAGAAGATGGGACACTGGGGTGAACCGTATAGAAAAAGAACATCAACTCTAAAAATAATGATGAGATATGCCGAAGATTCAGCACGTCATCAGAGTCATAATTAAATTGAATTTCTTTTTTTTCCACATTTGCCAGTAATCTAAGCAATCGCTTTGAAAAAACAGAAATCAAGTACGACGAAACTTCCCCATACCCACTATTATTATCAATACATATTTTCTTGATTCTACTTACAAAATCTTGGTATATTTTTTGTTTTTTGTTAATTTTATTAAGTTTAATTATTTTTTTACCTTGTTCATCATCACTTAAATAAAGCTTCGACTGAAAAGATTTAATAACTTCTTCCACTTCTATAATAATGCTTGATTTCTCAGTGCAAAAAGGGCGATTATAGCTTTTTATTTTATTCTGACCAAGATATAAATTGTAGTTATTGAGCGAATCACTAATTGCATCTGTTATATATTTAGCCTCCCTTATGTTTCTCGAAAAAACTATATAATCATCAACATACCTCATAACAACGTAATCTTTACCATATTCAAAATTATGGTTTTCATATAATGTTTTTTCTATATTGACATCAATTGCCTGAAATATTATTTCAGCAAAAATACGACTCACTTCAGAGCCTACAGGAATACCATTTGTCTCATTATTATTACTTCTCTGCATATAAGTATCGAATATTTGGCAAAATTGGTTTTTGAAATCGATATGGTCTTTGATAAATTCTTTGTTTTTCACAGCCCATGAAATACTATGAGTATAAATACTATCAAAACAATTTGCGACATCTAAAAAGTGCAAACAAGAAAATTTTTTCTCCAAAATTAAGTATCTAACATCATTGAATAGTTTATAAATTCGATCATATCCTTTATATGTAAAAAATGAAGATGCGTGTCTTCTTCTAAGCTCATATTCCAACGTATCTATAGCAACTTCTTTATATTTCTTATTATCATCCACATCATGCAAATAATAAGAGCTTCCAATCTTCTGAGGTGATCTTATAGAAAAATTACTATGAGAACACAAGTTTAGTATCAAATCACTATTACTTTCATATAAGAGTAAAAAGTTTAATTGCGCTCTTGGGTGAAGAAGGGAAAGAGTTCGCAAACTTGTTTCATTTTTAATAATTTTATATTTCAATGGATATGATTGCTTTTTTTGTTCTTTTTGCTTTTCCTCATCTGAGAAATCGTCATTTTCTCTAAAGTCAATTATATTATTATATAATAAAGACACAATTTCACTCAAATCCGAGTTTGTCTTTTTCTGCATTCGATGTGAATTTATATAAAAACCATCATTTGAGAAAACAATAGGCACATCTGATGGAGATGTATCAGTTAGTAACGCCCTAAAGTAATCTTTTTTATCAAGTTTAACTCGACCAGGTGTTCTTACTTCCATATTGAGACAATCTCTCTTAATCTATTTGGACTAAAACGTTTATATATACATTTTTCATGACCATCTTTGAAACTAATCTTAAGCAAGACTCTCTTTTGCTCATTTGATAACGAAGCCTTAACCAGCTTACCAAGCCGACCACAATGACCAAATAAAATCGACTTCACAAAAGCATCCAAGTTCTCCAAGCCATCTTTAGTAGTTATTTTTGAATAATTATAGTAAATCCCAGTTGGTATATTCTTCTTTTTTTCTTGGTGTTTAAAATCACGATTCGTGGTTAAAAAAACAATCCGATCATTAAGCAAGAAAAAATCACCATTCTTAACATAGCTATAAAAAGATTTCGATATTTTCTCTTTAATCTTACTTTTCTTTGACTTTGATAGATCAACTACAACATCTCGCAATAGGACTTTTTCTGCTTTATTTCTATTTCTGACGATATACTCATACCCTAGAAAATTAAACTCTGCAACCACATTGCCTGCCTTATTTTGTTTATCTACAGATATTATGCTCTTTTTTTGTTTGCTTTCATTTATAGATAAGCCAGTAGGTAAGGAGTTACGGACCTCATCAAGGAATACATGCTCATTCTCTTGAGATGATGTTATTATTAAAATATCATCAACAAATCTCACATAGTAAAATATGTCAACATCACTTTTGATTTTACAATCAAATTCTCGCAAAAGGATTTCAGCAATCACGGGACTGATTTCAACACCCCTTGGAATACCAGGGTTATTTAATTTCTCAAAATGATGTAGATATGTTTTAACAAGATTTTTAGTATGAAAAGATAAAAAATCATTCCTATCAACAATACTAAAAACACTATTTAAAGCAATAGACTCAAAAAAAGATTTAATATCCAACCTATATATGCGATATGGAGTTCCTTCCTTTAAGTGGGAAATTATTTCTTTAGCAATTATATCCCGATTTTTCATCTTAACTGAAAAGCACGCCTTAAGATTTTGACAACATCTTCTTAGAGTAAGTTTTTCAGGTAGAGAGGATGTAGTAAACCCTTTTTTGCCATTAGCTTTAATTTCCTTCAAGCTAATGCCAGATTCAAAAAGACTATCAGATATTAGTAATGCAGAATTAATTATTTCCTCACGATAATCATTTTGATGTAGCTGTTCATCATTGAAGAAATCGGCTTGATACAAACAACGAGCAAGAGAAGAATGACTAAATACTTGATTTTTCAGAATCACAATAAACCTCATTCTCCGATGGAAGATTTCAAAACAAATGACATTTAACCTTTTACTTGCCGATAGATATTACATGTTTTTCTGAACAAGAACTATACTTTTGTAATTTACGATTAGCACTGTTCTAGTAGGGGAAGGTATCGAGTCATTCAGTTTTATCTCTTCACATCGTATCATTGGTACCCCAACGCCAGCATCGCACTCTTAACCCCATACAACGCCAACACATCCCGCAGCCACAACCGACACCCTTGCTCTTTAATACGATGATCCGCCGAGCAATCCACCTGCCATTGCCGCAACACATACCCCGCCATCGCCGCCCACAGTTTCAAATGCAGCACGCCATCGACCATGCCGTAGTCGTGTTCAGTGATGGCGGGGTGCGGCACAATGTCGAGTTCGACAATACGATTCCACTGAATATCCTTGGCAGGAAGCTCATATCTGGTGGGGTTACCATCCAGCAGTTCGGTGAATTCCATGCGCGTAAACACAAAGTCGCGGAACTCCCCAGATTTGCGGTCAAAAGCGCGGACATGCCAACGTAGCCCATCATTTGCCAGCGCGAACAGCACAATTTCCCGCTCCAAAACCCCGCTGGAATGCGAGAAATAACGCATCCGCACCGCTTTGCGCTGATAGATTGCCCGTGTCACGGGTGCAAGAATGTCCACTGCTGGGCGGTTCAACATCAACGACAGGCCACACAACAACAACGCATCTTCCATCTAGCTGATACCATCACCAAACCCACGCGACAACATCATCGCGATAGGCTCAAGGAGGCGAGGGTATCGGAAGCGGTTGTCATAGTTATGAAAGCCTAATGAAAGATGCCCGACAATCGCACGCTGGCTATTTTTTTCCATGCGTGGCATTGAAGCCACATATTGCGCAAGCACTGGTTGTGAAAAAGATAATAGATTCGTCTCGACCCTCCACTATCTTGTCCGCTTGCATGTTCGGTTTTTCTGTACTCATCAGGCTTTATCGTTCATAGACTGATCACTTCAAACAGACTGCCGTGGCAAAATTCATTGTCCACTTCCATTAGCTTGAGCAAGGTTTGAATAATTGATAGCTCCTTTACTAATAGGCCTCATCCTTCCCAAAGCAATCCGCATCCAATTTCGGCATCGGCTTAATATCAATTTGCCCACCCAAACGCTGAACCTCGGCACATAAGCGATCAGTCCGCTCTTCCATTAAATGGATATGATCCAGCATACGATTCACTGCATTGGCCACTGGATCAGGCATATCTTGAGTCGCACCATAAGCATCAAAACCCAGCTTCTCGGCTAAAGCTTCTCGGCGCTTTTCATCATGACTGCGTTGTGTGACTTCTCTACCCGGAATACCTACCACCGTAACATTTTCTGGCACATCCTTGACGACCACGGCATTAGAGCCAACCCGTGCACCATTGTTCAAAGTAATCGGCCCCAAGACTTTCGCACCTGCCCCCACCACCACATTATTCTTTAAAGTGGGATGACGTTTGCCCGGTTTCCAGCTTGTGCCACCTAAAGTAACCCCATGATACAGCGAGCAATCATCGCCAATTTCTGCGGTTTCACCAATCACGATACCCATACCATGATCAATGAAAAAACGCCGACCAATCGTCGCACCGGGGTGAATTTCAATACCCGTATACCAACGCGGAATATTCGATAAAAACCGGGCAAGCCACTTAAAATTATGCTGCCAGAGCCAATGATCAAGTCGATGCCAAATAATGGCATGAATCCCCGGATAGGTCGTGACAATCTCAAACACATTGCGTGCTGCGGGGTCGCGGTCGAAGATGCACATCACATCTTCACGGATACGCTCGAACATAAACCAGCCTTTCCTCATTGAATGGGCAATTATGGTAGTGCAATCAAACAAGCGGGTCTATTCAATTACTATGAATCAGGTATTCAAAGCAGCTTAACGCACTCATATCATTTATTTACCTTGCCAAACTGGAGCACGCTTCTCTGCAAAAGCTTTGAAGCCCTCTAAGTTATCCTTACTATCGTACAACACATCCACCGTCGCAAACTTACGCTTAGTGATGTAATTCATCGCCTCTTGGAAGCCCATCGCCTCCGCTTCACGCGCCACCTCTTTAATCGCTGCAAACACCAAGGGCGGCCCCGAAGCTAATAGCCGTGCTACCGCCCACACCCTTGCCATTAAAGCCGCTTCATCCGTCAAGACTTCATTCACTAAGCCCCAACGCTCGGCCTCTTGCACAGACATCCAGCGCCCGGTAAATAGCAAATCCATTGCAATATGATAAGGAATGCGCTTCGGGAGTTTCACTGTCGCAGCATCCGCCAAAGTACCTGCACGAATTTCAGGCAAGGCAAAGCTGCTATGCGCACTGGCATAAATTAAATCCGCCGCGAGTGCCAACTCAAAACCACCACCGACTGCCATACCATTCACCGCAGCAATCACTGGCTTATTCAAATCACGTAGTTCTTGCAACCCCGCAAAGCCACCCACGCCATAATCCCCATCGACGGCATCACCATTCGCCGCCGCTTTTAAATCCCAACCCGCTGAGAAGAACTTATCACCCGCATGCCACCCGCAACTCAGGATCATCGCGGAAGGCCTTAAAGGTTTGCCCCATTAAACGGCTGGTCGCTAAATCAATCGCATTCGCTTTAGGTCGGTCTAAAGTGACCTCTAAAATCGCGCCTTCGCGCCGTGTTTTGATTACTGACTCAGCCATCCACATTCTCCTCGCTTAAACCCATACTTAATAAAGCATCTGCCGCATACGCACCTTGCCCCAAAGCACAGACGATGAGCGGGTTAATCTCCAACGCCTGAATGCAGGCAGCGTTTTTCACGACAAAATCTTGGATACCTAAGATAGCAGCGACTGCAGCAGGCAAATCAGCAACGGGTTTACCGCGATAACCTTGCAATAAAGCTGCACCTTTTAATTGTAAGAGTGCTTGTTGAATGTCAGCAGCACTACTCGGCAATAATAGCGTTTGGCTACCGCGTAATAGCTCCACCCAAATCCCACCCAAGCCCACAGTCATCACTAAACCCAAGCATGCATCCTGATGAAAACCCACCAATAACTCAGCGACACCCCCCTGCACCATCTGCTCTAAATACAAGCCCGTTCCCACCTGCTCCAAATCCACCCAAGCCGTACTTAACTCGCTGGCAGTGTTTAGATTCAAACACACAGCGGCCTGCTCAGTTTTATGAGCAATACCCAAGGCTTTCAGTACAACGGGATAACCCAGCTGATCCGCTGCCGACAGTGCTTCAGCTAAACTTATCACCACTTGCCCACGCGGAACGGGCACAGCGGCTTTCGCTAATAAAGCTTTCGCTTGAGCCTCATCTAAAATACGTTTAGGCGCACGAGTCGTTACGACTTCTAATAACGGTAGCGCTTTAGCCTGCTGCCAATATGCCCCCAGATCTGCGGCAATTTCAGCAGCCAGCAGAGCTTCCTCAAAACCACTTAAAGCTGCAATCCCTTGGCAAGCTAAGCGCTCTACATAAACTTCCGGTAAATTTTCTGGCAGACTCGCCACTAAAGCAGCTTTTTGTTTCGTAACTTGTACCGCTGTTTCTAAAGCACCTAAAGCCACTAGCCAGTCATTATCTTCACAGCGCTTGGCATGCGGAAAATCCAGCACTAAAAAATTCAAACCGAAACCTACTTCCAACATCTGCGTGAAAGCTTGGGTCATTTTGACCTCATCGCCCCACACATAGGTTTGATAGTCTAGCGGATTATTCACCGTGACTTTAGAGCCAAGTACCGCCTCAATCGGTGCTTTTTGCTCAGGTGTTAAGCTTGGAAAATACACTTTGCGATTTAAGGCCGCATCGGCCATTAAACTGGCTTCGCCGCCCGAACAGCTTAAGGAAGACAAGCTATAAGCCTCCAAACTACCATGCACATGCAACAGCTTGAGAGTTTCTAAAAAGGCAGCTATCGACTCCACTTGCCCAAAGCCTAAGCGCTTTAAAAATGCCGAAGATGCGGCCTGCGAGCCTGCTAAGGAAGCGGTATGCGTGAGTGCGGCTTGCTGAGCTTGGCTACTTTTGCCGACCTTAAGCACCACCACAGGCTTGTGCAGAAAATGAGCTTTTGCGGCCAAAGCTTCAAAGCCTTGAATCGAATCAAAGCCTTCAATATGCAGCCCTAAAGCAGTAACACGCGGATCGTCCAAAACCGCGAAGGCTAAATCGGATAAGCCAACTTGCATCTGATTGCCAGCCGTCAGCACATAAGCAATCGGCAGACCACGTTGCTGCATGGTGAGGTTAATCGCCAGATTCGAGGATTGCGCAAAGATAGCCACCCCCGTTTGATGAGCCATTAAACGCTTACCACCCTGCTGATCAGGCCAGAGCAACACCCCATCGGCATAGTTAATCAAGCCATAGCAATTCGGCCCCAGTACTGGAATGGTTGCCGCTGCTTGTAGCTCAGCCTCTAAGCGTTGGCCTTCTGCATCGGCCTCACGAAAACCAGAGGCATAACACACCGCAGCACCTGCGCCTTTTGCTGCTAACTCAGCGACTACGCTGGGCGTCAGCTTGCGATTCACGCCTACAAAACAAGCATCGGGTGCGGCAGGTAATTCAGCAATACTGCGATAAACTTTTAAACCCGCCATTTCAGTGCGCGTCGGATGCACAGGCCAAAGCTCACCCTCATAGCCCATACGCTGGCATTGCCGTAAGACATTTAAAGCTGAATGACCGCCCACCACCGCTATCGAACGGGGTTGTAGCAGGCGCTTTAAGTTAAACGGGCGCTGCATTTAACACCCCAAAGGGCGCAGTAAGTGGCGCGAGATAATATGGCGCTGAATCTCAGACGTGCCATCCCAAATCCGCTCCACCCGCGCATCACGCCAGAAACGCTCCAGCGGTAAATCACTCATTAAACCCATGCCGCCAAAAATTTGCAGCGCCTGATCGGTGACTCGTGCCAACATTTCGGTGGCATAGAGCTTAGCACTGGAAATCTCCCGATCCGCATCCTGCCCTT
The DNA here is from genome assembly GCA_049290875.1 of Thiolinea sp. GTDB lineage: Bacteria > Pseudomonadota > Gammaproteobacteria > Thiotrichales > Thiotrichaceae > Thiolinea. The sequence continues at coordinate 19,287 of JBATOI010000024.1, forward strand.
GATCCATTTTCCACGCCGACGCCAGCGTCAAATACTCTGCTGCATCAATCTCGGTAATCATATCGGCAAGCTTAAACGACACGCCCTGAAAGCGCCCAATCGCCTGCCCAAACTGCTTGCGCTCAGCGGCATAAGGCAAGGCCAATTCAAAGGCACGCCGCGCACGCCCTACACAAAACGCCGCCACGGTTAGACGTGTCCCATAAAGCCATTGATTAGCTAACGCGAAACCTTGATGCACCTCACCTAAGACTTGCGCAGCAGGAATGCGGCAATTGTCGAAATTCAAAATGCAATTGTGATAACCGCGATGACTGACCGATCGATAACCTTTGCGAATCTCGAAGCCCACCGTGTCGCGATCCACTAAGAAACAAGTAATACGCTTCTTTTTACCGTGCGCGGTTTCCTCTTCACCCGTTGCCACAAACACAATCACAAAATCGGCAAGATCGGCATGGCTAATGAAATGCTTCGAGCCATTGATCACCCAATCGCCGCCGTCTTGTTTCGCACTACATTTCATGCCACGCAGATCTGAACCTGCATCCGGCTCTGTCATCGCCAATGCATCGAAACGCTCACCGCGCACTGCGGGCAATAAATAACGTTCACGCTGCTCGCCTTCACAAGCCATTAAAATGCCGGAAGGTCGACCAAAGAACACCGACAAAGCCATTGAAGGGCGGCCTAGCTCACGCTCCAACAAGGTAAAATCCACATGATTTAAACCGCCACCCCCCACAGATTCAGGCATATTCGCGGCATAAAAACCCAAATCACGGCATTTATCGCGAATGTCTAAACCTAGTTCCAAAGGCACTTCACCTGTGCGCTCGATCTCAGCTTCGTGCGGATACATTTCCTTCTCCACGAAGCTGCGCACGGTGTCGACTATCATCTGTTGCTCACTGCTTAATCCAAACTCCATCGCTAGCCTCCGACTCCAATGGCCTGCCCTGCTCCGGCGGGTTTGGGTAAAAGCGCTTGCGCCTGCGCAATTTCAGCGAGTGTCTGCATCACCGCTTCACTCGGTAAACTGGAGCTGCGTGTTATTAAACTGACATGAATCAGTAGGTGTTCAGCCGTGGCTAATAAGCGCCCATCGGCATGTTGGATGCGATTGAATAAATGCAATTTCTTGCCGCTGCCCTTTAACACTTGAGTGGTCACTACAATAGGTTCTAAAGCACGTGCTTCATCCAAATGGCAAATATGCGTCTCCACCGTGAAATAAGAACCGCCTGCTTCCACATAAGCCGCATCCATGCCCATTAAGCGCAAAAAAGCATCCGTTGCATCGCTCGACACTTGCAAATAGCGGCTTTCGTTCATGTGATTGTTATAGTCCGTCCAATCGGTGGGCACGGTGCGCTCGACGGTTTTGATCGGTTGGCTATAATCGACTTGGGTTTGTATCTGAGTAGCAGCCGCATCGTATTGGGCTTTTTCATAAGCGGCTAAAATTTTGCCAGCACCCCAATCATGAGCTTTTAAAGCTTGCAAAATCGCAATCAAATTATTGTCACGGATGCGCTCTAATTGACGAATGCTGTAATGGCCGGATTGTGCATCGGATTGACCTGCAATCAAATCGACCAGCTCATCATTGAAGGTCGGCACGTCGGTGAGCTTAGTCCAAGGCCAAGTTAAGCAAGGACCAAACTGCTCCATAAAATGGCGCATCCCCGCCTCGCCACCCGCAATCCGATAAGTTTCAAATAAGCCCATCTGTGCCCAACGCAAACCAAAACCATAACGAATCGCATCATCCACATCTTCAGTGCTGGCAATCCCATCGCGCACCAACCACAACGATTCGCGCCACACGGCTTCCAATAAACGATCCGCAATAAAGGCTTCAATTTCCTTTTTAATATGCAAAGGATGCATACCAATGCTGCGATAAAACGTTTGAGCACGCTGCACCGTATCCGCCGAAGTCGCTTTGCCACCAACCAACTCAACAAGTGGCAAGAGATAAACTGGATTGAAGGGGTGCGCGACCAGCAAGCGTTCGGGATGCTGCAAATCGGCTTGCAAATCCGTGGGTAAAATCCCTGAGGTGGAGGAGGCAATCACGGCGTATGTGGGGGCGGATTTTTCAATCTCAGCATAAATTTTCTGTTTAAGATCTAAGCGCTCGGGCACAGCTTCGACAATCCAATCTGCATCTTTTACCGCGCTAGCTAGATCCACAGCAAATTCAAAGCGAGCTTCAGGTCGGCGGGATGCCATTGTGAGTTTGGAATAAGCGTAGCGACTATTCGCTAGTACCGCTTCGATCTTTTGTGGTGCGGTGGGATCAGGGTCGTAAATCTTAACCGGAATGCCATTTTCAATCAGGCGAGCGACCCAGCCTGCGCCAATCACGCCACCACCAATCACGGCTGCTTGTTTAATCTGCTGCATGGTTGGCTCCTTAAGCCCAGCGCTTGGTGAGTTGCATTGTTTGCCGAACTTCATGCGGAGTCATGATTTTACTGCCCATCGCTTCGGCAATAGTCACAGCGCGCTTGACTAAATCGCCATTACTCGCCAGCACACCACGATCCAGCCAGATATTATCTTCTAAACCGACGCGGATATTGCCGCCCGCGAGAATTGCCATTGCTGCATAAGGTAATTGATTGCGCCCAATGGGGAAAGCCGAAAACGTCCAATCTTTAGGAACCGCATTCACCATTGCCATGAAGGTGCTGAAATCATCCGGCGCTCCCCACGGTATGCCCATGCAGAGTTGAATCATCGCAGGGTCTTCAATCAAGCCTTGGTCTTTGAGCCATTTTGCAAGCAATACATGTCCGGTATCGAAGGCTTCGATTTCAGGGCGCACACCCATTTCTTTAATTTGCTTGGCAATTTCTTTGAGGGTGGCGGGGGTATTGGTCATCACATAATCGCCTTCGCCGAAATTCATGGTACCGCAATCCAGCGTGCAGATTTCCGGTAAGAGTTCGCGCACATGGGCTAAGCGCTCGGTCGCACCTGCCATATCAGTGCCAATTTCATTCGGGGGCAGCGGCTGCTCAACATTACCCAAGGTCAAATCGCCCCCCATACCCGCCGTCAGATTCAAAACCATATCCACGCCCGATGCTCGAATATACTGCACCACTTCGCGGTATAAAGCTGGATCACGCGCAGCACCTCCAGTTTGCGGATTGCGTACATGAATATGCACCACCGCCGCACCCGCTTGCGCCGCTTCAATGCAGCTATCGGCGATTTGACGCGGGGTCATGGGGACTTTAGGGGAACGTCCAGTGGTGTCGCCTGCGCCCGTCACTGCGCAAGTAATAAACACATTCCGACTCGGATTCAGCATAGCAGACTCTCCTCAATGGCAATTACCGCATCATGGCACTGAGCTTTAGCCTATGATTAGCCTGAATCGCAAAATAGTTAGCAAAACACGCAATGAGTCTCTTCACCCGCTCAAATGATGCTCTGAAAATCACCTTAGTGTTGGCGTCGGATTCGTCCTTAATGTCTTTGGCTTCAGTGTTGGATGTGATGCGCGGCGCGAATCGTATGGCACAGCGCCAGCTATTTGAATGGCAAATCGTCACGCCGAATAATCAAGCCGCACACCTCACTTGCGGCTTAGCCATTCAGCCCGATGCGCCGTTGAATAAGCAATTGCAGGGAGATGTTTTAATCCTACTTGCAGGTTTTAATCACCAGCAGCATTTCGATAAAACCATCTTGCGCCAATTGCAAAAGATCATTCCGCGCTTTCGGTGGATCGGCGGGATTGAATCGGGGAGTTGGGCTTTGGCGCGTTTAGGCTTGCTGGATGGGCGTAAAGCTACGACACATTGGGAGGATTTGGAGGATTTCGCGCTCAAGCATCCAAGCATTGAAGTCATGCCCGACCGTTTTGTGATGGATGGCAATACCTTCACATCAGGTGGCGCATCGCCGAGTTTTGACTTTATGCTGCACCTGATTCGCTGCCGCTATGGGCAACAACTCGCCCTCGAAGTCTCCAGTATTTTCATCTACGACGCGGTACATACCGGCAATGATGCGCAACCTTTAGTCTCGCTGGGTTTATTGGAAACCCAAGAACCACGCATTGCCAAAGCGATTCGCCTGATGGAAGAGCACCTCGACGACCCGCTCAGCATTAAGCAAATCGCGCAACATTTAGCGCTGTCGCTGCGCATGCTCGAATACCTATTCCGCGAACAACTCAATCACACCACCGCGCAATATTACCTGCACTTGCGCCTGCAAAATGCGCGGCGATTAGTCACCGATACAGGCTTGCCGATTCAGGAAATTGCTTTGCGCACCGGATTTAATTCGCTGGGTAGTTTATCGCGCTGTTTTCGCGAGGCTTATCAACTGAGTCCCACCCAGTATCGGCGTAGCTTTAAACAGACCAACAAGGCTCCAAGCTAGCCTGCAATGCTCCATACAAAGCATTACAGACGATAATCTGCTGGGCTTTCGCTAAATCTTCAAGGTATAAAACTCGTTCCTGAGCTTTGAGTGTTTCCAATAAAACCGAACGTTGCACCCCAGCCAATAAACCGCAACTCAAGGGCGGCGTATACCATTGACTATCCAGCAAAATAAAGGCATTGCTGCGCGAACCTTCGGTCAGATCACCTTTTTCATTGCAGAATAGATAATCAAATAAATCGACTGCTTTAGCCTCGCTCAAAGCTTTGTTATACAGAGAGCGGGCTGTAGTTTTGTATTGCAAAAATGCATTAGTCGACTCGACTCGCACCGGATAAAGCGCAATTTTTACAGGCTGCTGCACTGGCTCTAAAGCAGTGATTGTTGCAGCTAATTGCCCTTGTTCATTGAGCGTTAGGCGCAAACGAATTAGCTCAAGCTCACTCTGCTTTACGACATCATCAATACAGGCTTGCACCGCTGCGGCTGTAGGAATTTGCCAGCCAAACGCGGCGGCACTTTTTTGCAAACGCGCGACATGCTGATCCAATAAACTAATTGTGTTGCCCTCAACACGCATGGTTTCAATCAGTTCAAAAGCTTGGGTGTGTCTGGTAAAGAAGCGTGCTTTGAGTAAGCACTCATCCCACTCCACTGCTGCATTAGAATCGTAAGTAATCCCCGCGCCCACTGAGAGTTGCAAAGGCCAATGCTGAATGCCTAAGTGATCAAGCTGTGGTTCGGCAGTGGTGGTTTGCACGGTGCGAATCGGCACACTCAAACTGAGATGAATTTGCTGAGCGCTAAGCGGCTCAATAAAACCAATCGCGCCGCAATAAGCGCCGCGTGCATAGGGTTCTAGTTGATCAATAATTTGTAAAGTGCGGCGTTTCGGAGCGCCGGTGATTGAGCCACAAGGGAATAATGCATTGAAGATACTGGATAAGTTAGGTTGCTTAGATAAGCCTGCTTTTACCGTGCTAGTCATTTGTAGCACCGCGCCATAGCGCTCGATTTCAAATAAACGCGGCACTGATACCTGCTGAACTTCAGGCAAATGCGATAAATCATTACGCATTAAATCAACGATCATGACATTCTCAGCGCGATTCTTCGGGTCACTGGCTAATTCATCAGCGCGTCGCTGAGTCTCAGCTTCAGTATCTGCAACCGCTGTCGTGCCTTTCATGGGGCGACAGGTCATTTCATTCGCGCTCATTTCGACAAATAATTCTGGAGAGCAAGACAGCAAACTATTCTTCGGCAGTAATAAAAAAGCGCCATATGCGATCTTCAAATCACGCACCAATTGATAATAAACCGCCGCCAACGCCGCATCGCCTTGGGCAAAAACCAGCAGCTTACTGTGTAACGGAAACGTGTAATTCACCTGATAAGTATCACCCGCTGCAATCAGTTCACGAATGGCTGAAATATGTTCGACGAATTCTGCTTGCTGCACGGCGGGAATGACTGGCATGAGATGCGTCACTGCGTTTTGTGCTTGGTTCAATAACCAAGACAGGGCTTGTTCACGATTGAGTAATTGCGGTGCAGGAAAGGCTAGCGCTTGTAACCATGGCGTTTGACTTGCTTTATGCGATAACACCAAACCCTCCGCCACGTTAAAAGCCGCTGCCGACTCAAATGATAAGGAAACCACGACCTGCCCTGCGCCCGTTTTCACCCAAGCTTCTATTTCAGTTAAAGCTGCGTGTAGGTGCTCGCGAGCGTCAGGCTCATCGCCTTGAACGAGCCATGCTTTTCGGGGGTTGGTGTATAAGCGGCTTTGCGCTTGGGCGTGACTGCCATCGAATAATAGGGCTAAACAGTGGTTTAAGGGGCGCATACGTTTGTTAAATTTATGACTAGGCGAGCGCATCTTAGCAGAGAAGTTTTTACAGCCCTATTTTCCTAGAAAAACGCCCTATTTGAGCACGAAAACGCTGGCTGTGTTAGTGCTAAGATAGGGCACTTAATCAACAAAAATTTTAGGCGCACCCCATGACCTGCAATCGCCACTGGACTCACGAAGCCATTAGAAAAATCGAGGCGGATATTCAACGCTCCGCTGATACGCATTTAATTAAATTGCCGCTCGCAAGTTTGCAAGGCATTGATATTTATCTTAAAGATGAAAGCACGCATCCCACTGGCTCTTTAAAACATCGCTTGGCGCGTTCGCTGTTTTTATTTGCGCTCTGCAATGGCTGGATTAAACAAGACACCACGATTATTGAATCCTCTTCCGGCAGCACGGCGGTTTCCGAAGCCTATTTTGCGCGTTTATTAGGCTTGCCGTTTATTGCGGTAATGCCGAAAACCACCGCCCGCAAAAAGATTGAGCAGATCGAGTTATTGGGCGGGAAAGCGCATTTGGTGGAGCGTGGCGATCAAATTTATGCCGAATCGCATAGACTGGCGCAGGAACTCAACGGGCATTATATGGATCAATTCACCTTTGCCGAACGTGCCACCGATTGGCGCGGAAATAATAATATTGCAGACAGCATTTTCAGCCAAATGGAGCTGGAAGATCATCCGATTCCGACGTGGATTGTGATGAGCGCGGGCACGGGCGGTACGTCTTCGACGATTGGGCGCTTTATCCGCTATAAAAAATACCCCACACGCTTATGCGTAGTTGACCCCGAAAACTCAGTATTTTTCGATTACTATCACTGCCGTGATAAAGACTTGAAACATGATTGTGGCAGCAAAATTGAAGGCATTGGTCGTCCGCGTGTGGAGCCGAGCTTTGTCCCCGGCGTTATTGATGAAATGCGCCGGATTCCCGATGCCGCTAGCATTGCCACGATGCAATGGCTGGAACATCGCTTGGGGCGCAAAGTCGGGCCTTCGACGGGTACGAATTTGTATGGTGTATTACAAATAGGGCGTGAAATGCAACAACGCGGCGAGCGTGGTTCGATAGTGACCTTGCTTTGTGATAGCGGCGAGCGCTATTTGGAGACTTATTATAATGCGGATTGGGTAAGGCAGCAGATCGGCGATTGTGGGGTTTATCAGCGGGAGTTGGCTGATTTGCTTTAAAGGAAGCGTACTAAGTTGTGAAACCCCCAGCTAAAAATGATAAGTCACTTTGTTATGCTCATCAAAGCTAATCAGCTTTTTCTGTTGCATCTGGTTGATCAAACCAGCTACTTCATTGGCTGCCAGCTTTTTTGCAAAAACCGAATCTGCATAAGTGATTAGAGATTGGCGCTTAGCAGGTCTATTACGGGCACTTTGCTTTAGCAGCTCAGTTAGTCTGTCAATGCTATTAGGCTCATCTTTTGGTTTGTTACGGGTAGGTTGCTGCTCAAATAAGGGTATTTGGTTTAAGTCATCATAACGATGAGCTTTAATTTTATTATTTTTCAAGTGGCCGACCAATGCATCATAACCCTTATCTTTAGAGACGATGTAAAAGCTATTCTTGGGATTTTGGCATGCGAGCTTACCCACGTAATAAGCTAGGACAAAATCTAGGGCATTTTTTCCAGATACATTCACTTCTATAAGTTGCGTCTGCTCTTTAAATTCCATCAACTGTTTAACTAAGCAAATTGGTAGGTTGTGCTGCTTTGCACCCAACAAAATCAACAAATTAACTGGCTTATCTTTTAATAAATCCAGATTGAGATTTCGAACATTTTCAAAATCAACGAAGACATGATGGCTTATAGGGTTGTTAGTCATTTTTTTAATCGCTTTAAGCTTGAGAGTTCGGATCATATTTACTTAACGAGCACATCAGATCAATTTAATGCGATGAGCTAACTTTAAAATCAACATTCACACCAACTCCAACCTCAACTGCTCCAACGCCCAAGGCTCGGCAAAATGCACCCCAATCCCCAACAAACGCACTGGAACGCGCCGCCGCTCCCACGCTTGTTGAATCAATGGCAGAAATAAACGCTCCTCGACTAAAGAATTAGTGGTTTGGGCAGTGGTTAAGACAAAATCATGAAAGCGGATTTTCACCAACAAGCTTTTCGGGACTAAGCGCTGGCTCTGTTGGGCTTTGGCAAGGCGCTGTTCTAAGGCGATAAATAAAGCAGGCAGTTCGGCATAGCAAGCCGCTAAATCTGGCAAATCGGTAACAAACGTATCTTCAACGCTGATGGATTTATAGCTGTTATCCACACTCACCGAGCGCAAATCAATCCCCCGCGCCAGTTCATACAAACGACTGCCGAAGCGCCCAAATTCATCGCATAGCCTTTGCACCGACCACGACTGCAAATCCGCGCAAGTTCTCACGCCCAGCGAAGCCATACGTTCCGCCGTGACATTGCCCACCCCCGGAATGCGCTTCACGGGCAAGGTCAGCATAAATTCCGCAATCGCTTGCGGCAGAATCACATATTGCCCATTGGGTTTGTGCCAGTCGCTAGCAACTTTAGCGAGGAATTTATTCGGCGCAATACCTGCCGACGCGGTGAGTTGTTGCTCTTGCCAAATGCGGACGCGAATTTCTTTGGCAATCAATGTGGCGCTGCCTTGATACTGGCGGGCGCGACTCACATCCAAATACGCCTCATCCAACGACAGCGGCTCCATCAAATCAGTGTAATCGGCAAAAATGGCTTGGATTTGCTGCGACACCTCGCGATAAACCGCCATACGTGGCGGCACGCGAATCATCTGCGGACACAAACGCACAGCGGTTTTCATCGGCATGGCGGAATGCACGCCGAATTTACGTGCTTCATACGAACAAGTCGCCACCACACCTCGCGCATCGGGTGCACCACCGACGGCTAACGGTTTGCCGCGCAATTCAGGATTATCGCGCGCCTCGATGGCAGCGTAGAAGCAGTCCATGTCAATGTGGATGATTTTGCGAAGTTCAGTGGCTAGCATTTCAGTCAATCGGTACAACGGGTAATAGGGCTATTGCCGCTCATTATGACAAACTTGCCCCCCCACTTCCTCTCATCATTCATCTCGTTGCCTCCGTCATCTGGCTTAACGCTAACACCGAGTTTTTGCCCACTCACAAAACTCATTCGCTACAATGGCGCTTATTCTGTATTGGCGCCATAATAGCGCCAATATTGTTATTGATTCGCGCCACAATATGCGCCACGGATAGCACACATGAACCTTGAACAAGTTTTATTGAACACGCTCACAACCTCCACCACAGGATTGACTCTGACTGAGTTGCTACAACACCATCCCAATATTGCCCGCCGTAGTGCACAACGTTGGCTTAGTCAGTGGTTGCAAGCAGGCAAAATCACGAGTCACAAAGAAGGGCGCAGTATTCGTTATCGGGCGGTAGTTACGTCTAACCAGCAAGGCAATTTTCCCAGCCCTATTCCATTGTCTGCCGACAGCCGCGATATTCTGACCTACATTAACCAACCCATTGAGGCACGTAAGCCGATTGGTTATCAGAGGGATTTCCTTGACAGTTACCAGCCTAATCGCAGTGCTTATTTGCCCGAATCATTGCGGCGGCAATTGCACAAAATGGGTAATACGGGTGCAAGTACCCGCCCCGTAGGAACCTATGGACGAGCGATTCTCAACCGTTTATTGATTGATTTGTCGTGGGCGTCCAGCCACTTAGAAGGCAACACCTATTCGCGCCTTGATACCCGCGCTCTGATTGAACAAGGCACAGTCGCCGCTGGCAAAGCACGCGCTGAAACCCAAATGATCTTGAACCACAAATCTGCCCTTGAACTGCTAATCGACAATATCAGCACCGCAGGCTTCAACCGCTACACCATTATGAATTTGCACAGTGCGCTCGCGGAAAACTTGCTAGCTAACCCAGCGGATGAAGGCCGTTTGCGCCAACATTTGGTGGAAATCAGCCACAGTACCTTCCGCCCTTTGGATGTGCCGCCACAGATTGCCATTCAATTTGATCAGGTCTTAGATAAAACTAATCAAATCAATGACCCGTTTGAGCAGGCATTTTTTGTAATGGTGCATCTTCCCTATTTGCAACCCTTTGCGGATGTGAATAAACGCACCTCACGCTTGGCTGCCAATCTGCCACTGTTGCAGCATAACTTGTGCCCATTGACCTTTTTGGGCGTGCCAGAAGACACTTATAGCCAAGCCATTTTGGGTATTTATGAAATGACTCGCGTGGAATTGCTGCGGGATGTGTTCGTATGGGCATATGAGCGCTCGACCCAAGAATACCTTGCCCTTAAACAAAATTTGGCTGAACCCGATCCGCTGCGGCTGCGCTATCGCGAGCTGATTAAGCGTGTAATTCGCGAGGTGGTATTGACACCAAACACCGACCCACTCGACCTAATCCGTGAAGCAGTACAAAGTATAGAGACCACCGAATCTGAGGAAGTGCAGGCGCTACTCATTCAGGAGTTGCGGCGGCTACATGAAGGCGTATTAGCGCGTTATGGCTTACGCCCTTCGGAATGGGAACGTTGGTCTAATGCTCAAAAGTCTTAGTGCGGGTCATTAGAAAACAAGCTCCATCGCTTCATATCCTCATTGTTCACAAAAGGAAACGATTCGTTTACCAATACCGTATTGTTTCTTGTTGTTGCCCTCGTTAGGCTGCTGCATAGGGAATACGCTTAGGAGGTAAGCTACATGACCCACAATAGCAGAGAGATCGGCGCATTCCCCTACCCACCATTGCACTCCCCAAGGATACCAACAAGGCCACCTACCCTACCTGTGGGATAAGAGCTTTGCAGGTTTTCACTATTCAGCAATGGGTCGAAAACACGTCCAATAACCCCCGAACAACCACTGAAGGAATCATACCTATGAAGTTAAGCTTACTGGCAATCTGTGTTGCCTGTGCACTACTCAGTAGCTGTAACGATAGTGATACTGTCACGGCAGTCGATACCCTAGCATTTAACAAAGACGCTTATGTTCTCAATACCATCACGGTGGATGGTAGCTCTGTCTCCTACCGCGCCTATACGAATATTGTTTATGTCGATAAACCGACTGACAGCAACTACCAGTACATGAATATTTATGTGCCAACCACTCTGGTAGACAACCAAACCGCCCCTATCTTCTTCCCCAACCTAGTCGGTGGTTATCGTCCGGCAAAACCATTAACTTTTGCCACAACAGATTTCACCATCAGTAACGAAACAGACCGAAGCACCTCAGCGGCGGTTGCGCTGTCTAAAGGTTATATTGTCGCTTCCGCTGGTGCACGCGGTAATAACGCCGAAGTCAATGGCGTATATACTGGTAAAGCACCCGCAGGCATTGTTGACTTGAAAGCAGCGGTGCGTTACCTGCGCCATAATGATGCCGCTATCCCCGGCAGTGCTGAAAAAATCATTTCTAATGGAACCAGTGCGGGAGGTGCTATGTCATCCCTGCTCGGTAGCTCTGGGAACGATCCGCTGTTTGAGCCTTATCTAAAGGAAATCGGGGCAGCCGATGCCAAAGATAATATATTTGCTGCTTCGGCATTTTGTCCCATCATTGATCTGGAAAATGCTGACAGTGCCTATGAGTGGTTGTATAACCGGGTCAACACTGATACGGATGCTGCTGGTGCAGCAGTCTATGGCTTCGATGACACCCAAATGGAGATTTCGGGTGAGTTGATGGCTCTATATTCGAGTTACCTGAATGGTCTGGCCTTACGGCGCGTGGATAACAATCAACCGCTTACGACGGCTAATATGGAGAATTACATCAAATCCTTTTTGCTCGCATCCGCTCAGGAGCAACTGGACAAAGGCGTAAGCCTTGCTGATAAGACTTGGCTGACGGTTAAAAATGGCAAGGCTACTGCCGTTAATTTCAATGCCTATGTCTCTTATGTCGGGCGCTGGGCTCCGATCAAGAATCCACCGGCGTTTGACTGGCTGGGCAATCCGGGTGATCCGGCGCCGATGCGTCCGGGTGGCTCTTTTGAAAACAACCTATTTGGCAGCAGCGACACTGATATCAATGTCTTTACCGATTACGTCGCCAACCGATTAAACCCCGGATCGACTGTACCCCAGAACATCAAAGACCGAGTTTACCTGATGAATCCGATGAACTTTATTGGTAAAGATGGTTCAACGCTCGCCAAGAATTGGTATATCCGTCATGGCACCAAAGATTGGGATACCGCCTTTACAGTACCTGTGAATCTTTATACCAAACTCATGAATACCGGCCTAGTTGCAAACATGAACTTTGAGCTAGCTTGGGAAAGACCACACTCCGGTGATTACGATCTAGCAGAATTGTTTGCTTGGATGGATTCAGTCACCCAATAACAATAAGCTCAACATGCCTTACCAAACAGCAGGGCTTGGAACATACTGCCCTGCTTATGAAGCCACTTCCCCGTGATCAACTACAAAAGCCATAGCAAAACTCCCTACTGCAAAATCACTCACGCTCATGTGAGAACCACTCAAGCACCAAAAACCGTCATGACCCAACCCAATCTTCTGATTTTAACAGTCGATCCAATAAGCAGATGAGGGCTTTAGTGGTTCAAGCTGCCCCCTATCGCTAAGCCTTCAGCTCATTTTTTGGTAAATGTGCTAACTTACAGCGTTGAGGCAAGACTTAAAGTAGCGAGCCTTGCTACCTCATCTCTTCCGATTGGCAGATTCTGCAAAAAAACGTAGGGTGTGCGCATTGATAAAATAACAAGTTAATTTCGGAGAACTATCCATGTGGGACGTGTTGCACACCCGTGGTTTTTTTGCCTTTATCACGATGGTGTTTTTGAATGCCTTTGTGGATTTAGGGCATAAAATCCTAATTCAGAACACTGTGTTCAAGTTGTATGACGGCCAAGAGCAAATCATCTTGTCGACCTTGGTCAATGCTTTGATTTTACTGCCGTTTATTTTGTTGTTCACACCTACCGGATTTTTAGCCGACAAATATCCGAAAGTCCAAGTCATGCGCTACAGTGCATGGGCTGGTTTAGCGATTGCTATCATTATTACGGTTAGTTATTACCTCGGCTGGTTCTGGTTTAGCTTCGCGCTCACCTTTATATTAGCTATTCGCAGCGCTTTTTATTCACCTGCAAAAATGGGCTATATCCGCGAAATTTTGGGTGATAAACAGCTACCACAAGGCAATGCGTTTGCCCAATCCACTGTGACTTTGGCAATTATGCTGGGTACTTTGGTGTTCTCGATTCTATTTGAGTTATTCCTGCCTAATTATCAAACCTTCGATAAGGCTGAAGGCATCCTGCAAAGCTTCGCGCCCTTAGGTTGGTTGCTAGTTATTATCACTGGCTTTGAAATCTGGTGTGCGTATCAATTACCCACCACACGCAGTACTGACCCTGAGATGAAATATGTTTGGCAGGATCACTTAAAAGGCAAAACAGGCTTATCCACTTTTAAATGGGTTAGAGGTAATCAGCTAGTTTGGTTGTCGATTGTGGGCTTATCGGTGTTCTGGGCAGTGGCTCAGGTGATCTTGGCGACTTATCCTGCTTATAGCAAAGAACATTTGGGCATGACCAATGTCGCACTCGTACAAGCCTTAATGGCCTGTGCGGGTGTGGGTATTGTTTTAGGTTCGCTCTGGGCGGGGCGCTTATCACGCACCCATATTGAAACCGGCTTAATTCCAGTCGGCGCCTTGGGCGTGATGCTGAGCGTTGCATTGATTACTTGGTTTGAAAACTCTTGGTTCCAAGCAGCTAACTTCCTCTTCCTTGGGATTATGGGCGGCTTCTTCATGGTTCCGCTCAGCGCCTTAATGCAATACCACTCGCCAACTCAGCAATTAGGACGAGTACTAGCCGCCTACAACTTGGTCAGCACCGCAGCCATGTTACTATTTTTAGTGACTGCGATGGTTTTAGCTTGGTATGGGATCGGTAGCGAACATTTATTTACCCTACTAAAATTTGTCGCTATCACTGGCGCGCTTTATACCGTCTACAAATTGCCGCAGTCCTTATTACGCTTTGTGGCTAGCCGCTTTTTCCATGCAGCCTACCGCTTAAAAGTGATTGGTTTTGAAAACTTACCTACTCGCGGTGGCGTCCTGTTACTGGGCAATCATATTAGCTGGATTGACTGGGCTTTGGTGCAAATGGCTTGCCCACGCCAAGTCCGTTTTGTGATGGAGCGCGGCTATTATGAGCGCTGGTACTTAAAAGGCATGTTGGACTTATTTGGCGTTATCCCGATCACCAGTGGCTCTAGCGCGGATTCGATTGTTGAAATCTCTAAGCTCTTACAAAAAGGCGAAATGGTTTGCTTGTTCCCAGAAGGCACGATTAGCCGCACCGGGCAATTATCTGAATTTAAACGCGGCTATGAAAAAGCAGCGCAAGGCACCGATGCAACGATTATTCCGTTCTATTTACATGGTTTGTGGGGCAGTCGCTTCTCGCGCTCAAGTGGTTTCTTAAGGGCAGCACGTCAATCGGGCTTGAAGCGCGATATTATTGTTTCCTTCGGCAAAGCTTTGCCAAGCAGCACGCCTGCTTATGAATTAAAACAGCATATTTTCGATCTGTCTTTTACTTCGTGGGAAGCTTACTCTTCTATCATCGACCCGATTCCGGTTAGTTGGGTACGCTCGGCTAAGCGCTTAAGTTTCCGCATGGCCGCTACCGATGTTACTGGCGAACCATTAAGCAATAATCGCTTTATGACGGCAGTATTTAGCTTTGCCAATATCATCCGCCATCGCAGCCCTGAGCAAAATATTGGGATATTACTGCCGACCAGTAGTGGCAGTGCGATTGCGAATATGGCCGTGCTGACTTTGGGCAAAACGGTAGTTAACCTCAACTACACCGCCAGCGCTGAAGCTTTGGCGAGCGCGGCTGAACAAGCTGAATTAAAAACCCTCTATACCTCAAAACTGTTCCTGAAAAAATTGCTGGAACGCGGTATTGATATCGTGGCTGCCCTGCCGAATCTGGATTTGGTATACATGGAAGATTTAAAAGCTGGCATGACTAAACTCCAGCTAATGCGCACCATGATTGCAGTGATACTCACACCGACGCGTATGTTACAAGGCTTATATCTACGCCAAGTGAGCATGGACGCGACGGCTGCTATTCTGTTTTCAAGTGGCAGTGAAGGTGCACCCAAAGGGGTGGAGTTATCCCATCGCAATTTAGCGATTAATTCGCGCCAAATTGCCGATATGTTGAATACCCGTGAAGATGATGTCTTGATGGGGACTTTACCTGCTTTCCATGCATTCGGCTTATTGGCGAGTACCTTTATGCCGCTGTCGGAAGGTATTCCGATTGTTTGCCACCCTGATCCCACCGATGCAGTGAATATCGCTAAAGGCATTGCGCGGTATGAAGCGACAGTGCTGTTTGGTACTGCTACCTTCCTACGTTTATATGCACGCAATCAGCGGGTGCATCCACTGATGCTTGACTCTTTGCGCTATGTGGTCGCGGGCGCTGAAAAATTACCCCCCGAAGTACGCCAACTCTTTAGCCAGCGCTTTAATAAAGCCATTTTAGAAGGCTATGGCACGACCGAAACCTCACCCGTAGCAAGTGTGAATGTGCCTGATAAACTCGACCCGAATAACTGGCGCGTCCAACCCGGCACTCGTGATGGCACGGTAGGCATGCCCTTACCCGGTACTAGTTTCCGTGTTGTTGACCCAGCAACGCTGGAACCATTACCCACTGGCACTGATGGTTTAATCCTCATCGGTGGCCCGCAAGTCATGAAAGGCTATTTGAAAAACCCAGAGAAAACCGCTGAAGCTGTGATCGAAATTGCCGGTCAGCGTTGGTACAAATCGGGTGATAAAGGCCATTTAGATGAAGATGGCTTCTTAACCATCGTTGATCGCTATTCACGCTTTGCCAAATTGGGCGGTGAAATGGTTAGCCTGACTGCGGTTGAGCACACCATTCGCCAAGCACTCAAAGACCCCGAGCTAGATTTAGTCGCAGTCAATTTCCCTGATGAGAAAAAGGGCGAGAAAGTTGTACTCTTAATCGGGGGCGAACACGACCCCAAAGCCGTGAAAAAGCAGCTGATCGAAGCCGGTATGAATCCGCTGATGATTCCGGCAGAAATCTATGAAGTGGAAGCTGTACCGAAGTTAGGCAGCGGCAAAACTGACTTTGCAACCGCACGCAAAGTCGCACTAAGCGCTATGGCTTAAAGCTAGCCAGAAGAGTTGTAAGATTTTTTACAGCTCTTTGCGCAAAGCCATTAAGCGCCCAAAGACGCGTTGTGCCCATTCAAGGCAATCCTCAGGCTGCTCTTCGATAGGATGGCGGCCACGATAAAGCAGGCAGTATTCAGGCTTAGAAGCTTCACCCGCGTGATAGTTATTCCCAACCCATTCATCTTGGCCAGCTTTTAAAGCTTTTTGGGCATCAGCATCCACACCTTTTGCTGCCATCTGCCAAGCTGCTTTTGGGAAAAAGTTTAAGGGCTGCTGTAAACCTAACCAATAACCTTCTAACAGCCATTCAAGCTCTGCGGCCGCATCGGGTAGTTCGGTTAATTGCCAAATTTTGTCGACCGTATAAAGCTGAGTACTTGCTACCCAATTAGCTGGACGTTCACAAAGATTCAAAGCTAAATGCTGAATCCACACACTTACCCACTGCCAAACACCCAAATGCCCGAACTGGTAGAGCTGAATGCCTGCAGCACTCACAGAAGTAACCTGCCCATGCAAACTAAACGCGCCCAAGTCGAGATTTAGATCAAGAGTACGTTGCTCGGCCGGTTTGGGAAGCTTTTCAAACAGAGTTTGTACTTGTTCGATCTGCTGCTCAAACAGCAACTCACCCGGCTTCCCATGCGGTAATAAGCCTTGCGCCCGCAACACTGGCTGAACTTGCCAAGCTTCCCCGCCTTGTTGCAAATGCCGCAGTGCCTGTTCGCTAATCAGGCTATCGGTAAATGCCTCAAGCGCAAACGGCTCACGTTCTGCTAGCTCATCAGCCACCTCAGTCAGCCGTAAATCAAATCGGTGCTGCAAAAACACTCGGGCGGGATTGCGATAGAATTGAATTAGCTCATTCAAACTGACTTGACGCAATTGCTCATCAGGCTCAGGCAAGTGGGGATTATCCCAAAAATGGGCAGCAATCTTTTTCTCCGCCTGAGGCTGCTGCAAAGCCAGATAATCTTTGGCATAGGTAAAGAGCGCCCCTGCTTGGAAATAGCGTAAGCTAAACGCTTGTAGCGGATGGCGGGTAATAATTTGCTCAGCTGTTAAACCAAAGCGTTTTTCTAAATAATCCAGTAATTCACTGACCAAGACCGAAGGCATCACTTCACTATTGTCTTGAATACTCTGCCCGATATAGCTGATATAGAAATAGTCGCGCGCCGACAATAGACTTTCTAAAAATAAATAGCGATCTTCCTCACGCCGTGAACGATCACCTTTACGCTTTTTATCAGTAGCTAATAAATCAAAGCTCAAACGATTATCTTGACGCGGAAAGCCACCATCTTGCATGCCCAACAGCGCAACTACCCGAAACGGCACGCTACGCATCGGCATTAAATTACAGAACGTAATCCCCTGCCCTAAAAATCCCGACTCTTGACTGGCTTGCTCTAATTCACGTCGTAGGGCCGATTTAAATACTGACCAAGCGACTGGCTCTGTAAAACCAGCAAGTTGTGCACTGTTTAAGACTTTATCAATGCCCTTATAGACGGTTTGTGTTTCAGCCTCCCGTGGGAAGAGCTGTTCAACAATAGTTCCAAAACGTGCTCCCCAATCATCCAAAGTTGCACGTTGTGTTGCCCATTTAGAAGTCGAAAACAAAATATGTAAGCATTGCTGGAAACGCTCTAAGACTAAAGCTTGGCTGCCTTCCAATTCGTTATAGGGTAAAACGCCACCTAGCAACTGATGTCCAGGTAAAGCATACCCAAGTAACAAGCGATCTAAGCCATACATCCAGGTATGTTCAAAAGTACTTTGACGTGCGAACTGCTGGCGAAACTCAGCATCCACTCCCCAACGAATATTCACCGCCCTTACCCATTCACGGCATTGCTGGACTTGGGCTTCATCCAAACCAAAATGCTCACGAATTTCAGCATATTCGAGCAGGGTGAAAATACTTTCCGCTTCAAACCGGCCTTGAGGTAGTTCCAACAATTGCGCACAAGCTGAGCTAATCGTCATCGCTTGCGAAAAACGTTGATCAGCAATACTAAAAGGCAAAGACACCACTGAACTATGGAAAACTGACTCAATAAAGGGTGCATAAGTATTAATATCGGGCGACATCACGACCACATCAGCTGCACTTAAATCAGGATGGCGTTCTAAAATGGCTAACAGCTGATCATAAAGCACTTCCACCTCGCGCATGGGCGAATGGCAAGAGTGCACGCAGATGGATTGATCATATGCAAAGCTGTGCTTAATCTCTTCAACTTTAGGAATATCTTCCAAATTCAGAATATCGTTCTGGATAATCTGCAGCAGGCTATCAATTTCAGGTTCAAGGAAATTTTCTAATTCCTGCGGATAAGGCTCTGAATTCCTCAAGATTTCAATAAAATCGCGCCCTTGTATTCCCCATGAAGCTAGCAAGGGATTACCCACCATCACATAATCTTGCTCGGTAGGTTTATAGCATATGCGGCGCTTATTCGATTCAATATCGCCCCAATAATGTATCGACGGATTCATCATAAAAAAATGGATATCCACCCGCTCAGCCACTTTTGCAATCAACTCAATATAAGCAGGCGATAAAGCAGGAATAGAAAAAAAAATAATATGCGGCGGTAACTTTTCAGTAGGGAAATTTTCAAGCTCATGTAAAAAGCGGCTCTGTAGATTAACCCAATGCTCTAAATGCTTATCGCCAATGACTAGCTGCCAAAGTTTTTCTTGCCAATTCTCAGGAGTCGTCTGCTTTTCCCAATCTCGAACCCAATCAGACCTGAAAAACAGATAACCATCAAACACACTTGCGACCTGCTGAGCAAGTTGCCAAGCACTATCATCTTGATCAGATTGTAAATAATGCCCTAAAGAAGTTTGGTGCAATGCTGCATTCTGCAGAAACTCTTGCAACAGTCGCCAGCGCAACACCTCAACTGAGCAAGGATTATGTTCTGGGATAGTTAAAACCCTGCCTAACAAATCCCAAGTTAGCTCAGCAGGAAATAAATACTTTACGTTCGCCGCAACTCCAGTGTGCTGCGCTAGCTGCATCGATAGCCAGCGTCCCATGCCTGCGTTTTGTACGATTACTGGAGTCGGTTCAAAGAGATTTTGCATAGGCTGAGCTAAATGTTCTGCAAAACTGTGAGCTAAACTCTCTAAACGATTACTGTGGTACAAATAAAGCATAGGGGATCAATCAAGCGCTGAAAATCAATTCATATTATGACATAAAGCACTTATTCCCAGACCGTTTTTACTGTTACAAATTCACAATCTGCAATCCTAGTCTTGCTATTATCTGAACTTTTCTGGACAATTCGCCATGCTGTTGGCTCTGAGCAATTCTTATAACAACAAATTTTACCCCAGTTCTCAAACTTAACCTAAATTCTGATGCTGTCTTGTACACGGTAGAGCGGTAGCGTTTTTAAAACATGCCATTTTTTCTAAGAAAAATACTAACCTTATTAATCGCTTGTGGCTTAGCCTGGCTAAGCGTGGCCTTTTGTTTGGGTGGAATTGTACCTTATGACTTTGTTGAGTCGAAAACTCCACCTAGTGCATTGACGGATCAATGGCGAGTTTTGGGTGCAGATCAACTAACCGCAGCCTCTGAACGTGCCTTGTTAGGCAATAATTTGAGTAAAGCGGAGCAAGCAGCATCTAAAGCTCTACTACGAGATCCTACTCATGGCGGAGCAGCCACCCAACTAGCCCTCATTTATTTACGCCAAGGTAAAACGACAGAAGCTGATCGGATGGCGGAGCGTGCGAATTTACTCTGGCCTAGCCGCTGTTCAACGAATTTGATTTTATTTAAGTATTGGAAAGAAAGAGGCAACCCAGAAAAAGGTTTAAAAACTTTGCCTGAAGGATGTAAAACCTAATGCGTGCCTTTCAAGAATACTTATTAGTGTTCATTGCTTCAGCGCTAATTTTATTTGCACCGCTCATTCGTAGTGGCAAAACCTCTTTAGCACTAATGATCATAGAGTTGCTTGGCATTGTCTTACTGCTCATTATCTTTTGGGGCAATCTACACAAAGGTCGCTTACAGAAACCTGTAGCTTGGTTTTTAGTTGCTAGCACAGTTGTCGCCTTAATCTATTTAATACCCATTCCAAGCTCCTTATGGGAAAACTTGCCTGGCCGCTCTTTTTATACCGAGCATCTTGGGTGGCTCAACCCTGCAATCGCTAGTTGGAATTACCAAGCT
Organism: Thiolinea sp.; assembly: GCA_049290875.1. Classification (GTDB taxonomy): domain Bacteria; phylum Pseudomonadota; class Gammaproteobacteria; order Thiotrichales; family Thiotrichaceae; genus Thiolinea. The sequence continues at coordinate 40,018 of JBATOI010000024.1, forward strand.
TTATCCTTAATACCCACTCGAACCATAGCCGGCTTATTAGCTTTACTAGCCCCTTTAGGAATCTTCTTAACAGCTATTAGCCTATCTGAGCGTAAGCTTACGTTTTTAGTTTGTATATTATTATTAGTGGCTTTTGGCCAAGCCCTTTTAAGCATGGGGCAGTACTTTATTCAAGACCAAGAGTTATTCTTTAGAATTTGGTCAGGTGGAATACCGCTAGGCACTTATATTAACCAAAATCATTTTGTGGCGTTTATGGAGATGACAGAGCCTTTAGCTATTGGCTTAATGATGATGGCTATACTTAGTCAAAATATTGGTATCACCCTTAAAATCATCCTCGCTACTATTTTTGGTCTAGTTTCGTTAGCACTTACGTTTACCCCGCTATTAACGACATCTAGAACCGGAGCAGCTTTATTAATTCTTAGTATTTTCTTGTCTTTCTGGGCAATGACCACGCCAGAGATTCGCAAAAGAGTAGCTGCTCCGATTTTTGCTTTACGCTTTATCTTATTAACTCTAGCTTTAGCTATTCAATTCAAGGTTCTGCAGCAGATTGTCACTATTACTTATGCTGATCGCTTAGCACCACAGGCAGCCTTGGGTGATTTACGCTGGACTTTATACAGTACAACTTTCAATGCTATTCAAAATTTTTCCCCTTTTGGCTCAGGGCCTGGGACAACCCCACAAGTCTATCAGAACTACCAGCCTACCAGTATTAATGCCTTTGTTAATCATACGCATAATGATTATTTAGAATTATTATTAGACCTAGGTTTGTTTGGGGCTTTAATGATTGGAGCGCTCATACTCATTTATAGTTGGCGTTGGCGCCAACTTTGGCAAGATAAAAGCTCTGGATTTAAATTATTAAAAACAGGTGCGGGGGTAGGCATTTTATTAGCACTACTTTATAGCCTAACAGACTTTGGTCTACATACACCTGCAAACGCTGTTTTCTTCGCCTTCCTTTTCGGTGTTTTTCTGCACAATGAACCCTCTTCGCAAACGCAAATGATAATAAGTGATGAACAACAACAATAAATTAAGCTGGGATCTGACTCCTCGCCAAGTTTGCGATCTTGAAATGCTATTATGTGGTGCTTTTGCGCCCTTAAAAGGTTTTTTAACTAAGCAGGATTATGATTGTGTCATTGAGCATATGCACTTGGCTGATGGCAGTTTGTGGCCAATGCCTATTACTTTAGATGTGAGCGCTGCTTTTGCTGAAAAAACTCAAACTGGCGAACAAATAGAGTTGCGTGACCCAGAGGGGGTTTTATTGGCGCGCCTGCAAGTTGAATCTATTTGGACGCCGAATAAAGCGCTGGAAGCTGAGAAAGTTTTTGGCAGCAATGATCTCTTACACCCTGGCATTTATTATTTACAGCATAAGGCAGGCGCTGTTTATCTGGGTGGCACGATAGAAGCTGTTGAGCTGCCTCAACATTATGATTATCGTCAGCATCGGCATACACCGGCAGAGCTAAAAGCTTTATTTAAAAAACTAGGTTGGCATAAAGTAGTTGCCTTCCAAACACGTAATCCGATGCATCGTGCGCATCAAGAACTGACCTTTAGAGCTGCACGCGAGCTAGAAGCCAACCTATTACTTCATCCAGTGGTGGGCATGACTAAGCCGGGTGATATTGACCACTTCACGCGGGTGCGTTGCTATGAGCAGCTGATTAAGCACTACCCAGAGCAGACCACCTTTTTAAGCTTGCTGCATTTAGCCATGCGGATGGCGGGGCCGCGTGAGGCGGTATGGCATGCCTTGATTCGCAAAAACTACGGCTGCACTCACTTTATTATTGGTCGTGATCATGCGGGGCCGGGTAAGAATAGCCAAGGCCAAGACTTTTATGAGCCTTATGCAGCACAACAATTAGCTCAAGAATTTGCAGATGAAATCGGCATTAAGATTATTTCCTTTGAAAATATGGTTTATGTGCAAGATCGCGCTGAATACTTGCCTGAATCAGAAGTTCAAGCAGGCGAAATCGTTTTAAACATTTCCGGTACTGAATTCAGACGGCGTTTACGCCAAGGACTGGAAATACCTACCTGGTTTTCCTATCCAGAAGTGATTAATGAACTGCGCCGCTCCTACCCTCCTCGCCATCAGCAAGGCTTTACAGTATTTTTTACGGGTCTATCTGGGTCAGGTAAATCAACTGTGGCTAATGCATTGATGGTGAAACTCATGGAAATGGGTGGGCGACCGGTGACTTTGTTGGACGGCGATGTGGTCAGAAAGAATCTTTCTAGCGAGCTGAGTTTCTCCAAGGAACACCGTGATCTAAATATCCGCCGGATTGGGTTTGTCGCTAGTGAAATCACCAAAAATGGTGGAATCGCCATTTGTGCGCCGATTGCCCCCTATTCTGCTGTGCGCCGTGAAGTGCGTGAACTAGTTGAGAATTATGGTGGGTTTATTGAGATTCATGTGGCGACTCCCATTGAAGAATGCGAACGACGAGATCGGAAAGGCTTATATGCTAAGGCACGAGCGGGCTTAGTGAAGGGCTTTACGGGAATTGATGATCCGTATGAAGCACCAGAAACACCAGAGTTGAAATTGGATACTAGTGAAATCACGCCAGATGAGTGTGCCCATAAGGTGCTACTGACTCTTGAGCGTTTGGGCTTTATTAAGTACTGAAGGTATTCAGCGAAGATGACACTAACCTGTTTCAAAGCCTATGACATCCGCGGTAAGCTCGGCTCTGAGCTTAATAATGAGATTGCTTATCGGATTGGTCGAGCCTATGGTGAATTTTTAGGTGAAGGCAAAACAGTTGTGGTGGGTGGCGATGTACGCCTCACCTCAGAAGCACTCAAACAAGCTCTTGCCCAAGGCTTGATGGATGCTGGCGCTGATGTAATCGACCTTGGCATGACCGGTACGGAAGAAGTGTACTTTGCCACTTTTCACCTCGGTGTTGATGGTGGCATTGAAGTCACTGCTAGCCATAATCCGCTGGATTACAATGGCATGAAGCTAGTGCGCGAAGGCTCTAAACCCATCAGTGGCGATACGGGCTTACAGGCTATTCAGCAATTGGCTGAAACTAATCACTTCTCACCGATCACTAAGCGCGGCACACTCACTCAGCAAGCCTGCTTAGCCGCTTATGTACGACATTTATTAAGCTATGTTGATCTAGGCAACTTCAAACCTATTAAACTAGTGGTCAATGCAGGTAATGGTGCAGCAGGGCATGTTGTCGATGCCTTAGAGGCAGAATTTCAACGCCTGCGAGTGCCGATTACACTCATCAAACTACATAACGAGCCTGATGGTAGTTTCCCACATGGTATCCCCAATCCCCTCTTGCCTGAGTGCCGTGCAGATACCAGTAATGCCGTATTAGCCCATCAAGCCGATATGGGGATTGCATGGGATGGGGACTTTGACCGTTGCTTTTTATTTGATGAAAATGGCAATTTTATCGAAGGCTACTATATCGTTGGTTTGCTGGCAGAGGCGTTTTTACAAAAACAGCCAGGCGCAAAAATCATCCACGACCCACGCTTAACTTGGAATACGGTGGATATTGTAGAAGCAAACGGCGGTCTACCCATTCAGTCCAAAACTGGGCACGCTTTTATTAAAGAGCGTATGCGTGCTGAGGATGCGATCTATGGCGGTGAAATGAGCGCCCACCACTACTTCCGTGATTTTGCCTATTGCGATAGTGGAATGATTCCTTGGCTATTAGTTGCAGAATTACTTTGTACAACAGGTAAAACACTCTCCCAATTAGTTGGCGAGCGTATGGCAGCCTATCCTTGCAGCGGCGAAATAAATTTTCGGGTGGCTGATGTTGCGCAGAGTATTCAATGCGTGCGTGAGCATTTTGCAGGGGCTTCGACTTCGCTCAGCCCACATGCTGCTGCCTCTCGAACCCTGAGCGCAGCCGAAGGGCAATTCCCACTGATTGACACTACCGACGGTTTGAGTATGGCTTTTACGAATTGGCGCTTTAACTTGCGCGGCTCTAATACCGAGCCGGTATTGCGCTTGAATGTAGAAAGTCGCAGCGATGCCAAATTAATGCAGAATAAAACTCAAGAAATTAGTCAGTTAATAAAAAACCTATGACAACGACTTCAATCATTCCCGTCATTTTATCAGGCGGCTCTGGCACACGCTTGTGGCCGATGTCACGGCAGCTGCGTCCTAAACAGTTTTTGCCAATGGTTGATGAACTGACCTTATTTCAAAATACCTTACAACGTTTACAGGGTATTCCAAAACTTGAAGATGCGTTGATTGTTTGTAATGAAGAACACCGCTTTATGGTGGCAGAACAGTTAAGCACTCTAAATCTTAAGCATCAAGGCATTTTGCTTGAACCCATTGGACGCAATACCGCTCCCGCTATTGCTTTAGCGGCAGTTTATCTTTCTCAACAAGGTAAAGCGGATGCACTGATGCTGGTTTTGCCTGCTGATCATGTCATCCAAGATAAAATGGCGCTTGAACAGGCCATTCAAGCAGCCGCCCAAGCAGCCAACGAGGGCTATTTGGCAACCTTTGGCATCGTCCCGCAGCGTGCAGAAACGGGCTATGGCTATATCCAACAAGGTGCAAATATTGCAGGACTAACTGCCAAGCGGGTAGCAGCCTTCGTGGAAAAACCAGATGCAGCAACGGCTACTGCCTATATCCATAGCGGTGAGTATTTGTGGAATAGTGGCATGTTCTTATTTCGGGCAGAGCGCCTATTAGCAGCATTAGCTGAACATCAACCTGATGTTTTACAACAGTGCCAAGCAGCCTTAGCTCATCCTAATCACGATGTTGATTTTGTAAGATTAGATCAAACTGCTTTTTCAGCCTGCCCTTCAATTTCCATTGACTATGCGGTCATGGAAAAAACCAAAGACGCAGTTGTCATATCACTCGATGCAGGTTGGAGTGATGTGGGTGCTTGGTCGGCGGTATGGGAAGTCAGCCAACAGGACGAGAATAATAATGTCCTACGTGGCGACACCCTCACCCATAATGCGAATAACAACCTCGTTTACGCTGAAAGTCGCTTAGTCACCTTGGTCGGTGTAGAAAACCTAACCGTAGTAGAAACCAAAGATGCAGTTTTGGTAGCACATCGCGATCAAGTTCAAGATGTGAAACACATTGTAGGCCAACTCCAAACCCAGCAACGCCCCGAAGCAACGATTCACCGTGAAGTCAATCGCCCTTGGGAACCTATGATTGCATTGATGGTGGTGGGCGTTTTCAGGTTAAGCGCATTATGGTAAAGCCGGGCGCAAAACTCTCATTACAAATGCATCATCATCGTGCTGAACATTGGATTGTGGTGAGTGGCACGGCTGAAGTACGTTGTGGAGATAAAACATTGCTACTCACTGAAAATCAATCGACTTACATCCCATTGGGTGAAATTCACTCCCTCAGCAATCCTGGAAAACTGCCTTTAGAGATTATTGAGGTGCAGTCGGGTAGTTATCTAGGTGAGGATGATATTGTGCGGTTTGAAGATGTGTATGGGCGCAGTTAGGAAAGTTTACTTCTTGCCTGTGTGTTTTTGATGGAACAAGGCTATGCGGGGTCGTTGCTGAAGATTGGCACAGGGCAGGATGTGACGATTCGGGAACTGGCAGAAACGATTATGAATGTGGTGGGGTTTGAGAAAGAATTGTGTTTGATGCGGGTAAGCAGGATGGGATGTGAGTCGCTTGAATGCTCAAAACTGTGAGGCAATGACACTGTTGAAACAAGGCATTCAGTTAACTTATGCTGATTTTTTTAAACATTGAACAAGCTGATTAAAAATCACTATGAAAACTATTGAAGAATCCACTCTCGCTATTGTCGGCTTGGGCTATGTCGGTCTACCGTTGGCAGTCGAATTTGGCAGAATCCTCCCCACTATCGGCTTTGATATTAATAAAGCCCGGATTGAGGAACTCAAAAGCGGTAATGACCATACACTGGAAACCACCTCAGAAGAATTACAAGCGGCGAAGTACTTAAGTTATACCACACAATTAGATGATTTGCGGGATGCTAATGTTTTCATCGTGACAGTACCAACACCGATTGATGAGCATAAACGCCCTGACCTGACCCCGTTGATCAAAGCCAGTGAAAGTATTGGTAAAATCATCAAGCGTGGTGATGTGGTGATCTACGAATCGACGGTTTACCCCGGTGCTACTGAAGAAGATTGCATTCCAGTCATTGAACGGGTTTCTGGGCTACAATTTAACGTGGATTTCTTTGCAGGTTACTCACCCGAACGGATTAACCCCGGCGACAAAGTAAACACACTAACCACTATCAAGAAAGTCACCTCCGGCTCTACACCTGAAGCGGCAGATTACGTGGATGCACTTTACCGCCGCGTTATCAAAGCTGGCACACACAAAGCATCCAGCATCAAAGTCGCAGAAGCCTCTAAAGTCATTGAAAACACCCAGCGCGACCTAAACATATCATTGATGAATGAGTTGAGTGTCATTTTCTCACGGATGGGCATTGATACCGTTAGCGTATTGGAAGCCGCCGGAACGAAATGGAATTTTCTGCCCTTCCGCCCCGGCTTGGTGGGTGGGCACTGCATCGGTGTTGATCCCTATTACCTCACCGACAAAGCCGAAAAGTTGGGCTATATCCCGCAAGTTATCCTTGCCGGGCGGCGCATCAACGACAACATGGGGCGTTACGTAGCGCGTACTACTGTCAAAAAAATGATCCAGAATGGTGTAAACCCGAACGGTGCGCGGGTTGGCATAATGGGTGTCACATTCAAGGAAAACTGCCCTGACATCCGCAATTCCAAGGTGATCGACATTATTCGTGAGCTGGAGGATTTCGGTGTGGTGACGGTAGTTACTGACCCTTGGGCGAATGCTGAAGAGGTAGCAGCAGAATACCCCGGCGTTAAGCTGACTCAATTAACACCACAAGCTCCGGTAGATGCGCTGGTAGTTGCTGTCTCGCACAATGAATTTGCTAGATTAAAACCACAAGAACTACACGCCCTACTCCGTGGCTGCAAACCGGTGATGGCAGACATCAAATCCTTGTACGATCCTGCGGCGTTGCAGGCTCTCCACATTACTGTATGGCGGTTGTAATCATGAATTTTCCTACTATCACTGACCGTAAACTACGTATTGCCATTGTTGGTTGTGGGCGTATCGCCAAAAACCATTTCGGCTCACTCGATAAGCACGCTGATAATTTTGAATTGGTCGCGGTGTGTGACACTAACCCTGCACATTCCACGCCTTATGCCAACCAATATGATGTACCTGCTTACACTTCTATGGAAGCCATGCTGGTGCAACACAAGCCTGATCTTGTCAGTCTTTGCACACCCAGTGGCATTCACGCCGATCAAGCAGCTCTCGCAGCCAAACACGGTGTACACGTCATTACCGAAAAGCCGATGGCAACCCGTTGGTCTGACGGTGTACGCATGGTCAAAGCCTGTGATGAAGCTGGGGTACGCCTGTTCGTGGTCAAGCAAAATCGCCGTAACACGACGTTGCAATTGCTCAAACGAGCGGTTGAAGAGAAGCGTTTCGGCAAAATTCACATGGTTCACCTCAACGTATTCTGGACACGTCCACAAGCCTATTATGACCAAGCCAAATGGCGCGGCACTTGGGAATTTGATGGTGGCGCGTTCATGAACCAAGCGAGCCATTACGTCGATCTACTGGATTGGCTGATTGGGCCAGTCGATAAAGTCCAAGCGATGATGAGCACCACCCGTGACATTGAAGTGGAAGATACGGGTGTCTTGAATGTGCGCTGGCGCAACGGCGCATTAGGCTCGATGAGTGTCACCATGCTCACTTACCCGCAAAATCTGGAAGGCTCAATCACCATATTGGGTGAAAAAGGTACGGTGCGTATCGGCGGAGTCGCCGTTAATGACATTCAACTGTGGCAGTTTGACGAACCCCGTGATTATGATGCACAAACCCAGAGCGCGAACTATGAAACTACGTCGGTATATGGTTTTGGGCATCCGCTGTACTACAAAAATGTGGTGGATGTGATGCGTGGTCTGGCTGAACCGGAAACTGACGGGCGTGAAGGCTTGAAGTCACTGGAAATGCTGATCGCGGCTTATCTGTCTGCCCGTGATGGCAAAACCATTTCCCTTCCACTGGAATACTAAACGTGACTGACATCTTCATCCACCCCACTGCCATTGTTGATGATGGCGCACAGATTGGTGCAGGTAGCCGCGTTTGGCACTGGGCGCATGTTTGTGGTGACGCACGTATTGGTCATGGCGTTTCACTTGGGCAAAACGTCTTTGTCGGCAACAAAGTAGTGATCGGCAACCAATGCAAAGTGCAGAACAATGTCTCGGTGTATGACAATGTAACACTAGAAGATGGCGTATTTTGCGGCCCTAGCATGGTGTTTACCAATGTCTATAACCCACGGGCATTAGTGGAGCGTAAGGATGAATACCGCAATACCGTGGTGAAGCGGGGTGCTACCTTGGGCGCGAATTGCACCATTGTTTGTGGTGTCAGCGTCGGCGAATATGCCTTTATTGGCGCAGGTACCGTGGTCAACAAAGATGTACCTGCCTACGCGCTTATGGTCGGTGTACCTGCCAAACAGATTGGCTGGATGAGCGAATACGGTGAAAAGCTGGACTTACCCCTGACCGGTGACGGGAGGGCAACTTGCCCGCATACTGGTAAAGCCTATATGCTGAAAGCTGGTCAGGTCACAACGGAAGGATAATACCATGCAAGCAGAAATTATTGTTCAACACGGTCAGGTAAAATTTGCGCGTCCGATTTATTTAAAACCTGATGCCCCCATCCGCTATCGGGTTGAAATACCGGACGAAGCACTCATGGAGACTCGTGATTGGTTTGTGCATGCACCAGCATCTGAAACCTTATTCAAAGTGCCTCCAGCGAAACCCGGCAGTCTTCAGGAGCGATTAAATCAACTGTTGGGCAGATTAGCCTTGACGCGCCCTAGCTCTAGTATTGGTGATGATGAACAAATGTTACAAGATGCCTTAGAGGAGCGCTACCTTGGCCGTTAATAGCTATAAACATACCCAAATACAGCTCGTTTTTGATACCAATGTCTTGGTTGATGCTTTAGCTGCACGAGGGGCTTACTATGCAGATGCGGTTGGTGTGCTGGAATTGGTAAGGAATGGTGAAGTAGAAGGTTGGTATGCACCTCATACCTTGAGTACGGTGTATTACTTACTTGAGCGTACCTTGGCAAAAGATGCTCAGAATCGGCGTGAATCGATTCACACCGCTCGCGTCTTGTTACAGGAATTAAGTAGCTTGCTCAAACCGCTGCCACAAATAGGGGATGAGTTGGCTACGCTGGATGCTGAGGTGGGTGATGATCTGGAAGATCAGTTAATTGGTTTTCTGGCAGGGCAATATTTGCCTAATCCTGTCATTATCACCCGTGACAAGTGGTTTTTGAAATCATCTGAGATACCTGCCTTGCATCCGAAAGAGTTACTGGAACAAGGTTTGGCAGCCTGGTCAAAAAAGCCAGAAAAGATGCCGTTTATTGATTTAGCTGTCCAACAACGTGCCATTCGTCCGCAATTACAGCGTAATATTCATGCGGTTTTGCAACATGGCACGTATATTATGGGGCCTGAAGTAGAGCTGCTGGAGGCAAAACTTGCCGCTTACACAGGTGCGAAGCATTGCATTACGGTAGCCAGTGGCACGGAAGCCTTGTTAATTAGCTTGATGGCGTTAGGGATTGGTGCGGGGGATGAGGTGATTACCACGCCGTTTACCTTTGTGGCGACGGCGGAGGTGATTGTGTTGTTGGGTGCAAAGCCGGTGTTTGTGGATATTGAGCCGGATACTTGTAATATTGATACGCGGTTGATTGAAGCTAAAATTACCGAACGGACTAAGGCGATTATGCCGGTTAGCTTGTATGGGCAACCGGCGGATATGGATGAGATTAATGCGATTGCGGCGAAGTATAACTTGCCGGTGATTGAGGATGCGGCGCAGAGTTTTGGGGCGACGTATAAAGGTAAGAAGAGTTGTAATCTTTCTACGATTGGCTGTACCAGCTTTTTCCCTAGTAAGCCGTTGGGGTGTTATGGGGATGGTGGGGCGATTTTTACCGATGATGACGACATTTATCAAGCTTGTCGGGAGATTCGGATTCATGGGCAGAGTCGGCGTTATTACCATACCCGTGTAGGTGTGGGTGGGCGTATGGATACGCTGCAATGTGCTATTGTGCTGGCGAAGCTGGAACGGTTTGATTGGGAAGTGGAGCAGCGGATTGCACTGGGGCAGCGGTATAATCAGTTGATGGATGCGGCTGGGATTCAGCGGGTACAGCAGCGGGATGATCGGACGAGTGTGTTTGCGCAGTATACGGTGTTGGTGGATAAGCGTAGTGAGGTGGAAGCACGGTTTAAGGAGGCTGGGATTCCGACAGCAGTGCATTATCCTGTGCCTTTGAATGAGCAGCCTGCTTATCAGCATTTGTGTTGTGCTGATTGTACGCCGATTGCGAAAGATAGAGCGCAGCGGGTAATGAGTTTGCCAATGGGGGCAGATTTGACAGAAAAACAACAAACTCTGATTGCCCAAACACTATGAAGCTGTTTGGTAATGCCTCGATTTATTTTGGGGCAAATGTTCTTAATGCTGCCATTCCCTTCCTATTACTACCGATATTAACCCGTGTATTAACGCCAGCAGAATATGGCACAATTGCCATGTTTCTAGTCATAGTAAGTATTTTCAGTGCTTTCACAGGGTTAAGTGTGCATGGTGCGATAGGTGTACGCTATTTTCAATTATCTAAAGAAGATTTAGCTGATTATGTAACGAGTTGTATCGGTATCTTGGTTGTCAGCACAACCGCCGTATTGCTGATCGTTATGGTACTGCATCACTGGATCATTAAGGTATCGGGTATTTCCCTTGATTGGTTGATCGTTGCAGTTCTTATTTCTGGATTACAGTTTCTAATCAATATCCGGCTTTCCCTATGGCAAGTATCAGGTATGCCTTGGCATTATGGTGGCTTACAAATATCACGTAGCTTGTTAGATGCTCTGCTTTCTTTGATGCTGGTATTAGGATTAAGCATGGCATGGCAAGGACGACTGATTGGGTACAGTACTGCACTATTTCTAATGGGTGTTATTGCCTTAGTTTGGCTTTATAACGATCAACTTCTCAGGCGCACTGATACATGGAAGATACATTCAAAAGATGCACTACGATTTGGTGTGCCGTTAATTCCGCATACCATTGGTGGGATGCTCATGGTCTTAGTTGATCGGATCATTATTAATAATTTATTAGGCGCAGACTCTGTGGGAGTCTATATGGTTGCTTTACAAATAGGCATGGTCATTGGGTTGCTCACCGAGTCTTTTAATAAAGCATATGCTCCTTGGCTATTCAAAAATTTAGCTTCCGAATATAAAGCGAACAAACCAGCCATAGTAAAAGGAACATACTTGTATTTTTTTGCAATTTTAGCAATAGCAGTGCTATATAGCTCACTTATTCCGGTTGTCATGCAATTCATTGTTGGTGAAGAATTCTTGTTATCTGGTGAACTCATCATCTATTTGGCATTGGGTTTTGCCTTTAATGGATGTTATTACATGGTAACAAACTATATTTTCTTTGCAAAAAGAACTGAACACCTCGCCTTGGTTACTTTTGCAAGTGGAGTATTGAATATTCCGATTACTTATATACTGGTTCAAGAGATGCTACTCAAAGGTGCCGCTATCGCTTTCTTGATAATCAACATCACTTCCTTCTTAGGGACATGGCTACTTTCGAGCCGAGTTTATAAAATGCCTTGGCTCCCCGAATCAGCCAAGTAAATCTATCACAACTTCAACTTGAACTTGAATTTATGCAACAGGCAAGCAGATGTTAACAAATAAGAGTATTCTCATAACAGGTGGCACAGGTTCTTTTGGTCACACCTTCATCCCGATGACCCTCGCCAAGTACAATCCCAAAAAAATCATCATATATTCCCGAGATGAGATGAAACAATGGGAAATGGCGAAGCTATTTCAAGATGATCCGCGAGTACGCTTTTTCATTGGTGATATACGCGACAAAGATCGTTTATATCGTGCTTTGGATGGTGTTGATTATGTCGTTCATGCAGCAGCAACCAAAATTGTACCAACAGCAGAGTACAATCCCTTTGAATGTGTGAAGACAAATATTAACGGTGCGATGAACCTGATTGATGCTTGTATTGATAAGGGTGTTAAGCGGGTTGTCGCGCTTTCTACTGACAAAGCCAGTAGCCCCGCCAATTTGTATGGCGCAACCAAGCTCGCTTCAGATAAGTTGTTTGTGGCTGGCAATTCTTACAGCGGTGGCAAGCAAACACGTTTTGCTGTCGTGCGTTATGGGAATGTCATGGGTTCACGCGGTTCAGTTATCCCCTTTTTCCTATCTATCGCAGCTCAAGGTAAACTACCCATCACCGACACACGCATGACTCGCTTTATGATTACATTGGAACAAGGCGTTGAGTTGGTATGGCACGCTTTTGAAGACATGGAAGGTGGTGAAATCTATGTTAAGAAAATTCCTTCAATGAAGGTAACAGATGTGGCACTAGCTGTTGCACCTGATGCAGAGCAAACCATTATGGGCATTCGCCCCGGCGAAAAACTGCATGAGCAGATGATTAGTGCGGAAGATGCTTATCATACTTATCAGTACCCTGATCACTTCAAAATTTTACCTGCTATTCATAACTGGAGCAACGACCCTAATCGGATTAAAGATGGGGTGAAAGTATCAGAAAATTTTGTGTATGAAAGTGATAGTAATACCGAATGGATGGGTATTGACACGCTCAAACAATGGATTGAGCAGAATCAGCATAAGATTGGAAATATCTAAATGAACGTTATCCCTTACGGTCGACAAGACATTAGTGAAGCCGATATTCAGGCAGTAGTTGATGTATTGCGTTCTGACTTCCTCACCCAAGGGCCTGCTGTTCCGGCTTTTGAGCAAGCAGTCAGTGATTATTGCGGGGCACAACATGCTATTGCCGTGAATAGTGCTACCTCCGCTTTGCATCTTGCTTGTTTGGCGTTAGGGGTTGGTAAGGGCGATGTGGTTTGGACTAGCCCAATTACCTTTGTCGCCAGTGCCAATTGTGCCTTGTATTGTGGAGCCAGTGTTGATTTTGTCGATATAGATCCACGCACTTATAATTTAAGTGTTGAGCAATTACAGATTAAGCTGGAACAGGCGCGGCAGCAGAACCGTTTACCCAAGGTAGTGATTCCGGTGCATTTGTGTGGGCAGCCTTGTGAGATGGAGCGGATTCATCAGTTAAGTCAGGAATTTGGGTTTAAGATTATTGAAGATGCCTCTCATGCGATTGGTGGTAAGTATCAGAATGAGCCGATTGGGTCGTGTCGTTACAGTGATATAACTATTTTTAGCTTTCATCCGGTGAAGATAATCACCACGGCTGAAGGTGGAATTGCTGTCACCAATCATGCCGCACTGGCGGAAAAGATGGCATTATTGCGCAGTCATGGTATTACCCGTGATCCGGCACAGATGACGCACGAATCAGATGGGGCATGGTATTACCAGCAAGTTGATTTGGGCTTTAACTACCGCATGACGGATATGCAGGCGGCTTTGGGGCTTAGCCAAATGCAGCGGTTGGATGCATTTGTGAAACGGCGGCATGAATTAGCACAACGCTATAATGAACTGCTGGCTCACCTACCGCTTACCCTGCCTTGGCAGCACCCTGATAGTTATTCTGGCTTGCATTTGTATGTGATACGGCTGCAACTGGATGCGATTACATTGACACATCGGGCAGTGTTTGATGCGCTACGCCAACAAGGCATTGGGGTTAATCTTCATTATATTCCAGTACATACGCAACCGTATTATCAGGCGATGGGGTTTGAATCTGGGGATTTTCCTGCAAGTGAACGGTATTATCAGGAAGCGATTAGTCTACCAATGTTCTCTGCCATGAACAATGAACAACAAATTGTAGTAACAAACACCATAGCCAAAATATTAAAATGAATAGCATTGTCATTTTACAAGCAAGAACAAACTCATCAAGACTACCTGCTAAAGTATTGCTTCCTATTAGGGGTATACCTATAGTCGTATTAGCTGCAAAAAGAGCAGCTAATACCGGAAAAAAAGTAATTGTTGCCACATCTACAGAATCTAGTGATGATGGATTAGTTGATATTTTAAAAACAAACGGCTTAGCTTTTTTTAGAGGGGATTTAAATAATACCTTAAAACGTTTCGTGGATGCTTTAGTTGAAATAGAAGATCAAACAATAGTATTCAGATTAACCGCAGATAATGTTTTTCCTGATGGAAATTTACTAGATGAAATTGAGCAAGACTTTATAAATCGCGGTCTTGACTACCTGTGTTGCAACGGTGAAAACTCAGGCTTACCCTACGGAACGAGTGTTGAAGTAACATATACAAAGCACTTAAGAAATGCGCTTGATAATACTCATATCTCACATGATTTTGAGCATGTAACTCCTTATATCATTCGCAAATTCGGCTTAACTTGTTTTGAAAAACATCAGGCATTAAAAAAAGGCTTGTATCGGAGCACTATAGATACCTTTGAAGACTACTTAAACATTCAAAAAACTTTCTCTAATGTAGAGAATCCAATTTTAGTTGATCTACATTTGCTAATTGAAGAACTAGCAAAAAGCAATAAACTTTTAACATCTTGCAGTCTTCAAAAGCTAATTATCGGTGGTGCTCAGCTAGGTTTAAGTTATGGCATCAACAATACTCGCGGACAACCATCTGAAAAAGAAAGCAGCGAACTACTCCAAACAGCCATTCATAACAGCATACTATATATTGATACAGCCAATGCCTATGGCAATAGTGAACAAGTCATAAGCAGTTCACTTTCTAAAGGCTGGCAGTCTCGTGTTAAAGTCATAACCAAATTATCTCCGTTGACTGATTGTCCTACAGATGCAAATCAACTTGTCATCAACGCTTTTGTGGATGCTAGTATTTATCAATCATGCAGAAACTTAAATCGCTCATTTTTAGATGTATTAATGTTACATCGTGCTGGACATTTAGATGAGCGGCATGGATTTGTTTGGCATAGATTACAGATGTTGCAGAGTGAAGGATTAATAGAAAGTCTAGGTGTATCCGTTCAGTCACCTGCTGAGTTAGATAGGGTATTAGATGAGCCTAAAGTAAGATTTATACAAATGCCTTATAATATTCTCGATTGGCGATGGGACTCCAGCATTGAAAAGTTGAAAAGAATAAAATCTGAACGAGATGTTTCTGTACATATTAGAAGCACTTTACTACAAGGATTACTAATCACAAAAAATCATGAGCATTGGCGCAAAGCCAATGTTAAAAATAGTCAATCAGTTGTAGACTGGCTAGAAAATATTACTATTAAGCATAATCGACTTAATGTAATTGATTTATGCTTGGCTTATATTAGAACCCCAAATTGGGTTGATGGCGTAGTCGTTGGCATGGAAACAAAAGAGCAATTAATTGAGAATATAAAGTATTTCAACGAGCCGCTACTAAACAATGATGAATTAAATCAAATAATAAATAGTCGTCCGTTTCTTTCAGAGAAAACACTTAACCCATCACTTTGGCAGAAGAGCAACTAATGATTAATGGTACAGAAATTTTTTCACTTGAAAATAAAGTTGCATTAGTCACTGGTGGAACTGGGTATCTTGGCAAGGCAATGGTTAAAATTCTTGCTGAATCAGGCGCACATGTTTTTATAAATGGGCGAGATCTTGATCGTATAAGTTCACTCGTATCTGAATTACAACAGGAAGGACTCTTAGTTAGTAGTGCTGCTTTTGATATTACTGATGGCAATGCAATCAACGCATTTTTCACAAAAGAAATAAGCCACCTTGATATACTAATTAACAATGCCTACACAGGTGGAGCAGGTACTATTGTTTGCAATGAAAAAAAGTCATATATATACAGTTATGATATTTCACTTGGTGCTACACATGAGCTATTTACTATAGCCTTACCTAGCTTAAGAAAAGCAGTTCAAGATAGAGGTGGAGCATCAGTTATTAACATAGCCTCAATGTATGGCATAGTTAGTCCAGATTTAAGGGTTTATGATTCACCACAAGGGGCAAACCCTCCTTTTTATGGAGCAGCAAAGGCAGCTCTTATTCAATGGACACGTTATGCAGCTTGTGAATTTGGCAGAGAAAATATTAGAGTAAATGCAATATCTCCTGGGCCTTTTCCATCATTATCAGTACAGCAATCCAACCCTGATTTTATCCAGCGATTAACTCATAAAGTACCTATGGGGCGAATTGGTTCAGCAGATGAAATTCGCGGAGCTATTTTATTTTTAGCATCTGATGCCGCTTCGTATGTCAATGGCACTAATCTTGTCATAGATGGAGGCTGGACGTGTTGGTAGCTAAAGTTATTATCTTCCGCGTCGATGCTTCCATCCAAATAGGCAGTGGTCATGTAATGCGCAGTCTGACCTTGGCGGATGCGCTAAAAAATGAAGGTGCAAACTGCACATTCATTTGCCGTGAACATAGCGGCAATATGTTGGCGTTAATTCAAAGCAAAGGGCATGGTGTTGTTGCCTTACCGACTAAGGAAGCTAACACTTCGCTTACCAGCCAACACCCACGGCAGGAATATCTGTCTTGGCTCGGCGCAACACCAGATGAAGATGCAGAGCAAACTATAGCGGCAATCCAATCACTAGTGGTGGATAAGCCCACTTGGTTGATTGTAGATCATTACGCTTTGGACAAAGACTGGGAAGAGCAACTAAGACCGTATTGCCAAAAAATCATGGTAATTGATGATTTGGCAGACCGTCAGCATGATTGCGATTTACTGCTGGATCAAACCTTTGGACGCGATGAACGCGATTATCAGGCACTTGTTCCTGAACATTGCACCATCCTTACTGGCTCTTACTACGCACTGTTGCGCCCTGAGTTTGCCCAATGGCGTGAATACAGCCTGCAACGTCGCCAGCAGCCACAGTTAAAACAGTTACTGATTACTTTGGGTGGCGTGGATAAGGATAACGTAACTGGACAAGTCCTAACTGCTTTGGTAAATAGCCAGTTGCCCAACGATTGCCACATTACCATCGTCATGGGAGAACATGCCCCTTGGTTGGAAAGCATTAAAGCACAAGCCCAACAACTACCGTGGTCTACTGAAGTCAGAGTCAATGTCACCCATATGGCTGAGTTGATGGCTAATAGTGACCTCTGCATTGGCGCGGCGGGAAGCACGACATGGGAACGCTGCTGTCTTGGTTTGCCAACGATTATGTTGGTATTGGCGGAAAATCAACGAAAAATTGCTGATGAGTTAGATAAAAAAAGATGTACTTACACCATACCTGATGCTCAAAATCTTGCATCTAACTTTTATACTATGACAACAAAATTGGATGAGCTTCAGAAAAAATCGTCTGAAGTAACACAAGGAACAGGCGTTAACATTATAAAGCAGTATCTATTATGAAAGTATCCATTCTATGTAGTTCAGCTAATCATCCAATAAACGCATGGCTTGAAAAGTGGATTAGTGCAAATTCAGACCACCATGAAATTTCACTTTTTAGAAAAAAAGATGAGTTGATTCGCGGTGATGTTTTATTTTTAATTTCTTGTCATGAAATAATCAAAGAGTCAGATAAGAGTAAGTTCACACACACATTAGTTATTCATGCAAGTGATTTGCCCAAGGGAAAAGGCTGGAGTCCTCATGTCTGGGAAATCATTAATGGGAGAACTGAAATCACTGTTACTTTACTAGAAGCTGCTGATAAGTTAGATAGCGGTGATATATGGAAAAAAATAAGCGCTTCCATTCCTAAGCATTGCTTAAATGATGAAATTAATAGCTTATTATTCGATACTGAACTGTTATTAATGGATTATGCGTTAGAGAATCACAAAGACATTAAACCACTTGTTCAAGATGTTAGCACTGAATCCACTTATCATAGATTAAGAACCCCTCAAGACAGCCAGATAGATCCAGAAAAGTCTATTGCTGAACAGTTTGATAACTTACGAGTTTGTGACCCTGAACGCTTCCCTGCTTTCTTTATTCTGCATGGTCATAAATACATAATCAAATTAGAAAAGGTTGAGTATGAAAACCCTATCAATAAATAATAGATTAATTGGTGATAATCAGCCACCTTATATAATTGCTGAATTATCTGCCAACCATAACGGCAACATTGAAAATGCATTCAAAATCATCAAAGTTGCAGCTCAATCGGGCGCCGATGCAGTCAAAATACAAACCTATAGACCAGATACTATAACTCTTGATTCAGATCTACCAGACTTTCAAATTACTGAAGGCTTATGGGCAGGTCGTACACTTTATGAGCTTTACGAGTGGGCACATACACCTTGGGATTGGCATAAACCGCTATTCGATTACGCCCATAAACTGGGCATTACTATTTTCAGCTCACCCTTCGATAATACCGCGATTGACTTACTGGAAGACTTAAACGCTCCTGCCTATAAAATTGCCTCATTTGAAGCCGTTGATCTTCCACTCATCAAATACGCCGCCAGCACCGGCAAACCGATGATTATCTCAACCGGTATGGCAAATGCAGAAGAAATTCAGGAAGCCATTGAAGCCGCTCGCGACGGTGGCTGCAAAGAGCTTGCCATCCTGCATTGCGTCAGTGGCTACCCTGCCCCAGCGGCTGATTACAACTTGCGAACCATACCCGATATGATTCAGCGGTTTGGTTTGGTGACAGGGCTTTCTGACCACACCATTGACAACACCACCGCGATTACCAGTATTGCCTTGGGAGCATCCATCATTGAAAAGCATGTGACACTTGACCGTAAAGGTGGCGGGCCGGATGACAGCTTTTCACTAGAGCCACAGGAATTAGCAGCCTTGTGCCGCGATACGAGAACAGCTTGGGAAGCATTGGGACAAGTGGATTATGGGATGAAAGCCAGCGAGCGGGGGAATGTGAAGTTTCGGCGGTCGTTGTATTTTGTGAAAGACATGGAGGCAGGGGAAGTGATTACGGAGGAGTGTGTGCGGAGTGTTAGGCCGGGGTTTGGACTTCCACCAAAGGTTACTATAATTGGGAAAAAACTTGTGAACCCAGTCAGAAAATTCACCCCAGTAAAAACAAGAGATTTTCACTAGGCTATGACAGCATTTTCTAAAAAACTGACTTTAATAAAAAAAATGCTTTACTCACTTAAACAAGGCGATTTTGTTTTTAAAAAATACCCGACAGATGTGTTGTTATTCGGAGATGATAGTCGAAATATAAAATTAGGTGAAAAATACTATCAACCATTGATGGATAGTATTCGTGATGATTTAGAGTCAAGCGGATTGGCTTGTTTATATTTAGACACTCCTTTTTCTTTACAAAATCTTAAAAACGCGTGGGGTGTATCAGGCACAATAAATCGCGGCTATTTTTTGTCATGGCTATATGACTTAATATTTTTTTCAGGAAAAAAACACCGAATTAAATTTTATGCGAACATAATAACATCAACAGAAGCAAAGTTCATTTTTATGTTTAACGCTCCAAAACCATTGTGCATTGCTGCCTATAACAATAGAATTCCTTGCATCGAATTATTGCATGGGATTGGCTATATCCCACCTATTCCATGGGGATGGGAAAAGCGCTCTTCGCAAGAATTACCAACTCATATTTTAAGTTTAGACGAAGAATCCACTCAAACATTTTCCACACTTGAAAATAAAGGCACTAAGGTAATTCAAATAGAACATCCTTTTGTTAAACGTTTCTTAATTGAAGACCTCCACAAAAAACTACCTCAAGAATGGCTAGAATTATTCAATAGCAAAAACCGAAAAATTATTCTCATTTCCTTACAATGGGGGTACTCTGGAGATTCATCTAAATTCACTGGAATCTTAAAAAACGGGATTTTATATGAAGCATTCGAAGATATTATAAAGCAAACTAAGAATAATATTTTTTGGGGTTTTCGCTTACATCCTGTTCAATTAGACAGCATTCGATATAAAAAACATTTTAATTATATCAAAGAGTTGGTTGAAAAACATGAAAATACTGACTGGGAGTGGTTTACATACAAACCGCTGCCAACTGTGCTTAAGAATTGTGATGGGCATATCACCATGATCAGTATGTCAGCTTACGAAGCGGCTTATATGGGCGTGAACACTTTAGCTTTATGCCCAACTTTGCAAAGAGGAGAAATACACCAAGATATGTTTTCTGATTTGGAAAAAAGTGGATATCTAAAAAAAGCCCTAGTCAACACTGAAGGAATTATAAAATGGACAGAAAGTGTAACCAAAACCAGTAGTTTACTAAAAATACAAGATGATAGCGCATGGGTAAAGTTTTTATCTTCTCTAAAACCAAACAAGGATACTTAATACATGGACTATCAAAAACTCTGGTCTAGTCAAAATAGCAGTGGGCATCGCTCTACCGGAGTCAATTTTTGGCAAAAAAAATCACTCGAACATATTTTTGTATTAGGCAATGATAAGAATGAACAAACCATTGACATAGGTTGCGGTGCGGGTGAATTGTTAGAGTACTTGATCAATAGCAATGTAAACGTGACAGAAGCTATAGATTATTCTGAAACCATGCTGCAAGCAGCAAAGAATCGCTTGAAACATTCAAGTATCGTATTTTCTAGCCCAGACACCCTTTCACACTTAAGCAACACTTCTTGTGCAACGTGGATGGCGTGTGAAAGCATCAATCAATACCTTGATGCACACACACAAAGCATAATACTCGATACATTTAATAATAACAGCCATGCGAAGTCACTGTACTTGTTTGACACTGTATGCCCAACAAGATTTATGTTATGGAACAAAACAAAGATTTTAGATTACGTCTCGCCAACTAGTCGCTTATCTTACCTTCGTCACATTTATGGGTTTCTCAAAGGTCTTATGCAATCAGTTTTCATCCCCAACAAATTTAAATCCTGTAACATTGGCATAATGGGTTATGCCTTCAGTCCACAATTTTTCATGAAACAAGCTATGAAAAAGGGCTTAAGTATCGAAATAATAAGCTCAATGTATTATGAATACCGTTACCACATCATTATTAAGAAGCCATAAACATGGATGCAGCCGAAACTTGTATATTTAGACAGGCTTGGTGGATAGAAGCACTATCTGATGGCAATGAGTGGGGAGAAATTCAAATTGAATTGAAGACGGGTCAGGAAGCCCGTCTTTCTTACCTTATCAAAAAACAATTTGGTTTCAAAATCCTTACCATGCCCGCCTTAACTCAGATCGCAGGCCCTTTGCTAAAAGGCATAGGAGATGGCGGAAGTAGAAATCTTGGCATAGAAAAAGACTTGTATTACGAACTGATAGACAAACTGCCACCTCACGACGTATTTAATCAAAACTTTCATTGGTCGGTAACGAATTGGCTACCTTGGTATTGGAAAGGCTTCAAACAAAGTACTCGCTACACCTATCGTTTGAATGACATATCAAATCCTGATGATTTATTCAAAAATTTCATGCCCAACATAAAAAGTGATATAAAAAAAGCAATTAAGCGTTATTCATTAAAAATACACTCAGACCACAATGTGGATCGCTTTCTCGACTTGAATGAAATGACCTTCAAGCGGCAAGGGAAAAAACTGCCTTACAGCAGAGAACTCATCAGAAATCTTGATTCTGCTTGCGCAGAACGAAATTGTCGCAAAATATTTTTTGCAGAAGACCCCGAAGGAAAAATACACGCAGCCCTTTACATTGTTTGGGATGAAAATTCCGCTTATTATCTGATGGGTGGCGGCGATCCAGAACTACGAACCAGCGGAGCAACAAGCTTAGCAATGTGGGAAGCTATCAAATTCGCATCCACCATTACTAAATCATTCGACTTTGAAGGCTCAATGCTTGAATCGGTGGAGCGTTTTTTTAGAGGTTTCGGAGCAACTCAAACGCCATACTTTGCTGTATACAAAATAAAAAATTTTGCGCTCTATTTATTTCATCACGCTTATCTTTATTTTAAAAAATGATTGACATAATAATTATAGCAATAGTACTAGCTCCTACAATAGGCGTTTACTATCTTTTAACTCCTGAGATGAATGCCTATTACTTTGCTACAAATGAATTATTCCACAAAGCACTAATAAATTCTTCTCTTTTTTTAATCACATATTATATAATTCGAGGCAGAAGTTTTCTACGAAGTGAAGATATTCTTGGGAAAATCACACTATATATTCCTGACAAAAAAGAAAAATTATTTCATATCTTAAGCATAATGAGTTTGCCTATGGCTCTTTTTGCTTTTAATGGCATATCAGTTATAACTGGTGAAATAAATCGAGGTGATCTGCGCGTATCATTTGGTTTATTTGGATGGTTTTACACATTCTTTAAAGTTTTTTTTATTCCATATTTGCTCATAGTATCTTTATTCATAATAAAAACAAAAAACTACAATAAAATCTTCCTCGTACTATCAATATTATCTCTATTACTTTCAGTTTTTTCATTTGGAAGTAAATCAGCTATTATTTACGCCATATTGCCCAGCTTATTATTTTTAAAAATAAAGCCCAGTGAATCCATGAAATATTTTTTAATCCTCACTTTAATTGTTTTAATTACAAGCGTTGCTAGTAGTATCTATATAGATGGAGTTCAATCAGTTGAAGAAGCTCTACATTACACCTTATACAGAGCAACAGTCGGTGCTGCCTATGGTATTGCAGCAGTCAATCAGGCGGTACCTGATGGAGTTGGAGTAGATTTTTTGTATACATTTATTTTCTTTTTTGGAGCGAAAGCTGCCTCCTTTATGCTAGGTATCGATGAAAACTCTATTGAATTTCAAGAGTACGATATGACTCGACACGTTACATACCTAACTTATGGTGATGGTGAGTCTGCTTTATCTGGTACAGTGAACGTAATGCCAACTTTTTTCGGGGAAGCACTTTACATAAGCAATGATTTTTACTTCTTATACACTTTATTTTTTGCCATAGCCATAGCCAAAATCGTAAATGTATTACTTAATAAAATCAAGAAAGGGAAAATTAATATATCCATAATGCTTGCAATATATATAACAGGACCCGTGATTTGGTTTCTATTAAGCGGAGGAATACTAACACTTTTCTCTTTCCCTATAATGATATACATGATACTGACTTACTTAACCATAAAATCAACAAATTTCTTTGCATTCAAAAAAATACCATGAAAATAGTAATTTCCCACGATGTGGATCACTTGTTCTCTCATGAACACTTACGAGACTTTATAGTTCCTAAATATCTAGTAAGAAGCATCCTCGAATTAGCAAAAGGATCAATTAATTCAAAAGAGTATTTATATAGAATCATAGAGACAGTCAATGGAAAGTGGAATTTCATTGAGGAGCTTTCCAACTATAACAACTCAAAAAACATTAAGACCACTTTTTTCTTTGCTACAAACAAAGGAATAGGTTTAGCCTATTCTGCGGAAAAATCTAAACCATTCGTTGAGCATGTACTAAAGAACGGTCATAAAATAGGTATTCATGGCATATCAAGAGACAACCTTGAAAATATTAAACGTGAGCGAAGCCACTTTCATAGATTACACAATCAAGAATGCAAGGGAGTCCGTTTTCACTATCTATATCCCAATGACAGCATACTTCAAAAACTGGATGCTGCTGGCTATACTTACGACTCATCCTTACGTGGTGACGGCTCAAGTAGAATCGTTGGAAACTTAATTCACTTTCCGGTTCACATAATGGATGGCGATGTAATGATGCAAAACCACCGTTATCAATCAGCAAACCTTAAACAAGCAACAGTTTTCACTACAGAGCGCATTTCTAAACTAATTGATAATAATGTTGATTATATTAGCATTTTATTTCATGACCGTTATTTCAGTGACGCACATACTACTTGGCGTGACTGGTATATGGCAACCGTTGAATGGGTTCAATCACAAGGCATTGCTACCACGACTTATGAAGATGCCGTGCTAGCTATCCGTAAGGAACAATCATTATGAACATACTATTCATTAAAATATGAATATACTTCTTATTAATCATTATGCTGGCTCACCCCAACATGGCATGGAATATAGACCTTATTACTTAGCTCGAGAATGGGTACGGGTAGGTCATCAGGTTCATATCATCGCTTCCGCCGTATCTCACGTTCGTTCACAATCTCCCGTCTTAAATGACCAAGATCGTGTAGACGAAACTATTGATGGTATTCAGTATACTTGGTTAAAAACACCCACTTATATAGGCAACGGTATAGGTCGTGTAAAAAACATGGCAGCATTCGTCATTCGTTTATTTCGCGAAGCTAAAGCTATTGCCAATACATTTAAGCCTGATGTAGTCATTGCATCTAGCACTTACCCAATGGATATTTGGCCAGCACACCGCATTGCAAAACTAGCCCATGCCAAATTAATTTTTGAAGTCCATGATTTATGGCCATTGTCCCCTATGGAACTAGGAGGAATGTCTAAATGGCATCCTTTTATTATACTTGTCCAGCAAGCAGAAGATTATGCTTATCGTCATGCTGATGTTGTTGTTTCGATGTTACCTAAGGTACATGAGCATATGAAATCCAGAGGCATGGCTTTGCATAAACTACAGATAATACCTAATGGTATATCTCCAGAAGAGTGGCAAAGTGACCAACCAAAATTAGAAAACTCTCTAAAAGACCTTTTATCTCAATATCAAAAGCAGAACATAACTATAATTGGTTATGCAGGAACTCATGGTGTCGCCAATGCGTTAGATACTCTCGTAGAATCAGCAAAATATTTAGAAAATGAGAAGATTATATTTGTATTAGTTGGGGGTGGGAATAATAAGATTTCATTACAACAAAAAGTCAAAACTGAAGAAATAAAAAATATTATTTTTATTGATCCTGTTAATAAAAATCAAATACCAGAGCTTTTGAAAAATTTTGATATTGCTTATATTGGCTGGCACCATCAACCTCTCTATCGTTTCGGTATTTCGCCAAATAAACTGATGGACTACATGATGAGTGAACGGGTCATTTTGCACTCTGTTGATGCAGGCAATGACCCCGTAACCGAAGCAGGATGCGGCTTAACCGTTCCTCCTGAAAATCCTCAAGCGGTTGTTCAAGGCATACGTCAGTTATTAGCCTTAAATAAAACTGAGCGTGAAATCATGGGTAAACGTGGGCGTGACTATATCCTACAAAATCATACTTATCCCGTCTTAGCAAAACGCTTCTTAAAGGTCATACAACATGTCTGAGCACTCAATAGAAACTCAACTAGTGGTTGAACGTTACGCCCGCCGTAATATGGGTGATCTTTACAGTATGTTACGCCCTGAAGTTTTGCTTGGGATGCAAGAACGCCAACGAGCGATGCTCAATCTATTTAAACAAGACCTTGGCTGGCACAACATGTCAGACAAAACTTTATTGGAAGTCGGCTGTGGCAGTGGTGGGAATTTACTGGACTTTCTACGCTTTGGCTTTCTTCCTGAACACTTGTCAGGCAGTGAGTTATTAGAAGAACGGGTCGCCGCCGCACTGCATTGGCTACCTACAGCTATAACAATTCATTCAGGCGATTCGACCAACGCTGATATTGCTGATGATAGCCAAGATATTGTGTTTCAATCTGTAGTTTTTTCTTCACTATTGGATGATAACTTCCAGCAAACATTGGCAAACAAAATGTGGCAATGGGTTAAGCCGGGGGGGGAATACTTTGGTATGACTTCACATTCAACAATCCTTCCAACCCCGATGTACGTGGTGTCCCAGTGAAACGGGTACAAGAATTATTCCCTGATGGAAAGATGATTGTAAAACATATCACATTAGCACCACCGATCAGTCGGCGCGTATGCAAGATTTTCCCAAATTTTTACCATCTGTTTAACATGATCCCTTGGTTGCGTACCCACGTACTCATTTGGATAGAAAAACCAAAAGTAAACGTATCATGACAGCACAATCTTTCCTTCCCTTCGCCCTCCCCGACATTGATGAAGCCGAAATAGCCGAAGTCATTGACTCACTCCGTTCCGGCTGGGTAACAACCGGCCCTAAAACCAAACGCTTTGAGTCCGACTTCGCTGAATTCATCGGTGGCAATTGTGAAGCCATTTCCGTCAACTCCGCCACCGCTGGCTTACATTTAGCACTCGAAGCCATTGGTATCAGTGCAGGCGATGAAGTCATCACCACTCCCTACACCTTCACCGCCACCGCCGAAGTCATCCGTTATTTAGGCGCACACCCTGTTTTTGTTGATATTGATCCCAACACCTTCAATATCGACCCCAGCAAAATTGAAGCAGCCATCACCCCTAAAACCAAAGCGATCATCCCCGTCCACTTCGCCGGTTTAGCCTGTGATATGACGAGCATTTTAACGATTGCCCGTAAACACAACCTCAAAGTAGTAGAAGATGCTGCCCATGCCTTACCCACGCGCTACCAAGGTCAGCTAATCGGCTCGCTGGATAGCGATGTCACCGTCTTCAGCTTCTACGCCACCAAAACCATCACCACCGGCGAAGGCGGCATGATCGTGACACGCAACCCAGAAATAGCCGCCCGCTGCAAAGTCATGCGCTTACACGGCATCAGCCGCGATGCTTTCGACCGCTACACCTCCAACAAACCCGCTTGGCACTACGAAGTGGTCGCCCCCGGCTTCAAATACAACCTCACCGATCTAGCTTCTTCACTCGGCATCCACCAGTTACAAAAAGCCAACCGTTTCCAACAACGTCGTCAGGAAATGGCAGAACGTTATACCCGTGAACTCGCAGACTTACCCCTACTATTCCCGCCTAATGCACTAGATGGCGATTTACACGCGTGGCATTTATATGTATTGCGTCTGACCCCACCAGCGGGTATCGAACGTAACCAATTTATCGAAGCAATGGCAAAATACGGCATTGGTTGCAGTGTTCATTTCATCCCTTTACACCTACATCCCTATTGGCGTGATAGCTATCACTTACAGCCACAAGATTTTCCTTATAGTCTAGCAACATATGAACAAGCGGTGAGTTTGCCTCTCTACACCAAAATGACGGATGAGGATCAAACTCGCGTCATTGCAGCTACCAAGGGGATATTAAGCCAATGTCAAAACGACTCTTCGACCTAGTTTTTGCCAGTCTTGGTCTCGTCATTCTTAGCCCACTGCTGCTCTTAATGGCAGCCTGGATTAAATCCGACTCCACTGGCCCCGTATTCTTCCGCCAAGAACGGGTGGGGCAATACGGCAAAACCTTCCGCATCCACAAATTCCGCACCATGGTGACGGATGCAGAAAAGCGTGGCCTGCAAATTACGGTTGGCAAGGACAGCCGTATCACCCGCTCTGGTGCGTTTCTACGCCGCTACAAACTTGACGAACTGCCACAACTTATAGATGTCGTAATTGGTACAATGAGTCTGGTTGGCCCCCGCCCAGAAGTCCCCAAATACGTTGCCTGCTACCCTAGTGATCTGCGTGATATAGTTCTATCTGTTAAACCGGGTATCACTGATCTCGCCTCAATTGAATTCAAAGACGAAAATACACTACTAGGACAATCTGATAATCCCGAAGAAACTTACATAGCAACCATACTACCGATCAAACTTGGCTATTACACAAAATATGCCGCTAACAATAACGTATGGTTAGACTTCATGCTGATCATACGTACGTTTAGAGCAATTGCTAGTTAACGTCTTTCAGCTTTTGACCACCCCGCCGCCGCCAACCAAACCTTCCTCGTCTCTGACGGCGAAGACCTTTCCACCACCGAACTCCTGCAACGCCTCAGCAGCGCCTTAGGCAAACCCGCCCGCTTACTCCCCATCCCCCAAAGCTGGCTAGAAACCGCGCTAATCCTATTGGGCAAACGCGCCATCGCCCAACGCCTCTGCGGCAATCTGCAAGTCGACATCAGCAAAACCCGCGACTTGCTCGGCTGGACACCCCCCGTCAGCGTCGACGCAGCCCTACGCCAAACCGCCCAAGCGTACCTGCAAAATCTAAGCAAACCCAAACTTGACAAGCCACACAAACAGTAAATACACTGTACGTATGAAACTAACATTTGAATGGGATACCAACAAAGAAAAAACCAACATCAAAAAACACGGTGTTTCCTTTGTTGATGCGAAAACCGCATTTCATGATGAATACGCCATGCAATTCTACGACCCAGATCACTCCGATGATGAAGACCGTTTTATCCTGCTTGGCACTAACCACCAATTAAAAACCTTGGTCATCTGCCACTGTTTTCGCCAAACTGAAACCATCATCCGCATTATCTCAGCCCGACATGCCGACGCTTCTGAACAAGCCGCTTATTGGAGCAACCGACCATGAGAGAACATTACGACTTCGCCACTATGCAGGGGAAACGCAACCCCTACATCAAACACTTAAAACAACCTGTCACCATCCGCTTGGATAACGATGCTGTGGAATATTTCAAAGCCATGACCGAAGAAACCGGCATCCCCTACCAAACCCTGATCAACCTCTATTTGCGGGATTGTGTCACCCAGCACCGTAAACTGGATTTATCGTGGAAGCAGCCTTGAACACTGGTGGCAACAACGCTTCGGCTTCAGGCTTGACTGCCTTACAGAGTCTGAAGCACGTTACCTGCTCAACACCCCGAATGTTGACCGCATCCGAAATCAAATTATTGCGGCAAGCCAAGCTAGAGATTGCCAAACGGATCAATGAATTATTGCAGTTGCACAACACACCAACAACGATAGTCCGCCCAATATGAGATATGAAGAGAAACAAAACCATGAACGCACTAAGAAAGCGACGTTGCACTCGTTCTCTGCCCCAAAACGTGGCGTTGCCGCTACCCGTTGCCGCCAACTCTTGGCTAACCTCAAAGGCAACTTAAGTCAAACCATCCAAGAAGAACGGGAAGATCGCGTGTAAACTGGCAGAAAATGATTGGGCATTCGTCGTTGCTCCCGAGCTACTGGCAGACACTGCCACATCAGAAAAAATGAATGCTAGATGAAGCCTCACGCCAGACTGCTGAACTGTACCTGCAAAATCGACATTAATTTTGGTACACTAGACGTAGTTCATCGACAAAGAATACAGGTAAGTACTATGAACCAAGCGGCCTACGATCAAGACCTCTACACTTGGTCGTTACAACAAGCACAGCTTTTGCGTGAACGCAAATTCGACCAAGTGGATTGGGAACACATCATTGAGGAAGTCGAAGACATGAGTAAATCTGAAAAGCGAGCCTTACAAGCCTTTTTGGAAACCTTGCTCATGCACTTACTAAAATGGCAATATCAACCCGCCTATCAAGGGAATAGTTGGAGATTTACCATTATCGAACAACGTCAAAGAATTGTTGGGCACTTACAGGAAAATCCCGGACTAAGCAGCAAGCTACCCGAACTGATCGAAAAGGCATATGGCTATGCTATCACCAGCGCAGTACGCGAAACAGGCCTATCCATCAACCATTTTCCATCGGATTGCCCATGGTCATTTGATGTGTTCATGAATGATGCCTTCTGGCCTGAACCCACCACATTCTCGTCAATCAGAAACGACTCATGACCCGCCTACTTGACATCCTTTTTGCAGTCTTCGGTTTAATCGTAGGCTCACCGATCTTGCTACTGCTAACTTTGATCGGCTGGTTCGACACTCGCTCCCCCCTGTTCCGCCAAGTTCGGGTCGGGCGCAATCAACAGCAGTTCGTCCTAGTCAAATTCCGCACCATGCGGGTTGGTACTGCTTCTGTTGCTACTCACCTTGCTAGCACGGCTGCGATTACGCCATTTGGGCATTTTTTGCGCCGCACGCACTAAATTAGATGAACTGCCGCAATTGTGGAATGTATTAAAAGGTGAAATGAGCCGCGTCGGCCCCCGCCCCTGCTTGCCCACTCAAACAGAGTTGATTGATGAGCGCGAAAAAAGCCAAGTCTTTAAGCTCCGTCCCGGTATTACTGGTTTAGCACAAATTAACAATATTGATATGTCAACACCGGAGCTATTGGCAGAAACCGATGCGAAGATGCTACAAAATCTCTCTCTGCTTAATTACTTCAGCTATATCAGTCAGACCCTATTAGGTAAAGGTCAAGGCGATAAGATTCGTCGGTAGCCTTTTACAAAGGCAATTGCGTTTTTAAAAACGCAATTGCTGCCAGTCCATTCAACTACTCAATAATATTTAAAACTCATGCCCTATATCCTCCGTTTACAACGCTGGCAAAAGCGATTGCTGATGATGCTGTTCGATTTTGCCCTACTACCCGTCATCGTTTGGGCTAGCTTTGCCTTACGCTTGGGTACTTGGAATCCGCCCTTAAATGATGGTATGTGGATGCTGTTAATCGCCCCCCTGATTACTGTGCCGATTTTTATTCGCTTAGGGTTATATCGAGCAGTCGTGCGTTTTATTGGTGGACAGCAGGCGGTGATGGCGGTCTTGAAAGGAGTGACACTTTCCACCCTTATTATGGCAACTATTGCGATTCTAGCGACTTGGAAAGGCATTCCACGCTCTATTTTCCCGATCTACTGGGGGACTGCCTTTCTATTCATTGGTGGCAGTCGTTATTTTGTACGTTTACTCTATGCTCGTCATTTTCATCGCCAGCAAAAAAAGCAAATTATTAAACACATCCTTATTTATGGAGCGGGTGAATCAGGCATTCAATTAGCCAATGCACTGTCCCGCAATCAAGATTATCGAGCCGTCGCTTATTTAGATGATAACCCCACCTTAAAAAAAGCGATTATCCAAGGCTTACAGGTTTATAGCCCGAGTGCTTTAGAAAAACTTATTGAAGACTTTGATATTCAACAAGTCTTCCTAGCGATGCCATCGATTAGCAAAGCACGCAAGAGTGAAATTTTAAAAACCCTAGAACCTTTCCCTGTGCATGTTCTAACTGTGCCTAGCATGTCGGAGTTAATTTCTGGCGAGCAGCAGATTGATCAGCTACGCGAAATTGGTATTGATGAACTCTTAGGGCGTGATCCTGTTAGCCCCGACCAAGAATTACTCAGCATTTGTATTCGCGAACGCGCCGTGTTGGTGACAGGTGCAGGCGGTTCGATTGGCTCCGAACTCTGTCGGCAAATCTTGCGACAAGACCCCAGCTGTTTAGTGTTATTTGAGACCTCTGAATACGCGCTGTATCAAATTGAACAGGAATTACATCAGCAAGTACAGCGGGGAAAACTGCCACTAGCGACTACACAAATTATTCCCGTCTTAGGTTCAGTACAGGATCAAGGGCGCTTACGCGAAACCTTTCAGGAACATAACATTGATACCGTTTATCATGCAGCAGCCTATAAACATGTTCCATTGGTAGAACATAATCCTTTGCAAGGCATCTTAAATAATACCTTTGGTACTTTGCAGGCAGCACTAGCTGCCAAATTAACGGGAGTGAGGCATTTTGTCTTAATCTCCACCGATAAGGCGGTGCGTCCTACCAATGTGATGGGTGCGAGCAAACGGATGGCCGAGCTGGTGTTGCAAGGGATTGCCTTAGAACCCAGCAAAACGATTTTTAGTATGGTGCGCTTCGGTAATGTCCTAGGCTCTTCGGGTTCAGTCGTGCCGCTCTTTCGTGGTCAGATTCAGCGCGGTGGCCCCGTCACCGTCACTCACCCTGATATTATTCGCTACTTTATGACGATTCCAGAAGCCGCTCAATTGGTCATCCAAGCAGGGGCAATGGCAAAAGGTGGGGAGGTTTTTCTACTCGACATGGGCGAGCCAGTAAAAATTACTGATTTAGCCCGGCGAATGGTGCACTTATCCGGCCTGACGATACGAGATGAACTTCACCCTGAAGGGGATATTGAGATCCAATTCAGCGGTCTACGCCCTGGTGAGAAGCTTTATGAAGAACTACTGATTGATAGCCAAGCTGACAAAACCAGCCACCCCAAAATTTATCATGCGCACGAAGACTGTCTAGATTGGTTAGAACTGACAAGCATCCTCGACCAGCTGGAAACTGCCTGCGAGCAACGGGATACCGAAACAGTTCAAGATATTCTGGAAACTATCGTCCAAGGCTATAAAGGCCAAGTGAAAACTGCTAAGCTGCCAGCGCCTTTTGTAGCTAAATCAACAGGCAATGTGAGCCTGCTTCCAAGTCGCTCCCACTAAATAACTCAATCACTTTCAAGCTAGAGAATTTTCATGCAAGTGGAAAACAACCCATATAATACTGCTGATGATGAAATCGATTTGCGTGAGTTAGTACGGACTCTGATCCGACGCAAAAAAACCATCCTTTTAGTGGCGAGCTTAGTTTTACTTGCATCAGTAGCTTATGCTTTCTTAGCTACTCCTGTTTACAAAGCAAAAGCTACATTTCTACCACCAACAGAAAAAGATCTTACTGAGATTACCATACCGAATATTTACCAGCCCAATCCTCAGGACTTATATGAAAAATACTCAATAAATCTTGAATCAAGACATGTTTATCAAAAAACATTCAATGACTTAAATATTGCCAAGCATTACAATGCTGATACGGGAAAAACAGAAGCTGCCTTTGAGGAATTTATAAGGAATATATCTATAGTAAAGAGAAAAAACAAAAAAGATGATCTTGAAATTCCAAATATATATATAATAGTGACAGACAACTCTCAAAAAATGTCAGCAGATATTGCCAACTATATTGCAGAGCAAGCAAACAATTTTCTAGCTAATACAGTTATTAAAGATATCTACGAAGGAACTAGATTAAAAAAAGAAAATTTACAAAAAGATATAGCTGCACTTCGCATCCTAAGTGAGCAAAGCAAAGTAGATCAAATTAAGAGAATTCTCGAAAGCGATATGCTTAAAGTTAAAGAAATCGAAGACCAAATTACAGCACTTCGAGCAACAGCCAAAGCCAAACGCTTAGATGAAATAGAGCAACTTAAAGAAGCGGATCAACTTATGATCAAAGAGCTGCAAGAGCAAATAGCCACTGTACGTCAAATATCTGCAATAAAAATAGATGACCATATAAAAATACTTAATGAAGCTGCTCTAATCGCTAAAAAAGCAGGTATTATTGAGCGTAGCGGTCTTCTCGGATCGGATCAGCCAGCAACAGCAGTACCCACCATCTACACAGAAATAAATACTCAAGACCAACCGCTGTATTTACGTGGCGAAAAAGCTTTGACTGCTGAAGCTGAAGAGTTGAAAAAACGCAAATCAGATGATTCATTTATTCCAGAGCTACGTGACCTGCAAAAACAAATAGAATTATTAAAAGATAACCAAAAGATAAAAACTCTATTAGATCGAAAGATAGATGACCCATTCATACCAGAATTACGCGACTTACAAAAAAACTTAGATCTATTAAAAAATAACCGAGAAATCGAGATTTTATTATCTCGTGAGAACAACGACGCATTTATTGAACAGCTCAGACTTAAAGAACATGAGCTAAAAATGCTTGAGAATATCAAGCCTAATGCAGAAAAAATAAGATTTGCATCATTTGATCAGCTTGCATACCCACCAACTAAACGCGAAAAACCTAAACGCTCTCTAATCGTAGCTTTAGGTGCTATTGGCGGCCTATTTCTTGGTATCATTGCAGCCTTTATGCTTAATTTCTGGCAGTCTCTACGTCTTGAAGATGAAGGAAAAGCATAATGACCCAATACATCTACACCATGAACGGTGTCGGCAAAGTCGTACCGCCGAACCGATTCATTCTTAAAGACATTTATCTCAACTTTTTCCCAGGTGCCAAAATCGGTGTGCTGGGCTATAACGGTGCTGGTAAATCAACACTGTTGCGAATTATGGCAGGTATTGACCAAGAGATCGTTGGTGAAGCACGTCCACAGGCGGGCATCAATATTGGTTATCTTTCCCAAGAGCCTCAGCTTGATCCCACTAAGAATGTACGTGGGAACGTGGAGGAAGGTTTAAAAGTCATCAAAGAGGCTCAGGAAAAACTCGAAGCAGTGTATGCTGCTTATGCTGAGCCTGATGCTGATTTTGATGCCCTAGCTACCGAACAAGCACGCTTAGAAAACATTCTGCAAGCCGCTGATGTTCATAATTTAGAACATACACTGGAAGTTGCGGCGGATGCCCTACGCTTACCACCCTGGGATGCGGAAGTAGCTAATTTATCAGGGGGTGAAAAACGCCGGGTTGCTTTGTGTCGCTTACTCTTGTCATCACCTGATATGTTGATTCTGGATGAACCGACCAATCACCTAGACGCTGAATCCGTGGCATGGTTAGAACGTTTCCTCCAAGAGTTCCCCGGCACTGTGGTCGCTGTCACGCATGACCGCTATTTCTTAGATAATGTCGCAGGTTGGATTTTAGAGCTAGATCGAGGTCAGGGAATTCCTTGGGAAGGCAATTACTCTTCTTGGCTGGATCAGAAAGAGCGGCGTTTAACTCAGGAAAAGAAAGCTGAGCAAGGCCGCTTAAAAGCCATGAAAGAAGAATTAGAGTGGGTACGC
The DNA here is from genome assembly GCA_049290875.1 of Thiolinea sp. Classification (GTDB taxonomy): domain Bacteria; phylum Pseudomonadota; class Gammaproteobacteria; order Thiotrichales; family Thiotrichaceae; genus Thiolinea. Next base: position 74,688 of record JBATOI010000024.1, read on the forward strand.
TCTAATCCCAAAGGCCGCCAAGCCAAAAGCAAAGCACGCATGCAACGCTTTGAAGAATTATCCTCCAGTGATTATCAAAAGCGTGCTGAAACTAATGAAATCTATATTGCACCCTGCCCACGTTTAGGTGAGTTAGTCATTGAAGCTAGCAATATTAGCAAAGCCTTTGGGGACCGAGTTCTGTATGAGAATTTGAGTTTCAATTTACCGAAAGGTGGCATTGTTGGCATTATCGGCCCCAATGGTGCAGGTAAAACTACTCTCTTCCGTATGATCACCGGCCAAGAGCAGCCGGATGCAGGCGAGTTCCGGGTGGGCGACACAGTGAAGATTGCTTATGTCGATCAGTCACGCGATGACCTCGATCCGACTAAAACGGTCTTCCAAGAAATCACCGATGGCCACGACATTATGAATGTGAACGGCTATCAAATTCAGTCGCGCGCTTATTGCGGGCGCTTCAATTTCAAGGGTGACTCTCAGCAAAAACGTATTGGTGATCTCTCCGGGGGTGAACGCAATCGGGTGCATTTAGCCAAGTTGCTGAAATCCGGTGGCAATTTATTGCTACTCGACGAACCGACCAATGACCTTGATGTGGAAACTTTGCGGGCACTAGAAGAGGCACTGCTTAACTTCCCCGGCTGCGCAGTGGTTATCTCGCATGATCGCTGGTTCTTAGACCGGATTGCGACGCATATCTTAGCCTTTGAAGGTGATTCACAGGTGACTTGGTTTGAAGGCAATTATAGTGATTATGAAGAAGACTATAAGCGTCGGCATGGTAATGAATTGAATCCGCAGCGGATCAAATACAAACGCCTGAAAACTGCTTAAGCCTGCTAGGCTAAAAAACAGAAAAGCCCTCGTTCGAGGGCTTTTTTATTTCTGCTATCGCTTGCTAGCTTAAATGCTGCACTCAGATACTTTCAGCACTTGCTCTGGCTTTATCGTTGCACGCTTATTTTCCATATCGTTATAACGCTTGATCATGATTCTTGACGAGCCAGTCACGCGGCTAATCCGATCAATTGAATCATTATCTTTAACGGTGTAGAAGAAGGTACGGACGCCTTTTTTGTCTTTGTAGGAGGTTGATTTGCTGAGCTTTTTAGCGGCTGACTTACAGCTTGGGAGGAGGCGTTTTTCGATGGCTTTCGGGGTGAGTACACGCTCTGAGCTTTGCGATCGCAATCGCTTGCCGGTAATAGTGGGCTCTTCCACTGGATCGTCTGCTGCAGTTAATTGATCTTGTACAAAGCTAGCTTTTTGAAACTGAGCCGCCGCCGCCATATTCGGTGTAAATAGCACCTGACCTCTATTATTAGAAAGCTTGCGGTAGGCATTCATCACTTGAACTAAATAGCGACGTGTTTCTTGGTAAGGCACGTTCCAACCATGTCGATCAACCGTGCCTTCTCCTGAATTGTAGGCCGCAACTGCATGATAAACACTGCCATCATAACGGTCTAATAACCAACGTAGATAGCGCGTACCTGCATGCAGATTATGCGTAACACTTTTATTGGTTGCACCAAAACGTCGTGCGGTTGCTGGCATTAATTGCATCAAGCCATAAGCACCTTTATGGGAGACGGCTCGCGGGCGAAAACAAGTTTCTGCAGTAATGACCGCCTGAATTAACTCGGTACTTACCCCATACTGCATAGAAACTGCACTAATCAGATTTTGGTAAGAGCTCGCCTTTTGGCGAATCGTGGTGGGGCTATGTTGATCGCAAGTTCTCAGCGCACCGGCTTGAACATTGGAAGTGACGGACCACCCTGTGACACAAACTAAAAACTGCACACAAATCCATTGAGACAGTCTCTTTCTCATCCTAGGCATCTCTCTATTAACCATGCGCAAACATACAAAAAAGCACCTGTAAAAGCACCTGTTAAAACGACAGATAGCTTAATCGCACTTAATGCTTCCTGAAAAATCATGGTGTTATATAACAGGCATTGATAAAGTCGCTAATCTTTATTTTCGATTGAAAATTAATTTTTCTAATACACCCTATCGAAAATTGATCAGCTAGTGTTGAGTAGGAATTCCTAAGTCAAAGTGAAATAAAGTAATTTTTTACAATCTGTAACAATTTTAAACACTACAATTTACCTATCATTCTCAATAAAAAATTTTATGCTGCCCGAAATTTACCCTGCTCAAATTGAACTGGATGTGAATGGCCTACCTTTCGCAACGGATTATGGTGATCGCTATTTCTCGCGTGAAAGCGGTTTGGCTGAAACCCGTCACGTTTTTTTGCAAGGCAATAAGCTACCTACTGCTTGGCAAAATATAGATCAGTTTGTTATCGCTGAGACGGGTTTTGGGACAGGTTTAAACTTTTTAGCGACCTGGCAAGCTTGGCACAACGACCCACAGCACTGTAAAACACTGCATTATATTTCTCTTGAAAAACACCCAATTCCTAAACAGCAACTCAAAGAACTCCTCAGCATTTGGGCAGAATTAGCCGAATTGACTGATGAGTTGCTAGAGCAATATCCACCCGTCTTGGCTGGCTTTCATCAACTCCAGTTTGCCAATCAACAAGTAAAATTGACTCTGTGCTTGGCTGACGCTTTGGACGCTCTAAAAGAATTAGTCGTGAAAGTGGATGCTTGGTATTTAGATGGCTTCACCCCTTCCAAAAATGCTGATTTATGGTCGCCTGCTCTCTTTCAGCTGCTCGCCGAACACAGTAAAGAACGGGCTACGCTAGCGACATTTACTGTGGCTGGGCAGGTACGGCGTGATTTGCAAGCAGCTGGCTTTCACTGTGAAAAGCGTCTCGGCTTTGGGCAAAAACGTGAAATGCTCACTGCACTATTCCAGCAAGCCACGAATAAAAGCTTGGAAGCAGCCTGGTTTAGCTTGCCTAAGCCTCAAATCGCACCCAAAACAGCCACCGTGATTGGAGCAGGAATCGCAGGCTGCCAAATGGCTTATGCTTTAGCGTCACGGGGTTGGCAAGTTCAACTGATAGAGCGCCACGCAGCGCTAGCCCAGGAAGCTTCTGGGAATCGCGCAGGGGTATTAACCCCTAAAATGACCGCTGAACCCGATTGGGGCGAACAATTTTATCGGCAGGCGTTTTTATATGCTCTGCGCCAGTTAGCAGGTTTAGCTCGTGAGCTTCCCCAGCATGAGCTTGAGTGGTTGGCTTGTGGCGCGCTGCAACTCAATCACAATGCTAGCGAAGCTAAACGTTGGCAAGCGCTAAAAACCCGAAGCCTGCCTGAAGATTTTATTCAATTAATTGATGCAGAAACTGCAACGGTTTTAGCTGGGATTCCCTTAGCTGTAGGTGGCAGTTATTTTCCAGAAGGCGGCTATTTATATCCCAAAAGTTTATGCAAGGTACTGATTAAGCATCCGTTGATTAACATACAAACTCAAACTGAAGCCTTGCACTTAGCTCAAACTGAAACTCACACATGGCAAGTTTGGAGTGCCCACCAGCTGCTTACTGAAGCAGCCATTGTGGTCTTAGCGAATGGTAAAGATATAGGGCAATTCTCGCAAACTCGCTTTTTGCCCTTGTTGCCAGTACGCGGGCAGACGACTCAAGCACAAGCGAGTACTCATACTAATCAACTAAAAATTACTTTGGGTCATGAAGGCTATCTAACACCGACTATTCAAGGCCAGCACATTTTTGGAGCCACTTTTGAACGTGGTGAATCACTAGCTTCTATAAAAGCTAGTGATGATGACCTAAATTACCAGCAGTTAAATCATTACCTACCTGAATTCGCAGTTGAGCTAACTGCTATTCAAAGCAGCCATGCGGCTATTCGTATGACTACGCCTGACCGTTATCCTTATGTAGGCCCTTTGCCCGACCCTGAGCTATTTCGACAGGCTTATGCAGGAATTCATCATGGTAAAAAATCTAAAGAATGGCCTACCGCACCTTATCAGGCAGGCTTATTTATCAGTGCGGGCTATGGCTCACGCGGTTTAACAACCTCGCCTTTATGTAGTGAGTTATTAGCGGCCTTGATTAATGCGGAACCATTACCGCTAGAGCGCAGTCTGTACTATAAGTTACATCCGGCACGATTTTTATTAAAGAAGCTCCAACAAAATCGCGATTGACCCTAATTGATTGAATAGGTTACAAATCGAGGGTGACCCGTCTATAGTCATGTTGGAGCTTCTGAGAGTCAGTTGCTTTTCTAACCCCAAACACAATCAAGAAGGAGAAACCCATGAAAAAAACTTGGCTGCTAACCTTGGCATTATGCATGGCTTCGGGCGCTGCTACGGCTCAGCAATGGGAGGCTAAATGTACAGATGGCAAAAACCTGCACTACCTACAAACCTTGGGTGGGGAAGGCTATTTATATATGACTGTGAGCCTACCTAACAATGAAAAACGTGTATTTCCCTTCGCACGGATGCGCCAAACTATGTTTAATGGTGAAGCGATTTGTGGCGAGGCCACGAATGGCTTAAGAACTCGTACCAATAAGCCAGTAACTCAGTACTGCGTGAATCGTGTTTCCAAGATCATTTATATGAAATACCAAGACCCCTTAGAACAACAGCCGTTAGCCAGTGGCAAATTCTGTGATGCTACTGTTCTGCAACGCTAATTGCTTGCAGCATCCGCCATCTCATTCAGGTGGCGGATAAAATAAAACTTAAGGCTTGGCTTTATCGGGTGCAGTAGCCACCGCTTCAGTCTTTTGGCGAGCGTCTTCCAGCTTTTGAGCCAGCTCTTGATTGCGCCGCTCTAACTCTTGCTTTTGTTGTTCTAACTGTTGACGCTCGGAACTGAGTTTTGCTGACTGCTCATGAAGTGAGCGCAAATTGGTGAGCATATCTTCATAACGTTTTCGTTCTTTGGATGATAAAGCTTTCAATTCTTTTTCCGAGAGCACTAAGCCCTCTGGAATCGCTGGCACTTCTGCTGACTTAGCTTCCACCTTAGTATACTGCGGTTTTTCCGCATTGGCGGCTTGAGCAGCTGGCTCGGGGGTTGGGGTGTTATTTTCAGCATTCGCAGTTTTATCTTCATCCGGCTGTTTGGCAGCCAGCTGCTGAGCTGCAGCGGTATTTAATTCGCTTGAGGCTAAGGAGGAGGTGCTTTGTTTAGTGAGCAGCCATAATAAACAGAGTGTCAGCACTGCTAATGCTAAGAGCAGACTTAACAAGCGACTATTGCTTAGGTACACGTAATTTTTCCTTATTTATGACTAGCAAATAACTGTTGCCACCAACGCTGACGATTACGTGGAACAGGTACTGTATGCGGCAAATCTATTGGTTTTAATTTAGAGATAATCCATGCCGGTAAAGGCTGAGTTCCCTTACTGCCACACATAGTGCCTAAGTTATGCGGATCGAAGACTTTAATCAAGCTAGGCTGATTTAAATCATCCACATAAACAATCCCGCAATAGTCTTCGGCATGTTCTTTTCTGAGCAAGCTATCGAGTTCTTGAATAAAATGTTGTACTTCGAGTGTAGTAGCCACTTGTGTAGGTGGCAGCTCACCCACTGCATACAAATACCAAGTCCCTGGTGGATTACTCAAAACGACTTGCCAAAGCTGATCCAGTTGTGACCACCTTAAAATGCCTTGAAAGCTCCCACGAAACACATGAAGAAAATCAAGGTTTTTCTCAATCATTCCTACTCAACCTATCCACAAATAACTAAAAATCCATACACACAATCTACTATAAATACAAGCAGTTAGTAGAACAGGTCACAGAATCTGCACAAAACCTGCAAATTCATGCACATAGACTACTTATGTATTAAAGAACGGTAATTGACAGCTATAGGAAAGCTCCCTAGGATGCGCACATCCCACCAAAATGGCCAAATAAGCCATGAAAGGTGATTGCTAGCGGCAATTTAAGGCTAATTTAACCTATTTTTTTGAATTTTGGAGAATAATCTCATGAAAAATGTTACCGTCAGTTTATCCGCTTTAATGTTAGCCGCTGGCCTATTAGCAGGCTGTGGTGAGAAAGCAGAAAACGCAGCAACCCCAAGCCAAACTACTGAAAAAGCAGCTGATGCTACTGTTAAAGCAGCGGACGCCACTGCAACAACTGCAGGCCAAGCTGTTGAAAATGCAGCTGGTGCTACCGCAGAAGCAGCCAAAGCAACGGTTGATGCAGCAGCACAAGCCACTACTGAAGCAGCCAAAGCAACAGCAGAAGCAGCTACTACTGCGGTTGAAACAGTAAAAGATGCGGCGGGCAATGTAGTTGAAGCAACGAACGAAGCAGCTAAAACGACTTTAGATGCAGCACAAAATGCGGGTCAAGCTGCAGGTGATGCAGTAAAAGCTACTGCTGAAGATGCCGCTGCTGCGACTGCCGCTGCTGCAGGCGCAGTCACTGAAGGTGCTAAAGAAGCTGTAAAAGCAACTGCTGATGCTGCTAGCGAAGCTGCGCAAGGTGCTGCAAATGCAGTGACTAATGCTGCCGAAGCAACTAAAGAAGCTGTTGAAGAAGAAGGGGAAGAAGCAAAGCCAGCCGCTGCGACTGAAGCCCCAAAAACTAACTAGTTTTTAATTTATAACTGGGAGCTTACGCTATGAAACAAGTTGTTATCAGTATCTCGACCATTTTCCTGGCTGTCGGCCTTATCAGCGGCTGTGATGGAAAAAAAGAAACGGCACCAGCGGCGACTCAAACTGTAGAGTCAGCAGCGCAAGCCACTACTGAAGCAGCTAATCAAACAGCGCAAGCCACTACGGAAGCAGCCAAAGCAACGACTGAGGCTGCAGACCAAGCCGCTACAGCAACTGCTGACGCGGCTAAATTGACAACGGATGCAGCAGCCCAAACTACTACTGAAGCGGCTAAAGCCACTGCTGATACCGCTCAAGCAGCCACTGCGACGACTGAAGCAACTACAGCAACCGTTGATGCTGCTGTACAAGCCACTACCACGACTACCGAGGCAGCAGCTAAAGTAGCTACTGATACAGTCAGTCAAACCGCTAGTGCACCTGCACAAACAGCAACACCTACTACTGATGCTGCAAAACCAGCTGAACCAGTGACTGAAACAATAGCGGCAGCACCTACACAAGAACCGGCTGCGACCGAAGTAGCCAAACCAGCCGATATGGCGACAACACCAACCACTAGCACTACTACTGAAGCACCGGCAGCACCTACACAAGAGCTGGCTGCTACAGAAGCAGCAAAACCAGCTGAAACGACAACAGCCCCAGCTGCTAGTACTACTGAAGCACCCGCTACAGAAGTAGCCAAGCCAGCTGAAGCGATAACAACCGCTGCTACGACCGAAGCAGCAAAACCAACAGATACTGCGCCTCAAGTAACTAGTTCAACTACACTCACTACTGATACTGCGGCTGCCAGCCCTGCTCCAGCACCAACTGCAGAAGCTACAGCTCAACCAGCTGCTACTACAGAAGCAGCCAAACCAGTAGATATGACAGCAGCTAGCACAGCAACAGAACAACCAGCCGCTTCAACTAGCACAACCGCTACCACTGAAGCAGCAAAGCCTGCGGATACCGCTGCTGCACCTGCAACTTCAGTTAGTACTGCAACAGCTATTGCTTCAGCCACCCAAGCCGCACCTACGCCAGCTATCAATGGCGAACAAATCTATCGTTCCTTATGTTTCAGCTGCCATGACATGGGTGTAGCGAATGCACCTAAGTTAGGTGACAAAACAGCTTGGGCTCCACGCATTGCGACAGGTATGGAGACAATTTATACCAACGCACTCAAAGGCAAAAACGCCATGCCTGCCAAAGGTGGTAATGCCGCATTGAGTGATGATGAAGTGAAAGCGGCTGTAGATTTCATGCTCTCTAGTGTGAAATAAACACTTTAAACTTTTATAAGAAAAGCCTCCTTGATGGAGGCTTTTCTTTTTCCTAGCCCAGTGTCCTGTATAATCAATTTTTTTAGCTAACCTGTGTCCGTTTCAGCCACATGAACAGTGATTTAAACCAGCTTCACCCCTATCCTTTTGAAAAAATTCGTAGCCTCCTCAAAGGGGTAACTCCAGCGAATCAACCTGCTGTTTCACTCGCGATTGGTGAGCCTAAGCATCCTACTCCCGAGTTTATTCACCAAGCGGTGATGGAGCATTTAAACGGTTTAGCTAGCTATCCTGCGACTAAGGGCGAAGCGAACTTGCGCCAAGCGATTAGTACATGGCTCACTCAGCGCTTTCAATTGCCAGCCGACTCGCTTGATCCCGAACAGCAGGTGTTACCTGTGAATGGTACACGAGAGGCTTTGTTTGCCTTTGCCCAAGCGATTATTGACCGCAACGCTAAGCCAGCTGTTTTGATGCCCAATCCCTTCTATCAAATCTATGAAGGTGCAGCCTTTCTCGCGGGCGCTGAGCCAGTTTATTTGAATTGCACTGAAGATCATGGCTTTATCCCTGATTTTGATGCCGTACCCGCTGAACTGTGGCAGCGCTGCCAATTGCTATATATCTGCACACCGGGCAATCCGACTGGGGCGGTGATGTCGATTGCGCAATTGCAAAAGCTGATTAATTTAGCGCAGCAGTATAATTTTGTGATTGCCTCCGACGAATGCTATTCAGAATTGTATTTTGATGAAGACCAGCCGCCAGTAGGTTTGCTGCAAGCAGCAGCGCAAATGGGGAATAGCGCGTATAAGCATTGCGTGGTATTTCATAGTTTGTCGAAGCGCTCGAATGCGCCAGGGATGCGCTCTGGGTTTATTGCGGGTGATGCCGAAATTTTAGCGAAGTTTTTGCTGTATCGGACTTATCATGGTTGTGCGATGCCACCGCCTTTCCAAGCAGCCAGTGTGGCGGCTTGGCAGGATGAAACGCATGTACGCGCGAATCGTGATCAATATCGTGCTAAGTTTGAAGCTGTCTTGGAGATTTTGTCGCCGGTGATGGCTGTGAAGAAACCTGATGCCGGTTTTTATTTGTGGCCGAGCACGCCCATTGACGATCAAACTTTTACCAAAGAATTGGTCGCGCGGGCGAATGTGCATATTGTTCCGGGTAGCTATTTATCGCGTGAAACAACGGCGGGTAATCCGGGACACAATCGGGTGCGTATGGCCTTAGTGGCCACGCAAGCAGAATGTATTGAGGCGGCGCAACGCATCCGCCATGTGATTGAAAATTTGTAAGATTTGCTTTGGAGAGATTAATGTCTGATTTGCAAGCGACCATTGAAGCTGCGTTTGAGCGCCGCGCCGAAATTACCCCGAAGAATGTAGATGCGACTACGCGTGATGCGGTCAACTCCGCTTTAGAACTACTGGATAACGGCAAAGCGCGGGTGGCTGAGCGCCAAGATGTTGGCAAATGGGTGGTCAATGAATGGCTGAAAAAGGCCGTGCTGCTCTCTTTTCGTATTAATGACAATGTGGTCATGGCGGGTGGCTGCACTCAATACTATGACAAAGTGCCGTCCAAATTTGCGGATATGACTAGCGAAGAATTCGCTGCTAGCGGCATTCGTGTCGTACCGCAAGCAATCGCACGCCGTGGCTCCTTCATTGCATCAGGCACCGTCTTAATGCCTTCCTATGTGAATATCGGTGCTTATGTAGACACCGGCACGATGGTTGATACTTGGGCGACCGTAGGCTCCTGCGCGCAAATTGGTAAGAATGTACATTTATCCGGTGGTGTGGGGATTGGCGGCGTTTTAGAACCGCTACAAGCAGCGCCCACTATTATCGAAGATAATTGCTTCATTGGCGCACGCTCCGAAGTGGTTGAAGGTGTGATCGTTGAAGAAGGCTCGGTGATTTCAATGGGCGTGTACATCGGTCAAAGTACGCGCATTTATGATCGTGAGAATGACCAAATCCTCTATGGGCGTATTCCAGCAGGGTCGGTGGTGGTTTCTGGCAACCTGCCTTCAGCGGATGGCAAATGCAGCTTGTATTGCGCTGTGATTGTGAAGCGTGTAGATGCAAAAACGCGCGGCAAAGTCGGTATTAACGAGCTACTCCGCGGTATTTAAGCTGATTCTTGCGTAATCACTGGCGGATTGAGTAATTGATCCGCCAATTCACCATCTACTAATTCGCCCTGCTGATTGATAAGTGGCAACTCATAATCATTCCAGCCACGAATCCCCGTTTTTAATGAATAAACTTGTTCATAACCGAGCTGCTGCAAGCTTAGTGCTGCTAAAATACTGCGATTACCTGAGCGACATACTAAAACTACAGGCTGTTGGCGTGCTTTCACTAAAACCGGAACCGTATCCGCATAACCCCATTCACAAGCGCTTTCGAGAATACCGCGTGGCACTGCGAAAGCTTGAGGAATCGTACCAGCAGCGACCTCAGCAGGCTCACGAATATCGACCACTACGACTTCAGGCTGCTGCTCTAACATGGTCTGCAAATCCCACGGGAAAATCTCGCGGACTTGGGTGAGCGCTTCAGCCACTAATTGCTTATAGGTTTTTGCCATCGCCAACTACTACTTAGCTACTTACCTGATGCACTAGCACGCACACCATGCTCAACTGCCATGACAGCAGCAGTAATGCGCGAACTGACATTGAGCTTGCGCAAGATAGCTTTCACATGCAATTTAACCGTGCCATCCGAAATACCTAAGTTACGGGCGATGACCTTGTTGCTTTGGCCTTCCGCTAACAGGGTTAGAATTTCATATTCGCGCGGAGTCAGTTCAGAGAAAGGGTTATCTGCTTTACCGTCATGCAAATCGCTATTTTCACCACGGACAAAACGGGCAAGTACTGGTGTTAGTTCCGGCGCTACTGCCGTATTACCTGCCAAGACATCACGTAAAGCAATCACGAGCTGATCAGGCTCAATATCTTTTAATAAATAGCCACGTGCACCACTGCGTAGCGCTTCTACCAAATCATTTTCATTGGTGCTGGTCGTGAGCATGATGACTTTAAGTGTTGGATGATTTTTGCGTAATTGGCGCAGCACCGCTAAACCATCCATATTCGGCATGCGCATATCCAGCAGCACGATATCAGGATTTAATTCCGCAACTTTGCGAATCCCCTCTTCGCCACTGCCGACGGCTGCTACCACATTAATTTCACGGCGCACCAGCAAGTCCTGCAAGCCCGCACGAAATAATGTGTGATCATCAATCAGCAATATTTTTTCATTCATGTTTAGTGTCTCCTTGCAGATTGATTCAATTCGCATTTGCCTGTCTCCCGACTAACTCAGAAAGTTGACGTACCGGCGGTGCATCAAAACTCAATTGCATTAAAGTGCCGCCTTCATCGGGGTCGCTTTCAAACTGGATTTCCCCACCAATCTTCCCAGCCCGCTCCTGCATGATTTGCAGGCCAATATGCTCACCGGTAGTAGGATTTGGCTCCAGCAGAGGCTCTGGCAAGCCAACGCCATCATCCTCCACCAAAATACTGCAACGCCCTTCCTCAGAGCTATACATCAGAATTCGCACAGTGCTGGCCTTGCTATGTTTACGTACGTTGGCAAGCGCCTCTTGGACAATACGAATCACTTCGACTTCAACGTCACGATCTAAATCCTGCAGATTCCAATTATGATAGAAAAACACATCGAACTTAGTTTCCAGCTTGAAACGCTCAGTGAGCTTCTCTACCGCCCGCACCACACCCTTGCCATCAATAGGCGCCCGAAAATGGGTAATGAGGCTACGTAACTCTGCATAGGCTTCATCGATATTTTGCTCTAAACCTTTCACTTCTTGCCAAATAACGCTCTCGTTACCACTTTTTAGCGAGTCATCAAATAAGCGAATTTTGAAGCGTAAGCTGGCTAAGGTTTGTGCCAAAGAATCATGCAGCTCGTGCGCCATGCGAGTACGCTCTTCCATAATCGACAGCATGCGCGCATCTTCTTCAACACTGGCTTTTTCAATCGCCATGCCTAAGTGTTGGCCGATACTGGTCAGCAATTCGTGCTCTTCTTCAAGGCGCACAAACTGATCACGCGACACAAACAAATTATACATACCGAGCGCTTTCTCTCGATAACTCAGCGGAATCGCGAGCATTTCGATTTTCCGCTCTTGCTTAAACATCGGGCGACCCAAAATCAAACCACATTGGCGCATATCTTCACGCGCAATAATGACCTGTTCACTGGCAGCACGCCCACATAAGCAATCAGGATGTGGCAGCTTAGACTCCAAACTAGCAATATGCATCTCCAAGCCCACATAAGCGACTAACTTCATCTGTCCTTCTGCATCTAACAAACGGACTGCAACTGCTTCGGCTTTAAAAACATCCTGCAACGTAGTCAGAAAGCCTTTGAGCAAGTCATCTAAGGTATTGGAGCGATTCACACTAGCTGCTACCTCATAAAGCACGCTGAGGTGATGATTTTTCTGGGCAATGAATTGTTCTTGGCGATTGAGACGCTGCTGCTGCATCCGAGAAACCGCTTGGTAATCATCCGTAATCGCGTTGATTTGTTCACGAATCCGAATTGAAGGACAGCCACGGCGTGAAGTCGGCATGCGCACCGTTAAATTGCCTTTTCGTAACTCCTGCGCCCATGCAGAAAGATGCGTACCGAATAGTACGAACTCCGACCACATCCAATACAACAAAGTCAGGACACCAGCCCCAGCAATTAACCAAAGCAGCGTCATCACCGGTGGAATCCAAGCAGCTTTTGCATCGGTATGTACCACCCAAAAATACAAAGCGCCAATCCCAACAAACCACGTGAGCAATATCGTCAGAGCAATACGCGCACGCAAAGGAAAGGCAATAACTGGTTTGCTGCTAGCTTGTTTATTTAAGGATTGGGCACGCAAACCGACAGGGCGTGCGTTATTGGTGGCTTCAAACGCTTCAGATTTAGGGCTTTCAACTGTGGTTGTGCCCATACTGCTTAAGCCTGTGGTGGACGGTAATGAGGGTCATTCGGATTCATAAATACAAACTCCATATGCCCCTCTAAGTCCACAAAATCTAACCAAGCACCTTTTAATAAGAGCGCTGAACCCGCATCAATGATAACACTAACCCCGTCAGCCTCGACTAAGACATCTCCCACTTGCTGAGCATCATCAAAACCCATGCGATAATGAAATTGTCCATCTTCTTTACGCTCAACGGCAATTCGTAACGGCAAGCCTTGCGCTTTTGAATGTGCTGCCGAAATTTGAATTTGCTCGGCAGCTTCAGGAGTAATGGTCATCATGCGGCTTGTTTCCTCTCATTGGCTTGTTTACGTACAAACTCCACAAAACGTTGTGCCCACGGATAGCGGCTGGTATGGCGTAAATGGGTATACGACGCTAGCAGATTTTTATAGATCCAGCCATCATGCTCGCTATCAATCCCCTGCCCACGCTTAAGTTTATAGGCATACTGCCCAGCCACGCTTAAATTTTCGAGGCGTGAATAGTGAAACTCATGTGCTTGGACTAATTCAGAGCTAGCAGCCATCTTTGACCACGGCATTGCCTCTGTTTCTTCCAACTGCACATAACCGCGCCCTTGCGGCTTCGCATACATCACCGCATCGCCGGGAATAATCCCAACCATTTCAGCTTGCTGGTTTTTCCACTGTAAGCTGCGCGCTAAATACATTAAGCCGCCGCATTCTGCATAAGTAGGCAAACCCGCTTCAATCGCAGCCCGAATCGAGGCGCGCATACTGCGATTAGCTTCCAACTGCTGCATTTGGGTTTCAGGGAAACCACCACCGATGAATAAACCATCAATGTTGGGTAACTGTGCATCATGCAGCGTATCAATCTTAACTAAGTCAGCGCCTGCTTGCTGCAATGCTTCTAAATCACCTGGATAATAAAAACCAAAAGCAGCATCTTGGCAAATCCCAATTTGTACCTTAACACCGTTAGTAGGCGTACTTTTAAATAAATTAGGCTGAATCGGCGCGGGTAAGCTGGGTGCTTGCTGGGCAATGGTCACTAATTTAGCAAGATCCACTTGATCGGCTACTAAGCAACGAATCGTTTCAATCTGTTGCTCAGCATCTATACGTTCATTGCTTGGCATTAAACCTAAATGACGCTCTTCAATCTGCATGTCAGCCGATTCTTGGACTGCTCCTAATACTGGAATTTCAGTGAAATACTCAACCGCTTGGCGCAATTTGCTAGCGTGACGACTACCCCCCACGCGATTGAAAATCACACCTGCAATATTCACTTCACGATCAAAAGCTAAATGCCCAAGCAAAATAGGCACAATTCCGCGGGTCATCCCACGCGTATCAATCACCAAAATGACCGGTGCCTGCAAAAGCTTAGCTAAAGCCGCATTGCTATCGGAGCCATCCAGGGAAACACCATCGTATAAACCTTTATTAGCTTCAATTAAGCTCAAATCAGCGCTCTGTCCATAGTGCTGGACACCATGCAGAATTTCGTGATTGCTAGAGGTATTGAAGTCTAAGTTATAACAGTTACGTTGGCTGGCGGCGCTGAGCCAAAGGGGGTCAATATAATCAGGGCCTTTTTTGAAGGGCTGAACTAGCAAACCCTGTTGCTGCCAAGCCGCACACAGGCCAATGGACAAAGTGGTTTTGCCGGAAGACTTATGTGCTGCGGAAATGAATAATCTTGCCATTTATGCAGTGTAACGCAAGTGATTGCGAGCCTGCTCTTACCCAAAAGAGAGAGTAATTTCACCGATAGAGATAGAAGAATTTTAAATGCGAGAGGAGATAGAAATTTTGTTCTGAGTTTGAAAGAGCTAGCAATTTGACTACTAGCCCTGTTGAGTTAGCACTAACTTATTTAACGTCTAACAATTCAACATCGAATACTAAGGTTGCATTCGGTGGAATAACGCCACCAGCACCCGATTCGCCATAAGCTAGGCTAGCTGGAATCGTTAAAGTGCGCTGACCCCCTACTTTCATGCCGACTACGCCTTGATCCCAACCTTGAATCACATTGCCACCACCTAAATTAAATTCAAATGGCTCGCCACGATCATGAGAGCTATCAAATTGAGTACCGTGCTTGTCAGCCGCCTTTTCATCATACAGCCAACCGGTGTAATGCACTGCAACGGCTTTACCGGCGACAGCTTCTGCGCCAGTACCTACTTTCACGTCATTCGTTTGTAAGCTAGTAATATTTGAAGCACCTGTAGATGCCACCGCTGGAGCTGGTTCAGCAGCAGGTGCAGCTGTAGCTTGGGCAGCGGTATCAGCGGGTGCTGCTTGAGCTGCCGCGTCAGCTGGTTTGGCAGCATCAGTGCTCGCAGGCGCTGCTGCTGTTGAAGTAGCAGCTGGCTCAGCAGCTTTAGTTTCTGTTGCAGCCGGCGCTGTTGTTGGCGTAGCCGCCTTATCACCACAAGCCGCTAATAAAGCCCCAACTGATAACAGAGTAGCTATCGTTAAACTTAGTTTTTTATTCATTTCAAAAGGAGTCCAGAACAATAAAGACAAAAAGAAAGCACATTATGCCTACTTTTTATTAGGTTTTGCACTATGAGCACACGGCCTGAGCACAAACCACCTGAAAACTAATTAGCGCTTTAATAGAACATATACAGCGCCAGTTCCACCATCAACAGGGCGTGCTGAATGGAAAGCTTGCACTCGATCATGTTGGCGCAACCAATGATTCACCTTGGTTTTCAGTACCGGCCCACGATGGCTAGAGCGATTGCCCTTGCCGTGAATGATACGTACACATTCACCATGTAGAGGATAAACCGTTACCAGAAATTCGGCTAAATAAGCGCGGGCCTGGCGGATATTCAAACCATGTAAATCTAGCTCTGCAACTACCCGATATTCGCCACGACGTAACTTATTAAAGACTCGATGTTGTACGCCGGGGCGCAAATAGCTGAGCATGTCGCCGGGTTGTAATTCGGTCGGATCATAGTCATCCGAAAACATATCCAACAACACTTGCCGCTCGTCTTCGATAGTTTTGAGTGGGATAGCTGGCGGCTTATTAATCGCTAGCTCCGCCTGATTTAGCGGTTGCAGGGGCGCTACATCCTGCATAGACTCCCGAAATAACGATAAGTCATCAGCGGGAGGTGGCTTGGGTTGATTTTGCATTGAGCATCCTCCTGCTAACTGAAACTACATCCACCTACTTGTTTAGGACATCATGAATATACTGCTGAGCAATGATGACGGCTTTCAAGCACCCGGCCTCACCGCTTTACGCCTCGCGCTCGCCACCCAGCACCATGTTATCACAATCGCACCGGATCGTGACCGCAGCGGCGCTAGTAACTCACTCACCCTCGTCAACCCATTACGCCTACGTCAACAAGCAGAAAATCTATACAGCGTGAATGGTACACCCACTGATTGCGTCCACCTAGGCTTAACCGGATTGTATGCTAGTCCGCCCGATATTGTGATTTCTGGGATCAATTCAGGGCCTAATTTGGGCGATGATGTGCTCTACTCCGGCACAGTCGCTGCCGCCATGGAAGGGCGGCATTTAGGCTATCCTTCATTGGCCGTGTCGATGAACTCCAGTGATCCTGTCAACTTACAAACAGCAGTGAATGCGGTATTGCATTTATTGCCACTGACACAAAGCTATCCTGATCGTAGCCATATGATCCTAAATATCAATGTACCCAATTTACCTTGGGAGCAAATCCTTGGTTTTAAGGTCACTAAGCTAGGTAAACGCCATTATTCAGAGCCCGCCATTCGGACTACCGATCCCCGTGGCAAGGAAATTTTCTGGGTAGGGGCGGTAGGTGGTATCGCTGACGCCGGTGAAGGTACTGACTTTCATGCTGTTGAGCAGGGTTATATTTCGATTACGCCGATTCATAGTGATCTGACGCGCTACCAGGCTTTAGCTTGTACGGAGCAATGGCTCAAGGAGCAACAACATGGCACTGAGTAGATTAGCAATTGAAGGGATTGGCATGACTTCGCAACGCACCCGTGATCGAATGATTCAGCGGTTGCGCGAGCAAGGTATTAAGAATGAAAAGCTGCTAGACGTGCTGCGTAAGGTTCCACGCCATTTATTTATGGACGCTGCCCTAGCTACACGTTCCTACGAAGATACCGCACTACCGATTGGGCATGGGCAAACCATCTCCCAACCTTATATTGTGGCACGCATGACTGAACTACTATTGGCGAGTGAACAGCCATTAGAAAGGGTCTTAGAAATTGGGACTGGCTCAGGCTATCAAGCCGCTATTTTAGGTCAATTAATCACTAAGGTTTACACCGTCGAACGTATCCCAGCTCTCTATAAGCAAGCTCGGGAATTGTTGGATGAGCTAGGTTATCGAAACATTCGCACGAGTCTGAGTGATGGTAGCTGGGGCATCACTTACGAAGCTCCCTTTGACAGCATCATAGTGACTGCAGCTCCTGAAGAAGTCCCGCAAGCGCTCTTAGGGCAGCTAGCGATGGGCGCACGGTTAATTATCCCTACGGGCAAACAGGGCGAGGCACAGGAGCTTAAAGTCATCACTCGACTGGGTGAAACTGAGTTTCAAGAGCAGATCATTGAGCCGGTTCAATTCGTACCCCTAGTACGGAGTTAGGAGCAAGTCTCAGGGAAATGCATGAAAACTGAAACTTTTCTGTTGTTTTTATGACAAACAACTCTATAGCCAAGAGCAAACTAAGCCTTTAGATAGGCATCTATTGGTTAAAACACCACTAAAAGTATAGTGAATCTGTAGTGCGCATTACCAACAGCCTTGATTCCATTTATAATTACGGACATTATCGAATGGGGAGCACGTTTTCTTAGGCAGAACTCAGTATCTGCACAAACTCCAACGTGTTTTGATAGTTTGATTCGTAGCCTCGACTGGTTTAGCTGTTTGCAATGTGGCTGCTCTCTTTTTAAGCGTTTAAATAACACAGGTGTATCTCATGGACAGAACAATCAAGCTTCTCGCAGCAAGCTCCGTAGTCATGTTGACAATGACAGCTTGTGCACCGGGCTATTCGCCTTATGGCACCTCCGGCACGGGTGGTAGCTATACTAATGATAGCAACTATGGAAGTGGCGCGACTAAAGCACCCGTGACTCACTCACATGGAGGCAAAGTTCACTCACACGCGCTGCCCGGCACTGGTTTACGTCATACACATGCAACAGGTAGCGGTTATGGTGGTAGTGGGTATACCGGCGGTGGTAATAGTGCCTATGTACCACCACCTCGTCAGCCAAACACCTATCAACCACCCAATTATAATCAAGGCAATAATAATGGTGGTACACCACACTCGCATTGCGGGCGCGTACATAGCCACCCATTACCCGGTCAAGGTTTAGCACATACTCATGGCAATCCAGCCTGCCCTGCGGGTCAAGCTTCAGGTGGCGGCCAGAGCCAATACGGTGGTGGTCAACAACAGCAAGGTGGTGGTCAGCAGCAAGGCAATAATAATGGCTATGACTACGCCTATAACAATAATAATGGCGGTGGTGGTACTACTTATGACTACTCCGGCCAAGCGAGTAATGGCACAGCTAGTAATGGTAACACGGATGGGAATAACGATAGCTATTACAGCTATGGTGGCACTAGTGGCGGTAATAACAACAACTCAAATTATTACGACAGCACTCAACCTAAAGCTCCAGCAAACTATTACGATAATAATTCAAGCGGCAACTATGACTACAGCTCACCTAATTCAGGTGGTAGCTCTGACTCCTATACGGGCGGCGGTAGTGGTAGCAGCAGTAGCGGTGGTTCCTTCGCACCGAATAACTACTCCGGTGGTAATAGCTACACAGTAAAACGCGGTGACACTGTATTCCAAGTCATGCGTAATACAGGAGTGTATTGGAAAGACATCATTCGGTTGAATAACTTACAAGCACCGAATTATCAAATTAATCCAGGCCAATCATTGCGCCTTAAATAAAATTACAAATGAAAAACCCGTGCTTTAAGGCACGGGTTTTAGTTTAAGCTCGCCTCACCTTAACCGACTAGCATAAGCCTTCCGTACAAGGTTTTTCTGAACCTTTATTTGAAAGCATATTCGCTTCTTTACTGATATAGCCTTTCAACTGATCTACCGTCACTGCTCCCATATGCGTATCAATAATTTGACCTTGTGGAGATACGATATAAGTCGTTGGCACACCATAAATCATACCTAACGCAAACATGGTGCTGTCTTGAGTAGGAACCACTGTATAGTTAATACCCTTTTGACGAATAAACCGACGCAAATCAGCAGTAGGTGTTTCACCTGCGTCCATGCCTAGCACCACCACATTGTTGCGATACTGGCTAGCGACTTGCTTTAAAGCTGGGATTTCAGTGAGACAGGGGCCACATTGCGGCGACCAATAGTTCACAATAACCCATTTACCTTTATACTCAGAAAACTGGTGTTGTTTACCGTAAATGTCTTGAAAAGAAAAATTCGGTGCTTGTGCGGAAACAGCCGCAGACATTAATAAACCAGAAAAAACAGTTGCCCACTTCATAAATTTCATATGCATACGCCCTCAAACCTTTGATCTAGTAATTGAAAACAGTCAATGCGCAAATAGTTATTATTTTTTTTATTAAAATATGACCGACTAGAGGTTTTTATTTAAGTTTAAAATTTTGTTATCAACACTATTAGAGATCAACGATTCTGTTTCGTTTGTGCACGACTGGTAACAGATAGCCCCTTTAGAAGCTCTCAAATACGCTTCTAAGATTATGGATACAGTGCTTTGATTGCAAGTTGTATTTCCACAACATTTTGACAGTCAAACAGTTTTTTTTATCTATGAATAAAAAAGGCCGTGACTAGCAAGTAACACACGGCCTCAATAGTTTAGGCTAAAAAGCTTTAGTTCTTTTTAGAAAAGCGACGAAATGCGAGTAACCCTAACAGGGTAGTTAACAAGAGCTGGCCCCACTGACTTAAAGTAGGCACAGATACTTGAGTACTGACTACGGTAATACGTTTATCTAAGTAATCAGGTACACCATTACTATCAGTGTCTACAGCATCGTTAGGATTGCCATCTTTATTCGCATCGGGAACTTCTTGACTGGTGGCGATACCATCACCATCATCGTCCATATCGAGATAGTCTGGAGTACCGTCACTGTCCGTATCAGTACCTAGAACACCTGCATTCTTATAGTTTTCATAACGACTTAAAACACCATCATTATCATCATCACTGTCTAAAGCATTGATGATACCATCACCATCAGTATCAGCAGGCTTGGTTACATCGCTACCCACTTCTTTATTGTCTGCTACACCATCGCCATCGGTATCAGTTTTACTAGGATTAGTTCCTAATTTACCTTCTTGGATATTAGTGAGACCGTCACCATCATCATCGGCTGTTGGATTACTGGCATCATTAGCATCAAGGTAATCAGGAATTAGATCACCATCGGTATCCAGTGGGCTGGTTTGTGGATTACCATCAGTGTCCTTATTGTCATCCTCTGCTTTAGTGAGTTTGCCATCACCATCATCATCGGTATCCAAATAATCCGGCTTACTATCACCATCCGTATCGGTGGCTTGAGTCGCTGGATTTTTATCACCATCTAAGCTCTTATCTTCGCTTTTGGTTGGAATGCCATCGTTGTCATCATCAGCATCTCGTGCGTTGATTTTACCGTCAGCATCCGTATCCACTGGTTTAGTCACATCGGAGCCCACTTCAGCTTTATCAGGGATTCCATCTAAATCGGTATCCGCCAGCGTAACGCTAGTACCAAGCGTGTTCTCCTGAGCATCCGTTAAACCATCGCCATCGGTATCAGTACCTGCCGTATTAGCAGTAACTGCAACAGTGACTGTACCTGTGGTGTTGCCACCCTTGCTATCAGTAACCACATAGGTGAAAGTATCCGTGCCTGTATACGCCGCTTTTGCAGTGTAAATAATCTTATTTGCCTGAATACTAACCGTGCCTTGTGTACCATCCACTGCGCTAACAATAGTTAAAGTATGGTTCTCAGCATCGGTATCATTCGCTAACACATCAATAGTGACGGAGCCTCCATAGACAACCGTTGCGCTATCAGCGACTGCCTTAGGTGCAGTGTTGGTTGCTGTACTGTCATTGGCATCAATCGGGTCTGGAATGCCATCGCCATCCGTATCACGGGGATTAGTTTGAGGATTGCCATCACCATCCGTATTATTGTCTTCTGATTTGGTCAGCTTGCCATCGCCGTCATCATCCGCATCTAAATAGTTAGGGATATTGTCGCTATCGGTATCAGTGGGTTGAGTAGCAGGATTTTTATCTGCATCGAGGTTTTGATCCTCACCTTTAGCGGTCGGGATGCCATCACCATCATCATCCGCATCCAAGGCGTTAATTTTGCCATCACCATCGGTATCTAAAGGCTTGGTAATATCAGCGCCTACTTCAGCTTTGTCCGGTACGCCATCAAGATCAGTATCTACAACCGCAGGATCAGTGCCTAAAGTCTGCTCTTCTGCATTGGTTAGGCCATCACCATCCGTATCGGTGCTGGTAGGTTTTGCGGTAATTGTTACTGTAACCGTACCTGTCGAAGTACCGCCCTTACTATCCTCAACGACATAACTGACCGTATCAGGGCCTACATAAGCGGTGTCAGTGCTATAAATCAACTTGCCATTTTGAATAACCACTGAGCCAAAATCACCATCAGTAGCGCTTTTTAGCGTTAACGTATCACCGTCTGCATCAGTGTCATTGGCGAGCACATCAATCGTTACCGCCGCACCTGATACCACGGTTGCACTATCCGCAATAGCCTTGGGTGCTGTATTCGCACTGGATGTGCAGTCAGCAGCAGTGCCGTAATTGCCTACATAATCATTGACTGCTGACCAACTAAGACTACTAAACTCATTACCTGCATTTAGGTTCGATGATATCCCACCCACCAGTGGATCGGTTTCATTATTAATGATCGTGACTGCACCTAAGCATTTGCCGGTATTTTTAAAATTGAATACTTCTTGCTCTATGCCTGCTTGCCAACCGAAAGCCTGTTGATTACTGATAACTGGAGTAAAGGAAAAGTAATCGAAACTTGGATTTTCCGGCGGAGCGGGCGCTGTAGAGGAATAAGACCACGACACATTCGTATGAGCTGAAGTGATACTGGATTTTGGAATAGTAAACTGCTCAGGAGCCGCAGCGTGTGGAACACGAATAGTTATCTGAGCAGACATAGTAAGATCGGGTGTTGGAGTGGCAATAGGCCTTACATACACTCTATAAACACTATTAGCAGCATCCCAGCGAATACTAAACTCCACCCCCTCAGTGGGTGCTGCTAATACATAACCAGTTTGTGTGACAATGAGTAAGGTAATCCCTCTAAGAACAGCCTGTTTCAGTGACTTTTTCATAATTATTTACCACTTTTTTAATTCTTATTAAAGCTACTTAGCTTTTCACCAAAGGCAAGTCGTAGCCTGCCTTCAGTATTAGCGCCTGCTAAGGTAACTGGCTTCTTACAATATAATTGGCGTTATAACCGGTATTCCCTGGGTATGACAAGACATTGCCGACCAAGATGTTAGTATCATTATTAGGCCCAGTAAAAATAGTCTGACCATCCATACTAAAGTCCGTTGTACTATAACCTGTAACAATAAAATTACTACTAAACAAGGTGTTAAGCGGTGCACTTAAAATCAGTGAATAGACTAGCCCTGTGTCTTGGCCAACGCCTGTGCTGATTAACTGGGAATCCATGTTAGCATCACCGGCCCACAGTACGCTCACCGTTGTACCTTTAGGCTGTGTACGCCCACTGACATCCCCATAGGTTTTAGTCGCAACGTTTGTAAAGTCGACCAAACTAGGCGTAGCTGTTAAAGCTAAAGTTGAAGCAGTCATTACGCCTAAATGATTACGATGACGAATAGCTACATAGTAACTAGCCGGTAAAGCATCATTAATTCTTAAGGTTGCACTACCGGTTTCTGCATCCACCACATCCCCATCACGTTGTACAAGTGCCGCTTTGCGGCTCAGTACTGTTTTATTATTCGTGCTTGAACGCAACTCAATCAGCACCCAATCCACTGGCGCATTATTGCCAGTTACTGCCAGCTGAGTTGCTGCCGCCAGCTCTGCTCCCGTATAACTGTAAGGCGCTACGGTGTAAGGCTGTTTCGTCGGAAGCAGATTCTTCGTGCGCAGATCATCACGCATTAATAAAGTCGTACTACTAAAAGCACCCTGTAGCAGCACCTTTAATTGCAAGTTAACCACATCTACCGTGGCATCCAAATAATCAGCTAGCTTGTCTTTATCTGCATCAACTGCATCATCTGGTAAGCCATTCTTATTAGGATCATTACCTTCGTTGGCTGATAAAATACCATCATTATCATCATCACTATCGAGATAATCTGGCTTACCATCCTTATCAGCATCATCGTCAGCTGGCGTACCACTGTTGTAATTTTCACTGCTGGTCAGTAAGCCGTCACCATCATCATCGACATCTAAGTAGTTAGGTAAACTATCTGTATCCGTGCCTAAGGGATAAGTTGATGGATTCTTATCACCATCTAAATTTGCATCTTCACTAGCGGTTGGAATACCATCGTTATCATCATCAGCATCTAAGATATCAATCTTGCCATCAGCATCCGTATCACGCGCTTTAGTACTAGAACCCACCTCTTGGCCATCTAAAATGCCATCGTTATCGCTATCAGTATCAGTCGGTGAGGAGCCGATCAGTTGCTCTTGCTCATTAGTCAGGCCGTCTTTATCTAAATCACCTTTGAGGCCATCAGCATCATTCGCATCTAAATAATCAACCTTGCCATCACCATCACTATCTAGCGCATCTTCAGGGAAGCCGTTTTTGTTCGGATCATTGAATTCAGTAGCCGATAATTTGCTGTCGCCATCATCATCCGTGTCCAGATAATCAGCTTTGCCGTCTTTATCGGTATCGTCATCAGCAGGCGTAGCTCCATTGTAATTTTCGCTAGAGCTCAAGATACCATCATTATCATCATCGGTATCTACTGCATTGATTTTGCCATCCGCATCGGTATCTATCGGCTTAGTTGGATCAGTACCTACTTCCACATTATCATTTAGACCATCGCCCTCCGTGTCTAACTTAATCGGATCAGTCTTAGTCGTGTACAGCTCAGCAATATCGCTTAAGCTATCGCCATCCGTATCCACTTTCAAAGGGTTAGTTTTGGTGGTATTGACTTCCGCACCATCACTCAAACCATCGCCATCCGTATCACTTTTGAGCGGATCAGTTTTAGTGGTGTTGACTTCAGTGCTATCGCTTAAACCATCGCCATCCGTATCCGTTTTTAATGGGTCAGTTTTGTTAGTACTAACCTCCATACCATCACTTAAACCGTCACCGTCCGTATCTGGCTTTAGCGGATCCGTTTTCGTGGTGTTAACTTCTGCTCCATCGCTTAAACCATCGCCATCCATATCTGGCTTTAACGGATCAGTTTTTGTGGTATTCAGCTCTGAGCTATCGCTTAAACCATCCCCATCCGTATCCGCTTTAAGTGGGTCAGTGTTAGTCGTATTAACTTCGACGCCATCCGCTAAACCATCGCCGTCTGTATCAGCTTTGAGTGGGTCAGTTTTAAGAGTAGCTTCGACCCCATCCAACAAGCCATCACCATCACTATCAAGGCTCACCCTACAATCAGCCGTACCTAGGCCGTAGTTACCCATATAGTCGTTATCATTAGTATCCCCCCAAAATGAGTTACTAAACTGATTGCCGGGATTGGTTTTTGCACTATTACCACCGGGCTGATTAAACGGATCGGTCTCATTATTCATTAACTCTACAGGGCCTAAACATTTGCCACTGTTTTTAAAGCTAAACACCTCCTGCTCCACCCCAGCTTGCCATTTGAAAGCCTGTGGATCACCGACAACCGCAGTAAATGACAAATAATCGACCGTTGGATCTTCAACGGGTGCATAGGTTTTTGAGTTATTACTCCAAGTTACATCTGAATGAACAAGGTTAATCGCTGAAATCGTAAAACGATTAGGCAGTTCTGCATGAGGAACACGTATAGTCACTTGAGCAGTCGTAGAAAGATCGGGTACGGGCGTAGAAAACGGGCGCATATAAACCCGATAAAGACTACTTGCAGAGTCCCAGCGAATAGCGAACTCCACCCCTTCAGTGGGTGTAGCAGCGAGCGCGTAGCCTGACTGAGCAACAAGAAGCGTTGCAATACCCCTAATAACGGCTTGCTTTAGTGACTTTTTCATAATTATTTGCCAGTTTTTTTAATTATTATTAAATAACCTCAGCAAATAGCTCAATGCAGGCCATGCATGAGCCTGCATTCAACAGAACCTACTAAGGCAACTGACCTTTAACAATGTAGTTGGCGTTGTAACCTGTATTGCTTGGATAAATCAACACATTGGAAACTAAAACGTTAGTATCATTATTTGGGCCAGTAAAGATCGTTTCCCCATCTAGGGTGAAATCGGTGACATTGTAACCACTCACAACGAAATTACTGCTGAATGAAGCATTCAAAGGTGCACTTAATATTTTCGCATAAACCACCCCTGCATCCTGCCCAACCCCAGTACTAATTAATCTAGAATCCATGTTGGCATCCCCCCCCCAAAGCAGGCTAAATCCCTTGTAGGGAACCCGCGCATTATCACCATAAGTTGGGGTATTCGTGGTGGTGAAATCGATCAAAGTTGGCGTTGCCATTAGCTTTAAGGTGGAGGCAGTCATTGCCCCTAAGTGATTACGATGACGAATCGCCACATAGTAGTTACCAGGCAAAGTGCCCGAAATACGTAAAGTGCTACTGCCTGTATCAGCCTCCACAATATCGCCATCACGCTGCACCAAGGCCGCTTTACGACTTAATATTGTTCTACTATCGGTGCTAGAGCGCAATTCAATCAATACCCAATCTACAGGCGCATTATTACCTGTAATCGCCAGTTGTGCCGACGCAAGCTGCTCTGTACCCGTGTAATTATAGGGTGTAACAGCGTAGGGCTGTGTAGTTGGGATCAAACCTTTGGTGCGCAAATCATCACGCATTAGCAAACTTGTCCCACTGAAAGCACCCTGGAGTAGCACACGCATTTGTAGCGTAATCGAGTCTACCGTGGCATCCAGATAATCAGCTATCTTGTCTTTATCTTCATCTACCGCATCCTCTGGCAAACCATTTTTATTCGGATCATTACCCTCATTGGCAGATAAGATACTGTCATTATCATCATCACTATCGAGATAGTCTGGCTTACTATCTTTGTCAGTATCATCATCGGCTGGCGTGCCGCCATTGTAATTTTCCGCACTCGTTAAAAGACCGTCACCATCATCATCCTTATCTAAATAGTCTGGCAAACTATCACTATCCGTCGCTGTTGGATAAGTCGCAGGATTCTTATCACCATCAAGGTTTTTATCTTCGCTAGCGGTAGGGATACCATCATTGTCGTCATCAAGATCTAAGGCATCTATCTTGCCATCCCCATCAGTATCGACGGGTTTAGTCGCATCACTACCTACCTCAATCTTGTCAGGTATACCGTCACCGTCGCTGTCAGCAAGCTCTGGATTCGTACCTAAGGTCGTTTCAAGTGTATTAGTTAAACCGTCACCATCCTTATCAGCATTAGGCCCATCCAGATCCGAAGCATCGAGATAATCTGGAATGCCATCCCCATCACTATCCACCGCATCATCAGGTAAATTATTTTTGTTCGGATCGTTCGATTCTGTGGCAGATAATTTGCCATCGCCATCATCGTCAGCATCTATATAATTGGCTTTACCATCTTTGTCAGTATCATCATCAACGGGTGTTCCACCGTTATAGTTTTCGCTGGAGGTCAACAAACCATCGTTATCATCATCAAGATCTAAAGCATTAATCTTGCCGTCAGCATCCGTATCTAGTGGTTTAGTGGAGTCAGAACCTAACTCAATCCCATCACTGACACCATCACCATCGGTATCCAGTTTGCTAGGATCGGTTTTAGCGATATTAACTTCAGTGCTATCACTAATCCCATCGCCATCCGTATCCTTTTTCAGGGGATCGGTTTTAGAAACGGTCACCTCATAATTATCCAATAAACCATCGCCGTCCGAGTCTGCCACTAGTGGATTGGTTTTATTGACATTGACTTCGACACCATCCGTCAAACCATCGCCATCGCTATCGGGTTTAAGTGGATCAGTCTTGGTAGTGTTTAATTCAACACTGTCAGATAAGCCATCCCCATCCGTATCAGACTTCAGCGGATCAGTTTTAGTACTATTTAATTCGACATTGTCACTGATACCATCCCCATCCGTATCCGCTTTGGTTGGATCCGTTTTAGTCGTATTTACCTCGACTGCATCCGTTAAACCATCGCCATCAGTATCGGGCTTTAGTGGATCAGTCTTGGTGGTGTTGATTTCCACACCATCACTTAAGCCATCGCCATCGCTATCGGCCTTCAAAGGATCAGTCTTGGTGGTATTGATTTCCATACCATCGCTTAAACCATCGCCATCAGTATCGGCTTTTAGTGGATTAGTTTTGGTGGTATTGATTTCCATGCCATCGCTTAAGCCATCACCATCCGTATCGGCCTTCAAAGGATCAGTCTTGGTGGTATTGATTTCCACGCCATCGCTTAAACCATCACCATCCGTATCAGCCTTCAAAGGATTAGTTTTCGTGGTATTGATTTCCACGCCATCGCTTAAACCATCACCATCGCTATCGGCCTTTAGTGGATCAGTCTTGGTGGTATTGATTTCCACACCATCGCTTAAACCATCACCATCGGTATCAGACTTAGTAGGGTCAGTTTTAGTGGTATTCACTTCCACCGTATCGGTTAAACCGTCACCATCCGTATCAGCTTTGAGTGGGTTGGTTTTTGCGGTATTGACTTCATAACCGTCAAGCAAACCATCACCATCCGTATCCGGCTTTAATGGGTCAGTCTTAGTCGTATTAAGTTCAGTACCATCGCTTAAGCCATCGTTGTCTGTATCGGCTACCAAAGGGTTAGTCTTGGTAGTGTTGACCTCAACACTATCCGTCAAACCATCCCCATCGGTATCAGCTTTGAGTGGGTTAGTTTTAGTCGTATTAACTTCGACACCATCAGTCAGGCCATCACCATCCGTATCTGGATTATTTGGATTAGTGCCTAATTGATTTTCCAAACCATTTTTTAAACCATCGCCATCCGAGTCCAAGCTATCCGAGCAATTTGCAGCAGCACCGAAGTTGCGTAAATAAGCATTTGACCCCATATCCCAGCCAATATTACTTAGCTCATTACCAGGGTTAGTCTGAGCCGTGTTGGTACCGATATTGAATGGATCATTATTCTCCATTAATACCACTGGCCCTAAACACTTGCCGATATTTGCAAAATTAAATACCTCAGTTTCTTTGTTTGCTTGCCATGCGAATGCATTCACTTGATCAGCTCTGAGGGTAAATGACAAATAGTCATAAGCCCCATTCGTCTCAGGTGGAGCATTAACACGTGAGCTAGATAGCCAAGTTGTATTAGGAACAGTGGAAATTAGACCGCTTACCTTAAAAGCAGTTGTTATTTCGCTAGAATGTGGTACAACTATCGTCACTTGCCCATTTAAATGAGCATCAGGTGTAGGCGTAATACTAGGACGCATATAAACATGATAACGATCGTCAGCAGTACTCCAACGGATTGCGAATTCAACGTTGGATACAGCCCATGCTGCATTGCTACTGGCGGCTAACAGAAAAACGGATGCACTTAGCCCTAGATACTTACGTAATATAAAGGTACGGGTACGCATTTGCTTTATCTCTTTTTGTTTTGACGCAAAGGCCCTAGAGCAAGTCTATTCTTGCCCTAAATGACTATATGATTACTTCAAAGTGTTTTAAAAGTCACTTGGGTGAATCAACATAAATACCCTTAAGTCTTGCAAAAAATGCAAACAGCCTACTTTCTTAAATTGAAAGTAGTCTTAGCTATTTGCGCAATACTATTTATTTTGGCGCAAGGACTCTAGGGCAAATAAAGTATTTGCCCTGAGTAAAAACCTTAATTAAGTTAAATTAACTTATTTTAAGCATTTCGGTGAATTGCCATAAACACCTTTGAAATTATTCTCACCCACAGCACCCCAACCTAAATTGGTAAATTGATTACCTGGATTAGTTTGCTGAGAGTTATTTGGCACATTATAAGGATCATCATTAGCCATAATACTAACCCCGTTTACACAGCCTTGTTCATTCGCAAATGAAAATACTAAGCGCTCTTCATTAGCCTTCCAATCATAGTTTTGGGAGCTATTGCCTTGAGCACCAATATAGGAGAAAGAAATATAATCGTGTTTAGGATCTTCTTTAGGTGCATCCACTCGTGAGGCTTCAATCCAGTCAGCGCCTTCCACACCAGCCACTACTTTGACAGCTT
This sequence comes from Thiolinea sp., assembly GCA_049290875.1. Classification (GTDB taxonomy): domain Bacteria; phylum Pseudomonadota; class Gammaproteobacteria; order Thiotrichales; family Thiotrichaceae; genus Thiolinea. Next base: position 104,073 of record JBATOI010000024.1, read on the forward strand.
TGAATTTGGCAGCATGTGGTACTTTTAAAGTTAATTGGCCGGTCAAACTAATATCAGGCTTTGGCGTTGCAGAGGGTTTCATCCACACTTCATAGCTTTTACCATCATCAGAAACAGCAAGTTTGTATTCGAGGACTGTATCAGCGAAAGCGGAGCTAGCACTAATGCTTAGACCTAACGCGATAAAAGCAGCGAGAAGAGAGTATTTTTTTTGACTTTTCATGAACTGGAGCTCCAAAGGTTTTATTCTTCTTAGCATCCAATTGTAACAATCGGTTACACCAGTTTGCTCATTTTACGGACAGACGGACTAGAGGGTGGCAGCACCAAACGACCACCCTCTACTGCTAGTTAGCGAGGCCACCAACTACTATATAGTTGCTATTTTTATTCGTATTGCTAGGGAATAAGAAAACATTACCCAACAGAACATTATTATCATTGCTTGGCCCTATAAACAGGGTGTTTCCATCCATATTTAGATCGGTATCTAAATAACCGAGCAAGCGATAGCTACTATTCAAGCCAAGATTTGTGGGTGCTTTCAACACTGTTGTTAAAATTGCATTGGTATCACTACCGACCCCAATCAATATCAAACGCGCATCATGCGTAACATCGCCTGCCCACAGCAAGGCTAAACTACTACTTTCTAAACGCGCATGTGCACCTGCTACAAGGGTCGCAGTCTGACTGAAATCAATCACAACGGGAGTTGTATTAAATGCCACCGCCGCTGCTGTTTTCACCCCAAGATGATTGCGATGGCGCAAGCTAACTACATAGTTACCAGCAGCTAACCCTTTGAAGTTCAGTACTGTAGAACCCGTCGTTGCATCAATCACATCACCATCACGCTGAACCAAAGCAGCTTTGCCCGCAACAACTGTATTGGGTTGAACAGCATCGCGTAGCTCGACCAGCACCCAGTCCACGATCGCATCTTTCCCTGTTACTGTCGCTAAATCTAAATTCAGCTGTTCAGTACCTTGGTAATTAAAGGGGTTAGCTGTGTAGGGTTGAGTGATTGGCAATAAGCCTAAACTCCTTAAACTATCCTGCATTAAGCCAGTACTACCTGCATAGGGGCCTTGTAACAAGACCTTAGTCTGCAAGCTAATGCCATCATTGAGCTTATCATCCGTCACAGCGATCTTTAGGCTACTAACGCTACTTAGCCCCTGATCATCCATAACACGTACGTCAATATCATAGACATTGTCATTGCCCGCATCTAAAGGTGCTTCAAAGTCTGGCTCTTTCACAAAGCTTAACTCACCTGTTTGAGCATTCAGTTTAAAGCGTGCACGATCTGCCCCACCCGAAAGTGCATAGCTAAGACCCTTGCCTTCTTCATCGCCCGCATCAGGATCGAAAGCATCAACATTCAGAGCAGTACCTGTTTTGCCTTCTAAGACTTCATTTAAGTCATTATTGATAATGGAAGGTGGCTCATTAATATCCTGCACACCTACCGTGACTGGACGCTCATAGGTTTGCCCATTGACTGTCGCAGTGATCATCAGATCATAGGTATTATCCCCGCCACTATCCACTGGTGCTTCATAATCGCCGGGTCTTATCAGCGGTAAAGCTTTAGTTAGAGAGCTTGAACGAGCACCGACCACACTAGGCTTGCGGAAAGTCAACAGAGTACAATCCAGGGTCGCGCCTGCAGCAGGGTCTTGTACGATGAACTGATTGCCATCAGCACCACCACTGATCACATAGGTAATCGGATTACCGCTATCATCGGTCGCCTCTAGATAGGTGATGACAGGAGCATTCTCGTTCACGGTCATCTCTGCACCTGTACCATTAATCAAATCTGTGCAGACCGAGACTGAGCCATTCTTCACTCCAGAAAACTCAGACGTACTCCCCAAAGTAGTGGGGCTGGTTTTCTCAGTGAGCGTTACGGCAATATTTGCATTCGCAGGTACGGTTTGGTTGGCATTCAGTGAACCTTTAAAATTCAACAGCGCCCCACCTGCATGATTAATATCCACATAACCTAGATAAATCTCACCTTCCCCATGTGTCGAACTATCCACTGCCGTATTGCGGAAAAACTCTAGCCGATAACCGTGAGTATTACTCGGTACATCCAGATCAAAATCATAGGCAACCACTTTCGTACCATTTGAACTAATAGAAGAGCCTGCCTCCACCACTGGATAGTTCAAAAGCTTATTGGGCCCTGTATCTACATCGAGGTCATCATTAGCCGTCACCCCATCCACGCCTAAGTCAATCCCTAAGCCACCATTATCATGAATACTATTTTGGCTATAGGTGTTGCCAAGGCCACTACCCAAGTGAGCGATACCGGCCCAAGTGTTATGCGCAATGGTATTGGCGACTACGCGGTTATTGAGCGCATCATTCGTGAGGCTGATACCGTATTGGCTATTATTGAGCATAGCAACCCGCTCAATCACTGCATTATCCGTATCATCCAGTAGCACGCCACTCCCTGCGGCCTGACTAACCGTAATATCCCGCACGGCTGAACCTGTGGCAGTAGCCAGTAAGTTCAAGGCATTGCTAATACTGCTGTCTAAGACAATCGTACCGCTACCGATATTAGCGATTTGGGTACGTCCATCAATCGCCGTATTCATACGTTCTAAACTCAGCGCACCACTGGTTAGAGTGATCATAGCTTGACCTGCAGTCAGTTGAGTCGCTGGGATCATGAAAATACTGGTTTCAGTACCCGCCGGATACTCAGCCGCTAAAGCAGCGGGTAAGACTTGAGCCAAACTATCCGTAGCCAGTTGTTTATTGTTTAATAAGAACTGCCGTAATGAGCCTTGCCCACTGTCATTGGTATTGACCACGGTACTAAAGTTGAAGCCGAAATCGACCTCTTTCATGTTACTACCTGATAGGGTAACTAACTGTATTGATTGAGCAGGTTTACCCGTTAAGCCACCACCATTAAATAGGAAAGTTGTGGTATTCAAAGTTGCTATACCCGTATTCACCCCAGCATCTGCAAGTATTGGCTGATTACCACCAATCTGGGTAGTCGTCGCTACTAAACCATCTGAGTGATAAGTCAGTACTGGTATTTCAGAACCATTAGAACCTAGACGACTAGAGTTAACGGTCGCATCAACGACACGCACATAGTAAGGAGCATCAGGAAGATTAGGCAGAGAATACTTGCCATCGGTCGTGCTCACTACACTAGCTAAATAGTTACCTGTTTGGTCATACACCTCAATAGTTGCCCCTGCAATCCCGACTGTACCCAGAGTACCAAAGGGTCGCCCTGCTCCACCTCCATAATTTGGATCTTCAAACACTAAGCCTTGGATAGAGCTACCACAAATAGACGTACCTTCTACTAGTTCATCTAACTGAGTATTCGTTAATTGAAAACCCGAGGTGACCGAAATATAGCGACGTGGGGTGGTTTGTGAGCCTTGTGGGTCTTGGGTGTTCGGTTCAATCGGCCCAACATATCCCCCTCCGACTGAAGCAATCGCTGCGGATGCAGCAATATCCGTTGGATCTGCATTAAAACTAGCAACAGAGAAAGAGACACCTTCTGCTTTCATTTGGTTATATACAGTGAATACCGAACCATCATCCGGTTCCGCACCTGAGCCGGGAGGGTCAATCAGCATAGAAATATCACTAGGTACAGCATCTGAATAACGGGCTGCATCCGTCATTAACACAATTTGCAAGGGTGAAGAAGTATTGCGTGAGGTTTCCATCAGCGGGCTAAGAATATAACTAGATGTAGTAGCTGCCTGACCATCTAGGGCATAGCGCATTTGTTGAAGAGCACCAGCCAAATGATCGGCAATCCAAGTTGAATTATAAGCACCACCCCAAGCGAATTGCCTTACGGGTGCAAGCATTGGAGCACTTGAGAAATCGCGTTCAATATAGACATATTGACCACCGCCCACTAGCGAATCCGATGGCCCACCAAAATGCGCAACTGCAATCCGATTTTTCGGATTATTCAACAATAATTGACTACCCACAGTTTGAATCGTTTGAGCAAAATCAGCATATTCTAGCTCAGTAATTGAGCCTGAATTATCCACAATGAATAAAATGTCTGAGCCACCCGTTGCTGCACAACTACCTGCACCAATCGGTGGCGGACCACTGATGATCTTAGTGCTCGGGCCAAACTCTGATGTACCGATATTAGCCAAAGTAGCGCTTGCCGTCAGATAATCACCTTCAACTACGGAGGCCGGTGTAGGCACCGAGAACTGGAAGGCTTTCATGCCGGTGTTATTGTGTCCATCAAATGCCGGCATCGCACAATCACCCGTATCCACATCTGCAACACTGCCTTCAACCATGCTTCCTAAATAGAACTGACCCTCGCCATAATCAAACGATAAACCGAAACGGTTAGCACCCGTCACTGCAGCTCCACCCTGACTAACATCAGCCTCAAAAAACTCAATGACTGATCCAGCAGGTGCACAACCACGCGCAGTGATATTGCCATTAGAAATAACCAGTTGTTGCAGAATTGGGAAATTGAGTAAGCTATTCGGGCCACTATCCATATCATTAGCATCATTCAGGGTAATGCCGCCCGGATCAACCTGATTCCCACCTGCTAAATTGATGCCCACTTCACCATTATTGTAAGTATGATTCTGAGTGATAATATTGCCAGTGGCCGCATTCTTATTAATCAATACCCCACTCTTGCCATTGTCGTACAAATAGTTTTGCGCCACGCTGGCGTTCTGAACATTGCTGAGAAATACCGCAAATTCAGTATTACTGTAAATACGATTTTTATTAATGACTAACCCAGTCAAACTAGCATCAGTAAAGTAACCGACCCCATCATGGAAGCCACTGATACTATTGTTTTCTACCAGACAGGTAACACAAGTGCTATTACCACCACCATAATCATTGAATTCAACCGCAAGATCGGTGGCCACCGTAGTACCGCGTCCAACAAACCGATTACCAGAAATAGTCACATTAGGGTTCTGGGTACGTAAGATCTCAATCGCTGCATTTTCGGTATTACCGATCATGCCCACCCCGATGAAGTGGTTGCCGCTAATAGTTGCGCTGACCCCAGATACATTGTTGTACTGACCCGTGACAATGCCCCGCTTATTGTCATTGAAACCCAGCAGACTGTTGGTCAGCACGAAACTAACCTCAGAGGCATTCACGGCAATATGTTGGTTGGAGCGTTGACCTGCACCGGGATCGCTGCCATTGACTAAATTAACTCCAAGTGCCAATCCATTTAACAGGATATGGGTGGTATTGGCCTGATCCATACGGATGTTAGTATCAAACAAACGCATCCCCAGCCCATAGATGTTGACATGACTGGCCTTGATGTCAAAGCCCGCCCCGAACCATTGCCCGACGATTTCAACTTCGGGTGCTGCCACCGCAGCTAGGGCAATATTATCCGCCCCGACCGTAGCCGCTGCTGCAGCATTACCACTATTGGTGTTGCCCTTGTTACTGGTCTGGGTACGTCCGTCGATGCTCACACCTTCGGTGATGCTAGGTAATTGGCTGTTGAGACTAATGCGCCAGTATTCATTGCCATTGTTGGTCACACCGTCCGGGTTAATGAAACCAGTTTCGGTATTGGGCATGTTGAAAGTGATGCTGTCCACGCCCGGTGTACTGTTGGCACACTCAATAGCATCGCGTAATGAGCCAGAATTATTGGCCGTATTGTCGGTGTCAGCCGTGGTGGTAACAACCAGTGAGCAGGAAGCATTATAGGTAACTATGGGTGAAAACTCCGAAGTTCCTGTGCCTGCCACTGTTGCAGTTGCAGTCATGGTATCACCCGCCACAAATGCCGCTGGTGCAGGGATGGTCACACTGAAAGCTTTCAGGCCAGTTTGGTTGTTACCATCAGCATCGGTTGCCAAGGCGCAGTTGGCGGAATCTGTGTCTAATGCACTGCCTTCCACGAAGCTGGTGAGGTAAGTCTGGCCTTCGCCGTAGTCTTTTGATAGGGAAAATTTGTTTGCGCCGAGTGTGGCTGCACCGCCGGAGCTGACATCGGCTTCAAACAACTCCACCGTTGCACCAGCAGGGGCGCAGCCTTGCATGATCAGGTTGACACCGGACAGAGAAATACTCGACAGAATCGGGAAGTTCAACAAGCTGTTTGCCCCTGTATCCGCATCATTAGCATCGTTGAGGGTCACGTTGCTATTGGAATCATTAATCCCGAGGTCGATACCTAATCCACCATTAGCATAGATGTTGTTATTCGAGATCGTGGCGGCAGTGGCTGTGCCTACGCCGTTGAAGTTCCATGCGGTGATACCATGACCCAGGTTATAGGCAATCACGTTGTTTTGAATCACATTCAAACCAGATGGGCTAATAACATTGATACCATGCCCGATATTACCCAGATTCTTGGCGGTCGCCGTTGGGTCGGTGCCGATATAGTTGGCTTCAATCAAGCTGTTTGTCGATTGGTTAACCTTGATCCCTGAATTCTCAAAACGGTTGATGGCGAGGTATCTTATTGTGCTACCAGCCGTTGCCCCATCTATGCGCAAACCATGTGCCCATGTATTGGCAGGTATGTTGCTGCCATTCAGTTCAAGGGTTGGGCGGTTGGCGAAGGTAAAGTTTGCCCGTGCAGGCTGGGTAGAGCCATCAATAACGATGTTGTCGCCGATCAGCGGAAGTTCGCTTTGTACGGCAATGCTCCAGTACTGCTGGGTTGCATTGTAGTTTGGGTCACTGGTGACGAGTTCCAGAATGGCGTTTTCTTTCCCCGCTGTGCGCCCGTTTTGTGCCAGTGTGCTGTCGCCGCCCAACAGGTTGGCGTTGGTGATGAACTGGCGCAATGAGCCTTGCCCACTGTCATTGGTGTTGATGACGGTACTGAAGTTGAAGCCGAAGTCAGCGCCGCTGATAGTGGCAGCCGCGATAGTGACTGGCTGGACAGATTGTGCCTGCCCACCACCGGACAACACGAATGTGCTGGTGTTGATGCTCTGGTTGGTCATGTTGGCAGTGGCATCGACCAGTGCTGGTTTGCGTCCACCGACTTCATTGGTGACAGCACTTGTGCCGTCACTGCGGAAGGTCTGTACACCTAGTTCGTTACCGTCAGAGCCGGGGCGAGTAGAATTGACGCTCGCATTAACCACCCGAACGAAATAATTACCTGCGGCCACATTGCTAAAACTGTAAGCGCCATCCGCTGCGGTCGTGGTACTACTTACAAAGCCACCTGTTGAATTATAAAGCTCTAGTTGCGTGCCGCTGATACCTGCCGTACCTGCAGCACTCGCATTACGTCCTGCGCCACCGCCATAGTTTACATCTTCAAATACCTTGCCAGAAATCGATCCTGTTGAGCTACCACCAGAAATAAACCCAAAATCCACTGCATGAGAATGGTGACCCTCAGCTAATAGATTGACAGTCGCCACCGCATGATTCCCTACTAATGCACCATCTGAATCACGCTCGGCATCTGCCCCTTGGGCTGGTGAAGTCAAAGTAGCGGTGGTGAGAGCAAGCTGCTTGCTAGCCCCCGCAACATCGCGAATCACAACCTGATATTGAGTATTAGCTACTAGGCTAGTCAAACCATATTTATGGCTGGCCATACTAGCACGCCCCCCTTGAATATCCGCTGGATTAAAACCACCGTTGGCCCCAGCTGTATCGTTGGGCGCATTGTTACCGCTAGCGGGATAACCGCGCAGATCACTAGAGAAAGCGTAGTAACCGTTGGTATCAGTAAGAACGGTTGCTAGTGGGGTAGCTGTTGCTAGGTTTGCACCATTCGCAAACAGCTCCACCTTGACACCTGCCATCGGAGGTTCGCCTGCATCCTGCACTCCATCACTGTCGCTGTCCTGCCAGACACGATTACCGATTTCGAGGGATGGCGTATCACACAGAATTTCAAGATCACCAATCGCCGCATTTTTACCATTCACTGGGCGATTATCAGGGTATTCAAACGCACCCGTCCCCTTATAGAAACTGTAAGCGCGGTTACGTTGCCCGGCGGTTGCGGGGTTGCCTAAACCAGTATCTACCCAAGAAATACCCACACTATAAAACTCGAAGGGTTCAGCAATGGTATAAGCCATTTCCATGAAGCCCGGAATCTGAGCAGCACCACCATAACTCGCGGAGCGCAAAGCGGGCCCATTATCAGCCGGATATTCTTGATAGAAGAAGGTGCCAGAATTCGGCCCTGTACCATAACCCGCATCTTTACCCGGAGTGGTCACTCCTCCACAGGTAGCATTATTTTCCTTCTCCCAGAGATAAGCTGCCTTGTCTTGAATACAAGCACGACGAATCACACTATAGGCTGACCCTTTACCGTCATCAGCCGTAGTATTAGAGGAGGAGGATAAATTATTACGGAAGGTCAAGATCATCTGCCCTGCAGGGTCAAATACGAGGTCAGTGATCAGTGAGAAACCGATGCCATAGGTATCTTCGCTAGAGCGTGCATACACTAGGCTGGGTGTGGTTGAGAAGGTTTTACTCTGTAGGTCAAAGCGGAACACGGCATGCTCAGGCACTTCCCACGGATGCCCATATTCTGCACCGCATTCAGTTGCCACATAGAGCCCACCCTCGTATTCACCTAAGCCAAAAGCTCGCTTAGTACCATTAACCCGGCAATTCGCGGCAAAGGGAATACTATAACTTGTGATTAAACCCGCATCAGCAGCCGTCAAGGGTGAGGAGCGTAGGGGTAGGATGTATAACTTATTATTCGCCATATTCACGACAAACAACGATTTACCATCTGCCGAGACATCCAAATCACCGAAAGCCGTCTTACCAACAGCCCCAGCAATCTGCCCATCTTGATTATCACGAGTCGCATTGCCAGAGGCTACATAAGAACCATCCTGAGCACTGCTACCATCAGCAATCTGTACATAGCCCGGATCAGCGCTTGAGAAAATACCTGTTAAATACGGATCATTGCCAGCTGTTGGTGGCGTAGCCGGGAAGATTTGATTCAAGTCGGCGTATAAGCTACTGGCTGGGCTACTCGGATTACTTAAGTCAACCCGATAGATGCCACCTGTACCCGCTGAACCGAACCCTGTCCATGCTTTCATATAAGCAGAGGCAAATAGGCTGTGCGAATTAGGATGCCAACCCAGACCAAAGACGCTCCCCACTTGGTTAGCCAGAGCTAGATCTTTAAACGCCGCATCCGTTTCCAGAGGATGATTGTAGCCAGATGGCAGTGTATTCGGAGCGCCTGCTGTACCGCTGTTATAGGGGAAAGCAAAGATATTCGCCACATCGTTATTCCCTGCAAATGGGGAATTAACGGTCTGTTGACCGTAGGCAAAGCGGTTAACTGCCAACTCAGGATTGTTCTGGCAATAACTCGCCTCTTGCTGCAAGGCAAAATAAGTATTCACTGCATTGGGGCTAACCACTTGCGTCAAGACTTGATGGCCTGAGCCTGCTTGGGTCGCTACGGTATAACCATTCGGTAGCGTCGTTAGTTGCAAAATACAATTGTAATTGCCAGCCACTGCTCCCGGTGTCGCTAGATAATACTGCCCATTCACATCACTGGTCACAGGGCCAAAACTGAGTGTACCTGCTGCGCCGACACATTCAGCCTTGATTTGTGCATTCGCAATGCCCTTATCAAAGGCGAGGCCAATATTCATATTATTGGCAAAATTGCTCATCGCTGACTGGCTATCTAACTGCCCATTCAGGTTGTAATCAAGGAAGACTTTACCCGTAATACCATTAGCCGCCTGATCAAAGCCAACATCCTTGGTCACACTACCATTCTGTGGAACGCTTATATTCGCTATCGGATTGACTGTACCCAGTGTCGCCCCCGGAGGCAGCTCGGTATCAGTGTCATCAACAGTTAGTCGGTAGCTCAAAGTGTGATCCAGATTAGCAAACTGGTATTTACCATTAATCGCTGTTTGGGTGGTGGCGACTAAACTACCCGCCATCGTATGCAAAGAGACGGTGATATTGCCAATACCGTAGTCTGCACCCGGATCAAAGCTGTCATTTGTATTGTTATCCAAGTACACCGTACCGACGATATTGCTAGGCGTAGGAACATCAAAGCCAAAGTTTTGATTATCCAGCAAGGCATTGGCCGCTACAGTGAGGCTGGTCAGTGGGTTGGCCGTACCGATCACGGCGTGGGCTGGCAACTCACTATCCGTCGTATCAACCTCAAGGCGATAGCTTCGATTCGTGTTTACTTCAGTGAAATAGTACTCACCGTTCACATAGGTGCTTTTGGTATTCACTAGCCGATCATCACTATAGTTACCCGGCGTGCCATTCTCGTCATACAAGCGCACAGCGATCGAACCAATGCCAGCTTCTATACCCGCATCGTGGGTATCATCCTGATCAGCGTCGATATACACGCGCCCCCTGATACTACCTGTTGCACAGGCAGCTTCGGTCAGCACCACATCGTCAATGATTAATTCATTCGTATTTTTGCTATCGGTGCGCCCACCAACCGTACACCAAACATTATTGTTAAAAACACCATTAGGGTCACAAAATTTATTGGCATCATTTTCGATATGCCCATAGTTAACGAAGCTAATGATTGAGCTGTCGCTCGTGGCGGTGAATTCAACAGCATAAGTTTGCACACCCTCTGCACTACCGGGGGCTTTGAAATGAATAGCACCGCCCGGCATATCCAAGCGCATAATACCGGATTCATAATTCCCAGCCGGGTCTTCGGGCGTGGCTTTGAAATAGAGGCGATAACTCCTACCCGCGACAGTGGAGAAGGCACGTGAGAATTTGACAGGTTCAGGCCCCCAATCAGCTTTGCTGCCATATTCATTCACGGTCGTTCCGGGAGTAATAATGTCGTCCATGTCATCGCGCAGGGCAATTGCATCAATCAGCGTCAGCAATTTACCATTCGCATCGAAACTAAAACCGCCATCAATGGCTGGGCTAATCTCCCGAACCCCCCCATTACCAAAATAAATACTGCGATCAGTCGCTGAGCTAGCACTAATATGGGCATAAGTATCATTACCTCCACCAAACCGATCCCAATTGCGGATAGCTTGACTACCTGCACGATTAAAACCCCAGAATATCCCGGGCGTTAGATCATTGAAGTCATCTTGAAAGACCACAGACTCACAAGCGGCAGGTGTTGCGCCATTAACAATCGCTAAAGAGGTGCTATTCGGTGGAATATCCATCGCAATCGCGATGGGATGATCTTCCACTTCACCATCGTTGGCACTACCTGTCGGGGTGTTAACCTCGACACTCGTATCAGTGCTCAAACGTACCCGTAGCGCCACCGTACCTAATTGAATGTCTGAGGGGATAATGGCCCAATTAAGCGTGGCTGTGGCATTATTAGAACCGCTAGGTACATCAACAACCGCCGCTTCATCAGCCTCAAAACTGCCACTTTTGTCAAAGTCGATCCAGCCGTGAAGTTTGCCAGCCGTACCCGTCAAATTGGTGACTTTGAAATCGGCGCTATAGCTGGTGTCGGTCAGCTGTAAGACGGGGAATGAGGGAATATAAACACCCGGAGCATCTTGCCGAGGTGCACCATCATCAAAGTTATCCGCACGTGCATTGAAGCTATATTTACTGGCGATCTCAGCATCAGGTGGGTTATCACCTAGGTAAACACTATTAACAATTTGATGACTCACCTCACCATAAGTCGCAGGTGCATCACCATAATCGGCACTGACCCCACCACCACAATTACAACTACGCGCAGCTCCCTCCCACGTCTTATTGGTAATGAGATGGTTATACAAGGTGCTCACTTGAGCGTCCGTGGGCTGTTGATCGAAGATATAGAATTCATCAAAATACCCCTCCACCCCCGGTAAACGGAAGTTACCTAGTACGCCTTCAATCCCCCCTGTATAAGCATGGCTACCTTTCAATACGCCATTGATGTACAGCTTCATACCCGCAGGGCCAAAGCTCACCACTGCATGCACCCATTGGGTGTCATTTAAGCTGCCATTGCCTAAACTCGTATAGTAAGTCTCCCCCGTATCAATGATATTGCCCTTCAAGTTGACTGACACCGTGCCATGTTGCCAATCAGTCGAGGGTTTCATCTCCAAGGTCAGTTTCTGATCCGCTGTCCAGCCTTTATCCAGTAAACGTGCCGATGCCCAGATCCCTTTGTGGTCATAGAACAAGATGGAGACCGCACCACTGGTGAGGGCATAGTTAGCCTGATGCGGTACTTCGATATTCCAGTTCGGATTACTCGCTGCGGTACAGGCATAGGTTTTGTAATTCTCCGTATGGAGTTGAGCCGTACCTAGCGCTGAGTTGTTATTCCCAGAGGAATCCAGCTGCCAGCCGCCACTCCCGCAGTCATCAAAGCGGTATTCGCCAACGACCGCTAGATTTGGGGTGGTCGTATTCGTATCGAAACCAAAATTTTGATTCGCTGTCGTTGCATTGGCTGCAACAGCCACAGCCAGTAAGGGATTGATAGTGCCGAGCGCAGCACCACTAGGCAAATCAGTATCAGCGGAATCAACCTCAATCCGATAAGTCCGTGCTGTATCCACTGTGCTGAAAGCATAAACGCCCGAGCTATCGCTATTCGTGGTGTACACGAGCCGATCATCATTCGGATCATTCACCGTGCCATTTTGATCATACAAGCTGACTTTAATAGCATTAATGCCCGTTTCAGCAGGGTCATAACTATCGTTTTTATTCGCATCCAGATAGACACGTCCACTAATAGTGCCTGTATTACAAGCAGACTCTGCTAACACCACATCATCAATCATTAATTCATTCGGCGCAGTGCCATTTTGTACTCCGCCCGTTGTACACCAGTCTGAGGCTTGAGGATCACACCAATCGCTTGAGACATGCCCATAGTTCACAAAAGCAATCGTTGAGGTGTTAGCTGTCGCCGTAAATTCAATGGCATAACTTTGAATGGCTTCAGCGCCGCCCGGTGCTTTGAAATGAAGCGAACCTCCGGGCGCATCGACCCGCATCACACCGGGGGCAAAGTTACCCTGTTCAGGAATAGCTTTGAAGTAAAGACGATAGGTTTTACCCGCTTGAGTGTTAAATGAGCGTGTTAACCGCATGGGTTCTGGCCCCCACTGCGACATCCCCACGCCTAAATTAAAATCATCGGCGACATCCCGTAGCGCGACAGCCTCGATCGGAGAGACCAAATGACCATTGCTATCGAAACTAAAGCCATTGAAGAAATCAGGTGCAATACCGCGCACTGCGCCATTACCAAAATAAACAGAGGTTTGCTGGGCAGGAATCACCGTATTTACATCAGCATAAGTATCTGGCCCGCCCCCTGAGCGCACCCAATTACGAATATCTTGGCTACCCGGCACATAAAAGCCCCAACTAAAAGAGCCTGAAATATCATTAAAATTATCTTGGAAGATAGTCTGCTGACAGGCTAAGGGGCTTGCATTATTAACAATATTAATACTTTGGCTATCTGCGGCAATCGGCTGATAAATAGCAATCGGGTAATCTTCAACCTCACCACTATTAGCAGAACCTGTCGGTGTATTCAGGCTGACGGCAGCATCAGTGGTTAGACGTGCCCGAATAAAGCTCGTGCCTAGCTTAATATCACTGGGAATACTGCTCCAAGTCAGATTCAAGGTAGAATTCACTAAGCCCGAGGGCACCACTACAGACGTACCTTCATCTGCTTCAAAACTACCGCTTTTATCGAAGTCAATCCAAGCATAGAGCTGAGCTAATGTTCCGGTGCTATTGGTCACGGTATACGGCAAGGTGTAGCTAGTATCCGTCAGCTTCAAGACTGGAAAGCGAGCCGCTTCAGCAGGGCCACTAGGTGCTACTACATGCGGTGGGCCATCCTCATCATAGCCATCACCCAAGGCATTGAAACTGGGCTGACTGGTTAACTCTGCATCAGGCGCATTCGCACCTAGCTGCAAACCACTCACCAAACTATGACTCGCATCACCATAACTTGCGGGCGCATCACCATAATCTTCAGTACCGCTCGAACCTGCTGGATCAAGCCCAAAATTCGCTGTTTTGACGTTATTCACCAGTGGCACTAGGCCACTAAAGGGATTGGGTGTCCCCATACTCAAACCACTGGGTAAGTCAGGGTCTGTCATATCGACTTCCACCCGATAACTTGCATTCGCATCCAGCTGCTCAAATAGGTAATGCCCATCTGCAAAACTAGTTTGGGTTGCGACTAAACGATCATCCGTAAAATCAGTAGGGCTGCCTTTTTCATCATAAATTTTTACAGTTATCGCTGGGATAGTGGTTTCAGTGCCCATGTCATAGGTGTTGTTCAGATTGGCATCTTGATACACATAACCGCCGATACCGCCCGTAGCACAAGCTGCTTCAACCAGTTTTACATTGTCAATGCTCAGCTCATTCGCTGACTTACCGTCATTATCCAAACCACCAACCGTACACCAAGCATTATTCACCACATTACAATAGCCACTACTATTCGGGCCAAAGTGACCATAGTTCACAAAGCTAATCGAAGAGCTTGAGCCAGTCGCCGTAAAATCAATGGCATAATCCAAGATGCCTTCCGTGCCGCCCGGTGCTTTAAAATGAATGGCCCCACCGGGTGCATCCACGCGCATAATGCCGGGTAAAAAATCACCTGTTTCACGTAAGGCTGAGAAATATAAACGATAGGTTTTACCCACCGTCGTGGCGAACGATCGTGATAAAGTCACGGGCAACACCCCCCAATGACTTTCACGAATTGTGCCTGACGCATCTAAATCATCAATCGAGTCTCGCAGTGCAATGGCATCAATCGTGGTTAATAGCTTGCCTTGTGCATCAAAACTAAAGCCACTCCCTAGACTGGGGCTAATATTACGCACATCGCCATCACCAAAATAAATAGAAGTCCCATAACCTAAGCCCCAATCGGTAAAGCGTGCATAAGTATCCGCGCCACCACCTGAGGCAGTCCAAGAACGAACTGGCAGAGCACCCGCACGATTTACCCCCCAATAATTAGTCTCTGCTGGCGGCAGATCATTAAAATCATCTTGGAAAACAACGGACTGACACGCCAAGGAAGTTGCTGCACTGGCAATTGAAATGCTCGGGCTATTCGGTGGAATATCCATGTGAATCGGTAAAATGAAATCCTCAACCTCGCCATTGGGCGCAATACCTGTGGCTTGCAGAGCAGCCGTCGCATCGGTGGTGAAACGTAAGCGTACATAGGTCGTGCCCAGAGTAATATCGGCTGGGATACTCGGCCAAGTCAGCGTGGTATTGATATTGTTCGAACCTGTGGGCACATCCACAGAAGCGCGCTCATCAGCATCAAAGCTGCCGTTTTTGTCGAAATCAATCCAACCCGTTAGCTTGGCCACCGTGCCTGCCTGATTCGTGGTGCGGATCGTTGTGCTATAGCTCATATCAGTCATTTGCAAAACGGCGAAACTAGGAATAGCGGCACCAACTGCTTGCGGTGGTGGACCGTCATCCTCATTACCATCGCCATTCGCACGAATAGAATGGGCACTAGAACCTTCAGCATCAGGATTAGAGCCTAAATAGAGATTAGTAGCCCCCATTTTGTGCGCAGCCACCCCATAACTAGCGGGTGCATCCCCATAGTCACGACTTTCAACACAAGCTTGTACATACTCAGCGCCATCAACCCACATCGAGCCTGCTTCACGCGTCAGGCGGATGTATTGTGTCCCCCCCGGATTGGCATTAATCACCAAACGCGCTAAGACATTGGCAGATGAAGTACCTAAACTACCACTGCTACCAAAAGTGCCTTTATTACTGAAAACGACCCCATCTAAGGAAACTTCAATTCTTACTCTGGCGGTATCAACCCGAGCTAAGGAAATTGAAATCGGTGCATCCGCAGGTACAACTTGGCCTAAATCCAGAGTCAGCACACCACCCGCAATAATTTTTGCAGAATTGCTCGCAGTGGCGGTTGTATTTAAAGCTTGCAAAACACCGATGGCTTGGCTCACATTTTCGACCGCAGCCCCATTACCGCTGGCTTGTGCAACCGTTCCTGTTTGGTTTTGAACCACCCCACCGACGGGGCAGGCATTTAAAGCAGCAAATGATTTATAGGTATTATTACAAGTGGTTGCTGCATCTAGCTCGGTAGGACGCGCAAAAGGTGAACGAATAGTGTCTGTAGCAGACAAATTGTAGTAATCAAATAAAAAAGAACCTGTCTGAGTTTCATCATAAAAATTGATCGGATTGGCTGCACTAGCGCCAGAAAACGTACCTTGATTGCGGGTTTCTCCAGAAAAAATGAAAGCTCCATAGCCACTCATTGAGCCATTATTGGTAAACCCCCCACCCGCAACCTTAGCCCCATCACCATTATAAAAGCTTTGATTATTTTGCCACAGGCCACCCGGCACACCATTGGCAGAAGTAATAAGGATCGTTCCCCAATTAGAAAAAAACAAAGAGTTATTATTAAAGCCACCATAAGAAACTAAGGTGCAATAATTATTAAAAGAAAAATCCGAGTTGGCATTAATGAACTTTTTTGCATAGATTCTCCCATAATTAGTGAGAACCCCTGATGGATTAAAATTACCTTCAATTTCAAGCCGATAGTTATTATTTATTGTTGTGCCAGAGTTGGTATTAAAATCCTGCTTGGCAATCAGCAAACCATCGTTCTCTAGTAAAGATGCATTCGCTAGCGTAAAGCCATTCTCCATGACCATCGTTGCAGAGCTGCGATTTCTGATGGTCGCTGTTCCATTAAAATTCAAGCCACCTGTAAAATTTAGTAAGCCATAATTATCAATGACTGCCCCTGTGTTATAAGAAAAATTGGCTAAATTAGCAGTACCATAGTTAATTAAATTACCTGCAGGGTTATTGAGATTACTCGGGCGAAAAGTGGCACCACTCTCGACACAAATGGTTGCACCGACTGGAAAGCTGTTAATACTTCCAGTATAAGTACCTCTACTGATTTTTAGCGCCTGACCTGCACTCAGTGAACGGCTTGTGTTTGTACCAGCATCATTGATATAGGTAATAGCTGCCGTACAACCCAGTGCTAAGACCTGCTCACTCGCAAACCACAAGATTAAGCTGCATAAGAACCGTACTAGAACACTATTTGGAAGTGCACGTGAGAAGTTCATGCTAATTGCTCCATTATCTTTATAATTATTCAGCTTTTTAAGCTTGTGATATAGGCATTGTAACTAGTTTACTGATCAACCCGTTCTACAGCATCGCTAGTTGATTGTAGGATAGGCGGTCTTGTGTTTATAAAAGCGACTATCTTTACTCTTGCTTGTTAATGGCCTAATTTTTGTAGTTTTGACAAGCAGAGTTATAATTATTTTTTATAATAGCTCATTAAGCTAGACAAGTTCAAGGCTGGACAGCTTGCTGTCCCGAAAAAATATCCAAACACCCATGAAATTCAGCCTTTCATCTTGATAATAAAAGCTTTTTAGTAAGCACTACCCAGAACAATGTAGTTGCTTGCGAAAAACAAATTGGCAGGATGCATCAACACATTGCTATAAATTAAATTACTATCATTGCCTGGCCCAACGGCTAGGCTATCGCCATCCATGTTCAGATCGGTGGCTGCATAACCCGTCAATCTGTAACTAGTGTTGAATGAGGTATTCGCACTAGCGCGCAGGATGGCCGTGAGAATGGGATTATTATCATTTCCGACACCAACACCGATTATCTTGTTGTCTTGGTTAATGTCGCCAGCCCAAACTAGCCCTCTGGTTTTATCCGTGGTGAAGCGAGTTTGTTGAGCAAGCGCAAAGCTAGGACGACTAAAGTCAATTACCGTACTTGTAAAACTTAATGGCTGTGGACTAGTGCTGATGACGGTTAGATGATTGCGGTGGCGCAAAGAAACATGATACTTAGCGGGACTAACATTCCAAAAGGCCAAAATGGTTGAGCCGGTTTGCACATCCATCACATCGCCATCTGCTTGCAAGCCTAGCGCTTTTTGCGCAAGGATTGAACTAGGATTGGTTGCATCTCGTAGCTCCACTAACACCCAATCAATCAAGGCATCCCCGTCACCGCCCAGTGAAATACCCGTCAGCGAGCGATTCAGAGTTTCGGTGCCGGCATAGAGGAAAGGCGAGCTACTATAGGGCTGCTGAAGTGGGATTAAACCTCTAGCACGTAGACTATCGTTCATTAAACCCGTACTAGAATTATACGGGCCTTGCAAAAAAGCGCGTACTTGCAAATTAATCCCAATCTGCATGCTTTTCGGCTGCTGAGCTTCGCTTGCAAACGCCGAACAGCAAAAAAGACTCGCTATAAGTATAAATAATGAAATTTGGACTAACTTAGGTAGTGGAAACATTGTTAACATTTCAGTCAATCTCGGTTAGAAGCTGGCTATTGCTATTGGAAAATTATTGTTAGAAACTAACTGAGTTGCCGTTATTATAATTTTAACTTATAAGCCTAGCGCGCCCATATTAATAAAACAATGCTTAAACGACGGATTGAGTCAGGCAACTTACTTGCCTAGCTGCTCACATCCGGCTAGATTGCAGCTATGAACTGACAGGAATTTACTCATGGATAACACCGTCACGATCTACCATAACCCCCGTTGCTCCAAATCAAAGCAGGCTTTAGAACTGCTCGAAGAAGAAGGCGTAACTCCAGATGTTATCAACTACATCAATAAACCGTTGAATGCAGACAAACTACGTGAATTGTTAGGCATGCTCGGCATTAGCGCACGCGGCTTATTGCGAAAAACCGAGCAGGAATACATTGACCTTAAGCTTATGGACACTAGCCTCAGCGATGAGCAACTGATTCAGGCGATGGTGAAGCACCCCAAGCTGATTGAGCGCCCGATTGTGGTGGCGGGTGGCAAGGCAGTGATTGGACGCCCGCCGGAAAAAGTATTGGATCTAATATGACTCAAAGCAAACAAGTTTTAATTCTCTATTACAGCCGGAATGGCTCGATTGCGAAAATGGCACAGCACATTGCACGCGGTGTAGCAAGCGTAGCCCATACCGAGGCTCGCTTACGCACGGTCGCGCCCGTTTCTGAAGTTTGTGAAACCGTTGCAGATAGCATTCCCGATGCGGGTGCACCCTATGCAAGCTTAGAGGATTTAAAGACTTGTGATGCTTTGGCTTTAGGTAGCCCAGGACGCTTTGGTAATATGGCAGCACCCCTAAAATACTTTCTGGAAAAGACCAGTAGCTTGTGGCTTTCCGGTGATTTGGTGGGTAAGCCCGCTGGTGTTTTCACATCTACCTCTAGCTTGCATGGCGGACAGGAATCAACCTTGCTGTCGATGATGACACCACTGCTACATCATGGCATGTTGATTACCGGTCTACCCTATACAGAAGCAGATTTAATTAGCACCCCTACGGGTGGCACACCTTATGGCCCGAGCCATGTCGCGGGTAGCCAAAATAAAAATGCTTTAAAAGAAGAAGAAAAACGTTTGTGTGTGGCCTTAGGCAAGCGCTTAGCTGAGTTGGCACACAAATTATGAAAAACTTACTTGGCTTATGGCGTGCCTGCGCAGTGGGTGGCTTATTGGGTTTAATTGTATTGATCGTAGTTTGGAATGGATGGCTGTCTACGACTCAGCAATTCCCGCGCTCAATTGAGATTTTAATCCTACTGTTACCGCTTTTGCCTTTGGTGCGTGGAATCATGCGGGGCAGCAATCGCAGCCATGTATTTTCGATTTTAGTAGCCTTGCTGTACGCGACCTTAGGGGTTTGGTATTTATTTTCGCCACATGAAGCTATCTATGGCTGGTTAATGATACTGGCAAGTAGCTTGCTTTATATTGGCGGCTTTATGAGCGCAAAACTAACCGGTACTGGCAAACGCGAACCGAAAGCAGCAGGCTAAACAGACTCAAGATTGCTGCGTGCTAAGGCTTGGTCACGCAGGTTTTACCTCAAGGAATAATAAAAATGTATAAGTACTTATACAGTATCGTTTTGGTTAGCTTAGTCTTCGCTGCGCCAAAGCTATACGCGCATCCAGCCCTTTGGGCTGATCTGCAAACGCGCCAAACTAGCGAATCACCCATTCAGCAACGCACCCTAGCTTTAAATGAGCCGGGCTTACAGAGCTTGTTGGTCAATTCTGGGTCAGAACCTAGTTTAAGTCTCCCTTTACCCACAGGTGGTTTTGCCAAAGTACAACTGCTGCCAGTGGAAACTTTAAGCCCTGCTATCGCTGCTCAATTTCCAGATTGGCAGACTTGGCAAATTAAAGGCTTAGATGGGCAAGTCGTTTCAGGTCGAGCAGAACTCACTGCCTTAGGCTTCACTGCCATGCTAGTCATGCAAAATGGCGATACCTTCTTTATTGACCCCACCACAGCCACGCCCAACCCAGCAGAACGCTCGTACCGTAGCTTAAGTAAGCAGACCAACTCGGGGTTATTTAAAAATAAATTTCAGTGCACCACTCATCAGCCAACCTTGGCAGAGACGCTCACAGAGTCAAGGCCTGTCATCGCAGCACGTGCGGGTGAAGATTTAACAAGCTATGATCTTGCGATTGCGGCGACGGGCGAATACACCCACTATCATGGTGGCAGCAAGACCACTGCCTTGAGTGCGATTACCACCACGATCAATCGCATGAATGAAATCTACCAGCGTGACCTCAGCATTAAACTGCGCTTAGTCAGTGGTGTGACCACTATTTACAGTGATGCCGCCACTGACCCCTATCCAAGCTCTGGTTCAACACTATTGAAAGAAAACCAAACGGTACTGGATGAACTCATCGGGAGTGAAAACTACGATGTCGGGCATCTGTTTACCACAGGCGATGGTGGCCTAGCGGTGGTAGAAGCTGCTTGCAGAAACAGTTATAAAGCACAAGGTGTGAGTGGTTGGGATACACCGACGGGTGATATTTTTGCGATTGACTATGTTGCGCATGAGGTCGGTCATCAATTTGGCGCAACCCATACTTTTAATTCCAATTCAGGCAGTTGCTCTGGGGCTAATCGTATCGCCAAAACAGCGTATGAACCCGGTAGCGGTAGCACCATCATGTCTTATGCAGGGATTTGCTCACCGGATAATATTCAGGCACACAGCGATGCTATGTTTCATTCAGGCTCGATCAAACAGATTACTACGTACACCCAAAGTAGCATCGGAGCTACTTGTGCAGACAGCTCTAGTTTAAATAATATCAATCCAGTAGCGCAGGCAGGGCAAGACTATACGATTCCAGCGCGTACTCCCTTTATGCTCAGCGGCAGTGCTAGCGATAGTAATATGGAAGACACACTCAGCTATTCTTGGGAGCAGATTGATTTAGGCTCAAGCTCTAAAGTAGATATTGATACAGGGGATAATGCCCTAGTACGCACCCAACTACCGTCTAGCTCGCCAAGCCGCACGATTCCGCGTTTAACTGATTTACTAGCCAATACCCATACCTATGGTGAAACCCTAGCCAGCCAAACCCGAAGCATGAATTTCCGTTTGCAAGTACGGGATGGCAAGGGCGGGATTGGGGCAGATGAAATGGTCGTCAATGTGCAAGATACTGGCTCAGCTTTTGCGGTCACTGCACCGAAAAATACCAGTTTGATCGCTGGCAGCATTCTCAATGTGACTTGGGAAGTTGCCAAAACCGACCAAGCACCCATCGCTTGCAGCACCGTGGATATTGCAATCAATATGATCAGCACCACCCCCAATGAGAGTTTCCAAACCCTCCTCAGTGGGACAGCCAATGATGGCGCGGCTACGGTGACATTACCAAGCGTGCTGGGCACAAAGAATACAATCCGCGTCAAATGCAATAACAATATTTTCTTTGCACTGTCTGATGTGAATCCGACCTCGGCAGGGTCTGGCAGTGGTGGCGATGGCGTTTATACCAAGGGTGGCACGGGCTCTTTCCCACTAGAGTTAGCCCTACTGCTAGGATTAGGGGCTTTACTCCGCCAACCGTTTATTGCTAAAGGAGCAACCGCATGAAACTTCTCCAGCGCGTTTTCACCGTCTTCGCTTTAGCGAGCTTAGGTTTAACACTCGGCGCTTGCCGAACCCCGCCTAGCAAACCAGCGCCTGAAACTGGGAATACGCAACTACCTCAGCAAAATGCAGCCACTGAAGACGCGCAATTTGTGAATAAGCTCAGTGAGCTACAGCGCAAAAACCCTAAGCAAGATGCACAAGCAGCGCTTGCTCGGGGTGAACGCTATTTCCTGTGTAATGCAGGGCGCAGCCGTTCCGTACCGGGCTTAACCGCTGAAGCTTATGCGGCTGCCCGTGAACGCTGCCCGACCACTCAATGCTTGGAGGGTGTCACCGATGCTTTATACGGTGAGAACCACGCCAAATACCTAAGCGCTGCTTTAGACTATTCGGCGCAGTGGAACCAAGTGATGGTCAAGGCTTGCTACTAAACGGTTAAAGTCTGAATGCCTGTCGGTGTGCCTAGAATCAGCACATCGGCAGGGCGTAGAGCAAATAAGCCATTGGTGACAATGCCCGGAATCTGATTGAGCTGACTTTCTAAACTGCTCGCATCCGTAATGGCTAAACCCTGTACATCAATAATCAGATTACCATTATCGGTCATGCAGTTTGGTCGCAGCAGCGGCTGGCCGCCTAATTTCACAATTTCACGGGCGACAAAGGCCTGTGCCATTGGAATCACCTCGATGGGGAGAGGGAATTTACCCAAGACTTCAACCAACTTCGTACCATCAGCGATACAGACGAACTTATCACTCGCCCCCGCGACAATCTTTTCACGGGTTAAAGCAGCGCCACCGCCCTTGATTAGCTGTAAGCGGTGATTGGATTCATCGGCACCATCCACATACAAAGCCAGCTGACCTGCTTCATTCAAATCTAATACACGAATGCCATGCTGTTGTAAGCGCTCAGCACTGGCGAGGGAGCTGGCCACGGTTGCTTCAATCTTGGATTTCATGCCTGCTAACAAATCAATAAAATGATTCGCGGTCGAGCCTGTACCAATCCCAATGATTGAACCCGCTTCCACATAAGCTAATGCAGCCTCAGCGGCGGCTTTTTTCATTTCATCTTGAGTCATCGTATTCGTTCACCTAATGCTTGCTTTGGGAGTTTGGCCTATACTACCTGACCCGCAACCGTTGCGACTACTGAGCATCATGAATACAGCTGATAAATCCTTAATCGAACGCATCCTCACGGCGCGCGTTTATGACGTGGCTAAAGAGACTCCGCTAGATTTTGCCAAAAATCTGAGCCAGCGTTTAGATAATCAAATCTTCCTCAAACGTGAAGACTTACAACCCGTGTTTTCCTTCAAAATTCGCGGTGCCTTCAATCGCATGTTTCATCTGACTGCCGAGGAGCGTGCAAGAGGCGTGGTAGCAGCCTCAGCGGGCAATCATGCCCAAGGTGTTGCTTTAGCGGGGAAAACGCTGGGGATTAAAACCACGATTGTGATGCCCAAAGTCACCCCTGATATT
The DNA here is from genome assembly GCA_049290875.1 of Thiolinea sp. GTDB lineage: Bacteria > Pseudomonadota > Gammaproteobacteria > Thiotrichales > Thiotrichaceae > Thiolinea. The sequence continues at coordinate 127,597 of JBATOI010000024.1, forward strand.
AAAATTAATGCAGTGAAATCCTTCGGCGGTCAAGCTGTTATTCATGGCAATTCCTTTGATGATGCCTATGCCCATGCTCGCCATTTAGAGCAAGTTGAAGGGCTAACCTTTGTGCATCCATTTGATGATCTGGATGTGATCGCGGGTCAAGGTACCATTGGCATGGAACTGGTACGCCAGCATCCCGATCCAATTGATGCCATTTTTATTTGTGTTGGGGGAGGGGGCTTAATCTCTGGGGTGGGTAGTTACATCAAATACTTGTACCCGAATACCAAAATTATTGGAGTCGAGCATGAGGAAGCGCCAACCTTATACACGGCTTGGAAAGCAGGTCAACGCGTGCAATTAGCCCAAGTCGGAACGTTTGCGGATGGGGCAGCGGTTAAATTAATCGGTGAGCAGACTTTTGAAATTGCGCGTAAGGTCATTGATGATGTCATATTAATTAATACCGATGAAACCTGCGCGGCCATCAAAGATGTTTTTGAAGAGACGCGTACCCTACTCGAGCCTGCTGGTGCTTTAGGGGTAGCAGGGATTAAGAAATACATCGAACAGCAGGGCTGTCAGGGTAAGCATTTAATCGCTATCACCAGTGGCGCGAATATTAATTTTGACCGCCTGCGCCATGTCGCTGAGCGTGCAGAATTAGGTGAAGGCCGCGAAGTTCTACTAGCGGTCACTATTCCTGAACAACCCGGTAGCTTCAAGCAATTCTGTCATGCAGTGGGCAATCGTTCTATTACCGAATTCAATTACCGTTACTCAGACTCTAAAGACGCACAAGTCTTCGCGGGGGTCAAAACGGCGGGCGGCAAAACTGAACGAGAAAAGCTGTTAGCGGAACTGCGGGCGCTGAACTATTCGTTTGTCGATATGACCGATAATGAAGTCGCCAAAGTGCATTTGCGCTATATGGTGGGTGGACACGGGCAAGGCGTGCAAAATGAACTGATCTATCGCTTCATGTTCCCTGAGCGTCCGGGTGCTTTACTGCACTTTTTAACCAGCATGAGCGCCGGTTGGAATATTAGCCTGTTCCATTATCGCAATCACGGCTCGGATTTCGGGCGGGTTTTAGTAGGCATTCAAGTTCCGCCGGAAGAGCGCGTTGAGTTTAATCAAACACTGGAACAGCTCGGTTATGAATACTGGGATGAGACGGATAATCCGGCTTATCAGCGGTTTTTGGGCTGAGCATAGACAGTACAGTTAATACCTAGCCTGCTTTCACGTGATTGCAGGCTTAAACCAACCAATTTTCTACGGGCAAATTTGAAACTCGTTGAAACTCTCTGACATTATCAGTTACCAACGTAAAGCCAAGGTAGCGAGCGTGAGCCGCAATTAACAGATCATTGCTGCCGATTAGTTGGCCGGATTGCTCTAATTCGCTACGAATCTTTGCATATTCCTGATCGACGCCTTCTTTCAGAGCTAATACGGTTAGCCTAGATAAAATAGCCTCAACCCATTCAGTCAAGGCTTGGGATTGACGCTTGGCTGCACCAAAACGTAACTCAGCGGCAACAATAATACTGGTACAAATCTTGTCTTCACTAATAGCCTGTAAGTGTTGGTTGACCTTGCCTTGCGGGTCTTTCCAGAGATTAGAAATAATATTGGTATCAAGCAGGTATTGGCGGCTAGACATGGCTTAAAACTCTATATCATCAATGGGAGCTGCATCGCTGATCTCAGGGAAATCCTCACTCCGCTTAGGCTGGCTTTTCAGAAACTCCAATAAGCTATGCCGTGTGATAGGTTCAATAATTAGGTACTTGCCTTTGCGATGAATAATGGCCTCTGAACCTTCCAACTCAAATTCTCTGGGGATGCGAATGGCTTGATTGCGACCATTGCGAAATAGGCGAACATGGCGTTGTTCATGTGTATGCATAAGCAAATCTCCTTTAGCATATGCCGATAGCATAGGCTAACATAGCCCTAGATTTTTTGCCTGCCTTTTAGTCTGAATTTTGGTTAGTTTCACACTCTACAACTAAGCCACCAGTAAACACACCAAGCCCGCTAAAAAATAATAAGACCCATATTGAAAGGATAAGGGCTTCTTAAAATTTTCAGGGAAAAACTGGTTGAGCATCGGGAAAAAATAACGAGCAGCGCCAATGATTAAAGCAGTTACACCTGCCAGTAATAGCAGGACACCCGCCACAGCAATTAGATCTTTCATGTTTATCTTTCAGGTAGTGAGTTTATTTGCTGAATAAGCTTGCACGTCTAGTGGGCATCGGTCAAATTAAGCCACAGGGTTAAAGCAAGGTGCGGTGATGCAAGGCCATACCAGCTTGTTCTAATCCTGATCACGTCTGGTCGCCCCAGCTGGTCAAATAGTGAAACGACCCCACATCCTGCTTTGATTAGTACGGTGTGGGGTAACTTAAATTAGGAGTGTCTGGATGGCTGTAGAGCAAGAAAGGCTAATAATGGATATATGGGAAAAAACTCAAGTTGCTTGGGCTTGGATATGGACAAATATTCAAAGCCTAGAAGCCTTAGCCGCTATACTTGTTATTTTCGGTATCTGGTTTAAATTTTTCCGAAAAAAACCTGAGCCTCAGCCTTTACCCAATCATCAGCCTACACACTCAGAACCTCCGCCAACAACCTCACAACGCTTTCCTTCTGATTTAGAGGAGCTGTATTACCAAAGTCTTGATGAGACCTGCCAATTGCTTCGCCTCAATCTGGTTGAACAAAGCTTAGGTAAACGAGCCAATGAGCAACGGATTAGCTTAGCGGCTGTTTATCAAGATCAACGCATTCGCTTAGCGACTGAATCCGAGCCTAGGCGCGAAGAGCGGGGACAAGAGGAGTCCTTACCCTTAATGCAAGCCTTGGCCAAGCTTCCCAGTAAGCGCATGGTGCTGCTGGGCAAATTAGGTTCAGGTAAAACCAGTTTTGTGAACTATCTCACCCACCGAGTGATTCAAAGCCGTACTCAAACCTCTGAGGATTTACCCGCCTTTTTAGCCAATCGCCCGATTGTGCGCTTATTATTGCGTGAAGTGGGCTTACATTTGCAGGAATCAACCACCAGTGCAGGTTTAATCTGGCAAGAAATGCGCTCTAGCGTGCAACAACAACTTGAAAACTATCTACAAAAACAAGCCGATCCGCCCTTAGCAGAATCTGAATTTAATACCTTTTGGGCTCATTTTCGGCAAACTTTCACCCGTCGCCAAGGCATTTTATTATTAGATGGTTGGGATGAAGTCAGTCGTGCGGATGCCGTGCAATGTTTACGCAGCGCGGTAATTGCCTTTGCAAATGAAGCTGCTCATCAAGACATCCTCATCATCGTCACTAGCCGCCCTTCTGCTTATGAACGTGAAGAGCAACGCTTAGCTTCTTTTTGGCAGGCGGAAATTGAACCGATGAATCAGGCGCAAATTGAAGCATTTATCCAGCACTGGTATCAATTGATTGAGAATCGTGATCCTCGGCAAGCCATGCAGCGTGCCGGACGCTTAGTCCAAACTATTTTTGAGAACCCAGCGCTTAAAGAGCGGCGTGACCTTCAAGAAATGGCCGAACGCCCCTTATTGCTGACTTTATTAATTGGCTTGGATTCGGCAGGAAAAAGCTTAAATAACTCGCGCCCCAAGGTTTATGGTGAAATTGTTGACTTGCTTTTGCAACGTTGGCAGGAGAATTTAAAAGAAACCTTGCCCGCCTTACGCCCTGAATTACAGTCGGGTATGCAATTATTGGCAAAATCTCCAGACGCTTTACTCAAAGCCTTACAAAAGGCCGCTTACGAAACTTATGAGATGTTGGAAAATAAAGAAGCAGCTGGAGGAGGCTTAGAGTTTCCTGCCTCGGTGGTGTTAGGTAACTTGAGTGTGCCTTGCGAAGGAGGAGAAAAAGAACGGCATGTATTAGATTTTTTACAAGAGCGCAGTACGCTCCTGATGGCAGGTAGCCAGCCTGATAAATTGCAATTTGCCCATAAGTCGATTCATGAATACCTTGCCGCACGGTACTTGCTCAATGATGCTGAATGGGAGGAAAAAATCACCCAGCACCTCGTACAAAACCCAAGCTGGTGGCGTGAAGTATTTTTATTTATGACTAAGGATGAGGCAGATGGTCGTTATGGCAGTGCAGTGACCTTTTTATATAACGTCTTACTAGGCCAATATCAGCGGGAAGATTTAGCACAACAACGGTTATTGATATTGGCCTCTGAAGCGGCCTTGGAAATGGATTTGGCGCATCAACACGATACCCGCACCTCTGAGCATTTGTACTATTTATTGCAAACCGAGTTAGTCGCATTATTACCTAGCCAAGCACTGAGTCTATTGGAACGCGCTGAAGTAGGGCGTTTATTGGGTGAATTGGGCGACCCGCGTCAAGGCGTAGCAGTCATCAAGGAGGGCGCTTTCAAAGGTTTGCCGGATATTGATTGGGTCACTATTCCTGCGGGTCAATTGCGCATGGGCAGTGAAGAGGAGGATCAGGAGGCTTATAACAGTGAAAAACCTGCACATACGGTTCTGCTGGATGCTTTTCAAATCAGCCGCTACCCTGTCACCAATGCCCAATATGCCTGTTTTATGGAAGCAGGTGGGTATCAGCAAGAACGCTATTGGCAGCTAACACGCAGAGGCTTAGCGTGGTGGCAACAAGCCGAAGTGCAAGCGCCTAAGTATTGGGATCGTCATCAATGGAATAACCCGAATCATCCGGTCGTAGGGGTGTCATGGTACGAAGCGCTCGCCTATTGCCAGTGGTTAAATGAAACTCCACTGTATCAAGGCAAACTCATCCGCCTACCTCAAGAAGATGAATGGGAATATGCCGCTCGTGGGGAAGCGGGCTGGCGCTATGCTTGGGGGCAAGCACCGGATGCTCATTTGGGTAATTATGCTGAGGCGGATCTAAACCAAACCTCTAGCGTCGGCTTATTTCCAGCAGGCAAAGCGTTCCAAGCGGCGGATGGCAGCGGAGTGCATGATCTATCCGGTAATTTTTGGGAATGGACCACTAGCCAATGGGGAGCCTCTTATGAACTGGAATTTACCTACGATAAATGGGTGGAACAGCAAGCTATCCGTAATCATTTAGATACTGAACAAGAGGTAAGTCGCATCGTTCGCGGCGGTTCTTGGAACGATCCCACTGTTTATCTGCGTTGTGCGGTTCGGTCCGGGTTTCATCCTGCTGATCGGTACTACGATCTGGGGTTTCGAGTTTGTGCCTTCTCCCTGGCTGCTGATTGCTGAATTCTGTTTTCTGAATACTGCTTTCTGAGCCAACGACAGCCGCTATTTAGGATAAAGAATCATCTGTGTACAACGGAATAACACCATCGTCTTACCCGTCGTCTTACCCGTTTCTTTCTGCGTGATCACTGCATCCCACACTTGGGTCGTGCGCCCCCGATGGGTGGGTTTAGCGATGCACTCCACCATCCCAGAACGAGTAGTGCTTAAATGATTGGTTTTCAATTCCATCGTCGTGAAGCCAAGCGCCCCTTCGGATAAATGCGCGATGCAACCTAAACCCGCTGCATAATCTGCTAAAGTGACTAAACTGCCTGCATGCAGAAAGCCATTCGGCGCGAGCAAATGCGGCGCTGCATCCATCTCTGCAATCACTTCACCCTCTTGCAAGCGTGTAAAGATAATCCCTAAATGCCCGGTGAGCGTACCTACTGCCAAACTGTTATAGTAATCAAGATCAAATCTGTCCTTCATGCTTAGCCCCTGTATAAAACTCCGGCCACTGCCGCTTCACGACCTCGCCATCGCTGGCTAAAGCAATACAGGTATCTAAAATCCCTAGTTTTTTGCGGGTGAAATTTTTATCTTCGCGCTTACGCTGCTCCGCGCGCTCTTCCAAAGCGTAGTGCATGGTTTGATAGGCGGTATTCGCAATCGGCGTGAGCAGGTCAATCAAATGCGTGCAAGAGACTTCGGTGCTAATCCGTGCGCGTACTTCTTTCAGCCAACCTTTACCCATGCGCATGCCGATTAAGCGCGGCATCACGCGCGCAGCCTGAAAGCAAATCGGGAAAGGCGTTTCCTCCGAAATCGCCAGTGCATCATGAATCACAAAATCCAAATCGAGGGTCAAGCGCACGCGCATATTGTGCACATTCTGGCCCGCCTGAATCAGCCCACCGCGATGTTCTGGGTCATAGCTGCAATCATACGAACGCTGATCAGTTAAATGCGCTTCAATATCCCACAAACCATCCTCGCGCTTAAAACCCTCACACTGGATACTACGATGATGTAATTTCGTGCGCTGCACCGTGTTAGCTAATGGCATAGCTCTCTACCTTTAATCGACAAGATTTATTGATCCGGTGGGCGCAAAGCTTGCCTACGCTCGTCATTGTGCCGCATCAATTGATAAGTTAAATACAGCTTGGCGGGAATGGATAAAAATAAGCCTCCGGCAATCAACCCCGCAATCAGAGCGATACCATGAACACCTTGCTTAGTGACTACATCAGAGAACACCACTAAGCTCACTCCGGTCAGCACCAAGCCGACACCTACGAACATTAAACCATACATCCAGCGTGCTAAAACCTTCTCATTCATGCCATTAACCTCTGTGAACTGAATCCTCTAGTATCAGCACAGTATCGTGGTTAAGGCATTGATTCCCCGCAAGCAACCCGCATTAAACTTGATATAAAGCTCGCCCTAGCTTAGACGCAGGCAGTCGCCCCAAACTATCCGAAATAAACCGCCCTGCTGCCAGCAGTTTAGGCAAATCCACCCCTGTTTCAATGCCCATGCCATTCAGCATATACAGCACATCTTCGGTAGCGACATTGCCGCTTGCACCCTTAGCATAGGGGCAACCACCCAAACCTGAGACTGAGCTATCAATCGTCGCTAGCCCCAATTGCAAGACCGCGAACAGATTAGCTAAACCCTGCCCATAGGTATCATGGAAATGCGCGGCTAACTGCTCAATCGGCACACGTTTAGCCACTGCCTCTATCATCGCTTGCGCTTTCAAAGGTGTACCGATACCCACGGTATCGCCCAAAGACACCTCATAGCAGCCCATCTCATAAAGTTGGCCTGCCACTTCTGTCACTTTTTCGGCTGCAATTGCGCCTTCATACGGGCAACCGAGCACACAAGACACATAGCCACGCACTTTAATCTGCTGCGCTTGTGCCTGCTGCATCACTGCGGCCAAGCGTTCAATACTTTCAGCAATGCTGCAATTGGTGTTTTTCTGCGAGAAGGTTTCAGAGGCGGCAGCAAAAATCGCAATCTCTTGCACACCTGCGGCAAGTGCGCCTTCCATGCCCTTCAGATTGGGCACAAGCATGGGGTAACTGACCCCTGCCCGCTTGTGAATACCCGTATAAACTTCAGCGCTGCCCGCCATTTGTGGAACCCATTTCGGCGACACAAAACTGCCCACTTCAACCACCGACAAACCTGCATCCACTAGCTTTTCCACCAAAGCAATTTTGGTTTCTAAACTGACTGGCGTGGGTTCGTTTTGCAGGCCATCGCGCGGGCCGACTTCGACAATTTTCACTCGTTTAGGCAGATTCATGGCTTTGCTCCAAGCTCAATAATACATCGCCATCTTTGACCTGATCGCCGACTTGGAAATAGATTTCCTGCACTTCACCCGCATGCGGTGCGGTAATGGTGTGCTCCATTTTCATCGCGACCACGATCATTAAAGCATCACCCGCTTGCACTTGATCACCGACTTGCACTTGTACCGCAATCACCGCGCCGGGCATCGGTGCAGTTAAATTACCACCGTGGACGCTTTGCTCATCGACTTCATGTACCGGATCATGCAAACGCAATTCCCAAGTTTTACCCGCCCACAGCACCGTGAGATTGTCCAAAACTTTAGCACGGAAGGTTTTTTGCCCCAAAGTGACCAGCCATTCGTGCTCACCCAGTCTTTCTCCCGCAAGCAGATGTTCGCCATGCGGGGTTTGCAAATAATAGCTATCCGCGCGATGTAAGCCTTGCACCGCATACAGCGCTTCACCCATCTGGAATTCAAAGCTATCCAAGCCCTCCCCATTCATGCGCCAATTATCCGCCACAGCCCACGGCGAATAAGGATCAGAGCTCTGCGCTTGGGCGGCAGAGGCTTGCTCTTGGCGGGTGACTAATTCGGCTAAACAGGCCGCAGCAAAAACCTCATCCGGTGGCGTACTCGCTTTAGGGAATAACTCTTCCAAATGCTGCTCAATAAAGCCGGTATCCAAGTTCGCCGCCGCAAAATCTGGCAAACTCACCAGTGTAGATAAAAACGCTAAATTAGTTTTCACTCCACTAATATAATAATCACCCAAGGCCGCTTGTAAGCGCTTTAACGCCTGATTACGATCCGCGCCCCAGACGATTAATTTGGCAATCATTGGGTCATAAAACATACTGACTTCATCGCCTTGGCGCACGCCGGTATCAATGCGCACATACTCAGTTTCAGCCGGTGCGTGTAGATAAGTCAGTGTGCCAGTGGCAGGTAGGAAATCGCGCTCTGGCGTTTCCGCGTACACCCGCGCTTCAAAGGCATGCCCCTTAATGTTGAGCTGCTCTTGAGTGAGCGGCAAAGCTTGACCGGAGGCCACGCGCAATTGCCATTCGACCAAATCTTGTCCCGAAATCATCTCCGATACCGGATGCTCAACCTGCAAGCGCGTATTCATTTCCATAAAGAAAAATTCGCCGCTTTGATCGAGCAGAAACTCCACCGTCCCTGCACCCACATAACCAATCGCTTTGGCGGCATTAATCGCCGCTTGCCCCATCGCCTGACGCAATTCGGGGGTCATACCGGGCGCAGGTGCTTCTTCAATCACTTTTTGATGGCGGCGCTGAATCGAGCAATCACGCTCAAAGACATGCACTACATGGCCTAAGGTATCGGCAAATACTTGTAATTCAACATGGCGTGGCCGTTGTAAATAGCGCTCAATCAACACGCTATCATTACCAAACGAAGCCATCGCTTCCCGCTTGGCAGAGGCTAAGGCTGCATCAAACTCGGCAAAGCTTTTCACCACACGCATCCCCTTACCACCGCCGCCAGCACTGGCTTTGATCAGTTGTGGGTAGCCGATGGCTTGCGATTGTTCACGCAATAAGTCAAGGCTTTGATCTTCACCATGATAACCCGGCACGAGCGGTACTTGGGCTTCGGTCATTAAGCGCTTGGACTCACTTTTTAAGCCCATCGCAATAATCGCTTGCGTGGGTGGACCAATGAATACAATGCCTGCCTGCTTACAGTTTTCCGCGAATCCGGCATTTTCGGATAAGAAGCCGTAGCCCGGATGAATGGCTTGAGCACCCGATAATTTAGCGATTTCTAAGATTTTCTCGCCGCGCAAATAGCTGTCTGCGGCTGGCGCTTCGCCAATCCAATAGGCTTCATCACAGGCTTTGACGTGCTGCGCGTGTGCATCGGCGGTAGAGTAAACCGCGACCGTTTTAATGCCTAAGCGTCGTGCAGTGCGTGCGACTCGGCAGGCAATTTCGCCACGATTGGCAATCAGGATTTTAGTGAACATGATTTTCTCCTTACATCCTGAAGATGCCAAAGTTTGTATCTTCAATCGGTGCATTCAAGGCAGAGGCTAAGCCCAGTGCTAAGACTTTTCGCGTGTCTTTGGGGTCAATAATGCCATCGTCCCATAGCCGCGCACTGGCGTAATACGGATGGCCTTGGGTTTCGTATTGCTCGCATACCGGGCGCTCAAACTCGGCTTGTTCCTCAGCCGTCCAGCTTTTCCCTTGCGCTTCTAAGGCATCATTGCGTACTTGGCTTAATACTTTGGAGGCTTGCTCGCCCCCCATGACGGAAATACGCGCATTCGGCCACATCCATAAGAAGCGCCCACCATAGGCACGCCCGCACATGGCATAGTTACCCGCGCCAAAACTCCCGCCAATAATCACCGTGAATTTCGGCACTTTCGCACAAGCCACCGCTGTCACCATCTTAGCGCCATCTTTAGCAATCCCGCCGTGCTCGGCTTTTTTGCCGACCATAAACCCAGTGATATTTTGTAAAAACACCAACGGAATCTTGCGCTTAGCACACAGCTCAATAAAGTGTGCACCCTTCACCGCCGATTCAGAAAACAGAATGCCATTATTCGCCACAATCCCAATCGGATAGCCGTGAATATGCGCAAAGCCGCACACAATGGTCGTGCCATAGAGCTTTTTAAACTCATCAAACTCGCTACCATCCACCAGCCGCGCTATCACTTCACGAATATCGAAGGGCTTACGCGCATCTTGCGGAATAATTCCGTATAACTCATGGGCAGGGTAAAGCGGATCGGCAGGCGCTTGCACTTTTACTGACAGCGGTTTAGTACGATTCAGATCAGCGACAATTTCTCGCGCCATACTCAAAGCATGCGTGTCATTCAACGCATAGTGATCGGTGACACCGGAAATGCGCGAATGGGTATCTGCCCCACCCAGCTCCTCAGCACTCACCACTTCACCCGTCGCCGCACGCACCAAAGGCGGGCCACCAAGGAAAATCGTGCCCTGCTCTTTAACAATAATGCTTTGATCACACATGGCAGGCACATACGCGCCCCCTGCGGTACACGACCCCATGACTACTGCAATCTGCGGAATGCCGAGTGCGGACATGGTGGCTTGATTATAAAAAATCCGCCCGAAATGCTCGCGATCAGGAAACACCTCATCTTGCAGCGGCAAAAACGCCCCCCCCGAATCCACCAAATAAATACAGGGCAAGCGGTTTTCTAAGGCGATGGCTTGAGCACGTAAATGCTTTTTCACGGTAAGCGGAAAATAAGTGCCACCTTTGACGGTCGCATCATTGGCGACAATCATGCATTCTTGTCCACTGACCCGCCCAATTCCGGCAATCACACCCGCCGCCGGTACTTCATTGTTATACATGCCGTAAGCGGCGAATTGGGAGATTTCTAAAAACGGTGAGCCTTTATCCAGCAAAACGCGAATGCGTTCACGCGGTAGTAATTTGCCGCGCTCTAAATGCTTTTGACGGGCCTTTTCGCCGCCGCCTAAACTGATTTGGGCGACTTTGGCGCGGAGGTCGTCGACTTGAGTTTGCATCGCTGCGGCATTGGCGCGGAAATCTTCCGAGCGGCTATTCACTGTGGTGTTTATCACGCTCATTACCAACCTCCTCGCGCTAACCATTGTTCGACTTGCGGAATACGATCATTGCCCCAAAAGTGCTCCCCATCCACGATCACAAACGGCGAACCAAACACACCGTTAGCAAGTGAGTCCTGCACTGCTATTTTAAAACGCTCTTTTACAGTATCAGTCTGAATTGCAGTTTCTAGCGCCTTTGCATCAACCCCAACTGACTGCGCCACCGCTTTAATAGTGTCGAGTTGCAATAAATCGCGCCCTTCTGCAAACGCGGCCTTGTAAGCAGCTTTGGCAAAGCGTTTAGCCAACTCAGAGTCTTGATCCTGCAACCAATAAAACGCCCGCCCCGCCGCTAAAGTCGCCCCCGGAAAGGTGGCTGGCATCACAAAGGGCACACCCTCTAAGCGTGCAGTGCGGGCAAAATCATGCGCCGAGTATTCACCTACCATTGGAATGTCCAGCAACGGTTTAGAACCCACCGCTTTAAACGCTGGGCCTAATAAAATCGCATGCCAATGAGCTTGGTAGCCGTAACGCTCAGCAATGGCATCAATTTTATAGTGCGCCAAATAGCCATACGGTGAGTAGAAATCAAAGTAGAAATCCAGCGTCTTACCCATTTAAGCCTCCAGCAATTGGCGTGCAATCACCATGCGTTGAATATCGCTGGTGCCCTCATAAATCTGCGCTACCCGCACATCGCGATAAATGCGCTCCAGCGGAAAATCATTCAAATAGCCATAACCACCTAAGGTTTGGATTGCATCTGAGCACACCCGCTCTGCCATTTCGGAGGCGAATAACTTACCCATACAGGCTTCTTTCAAACAGGGCTGGCCTGCATCGCGTAATTGCGCTGCATGTAGGACTAATAAGCGTGCTGCTTCGATTTGAGTTGCCATATCCGCTAAACGGAAGGCGACGGCTTGATGCTCAATTAAAGCTTTGCCAAAACTAGTACGCTCTTGTGCATAAGCCAAAGCCGCTTCATATGCCGCCCGCGCCATGCCAATACACTGCGCCGCAATCCCAATCCGCCCACCTTCCAAATTACTCAAGGCAATCTTATAGCCGTCACCCTCTTTACCCAGTAAGTGGCTCGCTGGAATTCGGCAATTTTCAAAGAACAGAGAGGCAGTATCTGAAGCATGTTGCCCCATTTTCTTTTCAATACTGGCGACCTTGTATCCAGCATTATCAGTGGGTACAACAAAAGCACTAATGCCTTTTTTGCCTGCATTCGGATCAGTGACCGCAAAGACAATCGCGACCTGCGCATTTTTGCCGGAGGTAATGAACTGTTTGCTGCCATTAATCACATACTCGTCACCCTCTTTCACCGCGCGAGTTTTAATCGCTGCTGCATCTGAACCTGCATGCGATTCAGTCAAGCAAAAGCAGCCGAGCCTATGGCCCGAAGCTAAGGGTTTGAGGTAGGTTTCTTTTAAAAAATCGCTGCCATAACTGAGTAACGGGCCACAGACCACTGAGTTTTGTACGCTTAAAATGGTAGAACATGCGCCATCACCCGCCGCAATCTCTTCAATCGCGAGTGCCAGTGATACATAACCCACATTCGAGCCGCCCCACTCTTCCGGCACAACCATGCCGTATAAACCTAAACCACCCAACTCCTTGAGCTGCTGCGCGGGAAAGATACTGCTACGATCCCATTCTGCCGCGAAGGGAGTCACATTATCTTGAATATAATCGCGCACCGTATCCCGAATTAAGACTTGCTCTTCGGTTAGTATCATCTTGAATCCTCTGGCTTTATTTAACCCCACCCCAACCCTCCCCTTATCAAGGGAGGGAACAAAAAACTAGTTCATATAAATGCATTTTCGCTCCTCCCCTGACAAGGGGAGGCTGGGAGGGGTTTCTTAACTTCTTTAGATAGTAGTTTTCTTAAACCAACTCCACCGCAATCGCCGTAGCCTCTCCCCCACCAATACACAAGGACGCCACTCCACGCGTTAAACCACGCTGCTGCAAAGCCGCCAACAGTGTCACAATAATACGCGCCCCCGAAGCCCCAATCGGATGCCCCAGTGCACAAGCCCCGCCATTCACATTCACTTTTTCATGCGGCAAGTTCAGTTCCTTCATGGCCGCCATCGTAATCACAGCAAAGGCTTCATTGATTTCATATAAATCCACAGCTTCCGTCGTCCAACCGATTTTGCCTAGCAAATTCTGAATCGCGTAAACCGGAGCAGTGGTAAATAAAGCGGGCTTTTGCGCAAAGGTGCTATGGCCTTTAATCACGGCTAAAGGTTTTAAACCGCGCTTTTCGGCTTCGGATTGGCGCATTAAAACTAAGGCCGCTGCACCATCCGAAATCGAGCTGGAATTGGCAGCAGTGACTGTGCCCTCTTTGCGGAACGCGGGTTTTAAGCTGGGGATTTTATCAATCGCGGCTTTATGCGGTTGTTCGTCGGTGGCGATGTGGGTTTCGCCTTTGCGGGTTTTTACGCTGACGGGAACAATTTCATCTTTGAACGCGCCGGTTTCGATGGCGGTTTTGGCGCGAGTGAGCGAGACAATCGCAAATTCGTCTTGTTGCTCACGGGTGAAGCCGAACATATCTGCGCACTCTTCCGCATAAGTGCCCATTAAGCGGCCTTTTTCATAGGCATCTTCGAGGCCGTCAAAAAACATATGATCTTTGATTTCGCCATGCCCCATGCGCAAACCAGTACGGGCTTTGGCGATGAAATAAGGTGCATTCGACATCGACTCCATACCGCCTGCGACCATGACTTGATTAGTACCTGCGACTAATAAATCGTGCGCTAGCATAGTCGCTTTCATACTCGAACCGCAGACTTTATTAATCGTGGTACAGCCAGCACTTAAAGGCAAACCCGCGCCCAAAGCCGCTTGCCGTGCGGGTGCTTGCCCCACACCTGCTGGCAACACGCAACCCATAATCACTTCTTGTACATCATTTGGGTCAATGCCTGCCCGCTCGACTGCACCACGAATGGCTACTGCGCCTAATTCGGGCGCTGCTAAACTTGCAAAATCGCCTTGAAATCCGCCCATTGGAGTACGTGCGGCACTGACAATAACAATTGGATCATTCATGCTGCACCTCAACGTGTTTCATTAAACAATTCGCGCCCAATCAACATGCGGCGGATTTCTGAAGTACCCGCGCCAATTTCATACAGCTTGGCATCACGCAATAAACGCCCGGTCGGGTATTCATTCATATAGCCATTACCGCCCAGAATTTGAATCGCATCCAGCGCCATTTGCGTCGCTTTTTCAGCGGAATATAGAATCGCACCCGCAGCATCTTTACGAGTCGTTTCGCCGCGATCACAAGCATTCCCTACCGCATATACATAGGCTTTGCAGGCATTGAGGGTGGTGTACATATCCGCCATTTTGCCTTGAATCAGTTGGAATTCGCCGATACTTTGCCCGAACTGTTTGCGCTCGTGAATGTAGGGAACCACCACATCCATACAAGCCTGCATAATCCCTAAAGGTCCACCGGATAAGACGGCACGCTCATAGTCCAAACCGCTCATGAGTACCGCTGCACCCCGTCCAACCTGACCGAGCACGTTTTCCTCTGGCACTTCTACATCCTCAAACACCAGTTCACCTGTATTCGAGCCGCGCATACCGAGTTTGTCGAGCTTTTGCGCCACCTTAAAACCAAAGCTTTTCTCAACGATAAACGTGGTCATGCCTTTGGAACCCGCTTGTGGATCGGTTTTGGCATACACCACAATAACATCCGCGTCGGGGCCATTGGTAATCCACATTTTGGTGCCATTGAGGACGTATTTATCGCCCTTTTTCTCGGCACGCATGCGCATACTCACCACATCCGAACCCGCATTTGGCTCGGACATGGCGAGTGCACCAATGTGTTCACCGCTGATGAGTTTGGGGAGGTATTTACGTTTTTGGGCATCGTTGCCATTGCGATTAATTTGATTCACGCACAGATTGGAATGGGCGCCGTAGCTCAAACCAATCGAGGCGGAAGCACGGCTAATTTCTTCCATCGCAATCATATGCGCGAGGTAGCCCATACCTGAACCACCGTATTCTTCCGGCACTGTCACTCCCAATAAGCCCATTTCACCAAATTTAGGCCAGAGTTGATTGGGGAATTCATTGGAACGGTCAGTTTCAGCAGCAAGGGGGGCGATTTCTTGAGCGGCAAAACTACGGACGGCATCACGTAGCATATCCACTGTTTCGCCCAAGTTAAAATTCAGACTAAAACTCATAGTGCTCACCTCTCTCCTAGGTTTAAGCAGGCAAATCATTCGAGGATAGTAAATTACGTTTACGTAAACGTCAATATAAAGACTCTAACTAAACGCTAGTGATGACAGTGCTAATAATTAGCCAATAAAAACCACAAAACGATATTATTTTTTGTACTAAAATACTAAAAACTACTTAAAAATAGGTATTCAACTAAGATGATTGAGCCACTTTTATCTCTTTCTAATCAAATCAGGACACAGAAGCTACCGGATTATCGGCGGTTTTTGTTACAGCAAATCGATTTTTCCCAGCGTTTGATCGGCGTTATGGGCGCACGTGGGGCGGGCAAAACCACGTTATTGCTGCAATACTTGAAGTCGGTGACGCGGGAAATCAAGGTGTTGTATGTGATTGCGGATCATCCTTTGGTCGGGCAGTACGGCTTGTTTGCGATTGCTGACGAGTTTCAGAAAATCGGTGGTGAATTGCTTATCATCGACGAAATACATAAATGCCCACACTTCGAGCGCGATTTAAAACTGGTTTTTGATAGTTTTTTTAATCTGAAGGTCATTTTTACGGGGTCTTCCGCTACCGCGATTAATAATGCCAAAGCGGATTTGAGCCGTCGCGCCATGTTGTACCACTTGCCCGTGTTGTCATTCCGCGAGTTTCTAGAGCTGGAAACGGGGGTTAGTTTTGAGGCGCTTCCATTAGCAACTTTGTTGCAAGAGCATGTAGCTTTAGCAATGGAAATCGTCAGCTGCATCAAACCATTAGCCTATTTGCCTGCGTATCTGGAACATGGTGCATACCCGTTTTACCGTGAGGCGGGTTCGACTTATTTGCCGCGCTTGTTGAATGCGTCGATGCAGGTGATTGAGATGGACATCCCTGCACTGTACCCGATTGATCACGACAAAGTGAACGCCTTGAAAAAGCTGATGGTTATGTTGTGCCAAAGCGAACCTTACGACATTAATGTGTCCAAACTGGCGGGCGCGGTGGAACTCAATCAGAAAACCCTCTACAAATACCTCGGTTTATTACAGGCGGCGGGTTTGTTGCGTTTATTGGGGGCAAAATCCAGCGGGGTCAGTATTATTTCCAAGCCAGAAAAATTGTATTTGGATAATTCCAACCTGTTTGCCATTTTTTGCAATCAGCCGAAGGCAGGCACGGTGCGCGAGACGTTTTTTGCTTCAATGCTGTCTTACCAACACAGCCTGAATTACCCCAAAAGCGGGGATTTTCTGGTGGATGAGCAGTATGTGTTTGAAATCGGTGGCAAATCCAAAACCAAGCAACAAATCAAAATCGAAACGGCGGCATGGGTAGTAGCGGACGGGCTGGAAATTGGGGTAGAAGGGAAAATTCCGCTGTGGTTGTTTGGGTTTGTGTATTGAGTTGAGGTCTATTGGTTCACACAGCGTTCTGCTGTGGCAGATGCACATCCACCACGAGCAGCATCATTATTTTGCCTCCTGTAATGCTTGCAAAAACTCCATCACAGTTGCTATTCGAATCTCAGGAAATTGCAATTCATGTTGCCGAAAATCGCGGGTGTTACCTGTTAATCAGCCATTGCGCATTGCCTACGATGGCGAGTTCCATAAGGTGATTGTCTGCTTCATCCTGAAGGTTTGGTCGCTACCAATAATAGATATTTAATAGATATTGACCCACTGTTATTGCACAACAAAAGCATCAAACAGTGCTTCACGCTCCTCCACTGTTACGGGACTACTGCTAAACACATACTCACGTGCCCTGATGTCCTCGTATTCCGCATACAGGGCATTACCAATCAACGGCTTAACTTGCCCCAACAGGCAACAATGCCCGTGGCGCGGTGTCTGCCTTCATTAGGGCAGAAATAAAAGCATTGGTGTCGATAACAGCAGTAATCATACTTTTATGATAGCTGATATGCTGTCAGTTGTTGCTATAGTAATGGTATGCAACAACTATCACTACAAAACAAAGATTCCAGCAGGTCAAGACCCTGATAAGTTGCAACGGCAATGAGTGCCGAACTGTCGGCAATGATTCTGTAATGATAATGTGGAAAAGCCATCTCGTGTTTTTTGGTGGTGTTAGTTTCACTACAGCAAATACACATCCACCACGATTTCCGCATAAGGCGTAAATACCGAGCCGTCAGCGCACTGATTTCCCCAGATCACCTTTGATAATTTCAACCCATGCTTGTTTGTCTTTGCTTAGGCGATTTTCGGCGTTGAGGGTTTCTTAGTGCGTATGTGGTATCAGGGTGGCTATGGCACATAAAGTTCACTTATCTGAATAATGAACTTATAAATATTATTAGTGCTACAATTTTTTAAAATAGTTGATGTCGCACTTCACAGTGCAAACAATGAAGTGTAGACCTTAATGGAAAGATTAAGTTTTCTACTTGCAGCATGGATGCAGGCAGGCTTATTTTCTCTATTAAATAAAATAAATAGCATAAAAACTTAACAAAAAATAAAATAATGAATAACCAATTATCAATTTATAATCTACTTCCTAAAAATAATAATAACCATCTGAGTGCAAACGAAACTTATATTGGCATTGATTTCGGCACATCTACAACCGTTGTGAGCATTTGTTCGATTGACGAAAACAAACGGATTAAAATCACACCAATTAGCTTTAAACAACATTTAGCTGATGGAAGACTTTACAATCATTACTTACTACCCTCTGTAATTGCATTATCAAATAATCAACTATTAATTGGCAAAGGTGCTTACGATTTAAAATATCAGCTTACGGAAGGAGTAAGTTTATGGCATTCTTTTAAAATGGAGTTAGGAATTGATTTAGGGCCAAAATATTTTAGATCCCAGCTATATGCAGGGCATCCATTAGGAACTATTGAATCACCGCGTGATGCAGTAAAGGTGTTTTTTAACTTTATTAAGCAGGGAATTGATGCCGTTATTGAAGAAGAGGGTTTGTCTCCTAATACTCGCTATGCAGTTAGTATTCCTGCTGGGTTTGAAGCCAATCAAAGACGTGAGTTATTAGATATTTTACAAGAAGTAGGATTACCTAAAGATCGCCATGCTTTCATTGATGAGCCTAATGCTGCATTTATTAACTACTTGGTCGAGTATAATCATAATAACTTCAAACACTATCAGATTCCAAATGACTCACCATTAAATATCATGGTTTTTGATTTTGGTGCAGGCACTTGTGATATTTCCATCATAGCATTAAAAAACAATGGTTCTGCACTTACCACTGAAAACTTATCTATTTCTAGTTTTTTACCATTAGGAGGGAATGATATTGATAAAGCAATTGCTCGCCAAATTCTATTACCTCAATTATTAATAAAAAATAAAATTAATGGAGAAGATTTAAAAAGGCAAGATATAGATAAGCGTATCCTACCACGTTTGCAGGGTATTGCTGAAAAGTTGAAAATTAATTTGTGTAAAAATATTAGTATGCAGATGATTAACAATAGACTGTCAGGTCAGATATCAAGTGAGCAAGGAGTTAAAGTCACTGAAAACTCTACGATTTCCTTACCAAAAAGGAAGCTTCAATTAGGTGACTTTTACCTTTCTTGTGCAGATTTCGTCTGTATTATGGATCCTTTCTTAGATTCCCTTTCTCTTTATGATTATTGTTCCGAAGAAGGTAATACTGTCAGTATCTTTTCTCCTATTAATTCAGCATTAAATAAAGCAGAATTAGAAATTGATGATATAGACTTGCTACTAATGATTGGTGGTAGCGCACAAAATCCTTATGTTATCGATGCATTAAAAAATCAATATCCAGAGTTAGAAATAGAAATACCTCAGAATCTTCAAGCTCATGTTTCATGTGGAACATCAGTTTATTCAAAATTAATTCATGGAATGAATTTTAATATTATTCAGCCTATCACTAGTGAACCTTTATTATATATGACAAAAGAAGGAATTAAAGTATTAGTTCCCGCTAATGCTCCAATTCCCAGCCAGCCCGTGTTACTAGAATCATTAAGAGTAGCTAATGATAAGCAGAAAGTGATAGAAATTCCTATTTTTATTTCTACTGATGATAAATTATTGCATATTATTCGTATAACAGAAAAAGAAGGCAAAGGTTTTTCGGCAAATACGATGGTGCAACTGAATATTCAAATTACAGAAAATAAATTGATTGAAATTGAAGTCAAAATTGATGGCCAGATCATTCCTATCGAATATTTAAACCCTTTCGCCAATTATAAATTATCTTCTAAAGAACAGGTTATTTTTGATAAATTGAAAAAGGCAAATATATCAGCCAGAAATAATGATGGCCGTCCAGCTATAAAATCATTAAATGATTTATACGAAGCATATGCTGATGCGGGACAGCACTTAAAGGCTGCAGAGCTATTAGAAAACATACAAAAATTACAACCGAGCAAAGATTTATCAACATCAATTTGTTATCACTATTCACATGCAGGCAAAAATAAACAAACTTTATATTGGGCTGAACAAGCTTATAAAAAAAACGAAACCGCTACAACAATTTATAATCTTGCCTTACGATTTAGACATAGTGATGAAGACAGATTTTGTCAATTAATGGAGAAGGGTTTGAAAATAAACTCAGATGCCGAGTTTATTTTATGCACTTATGGTTCTTATCTGATGAATAAGGATCATGCAAGAGGGAAAAAATTATTGGAGAGGGCATTAACTTTATTATCCTCCGATTTAAATTCTGGATTTATTAGTGATAATGACTTAAATCGACTAATTGAATGCGCGAGACACTTGAATGCATCTGATGTATTAAGAAAGGCAAGAGAAAAAAGAGATAGTGAGAAAAGTGAAAAAGAATACGATGATAAAAACTTACTGCAATCATCACATGAGAAGTTAGAGAGAAGGAAAATTTATGAGCTGGATGATAACAAAAGAAAAACTAGACGAAACACAGCGTAATATAGTCTCTGCAATAACAGGGCAAAATCACAACTTATTTATTCATGGACCTGCCGGTTCAGGAAAATCAGTTATTTTAGTTCATGCATTGCAAAACTACTTAACTCGCAATCGATCTTCGAGGTTAGCCATCATATCCTTTACTTTGGCTTTACTTGACTTGTATAAAACAGGAATTCATCCTGATTTACTACACCGGATTGATTTTTTCACAATGGAAGGATTCAAACAAACTAATATAAACCATGATCATGATTTTTTAATTATCGATGAAGTCCAAGATTCAGAAATGATGGTTTTAGATAAACTACAACAATCAGGAAGAAAAATAATAACGACAGGAGATTTTTTTCAATCTATTTATCCAAATAAATGTAATATCACAGATATTAGAAAGATAGATAATATGCAAGAGCCAAAACTACAAAGCATTTATCGAAATACTAAAACAATTAGGTCTATAGCTAGTTTTTTTGCAGAATTTCCAGATGAATACCGTGCATTTGAAGTTTCACGTACAGCAAATGATACATCTGTGCAATTAGCACATTTTAGCAGTAAACTGAGGGAAGTTGAATATACATGGAAACAAGCTAAATTTCTATCCGAAAGAGGATTAAACGCTGTTATTATCTTGCCAAATCAAGAAGAAATATTTAATTTCTGTTCTGCTGTTCTTTTATTAGAAAGAAAAAATCTTTGGCCATTAGATTATAATAAATATAACAGACCAAACTATGATAGTTTGAATTCTCATTTCAAGAAAAATGACTTGCCTATTAGATATTTAGGCAATGGCTACGGGGGCTTGAAAAACATTTATGATGAAAACCTAGTGACAGTAATGAATTACCATAGTGCTAAAGGTATGGATTTTGATGCTGTTTTTTTACCCGGATTAACGAACAAAATACAACTATGGGGAAATCCAGATATCGCTAGGCGCTTATTTTTTGTTGCATTAACACGCTCAAGGCAAGAGCTTTATATAAGTTATTATAATAAGCCACATGAGTTTATTAGAAAAATTCCTGAGAAATTATTACACATCACAAGCGATCCGATAGCCAGTTCTGATATTAATAATGATGAAGAGGAAGAAGAGATTGATAATATTTTTTCATTCTAATTTGCGTCAAAAAATAACAAATTTTATTTAAATCACCTTAATATAGATTCTATGAATATATTATGAATAAATATAACTTTTATATACCTATGCTCTTAGAACACTTAGTGGCTTGGCGGCGCATAGGAGAAACTACTCTTTTTCGTGATCAGTTATGGAGTATTGAAGAAAACAAGCTTCCACTGATTGATGAGTCTGTGCTTGCTACGCTAAAAAATTCTTTACCAAGGTTTGAAAGTATTCGTAATGTTGTTCTTATTGAAATTGAAAAACCTGAGTTCTATCCTGCGACTTCGACTGCTATTTCTACATATTTAACATATGATGACGTTAAAGCTATTTACACTTTAGATGCTGATATTGCATCAAAAGATTATATTCAAAGTCTTTTGCCGAGTACGACAATAAATCGTAAAAATATTTTAGATGATAGACTTTCAAAGCAACTGATTGATCTCTCAAAAGAAAAAGACGCAAAGCTGGGAGCAGAAAAAATACTATCGATTTTTAATAAAAAAAACAACACTGAATTTACTGTTGATGATAATCATAGTCTATTAAAAAACATATTTGAAGCGATTCATTCATGTAAAAGCGAACAAAAACCTGGAGATAAAATATCATTATTTTTTTATGAGCTTTTTTCATTTTCCAGAAATTCAATGAAAAATCGCGACCATCCTGATGGTTTAGCTTTTATTCATGATATGGCAGAAATTTTAAAAAATGCAATGGGTGAAACAACATTAGGGAGCTTGAATTTATGTTATTCGGAAACTTTAGCTAATCTAAAGAAAAAATCCAAAGACCATCTATTAATAGAGTTAATCAAAGAAATCAGAGAAGAAAGTCAGATAATTCAGAGACTATCTGAATATTATGGTACTAATTATTTTACCCCCGCATTGATATTTTTGAAATTAAAGCGATTGCATAACACTATTGATGCAAAGCAGTTTAATGACTTAATTGATGAGTTAAATAAAATTAATTGCGATAAAGAATCAATTTCAAACGGCATCGTTTTGTACGGTTCTTATTTTGGCTATACAGAGATTCATCAATTATATTACGATTTGAAAGAATACATACCTAGCACATCTAATCTTGAAGTTGTAGATGTGGAAAATAAAAATAGCAATCCCACTCGACCAGTAGAGGAAAAGAAAAATGATGCTCCAAAGAAAGCAACAAAACAAAAAGGGGAGAAAAGCAACCAGCCGTCACTGCTCTGATGATCAGTATACCAAATAAAGCGTGACGCTTATTCCACTCTATAAGAAGATCATCTAACTACGCAAAGCGATCTACAAGCCGACACTCATGGTTTTCCTTAGCTGCTAAAGACCGGAGTGTCGCTAACTGGGTTGTTTCAATATAAATTTATATGCGGTCGCCTTGATTGGCATTAAACCATAAACCCCCGCAGTTGCGGCGTATAACTAGGTATCAACTGGCTCATTGCCGTATTACCCAGATGCTTACTCAAAACCTCGGCGAAAATATCCCGAAAATCCACGCTATGGGCTAAATAGCGCTGCAAATATAATTTCTCTTTGGTTAAGCCCGGCCAAGTCCCATAAATGCCGCCCTTCACCCGTCCACCCACTGCAAACCAAGCTGAAGCATTGCCATGATCGGTGCCGCCACTTCCATTTTCCTCAGCAGTACGCCCAAACTCCGTCATGGTTAACACCAGCACATTCTGCATAGTCGTGCCTAAATCTAAACAGAAAGCGGCAATGCCATCAGCAAAGTTTTTTAATAAATTCGCTTGCGCCCCCACTGCTCCACCTTGACCACTATGCGTATCCCAGCCGCCTATATCAATCGAAGCCAGTTCTAAACCTACGCCTTGTTTAATCAGTTGGGCGGTTTGTTGTAATTGGCTGCCGAATAAATTAGCTGGATAGACCGCACCATTAGCGGGGCGATAAGCTTTCGGATCAATCTGCCGAGTCAGCTCTAAATCCCTTAACAAAGTTTGTCCGGTTTGCTGCAACAGTTTGGCATACGGATTGGCGTCTTGCGGATGTTGTGCATACACTGTATTCAAGCGCGAACTTAAACGCATTTCGTCGCTATCACTTAAACCTAAATCAAAATTGGCTAAATCGCGCAAAGAAGACACCACCACATTTCCGCGCAAAGCTTGAGCTAGTTCATTACCAAAGCCCACACCACGCATGCCTGTGCTATTCATCGAACTAGCCAAATGCCGATTCATCCAGCCCTCTAAATCACTACGAATCGCACCACTTTCAATAAAGTGCTGACTATCAAAATGCGAGAACGAAGCTTGCGGATAATGCACGGCGGGAAATACCGCTAATTGTTGTTGCTGATATAAACGCTGCAAACCCTGCATCGCTGGATGCAAGCCAAAATAGCCGTTTAAATCTAAAGCTCCATTGGTTTTGCCGGGTGTGGGAATAGCAATCATCGGGCGTAAGCGGTAATAGTCGCTATCCGCATAAGGCACGACTACATTCAAACCATCGCAGCCACCACGCTGGAAGATCACTACGAGCGTCTTCGGTGCCGCCGCCGCTTGTGCTGTTTTGAAGCGCAAAGAATCATCTAATAACCAAGCACTACCTGCGACCGAGGATGAGAGCATTAGCTTAAGAAAATCACGTCGTTGCATGGTCTTTATCCTTATTATTGGTAGTTACATGCTGGATAACTAAGTAGCGTGGCTAGCATCGCTTTTAAGCGGGTATTCGCATTGGCCGCTTCTAAATCAAAGCTACCTTCGGCATTTAAAATATCGAAGGCGGTTTGCCACTCGACTGCACTATAGTGGTTATTCATCAACAGATCGAAGCTTTCCGCCAAGATACTCTCGCTAGTTAAAGCGCCGCGACTACGGAAGAAAGCAGCGGGGTCGAGCTGGATGCCAGTTACACTCCCTGCGACTAAACGATTCACAAAGCGTAGGCGCTCTTGCAATAAACCTGTGCTAATCCAATCATCGCCGGTCTCTGACCAGCCCGTAGGTATAGCATTACGGTGCAGACTTAAACCCATGCGGCGGATTTCATCCACCAAACCAGTAGTGCTGACTTGCCCCGCAAAGGCACGCACTGCTGCGACTCCAAACTCAACCGGCGTGCGGAATTTACTATTGAAATTCGCTTCAGCATGAAACTCCGGTGCAGTCAAAATAGTCCGTAAGACTTGGGCAATTTGATCAGGCTGGCTGGCTGTACTGATAAAGGTATCCGAGCAGCTTTGCAGTAAAGCCTCAACAGGCTGATCACTGACAAAGACGGTAATCAATTTGGAGCAAATAAACTTAGCCGTTGCTGGGTGACGCGCTAAAAAGCGTAAGGCATTCTCACCCTCCTCAACACCACCGCCCTTAATACTTTGCCCCCAGAAGACTTTATCCACTGCATTATGTTGAGCTGCATTAAAATAGAAGCGATCATTCTGTACTTGCCAGCCAGTAAAGATTTCCGCTAAAACTTCAACTTCACGCTGGGCATAGCCACCTTTGACACCGACGGTATGCAGCTCTAACACTTCACGCGCATAGTTTTCATTAGCATTCGCTTTGACATTGGCAAGATTATCTAAATAGATCAACATGGCAGGGCTTTGTGCGCTGCTTAGTAGCAAATTATAGAAATTACCTAAGGCATTGGCGCGGAACACATCATTTTCAGCCAATTCATACAACAGCTTATTGCCAGTTTTATCTAAATTGGTATTGAAATGATTATCCCAGAACCAAGTCATCACCTCTTGCAATTGGCGTGGGCTATTCACCATGTGGAACAAGGTATAAGCCTGTAAATCCTCATGGGTAAAGAGATCCAAATCTGCTACTGCACTATCAAAGGCGGGCGCTTGAATCTGATTAGGTTTTAACTGGGACTCTAAGAAAGCATCCGCCCCCACACGCCGCACTTCAGCTAAGGCACTAGGCGAAGCACCAAAAGTTATGCGATTGATCAACTGCCGAGTTTCAGCCGCTGCTCCGATCACTTGCAGATTCAAAATTTGAGTGCTGACTTTCCCACTCAGATCAGTAACAGTTAAAGTAAGTTTGAGGCTTTGTCCTTCAGTCAATTGCCCATTCGGCACTACCCAAGCCCAATCGCCTTGGCTGCTAATCGTCAAAGCTTTGGCGGCTAAATTACCTGCGCCTTGTGCCTGTGCAGTTAAGCTAGCAAGACCGGTATCATCGCTCACCCTACCTTTTAAGATAAACCCAGTTTTAACGACCTCATCGCCCTCACGATGCGAGCTGACTTGAATCACTGGCAAAGCTTGATCCGCAATCACGTTGAACAGCATGATACGCTCAGCTTTATTGCCTGCTTTATCCCAAGCTATGATGGTGATTTGAGCATGACTACCCGCGCTCAATAAGCCACTCGCTATTTTCGCTGACCAATCACCTGTCAGTGGATTAAATTCAATCGGTAAGGCTTGAGTCGTCGCATTGCTGGTCAAACTGGCGGCTAATTCACGAACGCCCCAATTATCTAAAGCCGTGCCAGCCATGATGAAGCCTGTGGTACCGACTTCAGTTTGCTTCGGTGAAAGAACCTCTACCCGTGGCGATTCCCAATCTAGGCGGCTACCTTCAGCATCCAGGCGAATTCCAAAATCAACCGCTCCGGCAACTGTCACAATCCGACTGTAATAATTACGACCTTGCTTAAACGGGTCTTGAGCCACCAACACATGCCGCTCTCCACTGGCTAAAGTTTCCAAATCAAATTGTACTTTGCCTGCTGCATCGGTTTTGCCAGATTTAACCCAAAATAACCGATTCGTACTATCTAAGCGGAAAGCATTCAAAGCCACCTCGGGCATCACTGTATTCGTTGCCCGATTGGTCAAAGTGACCGGAATGCTACCTACTGGAAATTTCAGCACAAACTCGCCCGCCGCAAAACTGGGGCTATCTACACGCCCACCGTTATAAGGCGTGGCGACCAAGATGAAGCGATTACCCGCCACCGAGAAGGCGGCAGCATCCAGCTTGGCAATACCTTGTGCATCGGTATTGGCGCTAGTTGTCCAGCCTTTCCAACGATTGACCCCATCCGCATCTAATTTATAAGCGGTGACATTCACATTCGGCACCGGCAAACCACTGACCGCATTCAGCATACTCACTTGTAATAAGCGCGTGCCCACTAAAAAAGTATGTTGCCCCGTCACCTTGATTAGCTGGCTATCCCGATACTGTTTAGTTACTGGGCTAATCGCATTGAGGATGTACTGTTTACCTTTATATAAATCCGGCAAGTCAAGGCGTAAGCTGCCATTGCTATCCGTGATTCCGCGCCCAAGCCAAACGGACTTGCCATCAACCAATTGCTCGCGGACATGCACTTCTAAATTCGGCAAAAGCGCTTGGCCTGCTGCAGTACCATCACGCACATTTACCACCACAGAGCCTAGTAAAAAGTCCACCGCACCACTACGTGTATAGGCGGGGCTAGATGCAGTAAATTGGTTATACACAGTCGTCTGCAAACGAATCGTGGCGCTTTCAGTATTCAGTTCAGCTAAATCAAAAATGACCTTACCAGCTGCATCCGTTTTCTGTTGTCCGCGCCATTGCCTTGTACCATCGGCCAAGATGCGCCAAGCCACTACCTCAGCACCCACCAAAGCTTGCTTGGAATAAGCATCTTTTAAGGTCGCGACCAAAGGATTAGAGCCGACTACAAACACGGAGTCACCGGCTGTTTTCAGGATAGCACTCGCCTTATAGGTATTGGTCAGTGGGCTTAGGGCCTGTAGATAAAACTGCCGCCCTTGCTCTAAACCGGGCAAATCTAAGCGTAATAAACCCGCACTATCTGTTTTGGTAGTCGCGAACCATTGTTCAGTCCCATTCACAAACTTTTCGCGTACATAGACCGTGTGATTGGCTAGTACCGCTTGATTAGCACTAGTACCGTCTACCACTTTAATTCGGCTCGTACCTAGTTTCCAAACCTCACTCCCCGCTTGACTAATGAGTTTGGAACGTGCCGTAAATTGATTATAAGCAGCCGCACGTAATTCGATCTTGCCGCCTGTGCTTAACTCGGGCAAGTCTAAAGCTACCTCGCCATTGCTATTGGTGAGTGCAGCGGTGCGCCATTGATAAGCACCGGTATCTAGCAGCTGATAGGCCGTGACATTCACCCCCGCTAAATTCGCATTACTCAAAGCATCGCTGAGTTTCACTTTAAGGGCTGGCGAACCTAGTTTGAAGGTGAATTGCTCGCCTTTTTGTAGCGGAGCACTGGTGCGGTATTTATTAAAGACCTTATCTTGAGCCAGCAGCACATATTTTTTACCCGCCTCTAAATTTAAGCGCAGCACCCCTTGCGCATCCGTAGTGCCTTGATTCACCCAAATAGAGCTACCATCAGCTAATAGCTCTCTAACATGAATAGTCGTCGCTGCTAAAGCGGGGTTATGAGCTTGGCTAGCATCTAATAACTGAATGCGCGTTTCACCCAAAGCAAACTCGGTTTCACCCACTTTAGTAATCGGATCACTCATAGCACGCGTAGCATTGAAAGCAGTCGCAGAGAGTTGCACGGGCAAGCCTTGCGACAACTGCGGAATATCAAAGGCAACTTTGCCACTCGCATCCGTATTTTTTTGCGCCACCCAAACGAGCTTGCCCGCTTGCTTATACCAAGCGGTGATTGGCAGATTAATCAGAGCAGTACGCGCCAAGGCATCTTTCACAGTTACCTTCAAAATAGGTGAGCCGACTCGAAATAGAAAGCTACCGCTGGTTTTAATCACCGTGCTGGCACGATAATTATTATCAAAAGGACTGATTGCGTAGAGTTGATAGCTGCGCCCTGCTCCCAAACCTTCTAAAGCTAAACTTGCTTTACCTGCTGCATCTGTTTTGACTACAGCCCGCCAGACGCTTGAACCATCCGCCATCACCTCACGGGCGTGCACACTGGTATTGGCTAAAGCTAGGTTATTAGCGGTGCCATCCACTAGGCTCAGTTGTAAATTCGGGCTTACACTGACTGCTGCTTGGCTAGCTAGTGGGAATACATTAAGCAATACGCAGAAAAGCCACAGGCAGGAGTAGCCTAGCCAAGAACGCAGCACGCAGGAAAGTTTGGACATAGTTATAGCTCTTTTTATAAATAGTTGTTGAGCTCAAGCTCCAGTAAAACTTAGTGTTCTACTTGGCTTGGATCTAAGCCTGCTACTTGCTTAGCATCGGGCTGTACCAAGGTGGCCTGCTGACACTCAGACTCGGCTCGGACTAAATTAATTTGTGCTTGATTAAGCTGTTGATCTTTTTGCGTTAATTGCTGCTCGAGCTGTTTGAGCTGCTCACTCGTGCTATCCAAACTCGCTTGCTGCTGTGACCATTGTTGCTGCTCAGCGGTGATTGCCTGCAAGTGCCCATTTTTAGTATTGAGTTCAGCTTGGGCTTGAGCTAAAGCTGTTTCTGAGCTCTGCAAGCGTTGTTGTAAAGCAGCTAATTCAGCTTGCAGCGCTTGGAACTGAGGCATTTGGGGATCAGGGTTTGATGGCTGGGCTTCTGCTGCCACAGCACGCAGCTCGACTGAATTAGTCTTAGACTGCTGCGGTAGCTGAGACTCTTTACTACTACAAGCAGCGAGCATGCTCAGGCTAAGCCCAACCATTAAATAGGCTAGTTTGGTCATTGGGGCGTGACTCTTTACTGGTTATTTTTATATAAATATTATTTATAGTTTAATGCTTCAGGTTAAGAATGCAATGACCATTCAGCAGAAAGTAAGCTTTTAGTTAGCCACACACTGCATCTATGCGGCTTTACTTTTATTTGAGGACTTAACTGCTTACACTGCACAACTCTAAAATCGATAATAAATAAGGATTGAGCATGCCAACCTCGGAAGAACCTAGCACTCCTTCAGAACTCACTATTAAACGCCCCCCTATACGCTTTAATGAAACTCAAGCTATCTTAACGGCTATCAGTGAGCATTTAGAGGGCGATCTCATCACCTATTGGAATAATCCACGCGGCACGGTTTGCCATAGCGATGTCATCGCTTTATATGATCTATTAAGCACCCGTGGTGGTGGCAAACGGGTAAATTTATTTATTAAATCCGATGGCGGCAACGGCCAAGCCTCATTGCGCATGGTCAGTTTATTACGTGAATATTATGAGCATGTGGTCGCATTAGTCCCGCTGGAATGTGCTAGTGCTGCCACCATGTTGGCTTTAGGCGCTGATGAAATTCATATGGGGCCGATGGCTTATTTAACTTCGGTGGATACCTCTTTGACCCATGATTTGTCACCAATTGATCGAGATAATGATCGGGTCAGCGTGAGCTTGGATGAATTAAAACGGGTGATTCATTTGTGGCAAGCACAAAAAGATAATGAATCGTCTAATCCGTATAAATCGCTGTTTAATTATGTACATCCACTCGTCATTGGTGCAGTCGACCGCGCTGAATCTTTATCGATGATGCTGTGTGAGCAGATTTTAAGTTATCACTGCACTGATGAGGTTCAAATCAAAAAAGTCGCGAGTGCTTTAAATTCCGCCTACCCCAGCCATTCGTATCCGATTCTGAAAAAAGAAGCGCGGCGGGTGGGTTTAAATATCGTGGATATGGATAGCAAAGTACTCAATCTACTATTAGAACTGCATCAGTTATATAGCGATATGGGGCGTAAATGCACGACCGATTTCGATGAAATACGCTCACACACGAATGAGATTGTGAATATCTGGGAAGCCTCTAATCGCATGGTGTTTTATGAGGTTGACAAAGATTGGTTCTATCGCGAAGAAGAACGCCGCTGGATTACCATGAATGATAATGGCGGCTGGCGGAAAATGAGTATTCATGATGGTGAATTGGTGAAAGAAGAAATGCCATTGGCTTAAGCCTAAACTTTTAACTTAAGGCCGATAAAAACGCCTAACCTCATAGGCAAAATGCCGCCCTAGGCCAACACTGCCTAGGGTGTCGTAATGAATCTGATCCGCTGCTTTCGATAATTCATCCGTATTCACCCACACAGTACGCGGCACTTGCGTCGTCACTAGTTCTTGAGCTTTTCTGAGGATATCGACCGCAGGATGCTGTGCTTTCGGTGGATTAATCCGGCCTAAAATAAAGGCAGCATTGGGGCTGGCGTATTCACGGCGCAAGTCGGTGATTAAGGCTTTGAGATTACCCAAATAAGCGTTCGCTGCTAAGGGATAGCGGGCATCCCGTTCGCCTTGCATCCACAAGAAAGCATTAACTGTATTGCCCTGAGTGAGCACTTGGCTGGCTTCAATTTGCTTCTTTAGCAACGTGTACAGGCTGGATTGAATGGTGCTTTCGGTCATCCGAAATGATAAACGCGGATTCCACAAGCGTGCCCAATCATAAATCGAGGTTCCACCGACTGCTAATTTCACTACCCGAATTTTCCGCCCCGGATACCAAGCAGCCAAATATTTAGCGAAAGCAACTTCAGGGCCAATCCGTCCACTAGGCTGCTGCTGAAATTCTACTTTGCGGCCATGCAGATAAAACTCAACTTGCACAGGTCTTATTTTCAACCAATCGGGCAACTCATTGAACAGGCTTTCCGTCCAACCCACCATATTGGATTGACCAATGAGAACGAAGACCAGATCTTGCGGCATGGTAGCTTCCAGAGGGATTAGGGCAAAACTTCATGACAGCAGCCAACACCAACATTGCATAGCTGCTTTAATTAACTATAGTGAGGATTAGTGGCAGTTTGCCCTGCTTCCGACTAACGGAAACGAATCACCGTTAAACCGGCCTGAGTGTCCGCAACATAGGCCGTTTTCTGATCAGCACTCAAGCTTAAACCTTGCGCCGCCCGTCGCGTTTTTATCTGTTGAAGGGCTTGCGGATTGAGTGGATTGGTTACATCGACCACAGCTACCCCATAATATAAATCAGCCACTAAAGCAGTTTTTCCATCTTGGCTCAGGCTGACCGCAAAGGCATTGCGCATCGGCAATTGAGTACTTTGCATAGCTGCTGGATTGGCTAGCGCGTACACACTCAAACCACCTTCATTATTCGCGGAAAATAACCAGCGACCATCTTTAGAGACGACTAAGCGTTGCGGATGTCCGGCTGGATTAAAATGCCCTTGATGCACTGGTTTTTGCGGCTGGCGGACATCAATAATCTGAATACCATCCGCTTGATCCGCGATATACAGGGCTTGGCCATTAGCATTCAAAGCCACCCCAGCACTCGCCGCCGAGCTGGGAATGACAGCTAATTGACGCGGTTTGCTCGGCTGACTGACATCAACCACTACCACGCCTTGAGCATTATTGGCGACAAAAGCGGTGCGTCCATCAGGCGTGAGCGCCACATCAAACGCATAGGACGAAGTATCCAATTGCCCCAGCAATTTCAAAGTACTGGGTTGACTCAAATCAACAATCGCTAGACCCGCTGCACCATTGGCAATAAAGGCTAATTTGCCGCGAATGACTATCGACTCGACTTGCTGCAAAGCACTGAATTTAGACACCAAGACTGGCTGCTCTGCCGAACGCACATCGATGACTAGTAAGCCTTCTTGCGCTGCCCCGACTAAGAGATGGCGTTGATCAGGCAGGATGGCAACCGCATTGGCTGAACCTTGAGTAGCTAGCTGCCCAATAATCGAGCCAGCATTAAATGCAGCTTGCGCGAGATTAAAACTGCTCAACAAAATGAGCCAACAGATACTCCTAAAGATCCACTGTATGCCTAAAGTATTCATCCCATCAGTCCTTGGTTTACAAGACGTTAAAACTATTCCTGCAAGAATAGACCGAAGCATTGGGTTTAAGTTGGGGGTTGATTAATAAAAGCTCAGATTGGAAAAAACCAAGCAAACATAGACAGCGCTGCTTAAAACCATAAAAATACCGGTTATCCCCGCAGCGAGTGCTCCGTTTATGCTTCAAGCCAGCCCGCAATTTAACTACGACGTTTTTATTAGCTATCGCTCGACGCAGCGCGATTGGGCGGAAATGCTCGCGAATAACCTCAGCGCTCAGGGGTATAAAGTTTTCTTTGATATTTGGGAAATACAAGCTGGGCAAAGTTTTACGCGAGTGATTGAAGAGGCTTTGCGTAGCTCGCACATGGCGATTTTGATTGCCACCCCAGAAGCGGCTGATTCCGGTTGGGTGCAGCGTGAATATGAATTGATGCTGCAATTGGAGCGCGAAATCCCGAATTTTCGCTTTATTCCGGCAGTATGGGGGATTTTTCCTGACTTTCCGTTTTTATCAAATCGGCATGCGGTCGATTTCAAAACCAGCACTGAAGGCGAGTATCGCACTGCCTTTCAGCAATTATTGGCCGCTTTAAAGCAACAAGCCCCTGGCGCCAAACCTTATTTCGCTTCGGCTTTGGAGCTACCAAAACCTTTATCCACCCAAGCGCCCATCTTAGCGGCTAAGCAGCGTAATTTTGTTGAGACTATTTTTAATTATCTCGATCAAAGCTTGCCTATTATGGTCTTGGCGCAGGAAGGTTTTAGTACCCAGCATTATGTGCAAGCGCTCAAAACCAAGGCACTGCAACGTTATGGCGCTCAGCATTTTATCCATTTATTCCCGCCCACTAGCACGCAGGTGAATCAAGCTGATTATTTTGCCCGCCTCGCCCAACAAGCCGGTTTGCAGGGCACTATTCATGCGAGTTGGCAATGGGCAGATGCTTTGGAGCAGCGCTTGCAGCAAGGGCAAGAACTGTTTGTATTGGTAACCGGTTTTGAAAATGGTGCAGAAGCAAGCCGCCGCGAATTTGCCAGTGAATTGCGTGGTTTATTGGAACGTTATCCGTATGAGTTGCATTTGCTGATTTTAGGTGGTGAGCGCTTGGCTGCGATGAAATACGAGCAAGGCGCTTTATCTTTCTTGAATAAACTGGAAGAAATTCACCTGCCTTCAGTGTGTATTGAAGACCTGAAAAGCATTTATCTCAGTAGTATCTCAGCCAGTATTCCTGATGCAACGCTGCAACAAGTGCTGGATTTTTCGGGACAGCATCCACGCTTGGTGCAAGCCTGCTTACGCGAGCTTGAACAAGGCTCAAGCGCTTGGCGTGAAGCGGTACAAAACAGCCATCTGCCCGCACAGCTTTTCAGTGGAGTGAGTCACGAAACCGAGCTTTGCGCTTATCTCAACAAAGAGCAATTCGGGCTTCATAACACATGGTCGCAGGATCGTTTGGAGCGGGCTTTATATTGGCAGAATTTGTTGATGCCGAAGAATGGGCGTTTGGTTTGGCGTTGTGAATGGTTGCGAAACTTGGGTAAGGAGTTGCTGCAATGCTGAACTGGTTCAAACATTTGGCCTTGAGCTTTTTCTTGGTTTGGCTCTTTTATTTTCCTGCTTTAGCGCAACAAGTTGAACTCCTCAGCAAGCAGCAAACCCCGCAGCCACCTCTCAAACCCATTCTCAATGCGCCCTCTCTGCAAATTCCTGCTATGCCTGCCTACAAAACTACTGTTAAGGACTTAGGCTATGAAAGTGTCGATGACTTATTAAAGCAAAGTATACAGACGCAAAGCAAGATTACTTCAGTAGCATTTGACGGGTCGGGCATGTTGGCATCGGGGTCGGAGGATGGGACGGTGCAGCTTTGGCGGGTGGACAGTGGGGAGCTAGTGAACACGCTGGAAGCGCAAAGCCCTGTGAGTTCAGTGGCTTTTGACGGTTCAGGCTTGTTGGCATCGGGATCGGAGGATGGGACGGTGAAGCTTTGGCGGGTGGGCAGTGGGGAGCTGGTGAACACGCTGGAAGCGCAAAGCCCTGTGAGGTCAGTGGCTTTTGATAGATTGGGCATATTGGCGTCGGGATCGGGGGATGGGACGGTGAAGCTGTGGCAGGTGTCGAGCGGGGTGCGGCTGCATACCCTGCAAGCTCATGAATATTGGGTAAATTCTATAGCATTTGACGGGTCGGGCGTATTAGCCACAGGAGGAGAGGATAAGACAGTGAAGCTGTGGCAGGTGTCAAGCGGTGCACTGCTGCGTACCCTGCAAGCTCATGAAGATAGGGTTACTTCGGTGGCATTTGATAGATTGGGCGTATTAGCCACGGGGGCATATGATAACACGGTGAAGCTGTGGCAGGTGTCAAGCGGCGCGCTACTCAACACCTTGCAAGCACAAAACAGTGTTCTGTCGGTAGCGTTTGATGGTTCAGGCTTGCTGGCGTCAGGGTCGTTCGACGGGGCCGTACAGCTTTGGCGGGTGGGCGGTGGTGAGCTGGTGAACACGCTGCAAGGGCAAAACCAAGTTACTTCAGTGGCGTTTGACGGTTCAGGATTGTTAGCGTCGGGGTCGGAAGACGGGACGGTAAAGCTTTGGCAGATGTCAAGCGGCGCACCGCTCACAAACCTACACGCACAAAGCGGCGTGATGTCGGTGGCATTTGACGGATCAGGATTGTTGGCGTCGGGGTCGGAGGACGGGACGGTAAAGCTTTGGCAGGTTTCAAGTGGCGCGCTACTCAACACCTTGCAAGCGCAAAGCAGTGTTCTGTCGGTGGCATTTGACGGGTCAGGCTTGTTGGCGTCGGGGTCGGGGGACGGGACGGTGAAACTTTGGCAGGTATCGAGCGGGGAGCTGCTTCGTAC
Organism: Thiolinea sp.; assembly: GCA_049290875.1. Lineage (GTDB taxonomy): Bacteria > Pseudomonadota > Gammaproteobacteria > Thiotrichales > Thiotrichaceae > Thiolinea. Next base: position 162,695 of record JBATOI010000024.1, read on the forward strand.
ACTGCAAGCTCATGAAGATCAGGTAATGGCGGTGGCATTTGACGGTTCGGGCGTATTAGCCACAGGGGGACTTGATAAGACAGTGAACCTATGGCATGCGTCAAGCGGCACGCTGCTCAAGACCCTAGAAGGGCTTGGCCCTGTGATGTCAGTGGCTTTTGATGGTATGGGCGTGTTGGCTGTGGGAGCTGGTAGTGATGCTGTGGAACTGTGGAAGGTGAAAAGCAGCATGCTGCTAAACACACTGGAAACTCAACAAGATGGTGTTGTGTCGGTGGCACTTGACAGTTTAGGGTTGTTAGCCACAGGGTCGTTTGACGGGACAGTGAAGCTGTGGCGGGTGAAAAAAAGTATGCTACTAAATACTTTCCAAGCTCATGAAGAGCAGGTAGCATCGGTAGCATTTAACAGTTCAGGGTTGTTAGCCACAGGGGCGTTGGATGGGACGGTGAAGCTTTGGGAGGTGAAAAGCGGCGGACTGCTCAACACACTGCAAGCGCAAAGCTCTGTGAGGTCAGTGGTTTTTGACAGTTCGGGGTTGGTAGCTACAGGGGCGTTTGACGGAACGGTGAAGCTCTGGAATGCGAAAACCGGCGAGTTAAAACAAATCTTGCTAGCAACTGGACAAGGTGCATGGGCAAATATCCATGCTGATGGGACAGTTCTACGCGCGGATGCAAGCAAAATACTGCGGTCTAGGTCTATCTTAGCCAAAGGTGAATATACTGTTGAAAAACCTGAAACAGACCAAGATTACCAACCCACGGGCAAAATCTTAAAAGAACAACAAACTTATCAAAGTGTTAAATGGAGCTATTTATCTTTCCCCAGCAGCCAAACTCCTTCCCTAGTACTTAGCCTAGATAAAACCTTAGTAGATGCTTCAGCCGCCAACGCTAATCTCTTTATGGTACAACTCACCAACACCAGCGCCGAACCGATTTTCCACCCCAAAATCCTCCAAACCACCAGCGCCGATGGCAGTTTAAAAATCATTCCTGCTGAATACCTGCCAACTTACCCGCAAACCGAAGCCATTTACTCCAGTAGCACCTTAATTCCAGCAGGCAAAACCATCAAACTCGCCGCGCGTGTGATCGGTAACACACCCAAGCCCGTCGCATCCGGCGAATACGAAATTCCGGTCACAGTGGAAGTTTCAGGCGGACAAACGAAAACCGTCCCCCTCAAAGTCAATTACCAAACCCCCGACGTACAAGTAGTGAGCAGCGATTTCAGCCGCGACACCAACACCCTCAGCATCCAACTCAAAAACCAAGGCACGCTCGCCTTACCCAAAGCGGATTTCTACCTAAAAGACGCCGAAGGCAAACTCAACTTGCCACGCCAAACTTTGGAAGGCATAACCGCCCAAACCGACGCACCACCCTTAGCTTTCACCTTGCCCAAAGATTTGCCCCAAGAGCAATTGGACAAGCTCCAACTCGAAATTCGCCCCATGCGCCCACCGCTTTATACACAATGGGCAATTCCGATTACCCTCACCGTGATGCCCATGCACACCCAGCTTGGCTTGGCAGCTTTGGCATTGGCTTTGCTTGGTTTCACCGTATTTTACTTCCGCCGCTATCGCCATCCTTTGGTGCTGGAATTGGGCGAAAAACCGCAACAATTACGTAGCTTGCCTTTGGAGCAATTACCTGAAGCGCAACAACGTCTGAAACAAACTGGACGCTTAAACACTGTGCTGGAAAATGCTGAAATTAGTTCGCAGAGTTTGCAGAAAGCGATTGATTTTACGGGTTTGAATGTGGAGCAGAAGGCGTGGTATTTGGCGGAGAGATTGGGTGGGAGTTTGGAAGAAACTCCTCCTAACCTCCCCTTGTCAGGGGAGGAACTTGCCCCCTCCCTTGATAAGGGGAGGGCTGGGGTGGGGTTAGATTTATATACCCTAAAACTCCCCCACAACTTCCCGCTAAACGTCAATCGCGTCTTGCTCTATTTCCCCATCGCACCCGCCGAAGACGCTATCAATGCCCTACATGCCATCCCGCAAGCTGAAGGGCGTATCACCCTAATCATTGGTCAAGACGCTGCCTATCAACGCAAATTGCTCAACACTACTCAAGACCGCAGCAATAAATACGTCGCCCCGCAAAGCAAGCAAATCACCGAATTACTGTTGAGTCCCGATGCTGAACCCGTATTCGCCAAAATCCTCGCCGAACAATTAGCCCTGCAACAACTGTCGCCCTATCAAATTGGCGGTGGGGTGAATAAAGAAGCGATTTTCTTTGGTCGACGCGAGCTGATAGCACAGATTATTAACCGTGATCCGGCGAATTATCTGATTGTCGGTGGGCGACAAATGGGCAAGTCGAGCCTATTGAAAGCTTTGGAGCGGCGCTATGCGGAAAATGCCCAAGTGCGGGTGTATTACCAAACCTTGTCCAACGAAACCTTGATTCCACGCCTTGCAGCAGCGTTGGATTTGCCCGAAACCGAGTCAGCGCAAGCCTTCGCCCAAGCTTTGGAAGCGCAATTAAAAGCTCAGGGCAAGCGCTATATTTTCCTAATCGACGAAGCCGATTTATTCATCGCCCACGAACAAACGCAAGGCTACCCAATTTTGAGCGTGTTCCGCCGCCTGAGCGAACAAGGCCAATGCAGCTTTATCCTCGCCGGATTTTGGCAGCTTTACCAACACGCAGTTTTGGATTATCAATCACCGCTACGCAATTTCGGCGAAGTGCTCGAAGTCGCAGCCTTAGAACAAGACGCCTGCGAACAACTCGCAACCCAACCGATGCAAACCCTGAATTTAAGCTACGCCAACCCCAGCCTCGTAGCCAATATGATTGCGCAATGCGGACAACGCGCCAACCTAATCGCCTACGTCTGCCACCAAGTCATCCAACAACTCGACGCCAGCCAGCGCGTGATCGAAGCAGGCGATATTCACCGCGTACTCGAAGGACGCGACCTACAAAAACGCCTAGCAGGCTGGTCAGTCGGTATTGGCGAACAAGAACAAGCCTATGATCGCTTGGTGGTGTACAGCACCATTCAAAAAGACAGCTTCACGATTGGCGAGTTAATGCAGGAACTGGAGCAACAAGGCGTGCACTTCGATAGTGCCGAATTGGAACGCGCCTTATCGCGTTTGGAGTTGGCTTTTGTGCTTAAGAAAATCCAGAATCGCTACAGCTACTGCGTGCCGCTGTTTGTGGAGCATATGCGTGAGGATGAGGTAGAGGTGAAGCGGATTCGGGAGTTGAAAGCGTGGGGCTGATTATTGTTTAGCTCCAGTTTCCAATTTTTCTAAGCGCCACTTGGCTAACTCGCCGTTGTCTACACGCTCGTAAATATCCTCCACTTTTAAAAACACACCCCCGAGCACAAGATAACATTCGCATAAGGTGTCGCCTCGCCTGTACGTACAATCGCTTTTGCCTGTTGGCTCATTTTCTTAAAATCATCGTGTGAAAGTATTTCAAAAGAAGGTGGCAAACCTTTATCTATCATTGTTTGATACCAAGCGGGAGCCGCCTGATTCACCAAGGCCTCTTGCGCGATGATGCTGCGCTCTACCTGCATTTCACTGAGTACGGCTTCCAAAACATCTGCCAAACGCGGCACACCTAAACTTACCGCCAAATCAATGCGTTGCACACCTTTAGGAATGGGTAAGCCTGCATCCGCAATAATCAGCATGTCACCGTGCCCGAGTGTGGCAATGCACTGTGAAAGCTCAGCATGGAGTAAGCGTGTTTTTTTCATCGTTCTTCCTTGGTTAAACAGGGCGCACTGGTATCGCGTATTGCTAATTCTGGTTTTAATAGCAAGGTTCGCGTGGTAGTGCGCACGCCAGTAATGCGCTCCAGCAATAAATTCACCGCTTGTGTGCCCATTTCTTGTTTCGGTTGGCGTACCGTCGTTAAGGGCGGGCTAGTGAAGTGAGCCAGTTCAATATCATCAAAACCGACAATGGATAAGTCAGTAGGCACGCTTAAACCTTTTTCATGCACAGCCCGTAAAGCGCCAATCGCCATCAAATCATTGCAAATGATGACAGCAGTAGGTTTTTCAGTGGTTGTGCTGTGGCGATAGTCCAGCAACTTTAACATAGAGTCATAACCGCCTTGGCTGGTGAAATCGCTGTGCAATAATAATGAAGGCGTGCAACCTGCTTGTTGCAAGGCCGTTTGCCAACCTTGAATACGCTGTGTGCTAGGGCTGAGTTCTAGCGGCCCCGCGATACAAGCGATATGTCGATGCTGCAAATCTAATAAATGCTGAGTCGCCAATTGCGCGCCGTATTCATGAGCCGTTTCGACCAAATCACAGAAGTTATTGCGTACCTCACGATCCACTAGCACTACAGGAATATTCAGTTTCAGCGGGAGTTTCCATTGATCAGGTGAGCTTGCGGTAATTAGAATTAAACCATCCACGCGCTTTTCGGTGAGGATTTTCAAATACTTAGTTTGGCGCTCAGGTCGATCATAGGTATTACATAAAATAAGGTTGTAGCCCAGTTCAAAACAACGATCCTCCACACTGCGCATAATTTCGCTGAAATAAGGATTCGAGCAGTTGGGGACTAACATGCCTAAAGTATGCGTGTTTTGGCTTTTGAGGCTGCGCGCTACGCTGCTCGGAATATACGATAAATCGTGAATCGCTTGATGGACGCGCTCGGCAGTGCCAGCTTCCACAAAACGGGTGCCATTCATGACGTGTGAGACCGTCGAAATCGACACGCTTGCTTGTCTAGCCACGTCTTTAATGGAAGCCATTTACACTGAAGTCCTCACGGTTGGCGGTTTAATGGGTAGCGGCAGAGCGCCGTTGCCGTACTGTATCAATAATCACCGCGACTACAATAACAGCACCCGTGATAATTCGCTTACTCGGTTCACTCGCGCCAATTTGCGCTAACCCAGCCTCCAAGACCGCAATAATCAGCACGCCAAAGAAAGTGGCAATTACCGAGCCACGTCCTCCCATCAAACTAGTGCCGCCAATCACCACGGCTGCAATCACCTTCAATTCGATGCCCACACCTGCATTCGGGTCAGCCGCCTCCAAACGGGCTGCTTGCATCAGACCTGCCAAGGCGGCTAATAAACCCATCGCCGCAAAAACGCTAATCCGAATCGGGCGCGGATCAATCCCTGCCAGACGCATGGCTTCTTCATTGGTACCAATGCCAATCACATAGCGCCCAAAGATGGTACGCGTGAGTAGAATATGCCCTAATACTACGACCGCCAGCGCCATAATAAAGGCGACCGAGATACCGCCGAGGCTCGATGAAATCGGTTGGGCTAGTCCACCCATCGCATCACCTACGTATTGAGTGCGCGAATCGGTGACCAAATACGCCGTACCACGTACCGCTTCTAATAAACCGAGTGAGACAATAAATGAAGGTATTTGCCAAATCACACTAATTGCGCCATTGAGCATGCCGCAGAGTAAACCTACACCGAGCGCTAATAAGCCAGCCAGCATCGGTGACCAGTGCCATTGTAAAATCGCTAAAGCACTGACGGCAGCACTTAAGGCTAGAACCGAGCCGACCGATAAATCAATGCCCGCAATCATCAATACAAAGGTCATACCCACTGCCATCACGGCAAGGCCGGGAATATCATTAGCAATCGTGACAAAGGTGTCTTTGCTCCAGAAATATTCACTGCGTAGACTAAAAAAAGCGACCAAGGCCAGCAGCACCAAGAACAACCCCAAATAGGTTGCCCAAGGTGAATTCCAAAACGAGCGCTGTTGTTTGCTTAAGTCAGGTGTGGCTGCTGTATTTTGGGGAAGGTTGGATGTGCTCATAATGCTAACCCATGTATGAAATAGTGAAGGCGGATGGCTAATCTCAGATAAACAGCAAGCGTTTTATTCTTGTGCAAAAGCGGCCTCCAATAAGCCTTGCTCGGTCCAATGACCGCGCTTAAAGGTCGCCACTAAACACCCAGCACTCATGACGGCAATTCGATCACAGACCGCCATCAGTTCCCGCAAATCGCTGGAAACCATCACAATAGCTTTACCCTTAGCAGCCATATTATTGATTTGCGCATAAATATCGGCACGTGCGCCCACATCCACCCCGCGTGTTGGCTCATCTAACAGCAATATATCGCAGTCTTTTTCTAGCCAGCGCGCAAACACCACTTTTTGCTGATTGCCACCGGATAAAGTACCGACACTTTGCTTAGCACCAAAGCAGCGAATTGCTAGGAGTTGAATCCACTTCAACGCCAAAGCTTGTTCACGGACTTTTGAGACAAAACCTGAAGCTGAAATGCGGGCGGTATTGCCCATGCTGATATTGTTTGCAATCGAGAGCGGCAAAAATAAACCTTGGGATTTGCGGTCTTCGGTGACTAAGCCAATCCCTGCTTGAATCGCAGCTAAGGGGCTTGGCCAATTGGGCGTAATTTTGAGGGTACGCTTAGGGGCATGAATCTGAATTTCGCCGCTATCGGCCTTATCAGCACCAAACAATAGGCGTAATAATTCAGTGCGCCCAGAGCCGACTAAACCTGCAATGCCTAATACTTCACCGTGATGCACATCGAAGCTGACATTTTTCACAGCAGGCACACGGGTCATATGGGTAATTTGCATAGCGATACCGCCACTTGGGCGAGCAGCCTGCTCCTGTAAATCAACTACAGAGTGGCCCACCATGCGCTGCACTAGCTCTTTTTCCTGCACACCAGCCATCGGACGCAGATCAACCAAGCGGCCATCGCGTAACACAGCGACGGTATCGGCTATTTTTTGCAGCTCTTCTAACCGATGCGAAACATAGATAATCGCCACACCTTTGGCTTTCAGTTCAGCGATTTGCTTAAATAAATGCGTGGATTCACGAGGAGTGAGCATGGCTGTTGGCTCATCCAAAATCAGCACCTGCAAATCATCGTGTAGATTGCGGGCGATTTCGACCATTTGCTGCTGACCAATCCCTAGATCAGCCACCAAAGTATCGGGGTCAAGTTGCTCCAATCCCATTTTTTGTAGTTGTTGGCTGGCTGCTTGCTGAAGTTGGCGTCGATTCATCCAACCCAAAGTATTGGGCAAATGCCCCATCAACAGATTTTCCGCCACAGTCAGGGTCGGAATTAAACCTAATTCTTGTAGCACCATGCGCACACCTTGTGCTTCAGCATCGCGGCGTGAAACGGGGCGATAAGCTTGACCGTTTAAGGTCATAGTGCCGCTTGAAGCGGGGGTCAAACCGCAAATAATCTTGGAAACCGTACTTTTACCCGCGCCATTTTCGCCAGTAATCGCTAAGACTTCACCACGATGTAAGTTAAGCGAGATATCTTCTAAAACAGGCGTTTGCGCATACGCTTTACTGAGACGATTTAACTGCAAAACCACAGCGTGCGAGCTAGCTGGATGTAGTGTTGTTGCTAATTCTAAAGCACTGGAACTCATCAGTATTGTCCCCAGTTAAAGTTCAGCGTTATGAGCACACACTCTAACGCTGAAGCTAAATCGATGTTCACAATCTAATGGCTCAGGTAGTCACCCACCTGAGCTAAAAAGGCTTGCTTATTTCGAGTCTTTAGTCACTAAGACCACATCGGTTTTGACTTGCTCTTGCAGGTCATTTTGGGTCTTCTTGTCTGCGATAGCTTTTAAGGCTACTTCAATGCCAAACGCGGCTTGTTTCGCGCCAAACTGATCCGCTGTTGCTAATAAACTGCCATCTTTGAGCAAAGGCTGTACTGCACTGATATTGTCATAGCCACCGACTAAGACTTTACCGGTTTTGCCTGCCGCTTTAACCGCAGCTACTGCGCCCAGCGCCATGCTGTCATTGCCTGCTAACACGGCTTTTAAATCAGGATTTTCACTTAAAAAAGCGGAAGTCACTTTATTGCCGCCTTCAATTTCCCAATTGCCGGATTGCACACCTACCACGGTAATTTTGGCAGCTTCCATCGCGTCCTTATAACCCGCAGTGCGTTGTTGCGCATTAAAGGTGGTCGAAACCCCTTCAATAATCGCAACCTTATCGCCTTCTTTTAACTGCTTAGCGACATAATCACCGACTAATTTAGCGCCTACCCGGTTATCAGGGCCAACGAAAGGCACAACTAAACCTTTGTCTTTTAAAGCATCTTTATCTAGCTGATTATCAATATTCACCACGATCACGCCTTTATCGACGGCAGCTTTAATAGCAGGCACGAGCGCTTTGGAATCAGCAGGTGCAATCACGATGGCATTAGCTTTTTGTGCCACCATTTGCTCAAGGATTTTGATTTGTGCAGCAGTATCGGTTTCATCCTTAATGCCATTGGTGACTAAAGTGTATTTAGCGGCATTTTCCTTCTGATGGGCTTTAGCGCCATCTTCCATCGATTGGAAGAATTCATTGGCTAAGGACTTCATGATCAAAGCAACTTTCGGTGGATCTTCTGCGAACACTGGGGCTGCCCAATTGCTGCCTAATAAACTAATCGCTACCAAGCCGAAAGCGAATTTGCGACGAAAAATATTCATATGGTCTCCTCCATCTGATGTGTGGGTTTTTAAGTGTACCCTCTTAGAGATTAGCTTTATAAAAACGTTTGCGCAAACGTTTTTATCGTAAAAACATTAAATATCTAAAGCTAAACGTTAGCGCCAATAGGAAAACTCACCCACACCACAAGGACATTGTACAAACCCTAAAAAATCAGCTATTTACTAATAATCCAAACCCGCCAAGGAGAATGCTGATGGAAAAGCCCCAAGCTATCACTATCCCGCAACAAGCCTTTGATTGGTATGATGAATATGCCCACGGTGGTATTGATCGACGTACTTTTCTAGCACGCTTAGGTTCTTTGGCGATTGCAGGTTTGAGTATTGGCGCGATTACTGAAGCTTTGCTGCCGAATTATGCGCTAGCCGAGCAAGTATCCTTCAATGATGAAACCATCAAAGCCAGTTACACCGAATTCGCTTCGCCGCAAGGCTTCGGCAAAGGGCGCGGTTATTTAGTCGTGCCACGTAATTTGCAGGGCAAAGCTTCAATGGTATTAGTGGTGCACGAGAATCGCGGCCTGAATCCCTATATCGAAGATGTGGCGCGGCGTTTGGCGAAGCAAGGCTATGTGGCTTTTGCGCCAGATGCTTTGTATTCACTCGGTGGCTATCCGGGCAATGATGATCAAGGGCGCGATATGCAGAAATCACTCGATCCCGCCAAGATCGAACAAGATTTTATAGCAGCGGCCAACTTCCTGAAAACGCATGAATTAAGCAATGGCAAACTGGGGGTAGTGGGTTTCTGTTTTGGCGGTTATATCAGCAATATGCTCGCCACGATGCCGGAGGTGATTAATGCCGCCGCGCCGTTTTATGGTACGCCTGCGAAAACTAATCTCGACAAGGTGAAAGGCCCACTCCTAATTCATTTTGCTGAAACTGATGAGCGCGTGAATGCAACTTGGGCGGATTATGAGCAAGCTTTGAAAGCGAATAATGCTAGTTATCAAGCACATACTTATCCAGCCACTCAACATGGCTTCCACAATGACTCCACCGTCCGCTATAACAAAGAGGCAGCGGAATTAGCTTGGTCGCGCAGTTTGGAGTTTTTTAAACAGCATTTAGTGGCGACCAGCTAAGCTTTAGTAGGCTTGTTGACTTCACTAAAAGCCGCTCTAGTGGGCGGCTAATAACTCTTCACGAATCCCCATAGCTTCAACTTTAAAAATCCGTGCATCCATGAGTTTAGGCTGGTGAGGCAGCATCGGTGTGAAGTCCATCTGCGCTAATATATCCCGTTCTAAATCAATGCCGGGGGCAATTTCAATCAGCTCAATGCCTGCAGCACAGAGTTTGAAAACGGCACGCTCCGTCACATACAGCACAGAGCGACCTGAAGCGAAAGCCACACGTCCACTAAAAGTACGGTGTTCGACTGCACTCACGAATTTGCGAGTGTTGCCTTCTTTTAAGACCTTGATTTGCCCATCGGCAATCGCTAGTTCCAATTTCCCCGCCGTGAATGTGCCGACAAACACGACCTTTTTGGCGTTCTGCGAGATATTAATAAAACCACCTGCGCCCGCGAGTTTGGGGCCGAATTTACTGACATTCAGATTGCCTTCTTTATCTGCCTGCGCTAAGCCTAAAATCGCAATATCCAAACCACCGCCATCATAGAAATCGAATTGGCTAGGTTGATCGAGTATGGCTTGAGTATTGGTAGCAGCGCCGAAATTCAAACCACCGGCTGGAATCCCACCAATCACCCCCGGCTCAGCCGTCAGGATCATCAGATCAAAGATATTTTCTTCAGTGGCAACGTTGGCGACACCTTCCGGCATGCCAATGCCTAGATTCACCACATCATGCGCTTTCAACTCCATTGCCGCGCGACGAGCAATCACTTTGCGTTCATCCAAAGGAATCGGAGCAATCGCTGACACAGGCACACGCAATTCACCCGCAAAAGCTGGGCTATACGGCTCAACAAAGGTTTGCTGCTGATATTCAGGCTTTTCCGCCACCACCACACAATCGACTAACACACTAGGGATTTTGACTTGGCGTGGATTGAGCGTGCCACGTTCAGCAATGCGCTCGACTTGGGCAATCACGATCCCGCCACTATTGTGGGCAGCCATCGCTATCGCTTGGGCTTCGAGGGTGAGCGCCTCTTTTTCCATAGTGATATTGCCGTCGGGATCAGCCGTGGTGCCGCGAATAATTCCGACATGAATGGGGAAGGCTTTGTAGAACAAATACTCTTGCCCATCAATCTCCATGAGGCGCACTAAATCCTCTTGAGTGCGCTCATTGAGCTTGCCGCCACCATATCGCGGGTCGACAAACGTACCTAAACCGACCGAAGTCAGCGTACCCGGTTTGCCCGCCGCAATATCACGGAATAAATGACAAATAACGCCTTGGGGCAGATTCCACGCTTCGATTTGATTGCTAGTAGCTAACTCACCGAGCTTTGGTGCTAAACCCCAATGGCCACCTACCACGCGCTTAATCAGTCCAGCATGTCCTAAATGATTCAAGCCGCGCCGCCCACCATCACCTTGGCCAGCCGCATAGATCAGCGTTAAATCATGCGGATAATCGGTGGTTGCATCCACTTGCTGGCTGCGCTCAAGAAATAGCTCTTCAATGGCTACAGCAATATTTTCCGCAAAACCAATTCCAATAAAGCCGCTAGTAGCTAAAGTATCGCCGGGGGCGATGAGATCAATAGCTTGGCGAGCACTGACCACTTTGCCCAAAGGCGCATGTTTTAAGACTGCTAAGCTTGAAAGATTTTTAGGCATGTATGCGGATCTCCTTGCCTCTATTAATCGACGTTTTGTATTTATTTTCGCCAAAATGCCGGTGAGAATAAAACCAAGACGGTGAATAACTCCAAGCGCCCGATGAGCATAGCAAAGGATAACCACCATTTGGTGAAATCATCTAAGCGCGAAAAATTACTTGATACATCGCCTAAACCTACGCCCATATTATTTAAGGTTGCAGCAACTGCGGAAAACGAAGTGACTTGATCATGCCCAGCCGCCATCATGCCCAACATAAAAATAGTAAACACTGCGACATACATGGAGAAGAATCCCCATACCGCACGGGTGATATTTTCAGGGACTGGCTCACCATTAATTTTAATATGGGTATGAGCACGGGGGTGGCTCAGCAAAGTAACTTCTCGCCAACCTTGCTTCATTAGCAGTAAAAAGCGAATGACCTTTAATCCACCACCTGTAGAACCAGCACAGCCGCCCACAAAACTCACAAACATTAGCAAAACAGGTAACAATGTAGGCCAAACAGAAAAATCCGTTGCTACTAAACCCGTTGAAGTCATAATCGATGCCACATGAAATATAGCGTAGCGAACTGTGGTAGCAAAATCAGGGTAAAAATTATTTCTTGTTAATACGACTACACAGATAACTGCGACTAAAAACATAATAATCAAATAGACTTTAAATTCCGAATCACTCCAATAAATCTTTGGATTTTTCGTATGCAGCGCCGCAAAATGCAAGGCGAAGTTCACTCCACCGATTATCATCATGAAAGAAGCAGCATATTCTAAATAGGCACTATTAAAATAACCGAAACTAGAATCATGTGTCGAAAATCCACCGGTGGAAATAGCGGAGAATGAATGACAAACCGCATCAAATAAAGACATACCACCTAATAAAAATAGACCCACACCCAACAGGGTAGTTGCCAAATAGACATACCATAATAAGCGTGCTGTTTCGGTGATTCGAGGTGTCAATTTAGCATCTTTAACGGGGCCTGGTGCTTCAGCTTTATAGAGCTGCATCCCACCAATTCCGAGCATAGGCAAGATTGCAACTGCCAATACAATAATCCCCATACCGCCTAACCAGTGTAATTCTAAACGGTAGAAATTAATGGAGCGAGGTAAAGAATCAATACCTACTAACACCGAGGCACCGGTTGTAGTAAACCCAGAAACTGTTTCAAAGAAAGCGCTGGCTAGATTAATTTCAAAACTGCTTGATAAAGAAATAGGAATAGTCGCAGCTGCACTTAAACCCACCCAAAATAGTACAGCAATTAAATAGCCATCACGTAATCGCAATTCATTACGGCATTTCCTAAAAGGTAACCATAATAAAAACCCCGCAACTAAAACTGAGCTGAAACCCCACCAAAAATTAGATAGCTCTGGATCTCCCATTAATTTACCAATAGCAATAGGCGGAAGCATCGTGAAACTAAATAACATCAAAAAGATTCCGAGGATTCGGAAAATGACGCCATACTGCATAATTAGAAGAAGTGAATACCGACCTGGAAGAGTTTTTCCACGGCTGGAATATAACGTTTATCGGTGAGGAACATAATGACATGATCATCGGGTTCAATTAGCGGATCATCTCCCTCATTGATGATGATTACCTCCTCATTACGTACCAAAGCACCAATAATCGTGGAGGGTGGTAGTTTTACTTCACTGACTCGCCGCCCAACTACCCGTGACGTTTTCTTATCACCATGTGCAATCACCTCAATCGCTTCCGCAGCACCACGCCGCAACGAATGCACTGCTACAATATCGCCGCGCCGAATATGCGTGAGCAAAGCACCGATAGTAATTTGATGCGGAGAAATAGCCAGATCGATACTACTTTCCACCAGCTCGGTATAACTCATCCGATTGATTAAGCTCATAACTCGCCGTGCACCCAAACGCTTCGCCAACATAGATGATAGAATATTAGCCTCATCATCGTTGGTTACGGCGACGAAAACATCGATATTTTCAATATTTTCTTCAATCAATAAGCTTTCATCCGCAGCATCACCTTCGAGCACGAGGGTTTTATCTAAGCGCTCTGCGAGCTTCGAAGCACGCTCTGCATTGCTCTCGATAATTTTAACTTGGTAACGTGCTTCCTCTAACAAGCGTGCTAAGCGATTGCCAATATTGCCTCCGCCTGCAATCATAATGCGTTTGTAGGGCTTATCGAGGCGGCGAACTTCACTAATCAGGGCACGAATATGCTTAGGGTTGGCCACAAAGAAAACTTCATCGTCAACTTCAACGACTGTGTTCTTGTCAGGCGTAATCGGCTTATCATGCCGGAACAAAGCCACCACTCGCGCTTTCACACCGGGCATATGCTCATACATTTCGCCCAAACGATGCCCAACCAAAGCACCACCCGCTAAGGCTTTCACCCCCACTAATTGCACTTTGCCGCCTGCAAAATTCAACACCTGTAAAGCACCCGGATGCGAAATCAAACGGAAAATATATTCTGTGACCAGCTGCTCAGGGCTAATTAAAACATCAATGGGTAAAGCATCGGCGGCGAATAAACGTGGATGCTCAAGATAATGCGAGGAACGGATGCGGGCAATTTTGGTGGGAGTACGATACAAAGTGAAGGCTACGTGACAGGCGATCATATTAATTTCATCGCTATTGGTCACCGCAATGACCATGTCGGCATCTTCAATTCCAGCCCGCTCTAGAACGCGCGGATAGGAGGCCTGCCCAATCTCAACACGGACATCGAGCTTCTCACGTAAGCTGCGTAAAACTAAAGCATTGGTATCAACGATAGTAATATCGTTGTCTTCATGCGCTAGTGCTTCAGCTACTGAGCGCCCAACTTGTCCCGCGCCAAGAATCATGATTTTCATGGCGGGGATTATAGAGGTTAATCAAAGGTTAACGTCCATATTTTTTTGGATCAACGCCTAAAGAACGCATCTTACGGTATAAATGGGTACGTTCCATTTTCACCTGATCTGCTAACTTACTCACATTCCCATCGGCTTGTTTGAGCTGATAAATTAAATAATCATGCTCAAATTGTTCGCGGGCTTGGCGCAGAGGCAGGTCATATAAACTTTCTGGCATCTGCCCAATTTCGCTGCTAAACACGGGCACTGTCGCCCCTACTGCCTCTTCCGCCTCATCCAAGCTAATTTCAACTTCTGTACCCAAAATCAATAAGCGATGGACTAAATTACGTAGCTCAAGAATATTTCCAGACCAACGGTGATTCCGTAAGAAATTTTGGGCGGGTAAGGTGAAATGACGATAAGGCAAACCATCTTGTGCGGTGAGCTGGTTCACATAGTAGTTTAATAACTCAGGTACATCTTCTGCGTGTTCGCGCAACGGAGCTACTTGCAGCGGCAGAATATTCAGCAGGTAATACAGCTCCTCATTGAAACTACCCGCCTCAATATCATCTTGTAAATCATGGGTTGAGGAGACAATCAACTGCACATCAAAATCAATAGGATCAGAGCCACCAGGGCGAGTGAAGCTTTTATTCTGTAAGGCCACCAGCAGGCGCTTTTGGCTTTCTATATCCAGATCAGACACTTCGCTCAAATACAAACAACCGTTCAGAGCATCATCAATAAAGCCATAGGTGATTTTGCCATCGACTTCAGCACCGAAAAGCTTTTGCTCAATAGTACCCTCTTCCAGCATGGGTAAAACAGCTTTTATAAACGGGCGCTCTTTGCGTACGCTATGCGCATGAATGTAGCGTGCTACTGCTTCTTTACCTACGCCATGCTCACCATAGAGCAACACGCTAGAGTCGTGCTGGGCAATGCGCCCTGCTTGCTCACGTAGCTGCTGCATGACTTTGCTAGTGCCGACGATTTCATGGGAAAACACGACTTGCCGCCGCAAGCCTTGATTTTCCTGCTCTAATTGGCTGGTTCTTAGTGCATTTTCAATCGTCAGCAACATTTTCGCCAAGGACAATGGCTTTTCGATAAAGTCATAAGCCCCGAGCTTGGTTGCTTCAACAGCCGTTTCAATCGTGCCATGCCCCGACATCATGATAACTGGCCCGGTTAAACTATTAGTTGAACGCCATTCTTTGAGCAAGGAGATACCGTCTAGCCCAGGCATCCAAATATCCAGCAGTACCAAATTAGGCTTGCGCTGCCGATAGATTTCGCGGGCGCGCTCAGCATTTTCTGCAACCTCAACGCGATAGCCTTCGTCTTCGAGAATTTCGCTAATCAGCTGGCGAATATCTGGTTCATCATCCACGACTAAAATCAGTTGTGCAGTCATCACTGACCCTCCTTTAATGACTTGATTCCGTTAAATTCTGAGCATCCTGCCCACTCGTTAGCGGAAAGGTTATTGTAATAATAGCGCCATTCGGCTCAGCATTGCGGGCTGCTAAGCTGCCGTCATGCTCTTCAACAATCTTTTTTACAATCGCCAACCCTAAACCTGTGCCTTTGTGCTTAGTCGTAACATAAGGCTCAAACAAATGCGGGAGAATATCTACAGGGATACCTGGCCCATTATCCTGCAAGCATAAAACGACTTGCTGCCCACCCTGAACTTCCTCTAAGCGCGTCCGAATCAGAATACACCCATCCTCGCGCCCTTCGCCAATGGCCTCTAAAGCATTCTTGACTAAGTTCACCAGCAATTGACGGATACGATGGGGGTCCAAATCTAGTACCGGTAGCTCCTGCGCTTCGAACACTACCCGTACCTTTTGCGGATTATCCACGTACAGCTCAGTCACTTCGTGCACAATCTGATTGAGATTGGTCGTTTTGATGACCAAAGCTGGCGCTTTAGCGTATTCACTAAAGGCATTCACCATCGCTTTTAAGGTATCCACTTGCTGAATAATCGTGCGCGTCATCCGATTGAGAAAATCGGCCGACTCCGCATCCAACGACTTACCTAATTTACGTGAGAGGCGCTCTGCCGAGAGTTGAATCGGTGTTAATGGATTTTTAATTTCATGTGCTAAACGCCGTGCAACTTCACTCCAAGCGGCATCATGCTCAGCTTGAACCACATCGGTCACATCTTCAAACACTAAGACATAACCTTTTTGCTGCATTGAGTCATAAGGCAAACCTGCCCCACGACAAACCAAAACGCGCCGCCCACGCTCAGAAGGTACACTAACTTCCGCCTGCCAATCGGTTTGCGGCTGATCCAACCAAGGTTTTAAGGCTTGCAAAAAGGGCTTTAAACTTTCTTCTGAAAAAGCATCGGTCAGCGGCTGACCTAGGTAGTTATGTAAAGGCTGCCCTAAAATTAAACTAGCTGCACTATTCACCCGCCGGATCACTTGATCTTCATCAAGAGTCACTACACCTGAGGACAAATGCTCCAGCACAACGAACAAATAATCATGCTCTTGCTGAAGCTGACGGCGGGCTTGTTCACGCTCTTGCTGGACACTGGATAAGCGCTTGGTCATGGTATTAAATGAGCGTGCTAATAAACTGAAATCATCCCGATCTGAAACGGGTAGTTTCTTCTGTAAATCACCCGAAGCTACCGCCAAAGTGCCTTCCACTAAATCACGCACAGGACGTGTTAAACGGCGTGAAAAGGTAAATGCCGCCCACAAAGAAAATAAAATAGTTAGCACGGAAATCACCAACAGTGCTAAGCGAAAGGTATTTTTTAAGCCTTCTTGGTTAAAACTAATCGTGCGATATTCTTCCTGAGCCGAAGATACGCTGGACGCCAAACTGCTTTCGCGCTCAGAAAATGGAAACATGGCAGTCAAAATGCCCTTACTATTATCCGAGCCATAGCGCACATGCATAGCAACGCGAATGAATAAAGTGCCATCCTCACCCGTCGGCTCTAAATGCGAATATTCATTGCGCCGATTCATCGTGCGCATCAAGTCGCCAATCGGAAATAGTGGAATTAACTTCTCAACTTCATCGACACTAGTGACCAAAATCCGCTGATCGCCGCTAATTAAAATCGCCTCTTGAGCACCATGCGCAGCCCGCCAATTATCCATTAAGGCCGCCACTTCCAAACGCCCTTTGCCGCGAATTTGCATGGCTAAGCGCGACAAATCTTGCAAGCGTGCACTGCTACGAATGGACAGCGATAAATGCGATAGCTCCACTGCATCATCTAAAGCGCGTGCTATGCGTACATCTAATTGCTGACCGACATTCTTGCCGATGAAATTCATGGAAAAATAGACGACCACCACCACCGGCAGCATAGACAGAATTAGAAACCCCATCATCAGACGCAGCGTAAAACGCGAACCCGCTTGGCGAGTATGCCATTGATAGATAGCGCGAATGAGATTACCAAGAATCGCAATGCCTAAAACCACGAGAATGAAAGCATTCAGATAAACCAAACCCTTCCCATAAGTACGGAAGAATTCAGCATCACGCGTGGCTAAATGCAGCAGACTTAAAGAAATAATTAACAGCACACCCACTACCGCAGTAGGTAGCCAACGTAATACGGTTGATTTTAGGGTGTTAGAGCCCACAATACGCCTTGACTCACTAATCCATGATCATCAGAAAACAACGCAGATAAACCTAAAGGTAAACTGTCAGGTTCCTTAGGGGCTAAAGTCGCTTCCATATATAAAGAAGTATCATCTTTATAGACCTTAGTAGGTAAAGCTGGCAGCTTATAATTCTCTAAAGTACCTAAATGACTCAAAGCCGAGGCTAAATTAGTAAAGTTCCAATGCTCGCCGGTATCTTTACGCACCACTTGATAATGACGACTGAGCGAATGGTATTTTAATTCAGAGGTAATGCTGGCGAATTTTTCACTTTTGTTAAACCACCAATCACTATGCTTGACTAAACTGAAGCGTACTTCGTGAATTAGCGTGCCGCCGTTTAATAAGCTATCGCGCAAATAATCGGTGAGTTGATAATCTAAATGCAGGGTTGCGGTTAGGGGTTTATTCTGGCCATTATTATAAAGCGTAAAATCCCGCACGGTGATTTTTTCTTCCGCTGCAAAACTGGTCGTTGTTGCGAGTAGCCACCCTAAAAAAATGATGCACAAATAGCGCATCCACCATGAGTTTTTCATTATATGCTCTTTACTTACGCTGTTTTTTCTAACAACGCATAATAGAAACCATCCATGCCCTGTTCGCCGGGCAAGATTTGCCGTCCTACTGACAGCACTCGTCCCCACTTGGCCTCAATTTCTTTGACCCGAGCATCCGGCTGATTTTGTAAAAACTGCTCAACTTGTAAATTATTTTCTTCTGGTAAAATCGAACAGGTGGCATATAACAACCAGCCACCGGCCTTTAAAGTCTGCCATAAAGCCTTGAGTAGCACTGCCTGCTGCTCTTGCAGTGTAGCAATATCCGTTTTTTTCCGCAGCAGCTTAATGTCAGGATGCCGCCGAATCACACCCGTTGCCGAACAAGGTGCATCTAACAAAATTCGATCAAACCCTCGCCCATCCCACCAAGCTTTTAAATCAGCAGCATCTGCCACTTTTACCGCAGCGCTTAAATTTAATCTCGTTAAATTTTCGTAAACTTGTTTAATCCGCTTGGCACTATTATCCAAAGCCAATAAATCGATGCTTGGATAGCGCTCTAATAAATGACAAGTTTTCCCCCCAGGAGCGGCACAAGCATCCAACACATTCATATTCGCTTCGCAAGCTAAAAGTATTGCTGCTTGCTGAGCCGCTGCATCCTGCACCGATACGGAGCCTTGCGCAAAATCAGGCAGCTCTGTTATTGGCACGGCTTCCGGCAAATGAATGCCCATTTCAGCTTCAGTGATAGGTTCAGCTTGAATAGCCTGCTGCTGCAAATTTGCCAAATACTGCTCACGGGTCGTAAATAAAGCATTCACTCTTAACGTTAGCGGTGGATGCTCATTACTGGCATGCATAATCGCCTGCCAATCATCCGGCCAAGCCAGCTTGATTCGATCCGCCAGCCAAGTTGGGAAAGAATATTGAGCAGACTCCACCTGATCAGCTGCCGCTAAAACAGTCTCTTGTTCACGCAAAAAGCGCCGCAAGACGCCATTCACAAAACTGCCAGCCCACACCTTTTTTAAGGCACGCGTGGCTTGGACGGTTTCACTGACTGCCGCATGATCAGGCGTGCGCTGATAAATAATTTGATACAGACCCAAGCGTAATAAACACTCGATATCTTTATCCGCAGACTTAATGGATTTATCCAACAGCTCGCGCAAAATCGCACCTAGTCGCCCATGCCAACGAATAGCACCAAAGCAGACATTGCGTACCCAAGCTTGATCACGCACCGACAGGGTTTGAATGCTGGAGTGTTGAAAAACATCGGTGAGCGACTCACCTTGATAAGTCACACGCTGTAAAGCGCGCGCGGCAATAGCACGTGTATTCACGAAGCAACCTTAGTTAATTGCTCGCCTAATAAAGAACGTGCATTCAAAAAATCGGCAGCCGCTAAACACTTACCGCCTGCCATTTGTAGCTGTAAAATTCGCACTAACTGCCCATCACCGGCCACAATATCAATCCCTGCTTTGCTTTCCGCAACGACTGTACCTGCCGAAGCAGTGCTGGTTTGCTCCAGCGCTTGTGAGGCAAATAAGCGTAAGGCTTGGCCTTGATAGTGAGTATAAGCGGTTGGCCAAGCATCAAAAGCGCGAATCTTGCGATCAATCGCAGCAGCAGCTTCTGACCAATCAATTTCTGCTTCGGCTTTAGTCAATTTGTGCGCGTAACAGGCTTGCTGTTCGTCTTGTGGCTCTGGGTTTAAACTGTTGCTAGCTAACTGCTCTAAAACTTGCAATAAGGCTGTCGCACCTTGCTGCGCCAATTGATCATGAATACTTTGCCCACCATCTCGTGCTGTGATGGGGCAATACGTTTTCAGGAGCATATCGCCAGTATCTAAGCCTGCCGCCATTTGCATAATGGTTACGCCGGTTTCTGCATCGCCTGCTTGAATCGCCCGCTGAATCGGTGCAGCACCGCGCCAACGCGGTAATAAGGAGCCATGAATATTCAAGCAGCCATAACGCGGTGTATCTAACACTACTTGCGGCAGAATCAAACCATACGCCGCCACCACCATCACATCCGCAGCATAAGCAGTTAAACTAGCTTTCGCTTCTTCGCTTTTAAAACTGACAGGCTGTTCAACCGGAATCCCTCCGGCAACTCCAACTTCTTTCACTGGGCTAAATTGCAATTTACGCCCGCGCCCTGCAGGTCGATCTGGCTGGGTATAAACAGCAACCACTTGATGCTCTGACGCTAATAAAGCTTGCAAGGCAGGCCCTGCAAATTCGGGCGTACCTGCATACACGACGCGCAAACCAGAACTCATCCAGATGCAGCCTGTGAGGAGCTTGCTTGATTGGAAGCGGGCGGCTGTCGGGTTAGCTTTTCCATTTTCTTGCGCACGCGCTGTTGTTTGAGCTGCGAGAGATAATCAACGAATAATTTGCCGTCTAAATGATCCAACTCATGCTGAATACACACGGCTAACAAGCCATCCGCTTCTAATTCAAAGGCTTGACCATCACGCCCTAAAGCCCGCACTTTCACCCGTTCAGCACGAGTTACTTTTTCATAGTATTCAGGTACGGATAAACAGCCTTCTTCGTGCTCGATTTGGCCTTCTTTATGCAGAATTTCCGCGTTGATTAAGAACAACGGCTCGTTTTTTTCTTCCGATAAATCGATCACGACTACGCGCTGTTGCACATTAACTTGGGTCGCTGCTAAACCAATGCCTTTGGCGGCGTACATGGTCTCTAACATATTGTCCAGCAACTCACGGATGCTTGCGTCGACCACTGCTACGGGCGTCGCTTTTTTGCGTAAGCGCGGATCGGGATGATGTAAAATTTCTAAAATTGCCATATTAATAATTACCGAAAATCAGAAAGTGGTGCGCGTAATTCAATCATCTGGCTATTATAACGCAAAGTCCTCTAAGCCAATAATAACTACAAGCTCGAATTACAAGGATAACAACATGCTTCGCTTTTCCCATCTGCTATGGGCCGCTTGTGTAGGTAGCGCTACTTTAACGTTAGCAGGGTGTATGACCAATTCACCAGCTGATAAGCCTGCGATGTCCTACAATGCCAACTCACCCCATTATGACTCCTATTATGGAATGCCACAAAAACCAGGCCGTTTGAGCTTTGCTGATCGCCCGACTAGTAGTGGTATTCAGGTCAACCCGACAGCGCCCTCTACTTATGTGGTACAGAAAGGCGATACTTTATGGGGAATTGCCCGCAAATTCTTAAATACGCCGTCTTATTGGCCAGAAATTTGGGATAAGAACCAACAAGTCAGAAATCCACACCAAATTTATCCGGGCGACATTCTGTATTTCAGCTATAGCAAAGAAGTCACCGCAGACGGTACGAATAAGCTAGTGCCTAGAATTCGGGTCGAGTCTAAAGGCCTTTTAGGTGAAACCTTAGTGACCCTCGGTCCCTTCTTAGAATGGCCACGAATCATGAGTGATGAGGCGATCAAGAATGCGCCTTATCTATTAGCTTCCAGAGATAGCGAAAGCTTAATTCCTCCAGGTGCAACCGTTTATTTAAAAAACATGAAGCAGCCGCGTGTAGGTTCCCGCTATGCGATTTATCATCCCGATAAACCTGTCCATGACCCGCAAACCAATGCTTTATTGGGCCATCAGGTTATTTATAGCGGTTATGCACGGGTAGATCGTGTGGATACTTTATCGACCGCGACCATCTTAGATATGGATGAGCCAATTAGAGTCGGCGATCGTGTATTACCAGTAGATAAGCGCCATAACGAACTCCGTGCACCGATTCAATTACCACCGACCAAAATTCGTGGGCAAATTGCAGCGCTCTACGATGCGGATTATCTGGGTGCTAATTGCATGATTATTGTGATTAATCGTGGCAAGAGTCACGGGATTAAACCGGGCTATGCCTTAGGTGTGTATACCGATGGCAATACCGTCGAAGATCATTATGCAAGCTTCCGTGGTAATGCACGCGATACGCCAAAAGTGACTTTGCCTCCCGCTAAAGTGGGTGAAGCGATTGTTTATAGCGTGCATGATAATTTAAGTTACGCGCTAATCACTGAATCTCAGCGCGAAATAAAAAATGGGGATAAAATCGGTAATCCTTAAGCGTTCGCCTCACTGGAATGACTGCATACGTGAATATTACTGAAGATGAATTGCGTGCACGCCTGCAAATCTGGCGTGCCGCAGGAATTGGCCCTGCCTCAATTAATCGCCTGTTAAATCACTTTGGTTCGGCAGTTGCTGCTTTAGACGCTAGCGACTCTGAAATGGCTAAAGCGGGTTTAAAGCCCGATGTTATTCAAAACCTACGCGCTGTTCCGGCTGAGGCTGCCTTAGCCGATTTAGAATGGTTACATCGCGCCCAACATCGGCATATCTTAGTTCCCGAAGATACGCTTTATCCCAAACAACTGCGCGATGTTAAAGCTGCACCACCTATTCTCTTCGTGGCAGGCAACCCCGAATTATTGAATGAGCCACAGCTGGCGATGGTCGGTAGCCGTACTCCCACTCATTACGGCAAGGATAATGCTCAAGCCTTTGCTCAATACCTCGCCAAGCATGGAATCACAGTCACTAGCGGCCTCGCCTTAGGTATCGACGCAGTCAGCCATCAAGGCGCTTTAGATGCTGGCGGGCATACGATTGCAGTGATTGCGACTGGCTTAGACATTATGTATCCGGCAAAAAATCGCAGCTTAGCGGAGCACATTGTTGAGCAGGGTGTGATTGTTAGCGAGTTTCCAATTGGAGTTAAACCACAAGCGCAGAACTTTCCAAGACGGAATCGAATTATTAGTGGCTTGTCACTAGGTACTTTAGTCGTTGAAGCTGCCTTACAAAGTGGTTCTTTAGTGACCGCTCAACATGCACTGGAACAAGGGCGTGAAGTTTTTGCTATTCCAGGCTCGATCCATAGCCCACTCGCGCATGGCTGCCATCGTTTGATTCGTCAAGGCGCCAAATTGGTGGAAACAGCAGCCGACATATTGGAAGAACTAGCTCCCCAATTACAGTCTTATCTAGGCATAAATTTTGATCAAACTGAAACTCAGGCTGCCAAACCCGTCAAGCCATTGTCTTTCTTAAAAAGCATTGAGGCTCAAGAAAATACGGAAGAGCAGCAACCGCCAACACTCGATCCTGAAGAGCAACAAATTCTCGCTACCATAAGTCCAGAGCCAGTACCGATTGACCAGATAGTCATCCAGACAGGGTTGACCACTGACGTTGTTTCATCCATGCTTCTAATGCTAGAGCTACAAGGCTACATCGCTGCATGTGGCGGCGGTCGCTACAAGCGGTTGTAACCAAGAGACTGAACTTGATGAAAGAAAGCACACTGGAAGTACTGTTCTATTTATTCGACAATTATCCAGAAGTGGATGATGAAGTCACCCCAAGTGATGACCGCGAATCAATGAATGCTTATTTGCAGGGCGCGGGTTTCATGCCCGGTGAGATTAATCGGGCTTTTAATTGGCTCGAAAGTCTCGGCGACGAACATCAAGGTGTGTTAGAACCTTATTCATCACATTCTTTGCGCATCTTCGCACAGCAAGAACAACGCTGGCTGAATACCGACTGCCAAAATTATCTTTTATTTTTAGACAAGGCTGGCGTCCTTAATCATGAGTCTCGTGAGCAAGTCATTGATCGTGTCTTAGCCCTAGAAGACCCTGATTTCACCCTAGATCGCTTGAAATGGGTGATTTTGATGGTACTCGTCAATCGCCCTGATGAAGATAACAGTTTCTTATGGACTGAGGGTTTAACCCTCGACGGAACCACTCCGGTCTATCACTAATCACACAAGGTATCTTTACTTTTGCTAGCTTTTCAGGTTTAAAATGCAGGCCATTGGCTTTCGAATGAAGGCTAATCTTTAAAATTTAACTTGAAAAGCAGCTAAATGAGCGAAAATCTGGTCATCGTCGAATCACCGGCGAAGGGCAAAACCATTCAGAAATACTTGGGCAAGGGCTTTGAAGTACTTGCATCCTATGGTCATGTGCGCGATTTAATTCCCAAAGAAGGCGCGGTTGACACTGAACATGGTTATGCCATGAAGTATGAGATCATTGACCGCAATCAGCGTCATGTCGATGCTATCGCCCGTGCTGTTAAAAAAGCCGACACTCTCTATTTAGCCACTGACCCTGATCGCGAAGGGGAAGCTATTTCTTGGCATTTATATGAAGTACTGAAAGAGCGTGGCTTACTGGAAGGCAAACAAGTCCATCGGGTTGTCTTCCACGAAATCACCCAGAAAGCGGTGCAAGAGGCGATTGCGCATCCGCGTGATCTGGCCTATGAGTTGATTGATGCTCAACAAGCTCGCCGCGCCCTCGATTATTTAGTCGGTTTTAACTTATCACCGCTGCTATGGCGCAAAATAAAGCGCGGCCTCTCAGCGGGACGTGTACAAAGCCCTGCGCTGCGGATGATTGTGGAACGTGAAGAAGAAATCGAACGTTTTGTTCCTCAAGAATACTGGAATATTACTGCCCTAGTCGCTAAACAAAATTTTGAATTTACAGCACGCTTACATACTTTAGACGGTAAGCGTTTAGAGCAATTTGATATCAATAATAGCGAATCAGCCCATGGCGTGCGTGAGCGCTTATTAAAAGTAGCACAAGGCAAATTAACCGTTGCTAAAATCGAACGCAAAGAGCGGAAGCGTCATCCTTCAGCACCGTTTACCACTTCAACTTTGCAGCAAGAAGCCGTGCGTAAATTACGCTTTTCTTCCCAAAAAACCATGCGCACTGCCCAACAATTGTATGAAGGCATTGATCTCGGTGGTGGGCCAGTTGGCTTAATTACTTATATGCGTACTGACTCAGTCGCTTTGGCAGGTGAAGCCATTGCTGAGCTGCGCGCTTTTATTGGACAGCGGTATGGTAAAACCAAAGTCCCTGAAGCACCGCGCCAGTACAAAACTAAATCAAAAAATGCTCAAGAAGCACATGAGGCCATTCGCCCCACCTCGTGCCTGCGCGTGCCCGAAGAAGTGCGAGGCTACTTAAGCGAAGAGCAATTCCGCCTGTATCAACTCATTTGGCAACGCACGGTTGCCTGCCAAATGATTCATGCACTGATTGATACTATTTCGGTTGATTTAGCTGCTGAGCCGATTAGTTTCTTCCGTGCGACTGGCTCGACAGTGCGCGATCCGGGCTTCTTAGCCGTCTATGAAGAAGGCTTGGATGATCAAAAAGTTGAGAAAGAAAACCCGCTACCGCCTTTAAGCGAAGGCGAAGCCGTTAAACTGAATGATATTGAAGCCACTCAACACTTCACTGAGCCACAGCCGCGCTATTCGGAAGCAACCTTAGTAAAAATGCTGGAAGAATACGGTATTGGCCGCCCTTCCACCTACGCCAGTATTATTTCTACCCTACAAGCCCGCGAGTATGTCGAATTAGAGCGGATGCGCTTCACACCGACTGATATTGGACGGATTGTAAATAAGTTTTTGACTGAGCACTTCACCCGCTATGTGGATTACGATTTCACCGCCAATTTAGAAGATCAGCTGGATGAAATCTCGCGTGGTGAGAAAAGTTGGGCGCCAGTACTGGATGAGTTTTGGCAGCCATTTAGTAAGCTTGTCGATGAGAAAATGGACAATGTGCAGCGCAGTGATGTGTTGCAAGCCCGTGAATTAGGCGTTGATCCGAAAACCGGCAAACCTGTTTCTGTGCGCATGGGCAAATTTGGCCCCTTTGTGCAAATTGGCTCACGTGATGATGAAGATAAACCTATTTTCGCCAGCCTACGCGCTGGCATGAAAATGGATGGTGTAACGCTCGAAGAGGCTTTAGAACTATTTAAGTTGCCACGTGCTTTAGGTGAAACCACCGAAGGTCAAGCTATTAGCGCGAGCATTGGGCGCTTTGGGCCGTATTTGCGTTATGGTACTAATTTCGTTTCGCTGAAAAAGGATGATGATCCTTACACAGTGACTTTAGAGCGCGCTTTAGTGCTGATTGAGGAAAAGAAAGTCAGCGATCTTGCTAAAATCATTCGCGACTTTGGGGATGGTATTCAAGTACTTAAAGGTCGTTGGGGACCATTCTTAGCGAGTGGCAAAATCAAGGCGAAAATCCCCAAGGATAAAACGCCTGAAACTTTAACCCTAGAAGAAGCCCAAGCTTTGATTGCCGAAGCGACACCTGCGAAAAAAGAAACCAAGAAAACCAGCAAAAAGTCGGCTACAACGGAGGCCACCGCTGAGTCGAAAGACGCTGAAGCTAAACCAGCCAAAGAGCCAGCTAAGAAAAAGGCAGCGCCGAAAAAAGCGGCTGCGACAGCTGAAAAAGCAGCTAAAGCGCCTGCACGCAAAACAGCAGCCAACAGTTTAGCGAGTAAAACAGCCAGCGATACGCCTAAAAAAGCTCCACGGAAGAAAACAGGGACTTGATGCCATGCGCATCAGTTCGCAGCTTGGAGATGCTGTCACTAGCTTGGAAGCAGGCGGCATTATTGCCTATCCGACTGAAGCCGTCTTTGGCCTAGGTTGTGACCCGCGTAATACAGCTGCTTTAGAGCGGCTGTTGCAGATTAAACAGCGCCCTGCACATAAAGGCTTGATTCTAATAGCCGCTCATTTCGAGCAATTAGCTGGCTATATTTCACCATTAAATGCCGAAGTTTTAGCGCGCATTCTCCCGACTTGGCCGGGGCCTTATACTTGGATTTTACCGGCTTTACCTGAGGTTTCTGTTCTGCTGTGTGGAGAGCATGCTAGCCTAGCGGTGCGAATTAGTGCTCACCCGGTTTGCCAAGCGCTCTGCCAGCAATTTGGACAGCCGATTGTGTCTACGAGCGCTAATCCCGCTACACAAGCGCCTGCACGTGATCTTGCCACCTTACAACATTACTTTGCAAATCAAGTTGATTTGGCGCTTGATTTACCCTTAGGCCAACAAACCAACCCTAGCGAAATTCGTGATGCCTTAAGCGGCCAATTAATTCGCCCCAGTTAATTTATTTAATTCACACAAAGACTGCAATTGAATGCATCTAAATCTAGTTACTCTGCGTATTAAGCTTAAGGAATGAATGCATGGATTCTTTAAATGACCTGCTACTACGTTGTGGACGCCAAGATGGAGCGGCTTTTAAGCAACTCTATCAGCAAAGCTCGCCTCGACTTTATGCCTTATGCTGCCGCTTGGTGCGCGATGAAGCTTTAGCCGAAGACGTTTTGCAAGAAGGCTTTATTAAGATTTGGCATAGTGCTGCCAGTTATAGCATTGATAAAGGCCATGCATTGACTTGGATGGCAACAGTAGTACGCAACCAAGCCCTAGATCGCTTGCGCATGGCAAAAAGTCGCCCAGAGATTCATCCTGATGTGGAATACGAGTCCTTGGAATTTGCCTCGCAAGCGATTACGCCCGATTTATTAACGCAACTGAGTAGCGACACACAACAACTACTTGAATGTATGGAACATCTAAAGCCCGAACAACGTGAATGCATTCTGCAAGCTTTTTATTATGGCTGTACTCATGAAGAGTTAGCAGAGAGCATGGCGCGCCCGCTCGGTACGGTAAAAGCTTGGATTCGACGCGGCTTAGAACAGCTGAGGAATTGCCTAGCATGAAACGTTATAAAAACCCCGACATCTTTGAGCCACTCGCGATGGCCTATGCTTTAGGCACACTCCATGGTAAAGCACGCTTACGCTTTGAGCAGCTAATGGCACGGCATTTGTATATACGCGCTACCGTGCAGGCTTATCAGCAGAAACTCAATGGCTTAGCTGAACTAGTGCCTCCGCAAGTCGTCCATGCACGCGTTTGGCAAGGCATTGAACAACAATTGAATCTAAAAGCAGCGCGGCCTAGCTTTTGGAGCCGTTTCCAAAACCAGCTCACTTGGGCTGTGCCCAGCTTAGCCGCGATTGTTGCGGCAGTTTTGACTTCATTCTTTTTAAATCAGCCCAGCAAGCCACAGGCTTATGTAGCCGCCCTTAAATCGACTCAGCAACAAAATCAGCTAGTGTTAGCCATGGCTAAACATGATGAGATGACTATTTCATTTGATATGATGGATCAGAACTTAGCCAAACAACACGAAGGTATGGTTCCTACTCTTTGGTGTATTTCTAAAAAGAAAAATGAGCCGCCGATGCGCATGGGCACTTTAGAGCAAACCAAGCAAGAAATCGCCCTGAATGCCAAGATGTGGAAGGGCTTAGAAGGTGCGAGTGAGTTTGCCATTAGCCTAGAGCCAAGCTCGGCAGGTTCACAAGCCCAGCCCCAAGGCGAAATTATTTTAAGCGGCTCTTTGCATCCACTTGCTCAGTAATTAAATTACCAAGACTGCTTAAATTCTTCGATCTTGCGGCGCTCTTGCTTATTCGGCTTACGCACTGGCACATTCACCCCGTGTAAGCGGCGCATTTCAATCTGCTGCTCACGCTCTTCACGCTGATGCTCATCTTCTTGATAAAGCAGTGCTGCTTCTTTAGCAGGGCGACGCTGTTCATTCAGGCCGAGCACAGTGATTTTCCAAGTATTTTGGTCTTTGCGAATGCGTAGCACATCACCCACATGCACTGCCCTTGAAGGTTTAGCGCGCTCTTCATTGACATGCACATGCCCGCCATTGATGGCTTCCACCGCTAAGGTTCGGGTCTTAAAAAAGCGTGCCGCCCACAGCCACTTATCTAAACGTAGCGCCGTTAAGGTTTCCACTCCAGTGGCCAATCCACGATCCGATCTTCCCATTCGTCCTCGTCAATATCTTTACTAAATACGAATTTACCTATTATAGACTCGCCTTCAGCATGAATAGTTTCTTTACTACCCGAAACTAAATGATGCCAAGACGGTAGGTCTTTGCCTTCGTAGACCAAACGATAAGCACAGCTAGGCGGCATCCAATACAAGCCTTCCAGATTTTGCGGAGTTAAGCGCACACAATCGGGCATCAAAATTTGCCGCTCTTGATAATTGCTACAGCGGCAGGTTTTACCATCTAGCAGATTGCAGGCGATGTCGGTGTAATACACCGTGCCATCATCTTCATCTTCCATCTTATTTAGGCAGCATTTAGCGCAATGATCGCAGAGGCTTTCCCATTCATCATTGCTGAATTCGGTGAGCTCTTTTTGCTTCCACCAAGGCTGATTGTTAATAGCAGCGTTATTTTCTGGCTTACTCATGAACTTGCTCAGCGGGTAATTTAAGAATTTTTGCTTTCAATTGGGCGAAGTCTTGGGGTGAACTGTAATAAAACATATCTCCACCTTTGGCATCAATCAGCATCGCTAAGGACTTTTCAGGATAAAACCAAGCATCGACTGTTTCTGTTAGCTTCACGACTTCAGCACTACCCCCAAAACGGGCGCGCACCATCTCCGGCTCGTAATTGACAACTGGAATATAAATTAAATACTTGATGATAAAATTATTAGCCAGCTTTACATTCGATTCCGAAACGGTCAAACGCCAAGCACCACTAGCCTGCGGTTCACGCTTAATCTGTTCTTGGCTGAATTTATCCAGCATCACTGGATCAGCGGCTAACTCAGTTACTAATTTCGCTTCAAACACACCTAGGCGCTGCTTACCAAAATAAGCTTCAAGGCTATATTCGTTCGTGCGCGATTGCATCACCGCCAGCTCAGGGAAACTATGCCAAAGCTCAATGGCTTGACGCAAGGTCGTTTTGCCTAACTCAATATGAAAAACTTGAGTCGTGCCCTGCTCGGTTTTAGTGACTTGCCAAGGTAAATTATCGACGGCTTGTGGATCTGACTTGCCACAAGCGCTCAATAGCAGCAGAGCACTCAACCCTGCTAGAAAACGCTTCATTGCCTAAACCTATTACTTGCAAAGATGCGCATCATACCTTAGCGCAAGCCTTCAAGCATACCAGTCTTCACTCTCGCCGTGTTCAAGCAACAACTGCACCAAATCGGATACATATTGCTTGAGATATTTGTTTTTCGCCCATGCAACTCGTGTGGTAGAAGGAGGCAGCAAATGCGATAAATCCCGCAAGACTAAATCATCATCATGGATATACGAATAGGCCATTTTTGCAATGATTCCAGCCCCAAAACCTAAGCGCACATAACTCAAAATCACATCGGTATCGGTCGCTGCAAAGGAAACATCTAAATGCAAGCCAGCCTGTTCAAACGTCGACTGCACCTTGGAGCGCCCTGCAAAGCCAAACACATAAGTAAGGATCGGATACTTAGCGATACGCTCTAAAGTTAAATCGCCTTCACATAAGGGATGGCCTGTTGGCAGGATCAAGCCGTGGCTCCAGTCGTAGCAGCGCTCACTCGTTAAACCGGGTGCTTTACCGATTTCCTCCGTGCAAATCGCAATATCTGCTTTGCCTTCATGCAACATAGCCACTAACTGTGAGGGTGCACCTTGCAGCAAATGAATCGAAACGGCTGGATAACGCTGGCGAAACTCCATCAAGACTTCAGGCAAGAAATACTTCGCTTGCGTATGCGTAGTCGCAATGCGCACCTCACCACTGGTTTCCATGCGAAACTCATCCGCCACCGCACGAATATTTTCGAGTGCTTGCTCAATCGTATCAATTTGTTTGACGAGTGCGCGACAAACTGGTGTAGGTTCGACTAAGCGCTTACCTTTGCGTTCAAACAAAGGCATACCAAGCTCTTCTTCTAATAAGCCTAATTGTCGACTGACTGCAGATTGCACCACATAATGTTGCCCTGCTGCACGCGACACATTCATCCCATTGCTTAGTAAGGTTTTGAGCAGCCGGAGTTGAATTAGCTTCATGACTATCCCCTCTATTAATCTAAAAGATAGATATTCTTATCTTAATATATCACTTTTAAAGATTAAATCACTTAAGTACCCTTAAAATCACTAAGTAAAAAGCAATTACCACCCAAAGGAATTTGACATGAGCGCCGCAGCACCCAGTTTAGATACTCAAGTTGAAGCTAGCCCAGCCGTGGAAATCGTTTCGCAAGCTGAAAACGATGCCACCTATGCTGAGCCAGAAGTCACTGTTTGGATTTTTGACCCCAGTATTTGCGGTTAAAACAAACAACATAGCTTTGCAACTTGCCTAAATTATTCTCCTTGCCCTCACAAGCTTTGCCCAATGAATGGCATGTAAGCTGGTGACCTGCTAGTGACCCGAACTCTGCTACACCCTTTAGCTTTTGTAGCCTCGTCCGCATTTCCTCTCAGCGATGTGGCGGAACTTTAGTGTCCGCCCAATTTTAAAAAACAATAAAGTAGTTTTTTCGTCAAAATTTTTTAACTACGCCCTGCTATTTTATTGTCTTGAGCTTTAAGTAAATTTAACGCATAAATAGCTCAATTCTTACCCAAATTCATCTACACTTAATGATTAACCTTGTCTTTCTTAGGATTTAGAATGAAGCCGTTGTTTTTCTTGAGTATTTTTGCAGTCACGACTCTTGCATTTGCACTAGAAGACAACGTTGAGAATCGTCAATACCACGCTAATCGCTATTTAGATGCCAATCCCCCCAAGACGATGGCACAAGCCTTGGCTGATCAAACCGTTAGCTTGCTGCCAGAAGCAGAGCGTAAACCTTACCTCGATATGCTCACTAAGCATTTAGATGTGGGGGTGATTACTCAGTCAATGAATACGGCTTTAGTGAAGTATTTCAGCGCGAATGAATTGGAGGTTTTAGCTAATTTTTACAGTAATCCTGATGCAAAAACTGCAATGGCAAAAATGAATCTATATACGACCGAAATTTTGCCCGTGCTACAAGCCGAAATGTTAAAAGCGCAGCAAAAAGCGTTTAACACACAAAACAACCCATCAAAAACCGAAGATCGCTCTCCTGGAAATCTCAACCAACTTCCATAGTGTTTGCACATTTCAAACGGGTTTGATGCACAATCCCGTCCTAAACTTTAGCTTAACAACAGCTTTCAAGAAGCCCTTCTTGCCCAGATAAGATTGTTGTCACCCTAGAGTAGGAGATACTGCAATGAAAAAAATAAGCTTAGGCGCTATCGTAGGCGCCACCTTACTAGCAGCAAGTTCAGCTGCCTCTGCTGGAGGTTATGATGGAAATAGGCATCATGGTGGCCATCAACGCCATCATGGTAACAATGCTTCTTTCTATATTGGCTTTGGCTCACATGGAAACGTGAGTTACGGCATTCGTTATAATTCGCCACGGGTATATGCAAGACCTCATCGCGCTTGGCGTCCAGTAACTTACCAACACTACAACTACACCAGTCGCCCGCACCGTTCGCATCAACGGATTGTGCACCGGAGCCGCGGTTATTGCCCACAACACAATGGCTGGCATCGTTAGTAATGTGAACTGAAGCAGCAGCACTGTAATATTCACTGGTTGAGTATTAACGGTGTTGCTGCTTTGAATTTTAAACCAACTCTGGCCCGAACCACTCTACCGCCTTCGCTTTAGCCTGCTGCACATGACTATCTTTTATATGCGTCACCACTGCAGCGAGTGCACCCGCTAAGGCTCCCCAATCATCCACATAGCCGCCTGGAATAAAATCCATGACTGCATCAAAGGGTAGGATGAAATAAACCAAAGCCCCGACAATAATGGTTTTTGCCCACTTAGGTGTGTCAGCATCTTGTAAGCAATAATAGAGCTTTAAAGCCAGCTCAACCACTTCACGCCCAGCTGCCTTCGCATAACGCTTCAACTTCAGCCAAAAAGACTGATTATTATAAGCCGGAGTATTTGACATAGTAGCTCCCATGGTAACAGTATTTTCTAATTAAGAACTGAGCCTGAACGGGTACAGGGATTTCAGCCATTAAGCCTGCTTCTGTGCCTGTTCATGAATCGTTTTAAACAACATCCGGCGGGCCGTGTTGAGCTGTTCCGCCGC
>JBATOI010000025.1:0-13402 GCA_049290875.1 Thiolinea sp.
CGGCGGAACAGCTCAACACGGCCCGCCGGATGTTGTTTAAAACGATTCATGAACAGGCACAGAAGCAGGCTTAATGGCTGAAATCCCTGTACCCGTTCAGGCTCAGTTCTTAATTAGAAAATACTGCCCGACATTCACCAAGTTAATCTGATAGCCCCCCTCATCGCCAGCATCCATGAACAACTGCATACTCTGCTGACCGCAATCGACCGACTCTAAGTAACGTCCTTGTAAACGCCGCAAGATACTCAAGACAAATAGGCATCGGGCGACTTCTATCTTTCCACCAAACCGCGCTGCCATGTTAAAACCGGTGCTCACATATTGATCAGCCACTGCGTATTTATCCAGAACTGCCGAAATCCCGCCCGCTGCCAATAAAGCCATGCCTTGGGCTAGAGAAGGTGATGCCTGCTGATGCAGTTTCAAAAAATGATCTGACCAGCGATACCCCTCCTGCCAATGATTAGCCAAAAACCAAAACATCCCCAAAGCCCCGACTAGCTTTAAACCTAAATGGGGTAAAGCCGTTGATGGGGAGTCAGCCCCAGCGCATAAGCGTAGGCATTCGCGCAAATTATCATGCTCTTGGGCTAATTGCTTGATGCTAGGGAATTGTTGCCCACCTAAAATACCCGCATCAGCGGTGCTTGCCATTTCAAGGTAGTAGTCCACAAAACGCTGGGCAGTTTTGAGATGACTGGCTTCAGCGAGATATAAATGACTGGCATAATGGCGCATGACTTCATGCACAACATAGTGACCCGTTGGCTGGCGGCTCACCATCGACTTATCAATCAAACCGCTATAATCCGCCAAGCGAGCACCCGTGATTGCAGAAGCAGCTTCTCGCGTAAAGCCACCGCGAAAGAAAGCCAAGCTTTGCATAATCTGCTGCTCACGAGGGCTGAGCATTTGCCAACTTTGTTTCACCACTT
Organism: Thiolinea sp.; assembly: GCA_049290875.1. Taxonomy (GTDB): domain Bacteria; phylum Pseudomonadota; class Gammaproteobacteria; order Thiotrichales; family Thiotrichaceae; genus Thiolinea. The sequence goes on from JBATOI010000025.1 coordinate 939, forward strand.
GGTTTAAGGCCGTCATCGCTTCTGTTGGTGCGGCAGGATCGACGGAGTGTAGATGCTGCTTCAATTCTTTTAAAACTTCGGCACAAGATAAATGCTTCAGCCAACTGGCCGCAATCTCAATCCCCAAGGGCATACCATTCACCAAGCGACAAATTTCAAGAATCAGTGCTTGATCATCCATCGTGGGTGAAAACTGATAATGAACGCGGCGTGCCGCCTGCATAAATAAGGCAACCGCAGCACAGGTTTGAGTCGTAGCCGAGTCGGTTACTAGGCTTAAACCTTGCAAGTGATATAACCACTCACCATACACTTGGAGCGGTTTGCGTGAAGTGGTCACTATTTTTAACTGTGGGCAACTGGCTAATAAGCGTTCACAAAGCGCTCCCTCAGGCACTAAGTGCTCGATATTATCCAAGATCAATAGGCTATATTTGCCTGCTAAAAAGCGTTGTAACTGCTCAACAGGTGGGCGCTGCCCTTGCAAACTGAGATCTAGCGCTTGGGCAATAGCACTTGGTATTAACTCTGCACAGTGCACCGCTGCTAACTCAATGAAATAACTACCCTGTGGAAATTGCAGGGCGCTGTGTTTAAGCAAGGCTTTAGCTAATCTTGATTTACCGACCCCACCAAATCCTAAAAGAGTGATTAAGCGACAGGCTGGATCAAACAGCATTTGCTCTAGCTCTTGTAATTCCTGAGTACGCCCTAGTAAAGGTAAGAGTTCTTCATTAACGGGAGCTACCACGGAATGACTAGGTGAGCTTATTAAGCTGTAGCCCCGTCGTGGCAAAGTTTTTAAAATCTGGTGGTTTTTGTCTTGTAAGGCTTGGCGAATATCAGCAATACACTGTACTAAAGAATCATCGGTCACATTTAATCCACGCCAAATCGAAGCAAATAATTCAGCTTTCGACACCACTTGATTAGTGTGCTGCGCCAGATAATGTAAAACTCTAAGAGACTGATGGCGTAAAACACAGGTCATTCCCTGTGAATCTGACAAGACTTGTCGAGTTAAATCATACTGATAACGACCAAGATTCAGAGTGGAATGACTTAAGCCTTCTACCATAACTTCACCCAAAATACGCCAATAACTCAAGCATAGACTAGTTTTTTACACAGATACATGCATTAGCTTGAGATTGGATTGCCTAAATCCAAGGGCAGATGTGGCGTATTCACCACTTTACGCAGCACAAAACTAGTATGTACGCTGGTGACACCCGTAATACGATTAATCCGATTTAAGAGCAAATCTTGATAGTGATCTAAATCCTTCACAATCACTTTGAGTTGATAGTCCGCTGTCTGCCCCGTAATCAACAGGCACTCCAAGACTTCAGGAATAGCAGAGATTTGCTGATCAAAGGTCTCAAAGCGCTCACCCGTATGCTTATCCATCGCGATAGAAATAATGGCCATCAAAGTATAGCCCAACTGTTTGGCATCAATTAAGGCGTGATAGGACTGAATAATCCCCGCTTCCTCCAGCGCCCGTACCCGCCGTAAGCAAGGCGATGGTGAAAGTCCAATCTGATCCGCTAAGTCTTGATTACTCATGCGCCCGTCTTGTTGCAAGAGTTTGAGGATTTGATAATCGTAGCGATCTAATTGCATAGCAGCTCACTCATTAGGCATAAAAAACCAACTTAACCATATTTATCACAATTTTATGCTAAAATTTTTTATTTTAAGGACTTAAAACGCAATCATCTACTCACACAAGTTCTATACACTAGCTGCATTAATCCATAACGAGCCCTATCCATGTTGAAGCATCCCGCTAGCAAATACCGCGCTTTTCCACCGATTAACTTGCCTGAGCGTCAATGGCCGAGCCGCACGCTTACCCATGCGCCAATTTGGATGAGCACCGACCTGCGTGATGGCAATCAGTCTTTATTTGAGCCAATGGCTAGTGGGCAAAAGTTGCGGATGTTCAAGCAGTTATGTGCACTTGGCTTTAAAGAAATTGAGGTCGGCTTTCCGTCTGCTTCGCAAACCGATTTCAATTTCGTGCGCCAATTGATTACCGACCAGCATATTCCTGAGGATGTGACGATTGAGGTGTTGACCCAGGCGCGTGAGCATTTAATCCGTCAAACCATTGAGTCTTTGCAGGGCGCAAAACGAGCGATTGTGCATGTGTATAACGCGACTTGCCCGCAGTTTCGCGATGTCGTATTTGATATGAGCCGCACGGAAGTGGTGGAAATGGCGGTGAATGCAGTGACCTTGATCAAACAATTAACGGCTGAACATCCCGAAACTGACTGGACTTTGCAATACAGCCCCGAATTATTTAGCACTACGGAATTGGAATTTGCTTTAGAAGTCTGCAATGCTGTCACCGCTGCGTGGCAACCTACCCCCAGCAATAAATTGATTTTCAACTTGCCCGCTACCGTGGAAGCGGCAACGCCGAATATTTACGCCGATCAAATCGAATGGATGCACCGCCATTTAAACCAGCGCGATTGCATTATTTTAAGCTTACACCCGCACAATGACCGTGGCACGGCGGTGGCTGCTGCCGAATTAGGTTTAATGGCGGGTGCGGATCGGGTGGAAGGTTGTTTATTCGGCAATGGCGAGCGTACCGGCAATGTCGATTTAGTGACTTTAGCGCTGAATTTATATACCCAAGGCATTGATCCACAATTGGATTTTTCCAATATTAATGCGGTCGCGCGTTTGGTGGAAGATTGCACTCAACTCCCAATTCATCCACGCCATCCTTATGTGGGTGATTTGGTGTTTACTGCCTTTTCTGGCTCACACCAAGACGCGATTAAAAAGGGTTTGGCCGCACAACAGCCTGATGCGCTGTGGAATGTGCCCTACTTGCCGTTAGACCCTGCCGATGTGGGCAGAACTTATGATTCCGTGATTCGCGTCAATAGCCAATCGGGCAAAGGCGGCATTGCTTACTTATTGGAAACGAGTTATGGCATTGTCATGCCAAGGCGTTTACAGATTGAATTCGCCGCACGGGTGCAGGAGCAGATGGATATCTCTGGGCAAGAAATGAGCGCGGAAAACTTATGGCAATTGTTTAGCCAGCATTACATCAGCGCCCCAGCGACTTTCGCCTATCAACAACATCACTTATTTGAACATGATGAGCGCCAAGGTATTCGGGTATTGATGAGCATTAATGGCGAAGCGCAATGGATGACGGGCGAAGGCAATGGCCCGATTGATGCCTTTATTCATGCCTTAACTAGCATCGGAATTGCGGTGAATGTGCATAGTTACGAAGAGCGCTCGATGAATAATACCCGCGGAGGTAGCCATGCCAGCGCCTGCGCTTTTGTCGAACTCACGCCGAACGAACAAGCGACCTCGACTTATGGGGTGGGAATTGACGAGAATATTATTACCGCTTCGTTAAAAGCGATTATCAGCAGCTTAAATCGTTTAGGCGATGATGTACTCGATTCATTAGAGCAACAAAAAGCCGCTTAATCTCGTTAAACCAGCCAGTATTTCTAAACTCGAATACTGGCTGTGCTTTTGTTAAACGCCGATGCTGGTTAAGATACTGTTCTTTGTGCTGACTAAGCCTCAACATGCCCCAAACCTCCCTACATTGCCCACACTTTCAAGCACAACGCTGCTTATCCTGTCGCTGGCTGAATCAGCCTTATGCGCAACAATTAGCGGCTAAGCAAGCTGAATTAAAGCGCTTATTAGCAGACTTTAGCGTGGAAGAATGGCTGGAGCCAATCGCTAGCCCCGCACAAGGCTTTCGTAATAAGGCCAAAATGGTGGCTTTGGGTGCAGCCCACGAGCCGATTTTGGGGATTATTGATGCGAATGGACAAGCACTCAGTCTAACGGATTGCATGCTCTATCCAGCACCGATGCAAGGTTTATTACAGCGCCTAGAACACTGGATTCAGCAAGCCGGTTTGCCGCCTTATCGCCTGGATAAACAAAAAGGCGAATTAAAATATATCCTGCTCACCCACAGCAGCGCTTACGATCAATATATGCTGCGCTTCGTACTGCGTAGTGAACAAGTCATTCCGCGCATTCAAGCTAATTTGCCACTGTTGCTCGCGGATTATCCAAATATCACCGTGATTTCCGCGAATATTCAGCCAGTACACATGGCGATTTTAGAAGGTGAACAAGAGATTTTTTTAAGCGAAGCCATACGCCTGCCTGAGCAATTTAATCATGTACCTTTATACATTCGCCCGAAAAGCTTTTTCCAAACCAATCCAACGGTGGCTGCAAAACTCTATCAAACGGCACGCGAATGGACACAAGCCTTAGAGCCACAAGTAATTTGGGATTTATTCTGTGGTGTCGGTGGCTTTGGTTTGCATTGTGCCAATTCCGATACGCAACTCACTGGCATTGAGATTGAGCGAGAAGCAATTATTTGTGCACATGATTCAGCACAGGCTTTAGGCTTAAAGAATATTCATTTTCAAGCGCTCGATTCGGGTCAATTCGATCAAACGAAGACTGCGCCACCCGATTTGGTGATTGTGAACCCACCTCGACGCGGTATTGGCACAGAACTTTGTGAGCAATTATCGAATTTGAATCCACCTGCGATTCTGTATTCAAGCTGCAATGCAGTGAGCTTGGCGCAAGATTTAGAACGACTGAGAAGCTACAAAATCCAGCGCGTGCAAGTCTTTGATATGTTTGCGCATACGGCACATTTTGAGACTTTGGTCTTACTCACCAAAGTCTGAGCACCATCCCGCATAACTCACTTAGCTTCTGCCGTTGCCAATACATCAATCGTTGCTGGTAATTTCGCGAAACCGCTATCCTCTAAAATCGCATAAGCCGCAGGTAATACTACTAGAATCAATATCGTGGAAGACAACATGCCGAACACCACGCTGGCGACTAACGGGATTAAAACTTGCGCCTGCAAGCTAGTCTCAGTCAATAAGGGGGTCATGCCTGCAATCGTGGTCACTGAGGTGAGAAACACCGCACGAAAACGGTCGCGCACTGCCTGCCCTGCCGCTTCATGCAAACTCATGCCCTCAGCGCTGCGTTGTTTGACGAACTCCACCAGTAGAATCGAATCATTCACCACCACACCCGCCAAGGCGACAAAACCAATCATACTGGGTAGGCTCATATTCAAGCCCATTAAGTAATGTCCCCAAATCACACCAATTAAAGCTAGCGGTATATTCAGCAGCACTACAATTGGCTCACGATAATTTTGGAACTGCAAACTGAGTAGAAAATAGATCCCTGCAATGCCTAATACAAAACCGACTAATACCGAGCGCCCGGTCTCTTGGCTATTTTTAGTTTCGCCCTCTAAACCCACTATTAGACCGGGATAATCAGCGGCTAGCTTGGGTAAAAAGCGTGTTTGGGTGTCTGTAATAATTTCCGCTGCATTCGCTAGATCGGAATCTACATCCGCGCCCACGGTGACTGTACGTTGATGATTAATGCGCATAATGCGCGAAAACTCGCGCTGCTCTTCGATCTTGGCAATCGCATTTAAAGGAATCGGCTGGCCTTGTTTGGATAAAATCGTGAGTTGCTCAAATGCTGCTAAAGCCTGCTCAGGGGAGCTATCTAACTTGACATTAATTTCATAAGATTCAGCACCTTGATACACCTTATCCAACTTGACACCTTGGTAAGCCGCACGTAACTGTGTTGCTAATGACTGGGCATCGACACCTGAATTTAATGCACCCGGCAATAAGGTCACGCGAAATTGCGGTTTGCCAGGACGCAGGTCATCAAGCACATTGGAAACACCGCCATAACCTGCCAGCCAAGTTTGCAAAGCCCATGAAGCTTGCGAAAGCTGCTGCAGATCAGCACCTTTCAAGCGCATGGAAATCGCTTGCCCACCGGGGCCAAACACCGGCTCTTTGAATTGAATATTGACCACATCCGCAATCACTGGCGTATTTTCACGCCAACGCCGCTTTAATTCATTTAAGGAATTGGTACGCAATTCTGCATTCAATAAATCCAGCGCAATGGTGGCTAAATGTGCGCCCGATTCATGCGCATCGTTATTGGTGTTATAACTGACTTGAATCGTTTTGACTAAATCGCCTTGTGACTCTTTGGGCAATTGCTCCAGCGTGATTTGTAAGCTCGTTAGCAAACTCCCCACCACCTGTTCAGTGCGCTCTAGCTGCGTACCCTGTGGCAGTAAAATGCGCGCTTCCAAACGATTCCCTTCAATATCGGGAAAACCTTTGAATTTGATGATGCCGGTGGTCAATAAACTGACGGACACAATCAACAAAGCGATTGCCCCACCCACGACTAGATAACGCCAGCGAATCGCTAAATCGGCGAACCAGCCTACTGCTTGGCGCAGCCGATCAAACCCTGCCTCAAAAGCGAGACGCCAGCGCCATTTTTTGTCTTCTTGGTGGGTTTCGAGGGATTGTTTTAAATGATGTGGTAAGACTAAAAATGCCTCAATCAAACTCACGGTCAATACGGATAAGAGCACCACAGGTAAAACCCCCAAGATTTGCCCAAAATCACCTTTCATAAACAACAAGCTGCCAAATAAAAAAGCAGAGGTTAGATAAGACGAGAACACTCCACCTGCAACACGTTGCGTGCCTGTTAATACTGCTTGCAGCGGGCGCTGGGTTTTGCGGTATTCACTCTCAATACTTTCTGAGAGCACAATCGCATCATCCATCAAAATCCCTATCGCCATCAGCAAAGCAACCATAGAAATCATATTGATAGTAATGCCAAACACGCTCATTACCACCAAACCACCCATGAAAGAAATCGGCAAGCCTAAAGTCACCCAAAAGGTATAGCGCCAATTAAAAAACAAAAACAGCACGAAGGTGGCTAAGACAAAACCCTGCCAACCATTGGATAGTAATAAGTTCAACCGATCTTGCACAATCGAAGCCGAATCTTGGGTAATATAAAGGTGGGTGCCTTCTGGTAATTGCGCATTTTCTGCATCAATAAAACTTTTGACGGCTTTATAAACCGTTAAGGTATCGTCGGTTTTATTTTTACTGACTAATAAAGAAGCGGCGGGACGACCATTTAACTCGGTGCGCGCCTCACGTTTCTCAAAACGGTTCTCAATGCTGGCAATATCCCCTAAACGTACTTGCGCACCACGGCTATTGCCCATAATCACCAAGTCTGCCAATTGCTCGGGTGTACGGCGCAAATTTTCAAAGCGAATTTGATAACTGCGCTCGCGGGTTTCGACTATGCCTGCTGGCGTATCCAGTGCTTGTACACGAATTAAATTTGCGACATCTTGCACACTGAGTTTATATTTTTGCAGCATTTCCGGCTTGAGTAGCACCGTGTATTCATGCTGCGAAAAGCCCAATACTTCAACTATCGGCACGCCTGGCACTGCCAGTAACCGATTACGATAATCCTCAGCCAAGGCTTTAAGCTCTGGCTGGCTTAAATCACTACTAATCGCCACCACCACCACTGAATCAATTCGCCCTAGCTCACGCACCGTGACATCTTCCACACCACTTGGGAAATCAGTAATGCTATCAACGGCAGCTTGTATATCGTCCTTAAATTGCTTAATTTCGCCGCTTTCCTGCATTTCCGCAGTGAGCGTGCCAACCCCATCTTGTGATTCACAGCGCTGCTCTTTTAAGAAACTAATCCCATCCGTAGCATCTTCCAAACGGCGGCAAATGCCTTCCTCGACCTCCGCAGGACTCGCACCAGGGAAGGGCACCGAGACACTCACTAAACGTGCCTTTAACTGCGGAAAGGTTTCTTTATTCAAATTAGGTAGCACTGCCAAACCCAATAATACAATGCTCATCATGAGGATATTGGCTGCGGTTGGATGCACCGCAAAATAGCGCAGCATTTTATCCATTAACGTATACCTGTAGGCTGTGGTTCAGCAGCTTTATTCGCCACACTAGCTTGATTCTCTACCAATAAAGGCATGCCGGGAATCACAGGAATCAGATCATTCACAATCAACTGATCACCCGCTTGTAAGCCCCTCGCAACAACGACTTGCTCACCTTCTTGACTTTGAATACTAATTGGGCGAATTTCTAAACGCTGCTCAGCATTCATCAAATAAGCACGCCCTTGATGTACAGCTTTGCGCGGGATCACAATTGCAGCCTTTTGCAAGGCGGATAAGCTGACTTCAACATACATACCTTTCAATAAAGGCAGTTGTTGGCCGACTACCTTTGCATAGGGCTGATCAACCACCACTACCACGCCCAAAGTACGACTCACTGGGTCAACCGCTTCAGCTAAACGATCTACACGCGCCACGCGCTCTTCTTGTTCGCCAGCACCAACCATTTTAACCTTGGCTTGTAGATTCAAAGTCTGCATTAATACAGCCATATTCGCCGCGCTGTAATCCGCTGTTTGCCCATTTAAACCAGACAATAAATTTTGTAGATGTTGGGTAGGTAATTCAGCACGAATTTCCACCCCCACATTATTATCCGCCTCAAATAGCAGAGTACCGACCGCCACCACACTGCCAACCTCAACATGCACGGCACTAATCCGACCACTAAATGGCAGGGTGACTTTGGTGCGCCCTAAATTGGTCTTCTGCCCCTTGACTTGCTGCTCTACACGCTTCACTTGCGCATTAGCACTAGCACGTCGACTCTCGAAGGTCTTCAACTGCCCCTGTAGCTCAGTGACTTGCTGCTGTTGTTGTAAAATCGTTTGCTGCTGTTGCAAAACACTTTGATCCTGCTTGGCTTCAGACTGGTCTTGCTGACTAAGCTGTTGCTCCATTTGCACGATAGCCTGCTGTTGGCCTACTACCTGTTGCTCGAGCTGTAACATTTGCTGCTGCTGGCTTTCAGCTTGGCTCAGCGCAATTAAGCGTTGCTGGGCTAATTTTTGTAAACGTACTCGCTCTTTTTTGGCGAGTGCCAGATTTTGCTGGGTGATTTGTAGATTTTGCCGCGACAAATTCAGGTTTTTCTGAATGTATTCATTATTCTTGCGCACCGGCGCATCTTGGCGGCGCACATTATTCAAATTAGCTTGCGCGAGTTTTAAATTTTCTTCTGCCACCACCAAAGCTTGGCGTACATTGCGCTCCTCTTGATTTAATTGAGCTAATTGCGAATTGCTTGCCGCCAAATCAGCTTGAGTTTGCTCCAAGGAAGTTTGGTAATCTTCTGGATCAATTTCCGTCACCACTTCACCCGCGTTGATACTACCCCCCACTTTAAGCTTGGGATGTATATAGCTTACCTTGCCACTGACTTGGCTTTTGCCCTGCAATACACTCGCAGGCTCGACATTGCCATAGGCGATCACCTTGGTTTCAAAGGCTTGCTGAGTGACTGTCATGACGCTCACTGGGCGGGCAGCCATTTCGCTGGCCTGATGCTCAAGCGGTTTTTTCGTTTTTTTCAGGAACAGCACGATCCCCAAACCCAGTGCAATCATCAACGCGAACATTAAAAAGTTCTTGAAGAATTTCTTCACGTTTAACTACCTTTTAAATTGAATGGCTGGTGAGTAATGGCATCGAGGCCAGCAAGCATGAATAATTTAATATGTTCGACTAAATCAGCCGCAGGCTGGCGCAGAATCGGCGTTAGTGGCGTATCTAACTCATGACTCACCACTAACAGCACCATGCAAGGCGACATCACGCTAAGCACGAAGCGCTGCAAGCTAGGTGTTTCCAGTGCAAGTCCGGTAACATCGGCGACCAAGCGATTAATCACATCAAATTTGGGCAAGGCATAACTTTGAATCGCTTCGGCGGCATGAGGCGATGGTGTAATTAATTCGCGCGCCCACAAACGGGTATGCCAACTACGCTGCTCCAGCAAGTCATAGAGCAAACTTTCGATAAACTGCGCTAACTTGTCGCGCGCAGGCAAAGCACTATTGGCTAAAGCGGTTAGATAATCCAGATTCAATAAGCGCTGATGCACTTCCTGCAAAACGGCCAGATATAAACCGCCATAACTGCCAAAATGGTAATTCACTGCCGCCGTATTGGTTTTTGCCTGCGTACAGATCAGTTTACTGGTGGTATTGGCAAAACCGCGTTCAGCAAATAACTGTCCTGCAATTTCTAAGATATGCGCCCGCGTTATATCACCATCGCGACGATGAATGCGCGCCTGCAAACGCTCCGACTTTATCGTATTCAAGTTGCTCATCTATTGCTTGCTAATAAAGCGAGCAATATAGTAATTTTAAATTCTAATTACAATTAGACTAAAGGACTAGATTAATAAGTCGAAGGGAGAAGTAGTTAAGTCATTAGTGAAAATTTAAGATTATCAAAGACCTGCGGTAGCTAATAAGTTCCTAGCTACCGTACTCTGGAAAAGTCATTAGCCGCGAGCAGGCAGCATACGCAGCAAGGTATTATCCTGCTTCACATAATGGTGAAATAAAGCAGCCAGTGCATGGAAACCCATCAAGAAATAACCAAAGGTTCCCATCGTGGCGTGAATCTCTTTGAGCTGTTTGGCTAAATCTTCATTCACGCCAATCAGAGAGGGTAATTGTAGGCCGAACCAAATTAAGGGTTTGCCTTCCGCGCTCAGCAACGCCCAGCCTAATAACGGCATAATGACCAACAAAGCATACAGTAAGAAATGCACAGAACTTGCGGCAAAACGCTGTAGTGTATTGATACTACTATCTTTTGGCGGAGCGGGATTAAACCAGCGTACTGCCAAACGGATCAGGGTCAAACCCCACAAAGTAATACCCAACATATAATGCCAATGCTTCAAGCCATCACGTATTTCGCTGCCTTTGGGGTAAAATACGCGCAATTCGATGCAAGCATAAACGGCGATGATTAATAAAAGCGTAATCCAATGAAAAGCTATAGGAAGTTTGGCATAGCGCTGGAGTAAGTTGGACATGAGAATTTCCTTCAAGGTAGTTTGTATTCGTTGCCCTTAGCTTGCAACGTGTCGCTCAGCTCACCAAGCGACAAACCTCACAGAAATCCCCAAAAAAGCATCCGCTAAACCACCTAGGAGGTTTGACCTATGCTGGCTTTTGGCAAAGAAGCAACTGAACATATAATTCAATAATATCAAATAGATAGCCAAGCAATAGCAAAAATCTTAAGCAACATCAAGCACTAACAACCTTGTTACTGCCGCCGATAGCCCAAAGCCACACACAGAGTCTGCACCAAACACAAAGTCGAATTCAATGACCTGAACCCCCGCACATCTGCTTCGCGTACAATCAGCACATGGTCAGCAATTTGCGTATGCGGACACAGTTCGCTGTCGGTAATCAGCACGATTTTCGCACCCTTCTCGCGGGCGAAGTGCACCGCTTCGGTGGTAGTTTGTCCATAAGGATTAAAAGTGATTGCGACCAGTACCGAATCAGGGCTAATCCATTTCATCTGCTCCGGCGCCATTGCGCCCTGCCCGTCGATCACATGGCAGCGCACATCCATTTGGCTGAGTGCGTAATCCATATACACCGCAGTGGGATACATGCGGCGCACGCCACAGACAAAAATCTCATTGGCATTAGCGAGGGCTTGCACGGTGGCATCTAAGACTTCGGGTTTAATTTGCTGCTGCAATAAGCCTAAAGCCAAGCCATTGCCTTCAGCAAAATCGTGCAGTAATAAAGCGGGTGTGACTTCGCCATTACCATCGACTTTTTTCAGTTGGCTAATGCGTTCGCGGTAATTGCTAGGGTGATCAATGATTTGATTTTTATACAGGCGTTGGACTTCAGAGAAGCCATCGAAGCCGAAATAATTAGCAAAACGCACTAAAGTTGAGGCATGTACGCCTGCTTTTTCAGCAATTTCAGCGAGTGTATTGAAGGCGATTTGTTGTGGATGTTCGACCAGATATACCGCCACTAATTTGAGGCGAGCACTTAAATTAGGCTGTTGCGCGACGATTAAAGCGTGAAATTCTTCAACCGTCTGCGGCAAAGCCTGCACTGGCGCTGAGGTTGGGGGTATCGCTGAACTCATAGAATCATCCTTAGTTTAAACTAATTAGCGCTACCCTCCCCTCACAGTGTGTAGGTTTAGGACGGAAAGGCGAACTGCACCTGCTCACGCACGGCGGAGGAAGGCCAACGCTGAGTAATGGTCTTACGGCGCGTGTAAAAGCGAATACTGTCCGGGCCATACGCCGCAAGGTCACCAAACAAGGAGCGCTTCCAACCGCCAAAGCTGTGGTAGGACACGGGTACGGGCAGCGGCACATTAATCCCCACCATCCCCACCTGAATCCGATCCGAGAAGTAACGCGCCGCTTCGCCATCACGGGTGAAAATACAAGTGCCATTGCCGTATTCGTGATCATTGATCAACTGCATGGCGGCTTCCATGCTCTCTGCCCGCATGACTTGGAGCACAGGGCCAAAGATTTCTTCCTGGTAGGAAAGCATGTTTGGCTTAACGTGATCAATCAGGGTTGCACCCACAAAGAAGCCATTTTCAAAGCCTGACACTTTCA
>JBATOI010000026.1:0-3177 GCA_049290875.1 Thiolinea sp.
CAGAACGCATTTAAAGCGTTTAGCCCGACGCACCATTTGCTTTTCTAAGTCGGTGGACATTCATGACAAGGTCATCGGCGAATACATTGCCAGACACTTCTTCAACTAATTAAATACACGACCAAAATAATCACCACATTGCCAAGCCACTTTAGGTTTATCATAAAGATGATTGCTCGCAATAAAGGCAGAGTCTAATGAAACTTTATTAACCCAATCAGGGAAAATTTTAGGCTTATCTATCTCATCGACTATAAAAAATATAGTGTCTTTAGAAAAATACTCTAATAAAGTACTGTACAAAAACTGTTCTGATTCGCCGAAGTTATGACAACGAATGCCGATGACCTGCTTGTTATTGTCCACAGAGGAAGCTCTAAAATTTGGTAAAAAATGACATCTAATGTCTTGAGATTTGCTTAAACCTATTGTACCTATTCAATATAAATAATAAACCTTAAAACTCATTCTTTAGTTGGTGACCTATTTACACTCTGAAAATCAGAAGCATCAAGTCGATCTATACATTCTCCCTCATCTACTTTACTATTTTTGCCACTCACTTTTTCCTATCATTTTAAGCACTTCAACATTAACAAAAGGATCAATAACTATGAGCTTAGGTGGAGACTTTTACGCCTTATCTGATCAGCAACTGGAAGATCTACTCGATGGCTCTTTGGGTCTAGCTTTTCTCTATGATGATCTCGACGAGCAGCCACGCGAATGTTACGCCAAGGCAGAGGATGCTTGGTATGAACTCACACAAATTCTAGGGCCAGAAATGAATGTCTACTCAGAGAAAACGGATGCAATTCCTGAAGCCAGCCAATATTCATGGGCTAATGAGACCGCTGCTTTGGCAGAATCACTGGCGGGTATTGATACCGCTACGATTGAGCGCCGCTATAAGCCTGAAATGGAAACGGACTTAGCCACGATTAAACGCTATATCAAAGACTTAGTGGCTTTTTATCAACGCGCTGCCCAAAACGGCGATGCCGTCTTATTTAGAGTGACCTAAGCCCAAGCTGATTGAGGGTGCTTTAGCTAGCTCAGAAACGTGGTAAAATAGTTGCTCATTTATAAATCAAACCAAACTTATGAGCTCTGTTAAAGCACCCAATATTGTTATTCTCACTGGCGCAGGTATTTCTGCCGAATCTGGCATTCAAACCTTCCGTGCCTCTGATGGTCTCTGGCATAACCACCGTATTGAAGAAGTAGCTACACCTGAAGGCTTTGCCCAGAATCCGGCTTTAGTCCACGAATTTTATAATGCGCGTCGCCAACAACTCCATGATCCTGCGATACAAGCTAATACAGCGCATCTTGCTTTAGCCCGCTTGGAAAATTCCTATCCGGGCAAGGTGCTGTTAGTAACGCAGAATGTGGATAATTTGCATGAGCGTGGCGGCAGTACTCAGCTGATTCATATGCATGGCGAATTGAATAAAATTCATTGCCAACGGACTGGCCGCGTGTATCACTGGGACAAAGATTTAAGCACCGCCACCGTCTGTCCTTGTTGCAAGCAAACGGGCAATTTACGCCCGCATATTGTTTGGTTCGGCGAAATGCCTTTGCAAATGGAAGAAATCTATAGCTCTCTGATGGCTTGTGGACTATTCATTTCGATTGGTACTTCTGGGCAAGTGTATCCAGCAGCGGGTTTTGTACAAATTGCTCAGCAAGCAGGCGCACGCACGGTGGAACTTAATCTCGATCCGACCAGCAATAGCGCTATTTTCGATGAATCCTTGAATGGCCCCGCTAGCCAGCTCGTACCTGCTTATGTCGATCAACTGCTTAGCTAGCTTTCGCTTTGTCTAAATCGGCTAAGGTGGAGCGCGCCTTATCCGCAATTCGGTCAATCTCCGCAAGAGTCAATTCAATATCGCGGCGCTGCGCTAACAAAATATCGCGGCGCTCCTGCAGTTTTTCCAACAAGCGTTTGAGCTGTTTTTTTTCGTCCCGCCCAGTATTGTCGTACATATCAATCAGCTCTTTGACTTCGGCTAAACTCATACCTAAGCCTTTGCCTCGAATCGCTAAGCGCAAACGCACGCGATCACGTTCTGCATAGATGCGCTTATTACCATCACGTTGCGGGGCGACAATGCCCAGTTCTTCATAGAGACGAATGGTGCGTGGAGTGACTTCATGCTCTTTGGCTAAGTCGGATATTGTGTAAGTTTTCTGTTCCATGCTGAAATTCTTCCACGGCTCTTGGGTTGGTGTCTATGCTTTCCTGCAAACACTGCTAACAACGCCAAAAGATCATCAACGAACCAAAGTTAGCTACCTGTATCAGTGGGCCGGCTCTTGCAGAGCTTAAGATTATTAGACCTCTTTCATAAATCAAAAATTAGGCAGTTTTGAGCTATACCCAAAGTCTTACTAGGGCTAGGGTGTGGCATCGAAATGAATTATTTTTGCACAGAAAAATTGATCAAACTAACGCTTGAACCGCCTTAAGGGATAAACCGACGAGTTCAGCCACCAGTTCCACACTCATTCCTTTGGCTAAAAGGCGGCGTGCTGTTTCGCGCTTACCTTCCTCCAGTCCCATTTGTTTACCTTCCTCCAGCCCCATCTGCTTGCCCTTTTCGATGCCCACTAGCTCTCCTTCCTGATAGCCCTCCAAATGGGCGGTATCTTGAGCACTCATAAAATCTCGATAGTCCTTCAAACTGTTCTCATAGACTTGACGTTCCTCAGCAGGGAGTTGTGCCACTTGAGCAATGGCAAATAAGCGTTGAAAAATGGCCTCTTGAAGCTCACTAGGGATGCTTTCCAGTTCATGTAAATGCTTGAACGCAAACAGCCATTTGTCCTGTAAGGTCACGAGTTCATGCGGTTGCAGGTTAAAGCGGGGCAGGACGAGATAAATGAAATTCAGTTTGTCGTAAAACAGACGGTTATGCTGGTCTTTGAGTTGAGCGTGATAGAGCACGTCCTGCTCGTGGTCATCCATCAGAAAGTCGAGAATGCCGATAGTGTAAACGGCGGCCAGTTTGTAGTTCCAATCCCCCCGCTTCGCTTGTTCTTGAATCGCAAAGGTGGAGTAGAACAGGCTGCGATCTTTGAAGTAGATTTGTTTGACGCGCTGCAATTCGACGATAAAGCGCTCACCGGACGGACTCAGGCAGTTGAGGTCAAAGATCACTTTGCGGT
>JBATOI010000027.1:0-56116 GCA_049290875.1 Thiolinea sp.
TTGTGCCCCGTGTTGGTAGGTAACTAATTCATTCATGGTTTGCGCTCCCTTAAAACCCTAAGACAATCAAAACAGCACCGGCAATAAATGCCCAAAAGCGTGCATGGTGTTGGTGGTGGTAAGCCAAGAGCGCCCCGAATACGAAGGCTAGGCCGATTAAGCAAAAGGGTAATTGCTTTAAATTGGCCTCAGCTAAGGTGGGAATCAGTCCGATGAATACCACCAAGAGTAGGGCAGTGACGAATGCAATCAACTCGTAACCGTAGTCAGGTGTGGCCTCACTTGGGGAAGAGATTCCGTTTTCTGGTGTGATTGGTAGGCTCATTACGCGGCCTCCTTGAGCAAATCATCCGCCGGATTGGAGGCATCCAATAAATCGAAGACAAATTCTTTTAAACCGGCTGTTTTTGAGAGTTTTTCGACAATCTCCGAATCACTCAAGCCCTTGTCCTGTAGCGTTCGCAGTAATCGCCCGTAGGTGTGCCGCGCCCAATGCACCTTTTTTGATAGCAATAACCCCTTTTCGCGTTTGAATTGGGCACGCTGCCAGCTTTGAATGGCTTGTAAGTCTCGGTGTGCGCGTAGTTGTTCCATGATGGCGCGAACATTAGAGCGGCCTGCACAAAAGTATTCATCGGGTCTGAGCATCACGTCTAAGGGAATAGTGCGACCGCTGGCCTTGCGGCTCATTTCGTGCTCAATCCGCACCCATCCACGGTCAATACTTTCCGGCTCAGCCATTGCGCCTAGTAGCTGTTTGCCTTTCTCGTAAATTCTAAAAAAGTCATCTGAGCTTTTGCGGTTGCCGATATAAGCGGTTAAGCCGCTGGTACAGTGTTGTAAAGGGTCGTAAGTGTCTGCACTAAGATTCCCGCACACTAAAGGCGACCAATCGCCAGCCGTGTGAAAGGTTTGTTTCATCAGTGGGTTGCGCTGTGCATCCGCTTTGAATAAGCCCTCATTCACCGCTTGTTTAAATAGTAGAGGCACGCTGTAGCCATGCTCTTGGGCATAATCGCCACTGAGGTCTAAGGCAATATCCACGCGACTGATACGCCATTCTGCCAGCAGTAGGACGTTGTAGAGTTCTAACCATAGTGCAGGGTATTCAAGCTGCAGGACTTTGCAGCCCACACCCGTCAATTCAAATAAGCCGCCCTTATTCTGCCCTCCCTCGGAATAGGCAATACTCCCCACCGTTAAATAGTCGTTATCCTTCCAGATTTTGATGGATGCTGAAACGTCATAGCCGTGCATCCCTTTGTCGGTCCAGTGCACTTGCATTCCTGCCTCTTCCAGAATGCCCGTGCATTTTTCATGCTGCCCTATCACGTTGGGTTCTGGATTGATGGTCAAATCCGACATAGTGTCACGATAACTTTTTAGGTCATTGGTGGTCAGGCGTAACCAGTCAAGAGCGGTAATGCTGTCTTGATTATTAAAAGCGGGTTTCTCTAACTGATTGCTTTCCTTTGAAATTTCATAACCCCCCGTATTACAGTACGGGGTAGGTTTAGCGCCTAATGTCGCCACCAGTGCACGAGTAGGAACGACTTTTAAAGGACGGTCGGTATTGTAGATAGTGGTGCGCGTAGTCATACTTCTGACCCCTCTACATCCGCCAGCTCAACAATCGCTTGCGCACTGGCTTGAGCCATGCCCGATAAGGTGACGATATCGCCAGAATCCAGCATCAAGGTAGGCGTTTCTCTCACTGGCTCATCACAAGCCCATAGGTTGATGGTTTTGCTAATAGCCGCCAGTTGGTAGGCATGGCCTAGGATGTCATTCAAGCGCTTAGCACGGGATGCGCTAGGGGTATCTAGTGCATCTGTGGGGAGTTTGCTAGTATTCATATTGCTAGTTCCTTTCAAATTAATGGTTTATCGGTATTTAGCACGGCTTAAAGAGTGGTCTGAATACTCAATAAGCCCTTAAAAGGTCGGCCTTGTGTCGGCCTTTTTCGTTTATGCGCCTTCACTGGGCTTGTGTTCTTCGGCCTCCTTTGCTTTTGCATATCTGACTATTTCGCCAATCACCCCAGCGACTGAGCGCCGCTCTTGAAGTGCCTTTTCTTTCACCCATTCCAGCAAGCTAGGCTCTAAGCCAATGCTGAAACGCTTTTTTGCTGTTTCTGCCATATTTCACCTCAGAACCACCGTGGTTCACATGCATTTGATTAGACCACCGTGGTCCATTGCTGTCAACACCACAATGGTTCAAAATGCGCGGCATGGAATCAGTACGTGATTACCCCCAAATGAAAATCAGGCTTTCACCAGACTTGAAAGCACTGATAGAAGAATCGGCAAAGGCAAACAATAGAACCCTAAACGCTGAGATAACCGCACGCCTTGAGCAAGCATTGAAAAGCACAGGTTTAAGCACCTGTGTATCTGAAGAACGACTAAGAGAAGTAATCAGAGAAGAACTCGCCAAAGCAGGCAAAGGGTAAGTGGCTTAACCTGTTGATTTTCCTTAAAACAACGAATTTCGTCCTTTTGAACCCCTATAAAGAGCCGGAAATAAGTCTTCCCGTCTCGCGTGCGCGCTTCTTTGAAAACTGCCGACGTTTTGCCGCCGGTCAATGGTGGCTAACCCGTCGCAAATCCTCATAAACGCGGCTCATTTCTTCCACGGTCATATCGGGTGAGAGAGTAGCTGGAACGTTGCCGCTATGGGTCACTAGCCGCCTATCAGGGGCGTTAAGGCCGTGCAACTTAGCCAGTGCTATCACCGCCGCGACCATTGCAGTCGGGTTACGCTTTGCCAGCGCCAGCGCGTAAGATTTTTTATACATCGCGTCCAGTTGCTCAATGGTCATTTAAAACACCTCACTCAACTGCACCACGATACCCGCATTAACAGACTTGAAGTGCGCACTGGCGCGTTCATGCAAAGCCTCTCTTGCTTCACCCTCCAGCCGTGGCAGATATTCGCCGTTGCATTGCATGCCTGTAATCTCTGGTGAGATGTCACGGTCGGGCGCAAAAATAGCGCGCAGAATTATAATCGTAACCGGCTCTTTTTGGTGTGATAGCCGCGCTTCCAAACTATTTAAGCGCTTGGCTAGTGTTTTGTTCATGGCTGCTGAGCCTCTAATGCTTCCAAACGATTCTCTAAAACCTCGCGTTCAAGAGCTTGGCCTAATAGGTTCAGTAAGTAGCCTAGGCGTGTTGCGTCCTGAGTCTCGATTTTTCCGGCTCGTGCGTCCCTGTAGACGGCTGCTAATTCGCGCCTAATTGCTGCTGCATTTTGTAGGTTAATCTTTGGGGTAGACCTACTCGCTGGAATCAGCTCTACACTTGAGCTAGTACCGCGTTGTTTTTTACTCATTACGCACCTTTTAAAGAACCCACATGATGCACCTCTGCATACTCAGGCTTAGGGCAGAATTCGTTTTCTTGGGTAGAAGAGGGAAGAATGGGCAGAGGTATATATACCTCTCTGCCCAATTCTGCCCGTTCTTCAGCTACCTGATTTTTAAATTCTTCCCAATTCTTCCCATTTCTGCCCTGTTCTTCCCTCAATTCTTCCCGTGCATATTGTCCCACCAATAGGCAGACATGCCCCTCGTCTATCTTGATGAACCCTTTATCTTCTAGCTTGGCAGATACTTCATTATGGAAGCGGCTTGTCTTTTTGATGCCCGTCTGAGACAGGGTTTCTTTTGCCCAGCCCTCCAGCTTCACCCATCCGGTATCTGAAGCGGATGCCATCGTTTCCAGAATGGTCATGGCGGTTGTTTGGTTGCCTCCCCGTATTTTTTTGCGCCAATCTTCCTGCCTTGGTGTCGGTGAAACCGTTTCTAATTGATGCAATACCGCCGATGTGACGGGATTATCTGCATCACCCCAACCTAGCAAGCCCACAGTAAAAAACTGGAAAGCCATTGGTTTAAACGGCTCGGCTTCTTTGGCCTTGGTGCAACTGAGTACCAGCCTGTTCTCAGCATCTCGCGTGGTCATCATTTCTAAATCAGAGGAAGCCTTGAATACAACACTCCCCCGCGCTCGACCTTCGGCATGGCCTGAATGATGAACCATCATCACGGATACGCCCGGCAAGGCTTCTCTAATCGCATCCAAGGCACGAATATAACTAGCTGCATCCTTGGTATTATTTTCATCGCCGCCAATCGTTCTTTGAACGGTATCTAACACCACTAGCCTTAGATTAGGCATATTCCTTAAATGGTGAATCAATGCATTCACCTCTTCAGGCAGCACTAAGGCATGACGCGCCACATAAAGGCCACTCCCTAGCGCTACCCCCTCAGCTTGACACCAAGCCGCTACGCGCCGCTTAATGCCCGGTATACCCTCCCCTGCAATATAAGCAACAGTGCCTTGCTCCACTGAGTGCCCGTACCAATCCAACCCCGAAGCAATGGAGCAGGCCATCGACAAGGCAATAAAACTTTTCCCGTCGCCCGACTTACCAAACAACATGATAGTACTGTCTTGTTCCATCACCCCCTTGATAAGCCAAGCAATCGGCTGAGGATTAGCAATTAACGCGGATGCAGCTATAAAAAGCGCTTCATGCTTAGCCGTTCTGTTTTCAATACGCTCCAGTTCACCCGATACCACTAAGGCGATTTCTTCAGATTCGCGCCCATCGGCTAAACCCTGCTCTATTTTTTGTGCAAGTGCCTGTAACCGTCGCTTTTTCGATGCCCCCAACACTAGGTCAACTCTCGCCTTCATGCTTCCTTCATGGGTTGCATAGGATTGGCTGCATAGTTCGCCAAGGTAGCTCAGGCCGCCTAAGTCTTGCAGCTTGCCGAGTTTAATTAAGCGCGCTTCTAGGGTGAGCAAATCACATAACAGCCCTTCCCGCATCATGCTGGATATAGTTGCCCATAACTGGCGTGAATCTTCCCGATAAAAATCTTCTAGGCTAAGCGGTTCACAAACCGCCCATAGCTCTAGTTGGTTTCCTCTGCTACCTGCAAGAATTAATCCGCCAAGAATTTCGCGCTCTGACTGTATGTCAGCATAGACTTGCTTCATGCCAAGCCCCCTAAAATCGTCTGAGCAAGCGCACGATGCGCCCTTGAAAGGCAATAGCGCCCTACTCTGACCTTGAGGCCGTCTCGGTCAATCACGGGAATTCGCTCGGTGCTGATGTCCCAACCTGCCAAGCGTAATCGAGAGACGTATTCGGGCGCGTTGTCAGTCCCGACTATCGTATCTAAATCGTGACGAATCACTGACCCATTGACCAATGCAGCCAATACGCGCCGTTCGCGCTGTGATTTTGGTTTATAGGGTTTATCTAGGTTGTTATGATGGTGTTGGGTTTCATGGGCTGCCGTCGGGGTGGCCTTTTTTTCGTCTGGCATTTAGGCGGCCTCCCCTTCTGCTTTTTTCGGTGCAGGTGGAATGCCTGTTTCTCGCAGCTGGTGAATATAAACCGCATCCCAGACCGAAAGGCGAACACCGTATTTAGTCGGTGCTTTAATTCGGCCTTGCTCGACGTATAACCAAAAGGTCGATAAACCAATGCCTAAATAAGCTGCGCATTGATTAGCGCGGACATTGCCGACTTGTGGGAAGTTTTCCGCTGCTACCTTATTGAATTGCAGCTTTGCTGCTTGGCGCTGGGTGCGGGTTTGTATTGCTTCTGATGTCATTAATAGAGCCTCTGTATGAATTAGACAGAGGTACTATTGACTAGATTGAATGGTGTTTAATATGATGGGAAATAGTGTTTTTTGATGGTGTTAATGGTGTTTTATGTGGTTTTGTGGGCAGATTTCAAACCTAAAGCAGCCCATGCTGTTTTAACTGCTGTTCCATCCTTATAGCCATAACTCCCAATTGCGTGATTAATTAACTCTTGCTGTAAGCCAGTATGAAGAATGCTATCCAAAGAAAGTCCTTTTTCTTGGGTAATCATATAAACAATCCACTCCTGCATAGATTTCTTATTACCCTTTATAGGCATTGGCACTTTAGTCGGCTCTTGTAGCTGTCTATTGTTTATGGCTAATGAATGAATTTCATCCTTTCTGCTAATGCACCCCAATAATATTCTATTCTCCTCTGCCCTCTGTGCAGCCAGCTTGAACTGACCGCTATAATGGACCTGAAGCCTATCTAAAATCGTTAAAAATTCCATTAATGTTAGTTCTTCATTACTTACATACTTTTCTGCGATACGCTGCCTCGTAACAATCATATCGTTCAAGATTAAAAGCTCTCTAGCTTCTGCGTAATGCTGATAGCGCCGTGCTTTGTCTACCTCCCGCATTAACTTGTGCTGTACATCAGGCTCAACTCCTATCGATAGGAACACGGCTTGCTGCAAAGTTACGTTAGGCATCATTCCCCAAAAACGCCAATCAGGATTTAACTTTTCTCTTGGTAACCTTCTCCGGTATGGATTGCCCCGCGCCCCACTACCCCCAGAAACATCACCGACTAATGGCCTATGAAAAGCATGAACAAATCTTGCCTCTTCCCTAAGTTCTTTTATCCAGTCAAAATTTATTTTATCCACATCACTAGCAGAGAATTTATTAAGCCCCTCCTCCATCAACAGCATTCTGCTTTCTTGCCTTATAGCTACAGCGGGATATTCAGAATTCCATTTATTGAATACTTTATATATCGCCTTTTTAACTTCATACATTTACACACCTTCACATTCATACCCTCAGTAAATCCGCACGCCAGCCGGTGAAGGTTTGCCGGTTTTCGCCCCGTCGGGCTAGGCGTGCATGTGAAATTATACTGCTTTGTGGCGTATTGGGATAATGTGCGCGCCCTGCTCTACCCCTTCCAAGTAATCACTCCACCAATGCATCATAGGAATACGCTCTTCTAAATAGTCCGCATGGTTATAGGCCGCTCGGACTGCGTTCTTTTCGATATGTGCTAAAGCAGTTTCGATTATATCCGACCTAAATCCGGCCTCATTCAAGGCGGTGGAACCTGTGCCACGTAAGCCGTGAATCGTGAGTTTTCCCTTTAACCCTAAGCGGTACAGCACTTGCAGCATGGCATTTTCTGAAAACGGCTTGCCTATGGAACTGTTCCAAAATAGATAAGGTTGATGTCCGGTGAAGGGTCGCAAACGCTCCAAGAGTGCTATAACTTGTGGAGTCAGTGGGATAGCGTGCGGTTTCTTCATCTTCATGCGTTCCGCTGTCAGTCGCCAAAGCTTGGCCTCTAAGTCGAACTCTGACCACTGCGCAAAGCGGGTTTCTTGAGTGCGGGTTAAGCAGTGCAGAGTAAGCAGGATAGCTATTTTAGTTATTTCTCCGCCGGTATCCGCTTCAACTTGGCGAATGAATGCGCCGATTTCGTCTGATTTTAGGTAAGGGTTATTCTTGCTAATTGGTGTTGGTAGTTCGCCTTTTAGGTTGTCGGCTTCATTATGCGCCACAAGTTTTCTAAGCGCTGCATAGCGGAATACATCTACTAGCCAACGATTCAATTTATGCGCTGTTTCTAGTGCACCTCGCTTTACTACTTTTTGGATAGTTTCCAGCAATAAGGGCGCGGTCACTTCAGTGATATGCAAGGCTCCTAAATCTGGAAATAGATTCACCGCGAGTGTATGCAATACTTCCTCAGCATTCTTTTCACTCTTCCAGCGTCCTTTCACATCGCGTCGGTGTTGATGCCAATCCCTAATAATGGTTTCAAAGGAATGGGCTTGCGCTCTTAAAGTGGCTTGGTGCTCGGCTTCGCTCTTGGTTTTTTGTTGCTCACGGTAAGCCGTTGGGTCTTTACCCTGTTTAACCAGCTCTTTAACTGCTTTCGCTAGCCCATTAATTTCTTTTAAGGGTATATCGGGATAGTCGCCAAAGGTATAAATAGCAGGTTTCTTTTCAGGTGGTTTAAGGTAACGCATCCGCCAGACCTTGCGCCCATTCGGAAGTACATCCAAGTACACATTCTCACCCACAGGAATTCGGTAAGGCTTTGCTTCAGGCTTGGCGCTTTTCAGTTTCACATCTGAGACACTAACCGCCATAGGTATATGCTCCACAGTTCATATACCTGTCTATATACCTGTTTTGTTTAGATGGTCATAGATAAATTAGACTACCCTAGACACAAAAAAGCCCTGATTCAGTTAAGAATCAAGGCTTTATAGATGTACTAGACTAAGCTAGATTTTAATTTGGTGCCCAGAGCCGGAGTCGAACCGGCACGGATGTTACCATCCGAGGGATTTTAAGTCCCTTGCGTCTACCTATTTCGCCACCTGGGCATTGCAATATATGGAGGCTAGGGTCGGAATCGAACCGGCGTAGACGGATTTGCAATCCGCTGCATGACCACTCTGCCACCCAGCCTAACTTGAATTTTGGAGCGGGAAACGAGATTCGAACTCGCGACCCCAACCTTGGCAAGGTTGTGCTCTACCACTGAGCTATTCCCGCACAACTGGCTAACAGTCTGAACATTATCCAGAATATGCTCCAGAATTCTGGAGCGGGAAACGAGATTCGAACTCGCGACCCCAACCTTGGCAAGGTTGTGCTCTACCACTGAGCTATTCCCGCTGAACAGGCTGCGAATAATAATCGTGCCCCTAATGACTGTCAAGCTTTAAGCTACACGAAATCCACTTGTCTGCTTATTAGCCGACAAGCTAACAAATTTCGGCGATAGTTAAGCCTCTGCTTTCGGCAAATAGTCTTGCAGAATCGCATAAATTGCTGGCCGATGTGCTTGGATTTCTGCAGCACTCAAGCCTTCTAGCGAATGCGGATACTTCAACCATTCGGTGGTTTCGTACAAATAAAAGTCAGGCTCACGCTCGATTTGTCGGCGTGCCGGTTTGTAGTAAGGCACTGCCACCCGAATATCAGCAGGTGTGTTTAAACGCGCTTTACGTTGTAGCTCGTTGATAATCGCTTCAATCGAGCGCCCGGTATCAAACACATCATCCACAATCAGCAAGCGATCGTGTTGCTGCACATTTTTGACTAAATAATTAAGGCCGAATACTTGAACTTGGCGAGCTTGCTGGTCGATTCCTGAATAGGAAGCCGTGCGAATCGCAATATTATCGGCTTGGATACCATGAAAACTCAAATACTCTTGCACGGCGATACCCATCGGTACACCGCCGCGCCAGATGGCAATGATGAAAGTCGGCTCAAACCCAGCTTGCAAAATTTGATGCCCAAGACGAAACGAATCTTCCAGTAAACCTTGTGCACTTAGATAACGCTTCGTACTCATTTTGCCCTAATCCGCTCTTTACTTAATCATGCCTTTGCATTCAGCGATCAAATCATCCAGTGCTTTCACAGAAGTTTTGGCTTCTGCTTTGATTTCCTCTAAGAACTCCAGCTCGCTTTTGCTCACCTCGCCGTCTTTTAGTACTAATGCTTTTAGGAGATCGACTTCTTTCGTACTGACATGCCCATCACCTAAAGCGAACCCTTTTGCAACTTTGCGCCACTCTGCCATGATTATAACTCCTTATTGATTTCTAACTGAGAACTGGCTTGCACTTGCTTCCAAGCCAAGCTTCGTCGATTATCAGCTAATCGTTTCCCTGAAACAATCATTCACTGTAGGCAAGGCTAGATTCATGCAAAAACGCTTTCTTGATGAAGAAACATTGATTCTCGACTCCTTCCGCTTAGGAACACAAATCTACGCCAGCGGCTTTCGCCCAAGCTTTATCGTGTGCTTATGGCGTGGCGGCAGTACGGTGGGAATTTATGTGCAGGAATGTCTACAAACTTTAGGCATTCAGAGTAATCATATAGCGCTACGTACTTCTTATCGTGGGCAGCCACATTATCAACAGATGGTCGCTGATCAAGGTGCAAGCATTCGCGTCCATGGCACGCAATATCTATTGGAAACCCTCAACCGTGAAGATAGCCTGCTGATTGTGGATGATGTGTTTAGCTCAGGCCATTCGATTGAAGCGGTGCTAAAACGCTTACAAACTCATCTCAAGCGCAATATGCCCGAACAAGTAAAAATCGCTAGTTTGTGGCAGCGCCCTTCGTTCAATGCAACCCAATTACAACCTGATTTTGTCTTGCATCAAACCGAAGATTGGCTGGTTTTTCCCTATGAACTCAGCGGTTTAAGTCGTGCGGAAATTGCCGAGCATAAACCGTGGCTCTTACCTTTATTAGTCGAAGAGCGTTTGCCTAACTAAAAATTTTCCCCGGATTCATTAAGTTAAGTGGGTCAAGCGCTTGCTTAAGCGTGCGCATCACATCCACCGCCCCGCCTAACTCTTCCCGTAAATAAGTTTGTTTGCCTTGCCCGATGCCATGCTCGCCCGTGCAAGTGCCATCCATCGCAATCGCCCGCTGGCTAATACGTGACACAATACCTTCTGCTTTTTCCACTTCTATGGGGTCAGCTAAATCAACCAACAGAATAATATGGAAATTACCATCGCCCACATGCCCCAAAATCGTGGCGACCATGCCAGACGCTTCCAAATCGTAGCGAGTCGCCTCCACACATTCCGCCAAACGCGAAATCGGTACACAAGCATCACTCGAATAAGCCCGCGCGCCCGGACGTAAAGCTTGTGCTGCAAAAAAGGCGTTATGCCGTGCTTTCCATAATTGCGCTAATTCTTGCTGATCACTGCTCCAGTTAAACTCATGCGCGCCAACCTCAGCCGCAATGCCTGCAAACAGCTCAGCCTGCTCTGCAACCCCTGCTGCACTGCCATGAAACTCCACAAATAAAGTCGGTTGCTCAGCCATTGTTAGTTTGGAATAGCGATTACAGGCTTGAATCTGTAAAGCATCCAATAACTCAATGCGTGAGACCGGAATACCTGCTTGAATGGTCATAATCACTGCATTACAAGCATTCAGCACACTCGGGAAAGCACAAACGCCACCCGCGACCACTTCAGGGCGACCAAAAACCTTTAAACTCAACTCAGTGATAATGCCGAGCGTGCCTTCAGAACCAACGAATAACCGCGTGAGGTCATAACCCGCCGCACTTTTCTTCGCACGACTGGCAGTACGAATCAGTTCACCTTGAGCCGTTACCACTTCTAAGCTCAGCACGACATCTTTCATCGTTCCGTAGCGCACGGCATTCGTGCCCGAAGCACGGGTTGAGGCCATGCCGCCTAAGCTCGCATTCGCGCCCGGATCAATTGGGAAAAATAAGCCGGTATGCCGCAAAGCTTGGTTTAACGCTTCGCGGGTCACGCCGGGTTGCACCACTACGGTTAAATCTTCAGAATGAATCTGCAAAACCTTATCCATGCGTGACACATCAATACAGACACCACCTTGCGGCGCATTCACCTGCCCCTCTAAGGAAGTTCCAGTGCCAAAGGGAATGATCGGGCAGCGATGCTCAGCACATAATTTGACCGCATCCACCACCATCTGCTTATCGGTCGCAAACAGCACACCTTCAGCAGGCTGATTCGGCAGCCAAGTCTGCGTATTCGCATGCTGCTCACGTAAACTTTGATTGGTGGTGAATAGCTCGCCGAAGCGCTGTTTAAAAGCTGCTACTGCGGCTGGATGTTCAATGGTTGCCATGCTTCGACTCTGCTCTTGATGATGCACTTAGTGTAGGTTTAGCCTGCTGATTAATAAAGCTTAAAGCGGCGTCTTTGCACCTTCACCAGCGACTTCGCGCACTAATTGCGGAACCATATAACCCGGCACAACCAAGCGTAATGCCGCCACTAAAGCTTTGGCTTCCTCTTCAGGCACTTCAAAATGGGCAGCACCTTGGACTCGATCTAAACTATGTAAGTAATAAGGCAGCACCTGCGCAGCCACTAAAGCTTCACTCAAAGCGGCTAAAGCCGCAACGCTATCATTCACCCCACGCAACAGAACACTTTGATTAAGTAATAATACCCCAACTTCGCGCAACGCTTTTAAGCCTGCTTGGACTTCAGCATCCGCAAATTCATTGGCGTGATTAGCATGAATCACCATAATCACTGGTTTATTTAATTGGTTTAGCCAAGTTAATAGGCGCTCATCAATGCGTTCCGGCAATACCACTGGCAAGCGCGTATGAAAACGGATGCGCTGCACATGCTCAATCGCAGCAATACGCTCACATAACAGGCTCAAGCGCTCATCGGATAAAGTTAGCGGGTCGCCACCACTTAATAAGACTTCGGTGATGTCAGAGTTGCTCGCAATATAATCAAGCGCTTCTTGCCACTGATCACGAGCAGGATTGGCCTCCGAATAAGGAAAATGGCGACGGAAGCAATAACGGCAGTGAATCGCACAGGCGCCCGTCGTGACTAATAAGATCCGCCCTTGGTATTTATGCAGCACCCCCTCCGACACCATCGCCGCTGTATCACCGACTGGATCCATTAAAAACCCAGTTTCCATCTGCATTTCCGCTGCTAAAGGCAACACTTGACGTAATAAAGGATCCTGCCAATCGCCTTTTTTCATCCGACGCACATAACTATGCGGAGCTAATAAGCGAAATTGCCGGGCTGCCTCTAAACTAATTTCAGCCTCTTGGCCTTGCAGATCTAACAGCTGAATCAATTCAAAAGGATCACGTACCGCCGAAGCTAAAGCACGCTGCCAAGATGAACTTGTTAATGAACTTGAATTTTTAGTCTGATTTTTTGCAGCGATTCCGGTTATCATACGCACCTATTTTAAATTGAGTGATTTTTGGAGAGCAACAAGGCTATGCCAAGCTACAGCACCAACGAGTTCCGTTCTGGACTCAAACTAATGATTGACGGTGATCCTTATACCATCGTTGAGAACGAATTTGTAAAACCGGGTAAAGGTCAAGCATTTAACCGGGTTCGCGTAAAGAATTTAAAAACTGGTCGTACCGTCGAAAAAACTTGGAAGTCTGGCGACTCTGTTGAGGCTGCTGATGTAGTCGACCGCGAAATGGAATACCTCTACAAAGAAGGTGATGACTATTACTTCATGGCCACCGATGGTTCTTTTGAGCAAGTTGCAGCCCCTGCTAGCTCGATGGAAGATGCCGTGAAATGGTTACGTGGTAATGAAGTTTGCGTCGTGACATTATGGAATGAAGTTCCTTTAACCGTCACTCCCCCGAATTTCGTTGAGCTGAAAATTGTTGAAACCGATCCAGGCTTAAAGGGTGATACTGCCAGCGGTGGCAATAAACCAGCGATTCTGGAAACCGGCGCCGTCGTGAAAGTCCCTTTATATATGAATCAGGATGAAGTCCTGCGCATTGATACCCGTACTGGCGACTACATTTCTCGCGTCAAGTAAGCAGTTGAAGGATTGATGGGGTGAACTGGCAACCAAGCTGCTCTATTCAAGCTCTCAAAGCGCGTGCCTGCCTTTATCAGCAGCTACGCGCTTTTTTCCATGCACGCGGTGTCATGGAGGTGGAAACGCCTGCGCTTTCCCAAGCGGGTAATACCGATCCGAATATTGGCAGTTTCAGTGTAAATGCGCCGTATGGTTTGCGCTATTTACACACTTCTCCCGAATATCCGATGAAGCGCTTATTAGCCGCAGGCAGTGGCGATATTTATCAGATCTGCAAAGTGTGGCGGCAAGATGAATCAGGGCGCAAACATAATCCAGAATTTTCCATGCTGGAATATTATCGGGTGGGTTTTAGCTATCAGCAGCTGATGCAAGAAGTCGCAGAGCTCTTACACTTGGCGATTCCGCATTTAACCATTCCGCCACAAACACTGACTTATCGCCAAGCCTTCCTTGAAATCTTAGGGATTGATCCCCATCAAGCGTCTATTGAGCAATTAAGGGCTTGTGCTCAGCAGCAGCAAATTGATTTTCAAGGTGAATTAAGCCTGCAAGCTTGGCTCGATTTGCTGTTTACGCATTGTATTGAAGCCAGCTTCCCTAGTGATCGTTTGACCTTTATTTGTCATTATCCAGCTACGCAAGCCGCTTTAGCGCGTGTGCATTTGGAAGATGGTAACTGGGTAGCGGAACGCTTCGAAGTGTATCTAGGGCCACTGGAATTAGGCAATGGTTATCAAGAGCAAACCGATGCTCGCCAATTAGAACGCGTACTGGCTGCTGATGCAGAGCAGCAAGTACAAGATATTCCGCTCGATTTACGTTTTATGGCAGCTATCCAAGCAGGTATGCCGTTTTCGGCGGGAATTGCTTTGGGGTTAGACCGAATTTTATTGTGTCGCATGCAAGCGAAACAGCTACCGAGCGTGCTGAGCTTTGCGTGGGAAATAGCGTAACTACTTCAGGGACGGCACAATGCGCCCTTCTATTTTGAACTTTAAGGAGATCATGTATGAGTTTTTTTATTTCTGATGCGATGGCTCAAGCAGCACCAGCCGGTCCTGCTGGTGGTGGTTTAATTGAAATGGTCTTGATGATGGCGGTATTTTTCGCCATTATGTATTTCATGATCATTCGTCCTCAGCAAAAGCGCACTAAAGATCATAAAACAATGTTAGCCGCGCTGAGCAAAGGGGACGAAATCGTTACAGGTGGTGGCATGTTAGGTAAAGTTGCGAATATTGGCGACAACTTCATCCAACTCGAAATCGCTGACAATGTGCAAATCAAAGTACAAAAGCAAGCCATTGCCTCTGTACTACCCAAAGGGACTTTGAAAAACGCTTGATTTTTCTCCTTTTATACCCGCTCACCTAGGCTGTGCTGTTGACCTTCTCAGCCTAGGAGCTTGTTTTGGAATATAACAATGAACCGCTATCCAGTCTGGAAGTATGTAATGATTGCGATCATTCTTTTGATCGGCATTATCTACTCTGTTCCTAACTTTTTCCCCTCTGAGCCTGCTGTGCAAATCAGCGCTAAAACTGAGCAGCCGATTGAACCTGCTGAAATGCAGCGCTTTGAGCAAGCTTTAAAAGACCAAGGCTTAACTTTTCATGCTAGTGAAAATAATGGCTCGCAAGTCTTATTCCGTTTCGCTGACACCGATGTTCAGTTAAAAGCCTCAGAAGCTTTAAAAGCCGCTGCGGGTGATAAGTACTTGGTTGCACTTAACTTGGCTCAATCCACACCTCAATTCCTGCGCTCCCTACACGCTAACCCGATGTATTTAGGCTTGGACTTGCGCGGTGGTGTGCACTTCTTAATGGAAGTGGATATGAATGCTGCTAAGGATAAAGCTTATGAGCGCTACGAAGATGAATTCCGTGATACTTTGCGTGAAGCTAAACTCACCTATTTAGGGGTTGCGCGTGAAGGCGATAAGTTAGTTGCTAAATTCAAAACTGAACAAGAGCGCGATGCTGCCTCGCCCGTTTTAAGCAAACCGTATATCAATAATGAATTGGTTTGGGATAAAACAGAGGTAGATGGTAGCTTTGTTCTGGCTGCAACGATGTCTGAACAGAATCTCCTGAACATCGAGCGTTTTGCCATTCAACAAAACATCACGACCTTACGTAAGCGCGTGAATGAGTTAGGTGTAGCAGAGCCGGTTATCCAGCAACAAGGTAAAGGCCGGATCGTCGTGCAATTACCCGGCGTACAAGACACGGTGCGGGCTAAAGAAATCTTAGGAGCAACGGCGACCTTAGAATTCCGCTTAGTGGATGATGGTGGCAGTGATGCACAACAAGCTCAATCTACTGGGCGCGCTCCGATTGGTCTGCAACTTTATAAAGAGCGTGATGGCACTCCGATTTTGCTCAAGCGTAAAGTGATGTTGACGGGTGAATATATTACTGATGCCAGCTCAGGCTTCGATCAAAACAACCAGCCTTCCGTCAATATTACCTTAGACGGCACTGGCGCTAGCCGCTTCAGTAAAGCAACTGGCGAGAACGTCCAGAAACTGATGGCCGTCGTTTATATTGAAACCAAATTCCAAGAAGTCGAAGTGGATGGACAGAAAGTCCGCAAGCCGGTTAAAAGCCAAGAAGTTATTAATGTAGCACGCATCCAAGAGCAACTCAGCAAGCGCTTCCAAATCACGGGTTTAGACTCACCGAAAGAAGCACGCGACTTAGCTTTATTACTCCGTGCAGGTGCTTTAGCGGCACCACTGTATATCGTCGAAGAACGCACCATCGGCCCAAGCATGGGTAAAGAAAATATCGACAAAGGCTTCAACTCTAATATTTGGGGCTTCATTGCGGTCGTCATTTTCATGGTCGTTTACTACCGTGTATTTGGGGTGATTTCGAGTATTTCTCTGGCTGTGAATGGTTTCTTATTATTCGCACTGCTGTCGATGATCCAAGCGACTTTAACGCTACCCGGTATGGCGGCAATTGCGCTAACGTTGGGTATGGCGATTGATGCCAACGTATTGATTAATGAACGGATACGCGAAGAACTACGGAATGGAGCCTCTCCACAAGTAGCGATCAATGCCGGTTATGAACGTGCTTGGGGGACTATCTTAGACTCGAACCTCACCAACTTAATTGCGGGTATTGCCTTATTTATGCTCGGCTCTGGTCCGGTGCGCGGCTTCGCCGTGGTGCTGTGTTTAGGTATTTTGACTTCCATGTTTAGTGCAGTAACCGTTTCACGGGCTTTGACCAACCTGGTCTATGGCTACCGTAAACGCTTAACTGATATTTCAATTTAGGGGCTGGATCATGATTGAATTCTTCCATTTCAAAAAAGACATCCCCTTCATGAAATATGGGAAGTTAACGACCCTTATTTCTCTAGGTACCTTTGTCTTTGCTGTATTTTTCTTGCTGTATCGTGGCCTCAATTTAGGGGTTGATTTCACGGGCGGTACGATGATTGAGGTGCGCTATGCGCAAGCAGCACCCATCGAACATATCCGTGAGACCTTAAAAGGCCAAGGTTTCTCTGAAGTCTTTGTACAGAACTATGGCTCTACCCAAGATGTCTTGATTCGCTTACCCGTCGAAGAGGGTAAATCAGGGGCGCAAGTCAGTGACCAGGTACTAAAAACCCTGAGAACTGAAAGCCCTGATGTTCAACTCAGTCGCGTTGAGTTTGTTGGCCCGCAAGTGGGTCAAGAACTGTATGAAAATGGTGGTTTGGCACTCTTATTGGTGGCGGCAGGCATTATCATCTACCTATCGTTCCGCTTTGAATGGCGCTTTGCGGTAGCTGCTACGATTGCGAATCTGCATGACGTGGTCATCATTTTAGGGATGTTTGCCTTCTTCCAATGGCAGTTTGATCTCACTGTCTTGGCAGGGGTGCTAGCGATTTTAGGTTATTCAGTGAACGAGTCCGTTGTTGTGTTTGACCGGGTACGGGAAAATATTCGCAAAATGCGCGATACCAGCATCCCTGACATTATCGATAATGCGATTACCGTCACTATGTCACGGACGATCATCACTCATACTTCGACTCAAATCATGGTCTTAGCGATGTTCTTCTTTGGTGGTGAGGCTCTGCATAATTTCGCCTTAGCTTTAACTATCGGCATTATGTTCGGTATTTACTCTTCAGTTTTAGTGGCATCACCCCTGGTAATGCTATTTGGCCTGAAGCGTGAACATTTAATTCCGAAAGAGACAGTGATTGAAGGCGCGAACGAAGACGGTTCTGTGGTTTAAAACTAAACCAAACAGTCAAAAAAAGACCTGCTTAATGCAGGTCTTTTTATTTAATCTTTTGTTAACTCGATTTGCCCACATACAGCTCTAAAGCCTGTACTAAAGCTCTCCCATCAAAACCCTGCTCGCTGATTTTCTTCGGCAATACATAAAACACATCGGGCTTGGGATACAGCAGCAAATAATCTTTATTCTGCTTCCAATCTTTAATATCTTTCCATAGTAATAGATTAGAGCCGTGACTGGAGGCGATCTCGACCCCCGTTGGCAGCAATTGCGCAGTGAACGGCTCATGCAGCGCCTTAAAACCTCGGTAAAACTTTTTGGATTTGTAAGGTGAACCTACAAAATGCAAAAAGGCGTAGCTAAGCAGCACGCCGATTAAACTTCCCAAAGCTAGATCACCAAATCCATAGTAATCGACCCAATAAACCGCAAACAAAGCAGCTAATACCGCAACCAACATTAAAATCAAACGCACGGGTGGTGTTTCATTCAAACGGCTGGCCGCTAAAAAATCATGTTCTGAAATCGAATAAGTCGCTCTCACAGAGTCGGTTGACATAAGCAGTTCCCAAGTGACACTCCAATAATGCACAGATTATACGTGCAAATCACTGTAGAAACAGCGACCACTAAGCCGTAGCTTAACTAATCAGCCAACTCCTCATAAGGCAAACCCACATACTGCTCAGCAATTACAGTGCGCCCCAAATCAGAGTTCAAATAATAATCCAGCTCTGAATCCATAAAACGGCTGAAAGTACCACTTTTCATATCGCTCAACTCCATATCGCGGTAATCGTGCAGCATATTACTCATCCACCACGAGAAACGCTCAGCGTGCCAAACTCGGCGCAAAGCAATCGGTGAATATTGGTTAATGCAATCTTTATCGCCCTGCTGATAAACCCGCTGCATAATTTTATACAGAGTCGCGACATCAGAAGCAGCTGAATTCAAGCCCTTAGCGCCGGTAGGCGGAACAATATGTGCGGCATCCCCGACTAAAAATAAGCGTCCATATTGCATCGGCTCACACACAAAAGAGCGCAAAGGGGCAATACTTTTTTCAAGGCTCGTGCCTGTCACCAACCGCGCAGCCGCTTCAGGAGGTAACCGCTTTTTCAGCTCGGCCCAGAAGGCATCGTCTGACCAATCTTCTAATTTATCAGTCAGTGGCACTTGTAAGTAATAACGCGAACGAGTGGCCGAACGCCGACTGGCTAAGGCAAAACCGCGATCATGCTTGCAATAAATTAGCTCTTCACTAACGGGTGGCGTATCACTGAGTAAACCTAACCAACCGAACGGGTAGACGCGCTCGTATTCAGTACGTATATCTGTCGGAATAGTTTGGCGTGATACCCCATGAAAACCATCACAACCTGCAATATAGTCACAGTGCAATTCGTACCGCTCACCTTGATATTCAAAACTCACTGAAGGCTGTTCAGATGTAACATTATGTGGCTGTACTGTTGAAGCTTCGTAATAAGTGACTAAGCCCGCTGCTGCACGTGCATCCATTAAATCTTTGGTGATCTCGACTTGCCCATAACAAACAACCACTTTTCCACCGGTGAGACGCTTTAAATCAATATGGGTAGTTTTGCCATTCACCGCAATTTCAAAGCCTTCATGCACTTCGCCTTCGCGATCCATGCGTTCAGCGACACCTGCTTCACGCACTAGCTCGACAAAGCCTTGCTCTAAAATGCCAGCACGAATCCGCCCCAACACGTAATCGCCAGTGACACGCTCTAAAATAACAGTTTCAATGCCTTGCTTGGCAAGCAATTGGCCGAGTAATAAGCCGGATGGCCCCGCACCAATAATAGCCACTTGGGTTTTTAAGGTTTTCATTCCGCCACTCCTCAATCTTGGTGGCTTGATCATCGAATAAATCTCTAATCGGCTGAATACCTAGGCACAGCAAAGACTTGTACTTTTAAGTCAATCTTCTAAACTAGCCCTATAAAGATGGATGAGAGACAGCCATGAGTCGTGTGCAACCACAACTAATTCCACAGTTTGCCCTCTACGGCGAAACTAGCGGGCAAGCACCCACTGATTTAGTGCATATTGAAGACATTGCCGATCGTAGCCGCGCCAATAATTGGCTAATCAAACCGCATCGGCATACCCGTTTATTTCAAATCTTGTTTTTAATCAATGGTAGTTTGCAAGTCAAACTAGAAGAACATACCCATCACTTAAACGGTAATTGGGCGATTAGCATTCCACCGGGCTGTGTGCACGGTTTCGAATTTCCCGCTGACACTCAAGGTATGGTTCTAACCGTTGAAGCTTCATTGCTCAATTTTCAAACTCAACAATGCCCTGGTTTAGCAGTTTTATTAGACAATCCACACACCGTCGGTTTTGAATCAGCAGATGTACTTTTTGCTCAATTCCAAAACTTTTTGAGCTTAATCCGCCAAGAGTTAAAACAGCCCTACATGGGCCAAGAGGCCATGCTGAGCTGGCTAATTGGCACGCTCCTGATGACACTCTGGCGACAATTACAGTACAGTCAAACTCAAATACATAACAACCCGAAAACCAGCCAAACGTTTCAACAATTTAGGCAATTATTGGAAGCCCATTACCGCGAACAATGGGATGTACAAAACTATGCCAATGCCTTGCATACCTCAGTCTCAAGCTTAAATCGCTTATGCCAAGAAAAAGCGGGTAGTAGCGCGAAAAGCTTGGTTCAAGAACGGATTTTATTAGAGGCCAAACGCCGCTTGATTTACACCCAAGAATCATTAGAGCGGGTCGCAGAGTCTCTAGGTTTTAAAGACCCTGCTTATTTCTCGCGTTTTTTTAAGAAATCAGCGGGCACTCCACCGAGCGATTATCGCAAGGCGAAGTATTTAGAAATGGGAACGAGCTAGAATTCGGGAGCACATTCAAACTGTAGAGCAATTTGAGTCATCGGATGCTGAAAACCCAATTGCCAAGCATGCAATAACAGTCGCTCGGCTTTGGCGTTTAATTCCGGTGGCGCATAGAGTTCATCCCCCACAATCGGATGCCCCAAACTCATTAAATGCACGCGCAATTGATGTGAGCGCCCGGTGAAAGGCTCTAATTCCACCCGGCTCAAATCAGCCTCAGCCGCATAAGACAGCAAGCGATAGCGTGTGAGTGAAGGCTTACCCGCTTCAAAATCGACTTTATGCTTCGGGCGGTTCGGCCAGTCTAACAATAGCGGCAGATTAATTTCGCCCTCTGCCTG
Organism: Thiolinea sp.; assembly: GCA_049290875.1. GTDB lineage: Bacteria > Pseudomonadota > Gammaproteobacteria > Thiotrichales > Thiotrichaceae > Thiolinea. The sequence goes on from JBATOI010000027.1 coordinate 20,726, forward strand.
CTTGAGTTGCCCACCGACTACTGCGATATAGCGTTTGTGCACGGTGCGCTGCTGAAACAGAATACTCAAAGCACTTTGCATCGCTTTGCCACGCGCCATTAACAGCAAGCCCGAAGTATCCATATCCAAACGATGCACAATAAAAGCATCAGGATATGCACGCATGACCCGATTAATCAGGCAATCTTGCTTATCCTCACCGCGCCCCGGCACCGACAATAAGCCCGCCGGTTTGTTCACAACAAGCAAGTATTCATCAAGATAGTACAGGTCTAAACCTTTATCAGCTGGAGGTGTATAAATCATGTCGGTCTTATACCATAAAATCACGCTATGTTATCTTCGCGTACCAGCTCCTAAACGAGAAAAACGCCTATGTGGCCGACACGTCAACAATTGTATGCCTGCTTAGAACAAGCGGATAGTAATTCCATGGCTCGCTGGTTTGATTACAGCTTGACGGGCTTAATTCTATTCAATGTTTTGGCGGTTGTCTTAGCTTCTGAAGCTAATATCTACCAACGATTTTCCACGGCTTTCGATTATTTTGAGCTATTTTCAATTAGCATCTTTACTGTCGAATATATCTTAAGGGTTTGGCTAATCCCACAATCGCCACAGAAAAAATACCATCATCCTCTGCGTGGACGCTTACGCTATCTGCTCACACCAATGGCCTTAATTGATCTATTGGCTATTTTACCGTTCTATCTAGGTACGCTCTTGGGCATAGGTGATTTTAGAATCTTGCTGAGCTTACGCCTATTGCGCCTGTTCAAACTCACCCGTCATTCACAAGCGATGACTTTATTAATCAGAGTCATACAACAAGAGGCTGCGGCTTTAAGCTCTGCTATTTTAGTATTGTGTCTGTTAATTTTACTGGCTGCCGCTGGCATGTATTTAGTTGAAAGCCAACAACAACCTGAAGAATTTGGTAGTATTTTGCGTGCTTTATGGTGGTCAACAGTGAGCCTAGCTACGATTGGTTACGGAGATGTTGTTCCGCTCACCACCTTAGGTAAGATCTTGGCGGGCTTTATCATTATTATAGGCGTAGCGATTGCCGCCTTGCCTACAGCGATTCTGGCTTCAGGGTTTATGAATGAACTCATGCACCGCCGCAATTTATTTCGGATGGAAGTGATTCAGGCCTTGGAACAAGACTCTTTAAAATTTTCTGATCTCAGACATTTAGAGCATTTGCGCCTTAGTATTGGTGTTAGTCATGCTGATGCACACCTAATCTTTGAAGAGGTCAAACAATCCGCATGGCTACAAACTCATCTAAACTGCCCACATTGCCATCAAGCTTTAGTGATTCGCCACCCAGCCGGGCAAATTCACCTCGCGGCACATAAACCGACGGTGAATACCAACACACACTAGCCACCCATCATATTCGGCTCGGCCTCCAAGCGCACGCCAAACTTTTCCTGCACTGAAGCCATAATGCTTTGCGCCAATTGCCAAATCTCAGCGCCGGTTGCTTGGCCATAGTTCACCAGCACTAAAGCATGCTTTTCATACGTGCCCGCATCGCCGGTACGCTTACCTTTCCAGCCACATTGATCAATCAGCCAACCTGCCGACAGCTTCACTTGTTCGTTTTGAGGCCAACCCGGACAGTTCGGATAGTTTGCTTTTAAAGCCTCGAATTGCTCCGCAGTAACCAGTGGGTTTTTAAAGAAGCTCCCTGCATTGCCAATCACTGCGGGATCAGGCAGCTTAGATTGGCGCAGCGCAATAATGGCAGCGCTGATCACGCGGGCATCTAAAGTTTTCCCTTCAAGCTGCTCGCTCACACCCGCATAATTAGTTTTCCAAACGGGCTGTTTAGGCAAGCGAAAAGTGACTGCTGCAATCAACCAGCGCCCCGGCTCCACTGATTTGAAATGACTATCCCGATACGCAAACGCGCAATCTTCTAAACTGAATTTACGCAGCTCAGCCGTGCGCCAATCCAAAGCATCTAACTCATAGAAAACATCTTTCAGCTCAACCCCATAAGCACCAATATTCTGCATGGGCGCTGCACCGACCGTACCCGGAATCAAGGACAGATTTTCTAAGCCCGCATAGCCCTGCTCCAGCGTCCAGCACACAAACTCATGCCAGTTTTCGCCCGCCCCCGCGCGCAGATAGACATAATCCTTATCTTCAGCAATGACTTTGCGCTCTTCTAAACGCACCTGCACGACCATGCCCGGAAAGTCGGCAATAAACAGCATATTGCTACCGCCACCGAGGAATAACACCGGTAACTCAGGATGTTCACGCCGCCAAAGCATCACTGCTTTCAGTCCGCCGAGTGTACGTAGCGTACAGAAATAACGCGCTGCGGCTTCAATCCCGAAGGTATTCAGCGCTTTTAAGGAGTAGTGTTCGTAGATTTTCATGCGGCGCATTGTGGCGCGAGCGCTGAAACGGCGCAACTGGATTTACCGGCGAGTTGATGCAATTAGTGCGGCAATAAAACCTCAAATACCGTGCCACCACCTACCCGCGAATTGCAAGTCACCACACCGCCATGCCGAGTGGCGATTTGCTTGACTAGACTTAAACCCAAGCCCCAACCGCCTTGACTTTCACCATGCCCCGCTGGTCGATAGAATGGCTCGAAAATATGCGCTTGTGCCTCGGCAGAAATACCCATACCCCGATCTAAAACTTGTAAACTGACCTGCTCAGTCTGACTGGCTAAACGTGCTGCTACTTGCCCGCCACCGTGACGCACCGCGTTTTCTAACAGATTGCGAATTAAACGGCGCAGCAAACGTTCTTCACCGCTGATTTCTAAAGCTTTTGCCTCGCAATCCACATTCAAACGCGCACATTCTTCGGCGAGTAAAGCAGAGAGGTCGACTGTCTTTTGCTCCAAAGGAATTTCCAAGGCATCTAAGCGGCTCGCGAGCAAAATTTCTTCCACTAATTGATTCAACTCCTGCATATCTTGGCGCAGGGTTTGCACTTGGATGGAGTGCTCTAAAGCCTGTTGCTCAGCCAGCATCGCTAAACTCATTTGCATGCGTGCTAAGGGCGAACGCAATTCATGCGAAGCATTGGCTAACAGTTGGCGATGACTTGCAAGCAACGCCTGAATCCGTTCCGCTGACTGATTAAAGCTAGCTGCTAAAATCGCGACTTCATCACAGCCTTCGACAGGAACGCGGGTAGCTAATTGCCCTGCACCTAAAGCCTCTACGCCTTGTTTCAGGGCTTCTAAGCGGTAAGTTAAGCGTTTAGCAATCGGATAAGCCCCCAAAGAAACAATGAGCGCGGTCAGCAATAAAAAGGGGAATAAGGGAAAATGTGCGCCCTGCTCGCGAAAGTGAAAAATGGTAGCCGCGAGCAGCGAAACAATCGCGACACTGCTAATCACTACCAGATAAATCTGCCAAAATAAACGACGGCGTAAACGCCCAAAACGCTGCGGCTTTTCCTGCCCATGCTGACATTTAGACTTGGCTCGCTCGCAGTGCTTGCGCCTCATAAATGATCCTCACCATCTTGGCTGCGCGCAAAAATATAACCGGCTCCACGTAAAGTAATAATCCGGCGTGGCTGCTTGGGATTATCTTCAATCGCAGCCCGAATCCGCGAAATATGCACATCAATCGAACGGTCAAAAGCATCCAGCGTTTCGCCCTTCACCATATCCATCAATTGTTCACGGCTTAAAACCCGCCCTGCCCGCTCCGCCATCGCAACCAGCAAATCAAATTGGTAACTGGTTAATTCACGTAGCTGTCCATCAACACGAATTTCACGCGCTTCGCGATCAATTTCTAAGCGTCCAAACCGTAAAGGCTGGCTTTGATTGGTATCGCGCAAACCACGCCGTAAAATCGCTTTAATCCGCGCACGTAATTCTCTCGGCTCAAAGGGCTTCGGCAAATAATCATCCGCACCCATTTCTAGGCCAATAATACGGTCAGTCGCATCGCCGCGTGCAGTGAGCATTAAAATCGGAATCGCCGCTGTTGCTCCAACCCGCAAATGGCGGCAAAGATCTAAGCCGTCTGCATCCGGCAGCATTAAATCTAAAATGATCAGCGACCAGTCGCCTTGTTGAGCCAACTTTAAACCTTCTTGGCCGGTATAAGCGCAAGTGACGCTATAGCCCGCATCACCTAAATACTGCACTAGCATCTGGCTTAGACGGACATCATCATCAATGATTAACAGGGGTTCTGACATATAGGTCTTTAATGGAAAACAGGGCTAAGAGTTTAGCCCTGCTGTGGTTTTAAACTAAAGGTTTATTCTTAACAAGCGCTTGGGATGATTAGCGGATTAAGTCCACGGCTTTAGCACGTTGTGCTGGAGTGGCTTCAATCCCATCCAGAATCATGCTCATCGGCAATCGACTAGCCCCACCTTCATACATCTGCTGCTGATAAGAGCCCTGGTGCCATTTATTATGATGATGACTACTTGCCTTGCCGAGCATAAAACCAAACAGTGCAATTAAAGCGGCAGCAGCAAATATTTTCCAACGGCGCTTGCCCTGTTGCCATGAGCCACAATATTTAGACCCATCGCCACAGCCACCCCGCTTGCCATGACCGTTTGCCTGGGTTGGATTGGTTTCAGACTCTGTATTGAGCTTCACATTTAAGCTATCCGTTTCAGGATTAGTTTCAGTGGTATTTTTTACATCTGACATGCTAGTAACTCCATAGTTATTCATTAAATCAGCTTTGCTTCGCTGAGCCAGTTGTCTCGCTGACATGGAGCTATCATGCAATGATTGTATTGCTGGATTACGGCGGGTTTGTAAAGTTTTGTGAAGTTGATTATCTTCATACGATGCTCTAAAATATGAATAAGTATTCATACTCTGAGGAATCAGCATGCAAATCAGTGAACGCGCTCAAGTAACGGATTAACAATCCTAACACTACCGATGACACGCCCATCCTGCATATCTTCAGAATACAAGAGGGTACATGCTGTTTTTTGTGCCATGCGTACAATCAGCGAATCCCAGAATGAAAAGCTATGCAGCCGATGAAGATCAATGGCTTGCACAATGTCATCAGGTGTGATGCTAAAAACATTAGCTTGTTGGCTCAGTAGCTGAATTTTACGCTGTGCCATTTCTGCAGGGACGCCAAGCTTACGGGTTGCAGCTGCAAAATACTCCTGAAGCACTTGGGTGGACAAAACCAAATTGCCACTCATCCAAGCACTTTGCAGCAAAGCCAGCGCCTTGGCTTGCTTAACCCCATCATGACGATCGTCGGTATAAAGTAAGATGTTTGTATCGAAAAAACTACGTTCTTTCATGGAGTGCATCCCGATTAAATACCCAACCTTTAGAGTCGCCCTGTCCAGATAAAGACAAGAACTCATCAAAGCTGGCATTTACCCGCTGCTGGCGAGTCAATTGCTCCAAGTACTCTCGCACCATTTGATTGAGGCTCGTACCCATTTCTTGGGCAATTTTGCGAACTTCGTTGACGACTTTATCATCAACTGCAAGGGTGATATTCATAACACTGCATCCGTGTACACGTAATAAGGCTATTATTAGATTGACATGGGTTCTTTGCAATAATTAATTTTAAACAAGTCTGCGAGAGACGCACACTGCTTTGGCTAAGCCTTAATTTTTAAACTTTAAAGCCTCATCCCCCCACAAAGACTGCAAGCGAAGGTCGCGCCCACAGCTGCCGCGATAATAGCTATAACGCAAGGGATTTCGAGCCGCATAATCCTGATGATAATCCTCCGCTAGATAAAACGGCTTGGCGGGCAGAATTTCTGTCACGATGTCCGCGCGAAACGGCTTGCTTTTATTCAGCTCAGCCAAGGACTGCTCAAACACCTGTTTTTGCGCATCATTCTGATAGAACAAGGCGGTTTTATACGGGGTGCCTTTATCGCAAAACTGCCCCGCAGCATCGGTCGGATCAATGCTGCGCCAGTAAAAATCAGTGAGTGCTTTCAAGGATACTTTGCTGTCATCGAAACTGATTTTGACCGCTTCAAAATGATTAGTTTTTTTGCTTGATACTTGCTCATAGCTCGGATTTTCGACTGTGCCGCCGGTATAACCCGACTCGACCGCTAGCACACCCACGATTTTGGCGAAATCATGCTCCACGCACCAAAAGCAGCCGCCCGCAAGCATGACCGTATCGGTTTTAGCTTGAACATTGCAGCTAAGGGCAAGGAGCAAGCTCGTGCTTGCAAGGCTGAGAAAAAGAGACTTGAGTTTGATGGCTTTCATAGTGAACCTTAAGCGATGGAAATGAATTGTGCTGCCTAATGATACGTAAACCCTTAGCAACTTAGATGCATTTTTCGGGTTTAACTGCACTGCTAAGCGAGTCTTGCAGGTTTCGACTAGGCCGATTACCCTAGGGCTGCCACTCCCTAGCAGCAGAATGAACTATGCCAAACATCAGCCTACTCACAAAACAACTGTCTACTTTTCTACCAAGGAGCTGCTAGTGCCCACGCTCAACTGGATAGGCAAACAAGCCGTCGCCTCGCATCACAAGGAAGTGCCGTTCCGTTTGGTCGAACCCGTACCGCAGCTATCCGCCGGAGATGTGGCAAGCGGCAACCTGATTGTGCAAGGTGACAACCTGCTGGCGTTGAAAGCGTTATTGCCGCGTTATGCTGGGCAAGTAAAGTGCATCTACATTGATCCGCCGTACAACACCGGCAACGAAGGCTGGGTATACAACGATAACGTCAACAGCCCCGAAATCCGCCGCTGGTTGGGGGAAACGGTTGGTAAGGAAGGCGAAACACTCGACCGCCACGACCGCTGGCTGTGCATGATGTACCCACGCCTCATGCTCCTCAAACAATTCCTCCGCGAAGATGGCTCTATTTGGATTTCAATGGATGAGTCAGAAATTGGGCATTTACGCTGCTTGATGGATGAAATATTCGGACGGGAAAAGTTTATTGCGTGTATGGCGTGGCAAAAACGTTATTCCCGTGAAAACAGAGGAGCAATCGGTGATGTGCATGAATACATTTTGGTTTATGCCATAAATCCTGATCTATTCCAAACCACACGCAACCGTGTTCCCATTGATGCAAAACAAGCAGCCGTTTACAAAAACTCAAACAATGACCCCAAAGGGCGTTGGCGTGGCATTCCAATGACAGCTCAAGGTTATCGACCCAATCAAATGTACGAGATCGAAACGCCGTCGGGTCGTCGCCTCCGTCCACCTGAAGGGCGTTGTTGGTCAACGATTGAAAGTGAGTTTCTTAAACTCAAAGCAGCCGGACGTATTTACTTTGGTAAAGACGGTGCATCACAACCCAATACCATTAGATACCTGTCAGAAGTTGATGGATTTGTTCCGTGGAGTTGGTGGCCACACGAAGAAGTAGGTCATACCGATGAATCCCGTAAAGAAATTCAAGAGATATTTGGTACACAAACCGCTTTCGACACACCGAAGCCGACGCGGTTGATCCAGCGGATTTTGCAGATTGCGACGGATAAGGATTCGTTGGTGCTGGACAGCTTCGCGGGGTCAGGTACGACCGGACATGCGGTGCTAAAACAGAACGCGGAGGATGGCGGCAACCGCCGTTTCATTCTGGTGGAAATGGACAACACCATCGCCCAAACCGTCACCGCCGAACGGGTCAAGCGCGTCAGCCAAGGCTACACCAGTGCCAAAAACAAAGAAGTTGCCGGACTCGGCAGCGGCTTCCAGTTCTACCAACTCTCCCAAGAACCGCTATTCGCCGCCGATGGCAAAGTCCGCCCCGACGTGACTTTCCGCCAACTCGCCGAATTCGTCTGGTTCACCGAAACCGGCACAGGCTTGCAGTCGTCGAAGAAACCCCTCCCCAACCCTCCCCTTATCAGGGAAGGGAGCAAGAAAGACGCGCCACTCTCTTCTTCCAGTCCCTCCCCTGACAAGGGGAGGCTAGGAGGGGTTTCTTCGTTCACCACCCCACTACTCGGCATCTTCCAAAACCGCGCCATTTTCATGCTCTACAACGGCATCCTCAAAGACAAAACCGACCTCGGCGGCAATGTGTTAAACGCCAAAACCTTACACCTGCTGCAAGGGCTACTCCCCGAAAAAGACCTGCCCTGCTTAGTATTCGGCGCACGTACCCGCCTCGACAAAGCCACGCTCACCAAGCTCAATATCACCTTCCACCAATTGCCTTACGAACTGGCGGCGAAAACATGGTTTTAAGACTCAAAGATTACCAAGAGCAATTGCTGGATGCGCTCGAAGGCTTCCTCAGCCGCACCCGTGAATTGCAAAACCCCGCACTGGCATTTTGGGAAAGCACTAACGAAGTCTTCGGCTACGGTTTGCCCTACACCCCGTTACCCGGTGCGGAATCCGTGCCGTATGTGTGCTTGCGCGTCCCCACCGGCGGCGGCAAAACCCGCATTGCGGGGCAGTCGATTGCACGGGTCAAAAGCGCGTTCCTCGCCACCGAATACCCGCTGGTGTTATGGCTTGTCCCATCCGAGCCGATTATGGAACAAACCCTCTATACCCTGACAACACGCGGTGAAATGCTCCACGCGGATATGCGCGAACTGTTCGGTGCGGTGAATGTGCTGGACATAAACCAAGCCCTCTACATGACGCGCCCGATGCTGGAAAGCGGTGTCACGATCATTGTTGCCACCATGCAGAGCTTCAAACGCGACACCGCCGAAGGCTTGCGCGTCTACCGACAAAACGGCGCGTTAATGTCGCACTTTGAACACCTGCCCGCTGACTTGAAAGGCGACCATTCGCTGGTGGATGCCATCCGTTTACAGATGCCGTTCATCATCGTGGACGAAGCCCACAACCAAGGCACACCGTTGGCAATGGATACTTTGGTACGCTTTAACCCCAGTTGCATCCTCGAACTGACCGCCACCCCTGACCGCTTTAACCAGCCTTCCAACGTATTACGCAGCGTTTCCGCCGCCACCTTGCAAGCGGAAGATATGCTCAAACTGCCTCTGGAACTGGCAATCCACCCCGAATGGCGCACCTGTTTGACCGAAGCACTGGCGCGTTTACGCACGCTGGAGCAGGAAGCCCAAACAGAACAACAATTGACGGGCGAAATCATCAACCCTGTCATTATGCTGATTCAAGCCGAGCGCAAAAACGCCAATAGTGAAAGTTTCGTGCCGGAACGGGTCAGGCAATTCCTCATCGACGATTACCAAATCCCCGCCGCCCGTATTGCCATTGCCACGGGTGCATTGGACGAATTGTCCGGTAAAAAGCTAACCGATCCCGATTACCCGCAATTCATTATCACCGTGGACAAATTGCGCGAAGGCTGGGATTGTCCGTTTGCTTACGTGCTATTTTCCTTCCGCAATACCACTTCTGCTACCGCTGTTGAACAGGTGTTGGGGCGCGTGTTACGGATGCCGCACGTCAAACGCAAACAGCGTGAAGCTCTTAATCGCAGTTACGCCTACGTGGTTTCCGACCAATTGGCAGCCACCGTGCAAGGGTTGCGTGATGGATTGGTGCAAAGCGGCTTTGAACGCCAAGAAGCCAAAGACTTAATCAACATTCCGAATGCCCATAACGGGGATTTATTCGCCTCCACTAACGACTTGGTGGTAACACTCCCCACCGCCAACGACACCGTTGTTACCCCCAGCAGCGCGGCGATTGCGATATTGCCCAAAGCCTTGCGCGACAAAATCGAAATCTCCCCCGAAGCGAGCACACTAACGCTCAAAGGCGGCGCGACTCCCGAACAAATCAAAAAAGTGGCGGAAACCTTTAAGCAACCGGAAGCCGCCAAAGCCGTGCGCGAACAACTGGATACCGCACGCGCTACCGCCATCGCCCCCCAGCAACGCGAACCAACGCCTGCCGAACGCGGTATTATTGCCACCGTACCTTTATTGGGTCTGCATCAATTTGGTTTCTTTGATGTGTTTGACACCCGCGCCCTCTCGGATGCGGATTGGGAACTGAATGACTTTGATCCCAAACTCACCGCTGACGAATTTGCGCCCGATGCGGACGTGATGAGCCGCGCCCAATTATCCATTACTCAAAAGGGCAAGCTGCAACTCGATTTCTACGACAAATTGGATAATCCACAACTCAAGATCGACACTATCGAACTGGGTTGGACAGATATTGAGTTGGTGACGTGGCTAGACAAGAATCTGCCCTTCGTTTACGCCGACCAACCGCAAAAAGTGGCGTGGTTAAATCAAGCGATTCAGCATTTGCTGCAAGAACGCGGCTTCACTTTGGAAGAATTGGCTTACCGCAAATTCCGCCTGCGCGGTGCTTTAGAACGCAAAATGGCAAGCGGTCTGGTATTAGCCAAACAAACCGTGTTCACCGACCTGTTCAAGGATGAAACCCGCTTTGAAGTACATGATGAATACAGCATCACCCTCAAGCAAGGCAGCTATGCCTACAACACCCGCTACGACGGCTTCATCCATTTCAAGCACCATTTTTTCACCGCCATCGGCGATTTGCAGCCACACGGCGAAGAATTTGAATGCGCCCAACGCATTGACCAACTCGACAATATTGACTGGTGGGTACGCAACGTTGATCGCAAACCTAACGCCTTTTGGCTGCAAACTGCCAAAGACCGCTACTACCCCGACTTTCTGGTACGCCTGAAAAACGGTATAACACTAGCGGTTGAATACAAAGGCAAACACATAGCCGAACTCGATAAAGAAAAACGCCAAATCGGCGAACTCTGGGCAAGACGCAGCGGCGGACGTTGCCGTTTCGTCTGGGTAGAAAATAAAAACTGGCAAGCCTTAACTGCCGCCACGCTGAATTAACAAAGAGTAGCTCATAATGACCGACAACAGCTCCCAAATCGTCTACGTACTCACCAACCCTGCGATGCCGAACTTAGTCAAAATCGGTAAAACCACCCAATTAGAAGTCGACGCACGGATGCGCCAACTCTATAGCACGGGCGTGCCTTTCCCTTTTGAATGTGCCTTTGCTTGCCAAGTAAAAGATGCCACCGAAGTAGAAAAAGCTTTACATATTGCTTTTAGAAAAAACCGCCTCAACCCGAATCGTGAATTCTTTGAAATTGACCCCGAACAAGCCATCGTTATTTTAAAACTATTGCGCGTGGATGACATCACCACCCAATTTGAGCAACAAATGGAAGCTGAAGTCGAAGCTACCGATAAGCAATCCGCTCAAGATTACAAACGACGCATGCGCCCACCCATGAATTTTCACGATTTAGGAATACCTAACGGCTCAATTTTGCTTTCTAAAGACGGACAACTGCAAGTCACCGTTGTGGGTGAGAAAAAAGTAGAACTGCAAGGAGTCGTTTGTTCACTGACTGAAGCGACCCGTAAGCTATTAAATCTACCCAATGGCGCACCGATTCGACCTGCACCCCATTGGACATTTAATGGCAAACTCGTAAAAGAAATTTATGAAAATTACCACCTCGAAACAGGTGATGAATAAGCGCTTGCTTTATATAACTAGCTACACACTAATTACCTCTAGCCCCGAAAACTCGTTATAATTCGCGGCTCTATGCAAACCTAAATATAAATTTAAAGGTATATCGCCCCCTATGAGTACGAATTACGACGCATCCGCAATTGAAGTTTTGACGGGTCTTGATCCAGTACGTAAACGTCCGGGGATGTATACCGATACCACTCGCCCCAATCACTTAGCGCAAGAAGTCATCGACAATAGCGTGGATGAAGCCTTGGCAGGTTATGCAGATCGGGTGGAAGTCACGCTACACACCGATGGCTCAGTCACGGTGACGGATAATGGCCGGGGTATGCCAGTCGATATTCACCCCGAACAAGGCAAGCCGGGCGTGGAAGTGATCCTTTGCACTTTACATGCAGGCGGTAAATTCTCCGATCAGAATTACCAATTCTCTGGCGGTTTACACGGTGTTGGCGTGTCGGTAGTGAATGCACTCTCGCAACGTTTAGAAGTTAAAATTAAGCGTAGCGGCCAGCTCTGGTCGATGAACTTTGCTGATGGTAATAAAGCCAGTGAACTGGAAGCCATTGGCAAAGTGGCCAAGAAAGAAACCGGAACTTCTGTGCACTTCTGGCCTGATCCTAAATACTTTGATTCACCTAAGTTTTCTATTCCGCGCCTCAAGCATAATTTGCGGGCTAAAGCAGTGCTTTGCCCCGGCTTATTGATTCGCTTTACCGATGAAGAAAGCCATGAAGTCATCGAATGGCATTATCAAGATGGTTTACGCGACTACTTAATGGAAGCCGTGAAAGGCTTTGAGCTATTACCTGAACAACCCTTCACTGGCACACTCAAAGCAGCCCGCGAAGCCGTAGATTGGGCGCTCTTATGGCTACCTGAAGGTGGCGAGCTGACCCAAGAAAGCTATGTGAATCTGATTCCTACCATTCAAGGCGGTACGCATGTGAATGGTTTGCGTACAGGGGTCACCGATGCTTTGCGCGAATTCTGCGAGTTTCGTAATTTATTACCGCGTGGCCTGAAACTCACACCGGACGATGTCTGGGAAAATATCAGCTATGTGCTGTCCTTCAAAATGCAAGAACCGCAATTTGCCGGGCAAACCAAGGAACGCTTATCTTCACGCGAAGCCGCCAGTTTTGTGGCAGGCTCGATCAAAGATGCGTTTAGCCTCTACTTAAACCAAAATACCACGGTTGGCGAACAATTGGCGGATATGGCGATTAACAATGCCAATCGTCGCCAACGTGCTAGTAAAAAAGTAGTGCGTAAGAAAGTCACGAGTGGCCCTGCGCTACCCGGTAAACTGGCGGATTGCAGCTCGCAAGATATTACGCGCACCGAATTGTTTTTAGTGGAAGGTGATTCAGCGGGTGGCTCAGCGAAACAAGCGCGCGATCGTGAATTTCAAGCCATCATGCCCTTGCGCGGCAAAATTCTAAACACTTGGGAAGTCGACTCCGATCAAGTATTGGCTTCACAGGAAGTGCATGATATTTCAGTGGCGATTGGCGTCGAACCGGGGCAGCACGATTTGAGCCAATTGCGTTATGGCAAAGTGTGTATTCTCGCCGATGCGGACTCCGATGGAGCGCATATTGCCACCCTACTTTGCGCTTTATTTGTGCGTCATTTTAGATCTTTAGTGGAAGCAGGCCATGTATTCGTGGCGATGCCGCCTTTGTATCGAATTGATATTGGCAAAGAAGTTTACTACGCTCTCGATGATGCCGAGCGCCAAGCACGCTTAGATTTATTAGCTGCTGAGAAAAAGCGCGGTACGATTAGCGTCACCCGTTTTAAAGGTTTGGGTGAAATGAACCCTCTACAATTGCGCGAAACCACCATTTCACCGGATACGCGCCGCCTAGTGCAGCTCACTCTGGATGATAGTGCTGCCGCTGAAGCGATGATGGATATGTTGCTGGCGAAAAAGCGCGCTTCAGATCGAAAAGCTTGGCTAGAAGATAAAGGAAATTTAGCGAGTGTTTAAGCATCTCCCAACCGCCGATATTCATGCGCCCTGCTTTTGCTTGGTTCGTCATGGGCAAACTGATTGGAATGCCGCTGGGCGCATTCAAGGCTTAGAAGATGTTGAACTTAATGCAGTGGGCAGAGCCCAAGCTGCACAAACTGGCTTGTATTTACAACAATGGAGTTGGGATAAGGTTATCAGCAGCCCGTTACAGCGTGCAGCTGAAAGTGCTGAGATCATTGCACAGCAGCTCAAACTCAGCCCGATTGAGATCATGGATGAATTTATGGAGCGTGATTACGGTGAATGCTCCGGCATGACCACTGCGCAACGCAAACACTCTTTCCCTGATGGCATTATTCCTAAGCAAGAAACGCTCGAAACCTTGCAAAAACGTGCTTTAATGGGTTTGCAGCGTTTGATGATTCAACCGCAAGCACGTACTTTAATAGTGACTCATGGTGGTCTAATTAATAGCCTACTGGCTCAGTTTAGTGCTGGCGAAATCGGTAGCGGCAAAACCATTTTGCATAATGCCAGTCTGACACTCTTTCAATGTCAGCAACAAGACTGGCAAATTTTAGCTTATAACCTCATTGATCACTTAGCCGCCGAGCTTAATCGCACAGCTTGGTCTGATAGGACTTAGATTCGCCCTTACCCGGCTGACAACGCCAAGCGCGCTCAATATTCGTGGCATACCAACCCGTGCTTGTGGACTTAAAAGTAATTTTCTGCAAGACCCCAACCACTGAGGTATCAGGGATATTTTCCTCGCGGAAGGTACAGATTTGCCGCCCTGCCTTCACCTTGCCACACCAGTGATAGGCCTTAGTATGTCCTTCTGGCTCAACCGGTAAGCGCTTTAATAAATCCAAGGGAAACTTAGCAGAGGGGTACTGAGCCACCACTGCCTTTAAATGATCATTAAACGCTTTTAAATCCTGCTGAGGTGCTATCTGAAAAGCACGAATGGGATAGCGTGCATCATTCGCGGATGCTAGAGAGCAGCTCAAAAGCACCGGCACGAGTGTTAATAACTGCTGATAAAACTTCACAAATGTCTCCTAAATATAGCCCGCGATTTGCCCAAAAATCGCTTGTTAGGTGACAGCCTAGAGTGCACTAGCTTCACAGATGTTTAACAAAACTCACATCAGGGTTAATTCCGACAAACTGGCAAACTAAGGCGACAGGCTGAATTGAACATCAGCAACTGCGAAGCGAATCAACGCCCATTCGCTAGGATTTAAAACAGCTGGGCGGCGCTCTGCGGTTAAATCATCGGCAAATAGATTATGTAAGAAGACTGCCGCTGCTAAACAACTGCCTTTAGCTGACGGGTGCGAACCATCAGCATCATAAAGTGCTTTACCAAAGACCGAATCTTTCTCGCGTATCTTCGACCAAACTAAGCCTACCGGTACTACGCCAGCCTGATTTTGCTCAGCAGCCGACGTATAAGATGCAGTAAGTTGGTGCTGCATGGTCTTAAAATCGGGTAAAGCCTGCAGATTTTCAGCATCGCCATCACGCCTCCCCCAAGTCATGTACAACATCGGCTTAGCGCCTGCATTACGAATTGCTTGGCTAAAACGTGCGACTGATACCTGAAAACTTTCTGCGGGTGCGCCCTGTAAGGCAGGCAAACGACTGTACTCTTGCAGCACGACCCGATCCCATTGACCTGAATGAATTTTATCAAGCGTGCTGGTATCGGTTAAATGCTGTTCCAACCGCATACCGCTATGCGTAATAAATTCAAAATGTGACTGTTTCCACGGTGAATTATCGAGCATTTGGCTGAGACAAGGACGCATGTGCTCGGTATAACTGTTACCGATAAACAAGACACGCTGAGGTTTAAAGCGGGACTCGTCTGCAAACAACGGACTAGATAGACCAACAAGAGTAGCTAACACAAGGCTGGAATAACTGTTTATATGGCGACGCCTCATGTACAGCTCCTATAAACATTTTGATCAGCTTACGAATACAGCATTGCAGGCCAGCATGCAACTGCACCGTTTTCACCAGCTATTCAAGCTTGCTGCAAAATGCTACCTTAAACCGATGGAAACTAGATATGAAGCTGATTTTAGCCGCCGTTTTGGTGGGATTGCCCGCAGTTATGGCGACTTAGCGCTACAGCGCTTTCAAGCTGCACACGTCTGTGTAGTGGGAGTGGGCGGGGTTGGTTCTTGGGCAGTGGAGGCTTTAGCACGCAGTGCGATTGGTAAACTCACTTTAATCGATTTGGATAATGTCGCTGAGTCGAATATTAATCGTCAATTGCCCGCACTTTCTAGCACGATTGGCGCGCCCAAAATTGAAGTGCTACAAACCCGCATTCTGGATATTAATCCTAGCTGCCAAGTGCAGCTCATAGAAGATTTTGTTGAATTAGAAACCATCTCCCAATTTATCAGCAAGGAAATGGATTATGTAATTGACTGCATTGACAATTTCCGCGTGAAAGCGGCTTTAATCGCTTATTGCAAACGTCATAAAATCCGCGTGATTACCCTAGGTGGCGCTGGTGGACAACGTGATCCCAGCCAAATTCGGCTTGGCGATTTAGCACGCAGCCAACAAGACCCCTTATTAGCCAAAGTTCGCAAGCAGCTCCGCCAAGAATATAATTTTAGTCGCAATCCTAAACGTCGCTTTGAGGTCGCTTGTGTGTGGTCAGAAGAGCAAATGCGCTTCCCAACTGCTGAAGGTGGCCTGTGTAGCGAGCGCCCAACCGATACGGCAGGAACGAGTTTAAGCTGTGCCGGTGGTTTGGGTTCGGTCATGACGGTGACAGCGAGCTTTGCCCTGTTCGCTGTCAGTCATGTATTGGGTAAATTAGCGAGTAGCGAAAAGCTTCAAGCGACTGCTGAAAACTCCACTTCATAGCCCCCGAATTTGCGAATATTAATCACGCCCGTATCAAAAATCAGATATTGGCCTTTAATCCCTTGCAGTACACCAGCAACTTGCGGCTCTTTATCAAAGCTTAACGACTTCACTTTGCTTGGGTAACTAAGAATTGGATAGCGAATAGTCACTACCTCTGCCTCAGGCAAAAACTCCACCTCATTCTCACCGAAACGATGGCGCAAATCACGCAGAGCATCTTGCACTTGTGGAATTAATTGATCGCGCTCTGCTTTTAAATCTAAAGGTTCAGCCTCAGACTTAAGCATTTGCTGCCAATTCGTTTTATCGGCTACGTGATCTTTAAATGCCACTTCCATCAAGCCTGACAAATAGCGTGATTGCACTTTAAGAATGGGCAAAGCAGCGACGGCACCTTGATCTATCCAGCGTGTAGGAATCTGCCCTTGGCGAGTAATGCCGATTTTCAAGGCCGATGAGTTAGCCAAATAGACGAAATGCGGCTGCATACAATGCTGTTCACCCCATTGCGGCTCGCGACAAGTACCCGCTGTATAGTGGCAAAGCTCAGGTTTAATGATGCAAGTGTCACATTGCGCAAGCTTCATAAAACAAGGATAGCAATAACCTTGGTTAAAGCTTTTTTTAGTGTATCGCCCACAATGAATGCAGTAAATCTTACCAGTGTGGCTAAGAGTCAGCGCTTTGCCCAGCAACGGCACTAAGGCAATTTCAGTGTTATTGAGCACCAGTTGATACTCAACAGGCTCAGCGAGTCGGGTATGCATTTTGCGCAAAATGCCGGTTTGAGAGGTCATACACGCTCCGTGTGTGGCGGCGGAATTGCTGCTGTCTGCGCATGATACGCACGCGAGACCACATTCAGCAATGCGACTAATTTACCTACGAAAGGTGAAAAACTCACCAAGCAAGCTAAATTACTAGTCTAAAATAACCGCTGTACCACTCACTGAAACCATCAACATACTACCGCCCGAACCTAAGACTTCATAATCGATATCCACACCAACTACGGCATTCGCACCTAACTCTTGAGCATGTTCTTGTAATTCTTTTAAGGCAATTTCACGGGCGCGTTGCAATTCACGCTCATAAGTACCCGAACGTCCACCCACTAAATCGCGGATACCTGCAAAGATATCCTTAAACATATTCGCTCCAAGTATCGCTTCCCCTGCAATCACCCCACAATATTGAGTGACTCGGCGCCCTTCAACGCTGGGCGTTGTAGTAATAATCATGCTTTTATCCTTTTATTATTGAACAGGTATGAATTTTAGCAGGGACAGCCTATTACTCTCAAAATCCCCCAACCCTGATCCAGCCTAATCCTTGATACTCGCTTTAACCCAAATTTGTTCTGGCGAGCAACGTTGCCCATCAACACTGAGGGTATAATGATCTAGCGCCGTAACGCTGGACACCGCAAGAAGTGAGTACACTAGACTCGACTCTTGAGGTGCAAGAAAAACCCAGAATTTAGAGAAAACTATTTGAGCTACAATTTATGGTGAGCTAGCGGTAAACGCTAGCTCACCATTATAAACACCAGCAGCCAACGATTGACTACTCGTATAGGTAAATGACCAATTAGCATCACGCATAGTAACTAAATTGCTAAATGCGGTAGGCGTAACATTAACTGAAGCTCCGGTACCACTATCTGGCACAGGGGGCGCTGGAAAATTGCTATCACTAGAGCTAATGTTTAAACCAGAAAACGGAATGGTGCTCGTTCCATTACTCAAAGCTGAACTGACGGTTGTTTTGAGATTAACTTGCCCAGCATTGCTACTTAGCTGTACTGGCAAAACCACGGCATTAGTAGTTGCAAAACTGGGAGCAGCCCCACTCCAAGCAACCGACTGATTATTCCCATTAGTCGCGGTCACTGGCGTAGTACTCGTTGGCATGGAAGCTGTAGTAGTTAAACTGACCGTATCAATGCTACTAGCCCCACCCACTCGAAAGTAAATAAACTTATCGATATTAATCTTGAAATCCAAACGAGCAGTCGCTGTGAGTGCTCTGTGTGAATTTGCATTGGTGCCAGCCATCGTGCTTAGCTCTGCTCTAACAGAGGCTGCTATTAAACCTATAAGCAGCGCTAAACCTAGGCGTTTCATTTGAACACGGCTTGATTAATTTTAAAGCTACCTTTATCCCAATCGATACTGCCTTTGGCTTGAATAGGATAAGCAGGCGGATTTAACTTTTGCTTAGCAATAGCTTGTGGTGTAAGCGGTAAAGTGCGCGTTTGCCCTGGTAAAATCGGCGTATTTTCAGGGGCCAATTCAAACTCTTGACCCTTAGCATCAGTTGCCTCCAGAGCACCATCCAAACGCCCATGGGCATCACCTTGGTTGCTTACCGTCACTACAGGTATACGCTGGCCTTTGGCATTTTGCACATTTAACTGTTTGATACTCAGTTTTGGCTCTGCTCCACCGACAGCAATATAAACAGCAACTGCAATCCGTCCATTCACTGGCAAGCTTAAACTCGCCCCAGCCAACTTTAGCGTAGTATTGGCAGCCGCCTCTTTACCTTCGATAGCGACCATAAAACGACACTCCGTGCGCGGAGTATTCGCTGGTACTTGAACTTGAAAACGGAATGAGCGCTTAGCTTGTGCATTGAGCTTAAGGCTACTTTTTTCTAAGGTCACCCATGGGCGGCAGCTATTAGGCAGCAAGGCTTCGTGATAAGTAATTTGCCCTTCATTGGAATAGGTCCAATCCAAAGTGCGAAGCGTTAACTCAGTTGGAGCTTTGCCTAGATTTTGAATTTCTAGAGACTGCCCTAAACGTTGGCTGGTATTAGCATTTAACTCTAAACGAGAGGGTGAAACGGCAATCTCAAAAGGCCCCGCATAAACAGGTAAAGCCACGAGGCTTCCTAAACACGCGATGATTAAGCCTAGCTTCTTTTTATTATTCATTTGTTTCTATCTCGAAATAAGATTCAAACCCAAACACTTTCCCTTCGGGAAGGCGTAACTGAGCTAACTCAGCCTGCATTTGCAAATCGAACTCAGTTTCCATCCAATCGTCAGTGACTGTGCCTGACCAAACTAATTTCCGATCTCCTGCATGCCCTTCTCCCTCATTAAATTGCCCGTTAGTTTTCCAAGTCACTGTTAAAGCATGAGGGCTTTTTAAGCCATTAATGACCAAAGGAATGACATAGTAAATATTGGCAGCCTTACCTTTATAGATGGCTGTAGCCAAGCGATATTGCACCCAACCAAAATTTGCACGTACATACTCTGGCGACGCACTATCGACCAATGGCCTACCTGTTTCACTGGTTACGCTGCGAGCCTCTACCACACTACGAGCTGAAGCACTGTCGTCTAAACGGGCTGTTTCTGCAAAGGTGGTTGAACTGAATAAGCAAGCGGCCCATACGAGATAATAAGCTTTATTGTTCATGGTAAAGTCGCTGTATAAGTGATACGCCCCGTGTATTGACCTGCTGGATAGAGCGTGCTGTTGGCGTAAGTAAATACCAAGGTATTTTCCATTTTCAAACCAGCATTCATACTACCCACCCAAAATAGAGTTTGGGTTGAACCACCACTGAAAACCCCATCGGCTATGTCATAAGAACCCCGATTATGAGATATCCAACTGATCGCATTAAAGGGGATGATCGTGCTGCCACAACCTGTACCAGTAATACATGACAAACCGACTGGCGAATCAACGGTTAACTTCACATTTTGCCAAGTACCCGCCATCGTTATAGGTATTTCACTAGTCAGCCTAATTAAAACTCCATTCGCTGGATTTGTCGCTGCTGTACCTGCTGTTGTACTAGGAACACCTTCGATGGGCGTATTATTAGGGCTTACTTTATCGGTCGTTACATTAAATACAACGCTATTCACTGTACCAAACTGTGAAGATCCTACTTGCAAGGTCAAGCGGCGCGGCGTCGTCACCATTGGCGTTAGGGTTAGCACCGCAAAGGCCTGCTCAAATAAGCAGGCACTCAGCAATAAGCCCACAACCAGTTTGGCCTTAATGGAAAACTTTCTGTTAAAACTCAATAAGGTTATGGGCATCTTCTTTTCCGTTTAAATATTCGCAGCCGTATAAGTGGTCACTTGGCTAGCAGTACCTGCGTAAGCCGAGCTCAAGGCAGTGCTATCTACAGAGTAAGCCCAAGTGTCACTTATTGCTTCATTTCTTGGAATCTCGACTGAGTCAGTGCACTCAGTGGTTGCACCAGGATGCATAGTCGACTCCACTTGAATATCCCTAGGCAGCAAGTTTAAGCCTGATAAACCCGTATCACTGCTACATTTTAGCTGCACACCCTTAGCATTTGTCCAAACATACATTTCAATTTTCTGTCTATCTGAATCTAGGGTGGGTGTAGCCAACTCATCCCAAGTTGCTGCTTGATTGTTACCATCAGTGGTGATTAAACCAGGTGCACCTTTAATGGTTGCGGCGGCTTGTAACCTTAATTCATCAATGGCGGCACCTGCACTGCCAACTCTCAACACCACTAATTCTGGTACCGTGACGGTTACCTTCACATTAGCCTCAGCAGCAACACCTCCAGTACCCTTTGAATTATAACCAAACGTACTATCAGCTATTGAACTGCCTGCTACTGCCAGCAAACCACTAGCCACTAAGGCTGCTAAAATTTTATTTATTGTCATTTTCATTTTGGGGTTTCCTAATTTATTTTTATTAATAAGTAACACTTACAACACGTTAACACTGGCGTGTCGCGAACATTCAGTACGAGCTAATCTGCTCCTTTAGTTAAACCTAAATTTGCAGCTACCTGTCCTCGCAGTGAAATATTTACACTTAAACTATCTTCCTTGCTACTCCAAGGAAGAGGTACTGTATCTAGATTAAGTGTTAGCGCATGGCTACCGGTTGCCACTCGCGTAAATTCATAGTAGCCATTCTTATCAGTACGCACTGAATAACCACCATCTAAATAAACCTCTACTTCAGGCACACCGGCTTCATCGGCTTGGCGTTGTCCATCTTGATTAGTATCAAAGTATACAAAACCTACAACACCACCTGTCCCAGCTAAACCTTCAGTCTTATTACCAATCACACTATGCTCTTGACCTCGGTTGCCTTCCCAACGCAAGTAAACTTGGGCTGACTTATCATTACTCCGCGAAGTTTGGGCTGCTTTAATCCCATTGCTATCCACATCAACTTTGGCCTGATTTAAGTTAAGTGCAGCACCTAACGATAAACCCTGTGTAATTTTATACTCACTAGTAAGCGCACCAGCTAAACCTTGCGATGTCGATAATTTTCCAGCTCTAGAGCTATAACGTAAGCTACTACTAATACTCCAATCTGCATCTGGCCAATAACGTGCGGTTACCCCGGCGGTAGGATAAGTTTGTGTTTCTGCTTCGCTACGATCATGAGCGACACCTAGAGTGGTTATTAATTCAGGTTGAGCATTGAATATCTTATTAGAATTATTTAACCAATCTTGCTCCCACTGAAACTCATCACCGGTAGCTGCTACATCATTAGTCACTATTTTTTCATTGCGATGTAGAGTAGTACTCAGGCGACTACGTCCCCAGTTCGCATTAATTAATTCATAATAAGCATAGACATATACACTACGTTGATCATTTTGTTGTGCCTTATCATAACGGGTTTGTTGCAAACGCAAACTTCCACCATACGAATGGTTTCGATCCATGCGATAGCGCAAACTTCCATCCCAACCAAACTCTTTAGCAGCGGTGTCTTGGTTTTTTTCTTGTAATTTATCTTGCTCTGCACTTAAGCCTGCACTAAAAAAAAGCCGACTACTTTCACGATTAAAACGCCAGTACACACCTTGCTGATCTGAATTTAAAAAGTTCTCACCAAAATAAAGTTCAGGTTCTGTTTTGTACACACCAAACTCATGAATGTAGCGCCCTACTTGAAACCCACCTTCTAGATAGCTACCTTGTGAAGTGGTTTCTAAGCCCGCCTCATCGGTATGCTGGCTTTTCAGCAAAGTAACACGTAGCTTTTTGTTATTTTGATTATCACCGTCATAGCCTAGCGCTAGGGCAGCACTACTAATTTGTTCCTGGCTATTGGCTACCTGCTTAAACTGATCTACTTGATTCGCTTGTAAACCTAATACAAAGTTCTTACCTAAACGATGGCTAGCACCAATCCATGATAAGCGCCCATCAGTCTGGCGATAGCCTGAATAAGGATTACCTTTTAACTCACCTAAATCGCCACTACCTAAGCGGATATCAAACTTATCGCCACGAACCCGGGTACGTGCACCGCGAATATTATCGACCCCCAATGAGAGCTTTGAGCCGCGCCGCAAAGCATCGGTTAACTCACTTGAGACGTCCCCCAAAGCAGAGTCCGCTGCCATTGTCGGAGTTAAGTACAAACTATTATTAAGTAAAGTAACACTAGTGTCTGGATCATCGTTTTCCAAGCTCAAACTGTTGTTGTCGGTATTATTTGCCTGCTGGCTAGTTTGTGCTTGGATCTTTAAGTCACCAAAGCTTTCTGTCTCATAGAGATACTCAAAGCGAGTACCAGCATCGCCTGTTTTACGGCGCTTACTGCTATTAGTTTTAGAGTCCGCATAATTGACACGGGTTTCAAACAAATAGGCTTGGAAGCTACCCTGCTCTAGTTTTTCAGCCTCTTGAGTTGTTAGCTCAAATAATTCAGGGGCAGACATCACTTTATCCTGATAGGCGGGTGGGGTATTTTCAATAATAGCGGTGAGTTTTTCCTGTTCAGCTTGGCTGCTATCAACAGACTCGATTTGTGCTGAAACATTATTATTTTGGATTTCTAACTTATTTACATTTGCTGCTAGAGTTGGCTGCATTAAAATAATACTGACTACCACCGCCAAGCAGTTAGTTTTTAAGCTATTTGGCAGGTGCTTAACGCCTTTGTGGTAGATCAGATCAGCTTGCATAAGTAAGTTGTTATAATTTTTTATATAAGTATATTTTATAGATATTATTACTATTTATTTCAGTGCGCAACACCGCTCATTCGTCTAATAATGTTACTTATTACCAAAATTTATCGCTTGAATGCAATTATAGCTAGACTGAACTTAATTTTGCCCTAGACCTCAGATACCAACTAGCGACCCTTTCTAGCTGGATACCTAGCTAACAAAATCTAGCTCGAAGCATTCCGCTTTTTAAATAGATTCGGCTAAACTTGCACCACCATCAAAACAGCAGGACTTCCTTATGCGTGACTTCGGTAGCTTCGATTATATTATTGCCGGTGGCGGTGCAGCAGGCTGTGTACTGGCCAATCGCTTATCTGCGAATCAAGCTATCAATGTGCTTCTCCTTGAAGCTGGCAATGATGAACGCTGGATTTGGACAAAAATCCCGGTCGGTTATCTATTTTGCATTAATAATCCGCGTACTGATTGGTGCTATACAACCCAAGCTGAACCCGGCCTCAATGGGCGCTCAATTCTGTATGCGCGTGGCAAAGGTTTGGGGGGCAGTACCTTAATCAACGCCATGATTTATATGCGCGGGCAAGCCCGCGATTATGATGAATGGGCTAGCCTAACCGCTGATCCTAGCTGGTCATGGAAACAGGTGTTACCTACTTTCAAAGCCGTCGAAAATTACTGGCAAGGTGAAAATGACTACCACGGCGTTGATGGCGAATGGCGCGTGGAAAAGCAGCGCTTATCTTGGGAAATTCTCGAGCGCTTTGCTGAAGCTGCCACACAAGCAGGCATTCCAAATACCACCGATTTCAATACCGGCAATAATGAAGGCGTCAGTCAATTTGAAGTGAATCAAAAATTAGGTACGCGCTGGAGTGCAGTGCGTGGCTTTCTAAATCCCATACGTGGGCGTAGAAATCTGACTATTGTTACCAGTGCTTTAAGCGATAAACTGTTATTCGACGAAAAACGCGCGACGGGCATTCAATTCTATTTGAAGGGCGAGCTGTGCAAAGCGAGTTGTCGGGTGGAAACGATTCTCTCGGCTGGTTCCATTGGTTCGCCTGCTATTCTGCAGCGCTCAGGAATTGGCGATGCAGCCTTCTTGCAAGAGAAAGGCATTCCCGTGTTAGTGCATTCGCCAGGTGTTGGCAATAATCTGCAGGATCATTTACAGCTACGTAGCATCTATAAAGTACAAGGCATCAAAACCTTAAACCAAACCTCCAAAACCTGGCAAGGCAAAGCCAAAATGGGTTTGGAATATGCCTTGATGCGTAAAGGCCCGCTGACAATGGCGCCGAGTCAATTAGGTTTGTTTGCGCGCTCCGAGGCTTCTGTGGCGACACCCGATTTGGAATACCACGTGCAACCTTTATCGCTAGATAAATTCGGCGAGCCTTTGCATGCTTTCCCGGCCTTTACCGCGAGCGTTTGTGATTTGCGCCCCGAATCACGCGGCTGGGTGAAAATCGCCGATGCTGATCCGAATAGCACACCCTTAATTGCCCCCTGCTATTTAAGTGTGGAAGCAGATCGGTTTAAAGCCGCGAAAGCGATTCAACTCACCCGCAAAATAGTCGCGCAAGCAGCCCTACAGCCTTATCAACCAACTGAGTATCTACCCGGCTCGGATTATCAAAATATGGAAGAGTTAGCAATGGCCGCAGGTCATATTGGCACTACCATTTTCCATCCCGTTGGCACTTGTAAAATGGGGAGGGCGAATGACCCAAGCGCAGTCACCGACAGCCGCTTACAAGTATGCGGTGTCACTGGTTTGCGCGTGGTCGATGCCTCGATTATGCCGACGATTACTTCCGGCAATACCAGTTCGCCCACGATTATGCTGGCAGCCAAAGCTGCGGAAATGATCCTCCAAGATCGCCTGGGTGCTTAAAGCTACAGCATCTTCCGCAAGATCGGGTTAAACTGCGTGGCTCAGAAAATAATTTTAAGACAAGGAGCTTTAGCTCATGCCGATTGGCAATTTAATGATGGACTTGACCGGCACTGAGCTAAGCGCCGAAGAAGTCGATTTATTAGCGCATCCCGCGATTGGTGGGGTGATTTTCTTCACCCGTAATTATGCATCAGTGCAGCAGCTGACCGCGCTCGTCAAGCTAGTACGCATGGCCGCACAACGCCCCTTGCTCTTAGCAGTTGATCATGAAGGTGGGCGTGTGCAACGCTTTCGGAAGCAATTCACCGTCTTACCTGCGATTGCCAAATTAGGCGAGAAATATACTGAAAACCCACTCGCAGCCCGTCAAGCAGCCTATCGTTTAGGTTGGCTAATGGCGGCTGAAGTGCGGGCGGTAGATATTGATATTAGCTTTGCACCCGTGCTGGATTTGAATTATGGCGTCAGCCAAGTGATTGGCGACCGCTCCTTCCATCGTGAACCGAATATTGTTATTGAACTAGCGGGTGCTTACATTAGCGGGATGCATGAAGCCGGTATGGCCGCGACGGGTAAACATTTTCCGGGGCATGGCTTTGTGGAAGCCGATTCGCATTTAGCCATTCCCGTTGATTTGCGCAGCCAAGAGCAAATTATGCAAGCAGATGTACTACCCTTTGCTAAGCTCATGCAACAAGGCCTAAATGCAGTGATGCCAGCGCATGTAATTTATGAGCAAGTCGACACCCAACCGGCGGGTTTCTCACGGATTTGGTTGCAAGATATTTTGCGTGGTCAACTAGGCTTTGACGGGGTGATTTTCAGTGATGATCTGAGCATGGAAGCCGCTGGTGTAGTTGGTGGTTATGCTGAGCGGGCTGAAGCGGCTTTAGCGGCAGGTTGCGATATGATTCTGGCTTGTAATAAGCGCGCTGGGATTATTGAAATTTTGGATAAAGTGAAATTGCAAACCTCCGTGGTTTCTGCTGAGCGTTTACAGCGTATGCTCGGTCAGCCCTGCATGAATCGCTCTGCTTTATTGGAACAAACTTATTGGCAACAGGCTGTCGAGGAAATTAGCCATTTAGCTTAGGCACTGATAACAATAGTTACACAAAGAATTCATAGGATAAGGGCATGAGCGAAACTAAAATTGCATTTGCAGTGATTGGCGGTACGGGCCTCACTGCTATCGAAGGCTTAGAAGTGATTCATCGGGAAGTAGTCCATACTCCATATGGTGAGCCTTCTGGGCAAATTACTCACGGCGTGATTGGCGAAAAACGTATTGCCTTCCTAGCACGCCACGGCTACACGCATAATATCCCTCCGCACCGGATTAACTATCGCGCCAATATCTGGGCACTGCACAGTATTGGAGTGAAGAATGTAGTGGCAGTCGGTGCAGTCGGTGGCATTACCGCACACATGGCTCCGCAAACTTTAGCAGTTCCAAATCAAATTATTGATTACACCTACGGGCGCAGCCATACTTTTTTCGATGAAGGCTTAACTTCCGTTACGCATATTGATTTCTCCCAGCCCTATTGCGCTAAGCTCCGTCAAGCTTTATTAGCCGCTGGCAAACAAGCACAGATTGAGCTGATTGATGGCGGCACTTACGCCGCTATGCAAGGTCCACGTTTAGAAAGTGCAGCAGAAATTATCCGCCTCGAACGCGATGGTTGTGATGTCGTCGGCATGACCGCGATGCCAGAAGCCGCTTTAGCCAAAGAAATGGGCTTAAGCTATGCCAGTTGCTCAGTGGTCGCTAACTGGGCAGCCGGTAAACAGCCCAATGAAATCACTATGACTGAAATTCATCAAAATTTAATCGTTGGTATGGAGCGTTTACGTAAGCTCTTAAAAGTGCTGGACTGCTAATTCATGTTACTTACAACTAGTTCTGCTCAGTCCTTTGAAGCAGAGCTAAGCTTAACGCTAAAACCCTCAAATTTTTTGCTCAGCATTATGTTGTTAACCCACAGTTTGGTGCTAGTCAGCGTGGGTTTTATGCCAATAGCTTGGTTTTGGAAGCTTGCTCTTAGCCTACTCATTGTCTTGCTGGGACTTTACGAATGGCGCTCACAACCTAGCCTCGGCTCTAAAACTTTCAAAAGCCTCATCTGGCGTGAAACCGGTGGTTGGGAATTAGAAACAGCGCAAGGTCAATGGCAAGCGGCCAAACTCACCCAGCATTTCAGCAGCCTGCGAATCACGATTTTGCATCTGCACATTCAAGATAAAACTTGGGTGGTGATTTTATTGCCGGATAATCTTGCTACGAATCAGGGGCAATTATTAAGACGACGCTTGAAACTATTGGCTTAAAAACCTGTTAAAAACCCTTCCCGATCTGGAAAGGGCAATAGAGACAGGTCACTGATACTTGTTTTTATTTATAACGAATCATTGAGCTAAACCTTGCCAACTTTAGCTTTGCTTAGGGTTATCAGTTGTTGCCGGTTCGATAGGTTGATCAGGAGTCACTTCAACTTTGACTTCAGGCGTTTCAGTGTCTTTTGGCTCGGCTTTCACCTCAATGCTTTCACAAACCTTCTGTGCGGCAGGTGCACAAACAGCTGGTTCGACTTTCAACTCAACCGGCACAACAATCGGTGTTACCGTCACGCTAGGTTGGGCTTCAGGCTCAGCACTTGTACCCGCGAATACTAAACCGCTAGCACTGAGAGCAACGACAGCAGCAAAAGGAATAAGAACTGATTTCATTATACGATCTCCATATCAAAAGGTAGTGCACTGCAGGCACATCCTTGTGCCCACGTGAAAAAGCTAGTTATCAGGCTGCTTGCAGTTCTGCAGCTTACTGAACACTAGCTTAATGACATTAACGCTTACCCTCAGCTTGCGTTGACACATAAAGAAAAAATTTTATTGTTAGCTATGTAGACAGTGCTCGCGATAAAATAAGCTCATGCAAGCTCTTGACCCCCTCAGCATTCCCCTTAGCGGTAAAAATCTCATCCAAGCCAGTGCCGGTACGGGCAAAACTTGGACTATTTCACTGCTATATTTACGCCTGATTCTCGAACAGCTATTAACGGTCGACAAAATTCTAGTCGTCACTTATACACGCGCTGCCACTGACGAATTACGCTCCCGAATTCGCGCCCGTTTAAAAGATGCGGTTGCTGCTTATGAGCAGCCAGAGCTTGCCAACAGCGAATATCAAGCTTTATTAGAAAACTACCCTGCTGACACCGAACGCTTGTGGTATTTGCAACGTGCCCTGCTCAGCTTTGATGAAGCAGCCGTTTTTACTATTCACAGTTTTTGTCAGCGTGTTTTGCAACAACATGCCTTTGAAGTGGGAATTCCGTTTGAAAGCGAATTAGTTTCCAGTGAAGCGGATTTGCAATTACAACTTACCGATCAGTTTTGGCAGCAACGCTTGGTGCGCCCGAATGCTTTAGATGCCGTGGTGCTGAGTAGCAGTGGAATCACCCCCGAAAAACTCTTACAGGAAGTGGCTGAATTTATTGGTCGGCCTTACTTAAAAATTGTCAACAGCCAGCGAATTTCTGAAGCAGAGTTCATCGCTTTAAAAGAGCGCTATGCTAGTTTACTGGAACAAGCTCGAGCGCTTTGGACGCAAGATAAGGCTGAAATCCTTAAACTCCTCCATGATAAAGAAGCCTTAAATCAGAACAGTTATGCGCCTGCACAAATCCAAAAAGCAGTGGCTACTTGGACTGCTGTTTTAGCTGGCAAACTAGCGGCTGATCAGCAAGAACTTCTCGCTAAATTAGGTGCGAATAGCCTGAAAAAAGCCACCAAAAGCAAACAAGCAACGCCTCAACATCGGTTCTTTGGTTTGATTGATGAGCTATTAGCGCCATTTGCAGCCTTAGTTGAAATCCAGCAGCGGGTTTTAGAGCAATTACGCTGCGACTTATTAGTCTGGCTACGCGAGCAATTGCCCGAACGTAAACGTGTAAAAGGTCAACTTACTTTTGATGACTTGTTGGTTAATCTGCAAACTGCACTGCAAACCCGCCCTAGCCTCGCTGCTCAAGTGGCCGAGCAATATAAAGTAGCGCTGATTGATGAGTTTCAAGATACCGACCCGATTCAATACGATGTGTTTGAGCATATTTATCAGAATACGGAGGGGCAGGTTTATTATGTCGGCGACCCGAAGCAGGCGATTTATAGTTTCCGTGGTGCAGATATTTATACCTATTTGCAAGCTGCGAATAGCGTGCAACAAACCCAGCGCTACACGCTAGCCCGTAATTTCCGCTCCCAGCCAAAGCTACTGGCTGCTTTTAATCTGCTTTATGCAAGCTCAAAAGATCCGTTTCGGAATAGCAAACGTATTGATTATGAAACCGTGAGTAGTGGCGGTACAGTGACTAGCGAACTGCACTGCGAGCCTGCTTTAGCCCCTTTGCGTATTTGGGATTTCCAAGGCGACCCCGAGCAGGAAGCCAGTTTAAGCGCAGTACAAAACACGGTCGCCCAAGCCGTTGCGAATGATATAGCGCGCTTGTTACTGCAAGGCCAACAGGGTTTGGCGAGTATTGAAGGCCAAGCGCTGAGTAGTGGCGATTTTGCCGTATTGGTGCGTAGCCATCGCCAAGGGCGCTCAATCAAAGAAGCCTTGCAAGCTTGTGGGATTGCCAGCGTACAAAAATCGCCAGTAGGGATTTTTCAAACGGAAGAAGCGGCTGAATTGAGATTAGTGCTCATCGCGATTGCCGAACCTAGCCAAATCAGCAAACTACGCCGCGCTTTAGTCACAGAACTCATGGGCGGCACTGCTGAAACGCTGGTTGCTTTAGATGCTGAACCACAACTCTTTGATAATGAACTCGAAGACTTTTTCCGCTGGCAATACCTCTGGCAAAAACATGGCTTTATGCGTATGTTCCGCGATTGGCTGGATCGACGTGAGGTGCGCGCGCGCCTACTGGCTTATGTGGATGGTGAGCGGCGTTTAACTAATCTCTTACATCTCGCCGAATTGATTCATGTCGAAACTCGTAAACAAGCACCCAGCATGCAAACCACTTTGCGTTGGCTGCAACGCCGTGCCGCTGAACAAACGAGCGAAGAGCATCAACTACGCTTAGAAAGTGATGAAAACCTAGTACAGATTGTCACTATTCATAAAAGCAAAGGCTTGCAATATAAGATTGTGTACTGCCCTTTTCTATGGAATGACCAAGAGCGCGAGCTTAAAAAAGACTGGTTTGCTTGGTATGACACCCTCGAAAAACAAAGCTGCTTACAAGCCAGTCGCTTGAATCTGGAAGCTGCTAAAGCAGCGCGACGTGCCGAAGAGCGTAGCGAAAATCTACGGCTATTATATGTGGCAATTACACGGGCGCAATATCACTGTACCCTTGTTAATTTAAGTGCGCCAGTCACTTATAAAAGCTTTAGCTATAACACTGCACTAGCTTGGCTTTTGTTTGGGCATTTGCCGGAAAGTGAAAGCATTCTCTGCACGCTTGGCAAACCTGACAAAATAGCACTCCGCCAACAAGTGATGCAGCAGGCTTTAGAAGTTTTAGCTGCAAACTCTGAAGGGGCAATTAGCTATGCACCTTTGCCTATTGAGCAGGAGGCTATCCGTTATCAGGCTGCTAGCCCTCAGCAAACTTTCCAGTGCCGTGAATTCAAACAGGAATTGGTTGCTATTCAACGGGTGGGGAGCTTTAGCAGCTTGGCGCAAGGGGCACATGATGAGCAACCTGATTATGACCGCCCGGCGAGCATTGAGCTGTATAGCTCAGTACCGCTGCGATTAGACTTAAAGACCTTCCCCAGCGGCTCACGGGCTGGGATTTGCTTACATAGTATGCTGCAGCAGGCGGATTTTCAGCAGCCGTTAGCTGAGCAAGTCGATGCAGTGATTGTTAGAAACCTGAAAGGTCAAGGTTTTAGCACTGAACTACAACAAGCAGCACTCAACTTATTACAACCTGCTCTGCTCACACCTTTAGCACCCTTGGAAGCTTTCTCTTTAAGCTGCTTAACCAAAAAAGATCGCTTAGATGAACTGGAATTTTATTTCCCGGTGCAAAGGCTCAATCAAGATATTCTGAAAAGTATTTTAAGTTTTTTACCCGATACTGCGGATTGGCAGCCCATTCAAGCAGCCCTTCAACGCTTAAGATTCGATGATCTGAGCGGTTATATGAAAGGCTATATTGATTTGGTGTTTCGCTGGGAAGATAAATATTACATCGTCGACTACAAATCGAATTGGCTCGGTGATGAGCCGAATGCCTATGCAAATAGCGGCCTGATGCAAGCAATGGCGGATGCGCATTATTATTTGCAGTATTTAATTTATTGCGTGGCGCTACATCGGTATTTAAAACAGCGCTTAGCGAATTACAGCTGGAATGAGCATTTTGGCGGGGTATTTTATTTATTCTTACGTGGCATGCACCCTGATAAAAGCAAGCAGGGGATATTCTTTCATAAGCCCGATTTGGAATTAATTGACGCAATTGATCAGATTATGCGCGTGTAAGCAGCAACTCTAAATTCTGCTCAATTAAAGCCACAGCTTGCTCCATTTGTTTCGGGCTATCACTAAAGCGATGCACAAACCAAACGCCATGAATGCTAGCGAGCAATAAATTAGCCGACGCTTGCGCCTTGCTTCGATCACCTAATAAAGCCTGAAAATCATGGGTCAGATTACTTAGAAAGCGCCGATAATAGACACGCAATAGGCGGGCTGCCCGTTCATCATGCGCAGCCTGCGCCCAAAATTGCGGCCAAACATCACGGGCTTCAGGAGAGATATGAATTGAAGAAAAGTTCATCCGAATCATCGCTTGTAAGCGCTTTTTTGGAGCGGTTTCATTGCGAAAAATCGCAAGGCTAGACCGATGTAAGTCACGCACTAAATACACGTAAGCGGCGTAAATAAGATTATCTTTAGTATCAAAATAATGATGAATAATGCCAGTCGATAAATTAGCACGCTGGCTAATACCTTTAGTGGTTAAGCCGCTGATGCCATTAATACTAATTTCTTCCAGCGTAGCATGCATAATCCGCAGCGGAGTTGCTTCCTCTGTCAACTCACCAAAGGTGAAGCGCTCAGATATTTTGTGGTCGCTCATCGCAATCTCCGTCGACTTGGGATTATAGCTTAGGGTTGATTGACTGCTCAGTCAATAGCGTATTAGGAAATGGCAGTTCACTATACACAACGCTTGCTTAATCCTTGCATTAGTTTTGCAAAAGCAGCTTGTATACTGGGCAATACAAACACTAATCCATGGAACTATTGTAATGCTGAAAACTATCATGGCCTGCCTAATTTGCTTAAGCTACCTTAGTGCTTGTGCGAGCACTCATCCTGATTGCGAACGTGCTGATGCTTTCGGCCACTGTAAGCAATGGAAAAATCAGCCTCAACCCTGCACAAACCCTGACTTTCTTGGTTTTTGCCCACCGAAACGAAATTAAGCCGAATGCGCCTAAGTCTATTCTAGTCTAGTAAAAACCATCTCGATGAGAGCACTCTTGCAGGCTCCAAAACAATCGGCTCTAATGCGCCCATGAATACCAATACACCCATTCTCGAAGTGCGTAATCTGCACAAACAATACCCCAAAGTCAAAGCCGTGGATGGCGTGGACTTTTCCGTCCCGACCGGCATTTGCTTTGGTTTGCTCGGCCCGAATGGTGCTGGCAAAACCACCACGATTGAAATGATGGAAGGGATTATTAGCCCTAGCAGCGGTGAGATTTTGTATAAAGGCGAGCCCATGGGGCCGCGCTTTAAAAATGAAGTCGGCATCCAATTTCAATCGACGGCTTTACAAGACTTTCTGACCGTGCGCGAGAATCTGAAATTCTTCAGCAATCTCTATCCGAAGAATATGTCAGTCGATGAATTGATAGAAATCTGCTCGCTGCAATCCTATCTCGATCGGGATGCACGTAAGCTTTCCGGTGGGCAGCGCCAGCGCATGTTGCTCGCGATTGCTTTGGTGAATGATCCTGAAATTGTATTCTTGGATGAACCCACGACCGGCCTTGATCCACAAGCACGCTTAAATTTCTGGGAGCTGATTAATCGCATCAAAGGGCGCAACAAAACCGTGCTGCTCACAACGCATTATATGGAAGAAGCCTATAACCTCTGCGACCAGATTGCGATTATGGATCATGGCAAAATTATTGCGCAGGGTTCACCGAATGAATTGCTCGCCCAGCATTTCCAAGATGTGATGATTGAATTGCCCGTCAGTGACTTCCCGGAAGCTGCTCAGCACATTCCCCATCGGCGTTTGGAGAAAGTCACGCCGACCATTGAAATTAGCACTCAAGACGTGAATGCAACCGTCGCTGATTTATTGCAAGCAGGTGCTTCTTTAGCTGGCTTGCAAGTACGTCCGCGTACCTTGGAAGACTTATTTTTAGAATTAACGGGCAAGGAGCTACGGCAATGAATCTGCGTCGCATTGGGGCAGTGATTTATGCCCGTAGCCTTGAATTTATCCGTGATCGCTCTGCCCTCTCGTGGAGCTTTGTGATGCCGATTGTGATGGTGGTCGGCTTAGCTTTTATCTTTTCTGGCGATGGTCAGCCTTTGTTTAAAGTCGGCGTGATTGCTGAGAATCAAGCGGCTGAAGCCGAGCCTAATCTGAGTTTGCATCCGTTTTTAAATACTAAACATATTGATTTTTATAGCGTACCTGCTGAGCAACAAGCGGCGGCAGTGAAAAAAGTTGGGCGGCATCAAGTCGATATGCTGATGGATTTGCGCGCTGGACAAATGCACTATTGGGTGAATACCGAATCGCCGAAAGGCTATTTTATGGAGCTGCTGTTAAAAGGCAGCGAAGGCAGCAAACTCACCCAAGAAATCGTCAAGGGTGAACAAATCCGTTATGTGGATTGGGTGATTCCGGGCATTTTGGGCATGAATATGATGTTCAGTTGCTTGTGGGGCGTGGGCTATGTGATTGTGCGCTATCGCAAAAATGGCTATCTGAAGCGGTTGAATGCCACCCCACTCACGGCGACTGAATTTCTGCTTGGGCAAATATTATCGCGCATGGTGCTGGTCGTGGGTGTGAGCACTTTAGTCTTTACCCTCACCAATTTATTCATGCACTTTGTGATGGAAGGCAGCTATTTGAATTTGTTCATTGTCTTGATCGTGGGCACGTTCACGCTCATCACAATGGGGCTATTAGTAGCCAGCCGGGTGCGTAGTGAAGAGTTATCTGATGGCTTATTGAATCTGCTGACTTGGCCAATGATGCTGCTTTCAGGCGTGTGGTTTTCGATGGAAGGTACTAATCCAATCATGCAATGGCTCAGCCAACTGTCACCACTGACGCATACACTAACCGCAGCGCGCGCCATTATGTTGGATGGCGCAAGCCTCTGGCAGGTCGCACCGCATTTGTTGATCTTGATGGCGATGTCGGTAGTGTTTTTAGCGATTGGTGCTTTAGGTTTCCGTTGGACAACGGATTAAGCGAGGTGGGCATGCAAACGACAGAAAACCCTGTCTATCAAGGTGGCTGCTTATGCGGGCAAGTCCGTTATGCAGCCCGCCAGTTTGAGCCGAAAATGGCGCATTGCCATTGCTCGATGTGCCGCAAATTTCATGGTGCAGCCTTTGCGAGTTTCGGTTCAGTGAAGCGTGAAAACTTCCAATGGCTGCAAGGCGAAACCGAGCTTGCAGCCTATCAAGCACCGAATGGCACGGTAAGGCGCTTTTGTAAGCATTGCGGCTCCAGCTTAACCTTTGCACTTTCTGCGGATGCGTTTGAGGTGGTGGAAATCAGTTTGGGCACATTGGATACGCCGCTTAATCAGCAGCCCGATGCGCATATTTATGTGGGCTCGAAAGCGAATTGGAGTGTGATTGCGGATGGCCTGCCGCAGTATAAGGAAGGGCGTACTACTAACCAGTTAAATCTTTGAGCTAGTACATATAGATTCAACATTAATTTTGAGCAAATTAATCCTGAAAATGAGTTTGTAGTTTTCTCAGCAGCTCTAAACCTCGTTGACGGCCCCCTCTAGCCGCTAAAGCTTTAACAGGATATTGACATCCTCCCCGCCCTAAAGGGCGAGGATTCCTCCCGCGAGACGCTCATGTCCGAGCGCGAGAATATTCCGTGCTGCATTCACATCACGATCATGCAGTGCCCCACACTCAGGGCAAGACCATT
>JBATOI010000028.1:0-218469 GCA_049290875.1 Thiolinea sp.
GAGTGTTTCGAGGTTCATGATCGTTTTCATCCTAGGGATCATGAACAGGTTACGCCACGCCGTCAGGCTCATTTTATGCTGGAATCTCGCACACGCTTCAGGCTCATTTTATGTTGGAGAAGGCTAGGTGTTGAACCACGTCTTATGATCAATCTATCATCACAAGCAGTGCAGGATCCTGATTTATTTGTCTTCATTCAAGAAGAAATAAGCAAGCATAAGGTTAACCCAGTCTTACTCTGTTTTGAGATTGCAGAGTCGGTAGCGATTGCTAATTTCATGCAGACTAAGCGCCTCATGAAGGCGTTACATGCTTTGGGCTGCCACTTAGTACTAGATGACTTTGGTAGTGGCTTTTCCTCTTTGAATTATGTGCGCGACTTACCACTAAGCTATCTAAAAATTGATGGTAACTTTGTACATAACCTGGTTTCTAATCCGGTCGATGCAGCAATGATTAAAGCTGTACATGAAGTAGGGCAGGTGATGAACTTGTTAACTATTGCAGAGTTAGTCGAAGATTCAGAAACTTTAGAGCGCTTAAGAACGATAGGTGTGGATTTTGCCCAAGGCTATTACTGTGGCAAACCTTTCCCGTTTAAACATCTTTGTGCCCCCGTTAATGAAAATGAGCCAGCTGTGAAGAGCGCTTAAGCCCCTTTAATTCTCATTTTTGCTTGAAAAAAAGCGTAAAACCTCAATACTAAGCCCTATCTTGCTACAAAAGGACTTTGGTTTTGCGTACCTTCCCCATCTTCGCAATCTTATTTTTTGCCGTACCGCTGATTGAAATCTATCTGCTCATTCAAGTAGGGCAGGTGATTGGTGCCTTACCCACTATTTTGTTGGTGATTGCCACTTCAGTGTTGGGCGCTTATTTGTTAAGACAACAGGGTTTGTCTGCTCTGGGGCGTTTTCAAAATAATTTGCGCCAAGGTCAGCTGCCTGCTGAGGAGTTGAAAGAGGGGGTATTCATTTTACTCGGAGGCATTCTCTTAATGACGCCTGGGTTTTTCACCGATTTTCTAGGTTTATTCTGCCTATTGCCACCTACACGTAAGCTTTTGATGAAGCTGTTTGCTAAGCGCTTAAAAGCTAAGTCTAAAGGCGTTTACGAGGATGTTTACATCCATAGCAATACCCGTGCACCAGACCCCAACGCTGATCGCCCAACTACCGCTGCTTTGGAAGGCGAGTATGTGCGCAAAGATCAATCTTAAAATTTTTTCATTTTCTTGCCCTTGACTTTACGAAGTCCGCCCTTATTATTAGCACTCATTAAGACCGAGTGCTAACAGGTTAAATTGAAGCCCTGATAGCTATAAATAAATCCTGACTCAATAAAATCTGAGGAGTATCCACATGACTATTCGTCCTTTGCATGATCGTGTTGTTGTGCGTCGTATGGAAGAAGAGCGTAAAACCGCCAGCGGTATCATTATCCCTGACAATGCAACTGAAAAACCTGATCGTGGCGAAGTCCTGTCGGTCGGCCCAGGTAAAGCAAGTGATAACGGTGAGCGTATCGCTCCACAAGTTAAAGTTGGCGACAAAGTGCTGTTTGGCAAATACGCTGGCACCGCTGTGAAAGTCGATGGTCAAGAAGTATTGATCATGCGTGAAGAAGACATTTTGGCTGTTATTGCCTAAGTCACCCAACTAATTGATTTAAAGAGGATTATTAAAGAATGAGTGCTAAAGACGTACGTTTTGGTGATGAAGCGCGTTCACGGATGGTGAGAGGCGTTAATGTATTAGCAAATGCAGTTAAAGTAACTTTAGGGCCTAAAGGCCGTAATGTTGTTTTAGAAAAATCGTTCGGCGCACCCACTGTCACTAAAGACGGTGTATCTGTTGCGAAAGAAATCGAACTTGAAGACAAATTTGAGAACATGGGCGCACAGTTAGTGAAAGAAGTTGCTTCTAAAACTTCTGACGCAGCAGGCGACGGTACGACTACTGCAACGGTATTGGCTCAAGCGATTGTACGTGAAGGCATGAAATCAGTGACTGCGGGTATGAACCCAATGGATCTGAAGCGCGGTATCGACAAAGCAGTAACTGCTGCCGTTGAGCGCTTACACCAGATGTCTAAGCCTTGTGAAGATAACAATGCTATCGCACAAGTAGGCACGATCTCTGCTAACTCTGATGAGTCTATCGGTACTATTATTGCAAACGCGATGGATAAAGTTGGCAAAGAAGGCGTTATCACGGTTGAAGAAGGTAACTCTTTAGACAACGAATTAGCGGTTGTTGAAGGGATGCAATTTGACCGTGGCTACCTATCTCCTTACTTTGTTAACAACCAACAAAGTATGACTGCAGAACTGGATAGCCCTTACATCCTGCTGCACGACAAAAAAATCTCTAATATTCGCGAATTACTGCCTGCTTTAGAAGGCGCTGCCAAATCGGGCAAACCACTCTTAATCATTGCTGAAGATATCGAAGGCGAAGCCTTAGCGACTTTAGTGGTGAACAATATGCGTGGCATCGTGAAAGTGGCTGCCGTTAAAGCGCCAGGTTTTGGTGATCGCCGTAAAGCGATGCTACAAGACTTAGCGATTCTGACGGGTGCTACGGTCATTTCTGAAGAAGTGGGCATGAGCTTAGATAACGTTACCTTAGAAGACTTAGGTCAGGCTAAACGTGTTGTTATCACTAAAGAAGACACCACGGTGATCGACGGTGTTGGTTCTGCTGAAGAAATCCAAGGCCGCGTTGAGCAAATCAAGGCACAGATGGAAGTGACTACTTCTGACTATGACCGTGAAAAATTGCAAGAGCGTATGGCTAAATTGGCTGGCGGCGTAGCGGTCATTAAAGTGGGCGCTGCGACTGAAGTCGAAATGAAAGAAAAGAAAGCGCGCGTAGAAGATGCTCTGCATGCAACTCGTGCTGCGGTTGAAGAAGGCGTAGTGCCTGGCGGTGGTGTGGCTCTGGTACGTGCTTTACAAGCTATCGGTAGCTTAAAAGGCGAGAATCATGAGCAAGACGTTGGTATCCAAATCGCAATGCGCGCTATGGAAGAACCATTGCGTCAAATCTGTGCCAATGCAGGCGATGAGCCATCTGTCGTTATCAATGCTATCAAAGCAGGCGAAGGTAACTACGGCTATAATGCACGTACTTCTGAGTACGGCGATATGATCGCAATGGGTATCTTAGATCCGACTAAAGTAACGCGTACAGCACTGCAAAATGCAGCTTCTGTTGCTGGCTTAATCATCACTACGGAAGCGATGGTTGCTGAGTTACCGAAGAAAGATTCTGGTCCAGCAATGCCTGATATGGGCGGCATGGGCGGCATGATGTAAGCTTCGGACTTTAAGTCTGTTTAGCTAAGAAAAAGGCTCCGATTGGAGCCTTTTTTCTTTTACGCGATTGATTTAGCGGCGCTCGCTGTCTGGAATTTCTTCCTCAGTCGGCGGAGCTGCCTCGATTTGAGTATCAAGAATACCTTGGTTATTAATCGTACCAGCAGGCACTTGTACAGGTGTAGCTTGTGGTGCTTGAATCACGCTTGCTGCAGGAAGTTCTTCAGGTTGTACTTGCTCTACAGTAGTCGATTGATTTTGCTCAGGTGCGGCTATCTGTTGTGCAGGTGTTTGTTCAACTTGCTCATTAACAAGGTTTTCCACTGTTTGAGCTGGAGGATTTTGAACCTTTTCAATGGCTACTTGAGGTATAGGGCGAGGTCGTACTTGCCTTGGTGGCGCTTGATTTTGAACTGCTGGCGGAATAGCTCTTGCCGATTCTGGTACTGCTTGAGCATTAGCATTTAGTTGCGCTGGTTGTTCAGCAATTTGAGTGCCAGCTGCAGGATTAGGTTGATTGAGAATGCTTAAATCATCAACAGGCGTAACATAACGCTCCCCTTCAGCAGGGGGAGGTACGATAATAACCTGTTGTTGTATCCCTGCTTGTGGCTGGCTTATAACATCAGAATTCGCTGTAGTTGCATTAGATCTAGTCGCTGTTTGCTCAGTTTCTGTTCGAGCCTGTGCTACCGCTTCAGTTGCTTGACGATAATCGCGCTCTAAGGAGGCTTGGGTGCGAGTCTGTCCGGTTAAATTATACTTACGAATCAACCGGCTGGTTTCTTCTAGGTAATCTCCAGTCTTGCCCAGTTTATTGCGATCCAAATTACGCTTGATTTGCTCTTGGCGGGCTTGCACTACATCTTCCAACAAAGCGCGGCCTTCTGGGTTATTAGGCAGGATAAACATCAACTTATTTAAATGTGCTACGGCATTATTGTTGCCATCTTCTTTGCCTAATTCTCCGCGCTTAATAGCTGCTTTCGCTTGCTGGACTAAATCACCTGCTTCGCGTTGTTCACGCTCACGAATTTCAATCTGGCTTTCTAAACGTACTTGCTCTTCGATGCGGTCAGTGAGGGTAAATTCACGAATTAAATCGTCAGTTTGTGCAAGGGAAGCTTTGGCTTCTTCGGTTTTATTTAAGTTAATTCGATTTTCGGTTTGCTGCTGTTGTTGCGCAATGACTTTATTGAGTAGTGCACGCGCATTTGGGTCTTGATGATCAATCGCCCAAACTTGCCGCAATAGAGGTAAAGCACCGTCAGCACCCGAAGTATTGCCCGCATTAAAAGCTTCAGTCGCCTTCAAAATGAGAGGGGTG
This sequence comes from Thiolinea sp., assembly GCA_049290875.1. Taxonomy (GTDB): domain Bacteria; phylum Pseudomonadota; class Gammaproteobacteria; order Thiotrichales; family Thiotrichaceae; genus Thiolinea. The sequence goes on from JBATOI010000028.1 coordinate 4,648, forward strand.
ACTTCTGCTTGAGCCGCTGTGCTAGTTGTTGTTGCTGCGCTCATCGCAGTGCTAGGAACTGCTATGACTGGATTAGTAGCGGTCATTGTAGTACTGAGTTCGACACTGGTATTGCTAGCCGGAGTTTGCGTATCTTGGGTAACAGGCACAGCAGGAGTGTTTATCTGCCCTTCATTTTCAACCGCTACCGTTGAATTGGTGTTACTAGTGGCTGCAACTGCCTCAGACGTAGCCACTTCGGTGGGCTGTGCTGGTGGCTCATGCGCTAAGGTTACGGCTTCACTAGCGAGAGTCGCGCTATCCGTTTTACCCACAATAGGCTCAGTAGTGGGGGTATTAGCAGTAGGTAAGTTGGCTGTTTGTGCTATTTGGGTTGGCTCATTAAGCAAACCGTTAAATTTCGATACCAAGTGATAGCTTGCGTAAACCACCACACCTGCGGCTGCTAAAGTAGCTAGCGGTAATAAGCGTTTACGATGATTTCTACGACTCAAGCCCTTGAGTAAGGCTTCTGGGTTTTCTGGACGCTGATTACGTTGTAAAGATAAGGCTTGGCTAAGTAACTGTTGAGCTTCTGGCTTGAGCTTAGGATTAGCTGCTACAGGTGTTGTGCCCCGCGCTACAGCGGTTAAAGTGCTTTGCTGGCCTAATAGTAACAAATTCTGATAAAGACTAGCGATTGAGAAACTATCGTCTTCGGTAACGGGTATATCACCGACTGCCACCGAAGGGCTGAGCCAAACGGAATCTAGCGCTAAGGGAGTACGCACTCCCGTCTGTTGCAACAACAGCGAATGCATAACCTTGGCTAAAGGCGCATTCAGTAGCACATAACCGGTGTCAGTTTTTAAGGTGGTGCCCGGTTCGAAATAGCCAAAAGCCCCCGCTTGAACATTATTTAAAGCATGGCTAACGGTCTCGGTAATCGCAAAAGCCTGATCAGGGCTTAGCCCGTGCTTATCAAGCTCATTAAAATATTCACTCAGCAGCGTGCCTTGAGTGTTCGCACAGCTAAACCAATAGCTATCTCCATCATTACCCCAGTCGAGAATGTTCGGATAGGAAACCGCAGGTGGAGCTGGGCGCGACATGATCCCTGACCAAGCTTTGGCAAAGCCCGGAATATTGCTAATAGCGGGTGCGACTAAAATTAGCAGTACAATATGGTCTTGCTTACCTTGTGTAGGCGTGAACAGATCATCAGCCCAATACACGTCCGCCAACGCGGTAGTCGAGATTTTGCGGCGCAGTGCGAAGCGATTTTCTATTAAAGCTGCGTCCACTTTTGGCGCTACAGCTGTTTTTTCTGAGGTCGACATGGTTTCAAATGCCCGTCAAGTCGCGATAGATTAAGAATAGCAGGCAAGTATAGAGCATTCCGCGAGCGCTTAGCACCCTAGCTAGATTAAATGCAGTACTATCAGGATACTTAGTCAAACAGAGAGGTGAAATTGTTCAGCTTAATGCGTACAAAGCGAGTTTGCTTTGATTGCTTCTCTAAAAATAACCTTCGATTACCCACAGATTGCTTGCTTTAGGAGCCTTTTATGCCGACAGCCTCTTTTTTTGCCCCTGAAACGGTAGCTTTGCACAGCGGCTATCGACCTGAGTCTCAATATGGTAGCCGTGCAGTTCCTATCTATCAGACTAGTAGTTATGCATTTACTGATGGGGCAGCAGGTGCAGCGCTGTTTAATTTAGAGCAGGGCGGGCATATCTATAGCCGGATTAGCAATCCAACCGTTGCCGTCCTCGAGCAGCGTTTAGCCGCTTTAGAGGGTGGAGTTGGTTGTGTTTGTACCGCTTCAGGCATGAGCGCCTTATTTACTACTTTTCTGAGTTTATGTTCGGCAGGTGATCATATCGTTGCTGCTGCGCAAATTTATGGTTCTACCGCAACCCTGTTACGGCATACGCTACCACGGTTTGGGATTAAGACGAGTTTTGTTGATATTAATGACCATGCCGCCATAGCAGCCGCCATTCAGCCGAATACTAAGCTGCTATTTTGTGAGTCGATAGGCAATCCGGGCTTAGATATCGCAGATTTGCCCAAGCTTGCCGGGCTTACTCAGCAGCAAGCTTTACCTCTAGTGGTGGATGCCACTTTTGCAACACCTGCTTTATGTAAGTCGATTGATTTAGGGGCGAATCTTGTGATTCATTCGCTCACCAAATGGATTGGTGGCAGTGGGAATGCTTTAGGGGGCGCGATTATTGATGCGGGTAATTTTAATTGGGGCACCAGCCAGCGTTCTTTCCCGACAATCACTGAGAATTACGCGCCTTTTCATGGCTTAAATTTCTGGGAAGAGTTTGGCCCTGCGGCTTTTACGATGCGCGTGCGTGCTGAAGCGATGCGTGATTTTGGCGCAGCTTTAAGCCCACAACATGCCTTTTTACTGCTGCAAGGTTTAGAAACCTTAGCTCTAAGAATGCCTAAACATGTCGAGAACGCTTTGAAGCTAGCCGAATGGTTGAGCCAGCAAGAGGGCGTGGCTTGGGTCAATTATCCGGGGCTAAGTTCGCATCCTCAGCATGAATTAGCCAAGCAACTTATGCCCAAAGGCGCCGGTTCGATGTTAAGTTTTGGTGTGCAAGGTGGCTTGCAGGCAGGCTTGGCCTTTATGGATGCACTGCAATTGGCGACCAATCTGGCGAATGTCGGCGACTCGCGAACTTTAGTCTTGCATCCGGCTTCAACCACGCATTCACGCTTAGATGCAGCCGTTTTAAAAGCAGCAGGGATTAGCGCTGATATGTTGCGGGTCTCAGTGGGCTTGGAGGCCTTGCAAGATATTCAAGCTGATTTTAGCCGAGGCTTAAAGGCTGCCCTGAAACTGGTAGCCAAGGAGTAGGCGATGTATTTAAAATTCCAACAAGCACGCATTTATCTGGGTACGGGCGGTAAAGATTTTGATGCAAGCCTACCAACCGTGGTGTTTTTGCATGGCAGTGGCATGGATCATCGCGCTTGGCAGTTACAAACCCGTTGGTTTGCTTTTCATGGTTTTGCGGTGATTGCCCCTGATTTTCCTGCACATAGTTTATCAGCTGGGCAAGCTTTAACTTCAATTGAGGCGGCGGCTGATTGGTTATGGCAATTATTAGATGCGCTGAAGGTTAATAAGGTTAGCTTAGTTGGGCATTCACAAGGTGCTTTAGTCGCTTTAGAAGCGGCTGCTCGCCAAGCAGAACGAGTGCGTTCTCTTAGTTTGATCGCAACTGGCGCTGCGATTCCAGTCAATGAGCAGCTCTTGCAATTGGCGCATAACAATAAACCGGCAGCAGTCTCAGCAATGTTGAATTGGGGTTTCGGTGAATCCTACCAATTTGGAATTTCACAAGTCCCCGGGTTAGCACCCTTCGCGATGGTTGACCAAATCATGCAACAAAACCCGTTAGCCAATGATTTAGCAGTTTGCCAAGCTTATCTGCAGGGCGAAATTTCAGCTCAGCACATTACTGCGCCCGCGCAATTAATTGTTGGCCAGCATGACCGCATGACCCCTTTAAAAGCAGGGCGAGCACTCGCTGAGTTATTGCCCAATCTGCACAGCAAATCCGAATTAGCAGCAGGGCATATGCTACCTATCGAAGAGTCCGCCGCCTGCTTAACGCTGTTACGTGAATTCATTGGTCCCTTAGCAAAAAATTAATGATGGTTTTATTAAAAGCACTTGCCTTGCTGTTGATTGGCTTCTCGGTGATTAATACCGGCTTGCTGGCTCTGTTCGCTTTTCGGCAGCAAAACAAAGTAGTTGCTTACTTAAGCGTTTTGCTGCTAGCGATCTTGGCAAGTATTCAGCTGCTGAATTTTGTTTATTTGGAATTTGCTTATCCGTGGGTGCATTCGTGGTTTTACAATGTTTTGTTGTTTATGGTCGCACCTACCTTCTATTTGCTGAGCGCGCCTTTGTTAGAGGCACAAACTGGTTTGCTATCAAAACGCTGGATTCATTTCTTACCGGTCTTATTAGCTTTGATTTTGCCGCCTGCATGGGCTTTGCCGCTAGCTTTCGTGGTGGGGGCGGGCTATTTGCTACGTTTAGCTTTGAATATCTATGCTTTACGGGCGCAGCGCAGCCGGTTTCGTTTGGAACTGCTAGGTTTAGCGCTGATTGCAGTCTTAGCCGTGCTAATTATTTTATTAGGCGTGAGTAACTCTTTCGTGCCTGATCCGGTGTTTTTTAGCTTATATGCGAGTGCGATTGGTTGTGGCTTTGTGCTGGTGAGTGCGGTTTTAAGCTTGGCTCCACAGTTGCCGACTGAAGTGGCGGAAGCTGCTCGCGAAACTTATGCAGTTTCCACGTTGGGCAAGGTGGATTGTGATTTAGTTCTGCAGCAACTCAATCAGCTGATGCAGTCTAGCAAACGCTATCAAGATGCTGAATTAGATTTACCTAGCTTGTCCGAAGCCTTGGGCTTAACGCATTATCAAGTTTCTGAACTGATCAATACGCGTTTGGGAAAAAGCTTCTCGCGCTATTTGCGTGAACAGCGTGTGGAAGCTGCCAAGGCGCAACTATTGAATGAACCCAAAGCGACTGTGCTCGGGATTGGTTTAGCAGTTGGTTTTAGTTCGCAATCGAATTTTTATGAAGCCTTCCGCGAGATTGTCGGGATGACACCGGGGCAATTTCGCAAATTGAATCAAAAATCCGCTCCAGAATGATCAAAATGGAAGCCAAATAGACTTTCACCATGTAGGTTAGCGCTTAGATTAAGCAAACAAGGAGCAGCGATGAAAGTTTTAGTCACAGGTGCCAGTGGGTTTATTGGTGGTGCGATTCAACTCGCTTTACAAAAAGCGGGGCATGAAGTGGTGCCGATTGCGCGCCGTTATGGCATCAATTTCAATGCAATGCTCCAGCCCGAACAATGGCTGCCCCATTTAGCCGGGGTAGATGTGGTGATTAATGCGGTGGGGATCATTGCAGAAACTCGTGGCCAATCGTTTGAAAACCTGCATACGCGTGCACCGCTGGCTTTATTTAAAGCGAGTGAGCAACAGGGTGTCCGGCGCGCCATCCAAATCTCAGCTTTAGGGGTGGATGTGCAAGCTTTTGCTGCCTATCAACTCAGCAAGAAAGCGGCTGATGATGGTTTGAAAGCTTCAAGCTTGGATTGGTTTATTCTGCGGCCTTCTTTAGTGTATGGGGCCGGTGGTTCGAGCGATGCGATGTTCCGACGCTTAGCGGCGTTACCGATTATTAGTTTGCCGGGTGGTGGGCAGCAACGGATTCAGCCAGTGAGTGTGCAGGATGTAGTGGCTACGGTGATGCATTGCCTAAGCGCTGAACCGACCAAGCAAGTCATTGATGTCGTTGGCCCTAAACCCTATACCCTTGAAACTTGGCTACAAGCTTTGCGTGCTCAGCAAGGTAAAAAACCAGCCATGACCATTTCGATTCCGTGGTCGCTGATTATGCTTACAGCCCAGCTTGGGCATAAGCTGATCCCTGTCTTGCATCCTGACAATATGCGGATGTTGGAAAAAGGTAATACTGCGGATGTGCAAGGTTTAGTTCAATTTCTAGGCCGAATGCCGCTTGAATTAGAGCAAGCAGCATGACCAGCTACCTAGTGCTTAAATATCTGCATATTTTAAGTATGGTGCTGCTGTTTGGGACGGGTTTGGGCAGTGCTTTTTATAAGTGGATGGCAGATCGTAGCGGTAATCTTGCACATATTGCTGTCACGAATCGGCATGTGGTGCTAGCAGATTGGCTATTTACTACTCCCACTGTGATCTTTCAGCCTCTTAGCGGTTTGTGGATGGTGTATCTTTTATCTTATCCCATTAATACTCCGTGGATTATGTGGAGCTTAGCTTTGTATGTCTTAGCAGGCGCTTGCTGGCTGCCGGTCGTGTGGCTACAAATTCAAATGCGTAAGCTATCAGAGCAAGCAGTGACGACTCAAACTGAATTACCAGCTTTGTATTGGCGCTATACACGCTATTGGTTTTGGCTGGGTGTACCGGCTTTTATAGCAATGCTGTTGGTGGTGTTATTGATGGTGTTTAAGTCGAGTTGGGGAGCGTAAATCATGGCTGAAATTTCAATTATGCAACGTGCTTTGGGTGCGCAATGGGATGAATTGGCTCCCGCTTTAAAGGCGCATTATGCAATCGCCAAGAATCGTGATGTCGGTGTGCTCAGCATTGAATATCCAAAGGCGATGCAGTGGCCGCTGAATTTTTTACGCTTGTTCGGTACTTTGATTAATCAACAGGCACAACAAGTACCCACTCAAGTCAGCAAATGGATGACGGGCGAGCAGCAGCAATGGCGGCGGCGCGTGGAATTACCGAATCAAGCGATGTCTTTCGATAGCAGTTGGCAGTATTGCGGCGGTAATGAGCTGATCGAGTATGTAAAGCCCTATATCGGCTTAAAAATGGCGGTGAGCGTACGTGAGGGCAAGCTCTATTACGCAGGTCGCTCCTACATTTTGAAGTTGGGCAGTTTACTGATTCCAATTCCAGAAGCCTTGGTGTTAGGCCATACCACGATTGAGGAAATTGGCGTGGATGCTGAGTATTTCACCATGGATTTTCGCTTGCAGCATCCGCTGTTTGGGCAAATTTATCGGTATACAGGCCGCTTTCATACGGAAATTGAAACCAGCTCTTAATAAATACGCTGTCCTACCGTACTTGCTTGTTTAAACAACTTTTTATGGGAAGCACTGTTAATCAAGAACGCATCGGTAGGCAACTGCAGTTCGTTAAGCAGTTTCGTTTGTAACTTCTCCTGATTGAGTACAAAGCCACGTACTTTGACAGCAATGACATACACCGGATTATTCTGGAAATGTTCGACCTGCTTTTGCGCCAACCAAATAGCTTTGACTTTTTTATGCTTAGCGAGCGTGTCTAATAATAAAGGCTTCATGGTAGTGATGGCATCCATGCTTGGATCAGTCAGCACGTCGCTGTGATGAAGGTCTGCACGCTCTTGCCGTGCTGCTATGACCTGATCAGTAGCCGCCTCTAAATGTAGCAGCCAACGCTTGGCTTGGGTTAGATCATTGTGTTTAGAATAAAAACGCCAAGCCGCTTCAGCTGCTGCTAACTGCAGATTAGGTTGAAGCATGGCTTCTTCTACATAGTTGATGCCACTAGCATCATCGCGCTCTAGCAATAATTGCCCAATCACTAAATCCGCTTCAGTATCTTCAGGATGGAATTTGGCGTAGCGCTGGTAAAGCGGTAGTGCATCCTTTTCTGGCAAGTATTCGGCAGTCAATTGCGCTAACTGCCAGCGCTCTTTCTGGGTTAAATCTTCATAAACGCGCATGCGCAACTGATTCACCGTTTCGCGTGCTAGTTTTGAGCGTTCATGTAAATCATCCCAGTGTGCACCATAGGTTTCGACCCACTGGTAATTAAAGTGCTTAAAGACTTGATCAATACCGGGTTCGAGCCAAGCAATCGCTTTCTGCTCTTGGGCATCACCTGTCTGTAAATGGCTAAGCTTTAAAGCTTTTAGGCGCTCCATTAAGGCTGGATGAGTGTCACTAGCATCAGTTTTGCGGTTTAAGGCACTCCGCAAATAGCGTTTAAAATCGTCATTTTTGAGATCAGCTTGCTGATAAAACTTGCGCAATAAACTGTAAATCTGCGATTCTGGTTGGGCTTGGGTATACGGGCGTTCAAATAAAGGCTTCCAAAAATGCTGCTGCGTAAATTCGCCCAAGACATGCACTGAGACTAAGGCCGAAGCGGCGGCTTCGCGAGAAGTTAGTTGGCTGGCAATATAATCAGCTGCATATTCATTAGCGCGCGCTAATACATAGGAATAGCCTGCAAAATAGGGCGCGTACCAAGCGAAAAACTTGCTGATCAGTCCAGTTCCAAAGGCATCGGCTTGAGCAAACGCTTGATGAATAGTTTCCCAGCGGTGACGCAGTCGATAAATTTTCCCAGCAAATTTACTGTGATTGCCTGACAAATGCGCTAGCTCATGGGCTAACACCGAGCGGGCTTGTTGAGTTGATAAGGCAAGGAGCAGTTCTAAGCCAATGATTAAGGTGTTATGCGTCGGGCCAATCAAGCCAAAGCGCGGAGTCTGTGCAATCGCAGCATTCATCTGAGTATCAAGAATAATTTGATGAATCGGCGGTGTGCTCAGCGTATTGCTGATTTTATCAACTTCAGACCACAGTTCAGAATGGTCTTTGCGCTCTAAACTGTAACCTTGCGGTTTAGGAATGCGTACAAAGACGGAGCGGGCTAATACCCACAGCAGTACAGCCAATACAACGATCAATTTAGTTTTAAGTAGCACCAAGAGCACAGCAGAGCTAGTGAGGGCTAACCAAGTCGTACCACCAGCGAGTAATACCAAGCTAATAAATACGCCAAAAATCACCGCATAGCCTAAATAGACTAAGCGCTGCAGGTGGCGTTTGTAGGCTTGTGGCTGCTGGTTGATTTCTTGCTCAGCGCGAGTCACCAAGCTTTCAAAGTAGAGACGCTGTTCAGTTATGGTTTTCATTGGGGTTTAGGTCGCGAATCGTTAGCTTCAAGACTAACAAACTTAGATTCAGCGGAGGTTGTTTTCCGATTGGTGGAGCCTCAGTTCGTTTTATTAAAAAGCTCATGGGAACGCTTTTCAAACGGCGGGCTTCTTTAGCAAATGGTACAGCTGTGCTAGTATCCGCGCGCATTGCAGTTCACAACAGGTTCAGCCTCCCACTATGGCACGATACATATTCATTACTGGCGGTGTCGTTTCTTCCCTTGGCAAAGGCATCGCAGCCGCCTCTCTTGGTGCAATTCTTGAAGCACGTGGCCTCAAAGTCACCATGATGAAGCTAGACCCTTATATTAACGTTGATCCCGGCACGATGAGTCCGTTCCAACATGGTGAGGTTTTCGTCACCAATGATGGCGCAGAGACGGATCTGGATCTGGGGCATTACGAGCGCTTTGTCGGTTTCACCGCCACTCGCTACAACAATTTCACGACTGGGCGGATTTACGAAACCGTAATTCGTAAAGAGCGCCAAGGCGAATACTTGGGTGCGACCGTCCAAGTCATTCCGCATATCACCGATGAAATCAAAAATAGCGTGCGTGCGGGTGCAGGCGACGCAGATATTGCGATGGTTGAAATCGGCGGTACCGTCGGTGACATTGAGTCCTTACCGTTTATGGAAGCGATTCGGCAGATGGGGGTGGAAGAAGGGCGTAGCAATGCGCTGTATATCCACCTGACCTTATTGCCTTACGTCGCAGCGGCAGGCGAGCTAAAAACTAAACCGACGCAGCACTCGGTAAAAGAATTACGCTCGATTGGGATTCAGCCAGATATTTTGCTCTGTCGTAGTGAGAAGTCACTGCCAGAAAATGAGCGCCGCAAGATTGCACTGTTCACCAATGTGGAAGAGCGTGCAGTTATCTCCGCGATTGATGTGGATAATATCTACAAAATGCCGCTGTGGTTGCATGCCCAAAAGCTTGATCGGATTGTGGCCGAGAAGTTTGGTTTAACGAATCTACCGGAAGCCGATCTCACTGATTGGAAAAATGTGGTGAGCGCGATGGAATTCCCAGAAGCGGAAGTGAATATCGCGATGGTGGGCAAATATGTTGACCTCACCGAATCCTATAAGTCTTTGAATGAAGCGCTGCGCCATGCAGGGATTCAGACGCATACTAAAGTCAAAATTCACTATATCGATTCTGAAAAACTCGAATCCGATGAAGATTCGCCAGAGTTAGATCTAGTCAGAACTGCGGATGCGATTTTAGTACCGGGTGGTTTTGGGCGGCGTGGTGTCGAAGGCAAAATTCGGGCGGTACAATATGCGCGTGAGCATAAAGTGCCCTATTTAGGGATTTGCTTAGGCATGCAAGTGGCGGTCATTGAATATGCACGCCATCGTGCAGGTTTAGCGGGGGCGCATAGTACCGAATTTGTTAAAGATGCCGCTGATCCGGTGATTGGTTTAATCACTGAATGGCAGAATCAAGATGGCTCTGTGGAGCGTCGGACGGCCAGCTCTGATTTAGGCGGAACCATGCGTTTAGGTGGACAGCCTTGCCATTTAGAAGCAGGGTCGCTGGCACGTAAGACTTATGGCGCGGACGAAATCGTTGAGCGCCACCGCCATCGCTATGAATTTAATAATAATTATCGTAAGGTACTTGAAGAGCAGGGTTTGGTATTTTCGGGGATGTCGGCGGACGGTTCCTTAGTCGAAATGATCGAATTAAAAGATCATCCTTGGTTCTTGGCCTGCCAATTCCATCCTGAATTTACTTCACGCCCGCGTCAGGGGCATCCGCTGTTTAGTAGCTTTATTCAAGCAGCACGCGCCAACCACGAAGCAAAAGGGGCTTAAGCAGTATGCAATTATGTGGATTTGAAGTGGGCTTAGATCAGCCCTTTTTCCTGATTTCAGGCCCCTGCTCAATCGAGGGCGATGGTTTAGCGCTGGAAACAGCGCTAAAACTGAAAGAAATGACGGCACGCTTAGGGATTCCCTTTATCTACAAATCATCGTTTGATAAGGCTAATCGCTCTTCACATACCAGTCGGCGTGGTGTCGGGATTGAAGAAGGCTTGCGGATTCTGGAGCGGGTCAAGCGTGAAGTGGGTGTGCCTGTACTCACGGATGTGCATGAAGATACGCCGATGGATGAAGTGGCGAGCGTGGTGGATGTGCTACAAACGCCCGCCTTCTTGTGCCGCCAAACCAATTTTATTCAAACGGTGGCGCGTGCTGGCAAGCCGGTGAATATCAAAAAAGGTCAATTCTTAGCACCTTGGGATATGGGTAATGTCGTCGAAAAAGCGCGGGCAGTGGGTAATCAGCAGATTATGGTTTGCGAGCGCGGCTATACTTTTGGTTACAACAATTTAGTATCCGATATGCGTAGCCTATCGATTATGCGCGCTACTCAATGTCCTGTAGTGTTTGATGCGACTCACTCGGTGCAATTACCGGGTGGGCAGGGCAGTGTTTCTGGTGGTGAGCGTCAGCATGTGCCGGTATTAGCGCGGGCAGCCGTGGCGGTGGGGATTGCTGGTCTATTTATGGAGTCGCATCCTGACCCCGCGAATGCGTGGAGCGATGGCCCGAATTCGTGGCCGCTCGATAGAATGGAGGCTTTGCTAGAGTCTTTAGTTGCACTGGATCGAGTGGTTAAAGCGACCCCCTTCATTGAACAAACTTTGTAAATTATTCTAGGGAATTAACATTATGTCTGAGATTGTATCCGTTCTCGCCCGTGAAGTGATTGACTCACGCGGCAATCCAACGGTTGAAGCCGATGTTAAATTAGCCAGTGGTGCTATCGGGCGCGCTGCGGTTCCATCCGGTGCTTCGACCGGTTCGCGTGAAGCGATTGAATTGCGTGATGGTGGCAGCCGTTATTTAGGTAAAGGCGTGCAAACCGCCGTTAAAAACGTCAATACTGAAATCGCTACCGCTCTAAAAGGCCATGAAGTGACCGATCAAGCTGGCCTAGATCAAATTATGCTGGAATTGGATGGCACTGAAAATAAAGCCCGCTTAGGCGCAAATGCTTTATTAGCGGTGTCAATGGCGGCTGCGCATGCAGGCGCGAAAGAACAAGGTTTGCCGCTATATCAATATTTGAAAAAATCCGACAGCTATAAATTGCCAGTGCCGATGATGAATATCATCAATGGCGGTGCGCATGCAGATAATAGCGTTGATTTACAAGAGTTTATGATTATGCCGGTGACTGCGCCTTCGATGGAAGAGGCGATTCGTTATGGGGCAGAAGTCTTCCATAACCTCAAGTCGGTGCTGAAAAAGCGCGGTTTAAATACTGCAGTCGGTGATGAAGGTGGTTTCGCACCGGATTTATCCTCGAACGAGCAAGCGATTGAAGTCATTTTAGAAGCGATCAATAAAGCAGGCTTTAAAGTCGGCGAAGATATTTGGTTGGGTTTAGATGTGGCTAGCTCTGAATTCTATAAAGATGGTAAATACGTTTTAGAATCAGAAAATCGCAGTTTCAGCGCTGAAGGCTTTACCGAATACTTACATAATTGGGTACGCCAATATCCGATTTTAAGTATTGAAGATGGAATGGCCGAAGGTGATTGGGCGGGCTGGAAGCATATGACCGATGTGTTAGGTGGCACAGTTCAAATCGTCGGTGATGATTTATTTGTAACCAATACCAAAATCCTGCAAGAAGGGATTGATAAAGGGATTGCAAATTCGATTCTGATTAAAGTCAATCAAATCGGTACTTTGACTGAAACTTTAGCTGCGATCCAAATGGCGCATGATGCAGGTTATACCGCTGTAGTTTCTCATCGCTCGGGTGAAACGGAAGACTCGACGATTGCGGATATTGCGGTAGCCACGGGGGCAGGCCAAATCAAGACAGGTTCATTGTCGCGTTCTGATCGTATTGCCAAATATAACCAACTGCTGCGCATTTCCGGTGAATTGGGTAGCCGTGGGATTTATGCGGGTAAATCGGCTTTTAAACAGTTTAAATAATTAAATCTGCTTTAGTTCTTAATAGAAGGACAGCTGCGTAAGTGGTTGTCCTTTTTTTATATCATATCAGCAGGGCTTCTAACACTGATTCCAGGTGTATTAAGCACGTGAGTGTAGATCATGGTCGTCGACACATCCGAATGCCCCAGCAATTCCTGTACAGTACGAATGTCATAACCGGATTCCAGCAGATGGGTAGCAAACGAATGGCGGAAGGTGTGGCTGGTGGCGTGTTTGGTGATACCCGCCTGCTTCACTGCCCGACGGATGATTTTCTGCAAACTGGTTTCATGCATATGATGGCGACGCACCACGCCCGAACGCGGGTCAGCCGCCACACCACTGGAAGGAAACACGTATTGCCAGCGTAATTCTTTCGCCGCATTTTGGTATTTCCGCCCCAAGGCATCAGGCAGGTACACCTCACCAAACCCGTTTTTTAAATCCAGTTGGTGGCGGCGTTCGACAAAAGCGATTTGTTGTTTGAGGGCTTCTTTGAAACGTTCAGGTAATGGCACAATCCGATCTTTAAAACCTTTGGCATTGCGGATCAGCAATTGGTTGTAATCGAAATCCACATCCAGAATTCGCAAAGTCACGCACTCCATAAGGCGCAGACCGCCTCCGTAGAGCAGCCCTGTCATTAAGTGATGCGTACCTTGCAGATGTTGGAAGATGCGGCGTACTTCATCGCGTGACAGCACTACCGGCAATTTACGTGGGCGTTTTGAACCGATAAAGTCGCCCAGATCATCCAGCGGCTTTTTCCACACTTGGTTAAACAGGAACGCTAACGCATTTAACGCCTGCTTTTGGGTTGAAACCGACACATTGCGTTTAAGCACAAGGTATTCGAGGTATTGCTTGACCTCTTTACCCGCTAAATCATGTACGTCATTGGGCTTGTGGAAGTAGAAAAAACGCGAAATCCAGCCGCGATAGGTTTTCTCGGTACGCATCGCATAGTTTTTGAGGCGCACCACTTTAACCACTTCCGCGATGGCGGGTTGGTAACGCTGGTAAAGCTCGTTGGAACAACGTTCTTCGCCCTCCAGCATTTCCAAATCTTCGAGGCCATCAAACGCATTGGTGTAATCACGCGCAACGGTAGCATGATCGGCTTCCAACTTTTTCGCGGACGCTGACCAGTACTCCCAATCGAAGTCATTAGCCCAACCCTTTTTCAATGCCAGACAAAACAGAATCCGTATAGCATCGACGACCTGACCAAATTGCCACGCTTTCATATGGACTTCATGCCCGACTTTGTTGAGATATTGCTCTACTTGTTGGGCACTATGGGTACGAATATGCTGGTCTGGAAAGTAAGCAATATACTGCTTGGTACGCAGCACATACCACGTCACATACTTCTGGCTAATGCCTTGTTTAACAAGAAAAAGTGTGTAGTTTTCCCAGAACTCGTGGGGATACGAGGTTGCTGGTTCGGCAGGGCTTCGTGTATGCTTCTTATCCATTAACATTAACTGAATTTTGGGGACACGCTTTATGATAATGCCAGACTATACGGAACTCTTGGCGAACCAGATAGGCGGCGTGTGCTCACCGATTGATCGCAGGCTGTATAGCCTGATATTCCAGAACGCCGTCTAATAAACTGTTAGCCACCAAGGTCTCATGAAAATCATTGCTGCATATGTAATTCTAGTATTTTTTACGAGCGCTGCATTTTCAGAGTCTATTTCTGAAAATATAGCGTGGAATAAAGCATTTATCAGTGAGTCCGTAGATGGCGTTTTTGTACTTTGTAAAAATAGCAGCAATTCCTGCACTACAAATAATGCGGCGCGTGCATCTAAAGCATATATTCCTGCATCAACATTCAAAATCCCCAATGCTTTAATCGGTCTTGAATCCGGCGTCATAAAAGATGAGCGGCAGGTTTTCAAGTGGGACGGCAAGCCTAGAGCAATGAAGCAATGGGAAAGAGACTTAACGCTAAGGGGAGCTATACAAGTTTCCGCGGTTCCAGTTTTTCAGCAAATTGCCAGAGAAGTCGGCGAAATACAAATGCAAAAATACCTTAATAGTTTTTCATATGGTAACGCCAACATAGGCGGCGGCATTGACAAATTCTGGCTAGAAGGTCAGCTTAGAATTTCAGCAGTAAATCAGGTAATATTTTTAGAGTCGCTTTACCTAAATAAATTACCAGTATCAAAAATAAACCAACTAATAGTAAAAGAAGCTTTAGTTACAGAAGCAACTCCAGAATATCTTGTGCATTCAAAAACAGGTTTTTCTGGTTTGGGTACCGAATCAAATCCCGGTGTAGCGTGGTGGGTGGGCTGGGTAGAAAAAGGAACAGAGGTTTACTTTTTTGCTTTTAACATGGACATAGACAATGAAAGCAAGTTGCCGTCAAGAAAATCCATTCCAACCAAAATCATGGCAAGTGAAGGCATCATTGGTGGCTAACAAGTCGCTCAAGGCCGCTCACATTCGTTCGCTGGACAGCCCCAATCGGCGCATGCTTCGCATTATGTGCGCCGCTTGCGTCTGCCCCTTAGCTCTGCGTTATATTCTTACCAAATTGAGGTGATCAATGGTTGACTTCAAAAAAAGATTAAAGAAAAAAGAAATCATTAAAAAAGTAAACCCAATTGAAATATATGATTCTTTAGATAGAAGAAGTGAGGCTGGGCCACTCAGAGATTCTCAAGAAAAAATATTATCTACATGGCACAGCACTTATAGTTCAAATAAAAATGTTATTATTAAGCTTCATACTGGCGAGGGAAAAACCCTAATTGGCTTATTAATTCTACAATCAAAAATAAATTCAGGAAAAGGTCCAGCCGCTTTCGTTTGTCCAAACAAATATTTAGCCGAACAAGTAAAACAAGAAGCTACAAAATTTGGAATTCCATTTTGTGACTTCTCAAATGGAACTGACTTCCCCGATGATTTTTTGCTGGGTAAAAAACTATTAATTGTTCATGTTCAAAAAGTATTTAATGGACGAACAATATTTGGCATAGGGAACAAATCAACTAGTGTCAACTCTATTGTTCTTGATGATTCACATGCTTGCATCGACTCAATTAAAGGTTCATTAACAATTAAAGTAAGTAAAGAACACTCTTTATATAAAAAACTAATTGATATTTTTGAGGATGACATAAGAGGACAAGGTGAAGGAAGTTTCTTAGAGATAAAAAGTGATGATTACAATACAATGCTTCCGATACCATATTGGAGTTGGGAAGATAAAAAAGATGAAATTACCAATGCTATTTTAAGTCATAAAGATGACGATGAAGTATCATTCGTTTGGCCTGTAATAAAAGACCAAATAGCTAATTGCCAAGCATTTATTTCAGGAAACAGTCTTGAAATATCCCCCACTTTGATGCCTATTGATTCTTTTGGAAGTTTCAGTCGTGCAGAACATCGAGTATTGATGTCTGCCACAACACAAGATGATTCTTTCTTCATTAAAGGATTAGGATTTGACGTAGATTCAGTAGCCAAACCACTAAGCAATGAAAAACTAAAGTGGTCAGGTGAAAAAATGATTCTAATTCCGTCATTAATAAATGAAAGCCTTGATCGTGATTCAGTTATAAGCTGGCTATTAAAGACTTATAAAGAAAGACAGTTTGGTATTGTTTCTTTAGTGCCAAGTTTTAATAGAAAACAACAATATGAAAACATTGGTGCTCATGTTGCTACTTCAAAAGATATTTTTAATTGCGTTCAAAAATTAAAATCTGGAATATATGAAGAAGCAGTTGCATTTGTAAATAGATATGATGGTATTGATCTGCCAGATAACGCTTGTCGTATATTAATTTTAGATTCAAAACCTTATTTTGATTCATTATTAGATCGTTACGAAGAAGATTGTCGCTCTACGAGTGATATTATTAATATTAGAGTGGCTCAAAAAGTAGAACAGGGCTTAGGGCGTAGTGTTCGAGGCGAAAAAGATTACAGTGTAATCCTCTTGGTAGGGGGAGACTTAATAAAATTCGCAAAAAGTCCAATTACTGCAAAATATTTTTCAGCCCAAACGCGAAAGCAACTTGAAATTGGAATGCAGGTTGCTGAATTTGCAATTGAAGATACAAAAAATACAGACCCATACAAAACATTAGTCGACTTAATCAATCAAGCATTATCTAGGGATGAAGGCTGGAAAGAATATTATTCAGAGGAGATGAATCAACTCAGCGATGGAGTTCAAGTTGAAAGTATCTATAAAGCCTTAGAATTAGAATATCAAGCTGAAAAACAATTTTCCATTGGTGAATATGATAAAGCATGTAAAATAGCGCAGGAACTATGTGATAGTTTTTCATTAGATGATCTAGAACGTGGCTGGTATCTACAAACATTGGCTAGATATAAATACCGAACAAGTAAAGTTGACTCAAATCAACTTCAGAAATCAGCTTTTCAGAAAAACTTACAATTACTGAAACCGAGAGATGGAATTAGCTATAAAAAGCTTGAGTACATAAATCAAAATCGTGTTAATAGAATAAAAACATGGATAAGCCAACATAATGACTATGAACATATGATGTTAGCTCTTGATGGCATGTTGCAAGATATGTCTTTTGGTATGCCATCTGAAAAGTTTGAACTCTCGCTTAAAGAACTTGGTGAAGTAATTGGCTTTTTGAGTCAAAGACCTGATAAAGAAATTAAAAAAGGACCAGATAATTTATGGTGTGGCGTTGATGATTTTTTCTTTTTACTTGAATGTAAAAATGAAGTTGAAGAAGATAGGGCTGAGATTTCTAAACATGAAGCAGGACAAATGAATTCTCATTGCGCATGGTTTGATAGTGTTTACGATAATAAAAAATGCAAACGCATTCTGATTATTCCGACTAAAAAACTATCTTATTATGGAGATTTTACACATGACGTTGAAATAATGAGAAAGAGCAATCTCAATAAATTAAAAAGAAATATAAAAGGATTTTTTAAAGAATTTGCAAAGCTTAATATTCATGAGGTTACAGATCAAGAAATACAGAAATTCATCGACACACACAAACTTGACCTTGATAGTTTAAAAAGCGAATACTCTGAAAAATATACAAAAGCAACAAAATAAAAATATAACGAGTGTGTCGACGACGGACGCGGTGACAGCCCGCGACTTCGCCCAATCGACTCCCCGCCGCGCCCGTCACACGAGACGTTAGCCTTTCGAGTCCACCACAAATGGACAATTTATTGACGAATTTTTAAAGACAAAATTGTAAGGAGTCTTCATAGTGATTAGTAAATTCAAACTGATAAAAAGTAACCTTATTGGATTAGCTGTTCTATCAGCCACATTGTCTGGTTGCAGTTTTGTCGAAGACGATTTAAGAATGTTTGCCAGATGCGGTATAGCCGCAAATCAACTTGACAAACCAGACGCATCTTACAAAATCTCAAAGAAATTAGAAGAATATATAAAAGAAAATGATGTTCAGGGTTCTGCTGGAGATGCTATGTTTTTAACAGAAGATGTGAAAAATGAAGAGCTAAAACTATACGAAAAGACCACAGAGGGACAAATATATACACTTGTCAAAGTATACAATTCGTCAGAGTGTCAAGATATACATGAACAAGATGAGATTAGTATGCCTTGGAAATATTATCTTTTATATATTTTTATTTAATAGGCAAGGCTATTAACTTAATTAAATTTGAATAAACTAAGGATATTATAATGAGTTCAGATGATAAAACTCCATGTGATTGCTATGAGCCTGATTGTGATGAATGCAACCAACACCTTGAAGAACAAGCAGAAGATAAGGAGGAATCTGATTTCTTTGCAGATATTATAGAAAAAGAAGACAACAGTGAACGGGCGGAAGGTGACGATGATGATTATGATGAAGAAGATATGCACGGTAGTCATCCAATAGATAATCCAGACGAAGACGAGAAAGATAGCGGATAATTTATCAATACTTCAATTAATTGGCTAACAACTCATTCGACGACGGACGCGGTGACAGCCCGCGATTCTTAACGGCTTACTCCCCGCCGCGCCCGTCAATTCAGACGTTGGCGTGGGGGAAAAACAAAAAGCATCGCCAGATTGAGGGCGTTTAAAAAGATGGGATTTCCCTTGATAACAAAACACGATGATTACGCCTATAAAAAACCCACTCATTTTTTTAAGAGTGGGTTTTTTAATCTTAAAATTTAATTATATATACCGCCGCCGTATTGTCCAAGACCGGTATCTAAGATTTTTCCTGGATCAAGGCTCATTTGATCACGTCTTTGAGCATCTAGGTCAATGCTGTAGTTATTTCGATCAGTTGGATTGCTCAAGTCATATTGATACGTTGAGCCAGAAGATCCTTGATAATCACTTGAATCTGAACCAGGTACTTCTGCACCTAGACAATTTCCATTGACTACTGCTCCGACGCATCTCGCAGAAGCAGTGTTAATGCTTAATGCTACTAGTAAAGCAGAACTAGCTATGATTAATGTTCTTTTCATTTTTTTCTCCATACCCTGTGTATTAAAAATGTCAGATGCCGGGTATATAAAAACCTAACACTTTTTGAGTTTTCCGCTGAAGCTAATTGTTAGCTGTTCTGTGACAAATGTCAGGCAACACAAAACTATTCACCATAAAATCAAACAGGTTTCACATTGTTTTTTTATGATAATTATATTAAGCAAATAAAGTGCCATTTGTGCTACTTTATTATAAATCATATACTTGAGAATAAGAATAAAATTAACTGTCATTTGTTGACTAGCCGAAGATGTCAAATTCTGACATCATTTGAGTCCTAATACTTGATCAATTTTTCAGAGTGCGCTGATGCGTGATAGACAACACCAATTTGAACGACCGAAAATAGAGAGATTACCCGTTGCCGACAAAGCACGGTGGTTACGTTCATTTACCGAGATTGGTGGTTGCCCAATCGTTCACGGTGCGCTGATGCGTGATACAGCGTGCCAACCTGACAAAATTGAAGATGGCGAGAGCGTCCCATTTACAAAAGAGCGTTGATTTATTGATGATTTCAATTCATGCGCCAACAAGTTATTCGACGACGGACGCGGTGACAGCCCATCACTTCGCCCAACTTACTCCCCGCCGCGCCCGTCAATTCAGACGTTGGCTTCATAAAATGACGATAAGCAGCACCCGATTCAAACACCTAAAAGATTGGATTCGCACACCGCGTTGATACGTGGGAAAGATCAAAAACAATACCAGATACATAGTTGCGTGTTACTCGTACAAGTAATACCATTAAGGTTTTACTTGCATAGAGAGAATATGTACGATGAGAGTAACCATCAAAGGACAAGTCACTATTCCTAGAAATATCAGAGAGATACTAGGCATTTCTCCTGAGACTGAAATTGACTTCAAAGAAGAAAATGGAAGATTCTACATCGTCAGAGTTGATGAACCCACCATCACAAGAAAGTTTCACAAATTTAGAGGCATAGCAACGGCTAAAATGTCAACAGATCAGATCATGGGTCTTACAAGGGAGTCATAATGAATGGTGTTTTTGTAGACTCCTGCGTATTGCTTGATTTGTTCACCGACGATCCTAATTGGGCGGATTGGTCAGAGAGTATTCTTGAAAAATACAGCAAGACAAATACGTTATATATCAACTCTATTGTTTACACAGAAGTATCTATTGGATTCGATAAAATCGAAGAGGTAGAGACGGCTATATCTGAGCTTGGTATCAAAGTGTTAGAAATTCCGAGAGAAGCGTTGTTTTTGACTGGAAAAGTATTTCTACAATACAGAAGAAATAAAGGCACAAAAAAATCACCTCTGCCTGATTTCTTTATTGGCGCACACGCGACTGTTTCTCAGTTTGAATTAATAACCAGAGACTCCGCCAAATATAATACTTACTATCCACAACTCAAGCTCATTGACCCAAAAAATGAAGATCACTAATTCAAGCCCGCCATGCCCGTCAATTCAGACGTTGGCGTGGGGCAAAAACAAAAAGCATCACCAGATTGAGAGCGTTTAAAAAGATGGGTTTTCCCTTGCCGACAAAATGCGGTACGTTCATCTGCCCAAAGAGGTTGTTACTTGATCGTTCACGGTGCGTTGATGCGTGACAGATTGTGCCAATATCACAGCCTGATTTTAAAGCCGCGCTGATGTGCGGGAAAGTATGTGCCAACCACATCCTTGACAACCCCTATCATGTACATACAATGTAACTATGATACAGTTCGAGTGGGATACAACAAAGGCAGCATCCAATCTAAAAAAGCATGGCATATCCTTCGATGAGGCTAAGTCGGTTTTTTATGATGAATTTGCTGTCCAATTTTACGACGACGGGCATTCAGACGATGAAGACCGATTCTTGATGCTTGGCTTGAGCTGCGAGTCCAAAATTTTGCTTGTTTGCCATTGTGAGCGTGATTCCGGTCATACCATCAGGATCATCTCCGCCCGCAAAGCCACCAAGAATGAGCGCAAACACTACAAAGGTAGCGTGTCATGAAGACAGAATATGACCTTTCCCAAATGAAGTCCCGCAAAAACCCCTATGCTTCAAAGCTGAAGAAGTCCGTCACCATACGGTTAGGTGAGGATGTTGTCGGCTATTTCAAAGATATGGCTGAGGAGGCGGGTGTTCCTTATCAAAGTTTGATTAACCTTTATCTGCGTGATTGTGTCCGCCAGCACCGCACCATTGATATTTCGTGGTTATCAAGTCAAGCATAAGATAGAGAGCCAACAAGTTATTCGACGACGGACGCGGTGCCAGCCCGCGACCCCGATCACCCTACTCTCCGCCGCGCCCGTCAATTCGGACGTTCGCATAATTTGGCACTCACAATACGATCATTATCTAATCAATTAAATACAGAATAATCAATGAGTTGTATTATTATTTCTCAGATTATAATGGTCGTGTACATCTGTACAAATCAGTCAATTATGTCTATAGTGGTACATATGTACTTAAAGATTGAGACAAGATGGACATCACGATAGACACCTCAGCATTGATTGCAGTCATTGGTAATGAAAAAACAAAGGGTAAAATCATAGAAATGACCATTGGAGCATCATTAGCTGCCCCTATTTCTGTGCATTGGGAGATCGGCAACGCTTTTTCAGGTATGTTCAAAAGAAAAATGATTGATTTAGCAGCGGCAGAGAGAGCATTAAAAATCTACAAATCAATTCCCATACAGTTTATAGATGTGCCGCTAGAACGCACTCTGCATATAACGAAGAATTTTAATATTTATGCATATGATGCTTATCTCATTCAATGTGCAGAACTAACAAGTAGTCCATTACTTACGTTAGATAAAGACTTAATCAATGTGGCTAAACAAATGGGTATTACAGTACTGGAGGTAACAGATGAGACAATATAACTTTAGCGAAGCTAGAAAAAACTTTGCATTAGTACTTGAAACAGCAAAACAAGAAGGGATTATTTGTATTTATAAACGCAATGGGGAAGCCTATTATCTGACCCCAGCAAAAGTCAAAAAATCCCCTTTAGATGTTGAAGGGATAGATTTACGACTTTCAAGCAGTCAGATCATGTCTATTGTGAGAGAGAGCAGAGAAAAAACTTATTTTTAGCCAACAAGTTACTCGACGACGGACGCGTTGACAACCCGCGATTTTTAACGACTTACTAGCCGCAGCGCCCGTCACACGAGACGTTATGTCTTTGTTATCTGCTGCCATTCCTATTATAATTAAAAGTCTTACTAATCGTCTTACCGAGGCATAAGCTTATGGTGGCAGCGACTGTTAGACTGTCCAGCAAAGGACAAATCGTGATACCTAAAGAGGTGCGAGATTCGTTAAATTGGGGTATCGGTGTCGAGCTGATATTGGTGACAACAGAATATGGGGTCATCCTACAAACCAAACCATCCCAACAGCGTAAACTTCCAGCAAAGTCATTGAGGGGCTTCTTACAGCATACGGGTACGCCCATGCCCACTGAGACACTTTGCAAACCGGTTGAGTACACCAATGATCGCTTTTGATACCAATTTGCTGGTGCGCCTAGCGGTCAATGATGACCTGCACCAAGCCGACATTGCAGAACAACTGATTAATAATAATGATGTTTTTATTTCAAGGACTGTCCTTCTTGAAACAGAGTGGGTACTTCGTTCAGTCTACAAAGTATCTCGTAGCGATATAGCAGCATTTTTTGAGAACACATTCATAACTGAAAACATCATCATCGAGAGTTCAACAGAAGTTGGACGAGCCGTTGAATGGTATAAGTTAGGTGCTGACTTTGCGGACGCCATGCACCTGTGCATTTGTGGGGATAGTTTATTGCATACCTTTGATGCGGAGTTTTGTAAGGCTGCCAATAAATTGGGGATCACCCCAGCGTTCAAAGTGTTAAAATAGTATTTTTAAATCAAAGGCATAACGAGTCATTCGACTCCCCACTGCGCCCATCAATTCAGGCATTATCTGCATATGGATTCCCCTACACTTGACAAAATTCAGAAAAAAACTATTGTCTAGTCTGTCTAGTTTATTTAAGGTTACAGCTATGGAGCAGAACATATGGCAACTCCAAGATGCAAAAAGCAAATTTAGCCAATTAGTCGATAGTGCAATACACCACAGACCCCAGTTTATGACTAAGCATGGAAGCAATGCTGTTGTTATCATTTCATTTGAAGACTACATACGATTTATCAAGCCAAAAGATGATTTAGTGTCATTCCTCAGAACCTCGCCTTTGGCAGAAAGTGACCTTGATTTCTCAAGAAACAAAGATATGCCAAGAGATATTGAGTTATGAAGTACTTACTAGACACCTGTATTATCTCTGAAGTTATAAAAAAATAACCCAATAAAAATGTTATTTCATGGTTACAGACTCAAGATGAAGATAATTTATTTTTAAGTATATTAACCTTTGGCGAAATACAAAAAGGGATTCAAAAAGCTCCTGACCAAAACAGCAAGAAGAAATTAAAAATATGGGTCGAAGAAGATTTAAAAAAACACTTTGAAAATCGGATTATCCCCATTGACTTAAAAGTTGTTGCTAACTGGGGTGCTATTCAAGGTTTAGCAGAGCTAGCAGGAAGAGCAATGCCAACCCTAGATGGGCTTATAGCAGTCTCAGGACTTACTTATAATTGTATAGTGGCTACAAGAAAAACGTCAGATATGGAGCAAAGCACAGCAGAGCTATTCAATCCTTGGGAATACAAAGAATAATACAGATAACGAGTTGCTCGACGACGGACGAGGTAACAACCCGCGATTTTTAACGACTTACTCCTCGTAGCACCCGTCAAGCTAGCCATTTGATCTTACCCATGAATAGTAGACAGTTCTAAAAAATGTCCTACAGGTTTGTTGTTGCCGACTAAAAAATACAGGTAAGATTAAAGGCACTAGTCTAAAGCTCTCGTCTAAGCAGTAATCTGCTATACTTAGGCTCGGGCTTAAGTGCCCACTACTTTTGTTGGGCGATATAAAACCTCAGGCATGAAACTAACGCTAACTCAAATTTTACTAATCGCTTTAATGGTTCTCTCAGTAGCGCTCTTTCTACGCTTGTGGCTAGGAACGGGTAGCTATCCTGAAATCTGGGATTTAGAAGGGCAGCTTGCCGAGCAAAAGCATCTCAATGAAGAGCAATTAAAGCGCAATGAGACCTTACAATCAGAGGTCGCGGATATTAGTCGTGATGATGCCGCTGTTGAGGATCGTGCCCGTAGTGAATTAGGGATGGTCAAACAGGGTGAAACTTTTTACCAAGTTATCCTGAATGCTGATTCGACGCCACCAGCTCCAGCGCCAATACCCAGCAATCCAGCACCCGCAGCAGGCACACAATCGCATGTCGAATGAAGTATGGTGTGTTATCCCTGCCGCAGGTGTGGGTAAACGGATGCAGTCCGCAACACCCAAGCAGTATTTGCGCTTGCATGGAAAAACAGTGTTAGAGCATAGCTTAGCCTGTTTTTTACAACACCCTGCGATTACGGGTGTCGTGGTAGTGGTGAGCGCAGATGATGAATATTGGGCGGACTTAATCCCGCAATACCAAGGCCAGCCAGTGTATCAGGCTGGCGGTGGCAATGAGCGTGCGGATTCGGTACTGAATGGGCTGAAATATTTACAGCAAAACTTAGCCATCGCTGAAACGGCTAGTGTCTTAGTGCATGATGCTGCTCGCCCTTGTTTGTCACAAAAAGATTTGAATGCTCTGTTGGCTGTTAACACAGAGCAAGGTGCGATTTTAGCGACTCCCGTTCGCGATACCATGAAGCGTGCCTTTAAAGATCGGCAAGTGATTAGCCATACTGAAGAGCGGGCTGATCTTTGGCATGCCTTGACGCCACAGCTCGCTCCTTTAGGTTTATTAACTCAGTCTTTAGAGCAGGCGTTACAAGCCGGTGCATCTATTACTGATGAAGCCTCTGCATTAGAGTACCTAGGCTTTCAGCCTGTGATGGTTGAAGGAGATGCACGTAATATCAAAATTACTCGCCCTGCAGATTTAGCGCTAGCCGCCTTCTTTTTACAGGAACAGCCTTAATGCGTATTGGCCATGGCTATGATGTGCATGCTTTTACAGAGGGTAAGCATCTTGTACTAGGTGGTGTACATATCCCTTATACCCAGTCCTTTGAAGCGCATTCTGATGGGGATGTGTTGATTCATGCTATTTGCGATGCTTTATTGGGAGCGCTCGCTTTAGGCGATATTGGCAAGCACTTTCCTGATACTTCAGCTGCTTATGCCAAGATCGATTCACGGATTTTATTGAGAAAATCTTGTGAGTTGATTAAACAGCAAGGTTATCAGTTAGGTAATTTGGATAGTATTATCGTTGCACAAGCCCCAAAAATGGCTCCCCATATTGAAGCCATGCGTGCGAATTTAGCAGCTGATTTAGAATGCGCAATTAATCAAATCAGTGTGAAAGCAACCACCACCGAGCGCCTCGGCTTTGAAGGCCGTAAAGAAGGTATTGCGGTGCATGCGGTGGTGTTGCTAGAGAAATTAAATTAGACCTGTTGTTTTAAGTTTATTAAGGTCATCGTTAGTGAGTTGCTGATAAGTGATTTCATCAACATAGGGGAAGTTAAAGTAGTCTTCTGTGACTAAAGCTATAGTATCACCAGCACTAAGATTTCCCGAGTTATCTGTGTCAAAAGTTTGTTTAGGTATCATAGTGCGCAGCCAATCACCAAAAATTGAAGTCCCTTTCAGATCTAGCGTCTCGCTAATGAGCTTGCTAGTGTCCTTGTTAATGGGTAACTCTGAACCGTAATCGCCTAAAGCTTGCTTAACTATCTCTTCTGTAAGGATTTTGCAGTCACTATTATCTAAAGAGTTTATACCTGTTAAAACATCAGCTTTACTGAGTACTCCATTACCATCGGTGTCAATAATTGTTATATCAGAAAAACTAAATAGTTTTTCTAAGCTGGTTTTTTGTGCGTCTGGGATAGAGATAGTTCCAGCGTTAATTTTCTTAATATCATCAGCAGTTAATTGAATATATGGCTCAGGAAAGTAAGGCGGTATACTAGTCGCCTCAGGTATGTAGTTACGCCCCTGACTGATCAAGGCTATATCGCCCGCACTCAACTCACCATTATTGTCCTTATCGAAAACGGTTTTGACATAATCAGATGTTTGTAAAGGTTTTAGCTCTAAAACTTCGCCGATACGATTACGTAAGTCTGTATTATCTTTATTTTTCTGGCTTAATAAAACCTCACCGTAATTGCCATTAATAACATTAGCCTCATCGTTTGTTAAGGTATGAGTCCACGTTTGTGTTTGAGAATCATCAGTAATTGAAAGTATATCACCAACACTTAACTTGCTATCTTTATTAGTGTCAATGACTTGATCAGTTTCTGGATCAAAGTTGATATATTCAAGGCTTTCATTAGAGTTAATATTGGCAGTTTGTTTAGCAGTTAGAGTAAATGGTTTAGATACATTTTGATATCGATCCAATTGCTCTTGAGTTAAGTTAACTGAAGCTGATTCAATGATGGGTTTGCCTTGAGCATCTAATTGCCCAGTAGGGCGTTGAATATTAACTTTATCACCTACTGAAAGTTTGCCGCTTTTGTCACTATCCTCAACAGACACAATAGTTACTGCTTTGCCATCAGTTGATAAAGTATCAGCTAGCTTGGTTTTCTCAGCATCACTCAGGCTTAAAGTTTGTGGTTTGGTAGGCTGATCGCAGCAGCAAGGCTTATTGTGCACATTTCTCAACAATGTCTGAATAATTTGCGTTAATAAGCTGATAATCAAATTGTTAAAGTTTGAGCCACTAGCCAAACTTGTCGAATTACTAAAGCGGCTGGCTAAACTGCTTAAATTGCCAGTATTTTGTGTTGCGGTATTGTTGTTAGTAGCCGCTGTGCTTTTTGTAGCGGCAAATCCAATATTATTTATATAAAAACTCCTATGCATCTAATTAATATGAATTACCGACACTAATTTGCTTAGGTTAGTGGAGTTCAATTTAAAGGGTTATTAGCAGGAGGACTTTAGGTGGAAATGATCTGATGGCAGGCTAGCTGTTTCGGAACTTTATTCAGGTCCCAATGAGCTATTGACCAGTCCCAAAATTCTTTAGTGGAGGCAAAGGTATTTGAATTAACGGTAGTTTGACCTAAAAATTCCAATGCTTTACATAAATTGCTCAATAAACATTCGGTGTGTGTCGATAGTGCAGGAGCCAAGGTTTGTTTACTTAATTTTTGGCCTAATTGATTGATAATAATGGGTATGTGTACATGGCTAGGTGTTGAGTAACCTAAAAGTTGTTGTAAATAGATTTGCCGTGGCGTGTTATCTAGTAAATCAGAGCCTCGGACTATCTCTGTAACACCTTGCCAAGCATCATCAACCACTACCGCTAACTGATAAGCAAAAAATTGATCAGCACGGCGAATAACAAAATCACCTAATTCACGTGCTAAATTTTGGCAATACTCGCCTTGAATATAATCATGAAAGCAAATTTGCTGATCAGTTGTTTTAATTCGAATAGCCAAATTTGCATTTATATCAAGATATTTTGCGTGACAAGTTCCGGGGTAAATAAGACCAAAACTTCCCATAGATGCAGCCGCTTGTAATTGTTTGCGTGAACAATTGCAGGCATAAATATAAGGATGTAAATTCTGTAATGCTTCTGTATAAGCAGGAAGGCGTTGGCTTTGA
Organism: Thiolinea sp.; assembly: GCA_049290875.1. GTDB lineage: Bacteria > Pseudomonadota > Gammaproteobacteria > Thiotrichales > Thiotrichaceae > Thiolinea. Next base: position 32,366 of record JBATOI010000028.1, read on the forward strand.
TAAACAATAGGTTGATCCCATTCAAAACCGTGTAAGGCTAAGGTTTGAATAATGGCCTCAGCAGCGCCAGCTTGCTCGCGCGGTTTATCTAAATCCTCGATACGCAACAGCCATTGCCCTTGCTGGCTACGTGCTTGTAAATAACTCGCGGTAGCAGCCAACAAGGAGCCAAAATGCAAGAGGCCTGTGGGGGAGGGCGCAAAGCGCCCGATGTAAGTCACACTTTAAGAGGCTAGTTGTTTTTCTTTGATTTCTTGCGTGGTTTTGCAATCAATGCAAAGTGCAGCTGTCGGGCGCACTTCTAAGCGCTGTAAACCGATTTCTACACCGCAAGCATCACAATAGCCATAATCATCTTCGTCAACACGTGAGATCGTTTTTTCAATCTTACGGATCAATTTACGTTCACGGTCACGCGCGCGTAACTCCAAAGCAAACTCTTCTTCTTGTGTTGCGCGGTCAGCAGGATCAGAGAAGTTACTAGCTTCTTCTTTCATATGATCCACAGTGCGATCAACCTCTTCCATTAATTCTTTTTTCCAAGCAACCAAGATATGGCGAAAATGCTGCAATTGCTTTTCGTTCATATATTCTTCGCCTACTTCAGGGATATAGGGATTAATGCCATCAACTGGTAACGCAGCTTTCCTTGCTAAATAGGTTACATTTTCAGTTGCCATTATTTTTCTCCAACAGCTTGATTTTATTAAAAATCAATGGGTTAAATCTAGGGTCGGTTTCAAGAACCCTACCTTGTTTCTTCGGCATAACTCATGGGCGCGCGATTATAGCCCATGCAAAGTGTTTTCGCATTTTTTATTGATAGATCAATGGCGATTTGCATAAATTTTATTATTAAGACTCATAAGTTTAGTCGCTAGTTTCATAGAAAGCGTAATTGAAAGCGCACAGCATCTTTGCCAGGATCTTCAATATTCAACGAGAATTCCTCAGGTGTTTTGGGGGGCATCAGCTTGGCCTGCTGTGCTTTACTCAAGTATTCCTCTGGCGCAAAACGGCGCAAAGCCACTATTTCTGCTTTCTGATTCAAAAAGCTGACTTCCAATAATGGGTACGGCTGTGGGTTAGCTGCATTATTTTGAATAGAGGTATTAATGATTAGTACATTAGGTGTATTTGGATGCGTATAGACAGTATGACTAAGTAATTTAATTTGATCTAAATGCCTGACATTCTCCAATTGACAACCAACCCAGGAACAGATTTTTTGTGTAGCTTCCCGTGTAGTTGGATGTTCCAAGAGCTTAGTACGATAACTGTAAAAAAGCTGAATTAGTAATAATAAACACAGTGCAAGTAGGCTTAAGTATAAAAATTTACGTGATTTAGCTGGGCGTCTACTAGACGGAGGCGTTTTAAGCGTCTTATGGTTTGAACTAGCTGGGCTGCCATCAAAGGGCAAAGGATGTACTCGGGCTTCACCAGAAATATCACGGCTTGAGTCTATACCCCCTAAACGCTCGTCGGGTAGCGTGGTGCTTAGTGCTTTCATTGCGTCAAAAATAGTATCGCATTCACCGCAGCGCAATAAGCCCTGAGCGGCAGTTAGCTCTTTCATGGTGACACGAAAAACAGCACGGCAATGACTACACTGGGTATACATTTAGTTCATGCAATTAGGTTAGACATAGCATTATTATTGTAGCCCTATTTTTTAAAGGCAGCTCAATGATTTGATGCACAAAATAGTAGCTTTAATCCTAAGTGAGAACCCCGCTTTTAACATTATTGAACTGATGAGCGGGGCTAAAAAAGGTAAACGTGGTCTAGCTTGCAGCTTTCGCAGTTCCTTCTAAACGTAACCAGTCTTCTTTGGCAGTAATTTGCACACTTTCTAGCTGAGCTTGGTAAGCCGTAGCCACATTTTGACCTTGATCAGCCAAAATCCCAGACAGTGCTAGGCGTCCTGTCGGCTTTAAATAGCTTAAAATGGTCGGTGCAAGGCTGACTAAAGGGCCGGATAAGATATTTGCAATCACTATATCAAATTGTTGGCTAGGCACATCTTCTGGCATACAAGTGAAGATCTTATCATTTGGCAATTCATTACGACGGGCATTCTCTAGAGTAGCCTCTAAAGCTTGTGGGTCAATATCGGTGGCTACAAGTTTACCAGCACCTAATTTAGCTGCAGCAATCGCTAAAATTCCACTGCCACAGCCGTAGTCCAAAACAGTTTTACCGGTTAAGTCCTCACCATCTAACCATTCTAAGCACAATGCCGTCGTCGGATGAGTGCCTGTGCCAAAGGCTAAGCCCGGATCTAGCAGAATTTTCACCGCATCTGTCGCGTCCTCGGGGACTGCACGCCAGCTTGGGTAGACCCATAAACGCTTCCCAAATTGCATCGGGTGGAAATTATCCATCCATTCGCGCACCCAAGGCCGATCTTCTAAGCGTTCTAGTTTGAGGTCGGTAATGCCCCATTCGCTACGCTGCAACTCTAACTGTAAGAGTAAGCCAGTCAGATCATCGTCAGCAGGATAAAGGCCAGTAATAATTAATTGATCCCAAAGCGGAGTTTCACCGGGTAAAGGCTCAAGAATCGGTTGATCAACTGCATCCTCGAAGGTCACGGACGCAGCACCTGCTTCTTCTAAAGCAGTGCTGATGACTTCTTGATGCTCAACCGTGGTATGACAAATTAACTGTTGCCACGTCATTGTAGGCCCAACTTTTTCTCTAAATAGTGGATATCTGTACCACCTTGGCGGAAAGCAGGATCAGTCATGATGCGTCGTTGCAGTGGTACATTGGTTTTAATGCCTTCAACGATCATTTCAGTGAGCGCGCCATTCATGCGATTTAATGCCGTCAAACGATCTTCGCCATGCACAATCAACTTACCAATCATCGAGTCATAATAAGGCGGAACGGTATAATCGGCATAAATATGCGAGTCGACCCTTACTCCTAAGCCACCCGGTGCATGATAGCGGGTAATTTTGCCCGGAGAGGGGGCAAAAGTATCAGGATCTTCAGCATTAATCCGGCACTCAATCGCATGACCGTGGGGGCGAATATCTTCTTGTTTAATTTGCAAGACTTCGCCAGCAGCCACTAACAATTGCTGCTTCACTAAATCGACACCAGTAATCAATTCAGTGACAGGATGTTCAACTTGCAGGCGTGTATTCATTTCGATGAAATAAAATTCGCCATTTTCATATAAGAATTCAAAAGTACCTGCGCCGCGATAGCCAATTTTGCGGCAGGCATCTGCAACGACTTTGCCAATCCGAGCGCGTTGTTCTTCAGTGATACCCGGCGCTGGCGCTTCTTCCACCACTTTTTGGTGGCGGCGTTGCATCGAGCAATCACGTTCACACAAGTGGATTGCGTTACCATGCTGATCGGCCAGCACTTGGAATTCGATATGACGCGGATGGATTAAATATTTTTCCATATAAACCACATCATTGCCGAAAGCTGCTTTTGCTTCGGAACGTGTCATCTCAATCGAGCGGAAGAGTTCTTCTTCCTGATGGACCACACGCATTCCACGACCGCCACCACCACCAGTCGCTTTAATAATGATCGGATAGCCGATACGCTTTGCCATCGCGGAACATTCATCTCTATCATCAGGGGCAGGGCCATCAGAACCAGGGACACAAGGCACTTTGGCTTTCTGCATGGCATCTTTTGCAGAAATTTTATCCCCCATAAGGCGAATCGTTTCAGCACGAGGGCCAATGAAAATAAACCCACTGGATTCAACCCGCTCTGCGAAATCGGCATTTTCGGATAAGAAACCATAACCCGGATGAATCGCATCTGCACCCGTTACTTCGGCTGCGCTAATAATCGCTGGAATATTTAGATAGCTATCAATCGAGCGTGGCGGGCCAATGCAAACGGATTCATCAGCGAGGCGCACATGCTTGAGATCGCGGTCAGCTGTGGAGTGAACGGCCACCGTTTTAATGCCAAGCTCGCGGCAGGCGCGCAGGATGCGTAGGGCGATTTCGCCACGATTAGCAATGAGGACTTTTTTTAACATGAAGGCCTCCTGATCAGTCAATGATCATTAAGGGCTGGCCGAATTCAACAGGCTGCTCGTTTTCAACCAGAATAGCTTTGATCACACCACTTTTATCTGCTTGAATTTGATTAAGCATTTTCATCGCTTCAATAATGCATAAAGTATCACCCACTTTTACCGATTGGCCCACTTCAGCAAAGGATTTCGCACCGGGAGAAGAGGAACGATAGAAGGTACCCACCATCGGTGACTCTAAAACATGCCCAGTGGGTGCTGCTGGTTTGTCACTAGCAACCGGTGTAGGAGCTTGTGGTGCAGTAGGTACTTGACCTATCCCCACCATCGGTTGCGGTGCATAGTAATGTTGCATAGGCATTGCAGGCGCTGGAGTCGTTGAAACGCGGCTAATACGTACCGAATCTTCGCCTTCTTTAATTTCGATTTCGGCTACATCGCTGTCTTCTAACAGATCGATTAGTTTTTTGATTTTGCGAACATCCATCATGAAGCTATTCCTATAAGTCTTGTATGGCTTGATGTTGTTAGAGTGCCGACGTGCTAAAACGATCAGGATTGAGAGGCATTTTGCGATTACGACAAAATACCTCAAAGACTGCATAAGCGCTTAAATTCGCTCTTTTTCTCGGCATATCCCAACAGAATGGGCGCGAGTTTACACCGTTTATCCTTTGCTTGCAGCAAGAAAGCGCCAAGAATAAGCTTGGATTAACGACCTTTAAAAATCGAACCTAAAATGCCGCGCACGATTTGTCGCCCTAAATTGGAGCTAATCGAGCGTGCGGCACTTTTAACAATCGTTTCAGTTAAAGTTTGGCGATTACTAGGCCGAGGGGCATTGCTAGCCTCAAAGCGCCGCGCTGCTTTTTCAAATTCTTTAGCTTGTGTATCGGCAGCAATTTCTGCTGCGACTTTTTCCGCACGTGCTTGTAACACTTCATGCGCTGATTCGCGATCAATCATTTTATCGTAGCGGCCAGCAAACGTGCTTTGGCGAATTAAATTCGCACGTTCTTCAGGGGTGGCTGGACCAATCCGTGATTGTGGTGGGCGAATCATAGTGCGTTGCACGATGCTGGGAATACCTTTCTCTTCCAGTACTGAAACTAAGGCCTCACCAACGCCTAATTCCATAATGATTGCAGCCGTATCTAAATCTGGATTGGCACGGAAAGTATCAGCCGCCGCTTTCACGGCTTTTTGGTCGCGAGGAGTGAAAGCGCGCAAAGCATGTTGGATACGATTGCCTAATTGCCCGAGGATGCTGTCGGGAATATCTAAAGGATTTTGGGTGATGAAATACATGCCAACGCCTTTAGAGCGAATCAAGCGTACAACTTGCTCAACCTTATCCACTAAGGCTTTCGGTGCATCATTAAATAATAAGTGCGCTTCATCAAAGAAAAACACTAAGCGTGGTTTATCTAAATCGCCTACTTCAGGTAAATTTTCAAACAATTCAGATAATAGCCACAGCAGGAAGGTAGCATACAAGCGCGGTGTCATCATCAGCTTGTCTGCCATCAGAAGCTTGTCTGCCATCAGAATATTGATGTTGCCATAGCCATTGGGTGCAGTACGAATGAAGTCCCAAAGATCAAGCGCGGGTTCACCAAAAAAGCTTTCTGCACCTTGTTGCTCGAGCACTAATAAGCGCCGTTGAATCGCGCCAATTGAGGAGGAACTGACATTGCCATAAGCATTTTGGAAGTCTTGAGCGTTTTCGCCCATATGTTGCAGAATGGAGCGCAAGTCTTTGAAATCGAGCAATAACATGCCTTCATCATCGGCAAATTTGAAGGCGATGTTCAACAGGCCTTCTTGCGTATCATTCAGCTCTAAGAGGCGAGATAGTAACAAAGGACCAATATCAGTGACCGTTGCGCGAATCGGATGACCTTGTTGACCGGATAAGTCCCAAAGAACGCTGGGATAGCCTTCGAATTTAAAATTATCAATGCCAATAGCTGCGACACGTTCTTCAACTTTGGGATTAGCAGCCCCTGCTTGGCTAATTCCAGTTAGATCGCCTTTGATATCTGCCATAAACACGGGGACGCCCGCCCGCGAAAAGCCTTCTGCTATCGCTTGCAGAGAAACGGTTTTACCCGTGCCGGTTGCGCCTGCAATTAGTCCATGTCGATTGGCAAAGCGCAAATTTAGATTAACGTGTTGATTGCCACCTTTGCCAATGAGAATGCCAGCTTGTTCACTCATGACTGCTCCTATTGTATTTTTCATGTTTGGCGTATTGAGGAGCAGTCTAACGAAAATGCCTAGTGACTGCTACGCTAGGCCTAATTTTCTTAAGGTTTCTCGGCTGATAGCGCCAATGGCTAGCTGATTAGCTGCTTGGAAGGTATGAATTGCAGCAATAGTGGCAGGATCTAACCTACCTGATAGTGTCAGTGCATGCCCTTTTTGATGAAGTGCGAGTTGGATTTGCCGAATCTGTTTGGTATTCAATCCGTCTGTACAGACAACAGGCATAGAAACAAGCTGCTCCGCACGTAATTTGCGGTTAGTGATGACTGTATCGTATTGCGGAGCAACTAAGCTGGACAGAACCTTCCACGGTTTACTAACCCGAGAAATTTTTACTATTTCGTAGCGAGCAGGTAATGGTTGGCCAATACCTTTACCCGCTTTAAGCAGTTTTTTGCGTTTAAGCTTGATGGTTTTAGCCGGAATACTGAGTTGCTTAATTTGAGCAGGTTCTTTGACAATTTGTGTAGGTATTTTTACAAACTCAGCAGCGACAGTTTCAATGCAAGAGTTATCAGCAGTGGTGAGGCAGCCTGTTTTCCAACGTTTGTGTTCAGGCCGTACCAAAATTTCCCGAATGACTGTGTGATAGGTGGCCGCGCTAGCATGCAACTCGGAGCGCCTCCGGTCAGTTTCAATAATATCTTCAATCTCTTCATATTGAGCTGGTACCGTTTCTTGAAGATAACGAGCAGGTTCAACTTGTATTCTAGTCTCATCCTAGGTTAGTTCAGCGGGTATATTGCTGTAACTGGCTGACCCATCGTAGACCAAAACTTTTGTGGATTCCTCACGAAATACGGCAGTACGCAATAGCTCAGCAGAGCACTGGGTTGGAATTATCGCTTTAATAGGTTCAAGTGCCGTTTTTTGTACAGAGCTTGAGTTTGTTGTAGTCCAAGCTTCGCCCTGAATAGTGCAGCTCGCCAATAACAAGGTGGTAATCAGTCCTAATATAATCGTTTTAGTGTTTTGCATTGTTCTAAAGCATGTCTAATGGTTTGGGTTTTTATGCGATTTTAGCCATAAATCTATAGAGATTGCTTTAAACCTCAGTCTGAGTCGAGAAACTTTTATGCTTTTTTGACAGCAGGGTATTCTTCAGACAAATGAACAATCTCACCAGTTAGCTTATCGACCTTTTCAATCAAGCCATGACCTGGCTTCCAGACTACTTTTCCGCCTTTCTCTAAGACGGGTATGCTATCAATGATAAGAGTGGGGCGAAGTACGTCGGAAACAGTTGGAATGCGCTCAGTGGAAACTGGGGGTGATACCTGTTTTTCGGGTAAAATTGATTGCGTCAAATCGCTGGGTGGTAACTGAATTTTGTCAGTGATGGTGGGGATAGTTTCATGAATAGACGCAATAGGAGGCGGTAATACATAGCGCGACACATTATGTACACTCGAGGCATTGCTTAAATCTGCGTAATATTCAGCAGGAAAAGCAGTAGCATTTTGCAGCACCAAACCGCGATGAAAGCTTTGTAAGTTTGAGTATGACATGGCAACAAGCAAGCAAGAGAACGTAATTGCAGTATTCTTGACTGTGCGTTTTTTTGCTGGACTAGGCTTGATAGGGGCAAGGGAATATAAGACAAAAGGTTAAGCTTTAAGAGGCTAGTAAAAGCCTTAGCGTGCTTATATCATGCAGGACTTTATGCGGCTGCGCAGGAACATTTTCATGAGCCAGTATTGGAGTCCTTTGGTACAACAGTTGGAGCCTTATGTTCCGGGTGAGCAACCGAAGGATCAGCGCTATATTAAACTTAATACCAACGAGTGCCCCTATCCACCTTCGCCCAAAGTACTCGCAGCCATTCAGGCTGAATTGTCAGCAACCCTCAGACTCTATCCCGATCCCAATGCAGATCTCTTTAAAGAGGCTATTGCGGCTTATTATGGTTTAGAGCGTAAGCAAGTATTTGTGGGTAATGGCTCTGATGAGGTATTGGCGCATGTATTTCATGCCTTGTTTAAGCCTGATCAACCGCTGCTGTTTCCGGATATTTCCTATAGCTTTTATCCAGTCTATGCCAATCTCTATCAGCTGCCTGTTAAGCAGATACCACTAACAGCTGATTTCAGTTTGGATTTGAGTGCTTATATACAACCGAATGGTGGGATTATTTTCCCCAACCCGAATGCACCTACGGGGTCTGCGATTGAATTAGCTGCGATTGAGCAACTGTTGATACGCAACCAACACTCAGTCGTGGTAGTGGACGAGGCTTATGTGGATTTTGGTGCTGAAACTGCTATTCCACTCATTGACAAATATCCCCATTTATTAGTCGTACAAACCCTCTCTAAATCGCGTTCTTTAGCGGGGTTGCGTGTAGGTTTTGCAGTTGGTCATCCTGATTTAATTGAGGGTTTGGAGCGAGTTAAAAATTCCTTTAACTCTTACCCTTTGGATCGCTTAGCGATTGTCGGTGCAGCGGCTGCGATGCAGGATCAAACTTATTTTGCCGAAATCTGCCAGCGAATTATTGCCACACGCGAAACGACAGTTGCGCATTTACAGCAGTTAGACTTTCAAGTTTTACCTTCATCCGCGAATTTTGTGTTCGCTCGTCCGCCTGCAGGGAATGCAGAAGCTATGTACTTAGCCTTGAAAGAACAGGGCGTATTAGTACGGTATTTTAACAAGCCTCGTGTTCAGGAGTATTTGCGCATTACGATAGGTACTGAAGCAGAAATGCTGGTTTTGTTGGAAAAACTTAAAGCATTATTGGCAAATTAAGATGGTTAGTCGTGATGAGCTTGAGCAGTATTTAAATGGTTTGCTGAATGTTAGTAAATTCAAAGACTATGCACCTAATGGTTTGCAAGTAGAAGGCCGCCAAGAGATTCACAAAATTGTGACTGGGGTAACGGCTTGCCAAGCTTTGTTAGAGGTTGCAGTAGAGCAGGGCGCTGATGCTATTTTGGTGCATCATGGTTACTTTTGGCGTGGCGATAATCCGGTAGTACGCGGAATGCACCAACGTCGTTTAGCTACACTACTGAAAAACGAGCTGAATTTATTTGCCTATCATTTGCCCTTAGATGCTCATCCTGAATTAGGAAATAATGTGCAGTTGGCTAAACGCTTAGGCTTAACCGTAGAAAGTGTGCTAAATGAGCAGGGTGTAGGCAATATAGGTAGCTTAGCTGAACCGATGAGCTTAGTTGATTTTGGAGAAAAACTTGAGCAAATTCTCAAACGTAAGCCTTTGCTAGTTTCAGGCGGTACACATAAGATTCAACGTATTGCCTGGTGCACAGGTGGTGCTCAAGGCTATATTCAAGATGCTCTAGCGTTTGGCGTGGACGCTTATTTGAGCGGTGAAATATCAGAACATACAACCCACAGTGCACGCGAAAATAATTTGCATTATATCGCTGCTGGTCACCATGCGACTGAGCGTTATGGGGTGCAAGCCTTAGGTGAGCATTTAGCGGCTCAATTTGCGGTGGAATGTCGCTTTGTTGAGATAGATAATCCTGCTTAATGTCAGGTTATTTCGATATTTTTTGTGCTATCATCGCCACCGGATTTGTCGCCCTTAAGGTGCTTGGTGTTTATTCCCTTATGTTTGCAAGGGAGAATCGCTTGATTTCAGTATTGAAGTCATACATCCTATGGCGTGTTTTAGCACTTGCTAATATTGCAGTGCAGTAGTCCAGTAGCGATTGAGGATTTTGCTTCTTGCAGGTTGAGCAAGAAGTGTTCAGGTTTTGATAATTTGGGAGTGAGCTAACGATGGCAAATTCTGGAGTCGATAAGAATCGGCGTCGTTTCCTGATTGCAGCTACTTCAGTAGTAGGTGCAGCGGGGACGGCGGCGCTTGCATATCCCTTCCTAGGGACGATGTCTCCCAGTGCACGTGCTTTGGCTGCAGGTGCGCCGGTAGATGTAAATGTAAGCAAAATTGAGCCAGGTCAGTTATTGGCAGTAGTGTGGCGTGGTAAGCCAGTTTGGGTGGTTAATCGAACTGAAGAAATGTTAGCTGCTCTGCCAGCCTTGGATACGAACCTGAAAGATCCAAATTCTGAAGTAATCAGCCAACAGCCTGAATATGCTAAAAACGGTTACCGTTCGCGTGAAGCAAAGTTTTTAGTGCTGGTCGGTATTTGCACACATTTGGGCTGCTCACCTACTTTCCGTCCTGAAGTCGCTCCAGCTGACTTAGGTGCTGATTGGAAAGGAGGGTGGTATTGCCCTTGCCATGGTTCGCGCTTCGACTTAGCAGGGCGCGTATTCAAAAACGTACCCGCAGGCACTAACCTTGAAGTTCCGCCTTATTACTTCAAGAGTGAAGGCCAAATTTTAGTAGGCGAAGATGGAGGTGCTGCATAATGGCTGAGCGTCCTGCACATAATTATACCGGTTTCTTAGGTTGGGTCGAAGATCGCTTCCCCTTAATGGAAACTTGGGACAAGCACTTAGCGCAATATTACGCGCCTAAAAACTTTAACTTCTGGTACTACTTCGGCTCATTAGCGATGTTAGTGCTGGCTATCCAAATTTTCTCCGGTTTATTCCTCGCTTTTCACTACAAGCCTGATGCTGATTTAGCATTTGCTTCGGTTGAATACATCATGCGTGATGTACCCGGCGGCTGGTTTATTCGTTACATGCACTCTACCGGCGCTTCGGCCTTCTTTATTGTTGTTTATCTACATATGTTCCGCGCCATGATTTATGGTTCGTACAAAGGTAAGCGTGAGCTGTTATGGCTGATCGGTATGCTGATTTATGTTGCATTGATGGCAACAGCTTTTATGGGTTATTTGTTACCTTGGGGTCAGATGTCCTATTGGGGTGCACAGGTAATCATTAACTTATTCAACACCATTCCATTTGTAGGTAATGAGGTCTCTGTTTGGTTACGGGGTGACTACGTCCTCGGTGACGCTGCTCTAAACCGCTTCTTTGCCTTGCACTTCTTTGTACCCGTGATTGTGTTACCTGCTTTAGTCTTTGTACATATCGTAGCTTTACATGCGGTAGGTTCAAACAACCCCGATGGCGTTGAAATTAAAGAAGGCCCTAAAGGCAATCGTTGGTCTCCAACAGCTCCAGCCGATGGTATTCCTTTCCATCCTTATTACAGCGTTAAGGATATTGTTGGTGTTGCTGTTTTCTTGTTTGTGTTCTTTGCAATTTTGTTTTTCATGCCAGAAATGGGTGGTTATTTCATTGAACAACCTAACTTTGAACCTGCAAATCCACTAAAAACACCTTTGCATATTGCTCCTGTGTGGTATTTCACTCCTTTCTATACCGTACTGCGTGCTGTACCAGATCCTTGGTATGGTACTGTGGCTATGTTTGCTGCCATTATTGTCTTGTTTGTTCTACCTTGGCTCGATAAGAATCCTATTAAATCATGGCGTTATCGTAATAAAGCCCACAAAATAAACTTGCTTATGTTCGCAGCTGTGTTCTTAGTATTAGGTTGGATGGGTGTTGAGGCAGTCACCGTGATCTATAAAGAACTCGGCACACGCATGACGCAAATTTACTTCTTATTTTTCGTAGTTATATGGCTGCACAGCTATCCTGCAAAGGTTAACTACAAAAAATGGTTTGTTATTCTGTTGGGCATTGTGCTTGCTTATGACTTAATTTTCCGTCTCAATTTGGAAGATGGTGAAGCAACTTGGCAAATGGTTTTGCAGTTGGTTTGGCCGGTAATTTACTTAGCTGCAACTCTGTTGTTGCCCGCCTTTAAACCTAGCTTCAATCAGGAAAAGCCAGTTCCTGATCGTGTGACAGAGTAAGGAGTTAACACATGAAAAAGTTTATGACTAGTGTATTGCTTGCTCTAAGTATGGTTCTACCAACAGTTGGTTTTGCTTCCGAGACTGTGAAGTTAGAAAAGGCTAATATTGATTTGCATAACAAGCAAAGTTTGCAACGTGGTGCTAAGTACTTCGTTAACTATTGCATGGGTTGCCATTCACTCAGTATGAGCCGCTATAATCGTGTAGCTACCGACCTTGGTTTAACACCCGAGCAAGTACAGAAAAACCTGATTTTTACCCGTACTGATGGCGAGACTACTAAAATAGGTGAGCTAATGAAAAATGGGATGACTCCTAAGTACGGTAAAGAGGCCTTTGGTAATCCTCCGCCTGATTTATCTTTAGAAGGTCGGTTACGCGGTGCGGATTGGATTTATAGCTTCCTGAAAGCTTTCTATAAAGATCCAAGCCGTCCTCTGGGTGTAAACAATACTGTGTTTGCTAATGTGGGTATGCCACATATTTTGTGGGAATTACAAGGTACTCAAGAGCTACAACATGCTGAAGCTGCTGCTAACGCTCACGCAGAACCAAAGTTGGTTCTTAGCTCACCGGGTAAAGTATCTCCAGCAGAGTATGACCGTATTGTTCTCGATATTACCAATTTCTTGGTTTATGTCGCTGAGCCTGGCAAACTGTATCGTCAATCAATGGGCATTTGGGTCTTGTTATTCTTAGTAATCTTCATTGTATTTGCATACTTCTTGAAGAAAGAATACTGGAAGGATGTTCATTAATTACCGACTGGTATAACATAAATTGGCTACTCTAGTTGATAAGCTAGAGTAGCCTTTTCATTTGGACTACAGGAACTTTTCAAGCTATGGCATCGATTTCTAGTCGCCGTTCTGTTATGACTTTATTTTCTGCTGCTGATTGTGCTGACAGCCATCGGGTACGCATTGTCTTGGCAGAGAAAGATATTACTGTCGATGTACTCAATATAAATCTGGATGATAAGCCTGATGAGTTGGCGGAGCTGAATCCTTACAACACAACGCCCACTTTAATCGACCGCGATTTAGTCCTGTATGACGCACGCATCATTATGGAATATTTGGATGAGCGCTTCCCACATCCACCGTTGATGCCAGTTGACCCGGTGACACGTGCGCATTCACGCTTAGCCCTATTTCGGATTGAGAAAGATTGGTTTTCATTAGTCGATGATATCGAGCGTGGCGATGAAAAGTCTGCTACTGAAGCACGGCGTATTTTACGTGAAAGTGTCTTGTCGGCTGCTGAAGTGTTCGCGATTAAACCTTATTTCTTAAGCGATGAATATACCTTAGTAGATTGCACGATTGCGCCTGTTTTGTGGCGTTTGCCCAAATATGGCATCGATGTGCCCGCTAAGCAGGGCAAGCCTATACTAAAGTATATGGAGCGAGTATTCTCACGTGATGGTTTCCAACAATCTCTAAGTAAGGTTGAAAAGGCTATTAGACCATGACACCAAAACGCCCCTATTTACTACGTGCTTTTTACGAGTGGATTGTCGATAACAATATGACTCCCTATATCACGGTGGACGCGACGGCAGAAGAAGTTTCTGTGCCGCGCCAGCATGTGAAAGATGGGCGCATTGTTTTAAACATCAGTCCAACTGCTGTTCGTGATTTTGTCATGGATAATGATGCAGTGAGCTTTAGTGCACGTTTTAGTGGGGCTGCGTTTTATGTGTATTGCCCCATTTACTCTGTGTTAGCCGTTTATTCGCGTGAAACCCAAGAGGGAGCCTCTTTCCCACCAGATGAATATGCTCAAGTGAAGCCAGTTACTAAAGGGCCTAGCCTAGCAGCTGTTTCAACACAAGCTGAAACTGATGATGAGGACGAAATCGAAACAGCGGAGGAAAGTCCAAGTGATGAGCCACCACCTCCATCTAAAACAAGTAAATCGCCTTCCAAGTCTCGTCCTGCCTTACGTGTTGTTAAGTAACTTACGGTAAATCTTGATGATTTCGCTGATTGCTGCTATGACACGCACAAAGCATGTAATTGGCCATCAGGGAGCCATGCCTTGGCATTTGCCCGCTGATCTTGCTTGGTTCAAGCAAAACACTTTAGATAAACCCATTATTATGGGGCGCAAGACTTGGCAGTCTTTGGGCAAGGCTTTGCCTAAGCGCCGTAATATTGTGGTATCAGGTGCTGCTGACCTAAAAATACCTAATGTTGAATTCGTTACTAGCCCACAAGCGGCACTAGATTTAGTCGCAGATAGCCCAGAAATCATGATTATTGGTGGGGCTCTGCTCTATCGTTATTTTCTTCCTCATGCTGAGCGTATGTATTTAACTTTCATTGATGCTGAGCTGGCTGGTGATACTGTATTTCCTGACTATCAAAAGCATGCTTGGTTGTTAAGCCAAGAACAATATTTTTTAGCGGATGCTAAAAATCCCTATAACTATTCCTTCACTATCTATGAGCGCTTATGAGTAGCTTATTGATTGTTAATGCTCAGCTTGTGAATGAAGGGCGAATTGTTGAAGGGGATGTATATATTGAGAATGGTCGAATTGAAGCCATTGGTGCTTTGTCCGCAAAACCTGCTACCCAAATTTTAGATGCGCAAGGTCGCTACCTGTTGCCCGGTATGATTGATGATCAAGTTCATTTTCGTGAGCCAGGTTTAACTGAAAAAGGTGGTTTATTCACTGAAAGTCGAGCAGCCGTCGCAGGTGGCATTACTAGTTTCATGGATATGCCAAATACAATACCGGCTACTTTATCGAATGAGCTACTCCAAGAAAAACATCAATTAGCCCAAGGTCGGTCATTAGCCAATTACGGTTTTTATTTAGGCGCGTCTAGTGAAAATATTGAGCTGATCAAGTCCTTGGATGTGCAGCTAGCTTGTGGTGTCAATGTATTTGTAGGCTCATCTTGTGCTAGCAAGCTGGTGGATGATCCTGAAGTGCTGCGTGAAATTTTAACCAGCTCTCCGGTATTAGTGACCGCACATTGCGAAGATATGCCCATGATTGCTGAAAATGAGGAAAGTTATCGCAGTATTTATGGGGATGCGATGCCTTTTGAGTTGCATGGTGTCATTCGTAGTGATGAAGCTTGTTATATAGCTGCTGAGCGCCTAATTGAGGTAGCTACTGCTTGTAATACGCGGGTGCATATCCTACATATTTCTTCTGCCAAAGAGCTTGAGCTATTTTCAGCAGGGACTATTGCTGAAAAGCTGATTACAGCTGAGGTTTGCCCGCATTATTTGCACTTTTCTGATGAAGACTATGCTGCTAAACAAGGGCTATTGAAGTGTAATCCTGCGATTAAAACGACCGAAGATCGTGCTGCCTTGATTCAGGCTCTCTTGGATGGGCATCTGGATATCATTGGTAGTGCACATGCCCCGCATTTATTAGCAGAAAAACAAGGTCTGGGTTATTTCAAAACACCCGCTGGTATGCCTATGGTACAGGATGCTCTGCTGTCCTTATTAGAAAATTACCATGATGGTATTTTCAGCCTAGAATTTATCGTTGAAAAAACTAGCCATGCAGTCGTAGAGCTTTTCAATATTAAGGAACGCGGTTTCATTCGTGAAGGCTACTGGGCCGATTTAGTCTTGCTAGACTTAGAGCAGTCCTCGCTAGCAAGCAACGCAAGCTCCTTAGCCAAATGTGCATGGACTCCCTATGATACTTATAATTTTCGCTCTAGGATTGCGACAACGATAGTCAATGGTGAGATCGTTTGGCATGAAGGTAAGCTGCTTGAGCGCTCACCTCTAGGGCAAGCTCTCAATTTTAAACGTTAAATTTAAAGTTCACGGACTACACGAAAGCCTAAATTCGTATCTAATTCATCTAAATAACGTTTTTTGCGTGCAGCACTACGTGCTAATACGGCTGGGTCAAACCAAGAGCCACCTTTAGTCACATACCAATAAGGGTCGCTACTACTGGATGGACTGCCATCACGATGTGCGCCTAAATGTGAACTAGTCCAATGTGTACTTGTAAACTCCCAAACATTGCCATGTACATCGTATAACCCCCAATGATTCGCTTCACGTAAACCGACTTCACTAGCACTCACTGAGGGAATACAGCGTGGCAAGTACCAACGCTTCTTTTCGGCAGCTTCTTGATAAGGAAAAATGGGATTAAAGTTAACTTCTTTACAGCTGATACTTTTTCCATAGCAGAAAGGGGTAGTACTGCCAGCACGGGCCGCATACTCCCATTCAGGTTCGGTTGGCAAACGGTATAGTTGCCCAGTTTGTTCGCTGAGCCAGCTCAGATAGAGTTTTATATCACTCATGCGTACATTAATGACTGGATAGCGCCCTTGATGCCAAATCAGTTCTGGACGTTTTTGCCACTCAGTAGCGGTACGAAATAACTCAAATTCTTCAGACATCAGGGGCAATTGGCCGATAGCAAAGTCGTAATCTAAGCGAATACTATGCTGCGGATACTCTTCGCGGCGATGCCCAAATTCATTATTAGGCGAGCCCATTTCAAATTGGCCAGCAGGAATCACGGCTAATTTTGGCCCTAGCAAGCCACTCTTTAGGCTATCTTGAAAAAATACTTCAAGTCCATAGTGGTGAGCCGCTTGGCGCTGTAGGTTTTTTAGCTCTTCAACAGAAAGAGCATCAACGACTGTTGCTGCTGAGACATGCAAACTCAAAGCTGTCATAGGTGTCTATTAGTAACTATTAATGTAAAAACTAGAATCTAACACTCATTTTCTGCTGCTAGCAACTAAGTTTGTCATTATATGGTCTACACTTTTAAATATGGGTGAAAAATTGGGGTGTAAAATGGAAGTTCTCCATAGTAATCATGAGGATAATAAAAAACTATCTTATCTTGGCACAGCAAGACGCTTGTTAGATGGTTTAATTTTGTATCGTTTAGACTTGGGGGATGCTGGGCGGCACTTAGAGTTACTTTTAAGGTATAGTGGGGTTACAGCCAGCACCGACTTGCCTTGTACAAAAAGAGTTCATTAGCACTAGTGAGTCGTAGCTCATGCGGATTAATTATATTTATAACTTAATATTCGCGTAAGCATTTTTCGGTTATACTGCCAGTAAGCTCTTTTACTGGTTACAAGAAAAATAAATGAAGCGCACTGCCCGACGCAAGCAAACAGGCTTTAATTTGCTTGAGGTGTTGATTGCTACTCTAGTTTTATCAGTGGGTTTACTAGGTTTAGCAGGCCTACAGGTAAGCAGTCTTAAAACCACTCAAAATGCTTCTTTAAAACAAGAAGCTACCTTTGTTTTGTACGATTTATTAGATCGTATGCGCAGTAATAGGCAATCGGTGATTGCAGGCAACTACATAAAAACCACAGCTTGTAGCCAGACACCACCACAAGTTTGTACGGATAGTTGTTCTGCTACACAACAAGCAACTTATGATATTTACCAGATCTTATGTAGAAGTGGTTCTAATCGCTTGCCGGAGACACAATTGGTAATTAGTTGTCCAAACTCAGGTGATTGTGGGCGTGGTTTGCATTTTCTTTTGAGCTGGACCGAGCGTATGGAACAAGCAGGTATACAGCAAACTACAGCAGCTAATACCAATACCGGTGCTCCCCCCCTCACTAGTGAAAAAGAAAATGACTCCATTAGCTTAGAAATGGATGCCATCCTTTAAGAGTAGCCATGAAAAATAATAATAAGCTCCAACATAAAGGCTTTTCTCTCGTTGAAATTATGATTTCTTTAGCGCTAGGGCTATTTATTATGGCTGGCATCTCTACTGTCTATGTCAGTACTAAAGAAACCTATGCTTTACGTGATCAAATTTCTGAGTTAGATGAAAATGCGCGGACTGCGATGAATGCCTTGCGTACTCATCTTGAAGCTGCCGGATATGCCTCTAAAGCTGGAGCTCAACTAGAAAACTATATATTACCCACTGATTTTTCGCCCTCAAGCGTTATTTGTCCAACAGGGCAAACGAATATAATTAATGTGGCTCGTGTTTCTAGTTCAGCTGATGGCTCTACTTTAGGTTCGTCAGTGCTGACTTCTAATCAGATCATGGCAAGGGCGGATACTATTGGGATATCTTTCATCGCAGATGATGCTATTTTTAAGGATTGCACCGGCTCATCTTGGAAGAATCGTTGTACAGTTGATCCGAGTAGTAGCTTAAAAGATTGGGCTAATGAAAGTCCGCAAGCCCAAGCGGCGCGGCGCATATATAGCTCATTTAGAGTTCAAAGAAACGCTACACGTAGAAATAGCATTGATGATGGTATACCTGAGTTATCATGTGGCGGCTCACTTAATACCTATAGCCAACCTTGGGCACAAGGTATTGAAAATATACAGTTTCGCTATGGTGTCGATATAGCGCCCAATCCTATTCCAGTAGGCCAGAAAAAACAGTGGCAAGTTGATCAATATTGGACTGCTACCGAGGTTAATACCAATAATGCCTGGGATAAAGTTGCTTTAGTGCAAGTAGCCTTATTGGTGCGAACAATAGAACCAGTTTTCAAGCAGGCTGAAGAAAAGACGCATCAACTCTTTAATCAGCAAATAAACACTAATGACCGGTATAAACGCTCTGTTTATACCACGACTATTTATTTAAGAAATATTGCACGTTAAAACGACATCATCATGAAAATTATAAAGCATTTGAAAACTGCATCTAAGTATCGTCAGCATGGCTCAACTTTGCTGTGGGGGATGTCTATTCTGTTAGTGATGTCAGTGATTGGTGTTACTGCTGCACGTATTGGTATTACAGACACGCGTATCGTCGGCAATGAAATGTATAGCATGGTGACCTATCAGGGAGCTGAGTCACAGTTAAACTTAGTCCGGCCTCCATTAGAAATGCTGGCACCTTCTAATTCCTTAGCGTTCATCAAATTTGCAATGGAGCAGCAAACTAAGAAATTCACAGTGCCGCAGTCTAATACCGAAGTACTTTTTCAGGCTGTTAACCTAAAAAATGGCTTAAAAGTTCAGCATGACAGCTTTTTAGAACAATGCCCACCGTTAGAAACCTCTATGAGTGTAGAAATGGATGGAGATAGCTATAAGTGTTCTTTATTTGTTATCGACGCTAGTAGCCGATTCCAAGGAACAGGCGCGCGTAGTTTGCATGAAATGGGCGTTGTGCATTTTATGCCTTCATCATAAATTAATTTGATTAATACAAGATTTATTATAAGATTGAGAGCATCCCGAATAATAATTAAAACTTAGGTTAGATTTATGCTCAGACTTCGCCTGCAACACGGTTTTACCTTAATCGAAATGATGATTGTTATTGCAATTATCGGGATTATTGCAGCTTTTGCTTATCCAAGTTATGTTGAGCAAGTCAGAAAAAGCAAGCGTTCTGATGCAAAAATTGCCTTGCAGCAAATTGCCCAACGCCAAGAATCGCATTTCATTAAAAATTACGCGTATGCAGCTTCTTTAACGGCTTTAGGTTACGCAGCAGATACGATTCCTAGCCCTGAAGATAATTATCAAATCACTGTCAATGCTGCAACCGCTACCAGCTATACCTTACAAGCAACTCCCACTACTGGTTCTAGCCAAGAGAAAGATAGTAAATGTGCAAGTTTTACCTTGGATCACATGGGTAGGCGGGTAGCTAAAGATAGTGGTGGAGTAGTGGCAACAGATAAATGTTGGCATTAAAGCTTTTCAAAAAATAACTAATAACGAGTCATTCAACCATGCGAAAAGCTAGCAAATTTCTACGCTTAATTTGGCAAGTGAGCCTCAGTCTAGCGCTGGGTAGCTTGGCTGGATTAGTGTCAGCGGATGAAACAGAAATCTTCGCCCAAAATGAAGCTAGCAAAGTCAATGCTAATATCCTGTTCCTGCTGGATGCTTCTGGCAGTATGAGCCAAACCCTCTCAAATAGTGGAGGACGCTCACGGATGCAGGTATTACAACAGACTTTCCGTAAAGTGCTGGTTGATGCTCCTGACAATGTTAATATTGGTTTAATGCATTACTCCAATGCGAGCCTCCTGCCATCTTATAG
This sequence comes from Thiolinea sp., assembly GCA_049290875.1. GTDB lineage: Bacteria > Pseudomonadota > Gammaproteobacteria > Thiotrichales > Thiotrichaceae > Thiolinea. The sequence goes on from JBATOI010000028.1 coordinate 52,455, forward strand.
TTGGAGTGCGATTAAAGGGGTTAACTTTCCGGTTTCACCGATTGATGACCAAGCATCGGCTATTATTGGTTCAGCAGCCAGTACTGACAACCTAATTGATCCATTGGCGGGCATGCCTGTCCGAGCCTTCTTAGCCGATGTAGTCGATGGTTGGCAGCCTGCTGGTTATACACCGATTGTCGACTCTTTATATGAGGCGGCGCGCTATTTTCGCGGTGAAAGCCCTGTTTGGGGTAAGCACGAAGCAGCCTATAGTTGGGCAGCTCATCCTTCTACTTATACAGGTAGCTTAAGTTGTACTAGCCAGCATCAAGAAGAGTGCAGCCCAGATTGGGGTACCTGTAATTCCACTGCGAATTTAAGCCCAAGCGCCTGTTCGACGCGCAAATACAGTGAGTGCTGTAAATGGGAAACTGCGCCGAATGGTCAGCAATACTGCAAAAATAATAATTATAGCTGCAAGGTGAGTGTGAAGTTCTGCCAGCACAGCATTTGTGATGCTTATAGTGGTAATCCAATTTATAAGTCACCGATTGAACATAGCTGCCAAGCGAATTATTTAGTCCTGATGTCGGACGGCAAACCAGAGTATCCTTACTGGGAAGGTGTAACTCCAGATGGTACTGGACGTTATCCTGAGTCAGTAGCACCAACGCAAACTTACAATGCTAATGTTATTCCGCCAATGATGCCGGATATGAATAACGCCAGCTTTCCGATTACTGTGCCTGCTTTGACCTCAGCAACTTGCATAGATGCGCCTTTAGATTACAAAAGCGGCAAATGTGGCCCTGAATTAACCCACTTTTTGGCCACTCAAGATCAATCAACTGCTGTTTCGGGTAAACAGATCGTGAATACCTTTACGGTTGCTTTTGGTATGGGTGATGAGCCAGTCGGTACTAATTATTTAGCTCAACTAGCGACCGCCGAAAATGGTGCTTATACTGCGGATAATCCAGAAGAGTTAGCAAGTGCTTTCAGCGAAATTCTTGCGGACGTACAAAAAAGCTCGCTCTCCTTTAGCTCACCTAGTTTTGTCGTCGATCAATCCAATCTGCTATCGCATGAAAATAATGTATATATGCCTGTATTTGATCCCAGCCAAACTGCAATTTGGTCAGGCAATCTCCGGAAGCTTACCTTAAATGATGCGGGCGATATTTTAGGCGCGAATGGTTCCTCCGTTTTAAGTGCCGATGGAACCTTGCAAGTTGATGCTCAGGATGTGTGGTCAGCTGCCTCGCATGGTGCGGATGTTACGATGGGTGGCGCTGCCAGCAAGTTACCTAATCCCGCCAATCGAGTTCTATACACCGATGCGGGTGGCAAAAATCTAGTCTATATCAGCCCCAGTACCGAAAGTATTACAGCTAGCCTACTAACGCCAAGTGGCACTAACGTAAGTGCGCATACTCTCTTACTCACCAGTACGCATTATCCTAATCTACCAGCAGGCACGAGCTGCTGGGGAGGGTATAAGGATTGCAATGGTACTCAGCATACGGTCAATGGTAATCCCGCTAATGGTGTAGGTTGCGTTAATATTGCCGAGGTGACAACTTGCCCAACACCACCCATTTCTGAGGAAAAACGTACCCAGTTATTAAATTTTATTCGTGGTTATAAAGACGGCGATATTAATGCTGAGGCGCGTAACCATCTAGGCGATAGCTTAAATAGCAAAGCGGTTGTAGTGGATTATGGAAACGATGTAGTGCGTGTGCTGCTAGCTACGAATGAAGGTTTCTTGCATTCATTTGATGCCAATACTGGAATTGAAAAATGGGCGTTTATGCCTGAGTCGCTCCTGAAAAATGCGAATTTATTTTTAGATAATCCAAATAACAATAAGCATGTTTATGGCATTGATGGCCCGCTAACGCTCGCCCGCGTTGACCATAATCTCAATGGTATTATTGAGCTAAGTCCATCTCAGGATTATAACGGTGATGGTCAGGTTAATGCTGAGGATGCGGATAGCGTCAAACTGTATTTTGGCTTACGGCGTGGCGGGCGCATGTACTACGGCATGAATATTAGCTCGGCTGACACTCCCTTAGTGACTTGGAAAATTGCACCCCAAGCAAGTGCAGGCGTTATCAATGCTGGCTTTGGTGAGTTAGGCGAAACTTGGTCGAAACCCACTCTTTCTAAGCTACGTGTTGCGGTCGCGGATAGTGCTTCCCAATCTAAAGTGAAGCAAGTTTTAGTGTTTGGCGCTGGTTATGACCCACTGAAAGATGAAGAGGATATTGCTGATCGCTTACCTGATCAATGGGGGCGTGATGTTTTCATCATCGATGCAGACACCGGTAGTGCGTTGTGGTCATTGCGCCAAGGTTATTACGGTACCTCAGGTACACAATCCCCCGTTGCGGGTGCAAGTAATCTTACACACAGCGTGACTGGTGACATCCGCATTTTAGATATGGATGGGAATGGCGCACTAGATCGGCTGTATTTTGCAGATACCGGTGGCAATATCTGGCGTGTGGATATGGATGCAGATGTAAAAGATGCGGATCCCAATACCTATTATGACTATGGCAAGGCGAAACTTACTAAATTAGCTGAATTGGGTGGTGATGACACTAGTTTAGACCACCGTAAATTCTTCTATGAGCCTGATACAGCTATTCGTATGCAAGATGGCAAGCCAATTTTGACGATTGCTATTGGCAGTGGTTATCGGACACACCCATTAAATACTAGCGCGGCATTAGATCGCTTATATGTCTTGATTGACAAAGATGTTTATACCATCCCTGAATCGCCGATTTTAATCGCCAATACCAATCTGAAAGAAGTTAGTACGATCGAGTCTGGAATGACAATTTTAGACTACCCAGACATGAAAGGTTGGTATTACGAGTTTGAGCATCATGGCGAAAAAGCCTTGTCTTCGGTGCTCACTGTTTTAGATAAAGTCATGTTCACAACATTCTCCCAATCTGACAGTGAGGGGAATGCTAGCGTTGCTCAAGCTTGTCAGCCAGCTACGAATACTTCACGTGCTTATGTACTGGACCTCTTACAGGGTAAAGCCGTACTGAATTTAGATCGCTCAGTCGATGGGGCAGCGGATAAGTTTGTAGTAGCAGGCGCGAATGAGTTGTTGGATACACCACAATTAATTTTTGGTGGGCTAACCAGCAAAGACGGTAGCGCTAGCTGTCAATTAGGTGATTGCCAGCAAAATATTATGGTGCGGATTGGCAAGTTAAAGTTACCACTATTGGACTTGGCTAATACCGATCACCAAGCATCAACAGCTTACACGCAAATGATTGATATCACGCGCTTATTACCGCGCCTGTATTGGTTAGATTCCACTGCAGAAGACGAGGGCGAATAATGAAAAAACAACGAGGCCTTAATCTATTCGAGGTTTTAATAGCAGCGTTCTTGATCTCTTTAGGTTTGTTGGGGATGGCTGGTTTACAAGTGAAAAGCTTTCGTGTCACCCATAACTCTTATCAAATGCAGCAAGCTACACAATTGGTGCATGAGCTTTTGGAGCGCATGCGTTCCAACCGAGCTGCTGTCTTAGCTGGAAGCTATAAGGTGGCAGCCGTTGCCGAAGCTTATTGTGCTGCTGATTTAGCGACTAGTTGCCAAGGTAATACTTGTGACTCTACGCAAATGGCTACTGATGATATGCATCGAGTGATTTGTGGTTATGGTGGCAGTGGTGGGATTAGAGGCGAGCTGCTCAATGGTTCACTGACGGTAGATTGTCCTGATGCAAGCGGTAGTTGTGCCCAAGGAGTCCGTTTAAGTCTGCAATGGAATGAGCGTAACGGTGGGAAAAACGAAGCAGATGTAGAGCCTTTTAGTCTAGTTCTGAACACTGTTTTATAAGGTGTAACTATGAAAAATAAGCAGTATTCCAAACAGCAAACAGGCTTTTCTTTAATAGAACTTATGATTGCGAGTGCCCTAAGTTTGGTCTTGGTCGCGGGGATTGCCACTATTTATATGAGCAGCCGCCAAACCTATAACGCACGCGATGAAATTTCAACGATGCAAGAAAATGCACGTACTGCGATTGGTGCTCTCACTAAACATTTAGAGCATGCAGGTTATGCCACCGCTGCCCGCTTGCCTTTGGACAAAGCTTTCTATGTAGATGGCGATGCCACTCCAGCCTCGAAAAATTGTGGCGGTGGTGAAAATAGTATTGCACTAACTAATCCTGCTGATCTGGTTCAAACACTTGATCATGATGCTGCAAGTAGTGCAGGCGACACCATTGGTGTAGTGTTTTTTGCAGATAGCTTGATCACGAATGATTGTGGAAATGAACCCATTCCGGTGAATTGCCAAGTCCAAGCAGCACCTAATCCTGAATACTCGCGCATCTATAACAGTTTTTATGCGGGCACCAGTGTTGAGGGGATGCCGAATTTATTCTGTGTAGGCTCCCGAGGGACTGCAGCTACCTCCATTGCTGAGGGCGTTGAAGCCATGCAGTTCGCTTATGGTGTTGATCAAGATGAAAATGGTACGGTGGATAGTTATCTAGATGCTTCAGCAGTTAAGGCAGCTGATAGTTGGGGGCAGGTACGCTCTATTAAGGCAGCTTTACTAGTGCGTTCACGCGAGCCGGTTTTCAATGCAGCCGAAGCTAAAGATTATACCTTACTAGGCACTACTTTTAGTCGTAACGACCGTTATCAACGCACAGTTCATACTGCTGTTATCTATTTACGTAATTTAGCTGTCAGTGAAGGAGCCTAAGCATGAAAACGCAAACTTATCAGTACTTGTTAGTTTTCAAACACCAACAGGGTACGGTACTGCTCTGGGGATTAGTCGGCTTATTAATTTTAGCGGTTTTAGGCATTACAGCTAGCCGTATTTCAACTCTAGGTATGCATATTGTGAGTAATGCTATGTTTGATGATTTTACCTATCAAGGTGCAGAGTCTAGCCTGCGCCGTTCCGTCAATTTGTTTGTCGTTACTGAAACGGCTAAACAAGAAGCGACCACCCATACTGATAAGGTAGTAGGTCCTTATAATGATGCGATTGGCAATGGCGGGCAAATCAACTCAGCAGGTACAGTATCAATGGGCGCTAGTATGCCTTGTCCGCCAGTGATGCCAGGTATTGCTAATAGCACTTCAGCGAGCACTAAAAGTGGTTTTATATCCTGCCGCTTATTTACAGTAAATACTAATAGCCGAGTGCCGGGTACTGCTGCACAAAGTAAGCATATGGCCGGTATTTTAAAGTATGCGCCTGCAGAATAAAAATTAACTAAGACTGGAAGCTAACTTCATGAATAACAATAAGAAATCTTGGCGCTGCTTAAGCTACTTGTTGGGCTTGGTCATCGCGAGCTGGCAATTTAGCGTAGTCGCAGATGACTCAGAAATCTACTCATCTGCTAAGCCATCGGCTAATCCAAATATTTTATTTTTACTCGATAATTCTGGGAGTATGGGGTCTGATGATATAGATAATGGCAATGGAGGAAAAAAAACTCGATTGAGCGTGTTGCAGGAGGTATTTTCCGATGTTCTTGCTGATGCACCACCTAATTTGAATGTCGGTCTAATGCGTTATGGTGGTGAGTATGGTTTTAGTCCGAGTGGAGTTGGTTTTCCGATATCATCAATTGATACAGAAGCTTTACCTATTATTACTGCTAGGATTCCTGTTAATGAGGATAACTTACCTGACCCTATCGCTGGGCAGGCAGTCAGAGAGTTTTTACCTTTGGTAGTTAATAATTGGCAGGCACTAGGCGCGACACCCATTGTGGATTCACTTTTTGAAGCAGCACGCTACTATCGTGGTGAACAGGTCGGGAGTATAGTTGCTTTACAGCCTAATCAGATACGTGCTGCCCACCCTAGCAGTTATGATAATAATTTGGGCTATGATGCCTGTGCATCTTACTCCACGCCGAGTACTTGTAATAAAACTTCAAACTCCTGTTATGGTGAAATTATCCCGGGTAGTTGTTCTATGCAGTGGGTTTATACGGGCTGTAAGGAATTTGAGGTAATTAATAATGCTTGCTGCGGATGGTCAGGAAGCAACCCTAATGAGTCTGGACAACCCACTACTTGGAGCTGTACGGGTGGTTACACTTGTCCAGGTTTTAATTATGCCAATTGTTTAGTGCAGGGTGGGCAAGCAGAGGCCGAAATTTGCCAACAACAGTTTTGTATTGGAGCCGTGACGGGGACAGCTAATTATATCTCGCCCTTAACTGCCGAATGTCAGTCTAACTATATTGTTTTCATGTCGGATGGGCGGCCAGAGGGCTGGAATACTATCTATGATTATCCAGTATCGCGCAGCTTAATTGAGAGCAAAATTGGCAAGACCTGTGTTGATTCTCCATCAGGTTACCCATCGGGAACTTGTGGCCCTGAACTTGCAGAATATCTTGCCAATGAAGATCAAAGCGCCACACTTGATGGCAAGCAGACCATTGAAACTTTCACCATTGCTTTTGCTTTAAATGATCCTAACGGTACTAAGTATTTAAAAAGCCTAGCAGAGTCGGGAAATTCAAAGGTTGCATATAATGCTGATCAGTTGCGCAATGCTCTACAACAGGTGATTGCGCAAGCCACTAGCTCGAATAAAATAATAGCAGCTGAGCCAGTCTATGCAGCCGCTCGCCCGCTGAGTACTGCGACTTTAGTTGCACAAGCAGCTCAAGATGAAACGAATCCTTTAGTAAGCACTTGGGCTTTGTGGAAAAGTTTCATCAATAATCCTAATTTGGCTCAGGCTATGCTACAGCTGATTGAGCCTTCAGTATTTACGGGTAATGCTCCCAGTTTAGCAGCAACTAACAGTAACTTCTTCCATGCGAATAATGTTAAGGACTTAACAGAAGCCTTCACCTCGATTATTGGTCGAGTGCAGTCTTCGTCTTCGTCCTTTGCTTCACCTACGTATAAAGTTGATCCGAATAGCTATCTAGCGCATTCAGATGAAATCTTTATTCCGGTATTTGTACGGACACCAAACGCTCAATGGCAAGGCAATTTAAAGAAGTTTAAACTGGAAAATGGGGTAATCGTTGGCAAAAGTGATACCAATCTCACTCAAGCTGCTGTTGATGCGAAAGGCCAGTTTTTAGAAAACGCTTGGGACTTTTGGGGAGCAACAGCGAGTGGTGCTAATGTCAACGAGGGGGGCGCGGCAAGTTTATTAGATCCAGCTACTCGTAAAGCTTTGACCAATAATGATAGCTCCTTAATTACCTTAGATAACACGATAGATAAAGCTAAATTTGGCGATGCAGGGATGAGCGATGCTGAGCGGGATGCTTTAGTCCAATTTGCACGTGGCTATAACGACGATGGCACAGCTTCGCATCACCTAGGTGACATCATGAACAGTAAGCCGGTCATGGTACGTGATGTCAATGCTAAATCTTATGTATTAGCTGGCAGTAATGATGGCTTCTTACATGCGTTTGATGCGACAACAGGTCTTGAAAAGTGGGCATTTATGCCATCAACACTCCTGAAAAATCTTAAAATCTGGCATGAAAATGCGCTGACTAAGCAGCATATTTATGGTGTAGACGGCCCTTTGACGGTTTGGTATGACGACAAAAACAAAGATGGTCAAATCAAAACAGCGGATGATGAAAAAATCTATGTGTATTTTGGTTTACGCCGGGGTGGTAGTGCTTATTATGCCTTAGATATTACGGATATGAATGAGCCTAAATTAGCTTGGAAGATCGATAATACCACTAATTATTTCAATAATTTAGGTGAGTCTTGGTCAAAACCTGTTTTAACTAAAATGCGTACAGTCGATCCTAGTGATAGCTCGAAAAGTATTCTGCGCGATGTATTAGTCATTGGTGGCGGTTTTGATCCCTTATTAGAAAACGAAGACCCTGCTGCACGTGTAACGCATACCGTAGGGAATGACGTATATATCGTTGATGCCTATGATGGTACCGACCTGATTTGGTCTTTGCGTAGAGATGTCTCTAGTGCCGCTTTAGATCTAAAACATAGTATTCCAAGCGATATTCGGGTCATGGATATGGATCGAAATGGTGCTTTAGACCGTCTGTATTTCGGGGATACGGGTGGTAATGTTTGGCGGGTCGATCTGGATGTAGACGTAAAAGATACTGATGCTAGTACCCTGTATGACTATACCAAAGCACGCTTAAGTAAATTTGCTGAGCTAGGTGGCACAGGTACTGATAAACGCATGTTCTATTATGAGCCCGATGTGGCCGTGACTCGAATTAAAGGGCAAGATTTGTTGACGCTTGCGATCGGTAGTGGCTATCGCTCTCATCCTCTGTCTGAGGCCATTGATGACCGTTTCTATGTATTAGTTGATCGCCACCCCTTTGCTGACCCTGATACTTCAATCTTCCCATTGCAAGAAAGTAGCGCTTTAGTGGATGTGGATACTTTAAATGCGACTAACAATTTGCTCACTGATACGACCTTAACAGGTTGGTACTATGATCTACCCAATCAGGCTGAAAAGGTTTTGGCCTCGCCACTGACGTTTATGAATAAAATTATCTTTACTTCCTTTGCAGTGGCTGAGGAAAAAACCACAACGTCGATTTGTGATGTGTCCAGCAGTGAGGGGCGTGCCTATGTAATGGATTTATTTAGTGGTGTGGCAGTGGCGAGTTTAGATCCTGATAAGCCTGATGAAAAAGTGCGCTCTAGTATTATCAGTTTAGATGAAATTCCGGATACACCACAGATTGTCTTTAAACAACCGATGGCCGCAGACGGTGGTGCTTGTACGGAAACGGATTGCGTGCAGGGTGTAGAAGTACGTATCGGTAAAATGCAGCATGCCTTGTTAGATGAGAGCAATATGAACAACGGTAGTAGCAATGCTGCTGAACGTATTGATATGGGGAATTTATTGTTGCGTTTATTCTGGTTGGATCGCGACGTGAATGATGACTAAAACTAACTAGACCAATAGCCGAGGCTCACTCGGTCATTGCCAGCTAGATCTTGATAACAGGCTACCTCAGTATAGCCTGTTCCTATGAGGCGTTCAGTAACAGCCAAACCTTGATCATAGCCGTGTTCTAACAGCAGCCAGCCCTTAGCGGCTAAATACTGTGGAGCAGTTTGAATTAAATAACTAAGGTCATCCAGACCAGACAGTCCAGAAATTAAAGCAGAGCGTGGTTCGAAGCGCACATCACCTTGGGATAAATGCGGATCAGCTTCTGAAATATAAGGCGGGTTGGCGACGATTAAGTCAAAGCAGCCATTTTTTGGCAGAACGCTAAACCAATCAGAAGCTAATAATTTTAAATTAGCTAGTCCTAAGCGTTGTTGATTACGTTTAGCAACGGCTAAAGCCTCATCCGATTTATCTAGGGCTAGAACGCTTGCATCAGGCCGCTCTTTAGCGAGGGCTAAAGCAATGGCTCCCGTGCCTGTTCCTAAATCGAGAATACTGGGTGCGGCTTGATCAGCAATACGCTCTAAGGCTAATTGCACAAGTAGCTCAGTGTCAGGGCGCGGAATTAAAGTTGCAGGAGTAACCTCCAGTTCCATCCCCCAAAATTCGCGATAGCCTAACAGGTAAGCAATCGGCACACCCTGCATACGTTGCTCTAATAATGACTGGAAGCTAGTTTGTTGATGCGCACTTAACTCTTTTTCAGGCCAAGCAAATAGGTAGCTGCGATTTTTTTCTAATACTTTGCCAAGCAGTAACTCGGCATCCAAACGCGCACTAGCAGAGCTAACGGCTAATTCTTTACTGGCTTGTTGGATAGCTTCGCGAATTTGCACAGGCGACTCGGCTTATTCACCCGCTAAAGCAGTAAGCTGATCGGCTTGATATTCATGGACTAAAGGATCAATCACTTGATCAATACTACCCGCAATAATGTCATCCAATTTATACAGCGTCAGATTGATGCGATGATCGGTAACCCGGCCTTGTGGGAAATTATAAGTACGAATGCGCTCCGAACGGTCACCACTGCCCACTAAATTACGGCGAGTTTCAGCCTGCTCAGTATTTTGTTTTTGGCGTTCTATTTCCAACAGACGTGATTGCAGCAATGACATTGCCCGTGCACGATTTTTATGCTGGGAACGCTCGTCTTGGCATTCAACGACTAAGCCAGAGGGCAGATGCGTAAGACGGATTGCTGAGTCAGTTTTATTGATATGTTGTCCACCGGCTCCAGACGCTCGGAAAGTATCTATCCGTAAATCGGCAGGATTAATTGGCTGAGCTTCGATTTCATCGGCTTCTGGCATCACCGCAACGGTAGCAGCCGAGGTATGAATTCGGCCTTGTGATTCGGTTTCAGGGACACGTTGTACGCGATGTGCACCCGATTCAAACTTCAAGCGCGAGTAGACATTGCTGCCAATGATACGCGCAATGATTTCCTTGTAACCGCCATGTTCGCCATCACTCTGGCTGACGATCTCAACTTGCCAACGCTTTTGTTCAGCATAGCGCGCATACATGCGGAATAAATCGCCTGCGAAAATCGCTGCCTCATCGCCACCGGTACCTGCACGGACTTCAAGAAAAATATTGCTACCATCATGAGGATCTTTAGGTAGGAGCAGTTTTTGTAATTCTAATTCCTGCTCATCGCGGCGCGATTTTGCAGTGGCTAGCTCTTCTTCAGCCATATTACGCATTTCTGGATCGGCCAGCATTTCTTGTGCAGTGGCAATATCCTCTAAAATACGCTGATAATCACGAAATCCTAAAGCGACAGGCTCTAGCTGGCTGTATTCAATAGAAAGTTTACGGAACTGCTCTTGATCAGAGATAACCTCATTTTCGCCTAATAAAACTGCGATTTCGGCATAGCGTTCATTTAAATTTTCTAATTTTTGTAAGATGGATTCTTTCACAGTTTAGGATTCATCAGTGAGGTTGAACAGAGTTTTGGCATTTGCCAATAATACATCATTTCCAGTATGCGCGGCTTGATTCATGTGCTGGATCGGTGCATGTGTCAGCTTATTAGTAAGGGTATTCGCCAGAAATTCAAGAACTTCTGCAGGATCTTTATTCTGCAGCATCTTTTGGGCGCGTGCTAAAACTTCATCGCGTATGGCTTCATTGTGCTGGCGGAATTGGCGAATGGTATTGCGATGTTCTTGGGCACGCAGCCAGCCCATAAAGATTTGTACTTCATTCAGTACCATCGTTTCGGCTTGTTCGGCAGCCGCGCGGCGTGACTGTAGGTTCTCTTCAATGACTGATTGTAGGTCGTCTACTGTATATAAATAAACATCATCTAAGCGGCCCACTTCCGGCTCAATATCGCGTGGCACGGCAATATCAACCATAAACATTGGGCGATGTTTGCGGACTTTGAGGGCACTTTCGACCATGCCTTTGCCAATAATCGGTAAGGGGGCAGCCGTAGAGGAAATTAAAATATCGGCTTTAGGCAAGTAATCGCTAATTTCTGGCAAACCAATGGCGATGCCATTGTATTGCTCAGCGACTTTACGGGCGCGCTCTACATTGCGATTCGCGACGATAATTTTACCAATTTTATGGGCGTGTAAATGCCGGCCCACTAATTCAATGGTTTCGCCTGCACCGACTAATAAGGCAGTCTGCTTTTCTAAATTGCTAAAAATTTGCTTAGAAAGACTGACCGCTGCAAAAGCCACTGAAACAGGATTAGCGCCGATACTGGTTTGGGTACGAACTTTTTTCGCCGTATTAAAGGCATGTTGCATTAAATGTGTGAGTTGGTGACCAGTCGCTTGCGCTTCTGTTGCACTCTGCAAGGCGGTTTTCAGCTGGCCTAAAATTTGTGGTTCGCCGAGTACGAGTGAGTCTAGGCCGCAAGCTACTCGCATCGCATGTTGGACGGCTTGCTCTTCTTGATAAACAAATAAATAGGGTTGTAATTTATTTTGTGGAATACTGTGAAAATGTGCTAACCACGCGATTAATTGCTCAATTTGTTGAGGTTCATGGCAGGCTGCATAGATTTCAGTGCGGTTGCAAGTAGAAAGAATTAAATGCTCTTGGGCTACAATTTTTGCTGAATGGAGTGCATCCGCCAAACTTTCGGGCGAGAAGGCAATCTGTTCGCGAATAGCAACAGGCGCTGTTTTATGATTGATACCAACGACAAAAATCGACATCCAGAGCGTAATTACCGCATATATATTCTATTTTCAGAACCGCGGATTTTCTGATACGTTATGCACGATTACAAGGTGGTCTGATGAATATACCTTTAAAACCAAGCCAATTCGACTATTAACGGTATCCTTGGATGCTGGAGTTGCCTATGTCTCGTTTTCATGTTTCCCATCGTTTTGTAGGGTTATCCTTCGCCCTAGTCATCGCAGGTTGTACTGTCGGCACACAAAGTTATGCTGAGCCACCTGCCGCGCTCTCTGCTCTTGCAGGGCCTTTGCTACCTAAAGAACCCTTCCAATCGGAAGCTAGCTATCAGCTTTACAATACCTTAGTCGCAGAAATGCTGATTCGCCAAGGTAAAATTAAGCAGGCTGCTCAGCATTATGTATTGGCAGTTGGGCAAAGCAAAGACAAGGCGCTTGCTAAGCGTGCAACGGAAACGGCGATTCAAGCAGGTGAACCTGTGTTAGCTAAGGCAGCTTTAGATCAATGGGCAACCTTAGAGCCAGAGGTGGTTGAGGTACACCAATATCGTGTTCTGCTTAATGCGCAATTAGGCAATTATGATGCAGCGGTGGAAGACGCGATTTGGGTACGTGATCATATTGAGAAAAAAGAAGGGCATGGTTTTGAATATGTAGTTTCACTCTTAGCTTTGGATGCAGGGCCAGTCAATGCTTATGAAGTGATTAAGCGTTATGCCACCAAGGTTGAAAACACACCGAAGGTTCAATTGGTATTAGCGACTTTTGCTTTAAGTGCGAATAAGCCAGAAGCTGTTCTGGAAGGCACAGAATCCGTACAGAAATCCGGCGATGCTGCCCAAAAGGAAGAAGCAGTGCGTTTACGCGCTAAGGCTTTGTTATCCCTAGATCGCGTATCAGACGCTTTGGGTGCATTGGAACCTTATGCGAAAAGCACTAAAAATCAAGAATTAAAGCTAGAATATGGGCGCATGCTGATTATGGCGGATCGGCGTGAGGATGCACGTCCAATCTATAAGCAGCTGTACGCAGAGCAACCAGAAAACGCAGATATTCTCTATACCTTAGGTTTGCTGCATTTAGAGCAGGAAGAATTTTCATTTGCTGAGCCATTAATGAAAAAGCTTTTGGAAGTTCCAGAGCGTAAATATGAAGCGAACTATTTCCTAGCGCAAATTTATGAGGGGCAAAAGCGCACTGATGAGGCTTTAACGGCTTATGATGAGGCTTTAAATGGCGACTTTGCACGCGATGCAATTGGCCGTAAATCTGCTTTACTGCATAAAGAAAAAGGCTTAGCTGCAGCGGAGGCTTGGCTAGATAATTTATTAGATAAAGCTACGATGCCTGAGCAGAAGGTCACGGCTTTAATGGCCAAGGGTCAATTATTGCATGATGCTAGCGAGTATCAAAAAGCGATTGATACATTCAATAAAGCTGAAGAGTTTGGTAGCAAGAAGCGCGATATTTTATATGCGCGTTCTTTAAGCTATGACCGTATGGGGAATGTAGCCCAAGCTGAAAAAGATTTACGTGAAGTTGTAAAACTAGACCCTAAAGATGCAGATGCTCTGAACGCCTTGGGCTATATGTTAGTAGTCAGCTCAACTCGTTATCAGGATGCGCATGAGCTGATTAAACAAGCACTGGAACTACGCCCAGATAGCCCCGCCGTAATGGATAGTATGGGTTGGGTATTGTTTAAAAAGGGTGATGCTAAAGGCGCTGAAGACTGGCTGAGTAAAGCTTATGACAAAATGCCTGATCCAGAAATTGCTGCACATTTAATTGAAGTTTTATCCGTGAATGGCAAACGAGATGACGCACGTAAGTTGTTCAAAGAAATGATTGCCAAATACCCTGATGATAAACAACTCGCAGATGTGAAGCAGCGTGTCGCTGATTTAGCAGAAAAAACTAATTAAATTTTCAAGGAAGATGTTATGAAGCAAGCTTATTTGGTATTGCTATGTGCAGGTATTCTGAGTTTAGCCGGTTGTGCTAATCAGCCGAAGCCTGCTACACCAGGTACGATGGTTCCCCCTAAAGCAGGTGGAGCAGAAGCCGCATGGGCGGAGCGCCAACGTACCTTTGCCCAAATGCAGCAATGGGAATTGGTAGGCAGAGTAGGTTTGCAGTTGCGTGAAGAAAGCTGGTCATTTGGTCTTGATTGGGCACAGCGTAGCAATAGCCAGTATGAGATGCAGATCAAAAATCCACTCACAGGTGGTTTAATGGCTAAGGTGATGGATACGGGTTCACAGGTTACTTTGAAGGCTGCTGATGGCAAGACCTATCAAGATACGGATGCTGAGCGCTTGTTGGCAAAGCAGCTAAAAATGAACTTGCCGCTGAAAAACTTGCAGTATTGGGCGCGTGGTATTCCCTCGCCCGCTAGTAAAGTGGATGCTGTCAAGTTAGATACTTTTGGCCGACCTACACGCCTACAACAAGCGGGTTGGGTAATTGATTACCCTAGTTATGAGGGTGGTGGTGCTAATGCGTTACCGAGTAAAATTCAATTAGAACAAGCCTCTGATCGTGTTAAAGCTAAATTAATCGCAAAACAATGGAAAACACGTTTTTAGGCGCGCCGTTAATACTACCAGCGCCTGCCAAGCTCAATCTTTTCTTGCATATCACAGGTCGGCGAGCAGATGGTTATCATCTGCTCCAGACTTTATTTCAGTTTTTGGACTATAGCGATGAAATCAGTTTGCAAGTGCGTACTGATGGAAAAATCACTCGTCCTTTAGGCTCGCCGCTGGTCCTCGAAAATGATGACTTGGTCGTAAAAGCAGCGCGCTTATTGCAAGCAGAAACAGGTTCTAAACTAGGTGTTGAGATAAAAGTGCACAAAAAACTGCCGATGGGTGGCGGTTTAGGTGGGGGTAGCTCTGATGCTGCTACCGTGCTTTTAGGCCTCAATAAACTCTGGAAGTGTAAGCTGTCTTTAAGCTCACTAGCCGCTCTGGGCTTGCGTTTGGGCGCGGATGTGCCTGTATTTGTACACGGCCATGCTGCTTGGGCTGAAGGAGTAGGTGAACAATTAGAGCCAGTGGTTATTCCTGAAAAATGGTACTTCGTTTTGCATCCAAACGTGCATGTTTCAACGCCTGAGCTTTTTTCATCACAAGGGTTGACACGTGACTGCAAACCCATCAGAATAGCGGCCTTTCTTGCAGAGCAAACAACCAATGTGTTCGAGCCAATAGTAAGAAGAAATTATCCTGAAGTCGCAAAAGCATTTGAGTGGCTAGGAATTAAGGCAAAATTAACAGGCTCTGGAGCTTGTTTGTTTGTCGAGTTTGATGATGAAAAATCAGCTCAAATAATAGCAAAAAACCTACCGAAACAATGGTCAGGTTTTGTAGCGAAAAGCCGATGTAAATCGACTTTGCATGAAAAACTTAACACCTTAAGTTAGAACGTTCTTTTGATGGGCTGTCGCCAAGCGGTAAGGCAGCGGATTTTGATTCCGCCATACCTAGGTTCGAATCCTAGCAGCCCAGCCATCCCCCTGTCTTATATTCAATGCGAGACACTCCATGTCTGACGATAGAATGATGGTATTCTCAGGTAATGCCAATCCCGAACTTGCTCTAAAAATCGCTGATCACCTCGGAATCTCCCTCGGAAAAATCAAAGCAGAACGCTTCAGTGATGGTGAAGTGCATGTGGAGATTTTAGAGAATGTTCGTGGTCGTGATGTTTTCGTGATTCAGCCCACCTGTTCACCAACGAACGATAACTTGATGGAGTTATTAATCATTACCGATGCGCTGTACCGCGCCTCGGCAGGCCGAATTACGGCGGTCATCCCTTACTACGGTTATGCACGCCAAGACCGCCGTGTGCGTTCACGCCGTGTACCGATTTCTGCCAAGCTAGTCGCTGATATGGTCGCTACAGGGCATGTTGATCGTGTATTGACGATTGATTTGCACTCTGATCAAGTTCAAGGCTTTTTTGATGTACCTGTTGACAATATCTACGCTGCAGGTGTGCTACAGGCCGACGTGATGGCTAAAAACTTAGACCATATCATCGTGGTCTCACCGGACGTGGGTGGGGTAGTGCGGGCGCGGGCTTTATCCAAAGCATTAGGCAATGTGGACTTAGCGATTATTGATAAGCGCCGTCCTGAGCCGAATAAAGCTGAAATTATGAATATCATCGGTGAGGTTGAAGGGCGCCATTGCGTCTTAATTGATGATCTCATCGATACTGGCGGTACTTTATGCAACGCTGCCGCTGCCCTTAAAAACCGTGGCGCCTTAAGCGTCTGTGCTTACGCTTCGCACGCTGTATTTTCGGGTAAAGCGGTGGAAAATATTGAAAATTCTTTGCTGGATGAGGTGGTTGTCACCGATACCATCCCATTGAGTGCAAATGCCAAGAAATGTGCTAGAATCCGCCAGCTTTCGGTGGCAGGGATTTTAGCCAAGACTATCTTGCGCATTAACCGAGATGACTCGGTTAGTTCTCTGTTTGAGGAAGAATAAGCTCAGTTAGGCTGAGCTAGCTGCTGTATCTGGTCGCGGATAAGGTGGTTTTTATTAATTTTGGAGTATGAAATATGTCTAAAGAATTTACATTGCAGGCAGAAAGCCGCTCAGAGCAGGGAAAGGGTGCGAGCCGCCGCCTGCGTCGTGAGAACAAGGTGCCTGCAGTTATTTATGGTGCAGGTACACCTGCTCAATCTATTTCCTTAAAGCACAATGAGTTGATTCGCAATCTGCAAGATGAAGCATTCTACTCACAGCTGATTTCGGTTAATTTTGGTGATCGTAGGGAAATCGCGATTTTACGTGCTTTACAACGTCATCCAGCTAAACCAATCATTTTACATGCTGACTTACAACGGATTAAAGACGATGAAGTCATCGAAGTTCATATCCCGTTGCATTTCCTGAACGAAGAAAGCTCAGTAGGTGTGAAAGTGAATGGTGGTACTGTAAGCCGTATCCTCAATGAAGTTGTAGTGGCTTGCTTGCCGAAAAGCATCCCAGAATATATTGAAGTTGATATGGCGAATGTCGATAAAGGCCAGATCGTGCACTTATCTGATCTGAAATTACCTGAAGGTGTTTCTTTACCTGAATTGGCTTTAGGTAGTGACCACAATCAGGCTGTTGTTGCCATTCACTAAACCTTGAGGATTCTCCTATGACAGAGCCTATTCGGTTAATTGTCGGCTTGGGGAATCCGGGTGTTCAGTATGACAAAACCCGGCACAATGCCGGGTTTTGGTTTGTTGAAGAACTAGCCCAGCGTTATAACGGCCAGTTCTTAAACGAAAAGCGTTTCTCTGGCGAAGCTTGCCGTATTAATGTCGGTTCTGATTCAGTTTGGTTATTGAAGCCTATGACTTTTATGAACCGTAGCGGCCTTGCCGCGCGCCAATTAGCCGATTTCTACCGCATCCCTGTTCAGCAAATTTTAGTCGCTCACGATGAGTTGGATTTGTCAGTGGGTGATGCACGCCTGAAACAAGCGGGTGGGCACGGTGGACATAATGGCTTACGTGATTTACATGCTCATTTGGGGGCTGACTATTGGCGTTTACGCCTTGGTATTGCGCATCCAGGTGATCGAAATAAAGTGGTCGACTATGTTTTATCCCCACCGACGCGGGATGAGGAAATAGCGATTCGACTGGCAGTAGATAAAGCTGCTGATCAAATTGCGCTAGTGCTGGCCGGTGATTTGCAAAAAGCGATGAATGAACTGCATCGCAAATAGTACGACAAAAAGGTAAATCTTATGGGATTCAAATGCGGGATTGTTGGCTTGCCCAACGTAGGTAAGTCGACTTTATTCAATGCGCTCACCAAAGCAGGCATTCAGGCAGAGAATTACCCATTCTGTACGATTGAGCCGAACGTGGGTATTGTGCCAGTCCCTGATTTACGTTTGGATGAGCTATCGGTGATTGTTAAGCCTGAGCGTGTATTACCCACGACGATGGAGTTTGTGGATATTGCAGGTTTAGTCGCCGGTGCTTCTCAAGGTGAAGGTTTAGGGAATAAATTTCTGGCGCATATTCGTGAGACCGATGCTATTGCCCAAGTAGTCCGCTGTTTCGATAATGACGACATTATCCATGTCAATAATAAGGTCGATCCTGCTCATGATATCGACATTATCAATACTGAACTCGTACTGGCCGATATGGAAAGTATGGAGCGCGCCGTTCAGCGCTTAACCAAAGCGTCTAAATCAGGCAATAAAGAAATGCTCGCGCAAAAGGAAGTCGCGGATCGTTTACTCGCCCATTTGTCAGAGGGTAAGGCAGCCCGTTTATTAGATTTATCGGTAGAACAGCAAAAACTCGCACGTGAATTCCATTTGATTACCATTAAGCCGTTATTATTCATTGCTAATGTAAATGAAGATGGTTTTGAAAATAATCACTATTTAGATACTGTGGTGAAAATTGCTCAAGCCGAAAATGCCCAAGTAGTACCCGTGTGTGCAGCGATGGAAGCTGAGCTGTCTTTGTTAGATACGGCTGATCAAGCCGAGTTTTTAGCCAGCATGGGTTTAGAAGAGCCGGGTTTAAATCGGGTGATTCGTGCGGGCTATGAGCTGCTAGGCTTGCAGACGTTCTTTACCGCAGGTGTGAAAGAAGTGCGGGCTTGGACAGTACATCGTGGTGCAAGTGCTCCGAATGGTGCTGGTAAGATTCATACGGATTTTGAGCGGGGCTTTATTCGTGCAGAAGTGATTGCTTATAATGACTTCATTAACTTCAAAGGCGAGCAGGGCGCGAAAGACGCTGGCAAATGGCGCTTAGAAGGCAAGGATTACATTTTGCAAGAAGGCGATGTGGTACATTTCCGTTTTAATGTTTAGTTCAGGGTTGACAGCATCTAAGCTTAAGGCTAGTATTTGCAGCCTCTTGGCTACGTAGCTCAGTTGGTTAGAGCACAGCACTCATAATGCTGGGGTCGTAAGTTCGAGTCTCACCGTAGCCACCATTATTCGAAGCCCTTGTAGAGATTATCTACAAGGGCTTTTTCTATGGCGAATTATGACGCTAATTCTTGCTACCGTTTTACCGATTTTTGTTCTGCTAATGCTGGGCTATTTAGCGAAGCGCAGTGGCTTTTTACCTGCTGAATTTTGGCCTTATGTGGAAAAAGCTTCGTATTATGTGCTGCTGCCCGCGCTACTGATCCTGAATTTGAGTCAAGCCAAGATTAATTGGGCAGAAACCAGCCTGTTGATTTTAGGCATTATCTTAGTTCCACTACTAGCTGCCGTATTGAGTTTTCCGTTTAAAGCATGCTTAGCGTTGAATGCGGCTGATTACACTTCATTCTTTCAAGCTGTGGTGCGTTTCAGTACATATATTGGCTTAGCGATGGCGAGCGTTTTCCCAGCTCCAGCGCCAACTTTAGGGGCTTTGGTGTTAGCTGTGATGATTCCAGTGGTGAATATTCTCTGTGTGCTGGTATTTGCGTTGTTTGTACAAAAGCAGTTGAAGCTAGCCCTATTGCTAAAGTCCTTAGCCAGCAACCCCTTGGTTGTGGCTTGCGTGCTCGGTATTATTTTGAATATCTTGCCTTGGAAGCTACCCTCCATCGCTGTGGATGTGCTGAAGCAATTAGGGCAAATGGCCTTACCCACCGGTTTATTAGCAGTAGGTGCTGGATTGAATCTAGTGGCTTTACGTGGCTTGCATGCCCCCTTTTTCTGGAGCGCGGCTTTAAAGTTGTTATTAGTGCCTTTATTAGCTTGGGGTGTAGGATTGGCTTTAGGCTTAGATCCGATTGCTAGTTCAATCTTGATTGTATTTGCGGCTTTACCCACTGCGCCTTCGGCTTATATTCTGGCGCGCCAGCTAGGTGGGAATGCCGAATTAATGGCGGGAATGATCACTGGGCAAACCTTATTAGCCTTGATCAGCTTGCCGCTAGTTTTGTCCTTCTTGCTGCATTGAAGCAAAAAAAACCTAGATAACCCATCTAGTCACGTGAATTATCGCTGAATTCATATTATGATTCGGCTCTTTTCTTTATAAATCCTTAATCAGGAGTTAAGTGTGGAACTGACCGGTGCCGAGATATTCGTTGAGTGTCTGAAGGCAGAAGGGGTTGATACCATCTTCGGCTATCCGGGTGGAGCTGTCTTACATATTTACGACGCGCTTTACAAAGAAGCTGAGCATGTCAACCACATTCTGGTGCGACACGAACAAGCAGCTGTGCATGCAGCTGAAGGCTATGCTAAGGCTACTAATAGACCTGGTGTGGTATTAGTAACTTCTGGCCCTGGTGCGACCAATGCCGTCACTGGTATTGCTGACGCGTACATGGATTCGGTACCGCTAGTGGTGTTTACAGGGCAGGTTCCACGACATTTGATTGGCAATGATGCCTTCCAAGAAGTTGATATCGTGGGGATTACTCGTCCTTGTGTTAAGCATAACTTCTTAGTGACGGACATTAAGGATTTAGCGACGACCATTAAAAAAGCCTTTTATATTGCTAGTACAGGCCGCCCAGGGCCAGTCTTAGTGGATATTCCTAAGGATATTACGGCTCAGCGCTATAAGTTTGAATACCCTAAAGAAATCAGTATTCGTTCTTATAATCCAACTGTGAAAGGTAATAAGCGCCAAGTACGTCGTGCGATCGACTTGATGCTCGAAAGCAAGCGCCCGATTCTGTATACCGGTGGTGGCGTAGTGTTGTCGGGTGGCTCCGCTGAACTCACGCAATTAACCCGTGAACTGCAATTTCCTATCACGAATACCTTAATGGGCTTAGGTGCTTATCCTGCAACTGATCCCTTATTTGTGGGTATGTTGGGGATGCACGGTACTTACGAGGCTAATCATGCGATGCACCAAGCGGATTTGGTGATTGCGATTGGTGCGCGTTTTGATGACCGTGTTACTGGCAATATTGAAAAATTCTGCCCACATGCCAAGATCATTCATGTAGACATTGATCCGGCTTCAATCTCTAAAAATGTGAAAGTAGATATCCCGATTGTCGGCGATGTGAAACACGTTTTAGTCGATTTGCTAGAAGAACTGCGTTCACGTACTGACCGGAATGCCGCCGATATTAGCGAATGGTGGGCACAGATTAACGAGTGGCGTAAAGCAGACTGCCTCAAGTACGAGCAGGATGATGAGTCTATTCGTGCACAGTATGTGGTCGAGAAGTTGTGGGAAGTCACTGGTGGTGATGCTTATGTCTGCTCGGATGTAGGCCAGCATCAAATGTGGGCTGCACAATTCTATAAGTTCGATAAGCCGAATCGTTGGATTAATTCAGGTGGCTTGGGCACGATGGGCTTTGGTTTGCCAGCGGCGATGGGCGTGCAGATTGCTTATCCTGATGCGACCGTTGCTTGTATTACTGGCGATGGCAGTATTCAGATGAATATTCAAGAACTGTCCACTTGTATGCAGTACCAATTGCCCGTCAAGATCATTACCTTGAACAATGGTTATTTGGGGATGGTGCGCCAGTGGCAGGAGTTCTTCTATCAGCGGCGTTACGCCATGTCTTATATGGATGCCTTGCCTGATTTCGTTAAATTGGCTGAAGCTTATGGCCATGTAGGCATGCGGATTGAGCGTCCAGCGGACGTCGAGGGTGCTCTGAAAGAGGCGATGGCCATGAAGAATCGTTTAGTGTTTATGGATTTCATCACTAAGCGTGAGGCCAATGTTTATCCGATGGTTCCAGCCAATGCTGGTCACAATGAAATGATTTTGGTGTAAGCGATGAGTGACGAAACACGGCATGTAATTTCCATTTTGATGGAAAACGAAGCAGGTGCCTTGTCGCGGGTATCTGGCTTATTCTCGGCACGCGGCTATAACATTGAATCACTGACAGTAGCGCCCACTGAAGATGCTACGCTGTCACGTTTAACTTTGGTCACTTTGTGCAGTGAAGAAATCGTTGAACAGATTATGAAACAGCTCCACAAACTAGTTGATGTGGTGAAGCTCATGGATCTGAACGATTATCCGCATATTGAGCGCGAGATGATGCTAGTCAAAGTAGATGTGCAGAAGCAGGGCTCTTGTGATCAAGTAAAGCGCTTAACCGATATTTTCCGGGCACGGATTATTGATGTCAGCGACAAAACTTATACGATTGAAGTGACGGGTAATCGTTCTAAGCTGGATGCTTTTCTACAAGCATTAAGTGAGGCGCGCATTATGGAAGTAGTCCGTTCTGGCAGTATGGGTATTGCACGTGGCTCGAGTGCACTAACTGCTTAGCTCAATAACTATTTGCTGAAATGTACCAAGGGATAGTGTGAAAGCTATCCCTTTTTTATTGGCTAAGTTCGAAGCTTAAAGGTAGGTTGGTTTTGAGCATCAATGAGTGTGTGGTTCAGTAGCCACAAACGCGCATCTTCAGCATCCTCTTCAAACCAGCATTGTGCTGAGCCAAGACGGAAAGTATAGCCCCACCGATCCATATCCATTAAAGCGCGTGCTTGGCCAAACTCAGGAAACTGATCAGCTAGCAAAATCTGTAAATAACAAACCGCATCTTCTTCAGGCGTTTCACCACCCGCATCGGTGTGCAAATACTTCCTGCGTTCTTCATCCATACAAATGACATGACAAGCTTCATGGAGGAAAGAATGCATGGGAGTATCAGGGCGAATATAAATCGAACGGCCGATCATGCCCGCTTCCGAATCACCCCAATAGCTGCCCGGAATTGAGGCTTCTGGTTCAATAAGATGCAGTTCTAGCGTGTAACGCTTTAATAGCTCTTGCAAGGCAGTCAGTGGGAGTTCGGCAACTTGCATCACCGCATCGAAACTTCCACTCACAACCAGTATTTACCTGCAGCACCTACCACAATCGTAACCAAGCCAACTAGCATATTGATACCTACCAACACGCGGATTTGATTTAAAGCTTTGCCAGCTTCTTGCCAATTAGACTGTTGCACATGGCGGCTTAAGCGCTTGTAAGGGGCAAAGAAAACATGTAGGAAAATCGCCACCATTACTAAACCTAGGGTATGCATGATATGAATGAAGACAGGCGCATTTTTCATGCCCCCATAAGGCCCAAATAACATCCAGTAGCCTGAAGCTAGAATGAGCGCAATGGCAACCCATATCCAAGGAAAGAAGCGGCTAAACACGCCCTGCCACAAGGGTAAGCGTTGGGGTGGTTGTAGTTGATTAGCTGCAACTGGGCGCAAGATCATATAGGCGAAAAACATACCGCCTACCCAAATGGTTACAGCTAGTACATGTAGTGCTAGAGCAATCGACATGTTTATCTCCTAAATTAATAATACTTAAACTTTATTTGGATAGTGATAGTAATCGTCGCCATAGCCAAGGCGTCCTGCATCTTTAACTTGATTCAAAATGATGCCCGAAACATTAGAACCCGTTTCCTGCAAGCGCTTGAGGGCATTGTTAACAGTAGTCGTGCTGGTATCGTTGGCATGTACAGTGAGTAAGGTTATGTTGGCTATCGAGGTTAAAATCATTGCATCAGCTAAACCTAAAATGGGTGGGCCATCCATAATAATCATGTCGTAATGTTGTGAGGCCATTTTTAGCAAGGTTTCCATTTTGGTATTAGCCAACAACTCTGAAGGGTCAGTAGGTGGTGTACCCGCAACCACAATATCCAAATTTGGCACATTAGACGCTTGTGATAATTGATCTAAAGGGTATTCACCCGTTAAGTAACCGACTAGATTTTGTTGATTACGCGTGCCAATTAGCTTGTGTAAAGAGGGGTTACGTAAATCGGCATCAATCAACAGCACTCTATTGCCTGTATGTGCAAATGCACTAGCTAAGTTCATCGCTACTGTAGTTTTACCTTCATTAGCTCGAGCGCTGGTCACAAAAATAACCGGTTCTTGTTGTTGTTCGCGTAATTTAAAGCGAATGGTGGTACGTAAAGAACGGAAGGACTCTGCAAGGGCAGATTTCGGTGAATTTAAAACGAGCTGTGAGACTTTTTTAGGGTCGCTCTCATTAACTGAGGGAATCAAACCTAATACTGGAAGCTGTGTTTCTCGCTCTAGCTCATTAATATCTTTAACACTGTCATCCATGAACTCGCGTAAGAAGGCCGCAGCAATCCCTAAAAATAACCCTAGAAGCCCAGCAAAGGCCAAATTGGTAGACAACTTAGGTTTGAATTTTTGTAGAGGAGGGAGGGCTTTATCAATAATATTCAGGTTATTGCTAACCGCTTCGCCCGCTACATTAATCTCTTTTAAGCGTTGTAATAAGCTTTGGTAAACCACTTGGTTGGTTTCAACTTCACGCTCTAAGGTATTATAAGTGACACGGCTATCTTGATAAACCAGTGCTTTTTTCTCTTCTTCACTCAAAGCATCACGTAATAATTCGGCTCTTTTTCTAGCAGCAGCTAATTCACCTTGACGAGCAGCATCGGTTTCAATGATGATGGCATCACTTTCAGCTTTAACCAACTCTTCAGAAAGACGCATAATTTTATGCGAGCTAGTATTGGATTCTTTGTCGTCTAAGTTAATAATAGTTTTGTCTTTAGCATAAGCATTAAGAGCTTTTTCGCTTTCCTGTAATTTAGCTTTAGCAGTTTGAATCTGTTGTTGCAAAAAGGTTTCTGCTCCACCCGTTATTTCTAAACCGTGGGCACGGCTAGTAGCAACGAATTCTTCGACAATAGCATTAGCTACTTCCGCTGCTTTTTCAGGGCTAGAGGCATCAAAATGAACAGCTACTAGACGTGAGTTCTTAATCGGCTCAATATTTAAGTTTTCAATAGTCGCATTAGCTAAGACTACTTTGCTGTTAGCGTCATTGACTGGGGAAAACTGTTTCTTGATCTTGCCCAACAGGGACTGGCGAATCACATCATCCGTAAGATTCAACTTATCAATAACTTTTTCAATTAAAGAGTACTGTCGAATTAACTGAAATTGTGTTTCATAGAAGTCGCGAGTATCACGAATGTCACCCGTGTTTATAAGGTCTACGTCAACAACTCGGGTGGATTCACGCTCTATCTGTAGAGTAGCCGTGGCTCGATACACTGGGCTACTTAGTATAGTTAGCAAGAGTGCGAGTAGAATAATCCCTGCCGTAATACCCAATACCAACTTTTTCTGACGCACTAGAGTCTTCCAAAATTCACGCAGATCGAGGGTATCCTGAGCTTTGGCGTAAGCTGGAACATAAGCTCCGTTTACTTGACTTGCAGTGTTCTGATTCATGGTTGGCATAAGTAGGTTCTTGAGGTTAATCGTGTTTTGGCATCTAGGTAGGTTTCAGTTTAGCTTAAAGCACTGAGTTTTGTCCCGTGGAACGCGAGTGTGCATAGGCTTAAGTGCTTGAGCTAGCTTTCCCAGATGAACCGTAGAATGAGTTGATCAAACGCCGTAGAGGTGTTTCCATATATTTAAAAGATAAAATAGAAGCTACAGTTAGTAAGATCACAAATAAATAATAATGCAGATTAGCATCTAAGGGTAACCAATAGCCTAACAAACGATCATAAATGCCGTAGGCTGGCCGTTGCAGAATATACAATGAATAGCTTGCTTCGCCTAGTAATACTAGGAAAGGTAGCGACATTAGCTGTTTAGTCCAGCCGTTGTTGACCGCTAACAGCACCAGAATAGCTAAAAACACGGGGGCAATTAAGCCATTATTGTAGTCAACTAGAAAGCCTAGCTGTTGCTCAACACTGCTTTCGTAGGCTAATAACAAAACCACCACTGTGGTTAAAGCTAAAATTGCTAAGCCATTCCATTGCTGATTAAGCGCCCGAAATTTACCAGTGCAAAAAGCCACCCCAACCACTAAACCAAGCATAAAAGTACTCAAGTGCATCAAAGGATGATAATAAATGAATTGATGTAAAATACCTTTCGCTTCGTAAGCTTCTGAGTTATGAAGGAAAATCTGTAGAAGTTGCGTGCCAAGCCAAAGTACCAAAGTAAGCACGGTTAGATTTTTAAGTCCTTTGCGGTGCGCGAAGGTAAGTAATAAAGGAAAGCACAAGTAAAATAAAGCTTCAACGGATAATGACCAGCCAGGCGAGTTTAGTACCATCGCATAACCTGGAACCCAAGCTTGTAACATGGTCAAACTTAAGCCAATCGCTAGAGGATCACGGCCATCAGTTTTTAAATTCGCCAAAATCATCAAGACTAGTGCTAATAAATAGACAGGATAAATTCGTGCGAAACGTGCTAACCAATATTTGCCTTTGTTGAGATGTTGGGCATCAGGTTGATAATAAGCAACTGCCATAATAAAGCCTGAAAGCACAAAGAAATAACTGACCGCGATGGGGCCTGCAGTTACAACAGGGTGCCACCATGCATGAGTAGCAGGGAAGGCTTGTTGGCCAAAATGGAAGAATACGACCGTTAAAGCAGCGATGTAACGTGTAAACGTAAGCTGATCAAGTTTCAAGATTGATTAGTATTAGGATTAATAAGCATTTTTATCTGACATTGCTTTAAACGCAGTAGCAACAATAATTCGTAAATCTAACCATAAACTCCACGATTGGATATATTCCATATCACATTCAACGCGCTTCTGCATTTTGTATAAGGTATCAGTCTCACCACGCCAGCCATTCACTTGTGCCCAACCTGTGATGCCTGGTTTCATCATATGGCGTTGCATATAGCCCGGAATTAAAGCTTTATATGCTTCATTATGCGCTACAGCATGTGGGCGTGGGCCAACAATAGACATATGGCCTTGTAGAACATTAAAGAATTGTGGCAGTTCATCTAAAGAAGTTTTACGTAAGAAAGCACCCACTTTAGTGACACGTACATCATTACGAGTGGCTTGCTTGATGACACTACCGTTTTCACAAACAGTCATTGTGCGAAACTTCCAAACCTTAAACTCTTCCCCACGTAAACCGTGGCGCGATTGTTTAAAGAGAATAGGGCCGGTAGATGTGAGTTTAATAGCCAGTGAAATGACTGCCATAACGGGTAAGAGCATTACCAATAATAGACTACCAATGATTAAATCTTCGGCACGCTTAACGAAAGCTCGCTGTGCTGAAAGTGGGGCGTCATAGATACACAGAACAGGCGTATCAGCAATTTCTAAGTATTTGTTATGCAAAAGAGCATGAGTGAAGTTATCTGGAATCAAGCGAACAGGAGTAATGGTATCTGCTAGTTGACTGATTAAGTTGCTTGAGTATTTTTGATTTTGATTAGGCAGTGCTAGATAGATTTGATCCCAAGTACCACTACGTGCAGCCTCTAACAATTCAGGAACTCCACCTATGTTGGCATAGGTACTAGGCAAAGCTGCATTATCTAATTCAACGCTATAAAAACCAGCAACTTGCAAACCAGATTCGGGTTGTTGATTAACAGATTGTGCAAATCTCACCCCGGTATCTGTAATACCAACAATGGCAATATTGCGATTATGAATACCAATACGTTTGAGGTGTGATAAAAGAATGCGCAGAGAGTAGCGACTTATAATCAGTAAAGTTGGGGTGCTAACCAACCAACCCACTAATACGACCCGAGAAAATTGCTCAGAACTTTTGGAGACGAAAATAATGAAAACTAATAAGAAAAAGGTAGTTAGCCAGGTTACCACGGTACGCATGGCTTCATCACGGAAGAAGGGTCGACCACTCCATGAGGTATAAATATCAGTAAAACGCCCAACAAGGCCAAAGATAAGACTAGCGCCTAAACCAGCGGCTAGGTAGCCCTCCAAATTGTAATCAGGAGAGTAAAAGGATGCTAAGAGTACAATGCTTAAAATAACCAGCGTATCTGTACTGCGGTAGACGAGTTCAGAACTGATTTTTTTATCGACCATCGATATGTTCCATCCACATAGTCTTATCCTTACGCTGTAAGCGCAGGGCTTTATTGTCACATTTGCTGACGAATTGTTATTTTGACAAAAAAACAACACTAATCCCACACCGTAACCAAATGTGTGTGTTAGCTTGTTTGCCTTAAACAACTGTTCTGTAAGCAAAACTATATTTAAGCGACACAAAGACACTCAAATCGGTCGCTATTCTGCCATTAAATATAGCCTAATTCAGTAACTTGTGTCGCAAAAAAAATACAAATGTAGGATTTTTTATGACAATCGTTAGCTTTTAGCTAGATTGGCTCTGACGAGAGGTATGGTCAGTCTCCCAACGATAACTGGCAATGTGTTTCAATTGTTGCTTAGCTCGAAGGCGGATGAGGGTGGCGATAGCTAAATAAATACTCACCGCAAAAAAATCTTTGCTGAATAATTTATCACGCATGATTTGTGAATAGGGTTTTTCTTGAGCTTTGGTACATAGCTTGGCAGCTGCTAATTGCATATTACCTAAGCGTGCTCGGGTCTTAATTTTTATCAGTGATTTGATGTTTTGTGGTGCAGTGATAAATACTTTTGTATCAGGTACATTGCCGCGCTCATTGGCGGAAAATTGGCAACGCACAAAACCATCATCATTGATTACATTAGGAAAATTACTAAAACGCTTGCGACCTTCTGCTGAGATAACAAAACTGCAAGTGGCGACTACACCTTCTCGGATATAAGGTAGGGAAAGCCAAACTTTGTAATATTGTTTAACGAACCAAGAAGAGTGCGATGTATCAATCACTGGTTCCGGGGCGGCTAGAAGTAAATTGCCTTGTGCCATCACTTCGGTGATTTTCTGGATAGCTCCAGAAGATAGTTTGGTGTCGGCATCAATATAAAAAACAGGCCAAGACAGCACATGCTTTTCGGCTTCGTTGAGTGCATTGACTTTGGATGGAATAGATAGATTGAGGCAAGTGACTTGTGGATATTCGCTTTGCACGATAGATGCTGTTGTATCCGTACAACCATTACAGGCGACAATGATACGATCAACACCAGCTTGTTTTAACAAGCTATCTAAACAAGCACGAATGACTGTGGCTTCATTATGGGCAGGAACAATGATGCTAGGCATTTATGATGAATATCCTTTCAGCCAATTTGAGCGTGCTTGATAAACGGTTTGCCATTCACGTGTTTGCTCCGATTTTGGTTTAAATAAACGATATAGCGCATATTTATTGAACACATACAGCCAAAGCAAGGATTTATAAATGGGGCGTTTCCACTCGCTAATGTGCCGATTGATTAGCTCTACTTTACCTTTCAGTAATTTGATTAACTTTCCTGAAAAGCGTGCATGGCTGACACCGCCATGATGAATAATGCGTGCGTCTGGTGTAACTATCGGCTGATAGCCTTGTGCTTTTGCTCTTAGGCAAAGGTCAGCTTCTTCTGCATACATAAAGAAAGTAGGATCTAAGCCACCTAATTGCTCCCAAACTTGGCGAGTAATTAGGAAAAAGCAGCCGGATAAAATATCAACTTCTTTAACGGTATCGCGCTGCCAGCAGCCATAGTTGGCATTATTGAATAGGCAGCTAGTGCTGAAAAGCTTACTTAAGCCTAAAGCACTGAATAATAAAGATGAAAAATCTGGTTTTGACCACGCATGTTGAGTATTGAGGCTTAGGTCATTATTCAGGGTTACGCCACCCCAAATTCCATTCTGTGGATGTTGTTGTGCGAAGCTTAATAATTTGTCAATTGCACCCTCTAAAACCAAGGTATCAGGGTTGAGTAGTAACAAATAAGTACCTTGAGCATATTCAACGCCTTTACAGACGCCACCCGCAAAGCCTAAGTTTTCAGTGCTCTCAATCAGTTGGATACTGGGAAAACTTTGGCGAATCAGCTCTACCGAATTATCTGTGGAGTTATTATCCACTATGATAATCTCATAGGAGCTTTGTGTTTGCTGCTGCACCGATTCAAGGGCATGCAAAGTATGCTCCGCCGTATTATACGAAACTAAAATGATGCTAACTAACGGTTTCATTCAAGGCTGCAGTCGATAAATTTGAATTATTTGTTATTGAGTGAGCAGGAGACTCACTATTAATCAGCCGCCCATAAGGCTTAGTATGAATACCACTACGAATCACATTAGCCGGATTGCCAGCCACAATAGAGCCTGCTGGCACATCTTTAGTGACTACACTGCCTGCAGCAATGATGCATTCATCCCCTACTGTAACGCCGGGCATAATGATTGAGCCACAGCCAATGAAGCAACGTTTCCCAATCTTGGTCATTTGCTGATAAGCGCCTGCATGGCGCTCAGTCGCATAATCATGGGAAAGAATAATGCTATCGAAAGTGACCATCGTTTCTGCGCCAATTTCTAAACTAGTCGGATTAGTTTTATCCACCCGAGCTTTCAAAGAAATACGTACACTAGGATCGAGTTTCATTCCATAGAAAGAACGTAAATACCAGTTATAGGCATACAGTAAGCTATGACGAAAATGCAGTATCCACATGAATACTTTTTGACTAACGAAGCGCGGCTTCATGTCTGTTTATTCCCCTGCTCCCAAGTTGATAGTGCCCCACTATTCGCGATGGGTGTTTCTGGCATTAAATAATATTTTGCCCAAGACATCGCACCTAAGGTAAAAAAGAACATAGGTTGCAATTTGTCAAAATAGTCTACAGTGAATCCTATAAGAATTAGCGACATGAAAGATAGTATCCATGCCGTTACCATCCATTTTACGCTTTCATGCTGACGATGTACTTGGCTCAACACGCTAAAGATCGCATACAAACAGGCTGTTAATAGGAGCGCAAAGGCGAAAATGCCATGCTGTAGGGTAACAAGTAACCAGAAACTGTCAATACTATCCCCCATCCAATCTTTCCAATAAGGACGTGTCCAGTCGTTGTGGGCTATCCCTAGAATAGGATGATCCTGAATATCATCCATACTGTATTCCCATTGCAACATACGGAAATAGCCAGTATTAGGATTGAATGTCAGATAAGAAATTAAAATGCCAAAGAAGCCGCGATTGGAGAGTGCTTGAATCAGCATTGCCCCAGCCAAGCCACTAAAGAATAATGCCACCCAGAAGCGGCGAGCGGTATGCCAAAACTTAACTAATAAAACGGTGAAGCCTTGGAAAATTAAGGAAAGCAGTGGGGCTGATGATAAGGTGGTTAGCATCGAAATGCTTAAACCTAAAATCGCCGCAAATTGCCTTAATTTTTGTTGACGCCAGAATAGTAAAATTGCAAATGGAAAGAAAAGCGCTGCCAGCGTGCCATATAAAATCGGATGAGCAAATATGCTAGTGGCACGCATAATACTACCGCGCACATAATCATTGGTGTACAGGCGGTAATCAATTGATAAGTGGCCAGTGAGGCGTTCAGCCCATTCGTGCAGAATCCGATGGTGAGAGATGGCCTCATAAATCGCGGGAACAGCCAGTGCGACCAGTATCCAAATGAACGCCTGATTTATTTTATAGAAGCGTTCTGGCGTACTAATAAACAGCTTTGCTAAGTAGAAAGCTCCTAAGGTTTCTAAAGAGTAAAGACCTGTTGATTCAATAGCTTTTTGCAAGCTGTGGTTATACCAGAAGCTAGCGAACGCAATGATGATCAAGCCTAACAGTAGAACATCGGTGAGATCAGCACGCTTGAGCACAGTACGAAAATTGAAAAAGGCGTAAACCATGGTGAGTGCTAACACAACACGATAGGTTTCTATCCGTACTGTTCCCGCCATGACATAAAATTCGACGGGAATAAAGATCGACATAACAAATAAAACGGCAAGAATTCTTAGCATAATTGTCTAAGCATAGCCACTCAGCAAGCGGTTTTTAAAGAAAAAGACGATAACCCCACCCGTTAAGAGTAAGTTCGCAGCTAAAGTCGCCATGGCTGCACCCTCAATTCCATACTGGGGAATCAGCAACCAATTAGCTAGCAAATTAGCCAGCAAAGCAACAAATAATAGAATATTAAGATAACGCACTTGCTCACGAATGATGAACATAAAAGAGAAAGTAATCCCTAAACCACGGACTAACTGCCCTAACAACAAGATGATGAGGGTGGTTGCAGCTTGCACATAGCCTTCATTGAAAACGGCTAGCACTGGCTTGCCAACAGCAGCAATAATCAAAGTGACTACCGTTAATACGCCTGCAACTAATAGAGTGGCTTGCCAGAAAAATTTACGTACCTTCTCTGGGTTTTGCTTGTGCATACGTAGAAGGCGCGGGTAGATGGTTGCATCTAAAGCCCCTAAGAAGAAGCCGCTCACAAACGATAAACGCGCTGCTACGGTAAATAAGGCAACATCCTCATTAGTGAGTAGCCAACCTGTCATTAAGGTATCTGCCCACAACATCATAAAAGCGAAGTAAGACACAGGCGCTAAAGGAATAGAGCTTTGAAAAACTTCTTGGCGCGGCAGTGGTTGTTCACGGGTTTTAAACGAGGGTAACCAAGCACGTAGCCAATAAAAAGAAACTAAACCCGCTAAAGCTAAGGATAATGTATAAATCCACAGATAATTCTGATTGACGGGAAACCATGGCCAAAACAGCAAGATAGCTAGCATCATGCAGACTGCAGGGAGTGCATTTTGAATCAGTAGCGACTCAGAGATGTGATGCGCTGCTTTCATAAACGCAGAATTAGTCATCACTAAATTGAAAAAGAAAATACCGAGCACAGCAACCCATAATAGGCTTAGCTGAATATCACCATCGAACAAAGTACGCTTAATGACTGGGCTGAGGAATAACCAAATAGCCATAAAGACTAAGCTAGTAAAGAGTAATAATCTGAATGCGCTATGCAGATAGCGTAATTGTGCTTGGGCTAAGCCATCTTCAGGTAAGCCTGCCACTTCACGCACTAACCATTGTTCCACACCCACACGGCTAAAGAGCGATATGCCTGTGACTAAAGTCATCAGCATGAACAACATGCCGGCTTCATTCATTGGCAAAGTACGGGTAATAATGATAGCAACCGCGAAGTTTAAACCCACCCCCGCAAAGCGCGCGATAATCGAGAACGCTGATTGCCAAAGTAAGGATGGGTTATTTAACTTCATTAGTTAGGCTCGAATGGTTTGATCAATGAAGTTAATTAGATTCTGACGCCGTTCAATACCGACTTGCCCACCTGCTTGGAGAGTATTGTGCTGATCGAGTAGGGCGCGTAAATCATCACAACTGCTGGCTGTATAAACGCCCGGTAATTTTGCCATCCATGCTAAGCCATCGGCTTGATGATTGTTCCGATGCTCACCCAGCTCATATTGGCGATTCATGACAATAATAGGTTTGCTGCTTTCAATCGCGGTGATTATATTCCCCATTCCTGCATGTGAAATAATCAGGCTGGCCGCTTGGAGAGTGCTATTAAAGGCATCAGTAGTCATGAAGCGTTCATAACGCGCATGAGTTGGTAAGTATTCGCCGTTAGCAATTTGCGCAACCACTTCGATCCCATGCGCTGCTGCCCACTCATCAACACAACGAATCAAGCGGTCAAAGGGAAATTGAGTGCCAACCGCCACAAAAATCATAAGACTGAGCCTTTAAATAAGACTTGCTGCTGATCACTTAAATGTTCCCATTGCGTCAAAAATACATCAGCCTTGGTTCTAACTAGCTCACCAGAGCGCGAGATTTTCTGCACATTGGCAATGCTATCCACCCAAATCGTGCGAATTCGCAGGAGTTTGCCTAGCATAATCGCCACAACACCGGGTGCAGCACCCGTCGATAAAATCACTTGTGGGCGCTCTTTCAGCAGAATGTAGCCCACCTGTAAAGCGCAAGGAATCAGTTTCCATTTATCATCAGCGCTGACGTCGACGACTGAGTAAATTTTCTGATCACGTTGCGGCTTGAAGAGTTTATCTGGCAGCGCATAAACAATTTCATGCTCAGCTTCTAAACCAGCACATAAGCGCGTCAGCTGAATCCAATGTCCACCCGGTGAGGAAATTGCGAAAACCTTATGCTTTTTTTGCGTCATGAGGCTTTACGTAAATAAAAGGCCGCTTGATCACCTTTATTTAAAGCATTTAATTCACGCGCACGATGTTCAAATTGCTTAATTTGCTCGGTAGTAAATAGTGAATTAGCTGGGTTTTCTGACCAAGAACGCTCAGAACGTAAGGCTATGTCTAGTTCATATTGCTCACTACCCCAAAACTGGAAAGCATTGGAATCATATTGAACCTTGCTGACGACAAAGCCAGTTTGCTCAGCCAGTTTTTTAATGCTATCCACTGAATGTAGAAACAGATGGCGCGGCGCATCCAATTGTGACCAATTCACTCCATAATGCTGCCAAGCGTAGGAAGACACAGTAGGAACCCGCAACAGCACTGTACCGTTTTTATCCAATAGTTGACGGGCTTGCTCTAAAGTTTGTTGCTGCTCAACCAAGTGCTCGAAAGAGTGGTGGAACATAATCAAATCCCACTGACCTGTTTCGCTAAAGATATCGCGCTTTTCAATGGTTAAGCCATTCGGATAGAGAATTGTGTCCGCATTAAACGGGTCGATACCCAGTAGTTGGGTAAAGCCAGCTTCTTTTAGGGAATTTAGCAGTAAGCCAGCACCACAACCAACATCTAAAATTCTTGAGTCTTGCTTCAGTTCAACAGG
Organism: Thiolinea sp.; assembly: GCA_049290875.1. Taxonomy (GTDB): domain Bacteria; phylum Pseudomonadota; class Gammaproteobacteria; order Thiotrichales; family Thiotrichaceae; genus Thiolinea. Next base: position 87,115 of record JBATOI010000028.1, read on the forward strand.
ACGTAGAGTGCTCAATTTGCTATTCGCTGAAACTAAGCTTAAGGCATGACCGATGAGTGATTTACCCGTCACTGCGTAGTAATCACGCAGTTTCAGCAGTGTTTGCTTGAACTTGTTTGCAGCACTTGGCGCTGAATAGGAGTAATAGTTACTCGGATAATAAGCTGCCAAATTGTCGGGAATAGACTCAATTTGTAAACAGCCACAATCAGCGCATTGAAAATAACGATGCTCATCCCGCAGGCCAAGCATCATTTCTTTAGCACTATAAACGCTATGTTCGCCTTCGCTGCCGCAAATTCGACACAGCATCAAGCCTGCTCCTTAGCCGCTGCATGACTACCAAACAGTTGAATATCATCAGCCTGCCAGAAGCTGGTATTGGCTAAATACCAATCTAAGGTTTTAGCCAAGCCTGATTGGAACGTCTCAGCCGGATAATAGCCAAGCTCATTGCAAATCTTACGATTATCAATCGCATAACGACGATCATGGCCGGGACGGTCAGTCACATAGGTAATTAATCGCTGATGTGGCACATTCGGCGATTGCGGGAAACGCTCATCCAATAAAGCACAGAGCGTATGAATCAGATTGAGATTAGTCTGCTCGTTATTGCCGCCAATATTATAGGTTTCGCCAATCCGTCCGGTACGAATAATCAAATCAATCCCACGGTTATGATCATCCACATACAACCAATCACGAATCTGTTGGCCATCACCATACACAGGTACTGCTTTGCCATGTAGCAGATTAGAAATCGCTAAGGGGATCAGTTTTTCTGGATATTGATAAGGCCCGTAATTATTTGAGCAATTGCTGGTCGTGGTATTCAGGCCATAGGTATGTTGGTAAGCACGCACGATATGGTCGGAAGCTGCTTTACTCGCTGCATAGGGTGAATTGGGTGCATACGGTGTAGTTTCAGTGAAAGCAGGATCAGTCGCTGACAGCGTGCCATAGACTTCATCGGTGGAAACGTGATGGAAGCGATGTTCACAACCCTTATTTTCATCCAACCAGATCTTTTTGGCGGCTTTCAATAAACTATGCGTGCCATCAATATTGGTACGTAAAAATTCATCCGGCCCATAGATTGAGCGGTCGACATGCGATTCCGCTGCGAAATGCACGATGGTTTCAATCTTGCCCTCACGGAGCAGTGTTTCAACCAAATCCTGATCCAGAATATTGCCTTGCACAAAGCGAAAATTCGCTTGCCCTTCTAAAGACTCCAGATTGCTATAGCGGCCTGCATAAGTGAGTGCATCTAATACGGTGATATGCGTATCAGGGTAAGATTGTAGCCAATAATGGACAAAGTTCGTGCCGATGAAGCCCGCGCCACCTGTTACTAAAAGGTTTTTTGGTTGATAAGTCATGATCACGCTTTATGTGTAGATTGATTCAGTTCTTGGAGCATTGCTTGCAAGCTGTCACGCCAATAGGGGAGGCGATAATCGAGCTGTTCTTCAGTGCGGCTTTTATCCATCACGCTGAAGGCTGGGCGTTTAGCCGGAGTCGGGTAAGCACTGCTACGAATAGGATTAATCGGGATACGCTTATTTAACATACCCAAACGATAAGCTTCTTCTTGAATAGTTACCGCAAAATCATACCAGCTGGCGATACCATTGTCCGAGCAATGCAGAATACCACTTGCCTCCTTGGCAGCTAAAGCCCAAATGGCCTTGGCGAGGGTTCGTGCCCAAGTCGGCGAACCGACTTGATCATACACCACTCCGAGCTGCTCACGTTCTTGCATAAAGCGTAGCATGCTTTTTACGAAGTTATTTCCATGCGTGGAGTAGAGCCATGAAGTACGAATAATTAAGGCTTCGGGCAAATACTGCTGAACCTGCTGTTCACCACTGAGTTTAGTCGCTCCATACACCCCTAAAGGGGCGGTCGCAGCATCGGTGGCATAAGGTAAGGAATGCGAGCCATCAAACACAAAGTCTGTAGAAATATGCACTAACTGAGTCGGCTTATAGCTATTCGCTTTGGCGATGGCTTGAGCGAGCAGGCCTGCCGCATCGCCATTCAAACGCTGCGCATTAGCTTGATCGTTTTCTGCTTTATCCACCGCAGTATAGGCTGCTGCATTAATGACTAAATCAGGCTGGTAGTGTTCCAAAGCCGCCGCAATTTGCGCAGCATCCGTAATATCCAAACTCTGATGGTCAGTAGCAATCAGCTCGACACCTGCAGCGACCGTATGTTGCAGCTCATAGCCCAGCTGTCCATTCGCGCCAGTGACTAAAACTTTGCGCAAGTTCATGCAAATACCTCAGCATCTTTCAAGAGAGCACCCACTGCATCCTTAGCTGATAATTGTGGTGCTTCGCCATTCACTAGCGGCCAAACAATATTCAACTCAGGGTCATCCCAACGTACGCAGCGCTCATGCTCAGGCGCATATAAGTTAGTACACTTATATTGAAAATCGGCTGATTCGCTTATCACATAGAAACCATGTGCAAAACCGGGTGGAACCCAAAATAGACGGTGGTTTTCTGCTGAAAGTTCAACGCCTGTCCACTGTCCAAAGGTGGGTGAAGATTGGCGTAAATCAACGGCTACATCATAAACACAGCCTTGAGTCACCCGTACCAATTTACCTTGTGGATTTTGAATCTGATAATGCAGTCCACGCAAAATACCTTGGCGTGAGCGGCTATGATTATCCTGTACAAAATTGAAATCTAAACCCGCTTTTGCAAAGGCCTGCTGATTCCAAGTTTCCATAAAGAAACCGCGCTCATCGCCAAATACTTTGGGTTCGATAATCACGACTTCAGGAATAGCGGTGGGGATGATCTTCATGCCTGCGCTACTCCAATCAGGTAATGCCCATAACCGCTTTTCTTTAAAGGTTCAGCTAAGCGTAATAACTGCTCAGTATCAATATAGCGCATCCGCCACGCCACTTCTTCAGGGCAGGCAATCTTTAAACCTTGGCGCTCTTCAATCACGCGAATGTAATTGGAAGCATCCAACAGAGAAGCATGGGTGCCGGTATCTAGCCATGCAGTACCGCGCTTGAGAATCTCCACTTGTAGCTGTTCTTGCTGTAAATACATTTGATTCACCGTGGTGATTTCTAATTCACCACGATCGGAAGGTTTAACTTCTTTAGCAACATCAACCACATGATTGTCGTAGAAGTACAAACCCGTGACTGCATAGTTAGAGCGTGGCTGTACGGGCTTCTCTTCAATACTTAGTGCTCGGCCATTTTCGTCAAAATCGACCACACCATAACGCTCTGGATCACGCACATAATACGCAAACACAGTTGCACCTTGGGTTTGGTTATAAGCGGCTTGCAGGCGTTGGGATAAACCTTCACCGTAATAAATATTGTCACCTAAGATCAAGGTGCAGGGCGAATTGCCTAGAAATTCCTCGCCAATCAAAAAGGCTTGCGCTAAACCTTCGGGTTTTGGTTGAATCGCATAGTGTAGATTCAAGCCCCATTGTGAGCCATCGCCTAATAAGGCTTGGAATTGGCTAGAATCTTGTGGGGTCGTGATGATTAAAATATCGCGAATCCCTGACAGCATCAGCACCGTCAGTGGATAGTAAATCATCGGTTTATCATAAATCGGCATCAGCTGCTTACTCACAGCTTGGGTCAATGGGTACAAACGTGTGCCACTACCACCCGCTAAAATAATGCCCTTGCGTTGTATACTCATAGATTTTTTCATTAAGTTTATTAAAATAAGCTAAATTGTAGATGATTTGAGTGGTGATGCATTAATTCTATCTGTCGAATGGTTGCTTAAGGGCGGCGTTTTGACTTAAGCGGCTTTTTGCAACCAATCAACTCGTTGAGGATTAGAAAAATGAGCACCGTCCGCGTTTAGGTGTTGATTAAATACTGTTTTTACTCGTGCATAAAGCTCTGTGCTTAGCACATGCTTAGTATGTGTGACGCCAATAATTCGCTGTTCAAATTCCGCAAAGTCAGCAAAATGGGTTTCTGCCTTGAAAAAGATTTGTTGCTTTAGCTGCAATAGGCCAGTTTCAACGGCTTGTTGCGTTTGCTGAAAAGCCGCTTCACGTACTTGTTGCTCATCATGAAACAAGCGCAGCACTTCATTAAATGCACCTGCGTAGATGGGCTCTGAAATCCAAAGTGAGCCTTCGGGCTTCAACACTCGGGCTATTTCTTGAAAAGCGTTTGGCATCAAATCAGTGGGTACATGATGTAGTGATTTGAACATAAACACTATATCCACACTGTTATCAGGTAAATCAATAGCTTGTGCACCACCTGAACGAAACTCAATATTCGTTGGATAGTCAGTTGCCAAGTTGGCAGCGTGTTGCAACACATCCACTTCGGTGGCGATAATCTTCTTTACTGCAAATTGTTCAGCAAGCGCGCGTGTAAGTTGAGCTTTGCCACAACCAAGTTCTAGCACAGTAGTACCTGCTAGGTTTAAGTGCTGTTTAATCAATTCCAATTCACTAGCAGTCTGAGTTGCAGAAGGATCAGCAATTTGCATGATAGAACAATAAGTTTGCTAAAAACGCGCGCATTATAAAGGACTCAGCGGTCAGTCACTAGCAGAATACATAGTAACTCACCTTAAAAGTGAGTCTTAAGATCTTTTAACTACCTAAATCAATGCCTATAGTCTTCAGCGTTTCGCTCGGTTTTGGGCATTTTTGCTCGTCCTCCAACGACCAAAGCTAGAAACTAGAGCAAACCGATTGGCTGAATTTTATTTAAAAACGAGCTCTAACTGTTTTAAGCTGTTTGGGCTAAACTTAAGAATGGTACTGCTCTAAACGTCTAAACAAACGATTGATTGTTTTGGCTTTTTGAGTTGAATTTATACAATAAAAAAGATGGCAGCCCGATGAGTCTATTTAGTAAGCAAGCTCAAGTAGAGAATAGCCAGTCCTCAAGTTTATTGGGGCGCTTGAGTGAGCGGTTGGGTTCCTTAGCCAGTGGAACAGCTGTTATCTTAATCGTTGTCGCCATTGGTTTTTGGATGAGCTGGTACACGATACCCAGTGATTCAGTAGGGATGGTGCAGCGTTTTGGTAAGTTCACAGCCGAAGTGCCTTCTGGCTTACATTTCAAGATTCCGTTTGGTGTTGATTTAGTAACCATTCTTCCCGTCAAGCGCCAGCTCAAGCAAGAGTTCGGTTTTGGGACTTCAGGTGCAACCAATGCGGGTCAATACTCCGATGAACCAGATAATGAATCCTCGATGGTGACCGGTGATTTGAACGCGGCGACCGTCGAATGGATTCTGCAATATCGCATCACTGAACCGCAACAGTATTTATTCCAGATTCGTGAGCCAGGCGAGACTTTGCGCGATGTGTCGGAGTCGGTGATGCGTGAGGTGGTGGGGGATCGCACCGTTGATGAAGTAATCACGATTGGGCGGCAAGAGATTGAGGTCGAAGCTTTAAAACGTATGCAGCTATTGGCGAAGCGCTTTGAGCTGGGTGTGAGTATTGATCAGGTGCAGTTGAAGAATGTCAACCCACCGGCGCCTGTGCGCGAATCGTTTAATGAAGTCAACCAAGCACAGCAGGAAAAAGAGCGTTTAATCAATGAAGCGCGCCGTGATTACAACAAAGTAATACCACTTGCAGAAGGTGAGAAAGATCAACGTATTCAAGAAGCGGAAGGGTATAAATTAAAACGGGTAAATGAAGCAGAAGGCGATATTTCACGTTTTAATGCAGTGTTTGCGCAATATCAAAAAGCGCCTGCTGTCACCAAGCAGCGTATGTATTTGGAAACCATGCAATCGGTGCTGCCCAAAGTGCAGAATAAAATCATCATTGATAATCAAGTTCAGGGTATTTTGCCTTGGCTGAATTTGAATAAAAACATCGCGCCACCGCCTGAAAAGCTTACCAATCCTAATGAGCAAGGAGCTACACAATGAACAAGTGGCTAATTCCTTTAGTATTGGCAGGTGGTTTCTTCTTATTTAATAGCCTATACACCGTAGGTGAAGCGCAACAAGTCATTATTACGCAGTTTGGTCGGCCTGTGGGTGAGCCGATTACTAGTGCTGGCTTGAAATTCAAAATTCCATTTATTCAAACCGTGAATCGTATTGATAAGCGTATTTTAGAGTGGGATGGTAGCCCTAGCGATATGCCAACCAAAGACAAATTATATGTCTCCGTCGATTTATTCGCGCGCTGGCGAATTACCGACCCAATGGCTTACTTCTTACGCTTGCGGGATGAGCGCAGTGCTCAATCGCGTTTGGATGACATTTTGGGCAGTGAAACGCGCAATATGGTGGCGCGTAATGAATTGATTGAAATTGTGCGTACCACCAAAGATCGCAAGCCTTCGCAAGACATCACAATAGTCGATAATCAAGGCAATTCTACCATTGGTGTATTGTTGCCGATTAAAAATGGGCGCGAATCGGTTGAAGCTGCGATTTTTAAAGCAGCAGCCGAAAAAGTAAAAGTATTTGGTATTGAGCTGCTGGATATTCGCTTTAAACGCATTAATTATACAGAAACCGTGCAGCCGAAAATCTTCGAGCGCATGATTAGTGAGCGCCGCCAAATTGCTGAACGCTTCCGCTCTGAAGGCAATGGCGAAGCAGCACGGATTCGCGGTAATTTAATGCGCGATAAAGACCGTATTCAATCGGAAGCCTACAAAAAAGTGGAGCAAACTCGTGGTGAAGGCGACGCAAAAGCGGCTGAGATTTATGCGAATGCGTTTAATCAAAGCGAAGAAGCAGCGAATTTTTACCAGTTTACGCGCACTTTAGCTGTTTATGATTCGGTGATTAGCGCGGATTCCACTTTATTGTTATCGACTGAGAGCGAGTTATATAAGTTTTTAAAGCAGACTGACAACTCGCCACCTAAGCCGTAATAGCTGGTTGTAAAGAGCTTTGAACTTGCTGTTTGAAAGCGGCAACCTCTTGCTCGGAAGTGAGGCGAATAAAGCGAATATATTTTAATTCGGGATCAAGCATATTTTTCCGTATGGAGCGACGTTTGCGCTGATATTGAGTGCTGATCCACAAATTATAAAAATCAAGTGAATAAAGCCCTCATTTCAGTATCAATGGGGGCTGCTAGCATTCACGATGCTAGTCTTAATTCTCATAACCCAATACTGGACTCAACCACCTCTCCGCCTCCGTCAAGCTCATCCCCTTACGCTTAGCATAGTCCTCGACCTGATCCCGTCCTACCCGCCCAATCCCAAAATAACGCGATTCTGGGTGGCTGAGATACCAGCCCGACACTGATGCAGCCGGATACATCGCAAACGATTCGGTGATAATCATACCTGTGTGTTTTTCCACATCGAGCAATTGCCAGAGCGTGCCTTTTTCGGTGTGCTCAGGGCAGGCTGGATAGCCGGGGGCTGGGCGTATGCCTTGGTACTCTTCGGCGATCATCGCGTTATTATCCAACACTTCATGTGGTGCATAACCCCAAAATTCTTTACGCACCCGCTCATGCATCCGCTCCGCCAAAGCTTCTGCCAAACGATCTACCAAGGCTTCCAACATAATTGCGCTGTAATCATCATGCGCAGCGCGAAAAGCTTGTAGGTGTTTTTCAATACCAAAGCCTGTGCTGACTGCGAATGAGCCGATCCAGTCGTTTCGACTCCGCTCAACGACCGCGTTATTCGTTGCTTGATCCGAGCTATTAGTTCCCTGAGCGGAGTCGAAGGGAACGGCAGGCACCACAAAATCACTCAAACAGTAATTCGGTTGCTGCCCATTTCTATCCATCTGCATCCGCAAATGATGCAACGTAGTCTGCGGGGTTTGGCGGGTTTCATCGCTAAACAGCACAATATCATCGCCCACTGCATTAGCAGGGAAGAAACCAATGACTGCTTTGGCTTGCACCCATTTTTCCTCGACCAGTTTGCTTAACATGGTTTGTGCTTCGGCATAAAGCTTAGTGGCCTCAGAACCGACTACTGCATCGGTCAAAATATCTGGGAAACGTCCCGCCAATTCCCAGCTACGGAAAAACGGTGTCCAATCAATGCGCTCGACTAATTCAGTCAATGGATAATCGGCAAAATTTAAAATAACCCCCGCACCACTGTGAATTAACTCCGCATTTTCAGGAATGATTTGTACGGCTTTCTGTGCATTACGCTCAGCCTGCAACTTATGCGCCATACAACAATACACTTTCTCCTCCCTATCTGCGGGGGAGGAGTTAGAGGTGGGGGGAGTTGAACCCGCCGCCTCCAACAACTTCGGTTTAGGCGGTGCATAATTCGCCCAATCCCCTTTGAAGCTATTGGCACGCGCATCCGCCATCGAAATCAACTTACGCTCAGTTTGATTCGCCGCCCGTTTCACCCGCACTTGCTGATATTCCTCACGAATGCTTTGCACATAGGCAGGTTTTTGTTCTTTGGACAACAGCGCACTCGCCACACCCACCGCACGCGAGGCATCAGGCACATAGACCACAATGTCATTTTGATATTGCTGCTCGATTTTCACGGCCGTGTGAATCTTAGAAGTGGTAGCACCACCAATTAATAGCGGAAGGTGGAAATCTTGGCGCTGCATTTCTTTCGCCATATGCACCATTTCATCCAAAGACGGGGTAATCAAGCCAGACAAGCCAATAATATCCACGTTTTGTTCGCGGGCGACTTGTAGGATTTTCTCAGCAGGAACCATCACGCCTAAGTCGATGACTTCGTAGTTATTACATTGCAGCACCACACCGACGATGTTTTTACCAATGTCGTGCACGTCGCCTTTCACGGTCGCCATCAGGATTTTGCCATTGGCTTGGACTTCTGCACCGTCTTTCTCGGCGGCCATGAACGGATCGAGGTAAGCCACCGCTTTTTTCATCACGCGCGCGGATTTGACCACTTGCGGCAGGAACATTTTGCCCGCGCCGAATAAGTCGCCGACCACATTCATACCATCCATCAGCGGGCCTTCGATCACCAATAAAGGCTTACCAAGTTTGACGCGGGCGGCTTCGGTATCTTCATCGACATAGGCATCAATGCCTTTGACCAAGGCATGCTGCAACCGTTTTTCAACCGGCCACGAGCGCCATTCCAAATCTTCTTTTTTCTCTTCGGTTTTGCCATCGCCTTTGTATTTGGGCGCAATGTCTAACAGCCGTTCAGTCGCGCCCGTATCGCGATTTAGAATCACATCTTCAACCGCATCGCGCAGTTCTTTGGGAATATCGTCGTAAACCTCCATTTGCGAGGCATTGACGATACCCATGTCCATGCCCGCTTGGATAGCGTGATACAGGAACACACTGTGAATCGCCTCACGCACCGGATTATTGCCACGGAATGAGAACGACACATTTGACACCCCGCCCGATACATGCACATGCGGTAGGTTTTGGCGAATCCAGCACGTGGCTTCAATAAAATCCACCGCGTAATTATTGTGTTCCTCAATCCCGGTTGCCACCGCGAAAATATTCGGGTCAAAGATAATATCTTGCGGCGGGAAGCCGACTTGCTCGGTCAAAATCTTATAAGCTCGCGCACAAATCTCAATTTTGCGTTGTTTGGTATCCGCCTGACCTTGCTCGTCGAAAGCCATCACAATCACTGCAGCACCGTAGCGCCGTACCAGTTTGGCTTGCTGAATGAACTTAGCTTCGCCTTCCTTCATCGAAATCGAGTTGACGATACCTTTGCCCTGAATGCACTTTAAGCCTGCCTCGATCACTTCCCATTTGGACGAGTCGACCATCACGGGCACACGCGCAATATCCGGCTCAGAGGCAATTAAATTCAGGAAGCGGTGCATTTCCTTTTCCGCGTCCAACAAGCCCTCGTCCATATTCACGTCGATGACTTGCGCGCCGCCTTCGACTTGTTCAAGTGCGACTTGTAAAGCTTCGGAGGATTGCCCGTCTTTAATTAGGCGCTTAAATTTGGCGGAACCCGTGACATTGGTACGCTCGCCCACATTCACAAATAAACTGTCTTTGCCGACATTGAAAGGTTCTAAACCGGATAAGCGTAAAGCGGCTTCGATGCTGGGCAAGGGGCGGGGTGCAATGCCTGCCACTGCCTCAGCCACGGCTTTAATGTGCTCAGGCGTACTACCGCAACAGCCGCCGACAATATTCAAGAAACCGCTCTGCGCCCATTCCCGAATATGGGTCGCCATTTCAGCACCGCCCATATCGTATTGCCCCATTTCATTCGGTAAACCTGCATTGGGATGCGCTGACACATAAGTCGCTGAAACCCGCGCCAGCTCTTCCACATACTGACGCAACAAATCCGGCCCCAAGGCGCAATTCAAGCCAAAGGAAATCGCATCCGCATGCGCGAGGGAATTATAAAACGCTTCGGTGGTTTGTCCGGTTAAAGTGCGCCCTGACTGATCGGTAATCGTGCCAGAAATCATAATCGGCAAGCTCACACCATCTTCCTCAAACACTTGCTTGACCGCGAACACCGCCGCTTTCGCATTCAAGGTATCGAAGATGGTTTCAATCAAAATAATATCCGCACCGCCTGCAATTAAACCGCGCGTGGATTCTTTATAATTAGTGACCAGCTCATCAAAGCTAATATTACGGAAGCCCGGATCATTCACATCCGGTGAAATCGAGCAAGTACGCGACGTCGGGCCTAAGACACCTGCTACAAAACGCGGCTTATCCGGTGTGCTGTATTCTGCTGCAACGGATTTTGCGAGCTTAGCGGCCTCAACATTGATTTCATAAGCGAAATCCTGCATGTCGTAATCATGCATCGACACACGTGTCGCATTGAAGGTATTGGTTTCGAGAATATCCGCGCCTGCTGCCAGATACTGCGCATGAATCTCACGAATCACTGATGGATTGGTCAACACCAGCAAATCATTATTGCCCTTCATATCCTTGTGCCAATCCTTAAACCGTCCACCGCGATAATCGCTTTCTTGCAATTGATAGCGCTGAATCATCGTTCCCATCGCCCCATCGAGGATCAGAATGCGTTGGTTGAGAGCGGTTTGCAGTGAAGTAGGCATGAGCAGCGTCCAGAATACAAAAGTCGCCTATTGTTGCTGCACTGCAAGATTAAAGCAATTTCAAGTTTTTCAAGGAAAAGTTGAAATAAATGGAATTTTACCTGACAGGCTGTTCAATCAATTTGATAGATATTTCAAATAAAAATGTTACACTTTAAATCAAGGAGTGTTTCATAATGTTTAATCGAAAAGCAGTTTCTGATATTGTTCAGTGGTATCAACAGCCACAGCGCAAGCCATTAGTGATTCGTGGCGCTCGTCAGGTAGGTAAAACAACAGCTGTGCGTATGGCAGGTGAGCAATTGGATGTGCCTGTTATAGAGATTAATTTAGAACGCCATACCGAGCTTGATTCATTATTTCGACGCTATCAACTCGACGATTTACTATTTAATTTTGCACTGATTAGTGGTAAACCCATCAAGCCAGATGAACCTTGTATCTTATTTTTGGATGAAGCCCAAGCGACTCCAGCGGCTTATGCTTGTTTGCGCTATTTTTGGGAGGAATTGCCGCAATTAGCCGTTATATTGACAGGCTCTTTATTAGATCAAGTTTTGCAGAATTATCAGTTGCCTAGTCCAGTTGGGCGTATTGAGCTTTATTTCATGCAGCCTCTAACCTTTGATGAGTTTCTCAAGGTTGCACATGAAGATAAGCTATTAGCCGCTTTGGATATGCTCAATGCTACTAATATGCATCTGTTACCCGATAGCTTACATGAAAAATTATTAGGTTTAGTTAGACGCTATAATTTAGTAGGTGGTATGCCGCATTGTATTCAATTAGGTCTGGATAATGGATTTAGCCATAGTGGTATATTGAAGTATCAATCGACTTTGCTGCAAACTTATAAAGACGATTTTTCTAAATATCGAGGAACGCAAGATGCTCTAACTTTGAATACGTTTTTCAATGGAATAATCGGGCAAGTCGGGCAGCAGTTTTCACACAAACAAGCTCATGAATTAGCGCAAGATTCGAGTGGCGATAATCGGCAACTGAATACAGCGCTTGAGCATTTTATTGCAGCTCGGCTATTTTATCGTATACTCCACAGCCAAGCGAATCATATACCCTTAGGTGCAGAGGTTAAGATTCGTATTAGCAAATTTCTATTTATTGATATTGGTTTATTACTGGCAGCCCAAGGTATTCCGGCTCAGGCCGTTTTACAAACTCCGCTTGAGCTAGCGGGCAAAGGTGTTTTAGCTGAGCAGTTTGTAGGGCAACAGCTTCTCTCCTCTAAACCTAGTTATATCAATCCTGAATTGTATTATTGGCATCCACCACGTGCAGAAGCGCAGGCAGAAATTGATTTTCTTTATACACTGGGTAATGAGATTATCCCCATTGAAGTAAAGTCTGGTAGATCGGGAACGATTAAGTCATTGCAGTCTTTCGTTATAAAAAAGCAAGCAGATCGGGCGATTCGCATTAGCTCTAATAAGCCACTTCGTGAACAACTGCTTGCAAGATTAGATGAGAAACAGCATTCTTTTACTTTGTTGAATCTGCCGTTTTATCTGGTAAATCGGATTGAACAGTTTTTATAATCGCTTACATCATCAGGTTGGCTTGTCGTTTTAACTCTGCCAATTCTGCATCGCGGCGGTGATAGCCTGTTTCTTTGATGAGCTTGGCGGCTTTTTCAATATGCTGTTCTAGTGTTAGGATTTCGCCACATTCACCCGTATCGAAAGGTAGAATGCGTTGTTCACGATCTGGGGTGGCTTCGGGGTATTGAGTTTTATCTGCTTCTATAGCGAGGATGAGGCGTGCCATTTCGAGGTGGTAATCGGTTAGGTGTAAGCACATGCCACTGGGTTCGGCGATTTCATAGGTTTCCTGAAGAATAGATGCTGCTGATAGGTAGTGCTGTTCTGAAATTTCAAAGTTTACATATACAAAATAATACTCAATTAGGTGATGTGGTATATCTAGGTAATTGAGTGATATTTTTGCTTTTTTCAACCAAGCAGCAGTTTGTAGTTTATTCCCCTCTTTTAGCCAAGATTTACAAAGAATTAATTGATCGTGAAATAATGATATCTTGCTATAACTTGCTCCGCATTTTTTTAACGCTCTAGCTGCCCGTGATTTAGCTTCTTTTACTCGATTTAGATCAATTAGTATTTCGCATAAATAAGCTCCCGGAATTGAGTGTAAAAATGGTATGGTGGAAAAAGAATGTATTTTCTCGGCTTCTTCAAAAAACCATAATACTTCCTTTATGAGATTCTGTTGATGATATACTCTGCCAGTAACACACAGTGCAGTTATTTTTGCTTGCGGTGTATTTGCCTGAACAGCAAAGTTTATAGTATTTTTTAAGTTCTCCTTGGCTTTATTTAATAAGCCTAGGTTGAGCATGGTTTCCGTAAGGGAGCATGAGTTAATCACTAACGAATCTAAAGATTTACCATCTAAATTAGCAGCAAGTATGGCCTTATTTTGTGCCTCAATTGATTCGCTATATCTACCCGCTGCATTTAAATAGCTGGCAGCTCTATTATAAAAATTATTCTCCATACTTGAAATCGTTTCAAATTTTAATGATATCCATGGGGTGTCGAAATAGTTTGAAATTAAACTTAGCGCGTCTTTCCATGCTCCTAATGTATCTACTAAATAAAAATTACCTAAATAAACCTCGGGCTGCTGCTCAATGCGTGGCCAAACAACTTCTACCCAAGATTGTAAATATAACTCTGCTAGGCAGCCATGAGCTACAGCCCGAAACAAAGGCTGCATTTCTTCCAAAGTATCCGGCAAATATTTCCCATAGAGCTTCTCCGGCAAAGCCTTATAATACTCATACAAAACCGTATGGGCTTGCCGCCAAACTTCCCCATGATTTTCCTTCAACTGCCGTCCGAAATACTCACGAATCAAAGGGTGACAATCAAATAAGGCAGCTTGCCCCGCATGTACTGACATCATACGGTATTCTTTTTCTAAAACTCGCTGTGCTGCTTTCCAATCACGCTCTGTAACATCTGCGGTCAATTCAGGGATTTGTGCTTCCCACAATACCTGCAAAACCTCCTGTTCAATGGGATGATCAAACAAGCTCAGTAAATACAGCAGTTTTAATTCAACCGTCCCAGCCAGCCAATGTTGGTAAGCCTGCATGACTTTAAAAGCGTGGCGTTCAATATAATCATAATCGCCAATCAACTCCGGCAAGGTATCTCGCTGGCGTATATCCTTGTTCAAATACGTGGCGACCGCATTACCCAATAAATGCAAAGCCAAAGCATGGCAGCCATACTCATTCACTGCGGCTAGCATATCGACTTCACGCCCTTGAACTTCAAAAGAGCGCAACAGTTTCACGCCATCTTCAGGCGCTAGATTTTGCAAATCATGAGACAGCACTGCTTTGCGATTTTTCAGTTCATGTACTTCAACGCGGGTGGTAATAATACAAAGGCTGCTATGATCATTTGCCAATTGCCGTAATAAGCGGCGTATCGCACGATCTTTTAATTCACCACGCATCCCACGTGCTACTTGTTGTAATGGCTCTAAACCATCTAGCACCAGCAAACAGCGTTTTTTGCGTAGTAGTTCAGCAATATGCTCTGCTTTTTCTTCTTCAGTCTGAAAATCAGAAATACCTTTGTTTGAACCCAGTGCTTTCAAGGCTTGAATGAAAAAAGGTGTGGAGGAGATTTGCTTGTCTTCGCTGGAGCCTTGTGAGTAAAACGAGTGAATAAGCTGTGCTTCAATTTTATGCTTATTCTCATCCAACCAGTGTTGCAATAACTTGGTTTTGCCCGTCCCGCCCGGCGCAATAAATTGCACAATATGCATATTGGAATCGGCTAAAGCTTGATCTAGCAACGCAAGTTCATCTTTACGCCCAAATAATTCGCCTTCAACAGTAGGCAATTCGCCAGAATTAATCCGTGTTTTTGTACTGGATAGTTTGCGTATTTCACCCAGCGCGGGCATTACATATTCAGCTTGCCCAGTCAGTACTCGATACAACGTTTCGTAATCACGCGGCAGGGTATACGTTGAGTAGGCTTGCAGTGGTACAGGCACATTCTCAGAGCTGCCATGCGCAGGAATAACAGGAATGAATTTAGTATTTTGGTAATAGTGCTGATAGAGCGTATTGGCAATCACCAAGCCTTCAAAGGTAACGCCTTTCCCTTTCTCACGCTCCTCACCACGATAACGCTTTAAATAATCAGGTGTGCAAATCAGCAAAACAAAATCGGCTTGTTCAATTTGTGTCTCCATCCAACGCTGCCAGCCTTCCGATGGAGAGCCATTGAGATACCGATCAATTTGGCAATCTAGCCCCTCATCACGCAAGCGCTTGGAAAGTTCCAAAACGAATTGCTTATGGGGTTCAGAGTCGTGGCTATAGCTAATAAAAACCTTAGTCATTAAGTGCTCTTGGGGGAAAGTATTAGCTCAAAAATTAACACATTTTTGATAATGCTTCTAACCCAAACGCTAAATAAACAAAGCTGCTGCCAATCCCCCAAACGACACAATAATCGCCACCATATACCAGCGAAAAATACCTTGGTAATACATCCCCGCATTCGCCGTGTCATAGCGATTAGTTAGTAACTTGAATAACACAAAAATCATCAAGCCAATCCCGACTAATAAAGTAACCGCCACAATGCCATCAGCAATTGTTTGAATCGCAGCTTCCTCATCATCCGCAATCGCCCATTGCGCCAAGAAGTTCATCAAAAAGCCGAGTATAATGCCAAGCGAAGTCACCATCGGCTGGCGAAAATCGCGGATGTCGTTGTTGATTTGAGTGTCTTTATGGTCGGACATGAGGTTCTCTACTAAATGACAGGTAGTTTAAATTTGTTTAACTATGACTTTCGCCGCACGTACACCACTTAAATAAGCACCATGTACCGTGCCAGCATATTCGCTATGGGTCGCTTCACCCGCCCAATATAAACGCCCTGATTTACGCGCTAATGCTTGCCGATCTTGATTCGTGCTACCGACCGCATTAAACGAGTACGAGCCATAAGCAAACGGATCTTGTGCCCAACGGGTAATTTGTGCTCCAACAGGCTGCGGAATCGCATTGCCAAACATGGCTTTTAGCGCCTGCATCGCATCGGCAATTAAAGCTTGATCACTCCAGTTTTCCACTTCCCTAGCACGATCAGCGGCATGAAAGCCTAATAACACGGGTGCGCCAATTTTGGCAAAACTCACCCATTCCACCCAGCGCCCTGCATCGGGTGATAAATACTCCAGCCAATCAATATCTTTTGGCCAAAACACTTTATTAAATCTTAAAAAAGCTTTATTCAGCAAGCCCATGCCTAAACGCTGAATCGCGGCTTGTTTGGCAGCAGGCAAGGGTGGGTTAAATTGAATAGTTTTGCGTTTCAAAACACCTAAAGGCACGGTAATAATCGCATAATCCGCTTGGTAAACTTGATCTTGCGTCGTGACTTTGACGCCCGTTTCGCTATAAGCAATTTTAGACACCACTTTCCCTAGCTGGATATCCAAGCCTTGCGCTAAGTAGTTAGGGATTTGCTCATAACCTTGTGGGAATAGCACATCTGCACCCGAAAACTCTTCATTATCTTCAAAAGTTTGGGCGGATAATTCGTGAGTTGCACCTGAGTATTCTTGCTCGTATTGACTGTTTAAGTAGAAATTGAGTTGGGCTTGGTAAGCAGGGGTTAGTGGTTGAGTAAGTACACGCTCAACCGCTGCTTTTACGGAAATATCTTCATCTAAGTTAGCCGCTTTATTTAGTGCTTTAGTAACTAGCTTTTCAAGCACAGCTTCATTAGTGCTTTTAACGCCCAAGGCTTTTAAGCGGGCATCGATATACAGCTCAGAGCTGTCATAACTAGTGGCTACTCGTTTCGCTGGGGCAGCATTGGCAAGGGCAGTGATTGGATTTTGTTTTTGCCCATGAATCCACGATGCTCCCAGATCCATCGGCAAATTAGGCCAAACATGGCTGGTATGAATGCGCCCACCAATGCGCTCGCGGCCTTCAATCAGGGTTACTTTAATGCCTTGAGCCGTTAAAGCGCGGGCGGCAGCAAGGCCAGCGATACCGGCGCCGATAATCAGCACGGTTGGCGTGGAGGCCGCTTGTAGCTTGGTATTCATCACTAAAGGATAAGCGGCTAAGCCCGCTAAGAAGGTACGACGTGAAAGGCTCATGTGCTGAACTGCCATTTAGTTGAATAGTGGGTGCATACTAAACCCAGAAAACTAAAGAGGCCAGTATTAGCCGGCCTCTTTTTATACAGTTTAACTAGGCGTAGTGGGTACACTAACCGTCGACAATGGAGCATCGGGGTCGGTATGCGGCCCATGCACTTCTGGTTTACCGCGCATGAAAATCCAACGCAAACCACGCCGCAGATCGTCAATAAAGGTAAATACCACTGGAATCACCAATAAGCTCAATAAGGTCGATGCTATCAAACCACCAATTACTACAATCGCCATCGGCGAGCGGAAGCTAGGGTCAACGCCTAAACCTAAAGCCGTCGGCAACATCCCCGCACCCATCGCAATCGTGGTCATCACAATCGGGCGCGCCCGTTTATGGCAAGCATCGACTAGGGCATCAAAGCGATTCATGCCTCGGCTATGAATATCGACAATCGCGTATTCGACCAAGAGAATCGAGTTTTTGGTGACTATCCCCATCAACATAACTAAACCAATCATCGAGGGCATCGAGAAGCTGCTATGCGTAACCATTAAAGCCACGAAAGCACCACCCAAAGACAAAGGTAAGGCCATCAAGATCGTGATCGGTTGCATGAAGTCATGGAACAACAAAACCAATACGACATAAATAACCAGCACACCAATCCCCATTGCAGCACCGAAGCTACCGAATAGTTCTTGCATGCTCTCAACATCACCTGAAGGCGGGCGGTCAACACTGGGCGGTAAAGTTTGCAGGCTGGGTAGTTCTTCCACTTTAGCCGCAACATCACCCAAGCTAAGACCATTTAACTCGACATCAATGGTTACATTACGCTTCCGATCTAAGCGCTGGATCTGTGAGGGGCCACTGCTGATATCAACATCAGCGACAGCAGTAAGCGGCACTTCGCCGTTGCGCCCTGGCACCCGTAATTGCTGAATCGCTTGCAAGTCGGAACGCACTTGCTTGTCTAAACGCACCCGCACTGGAATTTGCCGCTGAGGTAAGTTGAGCTTGGGCAAACGGCTTTCAAAATCACCGGAGGTCGCAATTTGCACTACATTCGCTAAAGAAATCGTACTAATGCCTAGTTCAGCAGCCCGTGAGAAGTCAGGGTTAATGTGAATTTCAGGGCGTTGGAGGCTGGCACTTGAAGTCACATTGCCAATACCTGCAAGGGTACGCAAATCCTTTTCTACAGCTAAGACACTAGTGCGTAGGGCGTTAGCATCATCACTCGCTAAAGTAACTTGTAGCTGCTCACCATTTCCGCCCAAGCCGACTTTAATCCGTGCACCGGGTAGCGAGGCAATCTGTTTACGGATTTGATTTTCAACCTCCTGTTGAGTCATCGCGCGTTCGGTACGATGTGACAGCAACACAGTTAAGGTGGCTTTACGAGCATCGGTACCACCACCACCGCCAAAAGGACCTTGTTGCGCCGCTTCATAGCCCACAATTGAGAACACATTCTTGATCTCAGGAATAGAAACCAGCATTTGACGCGCTTGCTCAGCGACCACACGGGTTTCTTCTAAGGTGCTACCAGGTTGTAATTCTACGCTAACTGCTGTCATGCCTTCATCGCCGGGCGGAATAAAGCCTTTGGGTAATAAGGGCACTAACATCAGCGAGCCAATAAAGAAGGCAATCGCTACAAAGAGCGTAATAAAACGATGGTGTAAGCACCATTTCATTAAGCGCAAATAATTGCGCATGATCCAGCCATCTTCCTGCTGATGCACTTTAGGTGCTTGCAGCATATAGGCGGCCATCATGGGGGTGAGCAAGCGCGCAACGACTAGCGAGAAAAACACAGCTATTGCAGCGGTAATCCCAAACGGCTCGAAGAACTTACCCGGTACGCCTCCCATGAAAGCAGTGGGCAGGAAGACTGCAATCAAAGTCGCCGTCGTGGCTACTACCGCCAAGCCAATCTCATCGGCTGCTTCCATTGATGCTTGATAAGGGGTTTTGCCCATATGTAAGTGGCGCACAATGTTTTCAACTTCGACGATGGCATCATCGACAAGCACCCCAACCACTAAAGCTAAAGCAAGCAGAGTCAACAGGTTCAAGCTGTAGCCTAAGTAATAAATCATTGCGAAGGTTGGCAAGATCGCTAAAGGCAAAGCTACTGCTGAGACTATGGTAGAACGAAAATCACGTAAGAAAATCCAAACGACAAGGATCGCTAATAGAGCACCCTCGATCATCAGCATCATCGAGCCGGTATAGTTTTCTTCTACTGAAGTGACCGTGTCATAAGCTTCAGCGATGGTAATTTGTGGGTGTTCTGCCGCCAGCTTTTGTACTGCTTCACGGACACGTTTGGCAGTTTCTACCTCACCGGCACCTTTGGTACGGGTGATTTGAAAACCCACCACCGGCTTACCATTCCATAGTGCGTACATACCACGCTCAGCATAGGTATCCTCGACCTTCGCAATCTGATCAAGGCGCACATAACGCCCACCGGCTAGGGGAATAGGCAAGGAGGCTAAGTCTTCAGCCGTCTGGACAGCACCTAAGGTACGTACCGATTGTACCGCGCCACCCACATCACCGCGCCCACCGGAAGCATCTTTTTGTACTTGGCCTAATGCTTGAGAGACTGCATCGGCAGTCACACCTAAGCCAGCCATCAGCGCTGGATTCAAATTCACTTGAACTTCGCGATTCACCCCACCAATCCGTGAGCTTCTGCCTACGCCCGGTACGGCCATCATCGCTTTAGAGATATCGTTATCCACAAACCAAGACAGCGATTCTTCATCCATGCGCTCAGAGGCGACCGTGAAGGTAATAATTGGGTTACCCGCAGTCGTCACTTTAGAAACCACCGGGTCGGTCATGCTTCCCGGTAAATCAGCGCGAATGCCATCAACCGCGTTGCGAACTTCGCTGAGTGCAATCTCGGTGTCTTTATCAATATTGAATTCAATCGCCGTCACCGAAGAGCCATCCGTGAGTGTTGATTGAATATGTTTAATGCCACCTAAGGAGGCGACAGCATCTTCAACTTTGCGCGTAACTTCAGTTTCTAATTGCGAAGGTGAAGCACCTTCTAAACCCGCATTGACGGTAATAACGGGCAATTCAATATCAGGAAATTGCTGAATTAAGAGTGAGTTAAAACCACTGACACCGAGAAAACTCAGCACCATGAAAAGTAAGAGTGCAGGAACAGGGTTGCGTATCGACCACGCGGAAATGTTCATGGTTTTTTATCACCTGCCACCGCCAGTTGGACTAAGTCACCATCATTTAAGAAGGCTCCGCCGGTGGCAACCAATTTAATATCAGCAGGCAAATCACTGAGGACTTCCACTCGATCTTGGACACGCCGCCCAATTTTAACATCATGCTGAATCACGCGATTATCTGCGCCAATTTCAAACAAAATATGCTTACCATCGCGTAAAATAACTGTGGTTTGTGGAACCGTCAGCGCTTCAGTCGTGCCTTGGCGAATTGTACCTTGCACAAACATACCCGCCCGTGCTGAGCTGCCAGTTGGCAAGCTGACATAGACTAAAGCACGGCGTGTATTGGCATCCAGTTGTGGAGAAATCAAGCGCACTTGGCCTTCAATCACTTCACCTGTATTAATCGTCACACTCGCTGTTTGCTCTTCGCGGATTTGCCCAAGATCACTACTGGACACTTCAGCGCGCCATTCCAATTTATTTTGACGAATGATACGAAATAGCTCAGCACCGGTTTGTACTACGCTACCTAAAGCGGCCGTGCGTGAGCTGATTACGCCATCATCTGCGGCCACAATCGTGGTTTGATCAAGACGAATTTGTTGGCTTTTTAAGGCAGCCTGCTGAACTTTTAAAGCAGCGTTTTGTGCTTCTAAGGCAGCTTCTTGAGCCTTAACCGCTAAGCGACTAGATTCCACCGCAACTTGCTGAGATTTAACTTCAGCTTGTTTAGCGGATAAGCCAGCTTTTTGCGCAGTAACTCCGGCCTTTTGGGCATCAAAAGCGGCTTTTTGCGAGGCAATAACCGCTTTTTGGCTATCAATACCCGCGCGGGCAGTCGCTTCGCCCGTGATATATTGCTCAACTTGTTGCATCGGCAAAGCACCGCTATTTTTCAATTGGCGGGCGCGATCTGCATTCGATTTAGCTTCATTATAACTAGCATTGGCTTGGACTAAGCCTGCGGACGCTTGACTCACACCGGCTTCGGCTTGACCTAAGGCGGCTTGGGCTTGGCTGATATTGGCGTTGGCCTGTACTAAACCTGCTTCGGCTTGAGTCACGCCCGACTGGGCTTGTACGACCCCTGCTTCAGATTGTGCTACACCTGCCTGTACTTTTAAGACTTCAGCCTTGGCTTGGTTGATCACGGCTTGTTGTTGAGCAATATCCGCTTGTACTGTTTCCTCGGAAAGCTTGGCTAAAGGTTGGCCTTTTTTAACGGTTTCACCAACATCGACCAATACTTCCGTGATGCGTAAACCACCAATTTCAGCAGCAATAATCGCTTCTTGCCAAGGATTGATCACGCCATCTGCTTGAATCGTGGTATCCCAAGAATCTTTCTGCGGGCTAACACTAGTGACCGTTAAAGCCGGTTTGCCTGCCCCTGCAGGTTTACCTTGCGCAGGGGATTTACCATCTGTAGCAGGAGCGGCGGCTGGCGTAGTGGGTGTTGGTGCTGTAGCAGCTGATGCTGAACTAGCGGGAGCCTGACTTGGAGTTGTTTGTGCCTGACTAATCAGGATCGGATTAAATGCTACTGCTAGCCCAAGAAGACTGCAGATCGTGGCCCGAAGTGTGCGTCTGACTGATTTCATAATAATTTCGTACTGGCTCAAAATTTAGTTAATGACGGTAATTTCTACTATCAAAATGACTGTTGGTCAGTAGGATAACGGAAGCCTGTGCTAAGCGGTAGTTTCCTTACAAAAATTTACACACGATTCCATTCCAGCTTAGTCTCGCGCTAGCTGAATAATTGACTAAATAACCTTAGTTTTTAGAGAGTTCCCAATTAATCGTAGCGCGTCCTTGTTGTTGCAAAAAAGCGTTCGCTTGTGAAAATGGCCGACTTCCAAAAAAACCTTGCTTAGCAGACAAGGGGGAAGGGTGAGCACTCGCTAAGATAGCGTGCTTAGTTTGATCAATCAGTACCGATTTTTTTTGAGCATGTGCACCCCAAAGAATAAACACAACAGGTTGGGCTTGCTGGTTCACGGCTTGAATCACGGTGTCAGTAAACGGTTCCCAGCCCTTTTTCTGATGGCTACCCGCATTGCCTTCTTCCACGGTTAACACGGTATTTAATAACAAGACGCCTTGTTTGGCCCAAGCTAATAGAT
This sequence comes from Thiolinea sp., assembly GCA_049290875.1. Classification (GTDB taxonomy): domain Bacteria; phylum Pseudomonadota; class Gammaproteobacteria; order Thiotrichales; family Thiotrichaceae; genus Thiolinea. Next base: position 109,655 of record JBATOI010000028.1, read on the forward strand.
AACCTGCGTCCTTATTATTAATTGCTAAATCACTGAGCATTTCCTTATGAATATTATTCAAAGAGCGCGGCAACGGCTTAACGCTAGGCAAGACAGAAAAAGATAAGCCGTGTGCATGCCCTAAAGTCGGATAAGGATCTTGCCCAAGAATGACGACTTTGACTGTATCTAAAGGCGTAGCTTGCAGGGCTGAAAAGCGCAACTCTTCGGGCGGTAAAATCGACTTGCCTGCCGCTGCTTCTGTTGCAAGAAAGCTAGCCAATTGCTGCATATAAGGCTTATCTAGCTCTGCACCTAAGGCTACTTGCCAAGAAGCGTCTAATTGTTGTAGTTGCTTATTAAATGCGTTTGTCATGAATCAATCTCTAAATTTTTAGAACAAAGTCGTTAGTTGCAGAGCAGCATTCAAAAATAAAAAAGACTATACTGTTAAACTTAATAACAGAAAGTAAAAGCATTGATTTTTAGCGAAAATACTTAAGCATCATTATTGGTTGAAAGCTTCAGTTGCTAAACATCAAGGCAAGAGTTTACTTAATCAGAGTAGACTTGCACTTATAAGCAGCGCTTTTTTATTTTAGCAGAATGCTAAGATCGGCGTGAAAACACCACAGTTGCAAACCCATTATTGATCGGTGTACATCTTGAGGAGGAGAGGATGGAAGCTGAAAAGCGTGCGGCTGATTATTCTTTATTAAGTCTACAAGTGCGGGAATTGCTGCGTCCTGCGGTAGCGGTAAATGAAGATACCAGCATCCAAGCCACGGCTGCGCAAATGACAGCCGCCAATAGTCATACGGCCTTAGTCGTCCAAGACAATAAGCTGGCTGGCATTGTCACTGATCAGAATTTTCGGGTGCGGGTGGTGGCTAGCCAACATGATCCACAAGATCGGATCACCAGCATCATGACCCCCCAACCCATGACTTTACCACCGAATGCACCGGCAACCGAAGCGATGCTTATCATGGCTCATCACAATATTCGCCATATCCCCATCGTTGACCCGAGTACGCAAGAAATTTTAGGTGTGGTGGGCGGCACTGATTTATTACGCAGCCATAGTCATAATGCGATTTATTTAATTGGCGATATTTATCTAGCCAAAGACGTTGCCACGCTAACCGAACTCAGCCTGCATCGCCCGCAAGCCTTGGTCAGTATGGTGAAAAGTCTCACGAGTTATCATGTCTCGCATGCGATCAGCTCGATAGGCCAAGCCATTACGCGCCGCCTGTTGCAATTAGCTGAGCAGCAGCTGGGTGCACCGCCGGTTCCTTATGCATTTTTGGTTGCCGGTTCGTTAGCGCGCTTTGAACAAACGGCTTATTCAGATCAAGATAATGGCTTGATTCTCTCCGATGATTATCAAGAAGCTGAGCATGGTGAGTATTTTCGGAAGCTGGCTGATTTTGTCTGTGATGGTTTAGACGCTTGTGGCTATGAATATTGCAAAGGCGGGATTATGGCTTCCAATCCACAATGGCGGCAGCCGCTGTCAGTTTGGCGGAATTATTTCGCGAAATGGATTGAAACCCCTGACCCGCAAGCTTTGTTGTATTCCACGATCTTTTTTGATTTACGTTGTTTATATGGCGAAACGACTTTATTTGAGGATTTGCATACGAGTATTTTGCGACGTACCCAGAAAAGTACCTTGTTCTTAACGCATATGGCCGCGAATGCATTAAATTTCCGTCCACCTTTAGGTTTTTTCAAAGGCTTTGTGTTAGAAAAGCAGGCTAATGGTGAGAAAACCTTGGATATGAAAAAGCGTGGGGTGGTGCCGGTGATTGATGTAGCCCGGGTGTATACCTTGGCGGCGGGTTTGCCAGTGACTAATACTCGGGAACGCTTACAGGCTTTAGGGCAGGCGAATCTGCTGGCCAGTGATATTTTAGCTAATGTTTTAGACGCTTTTGAATTTATCAGCCTGACACGTTTGCGTCATCAAGCCCGGCAAATTGCAGCAGGGCAAATGGCGAATAATCAGGTTGCACCCGATGAGTTATCTGAGTTTGAACAGCGCCATTTAAAAAATGCTTTTGAAGTAGCGGCACATTTTCAAGATGCTATGGCGCAGCGTTATCAAGCCAATGCGCTGCGTTAAATCGAGTCATTGAGGAGGAAGTTTCTATGTTACGCGGAATGACATCAGCGCGCTTAATCGCTTTGTTCCTGTTTGGCTGCGCTCTCTTAAATTTTCCTCTGCTGGCCTTATGGGATAAAGATGCGACGATTTTGGGTGTGCCGTTATTTCCAGCCGCTTTATTTATTATCTGGGCTGGGATGATTGCCGTGCTGGCATGGCTTATGGAAACCGATGAGCGATAGGGAGGATAAACGATGATTTCTAGTAGTATCGTTATTGCTGCCTCCTTTCTCTATGTATTAATTCTATTCGCAGTCGCCTGGTTTGGCGATAAACGTGCCGCTGAAGGACGCTCGATTATTGCTAGCCCTTGGGTGTATGCGCTATCAATGGCGGTGTATTGCACGGCTTGGACTTATTTCGGCAGTGTCGGACGCGCTGCGAATACTGGTATGTGGTTCTTGCCGATTTATTTAGGGCCGATGCTAGCGATGATTTTAGCCTGGATCGTGCTACGCAAAATGATTCGCATCGCTAAGACTTATCGGATTACCTCAATTGCCGATTTCATTTCCAGCCGCTATGGCAAAAGCCGCATGTTAGCTAGTCTTGTGACCCTGATTACTGTGGTTGGTATCGTTCCTTATATTGCTTTGCAGCTAAAAGCGATCTCCAGTGGCTATGCAATTCTGACGACGCCTTTAGGTGAACCACGCCCTGAAATGGGTTTGTGGTTGGGTGATAGCACTTTATATATTGCACTGGCCTTAGCAGGCTTTACGATTATGTTTGGTACCCGCCATTTAGATACGACCGAACGTCACGAAGGCATGGTGGCAGCGATTGCTTTCGAGTCAATTGTTAAATTAGTGGCTTTTCTAGCGGTGGGTATTTTTGTTGTTTATGGAGTATTTAATGGTGTTGGTGATCTATTCACGCAAGCTTTAGCGGATGAAACGCTCAAACCTTTATTGATGCTCGGGCAAGGTACGAAAGAGTTTGCTTATCCACAGTGGTTTGCTTTGACTTTGCTGGCGATGCTCTCGGTGATTTTTTTGCCACGCCAGTTTCAGGTGATGGTGGTGGAGAATGTGGATGAGCGCCATCTCAAACGTGCCAGTTGGGTCTTCCCGCTGTATTTGCTGCTGATTAATCTGTTTGTCCTACCCATTGCGATCGGTGGTTTGTTGTTCTTTGGGCAAGGACAAGCTGATCCCGATTATTTTGTGCTGTCTTTGCCCTTAGCGCATGGCTATGAGTGGCTGGCGTTATTTGTCTTTGTGGGGGGCTTATCCGCTGCAACTGGCATGGTGATTGTGGAAGCGATAGCGGTTTCTACGATGGTTTGCAATGACTTGGTAATGCCGTTTTTATTACGTACTGAGCGTTTTGGGAGCCGTGCTAGCGGTGATTTAACCGGCCTACTGTTGATGATTCGGCGTATCGCTATTTTAGGTATTTTGCTGCTTGGTTATCTCTATTTCCGTGTAGCAGGTGAGGCTTATGCTTTAGTCAGCATTGGCCTGATTAGCTTTGCAGCAGTCGCCCAATTTGCTCCCGCAATGTTAGGCCGGATGTATTGGAAGGCTGGAAATCGCCAAGGTGCCTTGACCGGTTTATTAATCGGCTTTGCGCTATGGACTTACACTTTATTGCTGCCTTCTTTAGTCAAGTCCGGTTGGCTAGATACCGGCTTTATGACTGAAGGTTTATTTGGTTTAGCTTGGCTGAAGCCAGAGCAGTTATTTGGCCTGCAAGGTTTAGACAATCTCACCCATGCCTTGTTCTGGAGCTTGTTTGCGAATATCGGCGCCTATGTTTTAGTCTCGCTTTGGACTCGCCCTGAAGCACGTGAAGCGAGCCAAGCCTTGCTATTTGTGGATGTGTTTGAACGGACTGCCAGTACTCATCCAGTGTTTTGGCAAGGGCGCGCTAAATTATCTGATTTACGTAATTTGACTGAACGCTTCTTAGGCGCGGATAAAACCGAGCGTCTACTTACCGATTATGCGCGGCGCTTAGGGCTAATTCAGGCGAAAGATATTCCAGCCAATGCTCAACTGGTTCAATATGTGGAAACGCAATTAGCCGGTGCGATAGGCACCGGCTCGGCGCGGATGATGGTGGCCTCAGTCGTAGAGGAAGAGCAGCTTGATTTAGATGATGTGATGCGCATTCTTGAGGAGGCTTCACAATTACGCGCCTACTCGAAGGCTTTAGAAGAAAAGTCATTGTCTTTAGAAAAAGCCACCAGTGAATTACGCACCGCCAATGAGCAATTGAAAAGTCTCGATAAGCTCAAAGATGATTTCATGTCGTCCGTCACGCACGAGCTACGCACTCCATTAACCTCAATTCGTGCCTTCACTGAAATGATGCTAGATGATGATGAGATGGAAGCTGATCAGCGTCGGCAGTTTTTGGAGATTGTCGTTGGTGAGGCGGAGCGCTTAGGGCGTTTAGTGAATCAAGTCTTGGATATGGCTAAGATTGAAGCAGGCCATGCTGAATGGCATAGCAGCGATGTGGATATTCAGTCGGTGGTGCAGCAAGCGGTGAATAGCATTTCCGGCATGTATTTGGAAAATGGTTTAAGTTTGACTTTACATAGTGGCACAGCGTCGATTGCGCCGATTCGGGCTGACCCCGATCGTTTAATGCAAGTGATGCTGAATTTACTGTCGAATGCTGCTAAGTTTGTGCCTCATCCGGGCGGTAAAGTGGATGTGTATATTACGGATGCGCCGGAGGGTGTTACGGTGGCAGTCCAAGATAATGGCAAGGGCATTGCGCAACATGAGCAAGAGCAAGTCTTTGAGAAGTTTCGGCAGGCTGGCGAGTTTTCGGATCGCCCACAAGGTACAGGCTTAGGTTTGCCGATTAGCCGCCAAATTGTTGAGCATTTTGGTGGGCGGATGTGGTTGGAGTCTGAGTTAGGAGCTGGTGCGCGCTTTAGTTTTTTCTTGCCGCGCTTAAATGAGGCTCAGCAGTTGGAGATAACAGAGGAGGAGAATGGATGAGTGCAAAGGTATTAATTGCCGATGATGAGCAGAATATTTTAATTTCGCTGGAATTTTTAATGAAGCGCGAAGGTTATCAAGTGAGTGTTGCTCATGATGGTCAAGAAGCAGTGGATGCAGTCGCTAAAGATAAACCGAATCTCATGCTATTAGATGCCATGATGCCGAAGAAAACCGGCTTTGAAGTATGCCAAGAGATTCGTTCTAACCCAGATAATGCAGATATTATTATTCTCATGCTCACTGCGAAAGGGCGTGACACTGATATGGCTAAAGGTATCGCTTTAGGGGCGAATGCGTATATGGTTAAGCCCTTTTCTACTAAAGAGTTAGCACAAAAAGTTCGTGAATTATTGAGTGCTGGAGCATGAGAAAGACAGATTGGCGGATTATTGCAGGCACAGCCATTGTTGGCGTGGTGTGTTTAATTTGGTTATTTGTTTCTGGCGGCTTGATTTGGGCTGCTTTAGAGGAAAATGAGCGTGCTGCGGCAGTGGCTGCTATTGGGCCACGGATTGCTCTTTTATTTCTAATGTGGGCTGCGTCTTTAATTGCAGTTTGGGTGATCTTAGGTTATTTGGTGCGCTATTTTATGACCGCACCTGCACGCTTATTGGAAAATGCACAGGTTTTGTTAGGGACTGATGTGAAGCGCAAATTAGTTCCTGATGGCAGTCCTGAAAATAAGAAGCTCACCGAGCTAATTAATCAATTAGTTGACCAACGCGAAGACTTACGCGAAGCAATGGATCAGCGCGTCCAAGAAGCCAGCCGCAATACCGAATTAGAAAAGAACCGCCTAGCCGCACTCATGTCTGAGCTAACCCAAAGTGTGGTGGTCTGTAATTTAGATGGACGAATTTTGTTGTATAACAATCGGGCGCGCACTCAATTCAGAGCTTTATCTAAAGCGCCTGCTGTGGCTGGTGGGGCTGAATTAATTGGTTTAGGTCGGTCGATTTATAGTGTATTTGACCGTAAATTAGTCGCACATGCTTTAGAGAATATTCAACATCGGTTACAGCGTGGAGCTACCGCACCTTCCGCACAATTTGTCACGACCACGCAAGCTGGGCAATTATTGCGCGTGCAAATGACACCCGTACGTGCCGTCAAGATGCCTGCTGAGGGTTCAGATGAGGCACCTACACAGACTAATGAATTAACTGGCTTTGTCTTAATGTTGGATAATATTACTCGCGATTTTGAAGATGATTCAGAAAAAGATCGGGTTTTATATTCACTCACTGAAGGTAGCCGTGCTGCTATTGCCAATGCGCAGGCTGCGGTGGAAGTTTTAGAATATCCCGATTTAGAAACGGATATGCGCGAGCGCTTATTGAGCGTAGTGCGAGATGAAATTCATGGGCTGGGCAAGCGCATTGAGGAAATGCAGGCTTCTTCGGCCAACACGTTACGTTCTCGTTGGCCGCTAGAAGAAATGCTAGGTGCAGATTTAATCGAAGCGGCTATTCGGCGGATTGAGGCTACTTTATCCGTCAAGGCAAGCACCGACAATGTGGATACCAGCATTTGGTTAAAAGTAGAAAGCTTCTCACTGTTACAAGCTTTGGTACATTTGGCCGGAAAGCTACAAACTGAATGTCAGGTAGAAACCGTGCAATTACGTTTACAAACTAGTAATGGCCAACGTGCCTGCTTAGATATGCTCTGGTCACCCTTAGGTGAAGGCACTAAAGCGGTGGTAGGCTGGGAAATGGAGCAAATTAAGGTCGGCACAGAAACGATGTCGCTCACAGTCCAAGATGTATTAACCCGACATAGCGGTGACTCATGGGTCGAACGTGAGGCCGAGACTGGACGAGCTTTTTTCCGCTTATTGCTACCGTTAGCAGCACCTCAAGAAGAGTTGTCTGCGGATATGTTCTTGCGCAGTGAGAGCCGACCTGAATACTATGATTTTGACCTCTTCAAAAGTTCAGAACATTCACGCTCACTGGATGACAGTTTGTTGACAGAGCTGACTTATACCGTGTTTGATACCGAAGCGACCGGCTTAAATCCGGCGGGTGGGGATGAGACGATTCAAATTGGCGCAGTGCGGATTGTTAATAATAAGCTGCTCCATCATGAATTCTTTGAGCAATTGATTGACCCCAAACGCCCGATTCCGCCTGAAACTATTCCCATTCATGGCATCACTCCAGAAATGGTGAAGGGGAAACCTACGATTGAGTCGGTGCTGCCCGCCTTCCATAGTTTTGCCCAAGAAACGATTTTGGTAGCACACAATGCAGCCTTTGATATGCGTTGTTTCCAAGTCAAGGAGCAGGCCACTGGAGTCGTATTTGATCATCCCGTATTAGATACTTTATTGCTCTCAGCGGTAGTGCATCCTAATCAGGAATCACATCGTTTAGAGGCTATTGCTGAGCGGTTTAATGTCACGATTATTGGGCGGCATACCGCGATGGGTGATGCGATAGTAACGGCTGAAATCTTTATGAAACTGATCCCTTTACTAGCAGAAAAGGGTATTCGTACCTTAGGTGAAGCCCGTGCAGCTGCTCAAAAAACCTTCTATGCGCGCTTGAAATATTAAAATTATTTACCAAAAATAGGGCTTACAATTGCTTGTAAGCCATACTTCTCTATGGCGATAGCTTTATAAATTTACTTTGACTGAATCTTGCTAATTGGGAAACTTGCATGGATTTTTCTTCATTAATTCACAATGTTTATCAGCAATGCCAACAAGAGCCTAGTAATGGGCAAGTTGCAAGCTATATCCCTGAATTAGCTAAAGTTAAGGGTTCACAATTTGGCATTTGCTTACAGACTGTCGAGGGCAAAAGCTATCAAGTAGGTGATGCAGAGACTAAATTCTCGATCCAAAGTATCGTCAAGGTTTTTGCGCTAGCGATGGTTTACCAGCGTGTAGGCGAGAAATTATGGACACGCATTGGTGTTGAACCTTCGGGTGGTGCTTTTAATTCTTTGGCTTTATTGGAGTTTGAGCAGGGTATTCCACGTAATCCGTTTATTAATGCGGGTGCTTTGGTGCTAACGGATATTCTGTTGAGCGAATGGGATAATCCCAAAGAAGCGGTCTTGGATTTCATTCGTAAATTAGCAGATACACCCGATATTCATTTTAATGAAGCAGTTGCGAGTTCGGAAGCCTCTTGTGGCTATCGGAATGGAGCATCAGTCGCATTGATGAAATCATTTGGTAATATTCACAATGATTTTTTTGATGTGCTCGATGTGTATTTCCATTTATGTTCTATAGAAATGACTTGCCAACAATTAGCGCGTGCGTTTCTGGTATTTAGCAATGGTGGACGAGATATTGAAACCAAACAGAATATTTTATCAGCCAAGCAAGTCAAGCGGGTGAATGCTTTAATGCAGGTTTGTGGTTTTTATGATGAGTCTGGGGATTTTGCTTTTCGGGTCGGTTTGCCTGGCAAAAGCGGAGTGGGTGGTGGAATGGTTGCTGTCTATCCAGGAAAATTTGCAGTAGTTTCTTGGAGTCCACCACTAAATTTGAAAGGCAATTCAGTGCGTGGATTGAGCGTATTAGAAAAGATCACTACGCAATTAGGCGATTCTATTTTTTAAACTAACTAATTAATTATAAAATATTTTTATTAAAAATCAATCACTTATGCTGTTGATTACTGCTTGTCAAGCAGGCGCTGGAGCGGTAAAGAGTAGTCTCCTTTTATCCTGTATTTGCTGCTTTTTACCCGATTAAACCCCTGTACTTTAAGGGTATTCATCTATGCTTAAAAGAGCAGAAAGTTTTTTAAGCAAAATAAGTCAAGGGAATAGGCTTCATGATTATGCCATCTATACGCTCAGCATTTTTGCTACTGTTGGTTTTTTCAGGGCCTGTTTGCCCGCAGACAGCGGTGACGGATGAGCAACGCACAAAAGCTGAAGCTTTCATTAAAACAATCTTAGATGACCAAGCGGAACCTATTTTAGAGTCCTTAAAAAAAGGTGCTGATGTCAATCAAATCACGGGTACTGGACAGACAGTTTTGTGTGCAGCCAGCATGTTGGGTAAAACCAATGCAGTGAAAGTGCTGATAGACAATGGTGCTCAGCTATTAGATAGTTGCGTGGTGAGCGCAGTTGCCAATGGTCATGCGGATATTCTTGCTATGTTTTTAGATCGAGGCAAAAATCCCAATCTCCTCACCGGTGACAGCCAAGATACTTTATTACATCTGGCGGTACGTTCAGGTTATGTGGATGTCACTGAATTATTAGTAACTCGCGGGGCTGATCCAAAAATTAAAAATGAAGATGGTCAGACACCGCGTGATCTAGCCGTACAAGGCTTTCAATTATTAGAAGCGATTAGCAGTGTGCTTAAGCAAGCTGAAGAAGAGCAATAAACTTCAGCCTGCTAGCCAGCCGAATCAATAAAAGCTTGTTAACTAGCTAAATTTTTCTTTAAGAATTCAGTCGTACGTTCCCACGCTAATTTAGCATTCGCTTCGTCATAGCGTGCGCCGGTTGGGTTGGCAAAAGCATGGTCGGCCTCATACCAATGCACCGTTAAACTCTCTTTCTTGCCAGCTTTTTCCATTTCTTGCTCAAAGCCAGTGACCATGGCTTGATTAATATTCTTGTCGAGTTTACCGAATTGACCCAGTACTGGGCCTTTTAAGGCTTTCAAGTCATTAGCGGTTTTTGCGACATTGCCATAGTAAATAATGGTGGCATCAACTGGTGTAGCCATCGAGGTATTAAGTGACCAGCCACCACCAAAACACCAGCCTAGCGTGGCAACTTTGCCATTAGAGCGCTCGTGCTTCCGTAGGTAGTCGACCCAGCCCACCATCGTTTCTTTCGCGATTTCAGGATCTAAATCACCCATGAAGGCTTTTGCTTCTTCTGGAGTTTTAGCGACTTTGCCAGCATATAAATCAACCGCTAAAGCGATATAACCCATATTCGCTAGTTCAGCAGCTACGGCTTTAATTTGATCATTTAAGCCCCACCATTCATGAATCAAAATTACTGCTGGAGCTTTCTCAGCTGTGGGCAAAGCAAGAGAAGCATTCACTTTGGTATCCATTTCTAGCGAGATTGATACGTCCTCTGTTTTAGCTGCGGCTGCTTTGGCTAGTTCTGGATAAGACAGCACAGTAGCTAAAGGCAAGCAAGCCAAGCCTTGTAAAAATAAGCGGCGTTGCTTGGAGTCGAGTTGGATCGGGGGTAAATCAGTTTGAGTTCCGCAACCGTGTAAATCACACATTCGTTTATCCTCGCTTGATCATCAAAAGGAAGGTTGGTCTGTTCTTGAAAGTTTAGCCGGTTTTGTGGCGATAGTTAGCCAGCACAATGCCGACGGCTACTAAGCTTATACCCAGTAAATGATAGAGATGTAGCTGCTCACCTAGCAATAATACCGCAATGATTATTCCTGAGATGGGCACTACATGTGCAAATTGCCCAGCACGATTCGCGCCAATCCGCTGAGTACCGTGATTCCAGAATAGATAAGAAAGTACCGAAGGGAAAATCGCCACATAAAGCACACTGCTAATGCTAATCCAGTTAACCGGCATACTGCGGCTGGTCATGAACGCTTCATAGAGATACAGCGGCAAAATTCCCAAAACGCCAATCGCGATGGTATAGCCTAAAATGGGCAAGCCTTTGAGTTCATTCGGAAGCTTACGTAGCAGGACGGTGTATAAACTCCAATCTAAGACCGCAAGGAGAATAATCAAATCGCCTGCATGGAAATCGAGTTTCAAGAGATTCGCTAACTGCCCTTGAATCAAAATTGCTAAAACACCCAGCAGTGAAATAAAAATACCTAGCCATTGTCGTTTGCTAGCAAATTCGCCTAATAACAAGCTCGATAAAATAATAATAAAAATCGGATTCACCGATTGCATCAAGACGCCATTAGTGGCTGTAGTGGTTTGTAGCCCTAAATAAACCAAAGTATTAAAGCCTGCCACCCCTAAAATGCCGAGTGCGAACACCAAAGGGAAATGTTGTTTGCAAGCAGGCCATTGTTGACGCATAGGTCGCCATACAAAGGGCAGTGAAATTAAGCCTGCCACGGCCCAGCGCCAGAAGGATAAGCCCATTGGAGGGATTTCCAGATTAAAGGCTCGCGCTATATTGAAGTTACCACCCCAGAAGCTGGCTGCTAGCACCAGTAGCAAATAAGGGGAAACGCGATCAAGAAAACTAGGATTCATGGTAATGGCATTCTGTGTGTAGCTACGAATTTCCGCTATGATAGCCGAATAAATCAATCTGCAGGAGTTATTAGAAAAATGGGTAAAGGCAAACTGCTTATTGCAGGGATTGTAGTTGGAGTGCTGGCAATTTTTGCTTTCATTGGCGTGAAAAGTATATTGGGCGATCGAAAACTGGTCACTCAAGATACAGGCTATACACCGACCCTACCTCAGGGCACGGGGACACCGATTGCAGGTACTGAAACGGGAACGGGTATAGTATCACCCTCTACTGACCCTAATTTGACGACTCAAGATATCCCCTTGCCAGGCAATACCACTAACCCATCAGAGGTGATTAGCTTAGAAGGTGAGACTGAAGAGCCTAAACCCACCACAAACACGCCCAGTACCGAGACCACCCAAGCGGGACAGCTTAATGCAGGTACAGGCACTACCCAAACGGGCACAGGTACAGCGACTCCAACTGCAACGGTCACACCGACTACTGAAACTACTCAAACCAGTCCAACCACCACCACACCTACAACAACCGACACCACTCAGGCAGGCACAACCACAACAACCCTTCCTAATGAAGTAGTGCAAGGTGCATTAGGTAAATTGGGCTTAACGATTATTGATACCTCTAGCCCCAATGGCGAAATTGATGGTGAGTTTTTGGTTTATGACACCGAAGGTGTACAAGTCGCTTCCTTCTCTGGGAGTGAGACCAGTAACTTCTCTTTACCGCCAGGCAAATATTTGGCAAAAGTCAAAGCGAACGGCAAAGAAGCTTCACGGCTGTTAGAGGTCTATGCAGATAAGTTCACTAATGCGCGTTTTGAAATGCCGACCTCTGCAACTAACACCAATACAGCTACCCAGCAGCAAGCTCCAAGTACGCCGGTTGCAACGAATTCAAACGGGCAAGTGTATATTTCAGTGCGTGCAGGTGAAAACAATCGTGCACTACGCTCCAATATCTATGTGCAAAAGCAAAATGGTCAGCATGTTGCCAAGAGTAATTATGCGAATGGTGCTGAGTTTTCCTTAGAGCCGGGCGCTTATAAAATCACGGTAAAAGCAGAAGGTCGCCAAGAGGTCAGCCGCAATATTCAAGTTTCGGCGAATGGGATTGTGCGTGAAACGATTAGCTTGCCGCCGACAGGTAATGTGGCTGCTCCACCACAGCAAAGCCAACAAGTCGTACAACCTATTCCGCAGGCAGCGCCTGTACAACAAGGCTTATTACGTTTGCGTTTAAACAGTGGACAAGGCTTGCCAGATCAAGCGCGCTTTGTGATTCGCAACCAAAATGGCGAGCGAGTCGCAACTGTTGGGCCAGCACCGAATGGTGAAATCAATCTGCCTGCTGGGACTTATGAAGTAACCGCTGGGATTCAAGGTTTGCGCCAAAGCAGAGTTATTGAAGTAGGTGATGGGCGCGTGAGTGATATTTCCTTTGATGCCACTGAGATTATTGGCCAAACCCCTCCACCAGTGCCGGTTCCCCCTCAAGTAGAGCCAGCACCTGCTCAACAAAGTACTCAAGCTCCACCACAACCAGTACCCGCGCAACAAAATGTGCAGCAAAATGGTGGCCGTTTGAAACTGTATGCAATTTCTGGAGTCGATCGCCAGCCGATGCGAGTTAATTTCAGAGTGACGACACTGCAAGGACAGCCGATTCAGTCCTTCTCTAATGTCTCATCGGCAGAGATTCGCGTCCCACCGCAGTCAGTACAAGTGCAAATTAACTATCAAACCATGAATGGTACTGAAGTGATTAATGTCTTGCCTGATCAACCCACTGAATACACTTTTACCATTTCTCCTAATAACTAAGCATTGCCAAGAGGAGCGCTCTCAGTAGCGCTCTTTTTTCAGCGTCGATAAGCTCAGGTAATTCCTGCCGAATAGTTGCAAACTAACAATAAGCTGTATACTGGTAAGCACTTCAATGCGATAGGAAGCCTCCGATGGGCAAGCTAACGACTCATATTTTGGACACTGCGAATGGCTGTCCGGCTGCTGGTATAGCCATTCATTTATATCGCTGTGCTGCGGATGGCACACGTAGTTTAGTTAAAACGACCACTAGCAATGCTGACGGGCGCTGTGATCAGCCTTTGCTCGTCGGTGCTGAGCTGGAAGTGGGTATTTGGGAGTTGGAATTTCATATGGGCAATTACTTCTGGTCAAAAGCAGCTGCTTTAACTGAGCCAGCTTTTTTAGATGTAATCCCGCTGCGCTTTGGTGTTGCTGATCCACATGCTCATTATCATGTGCCCCTGCTAGCCTCGCCGTGGAGCTATTCAACCTATCGCGGGAGTTAGTATGCAGGCAACGACGCGCAACACCTTGAGCTTCATGCTGGATGGTCAACGGATTGATTTGAGTGCTATTGCGCCCACCACCACTGTCTTAAGTTTTTTACGTGAGCACTTAAATCGCACCGGTACGAAAGAAGGCTGTGCAGAAGGCGATTGCGGGGCTTGTACGGTGGTGATCGCTGATTTGCAGCAGGGTGAATTAAGTTATCGGGCAGTAAATGCATGCATTCAATTTTTGCCCGTTTTGGATGGCAAATGTTTGTATACCGTCGAAAGTTTGAAAGCGCAGCAAGGCTTGCATCCCGTTCAGCAAGCAATGGTCGATTGTCATGCTTCGCAATGCGGATTTTGTACCCCCGGTTTTGTGATGTCGCTGTTTGCAGTGTACAAAACCGAAGCACAGCCCAGCCGTGAACGCTTATGCACTGCATTGTCTGGCAACCTTTGCCGTTGTACTGGCTATCGCCCGATTCTTGAAGCAGGGCAGCGCATGTATGAGTTTGCCGCGCAAACGTCTGGTGAGCAGCAAACGGTAGTTTCAGCGCCATTTGGGAATCAGTCAGGGCAAGCAGAGTTGATTGCACAACTCGAATCTGTCAAATCGACGCAAAGCCTCTATTTGACAGACCAAGCCGCTAGTTTTTTTGCGCCGCAAACCCTTGATGAATTAGCTGCTTATCTAATTGCACAGCCCGATGCGCGCATTTTAGCGGGTGGTACGGATGTCGGTTTATGGGTCACGAAGCAGCATCGTGACTTAAATAAGCTGGTCTATCTGGGTGCTATCGACGAGCTAGCCACGATCAACAAAACAGCCGACTACCTAGAAATGGGTGCAGCAGTCAGCCTTGAGCAGGCTTATCAAGCGTTGGTTGCTGAATATCCAGAACTACAGGATTTATACGAGCGCTTTGCCTCGTTGCCGATTCGTAATGCAGGGACTTTAGTCGGCAATGTTGCGAATGGTTCACCGATTGGTGATTCAATACCCGCTTTAATTGCTTTGGGTGCGGAACTGGTTTTGCAACACGGCACAAAAGTTCGTCGCTTAGTTGTAGAAGATTTCTATCTCGGCTATCAGCAGAAAGCTTTGCAAGCAGGGGAGTTTGTGCGGGCGGTGCGTGTGCCTTTGCGCCAGCCTAAGCAGTTCTTTCGGACTTGGAAAGTCTCCAAACGTTTCGGGCAAGATATTTCAGCAGTTTGTGCCGCCTTTGCGGTGGAGTTAGAGGCAGGCAAAGTGAGTGCGATTCGGCTTGCTTTTGGTGGGATGGCAGCGACTCCACAACGTGCAATTCATACTGAGCAAGCCTTAGTAGGGCAAGCGTGGAATGCAAGCAGTTTAGAGCGGGCGATTCAGGCGCTAAAGCAAGATTTCCAGCCGCTGACGGATATGCGCGCCAGTGCTGAATATCGCTCTAAAGTGGCAACGAATTTGTTGCGTAAATGGTTTATGCAAGTGGAGGCTGCGCTATGAGCCATCAATATGTGGGCAAAGATCAACACCACGAAAGTGCCCATCTGCATGTGACGGGCGAGGCGCGCTATATTGATGATTTGTCTGAGCCAAAAGGGACACTTTACGCAGCGGTCGGCATGAGTAGCCAAGCTCATGCGTGCTTGAGAAAAGTTGATTTAAGCCGTGTCCACCAAGCAGCGGGCGTGATTGCAGTAGTCACCGCTTCCGATGTTCCCGGTGAAAATCACCTCGGTGGTTCGCTCAAAGATGAGCCAGTGTTTGCGGTTGATAAGGTCGAGTATCTGGGGCAATGTATTTTTGCGGTGGCTGCGACTTCAATGGAGGCGGCGCGGCGTGCAGTGCTTTTAGCGGATATTGACTATGAAGTGCTACCACATAATTTGGATATTCGTGCGGCGGTGGCAGCGCAGCAATTTGTGTTACCGACCAAAACTTTAGAGCGTGGCAAGGCTAAACTTGCGATTGAGCAAGCCACGCATCAATTAGCCGGTAGCTTTGAGTTAGGTGGGCAGGAGCAGTTTTATTTAGAAGGGCAGATTGCGTTTGCGCTGCCGCAGGAAGATGGACATTTGCTGATTCATAGCAGCACCCAGCATCCGCATCATGTACAAGAGGTGGTCGCAACCGTCCTCAAGCGCAGCCAAAAAGATTTAGTGATTGAATGTCGGCGCATGGGTGGTGGCTTTGGTGGCAAGGAGAGTCAAGCCAGTTTCTTTGCCTGTGTGGCAGGTTTATTAGCGCAGAAAACTGGCAGACCGGTTAAATATCGGGTAGATCGTGACGATGACATTATGCTCACCGGCAAGCGCCACTGCTTTGATATTGGCTATCGAGTGGGCTTTGATGCGCAAGGGCTGATTCAAGGGATCGAGCTGGATTATGCTTCACGCTGCGGGATTTCGGCGGATTTATCCGGGCCCGTCAATGATCGCAGTATGTTCCATGCTGACAATGCTTATTTCCTCGAAAATGTAGCTATCGTTTCCTATCGCTGCAAAACTAATTCGCAATCGAATACCGCCTTTCGTGGCTTTGGTGGTCCGCAAGGCATGATGGGGATTGAATATGTGCTGGATGAGATTGCCCGCACCTTGCAGCTTGACCCGCTCGATGTGCGCCAAGCTAACTTTTACGGCAAGGATGGCGTGCGTGATCTGACTCAATACGGCATGCAGGTTGAAGATAATATTATCCCTGAACTAGTAGGGGAGTTGGTAGCAAGCTCTGAATATCGAGAGCGGCGTGCAGCGATTCGCGAATTTAATCAAACCAGTCAGTGGGTGAAAAAAGGCATTGCACTCACACCGGTGAAGTTCGGTATTTCCTTCACAGCGACTTTTTTGAATCAAGCGGGTGCGCTGCTGCATATTTACACCGATGGCACGCTGCAACTCAATCACGGTGGCACGGAGATGGGGCAGGGCTTGTTTACTAAGGTTGCTCAAGTCGTTGCTGAGGAGTTGCAGATTCCGCTGGAGTCTATTCGCTGCACCGCGTCGAGCACGGAGAAAGTCCCAAATGCTTCGGCGACAGCCGCTTCTTCCGGTTCGGATATGAATGGGATGGCAGCCCAAGCAGCTGCTCAGACTTTAAAGCAGCGCTTAATTGAGTTTTTAGTCGGGCATTATCAAGTTGCTGCTAGTGAAATTACCTTCAAAGCAGGGCATGTCAAAGTTGGCAGCAAGGCTGACATGAGCTTTGCGGAGCTGGCGCATCTGGCTTGGTTTAATCGAGTATCTTTGTCGGCGACCGGTTTCTATAAAACCCCGAAAATTCATTATGACCCGCAAACCATGAGCGGGCGGCCTTTCTATTATTTCGCTTATGGGGCTGCGGTTTCAGAGGTTGAAGTGGATACGTTGACTGGCGAATATCGGGTGCAGCAGGTGGATATTCTGCATGATGTGGGCGAGTCCTTAAATCCTGCGCTGGATATTGGGCAGATTGAGGGCGGCTTTGTGCAAGGGATGGGCTGGTTGACCACCGAGGAGTTATGGTGGGATCAGGCTGGGCGTTTGCGCACGCATGCACCTTCAACTTATAAAATTCCGGTCGCGGGCGATGTGCCCGAGCGTTTTACGGTGCGTTTGGTGGATAAAAAGCCGAACCGCGAAGCGACAATTTATCGCTCCAAAGCGGTGGGTGAGCCGCCGTTAATGCTCGCCATGTCGGTGTTTTTTGCCTTGAAAGATGCGGTGGAAAGTGTTGGTAATTATCAGCAGCCTAGTGGTTTGCGTGCACCTGCGACACCGGAAGCGGTCTTAATGGCGATTGAGTCTTTACGAGAAAAGGTTAATTAAATGAAAAAATTTTTAGTACTGGGTTTAGTGCTTTTACCTTGTTTAGCCGTGTCAGACGAGTCTGCGAAGCAATGGGATTTGGGCTTGGCGGTGACTGCCAGCCAATCGCCTTTTGTGGGTGGAGACACTCAATTGGGTGCTAAGCCAGTGTTGTTGGATAGTTCCGGCTTTGATATTCCTGGCCCTGCTTTGACCGTGATTAAAGCGCCGCGTGCTAATTATTATATCGGTGTGGGCTTAGATGACTGGGATCATGAGCGCGGTGGCAGTGCTGAATTAAAAGATATGCATGAGTTAGATCGGGCGATTAATCTGCGTGTCGGTGGTGCTTGGAAAGTCTTGAATGGCGTGACTTTATTTGACATTGCCCAAGATATGACCGCCCACAAAGGTACACAGTTGAAAGCGCGCTACACCTTCAATCCTGAACCCTATCAAGCCATTTTCCGTCCTTATGGTGAGGTGCAATGGCTGTCCGATAAAGTCACTGACTATTATGTAGGGGTGCAGACAGATGAGGCCAAACTCGGTCGACCGGCTTATCAAGCCGATGCTGCTTTGGCTTTGAAAGCCGGTGTTGAAGTGCAACAGCCGTTAAGCCCAAAACTGACTTTAGTTGGCGAGGCGGCCATTACCGCTTATGACTCACAAATTAGCGATAGCCCGATTATTGAACGCAGTAGTATGATGAGTGGATATTTGGGGCTGCGGTATAAGTGGTAAAAGAGTAAAGCATGTACTTTAAATAGCTTTAGCTTTAAAGGGGGTGTTAGTCAATCAAAAATTCTTTCTTAGGACGGATAGTGGCTTTTATATAGTCGATGTATAAAGTCTGTAATTTAGCAATGTCTGAATCTTGGGATACTAATTCTAATTTGTGACATTGAGCACTAGCTAAATGAAATATGTCAAATTTGCGTTTTTCAAAATTTCTCTTTTCATTATTAGCTTTTGCCTTGGCAATGTCAAAACGATAGAGATTAGCAGCTAATTCGGAAACGTCACTGCCAATATCAACTTCTTCAAAGTATTTTAGTGTATCTTTCAATTCTTCATAGCGTACTGAGTCTTTCCAAGCAATGCCACGCAAAACTTCGTAACGGATAAGTGGTGTAATTGCCAGTGCTACATTAGAATTATTCAATAGATCGGTTAGTAGTTGCACCGCTTCTTCTTTTTTGTCAATAGAGGTTTGATTATCTTGATCTAAAGCTGCAATCAATAAATTGGTGTCCAGTAAAATCCGACGCATGCTGTTGTTATCCTTTTATTGATTGATCAGTGCTAATAGACGTTGCTTGGCATCATATTGATCGGAGGCTGACATCCGTTCTAGTTTCATCTTATTTAGGTCAACACCAAAGGCATCTTTCAATACATCAATAATAGCTGCGTGGTTGGGAGATTTAATGAGGTGAGTATGTACCAAGCCTTGAGTATCTCTCTCTAAGCGGTATGCTTCGCCTTCTTTGAGTTGAGATAACACAATGGATGAGTGAGTGCTAATGTAAAATTGTGTATTAGGGAATAGATTTTTAAGTAAAGGTATAATTTTTGTTTGCCATGAAATATGCAGATGACTTTCAATTTCATCAATTAAAACAATTCCATTGACTTTTTGTAGTTCCTGTTCATTAGTAAAGTAGCTGTAGCCAGAGATAATAGATTGGATGATTTTTAGAATGGATGCGAAGCCTGTGCTTAAGTGCGATATTTCGCGTTTTTCATTTTTAATCTTTAAGCTTACTCGATTATCGCCACTGATTTCTAAGAAGTTAGGATCAATTTCATGATCAATTTTATGCAGCAACCTTAAAATCGTTTTTATTTCTACCTCTCGATTATCTTCTTTTTTCTGGTAGGGGTTAGCAGATTGTGCAAGGGTTATGAACCATTCTTCAAGATTACTATCCATGTTTAAGCTAGCAAAGTTATTACCCATACCCCGGATTATTTCAAAAAAGTACTCCACTCTCCTGTCTCGAAGGTTGCCAATATTTCGTGCAGTCTTATTTTCATGTCGAATAAAGCCTCGATTCTGAGAGGCTAGGAAAATAACTGGGTTTTCTATAAAGTTTCGTTTAAGAAGAGTTTCTGGTTTTTTACTGTCAAAAATAAATTGATTATTTTTTAGTACTACATCAAATACTAGGGTGAGAGAACGCCCTTTGGTATAGGTAATAAATTTTAAATTACTTGACAGTAAAAACTGAAATAAAGCCTCTAAAGTTTTGGTTTTCCCCACGCCATTAACGCCAATGAATGTATAGACTTGTTGACCGGGTTGTAAATCCAAGTTGACTGTGCCAACCCCTCTGACACCGGTGAAAGTGATATTTGTTCCAAGCATAGGTGATACCTATTGTTATGCTGAAGAGATCTCTAAAATCTATTATAGAGTAACTGACTCAGAGAGTGTTTAATCTAATTAAATGTTTATGATGAGCTAATCTTTTTTGCGGTGGTGAACAACGACTTCCCCAGTCGATAAGCGCGTTTAAACTGTTCCTGCACCGAAAAACTATCACTAGCTTCGACTCGCCGCCGATTGAGCTGCACTTGCATGCCGAGTTCGTAATATTGATCTAATAATTGTTCGAGCGCTGCCAAATTATACGGCGGTTTATCTTCACTCACTGACAGCGGAATGATCGACTGGAAACCGAGCAGTTGCTGATTGTAATCCAACGCAGCGCGGATATTACGTGCTTTTGGGCTACTGGGATTTTGTAGGTCATAAGGGGGTTGCCATTCGTTTTGTGGTGCGAGGCGGTCAACTTGATTGAGCACGCCTAACAGAATCGGCTGGCGGCGGGTGCGTTGTTGCGGGTCATTCAACCAAGTGAGCCATTGTTCCTTGAATTTAGTATCCAAAGCGCGCGCGGGTTGATTGGCTTTCAGCACCCAAAGCACGACATCGCTTTGCATCATTTGCTCTAGCAGATAGTCATCATTTTCCGCTTTACCATCCAAACCCGGCAAATCGACCAAATACATGGCATCGACCTCGTTCTCTAATTTGGCTTGATAAACCGTGGCCGTGCGAGTGGACGGGAGCTGGTTCACTTCCGCTACCATTGAGCCAATCAGCGCATTAATAATCGAGGATTTGCCTGCGCTCACTTGCCCAATTAAACAAATCCGTAGTGGCTCAAGTGGAGCAGCCATACGCTCTTGATCGGCTTTTAAGGTGTCGCTAGTTGTTAAGTCTTCGTCACTGACTTTAAAGCGTCCGCTATACAGATCAATCACCACACTGGCGACTTCTTGTAGCAGCGCTTGTTTGAGCTTGGCCTGCACTTCATCTTTCAAGCCAGTGAAGACATGATCAAGTAGTTGCCCACGTGCTTCCGCAATTAAACCAGCGGGTGTGAAGGCGCGAATGATGCGATACACATTCCAAACATTTTGCAGGGTTTCTTGCTTATCGCGGTGGTCGTAAACCATCCGTACCATCGACAGATTCAGCTTTTCCACCAAGGGCACATGCTGCATGATCAGTAAGCGATAGCGCCGACTCACTTCTTCCGTCATACGCAAAGCTTCAGGAATCGTGAACGCCAATTCGCGACGCGCACGGGTTGGATGATATTGCGCAGCAGCCAGCGCCGCCAAATCCAAGGTATAGGCACGCAGCATTGACCAATCGGCATTTTCCGCAAGCTTCTCTTCAATACTCTTATTCAGCAGCCCCCAAACTTGCAGATCAAACGGCGTCCAGTCTTTGGAGGCTTTTACCCAAGCTTCGCTACTTAAATCATGGCTATGAATACCTTTTTTCACTTGCCTACGCAGTAAAAACATCGGTATAGCGGCGAGGAAAGTTAGCACTGTAATCAGCAGCACAAAGGCGAGTAGATAGCCTTCGCGATAAATCGACACAATCCCAAAGCCGACCACTACCAGCAGCGGAATCCCAATCAGCAGCGCAATAAACGGCGCAATTCGCTCCGAAAGGTGTAGGAAACTACTAAGACTGGTCTGAGTTTGGCGCATCGTTATCGTTCTTTAATTTAGGCAGCAGGGCAGTCATTGCTTGTTCGTATAAGGTCTGTAGCTCAAGATCATCGACATTTTCACCTTGAGTTAAATGATACAGATACTTGCTGGCAGCACGCCCTACAGCATAGGTTGTAGCAAAGCTTAAACTCGCGGCCGTCGCTGCCCCGATCGTTTGTCCATAGACTGGAATCAATTTAGCCAATTGACGCAAGCCCAAGCGCGTCGCGTACTTAATCCCAAAGCTCGCGCCCAAAGCGGCTGCAAATTCGCTGAGCAGCTTTTTGTCCCATTCCACGCCATATTGATTCGCCAAACTATGTAGCATTTTGCCTTGAATACTCGGCACGGCTACCAAACCCACCGCAGGCAAAACATCGCTGGCTGCGGCTGCACCGGCATACCAAAGCACTTCTTTCTTCAGATGCTCAAAGTTTTTCTCTTCTTGGTTGTCATGCAATTGCTCATCATTGAATTGCGCGAGGATGGGTAGCAGCTCCGCTAATTCCTGTTTTAATTCAGCAACCCCCGAATTGGCAGGATCTTCAGCGATAAAATCGACCGCGACACTATCTAGCTTTTTATCCAACATCGCTTCGACTTGGGCTTGGTTATGTGCAATCGCTTGTTGGCGTTGAAGCGGATCAGGGATTTGCAAAATGCCCGTATGCACCACTAGATAATTTTTGATTTTGCCCGAAGCGCGAATTTGCTTGAGGGCTTTAAGCACATCGCTTTGCTCAGGATCATCAGCTTTTAGCACCAGCAATAAAGCATTGCTGCGATGCTCACAAGCGGCAATATCTTCGCGTGCATCATAATCGGCTTCGGATAAACCGCGTGTATCTAAAAAACGCAGCAATGGTTTATCTTGAGGGTAATCATACACATTGGCCGTTTTAGTGCAGGGCTGAAAACCATTGCCAATAGTAATCTTGCTGTCACCGGTGAGGGCATGAATTAAAGAGGATTTGCCAGCGCCGGTTTTGCCCAGCAGCCACAAAATCGGTAAGGTTTGTGCCTGCTGAGCAAAGGCATGCTCCAACTCTGGATTCTTGCTCGGATTCGCCCAAGCCGCAACGCGTTCAGACCAATTCATACCCTAGCCTAGACTTGTGATTAATAGTCTGACTAATGTAGGGGATAACTGGGCTAAAGCAAGTTGTATTGACTAGCGTTCGGTTTATTCTTGGCGCGTTGGCAACTGTCATTAGTTCCCGTAGGATGTATGTTTTGTGTGACAGTCGCTTTAGGATCGAAGCATGACAACCTTAGAAAAGCAGATAGAAAACAATCTGATAAGCAAACTGACCGACCTCAAGTATATCTACCGCCCCGACATCCGTGACCGCGAAACGCTGGAGCAAAACTTTCGTGCCAAATTCGATGAACTCAATCGGGTGCATCTGACCGACAGTGAGTTTGCGCGGTTACTGGATCAGATCATTAGCCCTGATGTATTCGCCGCCGCGCAACACTTGCGTGAACGCAATAGCTTTGAGCGTGATGATGGTACGCCGCTTCACTACACCCTCGTTAATATCAAAGACTGGTGTAAAAACACCTTCGAGATAGCCAACCAACTGCGTATCAACACCGAGAACAGTTATCACCGTTATGATGTGATGCTGCTCATCAATGGTGTGCCTGTGGTACAGGTCGAACTCAAAACCTTGGCAATCAGCCCGCGCCGCGCCATGCAGCAAATCGTGGATTACAAAAATGATGTGGGTAATGGCTACACCAAGACCTTACTCTGTTTCCTGCAATTGTTTATCGTCAGCAACCGCAGTGATACATGGTATTTCGCTAATAATAACGACCGCCATTTTAGCTTTGATGCAGACGAACGTTTTTTACCGCTCTACCAATTTGCTGATGAAAGTAACCGCAAGATTACCCATCTCGACCCCTTCGCTGACCATTTCCTGACTAAGTGCGTTCTCGGTGAAATGATCAGCCGTTATATGGTGCTGGTTGCCAACGAGCAAAAACTGCTGATGATGCGCCCTTATCAAATCTACGCGGTTCGGGCGATTGTGGATTGCATCCACCAAAGCTGTGGCAATGGTTATATCTGGCATACCACGGGCAGTGGCAAAACCCTGACTTCTTTCAAAGCATCCACCCTGCTCAAGGACAATCCCGACATTGAAAAATGCCTGTTCGTGGTGGATCGCAAAGACCTCGACCGCCAAACACGGGAGGAATTCAACAAGTTTCAGCAAGGCTGCGTTGAAGAAAACACCAATACCGAAACCTTGGTACGGCGGCTATTGTCCACCGATTACGCCGACAAGGTAATCGTCACCACCATCCAAAAGCTCGGTCTGGCACTCGACAGCACCAACAAACGCAACTACAAAGCCAAGCTCGAACCCTTACGCCATAAGCGTGTTGTATTCATTTTCGACGAATGTCATCGTTCCCAATTTGGCGAGAACCACCAAGCGATTAAGGACTTTTTCCCCAACGCCCAGCTTTTCGGTTTTACGGGTACGCCGATCTTTGAAACCAACGCCAGCTACCAGCAGATCGAAGCGCAAACCGCATCGTTCAAAACCACGCAAGACATTTTCCAGCAACAACTTCATGCCTATACCATCACGCATGCCATTGAAGACCGTAATGTTTTACGCTTCCATATCGACTATTACAAAGCAGAAGGCAATGCCAAACCTAAAGCGGGTGAAACGCTGACACAGGAAGCCGTGGTTAAAGCGATTCTGGATAAGCACAATGCGGCAACGGCGGGGCGTAAATTCAACGCAGTTCTGGCAACGGCTTCCATCAATCACGCGATTGAGTACCACCGCTTATTCAAGGAAATCCAAGCGCAACGGCAAGCACAAGACAGCGATTTTGTGCCTTTGCATATTGCCTGCGTGTTCTCACCGCCTGCCGAAGGCAATAAGGATGTACAGCAGATTCAGGAAGATTTGCCGCAGGAAAAAGCCGATAACCAAGCCGCACCGGATGAGAAAAAAGCCGCACTCAAAGCCATTATGGCGGATTACAACGCGCAGTACGGCACGAACCACGACATCAATAACTTCGACGTGTACTATCAAGATGTGCAAAAGCGCAT
This sequence comes from Thiolinea sp., assembly GCA_049290875.1. GTDB lineage: Bacteria > Pseudomonadota > Gammaproteobacteria > Thiotrichales > Thiotrichaceae > Thiolinea. Next base: position 134,146 of record JBATOI010000028.1, read on the forward strand.
CAAAGACCAGCAATATTCCAACCATGACTACCCCCACCAGCACAAGATCGACATTGTTATCGTGGTGGATATGCTGCTGACGGGTTTCGACTCCAAATACCTGAATACGCTGTATGTGGATAAAAACCTCAAGTACCACGGGCTGATCCAAGCCTTTTCACGTACTAATCGCATCCTCAACGACACCAAACCTTACGGCAATGTGCTTGATTTCCGTAGCCAACAAGCGGCGGTGGATGACGCGATCAAGCTATTTTCAGGGGAACAAAAAGACCATGCCAAGGAAATCTGGCTCGTCGATTCGGCTACCGCTGTGATTGGCAAACTGGAAAACGCAGTGGCGAATTTGGATAAATTCATGGCTTCGCAGGGCTTGGAAAGTGCGCCGGAACAAGTCGCCAACCTTAAGGGCGATGAAGCCCGCAGCCAGTTCATTAATCTGTTCAAAGAAGTGCAGCGGCTCAAAACCCAGCTTGACCAATACACCGATCTCACCCCAGAAAATGCCGAGAGCATTGAACAGGTTATTCCCGAAGACCAACTGCGGGCGTTCCGAGGGGTTTATCTGGATACTGCCCAGCGGCTCAAGGCACAACAAGCCAAAAACAACGACAGTGCCAGCGCGGTACAACAGCTTGATTTCGAGTTCGTGCTGTTTGCTTCCGCTGTGATTGACTACGACTACATCATGGGGCTGATTGCCCGCTATACCGAAGGCTCGGCGGAAAAGCAGCCAATGACCCGCGACGAACTGATCGGGCTGATTGGTTCAGATGCTAAATTCATCGACGAACGCGATGACATCGCCGCCTATATCAACACACTCACCATCGGGGCAGGCTTGAGCGAGCCAGCCATTCGGCAAGGCTATGAAACCTTCAAAAATGAAAAATCCGCCCGCGAATTGGCAAGCATCGCCGAAAAACATGGTTTGGAAGCAGCCACCTTACAAACCTTTGTCGATAGCATTATGCAGCGCATGATTTTCGACGGCGAAACCTTAAGTGACCTACTTGCACCGCTAGAACTAAGCTGGAAAGCCAGAACCAAAAAGGAATTGGCACTGATGGAAGATTTAACACCGCTGTTGCACAAACTCGCCCAAGGGCACGACATTTCGGGGTTGGCTGCGTATGAATAAGAGGAAGAACCCCTTCCCAACCGCAGAAGAAAACCCCCTCCCAATCTCCCCCTTGGCAGGGGGAGGAGTAAGGAGAGTGACTCTTGTTCCCTCCCCTGCCAAGGGGAGGGTTAGGGTGGGGGGTTCTTCTCCTAGGATTTCCTTCCCATGACAGGGCAACTATTCAATCAACCACGCTACAAAGAGCGCAGGCAAGACTTACGCAATAATTCCACATCTCCAGAACAGGTACTTTGGCGGGTATTGCGTGATAAACAAATGGGTGTGAAATTCCGGCGGCAACACGGTATCGGTCACTATATTGTCGACTTTTATTGTGCAGAACGGAAATTGGTCATTGAAGTGGATGGTGATAGCCATTTCACCGATGACGCACAAGCGTATGACCAAATCAGGGATGCTTACTTGCAAGGCTTGGAACTGAAGGTCTTACGTTTTACCAATGAGCAGGTTACTGAGGATTTAGAAGGTGTGTGTGAAGTTATCAGACAAGCGATTGTTTAAAGAACCCTCTCTCCATCTTTGCGGGAAAGAACTCCCTCCCCATCTTTGCGGGAAAGAACCCCCTCCCAACCTCCCCCTTGGCAGGGGGAGGAGTAAGAAAGGCCGCTCTTGCTCCCTCCCCTGCCAAGGGGAGGGTTGGGGTGGGGTTCTTTTTCGCGTTCTAGACTGGAAAGCACAACAAGAGGGCGAGCTATGAGCCTACCAAACCTACGCTTCCCTGAATTCAACAATTCCCTGGAGTGGGGGAAAAAGACATTTGGTAGTGTTGCAACTTTCTATAATGGTAGAGCATATAAACAAGAGGAACTTCTAGATAAAGGCAAGTATAAGGTGCTTCGAGTAGGCAACTTTTTTACGAACGAAAATTGGTATTACTCTGACCTAGAATTAGATGAAAACAAATATTGTGAGAATGGTGATTTACTTTATGCTTGGTCAGCGTCTTTTGCACCGAAAATATGGATTGGGGAAAAGGTAATTTATCATTACCATATTTGGAAGGTTGTAGAAAAAAAGGATATACACAAGAAATTTCTTTTTATATTGCTTGACTATGAAACTGAAAAAATGAAATCACAGTCAGCTAATGGGTTAGGATTGTTACATATTACAAAAGGCACGATAGAAGGCTGGAAATGTAATCTCCCAGAATTTGATGAACAACAAAAAATCGCCGATTGCCTTTCTTCCATCGACGAACTGATCACCGCACAAACGCAAAAACTCGACACACTCAAGACGCATAAAAAAGGGCTGATGCAGCAGCTTTTTCCAGCGGAAGGTGAAACTGTGCCGAAGTTGCGGTTTCCTGAGTTTCGGGATGCGAGGGAGTGGGAAGAGAAGCGACTAGTCCAATTAACAACTAAAATCTCTGATGGGATTCATACCACTCCTGTTTACGACGAAAATGGCGAATATTTTTTTATTAATGGAAATAATCTCGCAAATGGAAAAATCTTAGTTGATGAAAAAACTAAACGAGTTAATAAAGATGAATTTAATAAACATAAAAAGCCACTTGATCTCAATTCAATTCTCATATCAATTAATGGAACAATTGGTAATCTAGCTTTTTTTAATCATGAACAAGTGATTCTAGGAAAAAGTGCATGTTTTATTAACGTTGATCAAAAATTGGCAAGCAAGGTTTTTATTTATTATATGCTTCAAACTGAAAAAATTAAATCTTCTCTTATAGCTGAGTTAACAGGCTCTACAATTAAGAACTTATCACTTGGAACAATAAAAAATCTCGAACTAACAATTCCAACTCTTTCCGAGCAGGGAAAAATTGCAGATTGTTTGGCTTCGGTGGATGCTTTGATTGCGGCGCAAGCGCAGAAGATTGAGGCACTGAAACAGCATAAGAAAGGCTTGATGCAGCAGCTTTTTCCGGCGGCTGAGGAGGTGCGGTGAGTGTTGAAACCATTAGTTGCAGTCTTCACGTATACTTTAGACATAACCATGTTATTAACTTGCGGAACTCACTATCATGTCAATGGCTGAATTATTACCCTCTGTCGTGGCATTATCCCATGCAGACAAATTCCAGCTAGTGCAGTTTGTACTAGCACAACTAGCGCAGGAAGACGGCATATCGTTGGCACAGCCGCCTGCTGCTCCATTCGATCCGCGCCGTTTTTTTGGTTTAGCACATCAGCCCCGTCAAGCGATTGATGATTATTTGGCGAACGCCCGCGAAGGTTGGCTTTGAATGGCTTATTTGATTGATACCAATATTGTCATCTATTACTTCAATGGCTTGACGGATGATGAGTCTATCCATGATCTGTTGGCGGAAAGTTTTAAAATATCTATCATCACTAAAATCGAGTTTTTGGGTTGGGGACAATTTGCGGCTGACCCCAACTTATATGCACAAGCCAGAGCCTTTATTAATCATGCACGTATCTATGACCTAAATGACGCTATTGCTGAGCAAGCGATTCAGCTACGCCAACAGTTCAAAGTCAAGACGCCCGATGCCCTTATTGCGGCTACTGCATTAGTTCATGATTTAGCTGTTGTTACCAATAATACAGCTGACTTTAGCCGTTCAGGTGTAAAAACCCTTGCGGTAAAGCTGAAATGACCCATTTAAAAGACCCGCTATGACTGATCAAGACCAAAAGAAATTGGGTAATACCCTGTGGAACATCGCTGACGATTTACGTGGCTCTATGAATGCGGATGACTTCCGTGATTACATGCTGTCTTTCTTGTTCCTACGTTACCTGTCAGATAATTACGAAGCAGCGGCAAAGAAAGAACTGGGTGCGGATTATCCCGACAATCAGGACATTCCCACGATTGCGCCCTTGCGTATTTGGTATCAGGACTATCAAGAAGATATACCAGAATTTGAAAAGCAGATGCGGCGTAAGGTGCATTACGTGATCAAGCCGGATTTTCTGTGGAGTAGTATCGCCGAATTAGCACGTATTCAGAGCAAAGATTTGCTGCAAACACTGGGCGATGGTTTCAAATACATCGAAAATGAGTCATTCGCCAGCACGTTTCAGGGCTTGTTCTCAGAAATCAATCTGAACTCGGAGAAACTCGGCAAGAATTACACGGAGCGTAATGCGAAGTTATGCACCATCATTACCAAAATTGCGGATGGCATCGCCCAATTTTCCACGAGCAGCGACATCTTAGGCGATGCTTATGAGTATTTGATCGGGCAATTTGCTGCTGGGTCAGGTAAAAAAGCGGGTGAGTTTTATACACCGCAGCAGATTTCTAGCATCCTATCCGCCATTGTGACCTTGGACAGCCAAGACCCCACGACAGGGAAAAAGAACAAGCTGGAAAAAGTGTTGGACTTCGCGTGTGGTTCGGGTTCGTTATTGCTGAATGTGCGTCACCAACTCGGTTCTCACGGTATTGGGAAAATATTCGGGCAAGAAAAAAACATTACCACCTACAACTTAGCCCGCATGAATATGCTGCTGCACGGGGTAAAAGATTCAGAGTTTGAGATTTTCCACGGCGATTCTTTGCTGAATGATTGGGATATTCTCAAGGAAGCCAACCCCGCCAAACAATACCGCTTTGATGCAGTCGTTGCTAACCCACCTTTCAGCTATCGCTGGGAACCGACTGAGGCAATGGGCGAGGATTTCCGCTTTAAAAACTACGGGCTTGCACCCAAATCTGCCGCTGATTTTGCGTTCTTGTTACACGGTTTTCATTACTTGGGTAAAGAAGGCACGATGGCCATTGTCCTACCGCATGGCGTGTTATTCCGAGGTGGTGCGGAGGAACGTATTCGCCGCAAGCTCTTGGAAGATGGCAACATTGATACAGTCATTGGTTTACCTGCCAATCTGTTTTTCTCAACAGGCATTCCCGTTTGCATTCTGGTATTGAAAAAGTGTAAGAAGCCGGATGATGTACTGTTCATCAATGCCAGCGAACACTTTGAGAAAGGCAAACGTCAGAATCGCCTGTTGCCGGAACACATCGACAAAATCATTGCCACCTATCAATTCCGCCAACAAGAAGACCGCTATGCACGGCGGGTGGCGATGGAGGAAATTGCCAGCAACGACTACAACTTGAATATCTCGCGTTATATCAGTACTGCCAAAGCGGAGGACGCAATTGATTTACAGCTGGTTAATAAAGAGCTTGTTGAGCTAGAAACAAAGATTCTTGCAGGGACTCATCAGCATAACGAGTTTCTCAAGGAGTTAGGGCTGCCTAGTTTGCCGTCTTAGCTGGTTAGCATTTAATGGAGTTTGGGAAGTGTAAACTGTCAGTAGTTTACACTTCCCAAACTTTTCTTAGTTTTAGATGTTTGGCTCTTGCTGGGTCGCACAGTGAATACTGCCACCGCCTGCGGCAATGCCATCCACATTAATCTGCTCGATTTTCCGATTGGGGAAGGCTTTTTGCACCGCAGCTTTAGCGGCTTTATCCGCGGCAGCATCCCCGAAATTCTGCATAATCACCGCGCCATTACAAACATAAAAGCCAATATAACCGGCGGCAAATTCGTCATTTAAAAACGTATCGCGAATATCGAAAGGCGCTTGCAGTTTAATCACTTGCAGTTTTTTGCCATTCGCATCAGTAGCACTTTTGAGAATTTCTAAATGCTTCAAAGTGATTTCGTGGTCGAATGAATCTGGGTCAGCATCATAACCGGCGAGCACCACACCGGGGCGGGCAAAGCGTGCATAAAAATCAGTATGCCCGTCAGTAATATCTTTACCTTTGATGCCGGGCAGCCAAATGATTTTTTTCAAGCCCAATAAAGGCATCAGTAAATCTTCAAACTGCGCTTTGGAAACTCCCGGATTACGGTTTTTATTTAAGACGCAGCTTTCAGTAATAATCGCCGTGCCATGTCCGTCGACTTCAAGGCAACCACCCTCTAAGACTAAACGGGTATTGATGACGGGCACATTGGCTTGACGGGCGACTAAATCAGCGACATTTTTATCGAGGTTATGCACCTGCTTTTTACCCCAGCCATTGAAGTTGAGTTTGGCGGCGGCTTTATTGCCTTGATCATCCAATACGAAACTTGGGCCAGTATCACGAATCCATAAATCATTTAAAGGCGCGATCACCAAATTCACTTTCGGATTAAGCATACTGGCGGCGAGTGAATATTCTTTCTCACGTACTAGCATGCTGACCGGCTCGTATTTCACAATCGTATTCGCAAGCAGGGCGAGGCTACGGCGGGTTTCCGGTAGGAGTTGTTTGCCCCAAATCGCAGCGCTGGCACCAAAGGCCATCCAAGTGCGCGTATGTGGCTCGCTTTCATCGGGCATGCGCCAACGAGTAGGAGCTGCAATCGCATTGGCAGAGCTAGCAATGCCTAAGAGAGCAGTAGCAGACAGCCCCAAGCTAGTGGCTAATAAACGGCGACGGGTTAACATGCTAATGATTTCTCTACAGTTGTTTGCTATTAGGCAGTCAGTATAGACTCGTGTATTAACTAAGCAAGTGGGCAAACTACCCAACTGCGTTGTATACCACTTAGAAATCAATTGAATACAATACTGAGCTGTAATAATCTGCCACTAACCTTCCTTCCGCTTTATAAGGGCACTCTTAACGATGCCAGCACTAAGCATTTATTCGAGTTTAGGCTTGCCTGATTGGCTTCGGGGCATGCAGATGGCTGTGTCTGCACAACAAGCCTGTGTGTTAATCACTTTAGTTAAAGTACAAGGCTCGGTTCCGCGTGAAGCAGGTGCGCGCATGCTGGTTAGCGAAGATGCCTGCATCGGTACGATTGGTGGTGGCCATTTAGAATGGAAAGCTATCCAACAGGCTCGTAGTTTATTAACACAACACCAAGCTATTAGTAGCCTTGAAACCTTCACCCTTGGCCCACAACTCGATCAATGCTGTGGTGGAGTGGCGACGCTTCATTATGAATCCTTCCCTTTAGCCAATATCATTTGGCTAGAAACGTTAATCCAGCGCTGGCAACACGGTTTAAGCACGGGCTTAAAAGCGTATCCGCAAGTTTGGCCACACACAGGGCGCAGTAGAGTGTTGTTAGAAAGAGTCAGCCCCCAATCGAGTGTCGAGTTAAGCGAGCAAGCTACTGGCGAATTCTGTTTAACTGAGTGTTTAAGCCCGCCCCAGTTTAAGGTAGTGCTATTTGGTGCTGGGCATGTTGCACAGGCTTTAGTGCAGATTTTATTGCCCTTAGATTGCCAGCTGATTTGGGTGGATAATCGTGCTGATTTATTCCCAGAACTAGCGGCTGAGCAAGCGGCTAGCGTCGATTGTATCGTGACTAATCCCGCTGCGTTTGCAGCTAACCAAACCCCAACACGTAGTTTCTGCTTGATCATGACGCATGAACATAGTCTTGATCTGGAGATTTGTGCTCATCTATTAGCCCGCTCTGATTTAGCTTATGTAGGTTTGATTGGCTCTGCGACTAAAGCCGCGCGTTTTCGTAAGCGCTTGAGTGAGCAGGGTTTGAGTCAATCGCAAGTCGCCAATTTAGTTTGCCCGATTGGGATTAGTGGGATTGAGGCTAAGCAACCAGCGGCGATTGCCATTAGTGTGGCGGCACAGTTATTGCAGTTGCGTGAAGAGAGCAACGCTGCTTTAGGAGAACAAACCTATGAGTCTTAAGCAGACTCCACCTCGCTTAGAGTTACGCGGCATTACGAAGCGCTATCCATCAGTGGTGGCGAATCAAGGCATTGATTTGGTGGTTCAGCCGGGTGAGATTCATGCGCTGCTGGGTGAAAATGGTGCAGGCAAAAGCACTTTAATGAAGATTGTCTATGGCGTGGTCAAACCGGATACAGGCAGCCTTGTTTGGAATGGGCAAGCTGTAACTATTCGTAGCCCTGCCCAAGCACGTGCTTTGGGGATTGGCATGGTGTTCCAGCACTTCTCCCTATTCGATACCTTGACCGTCGCACAAAATATCGCTTTAGCCCTCGATCAAAAACAAGATATGCCCGCACTCTCCAAGCGTATTACTGAAGTATCGAATCGCTATGGTTTGCCCCTAGAGCCGGATCGGTTAGTGCATTTGCTGTCAGTCGGTGAGCGGCAACGGGTGGAAATTGTGCGCTGTTTACTCCAAGAGCCACAATTGCTGATTATGGATGAGCCTACTTCGGTATTGACGCCGCAAGCCGTCCGCAAACTATTTGAAACCTTGCGTCGCTTAGCGTCTGAGGGTTGTAGCATTTTATATATCAGCCACAAATTGGATGAAATTCGCGAGCTTTGCCATACCGCTACTGTCTTGCGTGGTGGCAAAGTGACAGGGACGGCTAATCCACAACTGGAAAGCTCCAAAAGCCTTGCAGAATTGATGATCGGCAAGGAGCTGCCCGCTTATAAACGTGCTAGTACGCGCACTGTGGGCGAGCCGCGTTTGGTGGTGAATAATTTGAGTCGTGCTACCGATGATCCCTTCGGTACTCCCTTAGAACAGATTCAATTGAGCGTACATGCCGGTGAAATTGTGGGCATTGCGGGTGTATCCGGCAATGGTCAACAAGAATTGCTCTATGCCTTAAGTGGCGAAAAGTCTAGTCAAAGTTCTGATGTATTGATTAATGGTCAAGCGGCGGGGCATTTAGATGCAGCCGGTCGGCGCAGTTTAGGTTTGCGTTTTGTCCCCGAAGAGCGTTTAGGCCGCGGTGCTGTACCAGAAATGTCACTAGAGTTGAATGCGCTGCTCACCGGCTATGCGAATGGTTTAAGCAAAGCGGGTTTTATTCAATACGCCAACATTCGCGAATTTTCCAAAGCCTGTATTGAGCGCTTCAATGTCAAAGCGAGCGGGCCGGAAGCGGCTGCCAAAAGTCTTTCGGGTGGCAATGTGCAGAAATATATTGTTGGGCGCGAATTGATGCTTAACCCTGAAGTTTTGGTGATTGCTCAACCAACTTGGGGGGTGGATGTCGGGGCAGCGAGCTTTATTCGTCAAACGTTGTTGGATTTAAGTCATGCAGGCGTTGCTGTCTTAGTGGTTTCTGAGGAATTAGATGAGCTATTCGAAATTTGTGATCGGATTGCGGTGATAGCAGCCGGGCAGTTATCTGTCGCTAAGCCAGTGGCTGAGACGAGTATTGAAGAAATTGGTTTATTAATGGGTGGTACGCGCCTGCTGAAAAATACGTCTGAGCAGAGGGGCACTTTATGATTCGTTTAGAACCACGTCCAGAGCCTTCGCGCGCAATGGTTTATCTTTCGCCGCTGCTAGCGATGGCTTTAATGCTGGTGGTTGGAATGATTGTGTTTACGCTGCTAGGTCAGCCACCGCTCAAGGCTTTTCATGCTTTCTTTGTTGAGCCGATCAATGACTGGTATGGCTTTGGTGAGCTGCTGATTAAAGCCTCGCCTTTGGCTTTGATTGCTTTGGGTTTAGCGGTGGGTTTCCGTGCGAATATTTGGAATATCGGCGCGGAAGGTCAGTTGACAATGGGCGCGCTTGCCGCAGGTGGAATGGCTTTATGGCTGCAAGATAGCACCGGTGTTTGGATTTTATTGCCTTTGATGTTTATCGCCGGTGCACTAGGTGGGATGTTGTGGGCAAGTATTCCCGCTTTGTTACGCACGCGCTTTAATACCAGTGAGATTCTGGTGAGTTTAATGCTGGTCTATGTGGCGGGCTTCATCTTAAGTTGGTTGATTCATGGCTCATGGCGTGATCCTGATGGTTATGGTTTCCCACAATCGAAAATGTTTGAGAGCAATGCTTTATTGCTGATTTTAATTGAGGGTACACGTGTACATGCAGGCGTCTTAATCACCGTAGTTGCATTGATGCTAGCAGGCGTATTTTTTCGTTGGAGTTTGACTGCTTTTCAAATGCGTGTGGCCGGTTTAGCGCCGAAAGCGGCCTTGTATGCTGGGTTTAAGCAGAAAAAAACTGTGTGGATTGGCTTATTAGCAGGGGGGGCTGCTGCCGGTTTAGCGGGTACGGCGGAGGTGGCAGGGCCGATTGGTCAGCTGTTAATGCCAATTTCACCCGGCTATGGGTTTGCGGCGATTATTGTGGCTTTTGTGGGGCGCTTGCATCCTCTTGGTATTTTGCTCGCAAGTTTATTGATGGCGCTGCTGTATTTAGGTGGAGAGTCAGCACAAATGCAATTAGGATTGCCCGCTGCGGTGAGTGGCGTGTTTCAAGGTATGCTACTGTTTTTCTTATTAGCGACGGATGTGCTGATTCAATTTAGGGTGCGCTGGGTTGGCAAAACTTCTGTAGGAGCAGCTTAAATGGATATGAATACCGTTATCTTAATGCTGGCTGCCACTGTCGCGGCAGCAGTTCCGTTAATTTTCGCTGCTTTGGGTGAATTGGTGGTGGAAAAATCTGGTGTGCTCAATCTGGGGGTTGAGGGCATGATGATTGTTGGCGCTTTATTTGCTTTTATTGTGGCAGCTGAAACAGGCCAATTGTGGCTGGCTGCAATGGTGGGGGCTTTAGCAGGTGCTAGCATGGCGCTGATTTTTGGTTTTATCACTTTAAGCTTGATGGCGAATCAAGTGGCTACTGGTTTGGCGCTCACGATCTTTGGCGTGGGTTTGAGTGCTTTTATCGGGCAGGGTTATACCAGTGTCGCCTTGGATGGTCTTAAAGAATTAAGTATTCCGGGTTTAAGCGCCTTGCCTATCGTGGGTAAACTCTTCTTCGCATACAATATTCTGGTGTATTTAGCCTTGGCTGCCTTTATTGTAGTCGCTTGGTTTTTATATAAAAGCCGGGCTGGTTTGATTCTGCGGGCAGTCGGTGAGTCACCATCCTCTGCACATGCTTTGGGCTATCGAGTGATTCGGATTCGTTATCTGGCGGTCTTATTTGGTGGGGCTATGGCCGGTTTAGGTGGTGCTTATTTGTCGCTGGCTTATACACCACTGTGGGCTGAGGGGATGACCGCAGGGCGTGGTTGGATCGCTTTGGCTTTAGTCGTGTTCGCGACTTGGCGACCCGGGCGCGTATTAATGGGGGCTTTGCTATTTGGGGGGGTAACGATTGCCCAATTCCATGTCCAAGGTTTAGGCGTGGAAATCCCCTCACAGTTTTTATCTATGTTGCCTTATATGGCAACCATTGTTGTGTTAGTGCTGATTTCGCGAGATGCAGGTGTGGTTCGTTTGAATGCCCCCGCGTCACTTGGGCAGCCTTGGCACAATGAACTTCACTAAGACCTTTATGGAGCAATAAACTTATGAATAACTCCGTGTTTGCCAAGCGCTTAAAAACCTTAGCAAGTAGTTTTCTGTTGGCAAGTAGTTTGGCGGTTGCCGGTAGTGTTGCTGCGGAAGAGCCTTTGAAAATTGGCTTTATTTATGTCAGCCCGATTGGCGATGCTGGCTGGACTTATCAACATGACTTAGGCCGCAAAGCGATTGAAGAAAAGTTTGGCGATAAGATTCAGGTGAAGTATGTAGAAAGTGTTCCTGAAGGTGCCGAAGCCGAACGGGTCACCCGTGAAATGGCCTCTGGTGGGAATAAAATGATTTTCGGGACTTCCTTCGGTTTTATGAATCCGATGTTGAAAGTGGCGAAAACTTTCCCTGATACGCATTTTGAGCATGCGACGGGTTATAAAACAGAAGCCAACTTAGGTAATTATAATGCACGCTTCTATGAGGGGCGTTATTTGTCAGGCATCGTGGCTGGCTCGATGACTAAGAGCAATACACTCGGTTATGTGGCGGCCTTCCCGATTCCTGAGGTGGTCATGGGCATTAATGCTTTTACCCGTGGCGCACAAAGTGTTAATCCTAAGATTGAAGTTAAAGTGGTTTGGGTGAATTCTTGGTTTGACCCCGGTCGTGAGCGTGAGGCAACAGCCACTTTAATTGATCAAGGCGCTGATGTAGTAACCCATCACACAGATTCTACCGCTGTCGTCATTGCTGCGGAGGAGAAGGGTAAATATGCGATTGCTTATCACTCAGATATGTCTAAATATGGCCCCAAAGCGCAATTGACCGCCGTCACCCATCATTGGGAAAAGTTCTATACCGATCAAGTTCAACAGGCTTTAGACAAAGCGTGGAAGCCTAGTTCAATTTGGGGGGGGGTGAAGGAAGGCATGATTAATTTAGCTCCACTGAATGCGGCAGTGCCAAAAGAGGTCGCGGACAAAGTTGAGCAAGCTAAGGCAGCGATTGCCGATGGCAGCTTACATCCGTTTGCGGGGCCAGTCCTTGATCAAGACGGTAAAGAAACGGTTGCAGCAGGTAGCAATATCACTGATGAACTGTTATCAAAAATGGATTACTACGTGAAAGGCGTAAACGGTAAATTACCGAAGTAAGTAATCACCTATAGCAAGCAAGCTCTTAGGTTTTAAGAGCTTGCTGCATTAAACGACGATTTCTTTTAAATGTGTGTCTCAGCCAATTTTGTTTAGAAACTCCTCTACCTATTGAGCTGTATGAGTATCTAGTTAATCCTCCACCTTGCTAGCTCAATCGAGGCAACGGGCAGCATGATAATCCTAGGCTATAAAGGGATAGGCTTTACCGATTGATCGTGGGCTGTATAGCCTGTTATACAGGGATTCCGTATAACAAACTGTTACACTCTTCCAGATTTCAAGCTTGGGGAAGTAATTCATGAGCCACATTAGCATTGCCAAGAAAATATTTTTGGTAATTACGGAAAAATTAGAAGGTGGGCATCTTCCTGTCACATTGCGCCCATTATCTACAACCGGCACAGTTCAAGACGATCCTTTTGACCAATGGTTTGGAGATGTTTTAGAAGAGCATTTGCCAGAGTTTGAAGTCACCCACTCTGGTCCGTTAACTACTCCAGACATTATCGTCCGCGACAGAGAGACGCGTGAAGTAATTGGTATAGAGGTAAAAAAAGTTGATGCTGACATGAATGGTAAAGATTCGCGTGGATTGACGCTAGACTATAACAGCTGTATTCCATGCGGACAGATGCAAATAAAAATAGGCGGTCGAGAGTCAAGAATTAAGACATCTTATTTCTTTGGTTTATTATCCTATAAAAAAGATAGGCTAATATCTTCTACTCTAATGGATGGTGATTTTTTGAACTATGATTTTGATCTTCATTTGCAGGGGAAATATTTAAATACTAGCCAGTATGGCCACGGACCGTATGGCGAAGGATCAGTTAGAGGGCGAGCGATGTATAATTATCCGAACCCAATGAATGTAGCAATTGATACATTCAATAGAAAACATAGTCTAGTTATAAAAGACGAGTTTTCATACCAGATGGACAACTGTGCCGTAAATGAATCTGCAAAAATTGAACGTAAAGACATAAGAGGAAGAGTGATAAACTACACTCAGTATGTAACTACACCAGTAGATCAAGTGACATATGTGATCGATATTTTTTCCGCGTGTAAAACTAGGTCGCCCAGAGCAAGAAAAGCCTACCTAACAGAAATAGCAGAAGCCCCCGCTCCCTATGAACCAAATAACTCCACTGAGATTTAAATGGCGACTAGAAACTATAAAGTATTGAGCCTATTTAGCGGAGCTGGTGGGTTGGATTTAGGCTTTGAGCGCCATAATTTTGAGCATCTTGAGTGCGTAGAAATTGATGAGCATTGCGTCAACACACTAAAGAAAAATAGACCTAATTGGAATGTTTTTCATGAGGACGTGACAATTTACCAGCCAAAGCACAAAAATATTGATGTACTTATAGGCGGCCCACCGTGTCAAGGATTTTCTCTTGGAGGAAATCGTGATCCAAATGACCCTAGGAATCGGCTTTTCCTAGAAATGGTAAGGATTGCAAAACAAACTCAACCAAGAATTGTTGTAATAGAAAATGTACTGAATTTGAGAACAATGCAAGCCCCTTGGTCGGGTAGAAACTTTGTAGAAGAAATTTCAGAGCAATTTGAAAAGCTAGGGTATAGCGTATTTTTTGATGTTTTTCGCGTGTGTTACTTTGGAGTGCCACAAACCAGAAGAAGATTTATTTTTATCGCAATCAAAGGAAAAGTTCCTAAAAATTACCAGCTGCCGATGCCTGATATCAACCCAGCGACAATAAGGGAGGTGCTTTTTGATATTGGGCAAAATGATATTTTGCAGTTGCCTAATCATAACCCAGAATGGGGTTTTAAAAGCCAAGTACATAAAAACCTTGGAAAAAAGACATCAAAAAAAGATATTGCTGTTCCAATAAGAATCTCAAGAACTGGATCGGATGGTAATCCTATAAGATCGTTTGATGAGCCATTCCCCGCCGTTGATACAGCAACCGTTTGGGGGTGGGCTAAAGGGCATCTTCACGCTGAAAGAGTAACTAAAGATCGGAGTATCGAGAAACATGTTAGAAACCCAGAGGCAACTACAGAACTCTGGCGAATTTCCGCAGATCAAATGAGAACTTTTACTCACAGAGAATACGCACGGCTTCAGACTTTTCCTGATGATTGGGAATTTACCGGTAAAAATAAAAGAGATCATCAAAAACAGATTGGAAATGCAGTCCCAGTGAATTTTGCCGCTCGGATCGCAGAAAATGTAAAGAAGGTATTAATCTGCCAAGATCGAGATAAAGACTTTGAGCCTGAAGGTAATTTTCAGTTGAAAATCGAATTATGAATGTAACATTCGTGCATTAGAAGAGTTGAAGCCTATCTTGTTCAGGTTGATGCTTTCAGATCAACCAGTGTCTATCGATATAGATCATGGTAAGTTTAGCGGTGAAGTGTCGCTACGGTGAGAGCGATAACATTCTCAACAACAGATACAGTGACCACTCCTGAACCTACAATTTACTCTTTGGCAACGAATAGCTATCTAAAAATAACGACCCGTCCTTGGTCGAATAATATCCTTAAAGCGTCTTAGTCACACAGTTTCTACCTGACTACTGGCTTCAATGCTCGCAGTAGTGTCGCCTTGTGTACCATTGAAAAATAGGTTTAGCAGCACTGCACTAAATGAAGTTAACAGGATGCCCGATTCAATTAAAGGGTGAATGCTATGTGGCAGCCATTGCTTAAAATTAGGTGCAACCAATGGAATCATGCCAATACCAATTGAAATAGCGACGACCAGAGCATTATAGCGATTCGCTTTAAAGTCGACGCTAGCCAGAATCCGAATCCCAGTCGCTGCGACCATCCCAAACATGACTAAGCCTGCGCCGCCCAAGACCATCGTGGGTAAAGACTCCACTAAAGCCGACATTTTGGGTATTAAACCGAGTGCAATTAAAATCAAGCCTCCGGCTACGCAAACGAAGCGGCTACGAATACCTGTGACTGCCACTAAACCGACGTTCTGCGAAAAGCTGGTATAAGGAAAGGTATTAAAAATCCCACCGAGTAAAGTACCCACCCCATCGGTTCTTAAACCACAGGTGAGTGCAGCTTGATCTACTTTTTTGCCCGTCATTTCACCTAAAGCTAAAAACATGCCCGTTGATTCAATCATCACTACTATCATAACTAGGGTCATGGTGAGGATTAACAGTGGATCAAAAATGGGCATACCGAACTGAAAGGGGGTGACGAAAGCAAACCACGGTGCATTCGCTACTTTATCAAAATGCATAATGCCTAAAGCCGCAGTGACAATACCCCCGAGGATGATGCCTAAGAGTACGGCAATATTAGAAAAAAAGCCTTTTGCAAATTTAGTAATTAAGAGAATGCTAAGCAGCACGAAGGCAGCAATACCAATATTTAATAAGGGGGCGTAGAGTGGATTGGGCAGGGATGGAGCGATATTTAAACCCGCTGGAGGTGCAGTGCCTGCAGCTTGAGTGGTTGCTAACCAAGCGCTGTGTTCAGGGTTGATAACTAAAGGTGCAGTGGGGCCTACTGGATTGCCAAAAATCCAGTTGATACCAATCCGCATCAGGCTAATCCCAATGATAGTAATAATCGTGCCCGTGACCACCGGAGGGAAAAAACGCAGCATACGGCTGACCAGTGGTGCAATAAGAATTGAAATGATGCCTGCACCAATCACCGCTCCAAAGATCTGCTGTGCACCTTCAAGGCCGGGCGTGGCTTTGGCAATGGCTAACATGGGGGCTACAGCGGCAAAGGTTACACCCATCATCACTGGTAAGCGAATTCCTAACCACGCGGTCGCCCCAAAAGATTGAATAAGAGTGACTACACCGCAGACAAATAAATCGGCTGAAATTAAGAGCGCAATTTGTTCGGGTGAGAGTTGTAGTGCTTTGCCAATAATAAGTGGCACGGCAATTGCCCCAGCATACATGACTAAGACATGCTGTAGGCCTAAAGTAGCCAGTCGGCTAATAGGAAGAATCTCGTCAACAGGATGAATAGACTCGGACATGATAATACCTTCTGTGGTGAGTAAGTAGAGGTAAGAGTGCAAGCCCCGTGCACACACTAACCGAACCGAGGGCTTGGGGTGATTTGCACGGTTAGAGTATGCACTTTTATAATTTTGTATACAATTTTTAAAAAGATTGAGTACAAAAATAGAAGAGAGCGTGTTAAATTTAAGAAATCTGCCAGCACGACATGAGGTGAGTGATGGAAACAATTTTAGTAGAGTGGCTCAGTCTCGCAGTACGTTGGATACATATCATTACCGCCTTTGCTTGGATTGGCGCTTCGTTTTATTTTAATTGGCTGCTTAATCATTTACTCAAGTCAGATGACCCTAAAGTTGCGGGTCAGCTTTGGGCTTTACATGCGGGCGGTTTTTTCAATGTTGAAAAGCGCAATATTGAACCAGGGCGTTTACCTTCACCGCTGCATTGGTTTAAGTGGGAATCCTATTGGACTTGGCTGAGTGGTTTCAGTTTATTAGTCATTACTTATTATTTAAGTGCAGATGCTTATTTAATTGATCCAAGCGTGTTGGCCTTACAACCGTGGCAAGCGATTCTAATTAGCTTAGGGTTTTTGTTGGGGAGTTGGTTGGTGTATCACACCCTATGGAAAACTGAATTTGCCCGTCAAAATACTCCCTTAGCTATGCTGATCACGGTTGCTTTTATTGTGCTGCTAGCGATAGCGCTGACGCATATCTTTAGTGGGCGGGGTGCTTTCTTGCAATTGGGCGCGATGTTAGCGACTTGGATGACAGCGAATGTATTTTTCGTGATCATGCCCGGTCAGCGCAAATTAGTTAAAGCCACGCTAGAAGGTCAGCCCCAAGACAAACGTTTAAGCGAAGAGGCTGGCTGGCGTTCACTGCATAATAATTATCTCACTTTGCCAGTGATGTTTTGCATGATCAGCAATCACTATCCAGCGAGCTTTGGTAGTGTTTGGAATTGGGTGGTGCTGCTGGGCTTATTTGTGGTTGGGGTCTTAGTTCGCCATTATTTTAATGCCCGTACTAAAGTCGGTAATTGGAAGCCCTTATGGTTATTAATCCTTGCTTTCATCATTTTTGTGGGTACAGCTATTTTTGCAAGCTATCCGCAAATCAAGCTAAGCTTAGAAAAATCTTCAGCTATTAGTTATAAGCAAGTACAAACAATTTTGGTGCAGCGCTGTGTGACCTGCCATGCTGCTCAGACTAGTCATCCGGCTTTTCCAGTAGCACAGAAAGGTGTGCTGTTAGAAACTGAAGACCAAGCACGTAAACAAGCCGCTTTGATTGCGGTACAAGTAGCTTCCAAAGCTATGCCTTTAGGGAATCTGACACAAATGACGGATGAGGAACGCAGCTTAATCGTGAAATGGGCGCAGCAAGTACAACGGCCATGATCCAACTAGCACATGATTTGAGCAGTGATCAACGTGCACGTGACGAAGTGATTTATGAGCGTGTTTTTGATGCGATTCTTGAACAGCGTTTAGCGCCCGGGACTCGCTTATCAGAGGATAAATTAGGCCAAGTATTTGGCGTGAGCCGCACGATTATCCGTAAGGTTCTGCAACGCTTAGAGCATGAAGGTGTGGTGGAGATTCATCGCAATCGCGGGGCAAGTGTGGCGAATACGACAGTGGAGCAAGCTCGCCAAGTCTTAGTTGCACGCCAAGCGATTGAACGAGCTATTGTGCTGAGTGCTTGTGAGCATATTCAAGCCGAGGATCTGCAACGGCTTCAGCTGCTGATTCAAGCAGAGCAGGCAGCGATTCAAGCGCAGGATCGTGGGCGAGCCTTGCGTTTGTCTGGCGAGTTGCATCTACAGCTCGCTGAAGCTTGTGGTAATGAATTTCTAGCCAACTTTGCCCGTATGATGGTATCGCGTTGCTCGCTGATTATTGCTCAATACGAAACCCATACCCATCCATTATGTTCAACGGATGAGCATACCGCGATTCTTAAAGCGATTGCTGAAAAAGATAGCGAATTAGCGGTAGGTCTCATGCATGAGCATATTCAACATATTGAAGCTAAGTTGGTACTGAATGAGCCGTCAGCTAACCAGGACTTAGCCGCTATTTTTGCAGAGGACTGAAGAAAAAATGACTGCAAACTCATTTTATCCGCGTGATTTGATCGGTTATGCCGATCAGCTACCGCAAGCGAATTGGCCGGGTGGGGCGCGTATTGCGGTGCAATTCGTATTGAATTACGAAGAAGGTGCTGAGAATTGTATTCTTCATGGTGATTCTGCTTCCGAAACCTTTCTCTCGGAGATTATTGGTGCGCGAGCTTACGAGGGTGTACGTCATCCGAGTATGGAGTCGATTTATGAGTACGGCAGTCGGGCAGGGTTTTGGCGGATTTATAAATTATTTCACGAGCGCCACATTCCGATCACCGTCTTTGGGGTTGCGATGGCCTTAGAGCGCCACCCTCGCGCTGTCGAAGCTATGCTGGAGGCTGGCTTTGAAATTTGTAGTCATGGCTGGCGCTGGATTGATTATCAGTTCATGGATAAAGCACTAGAACGCGAACACATGCAACGGGCGATTGAGATTATCCAACGCATGACAGGGGAGCGGCCTAAGGGTTGGTATACAGGGCGTAATAGCCCAAATACTCGCGATTTGCTCATTGAGCAAGGTGGCTTTGTCTATGATTCAGATGATTATAGCGATGACCTGCCGTTTTGGGTGAAGGTGCAAGGTCAAGATCATCTTGTCGTCCCCTACACCTTAGATACCAATGATATGCGCTTTGCGAGTTTGCAAGGCTTTAATAGTGGTGAGCAATATTTTACCTACCTCAAAGATGCTTTTGATGTGCTTTATGCCGAGGGGGCAACCACACCCAAAATGCTTTCGATTGGCTTACATTGCCGGATTGTAGGGCGACCCGCACGTTTTGCGGCTTTACAGCGTTTTGTTGATTATGTACAGCAGCAGCCAGATGTCTGGTTATGTCGGCGAATTGATCTTGCTGAGCATTGGCGTAAACAACACCCCGCACCCAACGGAGATCCTGTATGAAACAGACGATGACAGCGTTAAATGCACTCAGCCAAGCTGAGTTTGTTCATCTGCTTGGTGGTGTTTATGAGCATTCGCCGTGGGTGGCGGAACGTACTTGGGCAGCTAGGCCCTTTGCTGATAAAGAGAGCCTACTGGCAGCGCTGCACGAAACACTAATGCAAGCCCCAGCAACCGAACAATTAGCACTGATTCAGGCACACCCTGATCTAGCGGGTAAAGCAGCGTTAAGTGGTGAGCTGACAGCTGCATCGACTCATGAGCAGGCAAGTGCAGGCCTCGATCAATGCTCGCCCGAGGAGCTAGCGCGTTTTCAGCAACTTAACTCAGCTTATCAAGCGCGTTTTGGGTTTCCGTTTATTATGGCCGTGAAAAATGCGACACGGCAGCAGATTTTGGCAGGTTTTGAAACGCGGATTAAGCATTCGCCCGAGCAAGAATTTGCAACGGCCTTAGCGCAAATCCAGCGTATTGCTGCCTTTCGTGTGCATGATTTAATTATCTAGGAGCATCATCAGCATGAGCAGCCTGTTAGACGAGTTGCAAACCGAGTATATCGACCTTGCCCAACCCCGTTTAGGTGGCCAAGCCATAGCCGCCACGGATGAGTTTTTTGCCCCTTTAGAGCGGATGCTCAATCCAGAGCCAGCGGTCTTTATTCCGGGTAAATATGATGACAATGGCAAGTGGATGGACGGCTGGGAAACCCGCCGCAAGCGCGGCAATGGTTATGATCATGCAGTGATTCGGATTTGCTCGGGTGTTATTCAGGGCTTTGATATTGATACCTCGCATTTTACGGGCAATTATGCGCCCTCTGCCAGCATTGAAGCTTGCTATAGCCCCACACCACCGCAGGAAAATACTGCTTGGACACAGATTTTAAGTGCACGTGCTTTACAGGGTAATAGCCATAATGCCTTTAAAATTAGCTCAAGCGAGACTTGGAATTATCTACGTTTGAATATTTACCCTGATGGGGGCGTGGCGCGTTTGCGTGTTTATGGGCAGGTGAGCCGGGACTTATCAACTTTAAACCAAGGTGAAGAACTCGATTTAGCGGCCTTGCTAAATGGGGGGCGTGCTTTGTGCGCGAGCGATATGCATTATGGGCATATCAGTAATCTACTGGCGCCTGGACGCGGTGTGAATATGGGCGATGGTTGGGAAACACGCCGCCGTCGTGAGCCGGGATTCGATTGGGCGATTATTCGCTTGGCAGGTGTGGGGGAGATTTCACGGCTTGTCTTGGATACAGCGCATTTTAAGGGCAATTATCCGTATGAATGTTCGGTGTATGGCACGCTCTACACAGGCGGGAATGAGTCGAGTATTGCCGCGCAAAGCTTATATTGGCAAGAGTTATTGCCTCCGCAAAAAATGGCGGCGGATACCGAATTTAGTTTTGTGAATGAGTTAAAAAAGATCGGTGCGGTCTCGCATCTGCGCCTCAATATTTACCCTGATGGCGGTGTGAGTCGCCTGCGTGCTTTTGGGCAATTAAAGGCTGAATAGGATGAGCATTATTTTAAAACCAGAGCCACTCACTGCTGAGGCGTTTGCCCCCTTTGGGGAGGTGATCGAAACAACTGGGCGCGAATTTTATCGAATTAATTATGGTAAAACCGAGCGTTATAGTGATTTAGCCGACTTAGATACTTTGCAGCAGGGTGGCAAACCGACCGTGAGTATCTTTCGCTCACAGCCCGTCCAGTTTCCTTTTCGCATTGAAGTGATGGAGCGCCATCCACAAAGTAGCCAAGCCTTTATTTCTTTGGAGCGCCAAGCCTTTTTCACGCTGGTAGCGCCTGTTGGAGAGCAGCCGTTGGTGGAGCAAATCCGTTTGTTTAGAGTGGGTGCACAGCAAGGCATTAATTATCGGCGAGGGGTCTGGCATCATTATTTATTTAGCCCAGCAGGGGTGAGGGATTTTATTTGCCTCGATCGCACGGGGGGCACAGGTAGCAATTGTGACGAGTATCGTTTTATGCAGGAAATTCTGATCGAGGGCTGCTAATCTCGAAGCTCATGACCACACATTAAGGAGTCGCTACATGATCGTATTAACCAATAAAGATACTGGCATTGAGCTAGGCAGGATTACCGAAGCACAGCTCCAGTTTTTAGTGGATCAACTTGAGGAAGAAAGCCCAACGGATACAGATTATTGGTTGAACCGCGCTGAGCTAGAGATTCTCAAGGAAAATGGCGCTGATCCTGAGCTGCTCGCTTTATTGGAGCAAGGTATGGGGGAAGCCGATGATATGGAAGTGAGTTGGGAGCGGCGTTAAGTCAAGGTGGGTACTGGAAAAACCTAGTATGCTGCCTTTCGCTCGGTGCAAGTTTTGCTTTCCATCTAGGTAAAAATCGCCAATAGTCAAATCATCCCCTGATGAGTGGCGCATTTCCTTATTATTTTCTTTGGCGCGATAGCGCCCAAAATTTTTTAGGAGGCGGGATGATCAAAAAAACGTTTTATTCCGGTCAGCTGCCGCTTCAAGGTCAAGATAGAGGGCAGAGGAAGCTTTAAGCCAAAGCCTATCGGTTTAGTGCTTTTTGCACTTGGTAGCTAATACGTCGAATAATCATCCTTGTAATTTAAAAGTTTCATTTTAGATTTACAAGGAAAAAGCCGCGATTTGAATAATCCCTTCCTGTATCCGCTTGTCAGGCAGGGGTTGCTGCTGCTGATCGGAGTGTAGAATAGGATTGACCTTGGCTGATGCCGCCTAGGTTGAACTTGCGTTATACTCTTCTGTAGCGATGTTTCGAGCAGTACTGGAGATCCAGCATGGAATGGTTAGACGTTATTAACGACCCCACTTTAAAAAACCTGCCGTTTAAGATTGAGTTGGATCGCTTTGGTAAACTCTTGATGAGCCCTGCCTCGAACAAGCATGGTATCGTGCAAAGTCGAATCAGTGCAGGGTTAACCCAAAAATACCCGCAGGGCGTTACGATTACAGAATGCTCAATCCAAACGCCAGAAGGGACGAAGGTCGCTGATGTGGCTTGGGCCTCAGAGGCTTTTATACAGGAATGGGGAACAGTGACTCCCTTCCCGCGTGCGCCTGAGCTATGTGTTGAAATTGTCTCTCCCTCTAATTCCCGTGAGGAAATGCAGATTAAAACCCAGTTGTATCTAGAGGCAGGTGCTCAAGAAGTCTGGATTGTGTATATCGACACACAGCTAGAAATTTTTACAGCAGCAGGGCGCATGGAAAGCACCCAGTTCTCGACCGGGATAAAAGAGCAGCTATTTAACCGTAGTTAAGCCAGAGGGTCGCTATCGCCCCTCCAAAAAATTCTGCAGCATGGCGTGCCCATGTTCAGTCAAAATTGATTCAGGGTGAAATTGCACACCTTCGACGGGTAAGGTCTTGTGGCGCACCCCCATAATTTCATCCAGCTCACCGTCTGCAGTTTCAGTCCAAGCGGTGATTTCTAGGCAGTCGGGTAAGCTAGCTTGCTCGATCACTAACGAATGATAACGAGTGGCTTCAAAGGGGCTGGGCAGAGCAGTGAAGACACCAATGCCTTTATGATGAATCATCGAGGTTTTGCCATGCATGATTTCCTTGGCACGCACGACTTTGCCCCCAAAGGCTTGACCAATCGACTGATGCCCTAAGCACACGCCCAAAATCGGCCATTGACCTGCATAGTGTTCTAAGGTAGGCACAGAAATACCCGCTTCGGTCGGTGTGCAAGGCCCAGGCGATAAAACGATTTTTTCTGGGGCGATCCTAGCAATCGCTTCGACTGGAATCTCATCATTGCGCACAACTTGCACATCTGCGCCCAGTTCACCTAGGTATTGCACTAGGTTGTAGGTAAATGAGTCATAATTGTCGATCATTAGTATCTTTTGCATCGCAATCTTCAGTTAGAATCTCAAAATTGGAGAGTACCTTACTCTGTGCCAAAGCGCACTTATATCGAGTGCTTAACCCCATCTTGCTCAATAACGAGGTTTGTATGCAGTTTAATTTACCTGCTTCTTGGAAAGCACTGGCCTTCAGTTTAGCCCTAGGTCTCTCTCTGTCGGCTTGGCTCGTGCCAGCGGCTAGTGAAGAACCGCTAGCCATAGCGAACGCAGCGCGAGCCAGTAATAACTTTCTAAAAGTTAAAGGTAGCCAGCTGCAAGACGGGCAGGGGCAAACGGTGCTACTGCGGGGTGTGAATATCCATACTTACTATTATCAGTATCAGTGGGATAAAACAGCGGCTCTTAAAAATGCTAATGAGGCTGATATTAAATACCTTAAGTCTTTGGGGGTGAATAGTATTCGCTTGGGTTTACATTGGCAGTATTTCCAGAGCAATTTAGGTTATCAATTGATTGATAATTATGTGAAATGGTGTGAAGACGCGGGTATTTATTTAATTCTTGATATGCATGTAGTACCACCTGATACTGATTTTGGTCAGGGTAAAATATGGAATAATCAAGCCGCTCAGCAAAAATTTATTAAGCTATGGAAAACCATCGCTAAGCGGTATGCAAATCAGGCAGTAATTGCTGGATATGATTTATTTAATGAGCCTGCGCCTACTGATCCACAGCATTGGTGGGATTTAGCCGCAGCAACGATTAATGCTATTCGGTCTGTGGATAGTAAGCATATTCTATTTCTAGAGCCTGCCTTAAGTGGAGATGAAAGTTTTCACTTAGTGAATGATAAAAACGTGGTCTATTCGTTTCATGATTATCAACCGTTTATTATCAGTCATGCAGGGTACGATTGGGCAGGGGATTCCAGAGTACCCACCACTTATGTTTACCCCGGTTTAGTACTAAAAGATCTTTACTGGGTGGATTGGGCGAAAGCGAATACCTACAAAGGTAAGATTGCAGCATGGCGGCAAATTGACAGTGGTGAGATAATAGTGCCAGCAGGTGTGCAATTTGCTACTGCAAAATTATCAGCCAATGGCCGTGTGGGGTCAGTTTGGTTTGATGATGTGACGGTAGAAAAAAATGGAGTTGCCTTTAAAGTCTTTAATCCTTCTATAGAAAAAGCCTCGATTTTAAATAGTAACCAGCCAGCTAATTGGAGTTTTTGGGGAACTGGGGATTTTACAGGTAGTTGGGATCGGACGATCAATCGACCGGGCGCAGATAATACACATAAAGCTAGCTTGAAAATCACCGGAAATTCTATTCAAGGTATTGGTGCTTGGACTCAGGAAAATGGTTTCTATACAGAGCCCTTAATTCAAATAGTAGCAGGGGATAAAATCCGCCTAACGGCTTGGGTTTATGCACCAGAAGTTGCTACAGGTGAGTTAAGTATTCGCTTAGACTACTTAAACGGCAATTATGAATTGTATAATAAAGATCGTTTAAGCCTAGACATGCAGCCCTATATCACTTGGGCAAAAAATAATAATGTGCCTTTGCATGTTGGGGAGTTTGGCGCTTTATCATCTGCACGCGGTGCATCACGCTATAATTTAGTCAGAGATAAAATCAGTGTAATGAATGAGGCGGGTTTGAGTTGGTCACTGTGGTCTTATAGAGACCTCGGTAAACCTTATTTCGGTCTCTATTTGGGTAAAAAGCTAGATAAGCGCTTAGCGGCTGAGCTTAAGAACGGTTTGCAGTAAAGTTTATTGGTGCTTACCATTTAAGCCTGCTAAAGCAGCACTGGCAGCGCGAAATACCGCTCTGCCTTTATTCATAGTTTCATCCCACTCCATTTCTGGGATGGAGTCATGAACCACCCCTGCACCTGCTTGAATATGCAAGGTCTTATCTTTCAGAACGGCAGTGCGAATGGCAATCGCAGTATCCATATTACCGCTCCACGATAAATAGCCGATTGCACCCGAATAAATACCACGTTTGACAGGCTCTAATTCGTCAATAATTTCCATCGCTCGAATTTTGGGAGCGCCGCTTACTGTACCCGCTGGAAAACTAGCCCGGAGTACATCCATTGCATTTAAGTTCGGCAAGAGTTTACTAGTCACATTCGAGACGATATGCATGACATGCGAATAACGCTCGACGATCATTTTTTCGGTCAGTTTGACTGAGCCAATTTCACTCACCCGCCCTGCATCATTGCGCCCTAAATCAATCAGCATCAAATGCTCAGCCAGTTCTTTGGGGTCATTAAGCAGTTCGTGTTCAAGTTCTTGATCACGCTGCTCAGTATCACCCCGCCGCCGTGTACCAGCGATAGGGCGCACCGTAATGGTGTCATCTTCTAAGCGTACTAAAATTTCTGGAGAAGAGCCGACTATGTGAAAGTCGCCTAAATTCAGGAAGTACATATAGGGTGAGGGATTCAAACGGCGCAAAGCCCGATAGAGATCCAGTGGCGGTGCAGCAAATGGAATACTCATGCGCTGGGAAAGCACTACTTGCATGATATCGCCCGCTTTGATGTATTCTTTGGCGGTGAGCACGGCGTCTTTAAAGCCTTGTTCAGTGAAGCCAGAAATGAAGTCACTTTCTTCAACTTGGCGTGAAACTGGGGCAGGGCGATACAGTCTGCGTGCTTCTTGCAGCTGGCGTTCTAAAGCATCTAATTTTTGCTGGGCTTGTTGATAGCCATTTGCTTCGGCATGCACAATTAAATGCAGTTCACCGCGCAGGCTATCAAACACCACCACTTCATCAGACACCATTAATAAAATATCAGGTGTACCAATGGGATCAGGTTTGTCTTTGCCTTTTGCGAGCTTTTTTTCGATATAACGAATGGTTTCATAGCCGAAATAGCCCACCAAACCACCGGTAAAGCGTGGCAAGTACTCTAAATCAGGCACTTTGAATTGCGCTTGAAATTCACTAATCCAAGCTAGTGGATCAGCTACTTCAATGCTTTCAATGGCTTGATGCGCCCGATGAATTTCAACCCGTAAACCATAGACTTTAATAATGGTTTTTGCGGGCAAACCGAGCATCGAATAGCGACCCCATTTTTCGCCCCCCTGAACAGATTCAAACAGGTAGGAGTAGGGCGCATCAGCCAGTTTCAGATAAGCACTTAACGGCGTATCAAGGTCAGCGAGAATCGTCCGGCTGACCGGAACACGATTAAAACCTTGGGTAAAATAACTAGCAAAGGTGTCTTGATTCATGACAATGTCCAAACAAAAGGATTAAGAAAATGGCTGAGTTTAAGAAGAACTTAAGTACGCCATCGCCACAGTTTGTTTGGAAAAATAAGCATCATGCACACTGAATAAGGGTAGTTAATTCTTGGAAGGAGTCTATCACTGCATCCGGCTGATAGTCACGTATATCTTCGCCATGATTATAGCCATAGCTCACTGCAATGACTTTAAAACCCGCTGCCCGTGCTGCTTTAACATCCGATTTTGAGTCGCCCAGCATCAATGAATCAGCGGCTGCCACACCCAGTTGCTCAGCGGCATATAAAAGTGGCAGTGGGTGAGGCTTTTTTTCTGGCAAAGTATCACCACTCACAATCAAAGCAAAGCGCTCAAACAGACCTAAATCGCGCAGCAGCTTATGGGTAAATTGCTCGGCTTTGTTGGTTACACAAGCGATTTTGAGTTGTTTGCAGCTTTGCAAAAAGTCTAATCCAGCTAACACGCCCGGATAAACCCGGCTACGTTGCGAGGTATTGTCTGCATAAATACGCATGAATACCGCTAAAGTTCTTTCGAGTTCAATAGGGTCTGCAGGCGTATGTAAATCATTAGTGAGCGCGCGCTCTACTAAAGTTTTCACTCCATTACCGACCCAAGTGCGTACTGCTGCTTCGCCTCGCAGAGGCAAGCCAAGTTCCAACATGGTTTGATCGACCGAATAAGCAAGGTCAGGAACGCTATCGACTAGCGTTCCATCTAAGTCAATCAAGACTAACTTAGGATTAAATTGAGCCATTAAACTTTTGCTTCAGCTAATTGAGCACGGAATTGAGCGAGGATGCTGTTATAACGCTGTGGGTCATTAGCACCGACTGCACCAAAGATGGCAGAGCCTGCTACGAAAGTATCCGCACCCGCTTCTTTGATTTCGCGGATATTACTAGGTTTAACGCCACCATCAATTTCTAAACGAATATCTAAACCGGAAGCATCAATCAAGTTGCGAGCTTCACGCAGTTTAGTCAGTGCAGAAGGAATGAAGCTTTGTCCACCAAAACCCGGATTGACTGACATAATCAAGATCATATCAATCTTATCCATGACATATTCGAGCACGCTCAAAGGCGTGGCAGGATTAAACACTAAACCTGCTTTACAACCTTCACCACGAATCAATTGCAAAGTACGGTCAACATGCTCAGAAGCTTCGGGGTGAAAGGTGATATAAGTAGCACCTGCTTTGGCGAAATCAGGAATGATACGGTCGACAGGTTTGACCATCAAATGCACATCAATCGGCGCAGTGACGCCATGCTTGCGTAAGGCTTCGCAGACTAAAGGCCCAATGGTGAGATTCGGCACATAATGATTATCCATCACATCGAAGTGGACAATATCGGCGCCTGAGGCTAAAACATAGTCCACTTCTTCGCCTAAACGTGCGAAATTTGCTGAAAGAATCGACGGTGCAATAAAATCTGATTGTCTAGACATGAAGGTTTTCCTCAAGGCAAGGCTGAAATGTCCACACTCTAACTTATGACTGTGAAAATGTGCAGCCTTACTCTTGAGGTAGATGGCTTACAGAGTAGAGTACATGAAGCCTAATGTGTAGTTATTGGCATCCGTTTCATGTTCTGAACCAGAGCCTATATTAAACACATGCTCCCACTCGCCACGTAAATGCAGGTTTTGGTTGAGTTGGTATTGTGCACCTACTCCCACTAATGGCGATATGCCTGTATCGCTCGTTTCGTCAGCAGCGGTATCTAAGGATTCTTTAGTATCGCGCTCCCAAAACATTGCGCCACCTTTCCCCATCAATTCCAGATTAGGCACGACATTAATAGGTAGATAAGCCACGCCACTCAATTGATAGCCGGCAACTTCATTTTTAACGTAAATATTTTCTGTGCCCACCGCGCCTGCTTTCTCCGCAGTACCTAAGTTGGCATAGGCGAGTTCAGTACCAAACATGGGGTTAAAACGTGCGCCCCCAAAGATTTTCCAGCCTGCAGAGCCGTCTTCGCAGCTACCTTCAAAAAAAGGCATATTGCAAGCGTCGCTTTGCATCGCATAGCTCGCGCCGACACCAGCATACATTTTTAAGCCATTGTTAAAGCTAAAATTTGAGTCTACGGGTGCAGTATTAAAGCCAAATAGTTCATTAGCCTGTACTGCTTGAGCTGAACTCAATAAACCTATAATTATGCCCGCTAGAATATTTTTTTTCATAACCAACCCCCTGTTATTGTTCTTCTTTTTAATAGAGTGAGTTAAGTTTTAGAATGTTGAAAAAGTTACGCCGACACTGAGTAAATCAACTCCGGTTTCAAATTCAGTATCTTCAGTGCCTGCACCAAATGCATGCTCCCATTCGCCACGTAAATGCATATTCGGGCCAACACGGTACTGTGCACCTACGCCAATTAAAGGACTGATGCCGCTATCAGTGGCGGTCATTTTTTCGTTAATGTCTTTGACCTCTTTGCTGCTATCTTGCGACCAGCGCGCCAGCCCTGCTTTACCAATCAGCTCCATATGCGGTGCTACCGGTAAATAACCCACGCCCGCTGCATAAATAGCACTCATATCACTGGTAATATCCGCAGGTAAACGTCCATCAGGCGTATTTTTAGACTGGCCTTCAGCTTCACCTAGGTTCATATAACCTAGCTCAGCACCAAACATGCGATTGAATTTCATCCCACCATAGACTTTGCCGCCAGCCGTTAACCCATCATCGAAGGCACCTTGATTGCTCAAACCTAAATTGGCGCCGCCATAAATATGTGCTTGTGGAGAGACACCCCAATTTTGTTTTTGATAATTGCCGCCTGCAGCCACTGAAGAAGATAACACTAAGCCTAAGCCCAAAAGCATAGAAGCAGCGATTGCTGATTTTTTAAACATAGCCAAACCCCTAGTTTTCTATTTTATTATTGCTATTAATTAGTTATAGCGAAGAGAACGTTACACCCACGGACAATAAATCTAGCGGCTGCTTAGCTGAGCTGTCTTGGGTCATTTGATAACGCTCCCATTCAGCACGCACGCCCATATTGTTGCCAATGTCATAGTTAGTACCCGCACCGAAGAAAATATCTTTACCGTCAGTGCCGACTGTGCCTGAAGATTTTTTCTGCTCATTTTCCCACCACCACAACCCAGCTTTGCCAAATAATTCGATTTGATCATTGACTGAGTAGGTGACGACGCCAGCAGTCGTATAGCCTTTGCTGCTTGAGCTAAGTGCATTGCTGCCATCCGAGCCTTGTTGGTCGCCAAACTGCACATAGCCGCCTTCGATGAAGATTTTTTCGGCCATGCGCACGCCGGAGTAAGCTTTCCAAGTATTGCTGGTTTCACCGCAATTAGTGAGGCCAGTGCAAAACTCTGAGGAGGCCATACCTAAGCTAGCGCCAAGATAGTTGGGTGAAGGTGTAGTGGTTGTTGATGTATCGTCGTCCGCTTGAACGGATTGAAAACAGCATAGACACCCAGCAAACACCAAAACTCGCCACGAAAGTGAGTGGTTCATGTTGCCCCTTAGTTTTTATTATTTTTTATTTGGGTTCTTGTAGCTGAAGTTTAAGGGAAAACAGGTAAGGGGTGAAGAATTTCAGATAAGCGCACTGACAAGCGTATACCTGCCAAGTAAATTACAAGGCAGGTGATTGATTTTAAAAGTATTATTTGCCAGCTTTCAGTTTGGCAGCGCGCTCAGGGAAATTGGCCTCCAATACGCGCAGACTATCGGCAGCTAAATCGGCTTTACCTAATTGCTGAGCAGAACGTACTTTGATTTCTAAAGCATCAATAATGACCGGTGAGCCTTGGTAATGCTTGATCGCATACTCAGCGCGGTTGAAAGCAGCTAACCAAGCACCACGTTGGACATAGTATTTAGCAACATTGACTTCGGATTCGGCTAAGGTATTACGCAAGTATTGCACACGTAATTGGGCATCTTTGGCATAAGGACTATCAGGATAGCGATTAATAACCCTCGAGAAATCATGGAAAGATTCTTTCTGGCGGACAATATCAAGGTCGGCAATCGAACGTGGGAAGACCCGGTCCACTAAACTGCTACCCCGATTGAAATTCACCAAACCGCGTAAGTACAACGCATAAGGCATATCTTTACTGCCGGGATTCATCCGAATAAAGCGGTCAACCATATCTAAAGCAGTGTCTGGCTCATCATATTTGTAATAAGCGTAGGCAGATTCAAGTTGTGCTTGTTGTGCATGCACACCCAAGGGATAACGAGCTTCTAAAGATTCGTAAAGTTTGATAGCGCGTTGGTAATCAGTTGATTTAATAGCTGTTTGCGCTTGTTGATAAATGGCTTCAGCCGATAAACCTTCGGTTTCATCTTTTTTAGAAGAATTGCTAGAGAACATAGAGCAAGCACTTAAACTAGCGGCAAGCATCAGGGTTAAGACAAGGCGAGAGGGTTGCGCTAGGAATGTTCTACTTATCGACATTTGTTTTATAACACGTATGATGGAATAAAGTTGCAAGTATACCGCATTCATTGGTTTTAACATGCCCCAAGATCAGCAAATAATTAGCATTGTCCCGCCGGAAATGGCACAACAACGTTTAGACCAAGTTGTAGCTAGCCTATGCCCACAATACTCCCGGAGCCAATTGCAAAAATGGATAAAATCCGGACAAGTATTGGTCGATAATAAGCCGCTCAAACCCAAGGAACGCTTAACCGGCGGCGAGCAGATTATTATCCATGCCACGCAAGAAGTCCAAACGCGCTCAGAAGCCGAGGAGATGCCGCTTGATATTGTCTATGAAGATGACGATATTTTAGTACTGAATAAGCCAGCTGACTTAGTCGTACATCCCGGTGCCGGGAATTGGTCAGGCACTTTAGTGAATGGCTTATTACATTACGACCCTAAATTAGAATACTTGCCGCGTGCTGGTATTGTGCATCGTTTAGACAAAGACACCACAGGCTTAATGGTGGTCGCGAAGACTTTGGAGGCGCATAACTCCTTGGTCGAGCAGCTCCAAGAGCGCGATGTCAGCCGTGAATATTTAGCACTCGTTCAACGCCCAGTGATTGCAGGCGGTACGATTGAGGGTAATATCGGTCGCCACCCTATTGATCGTTTAAAAATGGCCGTGATTGAGGGCGGTAAAGAAGCGATTACACATTATCGGGTTGAAGAGCGTTTTCGCCATCATACTTTGCTACGGGTTGCTTTAGAAACAGGCCGTACTCATCAAATTCGTGTGCATCTAACGGCGAATAATATGCCGATTGTGGGCGACCAACTGTATGGCGGGCGTCCGCGTGTACCTGCGGGCATTAGCGGTGAACTGCGTGAGGCCTTACAAACCTTCCCACGCCAAGCTTTGCATGCGACGCGCTTAGGCTTAGTTCATCCGATGTCTGAAGAGACATTGGAGTGGGAAGCCCCTGTACCGGCGGATATGGAGGCGCTATTAGCGCTATTACGTACAGAGGAGCCAGTATGAATAATTGGCTGAAACCTGACTGGCCAGCGCCAAGCCATGTGCAGGCGATTTGTACGACTCGAACGGGTGGTGTCAGTGTGGCTCCATTTGACTCCTTGAATCTCGGTGATCATGTCGGCGATGATCCAGTGGCAGTGGCTCGTAATCGTCAATTAGTGGCTGAAGCATTAGATTTACCGGCTGCGCCTTTTTGGCTACAGCAAGTGCATGGCGTTAAAGTAGCGAGGCAGAATGTCGACAATCTGGGTTGTCCAGCCGATGCTTCGGTTGCGATCAAAACTAACGAAGTCTGTGTGGTGATGACCGCTGATTGCTTGCCGGTTTTATTCTGTAATCGTGCCGGAACCCGCGTAGCAGCAGCGCATGCAGGTTGGCGCGGTTTATGTGATGGGGTTTTAGAAGAAACGGTACGTGCTTTGGATTGTGATCCCGCAGAAATACTTGCGTGGATGGGGCCTGCGATTGGCCCGCAAGCCTTTGAAGTCGGGGACGAAGTGCGTGCGGCTTTTATGCGGCATGACCAACGTGCCACTGAGGCTTTCAAGCCGATGGTAGAGGGTAAATGGCTAGCCGATATTTATCAGTTAGGCCGCCAACGCTTAGCTAGTGTCGGTGTTAATGCCGTATTCGGTGGTGATTTATGTACCTATACCCAGCAGGATCTATTCTATTCATTCCGGCGTGATGCTCAAACAGGCCGCATGGCTAGCCTCATTTGGCTCAGCTAACTAAAGTTTTTCTTGGCAAAACTTGTTGATTAAGGGATGGAATTGCTGTCCCTTTGGGATATACTTGCCCCCCTGAATCATTAAGATTGTCGACATTAGGCTTAAATACAAGCATAACTAGCAGCATCTACTAGGAGCACGAAGGAGTACGGATGATGAGCCAACAAGGTAAAGCCATGCTCGATGAATCTTTTCTGGATGGCGAACAAGCCATTCTCTTAGAACAGATTTATCAGCAATATCAAGAATCCCCAGAAAGCCTGTCTGCTGAGTGGCGGGACTACTTTAAAACCATCGATCTCTTAGAACAAGGTGCTGGCTTAAACAGTAGTAGCGGCAAAACTAATGGCGCCGCAGGTGCTGCGATGTCTGGCAGCGATACCTATCAGCCACAAAGTGTCTTAGAACGTCGTAGTTTCCAAGTACGCGTTTCGCGGTTAATCAATTCATATCGCTATGTGGGTCATTTAGCTGCGCATACTAATCCCTTAGGTGACTATGGTACGCGGATGAATCTTCCAGAATTAACGCTGGAAACCAATGATCTAAAAGACACCGATCCGAATATTGCTTTTGACCCTGGCTCTTTCAATCTGAAAAGCACACCAACACTGGGCAATATTTTCACTGCATTAAAAGAAACCTATACGCGCACGATTGGTTTTGAATACATGCATATTATGGATTTGGAAGAAAAGCGCTGGATTCAGGCTCGGATTGAGCCGGATATGGGGCGTGAGCTTCTCAGTAACGATCAAAAGAAAATGCTGCTCAAGCAATTAACGGCAGCAGAAGGTTTTGAGCAATATTTGCATCGTCGTTATGTGGGTCAAAAGCGCTTCGGTCTGGAAGGTGGCGAAAGCTTAATTCCGATGTTGCATCGCATTCTGCAAGAAGGTGGTGCTGCGGGCATGAAAGAAGCCGTTATTGGTATGGCGCATCGTGGTCGTTTGAATGTGCTAATCAATGTGATGTACAAGCCTTCCGGCGTATTATTCAGCGAATTCGAAGGCAAGGTCAGCGACGGTCAATATACGGGCGACGTTAAATATCACAAAGGTTATTCCAGCGATATTATGACTGACGGTGGCCCAGTCCACTTAGCGCTAGGCTTCAATCCATCGCATTTAGAAATCGTTAGCCCTGTTGTAATCGGTTCAGTGCGTGCACGTCAAGAACGTCGTGGTGATCGTACGGGCGAGCAAGTGATGGCGATTAGTATCCACGGTGATGCAGCCTTCGCAGGTCAAGGCGTGGTCATGGAAACTTTCAATATGGCTCAAACGCGCGGTTATCGCACGTTGGGTACGATCCATATTGTTATCAATAACCAAGTCGGTTTCACCACGAGTACTACCACGGACAGCCGTTCTACGCATTATCCAACGGATGTGGCGAAGATGATCAATGCGCCGATCATTCACGTGAATGGCGATGATCCAGAAGCAGTTATTTATGCAGCGAAAGTTGCTTTAGATTATCGCAATTGCTTCAAGAAAGACGTAGTGATTGACTTAGTTTGCTATCGCCGTTTAGGTCATAACGAGGCCGATGAGCCAGCGATGACTCAGCCAGTTATGTACGGGATTATCCGTAATTTGCCGACCACTCGT
This sequence comes from Thiolinea sp., assembly GCA_049290875.1. Taxonomy (GTDB): domain Bacteria; phylum Pseudomonadota; class Gammaproteobacteria; order Thiotrichales; family Thiotrichaceae; genus Thiolinea. The sequence continues at coordinate 168,518 of JBATOI010000028.1, forward strand.
ACCCAATATGCTGAAAGATTGGTTAAGGATGGCGTGATCACACGTGAAGAATCGGATGCGATGGTGGCCGAGTTCCGTGCGGTGATGGATGCAGGCGAAATGGTACGTGGTTATTTTGGTCAGCCGAATGTAGAAGGCTTACCGAACGAACTGCAAACCCACTGGAAAAATTACTTAGGCGGCACTTGGCGCGATAAAGTAAGCAGTGCGGTTAGTGCTGAGCGTGTAGCAGCGCTGTCCTCGAGCTGGTTAAATAATATTCCAGCTGATTTCAAAGTACACCGCCGTGTTTTGAAGGTTATCGAAGATCGCGTTGCGATGGGTAAAGGGGAAAAGCCAGCCGATTGGGGCTTTGGTGAGACTTTGGCCTATGCTACTTTGCTGGAAGAAGGTCGCAATGTACGCCTGTCTGGTCAAGATTGTGGTCGTGGTACGTTCTCGCATCGCCATGCAGTCTTGCATCATCAAGAGGAGCGTAAACAGTGGTTACCGCTGCTCAATCTGACGCCGACTCAAGGTGCGTTTAACGTCATCGATTCGGTGCTCTCAGAAGAAGCAGTATTGGCTTATGAATATGGCTATTCCACCGCTGAACCAGAGAATTTAACGATTTGGGAAGCCCAATTCGGTGACTTCGTCAACGGTGCGCAAGTGGTGATTGACCAGTTCATTAGTTCTGGTGAGCAAAAGTGGCAACGTTTATGCGGTCTGGTGATGTTCTTGCCCCACGGCTTTGAAGGCCAAGGCCCGGAGCACTCCTCAGCACGGATTGAGCGGATGGTGCAATTAGCTGCACAGGAAAATATCCAGATTGTAGTGCCAACTACGCCTGCGCAAACTTTCCACATGCTGCGTCGCCAAGTGTTGCGTAATTATCGCAAGCCATTGATTGTATTCACCCCCAAAAGCTTGCTGCGTCACCCCTTAGCAGTGAATGACCTGAAAGATTTCACTGAAGGCGAGTTCCAAGTTGTCATTGATGATGTGGATGTCAAGCCAGAGAGTAAGTCAGCAGTGGATCGCGTGATCATGTGCTGTGGTAAAGTTTATTACGACTTATTGGAAGAGCGTAGAAAGAGTAATCTGGACAATGTTGCCATTGTACGGATTGAGCAACTCTATCCATTCCCAGCACCTGAGTTGCGTGAAGTAGTTTCTGCTTATCCAAATCTACAAACTTTGATTTGGTGCCAAGAAGAGCCAGTCAACCAAGGTGCGTGGGACGGAATTCGTCACCGCTTCGAGGCTTATGAATTGGCTGAGATCTCTTGTGTTAGCCGCCCAGCCGCCGCTGCTCCGGCGGTAGGCTCGCTATATGTGCATCAAGCGCAGCAGCAAGCACTGGTCAAGGAAGCCTTAGGTTTAGGTCAAAAGTAATTTATACCTAGACAATTAGCAGTTTAAACTCTGCTAAGCAGCTCACATGAAAGGCATCTGTGCAAACAGGTGCCTTTTTTGTTTACAATTCTGGTTTTAGTTTATCTGGGGAATAGCTGTGCGACTGTCGGTTGAAGATTATCGTCAATGGAAAAATAAAAGCGTTACTCTGTTAGGAATGTCTGGCGTAGGAAAAACGCATCTTTCCGCTACTTTACGCCAGCATGATTGGTTCCATTATTCCGGCGATTATCGGATTGGTAAGCGCTACTTGGATGAAGCTATTCTCGATCTGATTAAAGAGCAGGCGATGAAAGTGCCGTTCTTAAAAGATCTGCTGCGCAAAGATTGGATCTTCATCACTAATAACATCACGATTGATGATCCCGGTCCGGTGCTTTCTTATGTAGGCAAGCTCGGTAATCCTGAATTAGGTGGTGTAGCACTTGATCAATTTGTGCGTCATCAGGCTGAATACCGCTTAGCAGAAATTCGTGCCATGTACGATGTGCCGGAATTTATTCGCAAGGCGCATAATATTTACGGCTATTCTCATTTTGTGAATGATGTCGGTGGCAGTTTATGCGAGCTGGATGAGCCGGGGGTGATTGAGCTATTAGCCGAGCATTCCTTGATTCTATATATCCAGGTGACGACACCGGCTGAAGAGCAAAAGCTGATTGATCGCGCTAAAAGTGACCCTAAGCCTTTGTACTATCGTCCACAGTTCTTGCAAGAGCAATTGGCTATTTATCTGCAAGAAACGGGTTTGCAGTATGCAGCACAGATGGATCCGGATGAATTTACCCGCTGGATTTTTCCTCGCCTATTTCATTCACGCATTCCCCGCTATGAAACGATTGCGCGTAATTACGGCTATACTGTGACTTCAGAAGAGGTTGCAAAAGTGCGTAATGAGCACGATTTTAATGCATTAGTAGAAACTGCTATTAACCGTCATCAGGGTGCATAACTATGCCATTGGTTGATCATTCAGGGCTGCCGACCTTTCAGCGTTTGCTGGCAGAAGGGCAAGATATTCTTCGCGAAGACTATGCGCAGCATCAAGATATTCGTGAGTTACATATTGGCTTACTGAATATGATGCCAGATGCAGCCTTGATGGCGACCGAGCGCCAATTCTTCCGTTTGGTGGGTATGTCGAATCAGATTGCCCAATTCCATATGCATGTTTTCACCTTGGATAGTCTGCCACGGGGTGAAGCAGCGCAAGCACATATTGCCCAATACTATGAAAAATTTTCTGATCTTAAGCAGAAGGGCTTGGATGCGCTGATTATTACCGGTGCTAACCCTGTGCATGCCCAGCTAGAAGATGAACCTTTCTGGTCTGGCTTAATGGAAGTGGTTGAATGGGCACAGGAAAACGTGACTTCAACCCTGTGCTCTTGTTTGGCTAGCCATGCGATTGTCCAGCATTTGTATGGGATTCGCCGCCGCTCGTTAGGCTTTAAGCGTTGGGGCGTGTATAAACATGCCTTAACCATGCCAGAACATCCTTTAGTCTCTAACTTAAATACGCATTTTGATGTGCCGCATTCGCGTTTTAATCAAATAGACCGTGAACAGTTAGAAGAGAAAGGTTTGAGGGTTTTGGCGGAAAGCCATAAAGCCGGTGTGCATTTAGCGGTAAGCCCAGATTTATTCCGCTTTGTATTTTTCCAAGGTCATCCTGAATATGACGGGATTAGCCTAATGAAGGAGTTCCGGCGTGAGGTGAATGCTTGGTATCTTGGGCGTCGCCCCGATTATCCGCCATTTCCACAAAACTACTTCCGCCCACAAGTGAAAGCGATTTTAAATGAATATCGCCTGCACCTAGCGTATGCACGAGTACATGGTACGGAGATTCCCGAATTTCCCGAAAGCAGTTTGATTTCGTTACTACCGAATACTTGGCGTGATACGGCCAAGAGCATGGTCAGTAACTGGATTGGTAAAGTCTATCAACTGACTAATAACGAAAGACATTTGCCGTTTATGGATGGGATTGATCCCAATAACCCGCTGGGTTTGCGCTAGACTTTCAGTATGTTTAGAGCCATTTTATTTCTCTGTGCTTTTGCCCTATTAGTTTATAGCCTCATGTCTATAGCCAAATATTGGGATTTTGCTGAGCTTGAGCCGGATATTGCGGCTTTGATGACGAAGGGCGTAAAAATCGCTGAGGTGGAAGCACAGATCAATGCCGCTATTCAAAATGATAATCCCGAGGATGCGCGGATGTATTTAGCCATCGCGCAAACCTTTGGCTATGCAGTGAATGCGGCCAATTTCCTTCCGCGTATTGAAGCTTTAGAAACGCCTTGGCAAGTTACTCGCCGACAAGCTGAGCAATTTGCGAATGGCTTTATTGAAGGTTCGGGCGATACGGGCGCAGGTGTGGCCGGTGCTGTCACTGCGGATTTCACCGTGATTGGCGATGCGCGTGATTTGTATGAGCAGTATCAAAACTTGCAAGCTGGCAAAGAGGTCAATGAGTTGATTACTGCTTTGGCTGGAGTGGGCGTGGGCTTAACGGCGATTACAGTATTAAGTTCTGGCTCGGCAGCGCCCTTAAAAACGGGATCTTCTACTCTTAAAATGGCCACACGAGCCAATAAGCTCTCACCCAAGATGCAGTCTGTGCTCATTAAGCAAGCGACTGATTTATTTGATTATAAAACCTTTTTGCTAGCCACTCGTGGTGAAAAGAGCCTCGATAATTTACGCCAAGCCGCGCTGAAAGCTTATAACCCCAAAGCGCTCGATGTGTTAAGTGACACGGCCACTCAAGTGAATTCGATTCGCAAATCCACTTCGCTGGTCGATACTTTAGATATTTTGCGCTATGCCGATTCAGTAGATGATTTGCGGCGCTTAGAAAAGCTCAGTGTGAAATATGGCACTGAAACTAAAGGCATTTTGAAACTATTAGGCAAGGGCGCACTTGGCACGGTGAGAGTGTTGCGCCATGCCACTGAATTAGCGATTGCGGCACTCGCCAGTTTAGTCTCTTTACTGGCGAGTCTGATTTCGCTGAGTGCTTGGATACGTTCGAAAGCGGCCTAGGCTTAATGCACGACGCGCGATTTACCATTGCTGCTAAGGATTTTTACACTATCCCCCACTTGGAACATTTCATCGGCGATTTGTGCTAAAGCAACGATTTTATCGTTTTGCAATTTGACGGTGATTTCTAAACCCTGTTTAGCGTCTGAAGCACGATCAATGATACTACCAATCGCACTACCTGCGACCGCACCGGCTACACTGCCCACGATTTGCCCTTTACCTTGGCCCACTTCGCTACCCGCGACACCACCAATGATACCGCCAGCAACTTGACCTGTTTCGGTACTATTTTGCTCGATCATCACGGGACGCACGGCAACCACTGTACCAAATTGAACTTCTTGTAAAGTACCTGCTTGGGTTGTGCTATAGCGATTACTAGAGGGTGCTGCTGTGCAAGCTGCTAACAAAGTTACAGAAAGCGAACAGGCAAGAAAATACAGAAATGAGTATTTGAGTTTCATAAAAGCCCCTATTTTTATAGTCGTGCTCAATTTTTAAAATAATCTTTCTAAATTAGTGAGTTATTGGCGGCCTGAATGCCCAAAACCACCCGTGCCGCGTGCAGATTGATCAAAATCTTCCACTGCAGCCCATTCTACTTGGACTACAGGCACGAATACCAATTGTGCAATGCGCTCACCCGGTTCTATGACAAAGCTTTGTTGCCCACGGTTCCAGCAGGAAATCATTAATTGCCCTTGGTAATCTGAATCAATCAAGCCTACTAAATTACCTAAAACCACACCGTGCTTATGCCCTAAGCCTGAGCGTGGCAAAATGACGGCGGCTAAACTTGGATCACCAATATGAATCGCAAGCCCGGTAGGAATCAGCTTAGTTTCACCCGGATTCAAGGTCAAAGCCACATCTAAGCAAGCCCGCAAATCCATCCCGGCTGAACCGCTGGTGGCATAAGCAGGCAAAGGAAATAATTTACCAATACGTGAGTCGATAATTTTGTATTCAATGCGTGCCATCTTGCTGTTTCCAAGTTTGATAATGTGTGCTGATTAGTTTCATCAGCGCTTGCGCGAGTTGCTTTTTATCCATGTCGGGCAATGAGGTCGAACCACCCTGCCAAACCACCTCTAAAGCATTATTGTCTTGATCAAAGGCTTTGCCATCCCCGACCAAATTGGCAGCCACCATTTTTAAGCCTTTACGCTCTAATTTACTGCGGGCATAAGTCAGTACATCATTGGTTTCAGCAGCAAAGCCCACACTGAAAAGTTGGGGGTTGGCAAGGCTTAAGGTCGCTAAAATATCGGTGGTTTTAGTTAACGCTAAGCTCAATTCGTCCGTGGATTTTTTGATTTTTTGGTCAGCCACTACAGCAGGTGTGTAATCGGCTACTGCAGCAGTCGCAATGAAAATATCTGCATTGCTTACGGCTAATTGGCAAGCTTCGAGCATTTGCTGTGCAGTTTCTACTGAAATACGTTGTACTTTAGCCGGTGCGGCCAAGTTAACCGGGCCAGAAACTAAGTTAACTTCAGCCCCTAAATCACGGGCGGCTTCAGCGACTGCATAGCCCATTTTTCCTGAGCTGCGATTCGTAATAAAGCGCACTGGGTCGATCGGTTCGCGAGTCGGACCTGCGGTAATTAACACTTTGCAGCCACTTAACGGTAAATCAACAGGCTGATAAAAGTCGAGCATGGCTTGAAGTAGCGCAGCAGGCTCTAACATGCGTCCGGGGCCAATATCACCACAGGCTTGTGCACCTTGGTCAGGGCCAAGGATGCGCACCCCACGTTTAGTTAAAGTGGCAATATTTTCTTGAGTAGCTGCATGCTTCCACATTTGTTGATTCATCGCGGGCGCAATACTAAGCGGGGCAGCAGAGGCTAAGCAGAGTGTAGTGAGTAAATCGTCAGCCATACCAGCCACTAAACGTGCGATCAAATCAGCAGTCGCGGGGGCAATGAGAATATGATCAGCCCAACGTGCTAATTCAATATGCCCCATACCCGCTTCAGCGGCTGGATCAAGCAAGGTGGTATTCACAGGATGACCAGAAAGAGCTTGCAGTGTGAGTGGCGTAATGAATTCACCAGCAGCTGGCGTCATGCAGACGCGCACCGTCGCACCCGCTTTAGTCAGTAGACGTGTCAACTCCGCAGCCTTGTAAGCCGCAATGCCACCACTTATCCCTAAAAGAATTTGTTTGCCTTGTAGTGTCATACAATCAGCCTGTCTTAACCTTGTCACTGAATCTCATGATACCGATAAAAAATTGGCCTGCCGATGAACGCCCGCGTGAAAAATTAATATTACGTGGCGCTCAGGCGCTGTCCGATGCTGAGTTGCTAGCGATCTTTTTGCGTACGGGTACGCGCGGCAAAACAGCAGTCGATTTGGCTCGCGAATTATTGCATGAATTTGGCAGTTTGCGCGCTTTGTTTGAGGCGGACGAAGAGCATTTTTGTGAAGGTAACGGTTTAGGCCAAGCTAAGTATGTGCAACTGCAAGCTGTGTTGGAGATGTCGAGCCGCTATTTAAAAGAACGCTTAGACCGCGGTGCTGCTTTATCTGACCCTGATTCGGTACGTTTTTATTTGAGCACTCGCCTACGTGATCGACCCGCTGAAGTGTTTGCCTGCCTATTTTTAGATAATCGTCATCACGTGCTGCAATACGAAGAGTTATTTCAAGGCACGATAGATAGCGCTACCGTGCATCCGCGTGAAGTGGTACGCAATGCGATCAAACATAATGCGGCTGCTGTGATATTTGCCCACAATCACCCCTCGGGGATTGCTGAACCAAGCCAAGCCGATGAGCGCATTACCCAAAAACTCAAAGATGCTTTAGCACTGATTGATGTACGTGTGCTGGATCATTTTGTAGTGGGGGAACAGATTGTTTCGTTTGCGGAGCGTGGTTTACTCTAGGGCTATCGGTTTGACGCCTAGCCCTAGCTTTTGCAGTTGGCGCTTATTTTGTTTTCAAAATATCGCGAATTTGAATCAATAGCTCTTCTTGAGTAGGGCCAGCAGGGGGTGCTTCTTTCGGCTTTTGTACCTTATTAATTGCTTTAATCAACAAGAAAATTGCCATAGAGATAATCAAGAAGTCGATCATGGTTTGGATGAACGCGCCATACTTAATGACGACTTTGCCTGCTTCATCCAAGGCAATCGATAAATCGCTAAAATTAACTCCACCTAATAGCATACCGATGGGCGGCATAATAATGTCATTGACTAAAGAAGTAACAATTTTGCCAAAAGCGGCACCGATGACCACACCGACTGCGAGGTCAACTACATTGCCACGCATGGCAAATGCTTTAAATTCACTGAGAAAGCTCATAATGTAATCTCCATATTGTTAGTAGAAATGTCCCACCAGACTTGAGTTGAGGGATCGTCTAAAGCCTAGACAAGTTGCTCGTAAAATATGCAAATTCTCTACTGACGTAATAAAAAAATCGACAAGCGGTAATTATTCACTGAATGACTCGGCTTATCACAGACCCAGTGGCTTTAATAAGTCGAGTAAATCATCTTGATTAAAATTTGAATCTGCTTGATTAGTACCTGTATATAGACCATCTGCGAGCGATTGTTTGCGTTCTTGCAGCTTCAGAATTTTCTCTTCAACGGTCTCTTCAGTGAGCAGTTTATAGACGAATACAGGTTTGTCTTGGCCGATACGGTAAGCACGGTCTGTTGCTTGTTGCTCCACAGCAGGATTCCACCATGGATCGTAATGAATTACTGTATCCGCAGCCGTCAAGTTCAAGCCAGTGCCACCCGCCTTTAAACTAATCAAAAATACTTGCGCAGTACCTTCTTGGAAGGCATTAATCGCAGTTTCACGATCACGGGTTTGGCCAGTCAGTTTGCTAAAGCTAATATTATTTTTTACTAGCTCTTGTTCAATCAGCTCAAGCATGGAGGTGAATTGCGAGAACAGCAGCACTTTACGCCCTTCATCTAGCATTTCGATCAGCATCTCCATCAGCATCTCCAGCTTAGCTGAGGCTTTAATGCCTTGCGCACTCTCGAGCTTCAACAGGCGTGGATCACAACAGACTTGGCGGAGTTTAAGCAGTGCATCCAAAATCATAATTTGACTGCGTGCAAAGCCTTTCTGATTGATTTCTTCGCGCAGCTTTTTATCCATGGCTAAGCGCACGCTTTCATACAAATCACGCTGTACGCCTTCTAAAGCAATGGTGCGAATAATTTCGGTTTTAGGCGGCAATTCTTTCGCAACATGCTCTTTAGTCCGGCGTAGCATGAAGGGTTGTAAGCGCTTGCGTAGTTGCATCTGCCGTTCAGGGTCACCATGCTTTTCAATTGGCACGCGGAATAAGCGCCCAAAACGATCCAAAGGCCCTAAGAAACCAGGCATCAGAAAGCGGAACATTGACCAGAGCTCACCGAGATGATTTTCCATTGGTGTACCGGTCAGGCACAAGCGATGGCGCGCATTCAGTTCATAAATGGCTTGGGTCGTTTTAGCTTTGGCATTTTTAATCGCTTGAGCTTCGTCCAAAATCAAATAATGAAATTCATGCTGGCGATAAAGTTCTTCATCCCGCAGTACTAAAGCATAGGTAGTTAGCACTAAATCATAGTCTTTGAGCTGCTCGAAATATTGCTCGCGTTCAGGGCCATGCAGGGTTAAAACTTTGAGTGAAGGTGTGAATTTTTCTGCTTCGCGCCGCCAATTGCTCATCAAACTAGTCGGGGCAATCACTAAAGTAGGGCGGTCAGCGCGCCCAGCCTGTTTCTCAATTAAAAGGTGTGCTAGAGCCTGTAAGGTTTTGCCCAAGCCCATATCGTCCGCAAGCACGCCATTGAAATGATATTCGCGTAAAAACTGCAACCAATTCAAACCTTCGTATTGATATTCGCGCAGATCGGCGTTTAAATCTTTGGGTAGCTCCACTGGGCGAATGCCTTGGAAGTGAATGAGTTGCTTACTTAGCAAACGTAATTCATCAGCACCTTTCCAAGTTAAGCGCGGATCATTGAGTAGATCGGTTAAACCTAAACCTTGAACCTGATGCAGCAGTAAATTGCCATCAGCATTCAAAGGCGCATGATCATACAATTCAATTAGAGTATCTAAGATTTTGGTCAGACGTTGGGAATCGAGTTTAACCCAATGCTTCTCATCTAAAGGAATCAGCAAGTGCTGTTGATCTTGTAGGAGCTTTTTCAGCTCTTGGGGATCATGCATCTGCGAAATCATGTCGACTAAAATCGGCAAGAGATTAATCCGCTTACCGTCGACCACAAAGCCTAAGCTGATTTCAAACCAGTTTTCGCCGCTGCTCGCAAGCTCCGCTTCCCAGTCATCAATGGTGGTAAATTCTAGCGAGAAATTATCAGCGTATTCAATTTCCCAGCCATCAAGCTCTAGCTCGGCTAAGCCTTTTTCCAGCAGATAATTCCAACGCAAAGCTTGTAAACTAGGATTGTCACTAGGTACGCGTAGTTCTAATTTATTAGGTTCGGTACCTTCAAAGCCTAGCACTTGTAATTGCTCTAAGGCATCTTGCTCAAAATCTAAATCACGATGAATCCGATAGCGGATATTCTCATCGCGCACCGTTTGAATGCCTTGTGTACTGTAATTGGCTAATTGGTGATTGCCGTATTTAAAGCTTAAGCGAATGCGGTGCTGGCCAAAGCTGGAGGCATGTTCGTCAGGAATGTACAGCAGGACATGCGCGACCGGTACAATGCCGGTTTCCTCAATCACCTGCGGATTCATGCTCGCATCAGGTAAGGGGATTTCGGCATCGGGGAGAATATCGAGTAAACGTTGGCTGACTTGGTTAGCTTCAGTGCTCGGGATAGGTGGAGCAGTGAGTAGCTTAAGTACTTGTGCTGCGGTCATCGAGCCATGCTCTAACGCACCACATTCACCGCGTAACTGGTCAATATAGAACAGTTTTTCCATCCAGAAATAATCTTGTATGGGTGGAATAGTCCGATGGCGAATTTGGCTATTACTGCCTTTTTCTTCCCAATAAATATCGAGGCTACGCGGCGCACCCGCTTTAAGGGCTAAATGTTCGGTGGTTTTCCAAAAGGCACGACCTGTTTTTAAGAGCATTTCGAGTGCAATTAAACCCACACTACCTTTTAGTTCTAGCTGGCGCGAGCTAGAACTGTAATAAGTGGTATGGGGGACAATCAGCTGACTGATATCTGAGTCAATTTCTTGGTAGTGAAAAGGATGATTTTTCCATGCATAAATCAAATCATCTAATTGCACTTGGTAAGCTTGACCATAACCACCACGTTTCAGGCGGGTTGCTTTACGTGGATTAATCTCAACTCGATTACTTAATTTATTGCGCTGCTCTAGCAGGTAAATCAAGTCCATGCGTGTTGTTTCAGCACTGTCCTCAGCTTGAGGGTCTTCAGCTTGACGCGGAGCAGTATTCAAATCGGCTAGCCAGAGTTGGATCGCAGTCGGCTCTTCGATTTTTTCAGTGACGGTTTTGGGTGCCGTGGATTGAATTCGGTCGCCTACATATTGGAGTAGGGTAGCAACTGCATGCTTACATTGATGGCTTACAGGGCAGGTGCAGGTGCTAACAACTTGATGGTTATTCAGATCCAGTAATACATCAGTGCTGTAATTGCTATTGCCTAGTACAATACCTTTGAGCCGTACTTCACTTAAACTAGGGAAATCACTAGAGAGTTCAATGACACGCTTAGCCTCGAAATAGTGTACACCACGTTGAAGCGTGGTCGCATCGAAGCTGACCAACACCATCTCGGGAGGAAACCCGTGTTGGCGTAAGGCTCGTATATGTTCAGGTCTCAACATAAAGGTGTCGTGTCACCGAGTTGAAAAGCCGCAATATTCCCATTCATAGCTAAGGTAGGCAAGCAAGCCTCACAGTTTGCATATGTGAATTTTCACATTGATTTTTATTTAAAAAGCCCCTGCGGTTTTTTATACAAAAACCTCTCACTAGCGGCGAATAGGCTGAATTATATCGGCTACAAAGCACCACTACGCTTAATTTCTAGGTAGCGATTAATCAGCTGGGTGGATAAGTCGGTTGGAGAGACGTCTAAGCATAAAGTTCCCGTTGCACGTATTCGCTCGAGTGTTTGTTGGCGCAAATGCAGATAGTGTTGAGTCGCTGCTTGCTCAATAGCATCTTCTAAATTATCGAAGGGTTGCTCCAATTTAAGATCGAGTGCCTGCTCGCGCATGCTCGCCAGCAGAAGTAAATGCCGTTTTCGCAACAGTGTTAATGCCGGTAATAAATCATCAGTGTCTTCATCCCGCAAATTACTGATTAAAATCACTAAAGCACGCTTTTTATGGCGAATTAGCAACTCAGAGGCTGCTTGGCTGTAATCAGGTGCTTGCAGGGTAGCTTGTAAATCATACAGTGTATTGAGAATTTGATTCAGGCTAAGTTGGCCTTTTTTTGCAGGTAACCAACGCTCAGCACCACCAAAAGTCGCCAAACCCACTGCATCCCCTTGTTTAAGTGCCACATAAGCCATTAATAACACAGCATTAAGTGTGTGATCAAAGTGAGAAAGCTCGCCGTCTTTGGCCTGCATACGATGACCGCAATCAATCAAGAAAATAATATCTTGATCGCGCTCATCTTGGTATTCACGTGAGATAGCTTTGTGCATGCGCGCACTGGCTTTCCAATCAATTTGGCGTAGGCTATCACCTGCACGATATTCACGTAGCTGATGAAAGTCTTGGCCTTCGCCACGTCTGCGCCGTTTCATAATCCCCAAATGGCTCAGATGATTATCAGTAGCTAATAAAGCATATTGCGCAATCGCTGCAAAGTTGGGGTAAACCCTCACCTCGGATTCAACAATTAATTTGCGGTCGCGCCACCACAGCTGAAAAGGGGACAGTACTCGTATTTGGGTTTTCGGGAATAGGTATTTCCCACGCTCTAACGGGGTGATGCTGTAGACAGGTTCTGCATATTCGCCTACCGGCAAACTAAAGCGCAGCGGTAAACCTTGAGCTTGCACTTGTTGCGGATAATGATCATAGAGGATGACGGTCAGCGGTTTAGCACTGGTATGGCGAATTCGCAGGCTAATATTACGTTTAATCCCCACAGGTAGTGAGGCAGGCACTAAGCGTTCAATTTCTAAGCCATGCTTAGATAAAGAGAGCAGGGCATCAATCAGCCAGAGGCCAAAGCTAAGACCTATACAGGTATACCAAATGCCGATCCATGTTGGGAAAAAACTCACCAACACAGCTAACGCTAAATTAGCTGCAATGACATAAAAGCTGCGGTGGGCAGGCAGAATCATTGGCGCGGTGCTTCAGTTTTTTCGAGTACTGCATTCAATACATGATCGGTGTTATAGCCTTCCAACTCCATTTCTGGCGCTAAGGACACACGATGGCGCAACACGGGCAGTGCAATTTGTTTGATGTCATCAGGATGGACGAAATCGCGTCCTTCTAATAAAGCATGGGCGCGGGCTGCACGTACTAGTGCAATACTGCCGCGTGGGCCTGCGCCAAACCGTAAACCTTGGCCTTTACGTGTTGCTTGAGTAATTCGCGCTGCATAATCCATGACAGCATGATCAACGGCAATTTGTGCAGTGATTTGTTGCATAGCTGAAATTGCTTCAGGTGTCACCACCGCTTGCAATTGATCCAGTTGAAAGCGATCACCTACTTGTTGATTGGTTACCGCATTTACCATCGCAATTTCTTCTTCTAAACTTGGGTAATCAATGTAGATTTTTAATAAGAAACGGTCGAGTTGGGCTTCAGGTAAGGGGTAAGTGCCTTCTTGCTCCAGTGGGTTTTGAGTCGCCAAAGTCATAAAAGGCAAGGGAACTGGATAAGCTGTGCCTTCGATCGTCACTTGTTGTTCTTGCATGACTTCTAGTAAAGCAGATTGGGTTTTCGCAGGGGCGCGATTGATCTCATCCGCGAGTAGTAAATTAGTGAATACCGGCCCTTTACGGACATCAAAGCGCTGGTTGTGCATGTCAAATAGCACATGACCACTAATATCGGCTGGCATCAGGTCTGGCGTGAATTGAATGCGTGCAAACTGTCCTGAAATAGTTTTGGCTAAGGCGCGCACCAATAAAGTTTTACCTAAGCCGGGTACACCTTCAATCAAGACATGCCCGCCTGCTAACAACGCAATTAAGGTTTCACGAATCACCGCCTGCTGGCCAATCAAGGCTTTGGCGATTTCAGTATGAATTTGCTCAGCTAAACGGCTGGCTTGATCCAGACTCAAACTAGGAGTTGGCAAAGTTGCATTCATGTTGTTTTCCTTAGGGTATTAGCAAGTTGCACCAAACGAATAAAATCAGCGTCAGCCACTGTTGGGGCTGTTAATAATAGGTGCAGCGATTGAGAGTGCTCAGGAGTCAGCTGTAGGTATTTAACCAGTTGCTCAGTTTGTTGTTCTGGCTCCAGCCATTGCCAGCCGGGAATATGCTTACGTGCTTCTTGGCGCACCGCATGACGCGCACTTTCTAATAATTGTTGTTTGCCTTGAGCTTGGCGTTTCCACATAAACTGTCCGCTCGCTTTGATATGCTCAATAATGCGCCGCCGTTCAGGGATAGGCTCAGGAATAAAAGCCCCAAAGCGGGGAATCAATGCCCAAAAAATGGCTACTAATAGCAGCAAGGACATCAAAATGATAGGCAAGGCATATTGCCTTAAGAGCGTGCTTAACTCAGGCAGAGTATCTTGATTAACGAGCCATACTTGCTTGAACTGAGGATTGTGGCTATGCAACAACCACCAGAAAAATTCGGCATGTTGGGCAGCATCAATCAGGTGATTTTCCGCAAATTCCAAGTTAGACGCTAGCGTGATTAAGCCTTGCCCATGCGGAATCTGCAGTAGAAAGTTTTTCTGCTTGATCTGATAGGCTCGAGCTGCTGGGTTTTTAATGACTAATTCATTGAAATAATCAATCTCTAAATCCAAAGGCTTAGCCTGATTCGCCAGTTGTAGTTTGACGGGTAATTCTTTTTCTTCCAGAAGTAAATTATCGCCGATTTCAACCGCTAAGGCTTTTTGCAGCGGGTCTCGATCTTCAACTTCGAGCTTTTTATCATCAGCCGCAGCTGCTTCTTCGGTTTCATAGTCGACGCGAGCGCGTGTGACCAAATGCCCACCTTGTTCCACCCAAGCCAAGATAGTTTGAATTTTTTGTGGTGACATGGTGTAGCGACTGGTATCCAACACAATCACCGTATCAATAGCGGGTAGCTTAGGTAAGCCATCTTCGCGACTGGCAGGTATACCCATGCGCTTTAAAAATAAGCGTGCTGCAAACAGATCGTTAGTCCGTGCCTCGCCACGATAGCCTGTGTACTCATCCACTTCTTTCAGCTCGTAGTTTTGCAAAAACCACAGGCAGCCCACCGCAAAGATCACGATAGCTAACAAGCCAATCACTAGATTTTGCAGTCTCATACTGAAGCCTCAGCAAGCTCTAGGTGTGGGGCTGGCCTCTGGAAGGCATCCCAATTAGCAAATAAAGGCTCTACCTCCGTATTACTAGGTGTGCGATGCGCATAAGCAATGGTTTGCCAGAGCTTAGTCAGGCTACTCAAATAATTAAAACGCTCGGCTGCTAATGGCGGTTTAGCGAGCTTGAGAATATCGCCTTCGGTATGGCTAGCATGAATTTCTAATTGCTCTTGCTGAGTCAAACCCACTAAAGCACCACGATATAATAGGCTCAAGGCTTCGCGTGCATGGCCTTGTTGCCAAAGTTGCCGCGCTGTGCCAGCAATATCCTCTGGTAAGGATTCAGGCCGAATATCTAAACCGAATAAAACATCAGGAACCACATGTGCTGTTTGTTGCTTGCGTGAAGGTTTTAACAGGTTAACGATTTTTTGGCGATAAATCAGGGCAAAGATGATGGCGACAATCGCTGCAATCCAAAGTAGGGTTTTAAGAATTGAGGCTATCAATTGGATGACTGATTCAGAAAATTTTCCCTCATTTTTTTCTTTTTCTGCTTCTTTGTTTTTTGCCTGCCAAGAGCTCACTTTGCGGCGATTATTGAATTCTTCTAAACTCATCACCTCGTTAATTTTTACTTGTGCTTGCTCGGCAGATAAGCGTTCTTTGGTTAATATTTCATTCTTGGATTCAGGGTATTGCGCATAAACAGGTGTTGTTGTACCCAACCCAAGTCCACTAGTAATTAAAATTAATATCAGGCTAGGTAATAAAATAGTACTACCTTTTGCTAGGCTATTTAAACGCTCACCCAAATTACGGAAGGCAATTTCAATATCCCAAGCTTCTAGTTGAGTCCGTCGATTAATATAAAGCATGAAGCCGGCGGCAACATAAAATGGCTCAATCAACAGGATCGTAGTTAGGTTAAAAATAAAATCCAGCAAGGTAAACCAATACTCTTCATCCATATCCACATTGCCACGGAAGATACTTTTAACATGCTCCCAAAATTGGCTAGTAGGATCGAGCATAAAAATCAGGCTATATAAAGAAAAAACAATGATAATTTGCAAGAGCTTGCAGCCAATAGTCAGCCAAATTGCATTGCTATGTCCCTGCAAGTAAATAAGCTCTTGGCGTGCTTTACGCTCTTTCCCATGTAAGCCTTCTAATTGCCAAATGGGTAAGTTATAACTACGGGAAAAAGAAAAGCGTCGATAGCTTAAAGCACTTAATAAGCCAGTATTGCGAATAAGCTTAGGTAAAGCACTAAAGGCTTCAGCGGTGGTAATGGGTTCATTAAACAATTGACGACTAATGATATGTAAGAGCAATCGGTCAAGCAGTGGATTAAACCACCAAACAACTAGGCTAGCTAACCACAAATAGTTCTCAGGTAAAATCAACCAAACTGGAATAGCGATCAAAACTACGAGTAAAAAATGCGGCAGCATTAACTTAAACCAGTGCTGCTGCACAAATGAAAAGCCTAAGTCAATTGCTTCCCAAGCCGAGCGTTGGCGAACTTGAATACTTAAATCAGTTAGTTTCATGTATTACGCTCACGACCAACTCGCACAAAATAAGTAATCAATAGTATCCAAAGGCTAATGCCTACTACATATTTAACGGTATAGGGAATAATCGCTTGAGAAGACCAGAAAGCCTCTACGAATGCGGCCATAATAAATAATAGTGCCGCAGCGTAAACTAACTGGATAGCGATGCGACTATTATCTAACAAAGCTAAGCGGCGGGATTTACGCCCCGGCATAATCAAGGATTGACCCAACTTTAAACCAGCAGCCCCTGATAAGACAATCGCAGTTAATTCAAAAGCACTATGCCCAGCGACAAAACCCCAAAAAGTTTCAATATAGCCAATTTCGGTTAAATGTCCCGCAATAGCTCCAATCACAATGCCATTATAAAGTAGAAAAAATAGCGTGCCTAAACCGAAAGCTAAGCCACCCGCAAAAGTCTGAAAGCCTATGCCCGTATTATTGCGAATATAGAAGCCAAACATGTAGACATCGCTATCAGCTTCGCGTTCGCGCCCAAAACGTGAGCTATTTTTGGGGTCATACATTTCCTCCATCATCGCCACTTGCGAACCATCAATCACTGAATAAACTAATTCAGGCTGAATTTGAATCGCAATAATCATGCTAAATAGGCTGCCAAAAAATAACATTGTAGCGAGATAAATCACTTTACGTTCTTGGCGGACTAATTGTGGTAAGCCCCGCAAAAAGAAATCGACAACATGATGCCAAAAGTGCATGCGGCTTGAGTAAAGTTGATTATGCCCACGTACCACTAATTGATTTAAGCGTTCGATTAGCAAGGGGCTATACATCCGTGATTGCGCTAACGCCAAATGGTGGCAAACATGGCGATAATCTGCGGGAAAATCTAGGCTTGGTTCTTCCTTGCTGCGAGTTTTACGTTCTTTGCGTGGGAGGTGTTGGAAGTCGAGCCAAGCTTCTATCTTAGCCCATAAAGGCTCATTGGTTTCCACGAAAGTCGACTGTTTCATTCGTGTTTTCCTATCAGCCAGCTCGCAATATTACGTAAATGTGCAGCAGGATCAGCCTTGTTCTTCACTAAACTATCCGTCAATCCGGCCAATTCCTGTTGGCGTTCGGGGGTTAAAGTGCTTTGACGTTGTGCAAATAGAATTAAGGCTTGTTGCTCGCTTAAAGCAAGCGAAACATTAGCAGGCTCTGGGCTAGCAGAAAAATCACGGTGGCTCAGTACGGGCAAGCTTTTATGTAAGACGACCGTATTTGCGGCCAGATCTCCCAAACGTTGAAAGCGCTTGGTCATCAAGGTACTCGCTAAGCCAAATCCATAAAACAAAGGAAGGAAGTCGACCACCCGTAATAGATTCCGAACCACTGAGGCAGCTGGAGAAATCGGGCTAGCATCCAGTTGTGCTACATAAATGTTAAGCAGGCGTTTGCCCGGTGTTTGACCTTGAGAGCGTAACTCAAACCAGACCGGATAAAACCACTCTAATAAAAAGATCAAGATCAGGGCGATACCGATACCAAGGTTACCCATGAAGGCTAATAAGATGATAATGAGTAGACTCACTCCAGCCCGAATCGCTAAATCTACTAGCCACGCCAGTGTGCGTGCAACAGGGCCAGCAGGCGATAGCTCTAAAGCAATGCCTTCAGGTGTATTAACCGTATAAGTGGTATCCAATCGCATCATGAGTTCTTATCAGTATTAGCAGTGCTAGTTTTGGGCAAATGGCTTATGCTTGTAAATTCTTTAGCCAAAGCATGAAGTCCGGTTGCTGGCTTGTCAATCACAACACGATAAAGTTCATAACAACAAGTAGAGACGCATAACTATGTTCACCTATGAAAAAAGTGCTATCGCCATTCCTATTCGCTTAGTGACTGAAGCCAGTTTAGTCGAAATTAAAAGCGGTATTCATGAAGCTGGGCGGAATTGGCTCACAGTACAAGGCTATCGTGGCAAGCCTGAGACGATTTGCTTGATTCCCGATTCAGCAGGGCGCTTGGTACAGGTATTTTGCGGCTTGAATGAGGCTGAAGGCATATTATGGGCTTTGGCGGGCCTGCCTAGTCAACTACCCAGTGGTGAATACTATCTGGAAGGGGATTGGAATAGCCAAGATCTTGAGCAGATATTAGTAGGCTGGGGTTTAGGTTGTTATAACTTCGAGCAATTTCGCACCACTGAAGGCTCAATTCGACCAGTGATTTATGTCGCCCAACAGGCTGCACGGGTTAATGCGATGGTTGAAGCGTTTAACCTAGTGCGTAACTTGATTAATATGCCCGCTAATCATTTGATGCCCCAAGATTTAGAGCAAGTAGCACGCCGTTTAGCTGAAGTGCATGGTGCAGAGGTTGAGGTTATTACCGGTAGTGCCTTACTCAAAGAGAATTTCCCAAGTATTCATGCCGTTGGGCGAGCGAGTGCGCATGCACCCCGCTTAATTGAATTAAACTGGGGTAATCAAGATGACCCCTTAGTTTGTTTGGTCGGTAAAGGGGTGTGCTTTGATACGGGTGGTTTGGATATTAAGCCATCTTCTAATATGCGCTTAATGAAAAAGGATATGGGCGGAGCCGCGCATGTTTTAGGTCTTGCGCGTTTGATTATGCAATTAGAACTGCCTATCTGCTTACAAGTGCTGATTCCAGCGGTGGATAATGCCATCAGTGGTGATGCTTTCCGCCCCGGTGATGTATTACATACTCGTTTAGGCAAGACGGTTGAAGTCGATAATACCGATGCAGAAGGGCGCTTGATTCTTTGTGATGCTTTGGCTTATGCAGCAGAAAGTAATCCTGATGTCATTATTGATTTCGCGACTTTAACGGGCGCAGCTCGGGTAGCTATGGGCACTGAGATTCCAGCTTTTTTCTCTAATGACCGTGCTTTAATGCAAAAGCTACAAGCTGCCTCGACCGTGAGTAATGATTTGATCTGGAATTTGCCACTGCATAAGCCTTATTTAGAAAAGATACGTAGTAGTGTGGCTGATTTAAGTAACAGTGGTGATAGTTATGGTGGTGCGATCACGGCGGCTTTATTCTTAAATGAGTTTGTCCCTAGCCGAATTCCTTGGGCGCATTTTGATGTGATGGCTTGGAATTTACGTGCTCGCCCGGGTCGACCTATTGGAGGCGAAGCTATGGGCATGTTTGCAGTGTTTAAGTATTTAGAGATGAATTTTGCTGAGTAAGCCACATCAGTTTTGAAGACTAGCCTCTCTAAATTGAGAGGATAGTCCGCTGAAAATTTAACGGAGACTCGCGAAGGTATCGCAGCGATTCATATCTCCATACTGTAAGCCTGTTTTGAACCATTTGACACGCTGTTCAGAAGTGCCGTGGGTAAACGCATCGGGATTGACCCGCCGCCCACTCATCTTTTGTAAGCGATCATCGCCAATAGAAGAGGCGGCTTGTAGGCCTTCTTCAATATCGCCTGCTTCTAATGTATTAAAGTTTTTCTGAGCGTGATGTGCCCAAGTCCCTGCATAGCAATCAGCTTGCAGCTCTAAGAGCACTGATAACGCATTGGAATCACTTTCGCTCACTTGAGATTGTAAGCGACTCACTTTGTTAGAAGTACCCAATTGATTTTGCACATGATGCGCGATTTCATGACCCACTACATAAGCACGCGCAAAGTCACCCGGTGCGCCTAAGCGACGTAACTCATGGAAGAAGGCTAAATCAATATAAACCTTTTGATCCGCTGGGCAGTAAAACGGGCCACTCGCTGCTGATGCATAACCACAAGCTGATTCGATTTGCTCAGAGAACAAGACTAGGCGTGGTTCTTGGTACTTTTGCCCCGCTGCTTGAAACATGGGACCCCAAACATCCTCGGTTTGTGCCACGATGGCCGAGACAAACTCAGCATCTTCTTGTTCCTCAGCGGTGGGTTGTTGTACGGTCATAGTAGTCCCTACCAAGTTACTACCTGCCATACCCAATAACTGCATGGTGTCAGCGCCCATTAGCCAGGCGACGACTAGCATTAAAATCAAACCAATCCCGCCGACCTTGGCTGGAGCACCCATACCTGAGCGTCTATCTTCAATATTTCCGCTGCGTCTGCCAGATTTCCAACGCATGAATTACTCTCCTAATCAGGGGTTCGAGGAACTTTTCGCAAGGAATTCTTTCACAGAAAGAACTCAAACACTACTAGTGTCAACGTTTGGTGTGGTAAACCGTTATCAAGGATGAACCAAGCATCATGTTAGTACAAGGAATTCAACAACAAGAGCTCGTTTCTGTCGATAAGACAGCAATGGCGAGCGATAAGTTGGGTAGTAGGGAGGCAAAGGAGCATGATCTGAGCTCATCCATTTCGATGAATTACTTCTTAGAAAGTGTAGAAAAACGAGCTTTTATTACCGCTCGGCTAGCAACACACAATGAAGAAGATGCGCTTGATATAGTTCAAGACGCCATGCTTGGCTTAGTGCAGAACTATAGCCAGCATCCGCAAATAGAATGGGGTGCGCTTTTTCATAGCATTTTGCATAGTAAAATTAATGATTGGCATCGGCGACGGCAAGTTCGGCAGCGCTGGCGGGTATTTTTTCATGACTCAGGCGAAACTGAGGATACGCCTGAGCCGGATGAGTTAGTCGCCCAGACTCAATTTTTAGAGCCAGACCGACAACTACAAAATGATGAACTCAGTCAGCGCTTGGTGGAATTGATCGGACAATTACCTTTGCGCCAGCAGCAAGCTTTAATTCTGCGTGCTTGGGAAGGTTATGACATTACTGAAACAGCAAAAATCATGGGCTGTTCTGAGGGGAGTGTGAAAACACATTTAGCGCGCGCAATGCGACAGATGCGCGATTATCTGGGAGATAGTTAATGGACAATAAGCGGGATAAAGAGTGGCTGAATGCGCTCGAACAGGGTTTAAACCGCGAAGCTGATAATTTAAGTCCTCAGCTCCAAACACGGTTGCAACAGGCTCGCCAGCAAGCTATGGCTGAGTTGAATGTTAGGCGCTTATCAACGGCGCAAAGTGGGTTTGTTGGCTGGTTTAACAGTCTGCAACTATTTGACTTTAAAGGTAGTGCTGTCTTGGCGGGTTTGGTAGGTGCTTCGGTGCTAGCGATTGGTATGCAGGTTGCTATTAACCATTTATCTGACAAGTCTTTAGTCAGTTTGGAGGTAAAGCCCAATAATTCTACAGATGTGCTAATGTCTAATGAAGACATTGAGTTCTTAGAAAATATGGACATCTACGAATGGCTAGCTGCTGAATATAGTTAAGCCTGTAAGCTTAGGGAGCACATCATGCTAAGGAAAGGATTCCTGCTACTCAGCTGCGCTATTACGCTGAGTTTATTGCCCGTGTATGCAGATGAGTCTGCTGATGATTTAACCGCTATGATCGAGTGGTGGGATAATTATGGTCGTTATTGGAGCGAGTTAGATAACCCTGACTCTACGAACGATGCCATGATGTTTTCTTTGTTGGATGGCGGGCGAGTGCTCTTTAAGGATGCTATTCAATGAATAGTTCAACTCTCTCCAACCCGTACTTTCTTTTCAAGTTAGCCTTAGGTTTAGTCATTTGTATGCTGCTGAGTCCCAGTTGGGCGGGTAGCATTGATTGGTCTAGCTTAAGCAATCAAGAGCGTGCGGTTTTAAAAAGCTATCAAACACAATGGCCAAGTTTTACAACTGATAAACAGAGTTCTTTAAAGCGTTGGGCAGCTTTGCCAGACAGCGAGCGTGCGCAAATACGTTCTCAATTTACCCAATGGAATAATCTCCCACCGGCACGTAGAATTTCCTTACAAAATAAGTTAGAGCATTACAAAAGCTTGACACCTGCGAAGCGCGAAAAAATTAAAAAATGGCGTCGCTGGATTAAAAGTTTGCCTTTGATGGAGCAGCAAAAACTACGTGAGCGTTGGTCGCAGTTAAGTAATGTAGAGCGCAAAAATTATATTAAAGAATTAGCCAAAAAGTATGGTTCAGTACCTTTATAGCCTGCTACCGCTTGTCTTCAAGAAGGGATGGTTTTTCTGATCAACCTTTAAGTTAAGCACTATCTAACCGATAATTACACCAGCTTGGTATATGCCGTTGTAATTAACTATCTTGCTATATTTATAGCTTTCCCCCATAAAAACCTCTAATGAGCTTGAGCTGTTTGTAATTACTTGGATTAAGTAATTACAAGTTTTATTAACTTTTTAGAATTTTATAGCCGATAACAGACTGTGTGATTGTTGATGATTACTTTCGCAGTAGAAAACTATTGCACATATAAAATATTTATGGTTTTTTGCTAAAAAACCATAAATATTCAGGTTGTATTCAGATTAATTTTTTGGCGGTTTTGCCTGATATGCTATTTTTACTATAAAAATCATAGTCTTATTTTTTTGTTAAGTTTTCGTTAAGGTCTTTAAATCTTGAAAGCTTTGTGCTACTTTGAGTAAAAATAACGATGAATGTTTGTACTTAGGTGCTGATTAAGGGATTAGTGAAGTGTGTCTTTACACATTAAATGGCTTGTTGGCCTGATAAACCCCATACAGGAGTGATGCAATGCATAGCCTACAGACTCATTCCAACCCTGAGGAAGAAAACTTCGCTCTGGGTGAGGACGAAAGCATTGAGCTTGAAGAGCTTGATGAGTTAATAGATGAGTCAGAAGATTTGCTAAGTGTCGATAGTTCTGAAGAAGTAGTAGCTGACCCGAGTTCGGAGCGTGTTAGTACATCCACAGAACGTGATGCGGCTCAGCTTTATTTACGTGAAATAGAATTTTCACCTTTATTAACCCCAGAGGAAGAAATTCATTACGGACGTTTAGCCAGAGCGGGTGATGAACTTGGTCGCAAAAAGATGATTACCTGTAATTTGCGCCTAGTCGTCAAGATTGCACGTCGCTATTTAGGACGTGGTTTGCCTTTGCCTGATCTTATTGAAGAAGGCAACCTTGGTTTGATTCACGCTGTTGAAAAGTTTGACCCTGAGCGTGGTTTCCGCTTTTCAACTTACGCTACTTGGTGGATTCGCCAAAATATTGAACGTGCTTTGATGAATCAAACACGAACTATTCGTTTGCCGATTCATGTGAACAAAGAACTGAATGCCTATATGCGAAAAATGCGTGAAATGACGCAGCAATTAGGTCGTGAACCGACGTTGCCAGAAATGGCTGAGGCTTTAGGTCGCCCGATTGATAGCTTACGCAAACTGTTAAGCTTCAATGAGCATGTATCCTCATTAGATACGCCGGTTGGTAAAGAGGGTGATAGCCCCTTAGTCGACTTTGTACCGATGGAAGAAGGCCGTGAGCCTGCTGCGGTCTTAGAAGATGAAGATATCAGTCACTCGGTCGATAATTGGCTTAATCAGTTAGATATAAAGCAAAAAGATGTGATTGTGCGCCGCTTTGGTTTACACGGTTACGAACGCGCTACTTTAGAGCAAGTTGGCGAGGAATTAGGTTTGACCCGTGAGCGGGTGCGCCAAATTCAGATGGATGCTTTAAAGCGGTTACGGCGGATTTTAGAAAATAAAGGTTTATCGGGCGAAAGCTTGTTAGGTCTTTAAGTTAGAGTCGCCCCTCAGTTATGCCCTATTTTATGGAAATAGGGCGGCTGCTACTGTACGGTCTTCCGATAGCAGAATAGTATAAGTGCGGCAAACAGCATCAGTCGTCATAATTTCAAAACCAATCCCATGCTCGACTAAGGCACGATAAATTGCAGCAGAAGGCAAACTTGCAGTAGATCCACAAGCCAATAAAATCACTTCAGCTTTTAAGGCAAATAACGGTGCTAATTGCTCGGGTGTCAGGGTTTCAAAACTCTGTGCTGCCCAATCGCTAATTAAGGTTTGCCCACTGACAATGAAGGGCGAGCTAAGGCGCTGATTCTGGATTTGCACCCAACCTGCGTCATAGCCTTGAATCGTATAAATAGCTTGAGGTTTATCTTCGCTAAACTGCATCCTTAGCTCCACTGTGGCATGATTGACAGACCTGCATAGTCGATTGTAATGTGACCGGCTGCAAATGGCCCCAGCGATGGGTAGTATTCATAGACGGGTTTCAATATCGTGCAAGACGATTTTCAACGTATAAACCGCTTACCCACTTACGTATTCAAGATTACGGATGCCTTGAAGCGCGAAGCGCGCGCACGTGGTGAGGATATTATTGATTTTGGGATGGGAAATCCAGACCAGCCAACGCCCAAGCATATTGTCGAAAAGCTAGTGGAAAGTGCTCAGCGTCCTGACACGCATCGCTATTCAATGTCGCGAGGTGTGCCGCGTTTACGCAAAGCGATTAGTAACTGGTATAAGCGTCGCTTTGATGTAGACATTGACCCTGAAACGGAAGCCATTGTGACGATTGGCTCGAAAGAAGGTTTAGCGCATTTAGCCCTAGCAACGTTGAGCCGTGGCGATACGGTGCTGGTGCCAAATCCTGCTTATCCGATTCATCCTTATGGCAGCATCATTGCTGATGCTGATATTCGCCATGTGCCCTTAGTCGAAGGCAAAGATTTCTTTGCTGAGCTTGAAGCGGCCATTAAAAATTCATGGCCGAAGCCTAAAATGCTCATTATCAACTTTCCCGGTAATCCGACCGGGCAGTGTGTAGAGCTGGATTTCTTCGAGCGGGTGATTGCGATTGCCAAAGAACATGATATTTGGGTGATTCATGATATCGCTTATGGCGAGATTTGCTTTGATGGCTATAAAGCGCCGTCGATTCTGCAAGTTCCGGGCGCGAAAGACATTGCTGTCGAATTTTACTCGCTTTCCAAAACTTACAATATGCCGGGTTGGCGGGTAGGTTTCATGTGCGGTAATCCGACTTTAGTCAAAGCCTTGGAGCGCATGAAGTCTTATCTGGATTACGGCATGTTTGCGCCGATTCAAATTGCCGCGATTGCTGCTTTAGATGGCCCGCAAGAGTGCGTGGACGAAATTTGCAGCATGTACGAAGCACGCCGCAATGTTTTATGCGATGGTTTAAATGCAGCGGGTTGGGCTGTAGAGCGCCCGAAAGCGAGCATGTTTGTCTGGGCAAAAATCCCAGAACGCTATCAAGCCATGGGGTCACTTGAGTTTGCTAAGAAGCTATTAAATGATGCGCATGTAGCGGTTTCGCCCGGAATTGGCTTTGGCCAATACGGGGATGATCATGTACGTTTTAGCTTGATTGAAAATGAGCACCGCACCCGTCAAGCGATTCGCGGGATAAAACAGATGTTCCGTCAGGACGAGTTAAGCAGTCCGGCGTAATCATAAACAAAAAATTAGATTTAAAGATTTAAGGAGTACACATGAAACCTGTCAAGGTGGGTTTGTTAGGACTGGGCACCGTCGGTGGTGGTACTGCAACGGTTTTATCACGCAATGCCGAGGAGATTGCCCGCCGCGCCGGGCGCGGTATCGTGATTGATTTCGCTGCTGCCCTCGATACCAGTCACGCCGCCGAGCTGGGCTTATCGGGTGTGCGTCTGAGCAATAACGCCATGGATGTGGTGGAAGATCCCGACATTGAAATCGTGGTGGAGCTAATCGGCGGTTATACTTTAGCCAAGAATTTAGTCCTACAAGCGATTCAAAATGGCAAGCATGTTGTCACCGCGAACAAAGCTTTGATTGCTTTACATGGCAATGAAATCTTCGCAGCCGCGCAGAGAAAAGGCGTGATTGTTGCCTTTGAAGCGGCGGTCGCTGGCGGTATTCCGGTGATTAAAGCCGTGCGTGAAGGTTTAGCTGCGAATCGGATTGAATGGTTGGCGGGCATCATTAATGGTACTAGCAATTTCATTCTGACTGAAATGCGTGACAAAGGCCGTAGCTTTGCGGATGTGTTAGCGGAAGCTCAAGCGCTCGGTTACGCCGAAGCTGACCCGACTTTTGACGTCGAAGGGGTGGATGCAGCACATAAGCTGACGATTCTTTCCTCGATTGCTTTTGGTGTGCCTTTGCAGTTTAGCGCAACCTATATCGAAGGTATTTCCAAAATCACCCCTGAAGATGTGAGCTATGCTTCTGATTTAGGCTATCGGATTAAATTGCTTGGCATTGCGCGCCGTACTGACAAAGGTATTGAGCAGCGCGTGCACCCCACCTTGATTCCACGTAAACAATTGATTGCCAGTGTGGATGGAGTGATGAACTGCGTGATGGTGCAGGGCGATGCCGTCGGTTCAACGCTGTATTACGGGCGTGGCGCAGGTGCAGAACCAACCGGTTCAGCCGTCGTAGCAGATATTATTGATGTGGTGCGGGCGATGACTTCAGACCCGAATAATCGCGTACCACATTTAGCTTTCCAAGCCAGTACCCTGGCGAATACGCCGATTCTGCCGATTGCTGAAGTTGAAACGGCCTTCTATTTGCGGATGCGTGCGGTGGATAAGCCCGGTGTGTTGGCTGAGGTCACGCGCATTTTAGGAGATCGCTCGATTAGTATTGAAGCCTTCTTACAAAAAGAGCCTGCTAAAGCGGGTTCTGAAGTGGACATCATTATGCTCACGCAACGAGTCCGCCAAGGCAATATGGATGAAGCGATTGCGGCTATTGAGCAACTCGATAGCATTTGCGGCTCAGTCACTAGCCTGCGTGTGGAAGCACTGAATTAAGCTCATTATAATTCTCTACTCCCCTTGATTCTGGAGGGGAGTGTCACAAGGTTCAAGTTATGAAATACATCTCAACTCGTGGCCAAGCGCCCATTCAATCCTTTAGTGAAATTCTGTTAGGTGGTTTAGCACCCGATGGTGGCTTGTATTTGCCAGAAAGCTATCCACAATTCACTGCTGCCGATTTAACCGCGATGCGCTCGCTGAATTATCGCGATTTAGCGTTTGCTGTTTTGTCACGCTTTGCCACCGATATTCCAGCAGCTGATTTAAAAGCGATTATTGCTAAAACCTATACGGCTGACGTGTATTGCAATGTGCGTGCAGGTGAGAATCCAGAAGCTATTACGCCCTTGCATACCTTAGAGCCGAACCTGCATTTACTGTGCTTATCCAACGGCCCGACCTTGGCTTTTAAGGATATGGCGATGCAGTTGCTGGGTAATCTATTTGAATATGTATTAGCAAAAGCAGGGCAGGGGATTAATATTCTGGGTGCAACTTCAGGCGATACGGGTTCTTCGGCTGAATATGCGATGCGTGGTAAACAAGGGGTGAAGGTATTTATGCTTTCGCCATACGGGAAAATGAGTCGCTTTCAAACAGCCCAAATGTTTAGCCTGCAAGATCCAAACATTCATAATATCGCCATCAAAGGTGTGTTTGATGATTGCCAAGATATTGTTAAAGCGGTCTCGAATGATCATGCCTTTAAAGCTGATTATAAAATCGGTGCAGTCAATTCGATTAATTGGGGGCGGATTGCAGCGCAGATAGTTTATTACTTCAAAGGCTATTTTGCAGCGACCACTGAAAATAGCCAGTTCGTGAGCTTTGCTGTGCCCTCTGGTAATTTTGGCAATGTTTGCGCGGGGCATATTGCACGTATGATGGGCTTGCCGATTAAGCATTTAATCGTTGCGACCAATGAGAATGATGTGCTAGATGAGTTCTTTAAAACGGGTGTGTATCGTCCACGTGGTTCAGCGAATACTTATCATACCAGTAGCCCTTCGATGGATATTTCTAAAGCTTCCAATTTCGAGCGCTTTATTTATGATTTAGCAGGTCAAAATGGTGCTAAAGTCAAGGAACTTTGGTCGAGTGTGGATAAAGGTGGGGCTTTCGATCTAGGAGCACAAGGCTTATTCAGTCAACTATCTGAGTTTGGTTTCCAATCAGGCTCAAGCAATCACGCTAATCGAATGGAAATGATTCGCAAAATTTGGACGGAATATGGAGTAATGATTGATACCCATACGGCTGATGGTTTAAAGGTTGCATTAGAGCTACGAGAAGTAGATGTGCCCATGATTGTATTAGAAACCGCTTTACCCGCTAAATTTGAAGAGTCAATTCAAGAAGCTTTAGGGCAAGCGCCAGTACGCCCTAAAGGTATGGAAGATTTAGAGTCTTTGCCGCAGCGTTTTGAAGTGATGGCTGCAGATACTGAAGCTGTAAAGCAGTTTATTCAACGTCATATTTAAACAGCTATTTAATAGATGTGGATACCAGCCCTATGAGCTTAGCAAAAACAGTTTTTCAGTCACCTATCCATATCATGGCTTTTGGCTTTGGCAGTGGTCTAGCGCCGTTTGCACCGGGTACTTTTGGTACTTTGGCCGCTATTCCACTCTATTGGATTTTATCGCTGTTCCCACTCTGGTTTTATTTATTAGTTGTGCTAGTAGCCGCCATTGTCGGTATTTGGCTGTGTGGTGAATCTGCTAAGCGTCTCGGTGTACACGATCACAGCGGCATCGTTTGGGACGAATTTGTTGGCTTTTGGATCACTATGATTGCAGCCCCTAGTGGCTTGATTTGGATTTTAGTGGGCTTTGTCTTATTTCGCATTTTCGACATTTGGAAACCTTGGCCGATTTATATAGTTGACGATAAGGTGCATGGAGGCTTTGGGATTATGTTGGATGATTTGATTGCAGGCGCTTATGCTTTCATGATTATGCAAATATTAGCGCTATTCTTTGGTTAATAGTAATGAATTTACCTAAAATTGATGACTTCATTGATTCGCCTAATTCATTATTGCTTAGCTTAATTGGTAGGTTAACTCCTTGGCAGGCATTGAGTGAATTAGAAAGTTTGATTGATAAGCTTTTATTAGGCTTAGATTCACAAGAGTATTTGATCAATAATAAACAAGCTATTCATAAAAGCGCTACTATTGAACCTAATGCGCAACTTAAAGGCTCCATGATTATTGGGTCGAACTGTTTTATTGCCAATGGTAGCTTAGTGCGTGGCGGAGTTATTTTAGAAGCCAATTGCACGATTGGACATTGTAGTGAGCTAAAAACTACATTCTTATTTACAGGCAGTAAACTCGCGCACCTTAATTTTGTAGGCGATAGTGTGATTGGATCTGATGTTAATATCGAAGGTGGAGCAGTTATTGCTAATTACAGAAATGAATGGCTCGATAAGGAAATTCAAATTTTTCATCAAAATTAACGTATTGCTACGGGTGTTTTAAAGTTTGGCTCTCTAGTCGGGGATCATAGCCGCATTGGTGCGAATGCTGTGATTGCACCGGGGGCTATTTTGAGTCCCAATACTATTATTAGGCGCGGCGAAGCTGTTGACCAATATCAGAACACTTAAGTTTAATGGTTGCCTACTGCGATTAATTCCCTCTGTAGCCTAGTTAAGCAATTTTTGAGCTACTAATCTTCTCGTACTATGTGTTTTTTCTTGAGTTGGTTATGAATGCAGAAGCATTAATAGAGCTGGTTGTTTTGACAGATGGAATAGCCTAAAGTTAATCTCCCAAGGCAAACTGGATAATAGCTCTTTTCTTTCGAGCTAATCTAGGTAATCTGTGGCGCTACCCATCTGTATCTAAACGGGTCTATCCAGCTCTGAGGCTTTCAATGAATACAAATAAACTGTTGCGTCATATCAACGCAATCCGCAGCCTACGCCTATTAGCACAGGGACAAGCCTTGTCACGGGCTGATATTGCGCGTGAGCTTGGATTGACCCGCGCTACGATTGGTTATGCTATAGCTGAGCTTTCGGATGCGGGGTTAGTGATTGAGAATGCTGAAGCTACCTCTGATGGGCGCAAAGGGCGACCCGGTACAGGCATTCAACTTAATCCGCACGGAGCTTATTTTCTCGGTGTGGATATTGGCACTAAAGTATTAACCACCGTTTTGATTGATCTGAATATGTCTGTCGTGATACGTCGAGTTGATAACGCTGGCTCGGACTTTCGTAATCCCGACCAGATTACCACTCGTATCCTATCAGCGATACAAACAGTATTACAGGAGTCTGGTATCGCCCCTGATTTGGTGGAGGGGGTAGGTATTTCTGTACCAGGTTTGGTTGGGCATGATGGGAGCGTCGTCAATGCGCCCTTTTTAGAGTGGCGGCATTACCCTTTGCGTCAGATTTTGGCAAAAGCCTGCCCTGAAGGCTGGTCTGTCATGGTCTGTAACGATGCGTTCGCATTTGCTGGTGCCGAGCGTGCCATATTGCCCCCCACTGAATCAAAGAACCTGTTTCTGCTGCTACTGGCCGAAGGTATTGGGGGGGCATCGCTTGATGGTGAGCGCGTTTTTACCGGTGCGCATGGTTATGCAGGGGAAATAGGTCATGCTCAGATAACCGTGAATGGACGCACAGAGGCTTTTGATATATTGGCAGGTGCAAAATTATTTGCTGATTTTTTTGTGCCAGACCAAACCGTTGCTGAGGGTGTTGATCTGCTGTTGGTACGACAGAGCGAACCCGCTGTATCCCAAGTGCTTGATCAATGGGCCGATGCCGTTGCGACAGGTCTGGCGAATATCATCCACCTGTTTGATCCGGGTCGGGTGATTTTAGGTGGCCCTATTGCTGCTTTGTACCCGTGCCGGAAAATCCGTGTTGATCATCTTCTAGAAGGCTTGTTGCTGTACGGATTTTCACTACCTGATATATCAGTGGCTAGCTTTGGCGCTGATGGTGCTGCCATTGGTGCTGCGGCGACAATTCGTGAGCAAATGTTTGCCCTTCCCGAACTCGAAGGTCAGTCGATACTTCGGTTTACCTGATTTTAGTCTTAGTGCTTTTACGTTCTATAGCTACAAATTCTTTTTGACATTCTAATTTGTTTAAGCTTAATTTTAAAACAAATTAGAGGATGGAGAAAACAATGCCACTGTCAAAAGAATCAACCTTGTTGCGTGTAGGCATATTAGGGTGCGGGCCGATTTCACAATTTGCACATCTCGAGGCTGTCCAAAAAGGGCGCAACGTCATGCTGACTGCTGTGTGTGACCACGATGAGGTCTTGGCCAATAAGTTTGGCAGTTTCTATGCAGCCGAAAAAATCTATACCGATTACGATGAAATGTTGGCAGATGAAACACTGGATGCCGTCATTATCGCGACGTCGGATGCCTTCCATGTGCCTGCCTCTATCAAGGCATTAAGGGCAGGGAAGCATGTCTTTTGTGAAAAACCCATCGGTCTATCCGTGGAGGAAGTCGAAGCGTTGCAAACCGATGTCAAAAGTACCGGAAAGACTTTGCAAATCGGTCATATGTTACGTTTTGACCCTGGTATCCAATCCGCTTACGACTTTATCAACACTGACATGGGTCAGATGTTGGCACTAAAGGCATGGTACTGCGACTCCACCCACCGCTACACCGTGACTGACGCAATCCAACCCTTGGCGCAAACAGGTAAGAATGCCCTGCGTCCCACTGGCGATCAAAAATCCAATAAGCACCGTTACAACATGCTGGCACACGGTAGTCATCTAGTGGATTTGGCACGTTACTTGGGTGGCCCCATTCGTGCGGTACAGACAAGACAGATCGACCGTTATGGATCGATGTGCTGGTTCGTAGATGTTGATTTTGAAAGTGGGGCATTGGGTCATCTTGATTTGACTTTGCAAGTGCGAATGGACTGGCATGAAGGTTTTCAAATTTATGGCGAACATGGCAGCGTGCTAGCCAAAATCTTTAATCCTTGGTTTTACAAGGCGAGTGAGGTGGACATTTTCCGCGAGGCAGATGGTGCATACCACCGAACCTTGGGTGCTGATGGGCATTTCTACCGCAGGCAAGTAGAGGCATTTGCCGATGTGGTGCTAAAGGGTCTGCCCATGACAGGTGCATCTATTGAAGATGGGCTAGCTTCAGTACGGGCAATGGTGGCTATTGCCCAATCGGCACAATCAGGCAAACCCGTTGATCTAGCCAGTGTAGAAGGGGCAGTCTGATGTATCCGGCGATCTTTTCACGCACTTATCCCTCCCAGCGCATTAGTGATGTGTTGCAAGCTATTCAGGCAGACGGGTTTCGCGGCGCACAAATGAACTTAATCAATTTCGGCATGGAGAGTCTGCCAGAAGAGTTAGATAGTGACGCTCTTAAAACAGGCTGTGCTGAAGCGTCACGTTTGGGCGTGAGGTTCGCCGCATTTTCAGGCACCTACAACATGGCACATCCTGACCGAGGGGTGCGCGAAGCGATACGTCCGCGTTTTTTGCAGGTATTGGCGGCGGCACAGGTCATGGGAACCCCTATTGTGACGCTTTGCACGGGGTCACGCGATGCAGGAAATATGTGGGCAGCCCACTCTGAAAACACCTCAATGGCTGCATGGGCTGACCTCCGCGCTGAACTTGATTGGGCACTTGCCGAGGCCGCTTCTCGCGACCTAATGCTAGCTATTGAACCCGAGCCGGGCAATGTAGTGCGTAATGCGAAGGTGGCGCGGACATTATTGGATGAAGTGAATGCCCCTCATTTGAAGATTATTTTGGATGCTGCCAACCTGATTGGGGCAGAGGGCTTGACACATCAATCGGATATTGTGGCAGAGGTAGTGGGCTTGCTGGGTTCAGATATTGTGTTAGCTCATGCCAAGGATATTGACCTATCTGGAAAGGTCGTTGCACCCAGTCAAGGGTCGATCGACCTCCCAGCGTTTGTAGCAGCATTGGCAAGCGCTGGGTTTGATGGCGCATTAGTGGGGCATGGGTTTGAGGCACGGGATTCTGCCTTGGCAGGGCAAGTATTGAATGCCCTTTGTAGTGGTCAAACATGAGTAGGGAGACCTTCACTACACCTTCGGGTTACCGCTTGGTATACGACAGGGCAGGTCAGGGGCCAGCCGTATTGTGGCAGCATGGCTTGGGTGCGCCATTAACTCAACCCTTAGCCGTCTTTCCCGATCTTCCCGTTACACGCATTACCCTAGCCTGTCGAGGTCATGACGATAGTGATCTGGGAGCGCTTGAGGAATTGTCGATTGCTACTTTTACCCAAGATGTACTAGCCCTACTCAAGCACTTAGGGATCGAACAGCTCGCAGCTGCGGGTGGCATCTCTTTGGGGGCAGGGTTGGCACTCCGTCTTGCTGCTTATCACCCAGAACGGGTTGCACGCCTGATGCTTGCACGGCCTGCGTGGGTTGACCGTCCAGCCTTGGAGGGGCAACAAGGCTATATCGAGGCAGGGCAGTATTTGGAGCTTTATGGCGTAGCAGAAGGGTTGGAACGCTTTCGTGTTTCGGATGTATTTCGTTCAGTGGCAAGCGCTTCACCCGATAATGCTAATTCACTCCTGAGCTATTTTTCGCGTCCGCGCCCTGAAACGACTACGGGGTTGCTAGCACGTTTACCCAAAGATTGGCCCGGTGTGCCGCTCTCACTGTTAAAAAAGCTTAGCCAACCGACCTTGGTGCTGGGTAATGGTGAGGACATCGTTCATCCGCTCAGTTTTGCCCAAGAGCTGGCTAAGCTCATTCCTCACGCAAAGCTTAGCGTCATTCCCTCAAAAACGCTGGATCCCAATGGCTACCAGTCAGAGTTCAAGGCTAGTTTGGGACAGTTTTTGGCGGAGGTGGTTATATGACCCCACGCTCAATTTTGGTGGTCGATATTGGCGGGACCAATGTCAAGTTTGCTGCCATTCATCAGGGGCAACACTTAAGTGAGACCCGTCAACGCCCCACCGCAGACCTACGCAACGGCGATCCGATCACAAATCTTGCCAACGCAATTCTTGAAGTATCTGCTGAGTTAGCGCTAAGCCCCCAAGCAGTGGTTGCCACTGTACCGGGTCTTCTCGATCCCAACCGTGACTTGGTGCGTTTTGCTGGAAATATCCCTGAATTTAATGGTCGCTTGTTAGCCAGTCAATTGATGGAGTTGGTCGGTATTCCAGTCATTTTGGAGCGTGATGCGATTATTTCATTGCGTGGAGAATGGCAAGCGGGGGCTGGCCTTGGTGTCAAGCATCTGCTGGGACTATTTTTCGGCACAGGGGTTGGGGGCGCATTTTTGCAAGATGGCAAGCCATTCAGGGGCAATGGCTTTGCCTTGGAGATTGGCAATATGCCGTTTGGGCGCGAAGGTCGCCAATTGCAAGGCATGCGTACTGACTGCTTAGAAAGTTATGTCTCTGGGCGTGTCTTGCAAAGTATTGCTGATCGCCATTCTGTGCCTATTCAAAACGTGTTCCTCCAAGCAACCGAAGGCGGTGGGCTGCAAGCGGCAATTGATGATTTCATAGCCGACCAGTCCATCGCCATCGGTATTGCTTTCTCGCTATTTTCCCCTGACGTCCTTGTATTGGGCGGGGGTATTTGCGACATGGCGGGTTTTCCGCGAGAGCGTTTGGCGCAGTTGGTGGAGCAAAACTCGACTGTCCGTGAGTCAGGTAATGCGTTGGATTTACGTTGGGCAAGCCTTGGCTGGGGGGCTGTGCTGCACGGTGCTGAGGTGACGGTAGGTGAACAAGCAGGACGTTTTTGAGGCTGGGATGGTGAGCTGGATAGAGAGGCTAGTTTGTCCATCAATCTAGCACTAGTTAGGAAATACCTGTAATGGGTGCAATCAAACCTTTAGTAAGGAGGAGAATCATATGAAACAGTTAAAGCAGTTATTTAGTAAGGTTCAGCTTAGCGTGGCAGTTGCTACCCTGACAGCGGGAATGGTATCGCCCAGTTTCGCTGAAGATGTTGAGGTTATGCACTGGTGGACTTCAGGGGGCGAGGCGGAGGCCATTTCTGTCCTCAAGAAGGCGTTGGAAGGCGAGGGCGTGGGCTGGAATGATGCGGCTGTAGCAGGCGGTGGTGGCACCGCTGCGATGACCGCATTGAAAGCACGGGTAACATCGGGCAATCCACCCACCGCTGCACAAATTGGTTTAATGGGTTTGCAAGAATGGGCAGGTGAAGGACTATTAGGCGACTTGAGTGCTGCCGCTGATAAACAAGGCTGGGCTAAGGATTTGCCACCTGCGGTGATGGAGGGAGCAAAACATGAAGGTAAGTTTGTGGGTGTCCCCTTCAATATCCACCGCGCCAATTGGTTATGGTCGAATGCCAAGATTTTCGCTGACAACGGTTTGACTCCTCCAACCACTTGGGATGAGTTTTTTGCGGTGGGTGACAAACTGAAAGGCAAAGGTATTATCCCGCTAGCCTTAGGCGGCGAACCTTGGCAAGAAACTATCCTGCTGGAAGATACGGTCACGGCGGTGGGTGGTGCTGATTTCTACCGG
The DNA here is from genome assembly GCA_049290875.1 of Thiolinea sp. Lineage (GTDB taxonomy): Bacteria > Pseudomonadota > Gammaproteobacteria > Thiotrichales > Thiotrichaceae > Thiolinea. The sequence goes on from JBATOI010000028.1 coordinate 204,107, forward strand.
AAAGCTTTCCTTGAGTTGGATATGGCGGCGCTCGGCTCAGAGCAAATGGTCAAGGCATTCGAGGTGCTAGGTAAAATCCGCGACTATATTGATCCGGGTGCTCCAGGGCGTGCTTGGAATGATGCCACCTCAATGGTGCTAACGGGCAAGGCGGCTATGCAGTTGATGGGTGATTGGGCTAAGGGTGAAATTGTCAAAGCTAAACTGGTACCGGGCAAGGATATTCTTTGTACTCCTGCCCCCGGTACAGCAGGTGCGTACCACTTTAATGTGGACTACTTCATGATGTTCAAGGCGGAAGGCAGCAAGTTGGACGCACAAATGAAACTGGCGGCAGCCATTATGAACCCCAGCTTTCAGGAAACCTTTAATATTGTGAAAGGCTCAATCCCTGCTAATACGGCAGTTAAGGGTGATAAGTTTGATGTGTGCGCCCAACAAGCCATGAAAGATATTCAGGAGAGTGTGGCAAAAAATGCCTTGATTGGAGCCTTGCAAGGTGGTGCGGCCCAACCCGGGCGTATCCAAGGGGCGGTGCAGGATGTGGTGGCAAACTTCTTCTCCTCCAGCCAATCGGCTAAAGACGCCGTAGCAGCACTTGTGAAAGCAGTTGCTGACGCTAAGTCTTAATGTCTAGGTAGTGGGGTATCCATTTTCCTAGGATACCCCACCACATCCCACGCATTGAAAATGCAGAGGCTCATATGTCTATTGCGAAACGCTTACGGGGCGCACTTCCCCTGTTTGTAATGGCACCCTCGCTTACCCTGATCGGCGTAGGTGTCTATGGCTTCATTGCCATAACCTTCGTGCTATCACTGACATCTTCCCGGATGTTCCCGAAATTCGATTTCGTTGGTTTTGACCAATACGTGCGCTTATTTTCAAATGACCGCTGGCATATTGCTGTGCATAACATGGTTATTTTTGGTGGGCTTTATATGGTGCTAGGTACTCTGTTGGGTCTCATGCTCGCCATTTTGATTGACCAGCGTATCCGTGCGGAAGGTTTTTTTCGTACTGTTTATCTTTACCCAATGGCGCTTTCATTTGTGGTGACAGGGGTTATTTGGCAGTGGATGCTAAATCCCTCCTTGGGTATTGAAAAGCTGTTGCATGATTGGGGGTTCGTGGAGGCTAAGTTTCGCTGGTTGGTTGATCCTGAGTGGGCAATTTATACCGTGGTGATTGCGGGAGTCTGGCAAGTGACAGGCTTTGTGATGGCAATTTTCTTGGCGGGCTTGCGCGGTGTGGACACTGAAATCCTGAAAGCGGCACGGGTTGATGGTGCATCCCCTTGGAAAACCTATACACGTATCATTATTCCAGCGCTACGTCCGGCTTTTATGACAGTGCTGGTAGTAGAGGGAAATCTTGCTATCAAGAGTTACGATCTTGTCATTGCCTTGACCAAGGGGGGGCCGGGTATCTCAACCGAACTTCCTTCGACCTTTATGTATTCAACCACCTTCAACCGCAATGATTTAGCCTTGGGTGCTTCCAGTGCCGTGATTATGCTTATGACCGTTGCTGCGATTGTCATCCCCTACCTTTACATGGAGCTGAAAGATGACAAACGCTAATGTAGTTACAGCTAATCTAGAGGCACGCGCTACCAAGAGCCGTCAGCGCCAACGGATTGCCAATCGGGTGTTGGTTTATGCGGTGTTGGTTTTTTTTGCGATTTTGTTTTTAGCCCCGGTTTACACCATGTTCTTGACCGCGCTCAAGACCATGCCAGAAATCCAGCAAGGCAACCTGTTTGCCCTGCCGCAAAATCCATCATTCCAAGCGTTTGGTCATGTTTGGAGTGAGGCTTGCATTAGTGTGCGCTGCACGGGCTTGCGTGGCAATGTGCTGAATTCCTTCCTGATGGTGATTCCTGCGGTGCTGATTTCAGTCAGCCTTGGCGCATTGAATGGGTATGTGCTGACTAAATGGCGCTTCAAATACGATAACCTGATATTCGGCATTATCCTGTTTGGCAGTTTTATTCCGTTTCAGATCGTGTTGATCCCAATGGCATTCACGCTTGGAAAGCTTCACTTGGCAGGCAGTATTTCAGGGTTGGTATTGGTGCATGTTGTGTATGGCCTAGCTTTCACCACGCTGTTTTTCCGCAACTACTTCGTGACAGTCCCTGATGACATTATTAAAGCGGCAAAAGTGGATGGCGCAGGATTTTGGATGACGTTTTACCGTATTTTGCTACCAATCTCGTGGCCCATCATTATGGTGGCGGTGATTTGGCAGTTTACCGGCATTTGGAACGATTTCTTGTTTGGTGTGGCGTTCACAGGGGGCGAAAACCAACCGCTGACGGTGGCACTGAACAACCTTGTTAATACTACCACTGGAACTAAGGCGTACAACCAAGACATGGCGGCAGCCATGATTGCAGCTATTCCAACCTTAGTGGTGTATGTGTTTGCTGGGAAGTTTTTCGTGCGTGGTTTGATGGCAGGCTCTGTTAAAGGATAAATCATGGGTAATCTTGCAGTACAAGACCTCACTAAAAGTTATGGCTCTGTCCATGTGTTAAAGCATATCAATCTAGCCATCGACGAGGGTGATTTTCTGGTCTTGGTCGGACCTTCGGGATGTGGCAAATCAACACTATTGTCGATTATTGCAGGTTTGGAACAACAAACCTCCGGTTCCATTCTCATTAGTGGCAAAGTGGTGGATACGTTAGAACCCAAAGAACGTGATATTGCGATGGTGTTTCAGTCCTATGCGCTATACCCAGCCATGACGGTTGCGGACAATATTGGTTTTGCTTTGGAAATGAGTGGTGTACCCAAGCCTGAGCGCTTAGTGCGTATCCAAAAGGTCGCGGAGTTATTACAAATTGAACACCTATTACAACGCAAGCCGGGGCAATTATCGGGTGGGCAGCGGCAGCGGGTGGCAATGGGGCGGGCTTTGGTACGTGAGCCTAAACTATTCTTATTTGATGAGCCCTTGTCCAACCTTGATGCCAAGCTACGGGTTGAAATGCGCACCGAAATCAAGAAACTCCATACCCGGTTACAGACCACCATTGTTTATGTCACCCATGACCAGATTGAGGCCATGACAATGGCAACCCGCATTGCGGTGATGAAAGACGGCCTCATCCAGCAATTTGGTACGCCCTCCGATATTTATGATCGCCCTGCCAATACCTTTGTTGCCACCTTTATGGGTTCACCGCCAATGAATTTAGTGCCTGTGACAGTTGAGGATGGACAATTGATCATGGCTAGTGGGGAGCGCCTGTCAATACCCGTAGGAGTCAACGCTGCTGCAATAACTGGAGGTAAGTTATTGCTGGGGTTGCGTCCTGAGTGGATTGCCTTGGCTGATCAAGGCGCTAAAGACAGTTTTAGGATGGAGATTGAGGTAGTTGAACCCACTGGCCCAGACCTGTACGTCAACCTGAATTTTGGTGGGCAAGCCATCATTGCCCGTTTGCCAGCAGGTGAGAGCGTGAAGCAGGGAGAATACGCACAGTTTTTGATCGACAGCAGCAAAACAATGTTATTTGATGCCAATACAGGGATGGCACTCTAATACGCCCTAGAGTGCCTTTGTCTGCACGAGAATCCTATGAAAATTTTACTAGCCCCTGACTCCTTCAAGGAAAGCCTTTCCGCTGCTAAAGCTGCTGCCGCAATGGCACGCGGGGTGCGTCAGGTATTGCCGCAAGCTGAATTGCTGCTATTGCCTGTTGCAGATGGTGGCGAAGGCACAGCGGAAGCACTCGTGTCCGCAACCCAAGGGCAATTCATGTTCCACACAGTCACTGATCCGCTGGGGCGGGCGATTACTGCCCATTGGGGTTTACTGAATAATGCCAGAGAACCTGTGGCGGTGATTGAAGTAGCCGCAGCATCAGGGTTGGAGCGGCTTGCAGTTGAAGAGCGTAACCCGTGTATTACCAGCACACATGGCACGGGTGAATTGATTATGGCGGCGCTGGATCAGGGGGTGCGCCGTTTTATCATCGGGCTGGGCGGCAGTGCCACTAATGACGCTGGGGCTGGGATGTTGCAAGCATTAGGTGTGCGGCTCTTGGATGCCAATGGACAAACCATCCCGCCCGGAGGTCTTGGCTTGCAGTCATTACGATACATTGATGTCAGTACGCTTGATCCACGTTTGGCGCACTGTGTATTTGAGGTGGCTTGTGATGTGGATAACCCACTGACGGGTGCGCGTGGGGCTGCGGCTGTGTTTGCTCCGCAGAAAGGCGCGAATGAGGCAATGGTAAGGGAATTGGATGCTGCTCTTTTACACTTTGCCCACTTGGTGCAAAGTTTGACCGGGCGGGATGTAGGGAGCTTGCCGGGTGCTGGGGCTGCAGGTGGGTTGGGGGCTGCCTTTATGGCCTTCCTGCCTGCTCAGTTAAAAAGTGGGGTGGATATTGTATTGGATGCTTGCGGGTTTGATGAGCATGTCAGGAATGCTGATCTGGTCATTACAGGCGAGGGAAAGATAGATGGTCAAACTGCTCACGGCAAAACGCCAATAGGTGTGGCGCGGCGTGCAAAGCAGCATGGTGTACCCGTGATTGCCTTAGCTGGCTCGATTACCGCTGGAGCGGAGGCAGTGTATGATCAGGGTATTGATGCGGTATTTAGCATTGTGCCGGGTGTAGTAACTTTGCCTGATGCCTTGCGGGATGCTGAGGCAAACCTTGAGCGTACTAGTATAGGATTAGCCCGCGTTATAAAAATTTCACAATAAAAACCTTTGAGATTAAAGATCGGATGGCTGGGCACTATGCTTTGGATAATTTACGTTTGAAGGAAGTTGATTGGCAAGTTGAAGGACTTGTCCGTGTTGTGTAGGTCATAGTGAATAAAATGCATACCAATAATTTAGCTTGGAATTAGCTAAAGTCACCCTCACAATTTAGTCTTAGACGATTGGACTCAAGGCTAGCCCTAGTCTCTCTAATGCCAAACTGCTACTCTTCGCGCTTCACGCTGTTTTTCTCGAGTTGAATATGAAAGTCAGAACCCGTTTTGCTCCTAGCCCCACTGGCTACCTGCACATTGGTGGCGCTCGTACTGCTTTGTTTTCTTGGTTATATGCCCGCAAAATGGGTGGGGATTTTATTCTAAGGATTGAGGACACCGATTTAGAGCGTTCCAACCAAGCTTCCGTTGATGCGATTTTGCATGCAATGGATTGGCTAGGCCTAGATTATGACGAAGGCCCCTTCTATCAAACCCAACGCTTTGATCGCTATAAAGCAGTGGTACAGCAGCTACTGGATACAGGGCAGGCTTATTATTGCTATTGCTCAAAAGAAGAATTGGATGCGATGCGCGAAGCACAAATGGCGCGTAAAGAAAAACCGCGTTATGACGGTCGTTGGCGCGATAGCAAAGAAACGCCCCCTGCTGGAGTAGCGCCTGTCGTGCGCTTTAAAAATCCGCTGGAAGGCGTGGTTGAGATCGACGATCAAGCACGTGGCAAGATTGTTATTAGCAATACAGAGCTAGACGATTTAATTATTGCTCGTTCGGATGGCGTACCTACTTATAATCTCTCTGTGGTAGTCGATGATATAGATATGGGTATCACCCATGTCATTCGTGGGGATGACCACATCAATAATACACCCCGCCAAATTAATATTATGCGTGCACTTGGTCATGAACTGCCAGTGTTTGCGCATGTACCGATGATTTTGGGACACGATGGGCAGCGCTTATCTAAGCGTCACGGTGCAGTGAATGTCATGCAGTATCGTGATGAGGGTTATACACCCGAGGCACTGCTTAATTATTTAGTGCGCTTAGGTTGGTCACATGGCGACCAAGAGATTTTCTCCCGCCAAGAAATGATCGAATTTTTCGAGTTGAATGGGATTAATCGTGCACCATCTTCCATTAATCCCGATAAATTAGTTTGGTTGAATCAGCATTATTTGAAGACGCTGCCAATTGCAGAAATCGCTGCGCAATTACAATGGCATTTAGCGCATCAACAACTGGATTTGAGCAATGGCCCAGCCTTAGAGGATGTGATTGTTGCACAGCGTGAACGTGTAAAGAATTTGGAGGAAATGGTTTCAACCAGCCGTTACTTCTACGAAGCTATTCAAGGCTACGATCCACAAGCCGTACAAAAGCAGTTCAAGCCAGAAACGGCAGGTTATTTACAAGCAGTACAGGCTGCTTTGGCTGCTTTGACCGATTGGGAAGATGCAGCGATTCATCAAGCTATCCAACAAGCCTGCGAAGGTTTAGGCGTTAAATTGGGTAAAGTAGGACCGGCTTTGCGAGTTGCGGTAACAGGTTCTGCTTCATCGCCTTCACTGGAAATTACTTTGCGTTTGATTGGGCGTGAGCGTAGTTTAAAACGTATTCAAGCAGCGATAGCTTATATCGAAAAAATGCCTACAAGTGCTTGACAGTCAGCGCGGATTAATTCAGAATTCGCGCTTCTTCGGGGGGCTATAGCTCAGCTGGGAGAGCGCTACAATGGCATTGTAGAGGTCAGCGGTTCGATCCCGCTTAGCTCCACCAAGACTTTCGATGAACTTAGGCCAGTGAGACAAATTATGTTGTTATTGCTAGGTCGAATTGTATTTTTTGTTGGATTATTAATTACAATAGTCACCTTGGTAGCAGGGTTTGTTTTATTGTATAAAGATATCCAAAACTGGGCGCAAGCCTGCTTTATGGCAGTACCGTTCGGGTTCATGTTGATGTTTGCAGGTCTATCGACTAATGTGTTTTTAGAACCACGCAGCAGCGACAAGGATTAAAAACTGTTTTAACGACGTCCCCATCGTCTAGAGGCCTAGGACACCGCCCTTTCACGGCAGTAACCGGGGTTCGAATCCCCGTGGGGACGCCAATTTTACAATGTAGTTTGACGTTTAAACAGCGTCCCCATCGTCTAGAGGCCTAGGACACCGCCCTTTCACGGCAGTAACCGGGGTTCGAATCCCCGTGGGGACGCCAATTTAAACCCTATTATCTCTTTTCACTCCTCCTTTTTTCCCTCAAAATAGCTAAAAATCTAAAATATTTCTTTGGGTAGGTGGATGTATCTTTATCTAACTCTGAACTTGCTTGTTCCCAAAGTCATTATTTAAACAACATTAAGAACAATGGAGTTTAGCAATGGGCTTGCGCCAGCTTTTCAAGAGCTTATTAGCATTAATCAGCGTATTGATTCTTCTAAGTGCGAATGTTGTCTGTGCTGAAGAGCAACATGCTTTTAAAGCAACAGCTTACACTAATCAACAATTACTGTCTGAAATGCTGCTGGTGGATGCTTCCGAGCAGACTTTGGATAAAGCGCCTGCCTTAGTGGTGACCTTTTCCCAAGATCTTGATACCAATATTGAGTATTCAGAGTTTTTTACGACCACTCAAGCTGGGAAGGCAGTAGAAGGGAAGTGGGTCATCGTTAATAATCCGCGTCGTTTATATTTCACCCAAGTCCAAGCCAATACGAGCTATCGAATTCAGCTCCGTCCCGGTATTGCCGCTAAAAATGGTTTAAAACTCTTAAAGCCTGTTGATTTCGAGCTTAAAACTCGGGAGATCCAGCCTGCTTTTGATTTTGCAAGTAAAGGAAGTCTGATTCCCTTGCAATCAGCGAATGGCTTACCCATTCGAGTCGTTAATGTGCAGGAGTTGGATGTTGAGTTCTTGCGTGTCCAACCGGAAAAGCTGGGTGATGTCTTAAAGGCAATTCGTTTGGATAATAGCCTGCAGTCGTGGGAGTTGGAGGAGATCCATAGTGTTACGAGCAGCGTCTATACAACACGCTACCCAACCAATGCCAAACCTAATGCGCGCGAAACTTTTATTCTACCGATTACACAAATTGAGGCTTTAAAGCAGCCGGGCTTATATTTTGCAGTGATTCGTCAACCTGGGCGTTTTACGGATAAAGCGTATCGAATTACCCATTTTGTGGTGACTAATATTGGCTTGCAAGCTCGTGTGTATAAGAAAAAGCTGGAGGTTTTTGCGCATGCTTTAGATTCAGGCAAGCCATTACACGGCGTTAAGGTTGAAGTGAAAGCTATTGATGCTACCACTAAAGCCATTACTAATGAGCAGGGCCAAGCAAGTTTTGCTGCATACCCTGCAAAAAGCTTTTTTATTACAGCAAGTACCGATAACCAGTTTGCTTTTCTGGATTTAAGCTCATCACCTTTAGACCTATCGCGCTTGCCAATTAAAGGTTTACCTGAGAAGGATACCGCTCCGTATATTTATGCGTCGCATGCGCTTTATCGTCCGGGGGATACTGTCAACTTGAATATCTTATTGCGTGATCAAGATGGCTTAGTCGCCACTAACAAAAATTTAAGATTAAGTATTGTCCGCCCTGATACTAAAGTGGTTTGGGATGAGACGCTCAAGGCTTTTGATACCACTCTTGGCTATTACCTGCAACGCTTTGATTTAGCTGGGGATGCACCAGAAGGTAAGTGGCGCGCTGAATTGCGTTTAGATAATGAGCCCGACGCTGTGGAAGTTTTCGAGTTTAAAGTAGCGCGTTATCAGCCTGAACGTATGAGCTTAGCTTTAAGTGTAGGTAAGCCCTTATTGACTCGTGATGATAAGCAGGTAGTTTCGCTGAAAGGGGCTTATGCTTATGGAGCGCCCGCAGCTAAACACCAAATTATCGCAGCCCGTAGTTTGCAACTTGAGCCGCAACCTTTAGGCGAAGCCTTTAAGGATTATACTTTTGGTGTTCCCGAAGATATTGAGCGTTTAGAAACGATTAAACTCCCAGACTTGAGCCTAGACGAGCAAGGCAATGGCTTCCTCGAGTTTCCAGCAGTTGTAGCTAGCATCCAATCGCCTTTGAAAACGACGATTAGTGCTAGCTTACTTGAGTTAGGTGGGCATTCTGTTACTAGAGAGTTACAACAGGCTTATTGGCCCACCCAGCACTTGATCGGTATTAAACCTTTATTTGCTAATGCAAGGGTAGCCGCCAATTCAGAGGCTCACTTTGATATTGTACGGGTTGATCCCACCGGAAATTTATTGGCTGCGCAGCGTTTAACGGCCACTTTATTTACTGAATCCTATGATTATTATTGGGAATATGTGGCAGAGCAAGGCTGGCAACCACGCGGCATCCCTAATCAGTACCCCGTATTGCAACAGATGGTCGATATCCCTGCAGGGCAACATGGGCAATTATTACTCTCAGTACAGGAGGGGCGCTATCGTCTTGAGTTAGAGGATGCTGATACGAAACTGAAAACTGCTTATGTTTTTACGGCTGGTTGGCAGAATGCAGTTAACTTCCCAACGGAGCCTAATGATTTGGTACTTAGCTTGGATAAAACTGTTTATAAAGCCGCTGAAACTGCCAAGTTAAGCATCGATTTGCCGATGAAAAGTGAAGTGCTGGTCACCGTGGAAGGCGGGCAATTGCTTTGGAGTAAACAACTCAGTTTACCAGCCGGTGTTTCAGTGGTGGATATTCCGATCCAAGAGGCTTGGCAGCGCCATGATTTATATTTAGCAGTCAATGCTTTAACGGCTGACTCCGCCCAACAGGGCAGTTTGCAGCGCCATTTTGGGATTATACCTTTAATGCTTGATCGTAGTGAGCGTAGGCTTGAGTTGAGTATTGAAACGTCCGAGCTAGTAACGGCAGAGCAAACTGTGAAGGTGGTGGTCAAAGCCGCTAATTTGAAATCAACAGCCGCTTTAGTCAGTTTATCAGCCGTGGATACGCAGCTATTAAACCCAGCTCCACTAACTACTGATAACGACCCTTATAGTTTTTATTTTAGCGCGCATGCATATGATGTACGTTTATATGACGATTATGATCAAATTATTAGTGATGCTGAGCCAGTCAATTTTGTGCCGGCTGAATTAAATAAGCCCTCGACAGGCCCAACTGTCGTACAGCATTTAGGGCAAAAGCTAACTGCTTTGATCACTGAGCCGGTAGTATTTGATGCTGAGGGTCGGGCAGAAATTCTGCTCAACTTACCACCCTTTACAGGCAATTTGCAGTTAACTGCGACAGCCTTCAGTGATGAACAGTTAGGTAGCGCCAGTAAGCAGATACAGGTAGTTTCTCCAATCGACTTAAGTTTGAGCCTACCGCAGTTTTTAGCCACAGATGATCAAGCTTTTTTAAAAGTAGCGGTGAAAAATCGCAGTGATAGGGAGCAAATCCTAAAGCTTAAAGTGACTAGCAATACTGTGTTGGAGGGTTTAGCTTTAGACAAGGAGCTAAGCTTGGCTGTCGGGCAAGCTGAACAGTTAAATTTGCCTATCAGTACTTTAAGCTCATTAGGTTTGGGGCAAATCAATCTTGAGTTAGCCGGCAAAGACTTCAGCTTGAAGCGTGAATTCGCCATTCCAGTGCGTCCTGCTTATGCCCGAATAATTAATTATCAGCAGCAAGAGTTAGTGGGTTTGGGCAAAACCGCTGAGCTAAACGCTCCAGCGCAAACTGAGTATTTGCCCAATACCGCCGAAACCTGCTTAAGTATTTCAAATAGTCTGCCGTTACCCGTGGCAGCTATTTTGCGCAGTTTATTGCATTATCCTTATGACTCTTTAGAGCAGACAGTCTCTAGTACTTACCCCTACTTATTTTTGGATGAGGCGGCAGTACAGAAATGGGATTTGCCCGCTTTATCTTTAGCGCAGCGTACTCAACGCATCCAAGAGGCTTTAGGTCGCTTGCGAAGCATGCAGCTGCCAAGTGGTGGCTTTACTTCATGGGCCAAACTGGGCGCAGAAGAATATGGGTTGAATGCTTATGTAACCAGCTTCCTTCTCGATGCGCAACAACAGGGTTTTGCAGTACCAACCAGCCTGCTTGAGCCAGCTTTAGCGAATTTACAGCAGAGTTGGCAGCAAGAAACTCCGCAGTTAGAGGAGCGTTATCCTTTGGCGGAGAATGCTCTGCAAATGGATTTGGCCGTGCGTGCTTATTCGGCTTATGTCTTAGCCAAAGCACATAAGTTGACTTTAAATGCTTTAAGGGCATTCACCGATAAGGCAGTTAACCAAATGGAATTAGGTTTGCCGCTAGTACAATTAGGCTTAGCGTTAACCTTACAGGGTGATGCCACGCGCGGTGATGAGTTGATTCAACGGGGTTTAAGCTTGCCACGTAAGGCCGATCTTTATTTAGGTGATTATGGCAGCGTACTGCGTGATCGTACGATGATGCTTTATCAGTTGCTCTTAGCTGAGCAAACGGTTCCTGCTTTAAGTGTGCATTTGGGTGATATCCTGCACGATATTCATGAGAATAAATACTTAAGCACTCAAGAGCAGGCCTTGGTATTTTTGCTCGGTCAGTTGTTGGAAAAGCAAGCCAAAGCTCCTTGGCAGGCACAATGGGTCGTCGAAGGTAAGACTATAGACTTAGATCAGTCAGGTAGTTTTAATCGCTGCCTACCTTCATTTGCTGTTGGCAGTCAAGTGCTGACCAAAAACGATAATGCGCTCTATTTCAGTTTGACTACACAGGCTTATCCAAAAGAAATGCCTGCTGCTACTGAGAAGCCGATTCGGCTTCAACGCAAATGGTATGACTTATCCGGTAAGGAATTAGCTGCAGCTGATCTAAAAATAGGCGACTTAGTATTAACTCGCTTGAATATAGAGAGTACTGAACCTATCCCGCATGCCTTAGTAGTCGATCTATTACCTGCTGGCTTTGAGTTGGAGCTAGGTGACCTGCAGGCGAACGAGGTATTGCAAGCCTTGAAACTAGAGGATATGGCTGTGTCGGTGGCTGAGACAATGGCTTATTCTGCTAATGTGCATGAGAGCTTTTGGCCCGACCGGTATGTGGCTAATTTAGCCTTAAAAGCAAAGGCCAATCGCAGCCTATTTTATCTAGTTCGGATAGCACAAGCAGCGCAAGCTACCGTGCCGCAGGCTTATGTCGTGGATTTAGATCGACCCTTTATTCAAGGTTTAGGCCAAAGTTCTGAACTGCTGCAAACTAAATAGTAAAAAGAAGGGTTAGAAGCGCAGGTCGATAAAGAGGGTTAATTAGCAGCTACTTAATTAGTCTAGGCTAAGTAGCTGCTATCAAAAGATAGTTTAAGCTTAAGTGGGTAGGTGCAAGCGAACACGTGCACCTACATACGGTGAGACCAATAGCTCAATTTTACCACCTACAGCGGAGACGATTTCGGTGCTAACTGCTAAACCGATACCTTGACCTTCAGTTTTGCTGTCTTCACGAATACCACGCTTGAGTAGTTTAGACGGGTTTTCACTTGGGAAGCCCATGCCATCATCATCAATGTCAATCACCAGCATATCATTATCGCGGAAGGCTGAGATTTCGACTAAACGGTCGCAGAAGCGACAAGCGTTATTGATCAGATTGCCGAATAATTCCATAAGATCTTCAGAGTCTAAACGGCACTTAGCGTATTCATCGACATTGACGCGAATCTCAAAGTCTTTACCACGATGCACTTTGTGCATGGTGTTCGCTAAACGAGTGAGAATGGGGCGAATCGATTGTGACATAATAATCGCATTTTCACTAGTCACCATGGCTTTACGCAGCTGTCGAGAAATAATTTCCTGCATATGCTCAATTTCAGCAGCAATCCCCGCTAAACCAGCATGGTCGCGCGGCACATCTTGGAAACTACCCCCTTCCAGATGCGATTGAATCGCAGCGAGTGGGGTTTTCAAGCTATGCGCTAAATCATCTAAGGAGTCTTTATAACGCTGTTTTTGGCCTTTTTCATGGCCAATCAAGGCATTGATGGTGTTTTTAATCGGCACTAATTCGTCGGGATATTCATCTTGAATGGTCTCTTTATTGCCTGCTTCAATAGCACGCACCTCCTCTTCAAATTCACGAATAGGTGCAACCACCCAGAAGCTAGAGGCCAGCTGAGCAATCAAAATTAAGATGACTGAGGCGAAGAATAGAATAGAAAACACCATGACTAGGTCATCAATTTCACGGTCTACATTCGCCATTGATTCCGCAACAATAAATAGATAGTGCTTATTGGTGCTGGTGCCTTCTTCTGCATTTTCCCGGAAAGAGAAGTGCTGAACGGCCAGCATATATTCTTCAGGGTGAAACTGCTCGGCGGCTTTTCCCGCAGGTGCAGGGGTAGAGGTCATACGCCGAGCAAAGGGGGTGAAGTTTTGTACTTTAGGATCGTTGAATAGCTCTTCGAAAGGGAAGTAGGCAAAGAATAAGTCGACTCGATTTAAGTCCACACCTTCATTATCGATGGAACTCCAGATAATACGATTTTGCTGACGATCCCAAATGTAAGCAAAGCGGCGCTTACGGTCTTGCACCAACTGATTGCGGGAAATGAATTGCTCAGCGGCTTGTTTATTCCGTTCGGGAATTAAAAAGCTACCACGTTCATATTCAATGAAACCGAGCAAGTCAGACGCAGTCCGCTCCAGTTCTAAGCGAATCGCTTCCGTTTTACGTTGATAAATACTTAAACTTAGGAGTACTCCTAAGATTAAAATACCAATCACAATAATCGTGAAGCCGCTAACCAGTTGGCGGCTGCGTAACGAACCCATCATTACTGATTATTTGGCCGATGGCAGTCTAAGGTGAAACGATAACCGCGCCCGCGCAAAGTCTCAATCGGCTTGAGAGTCTCGTCTGGATCAAGCTTTTGGCGTAGGCGGCGAATAAATACTTCGATGACATTGCTGTCACGATCTGCATCTTCTTCATACAGGCTATCAGTCAGATGTGTTTTCGAGATGACTTGGCCTGCATGCAGCATCAAATGCTCAAGCACGCGATATTCGTAAGCAGTTAAGGTGATTTCATTTTCATGCACATAAACGCGCTGCTCGGAGAGGTTTAGGCGGATAGGTGGGCAGGCAAGTTCAGCTTGAGTCCAACCTTTAGTCCGACGCAGCAAAGCACGTAACCGAGCTGCTAACTCTTCAGCATGGATGGGTTTGACAAGATAATCATCAGCACCCGCTTCCAATACTTCAACTTTAGTTTCCCAGCGATCACGTACCGTCAAGGTAACAATAGGATATTCCAAACCCTTAGCCCGTACACTACGAATGATTTCGAGGCCGGTAACATGAGGTAGACCTAGGTCAATGACCGCAATATCGATGGGATATTCAGTGGCAATATATAGCCCTTGAGCACCATCACTTGCTACATCGACAGTGAAACCATTTTTTTTGAGGTCGCTAGCGATTTGCTCACGAATGGGTGCTTTATCTTCAACAACAAGTACACGCATAGAGTATTTTCTAATTAAGAACTGAGCCTGAACGGGTACAGGGATTTCAGCCATTAAGCCTGCTTCTGTGCCTGTTCATGAATCGTTTTAAACAACATCCGGCGGGCCGTGTTGAGCTGTTCCGCCG
>JBATOI010000029.1:0-116848 GCA_049290875.1 Thiolinea sp.
ATACACTAACCCGCTGTCACAGTAGCGGCAGTGGACGGGAATGGTTGCCATACGGAAGTACCTAGTGACACAAAGCCCTTATTTTAAAACGTTAGCCAACTCTATTCAACTCCTCTAAATCATCACCGCTTCATCTAGGCTATGTTTATTAAAAAATCTATAACTTTCTATTAGATTATAGCCAATATATATAACCGAAAAATATACTAAAGAATAGTCTATTTAAGAGGGATTAAAATGATATATAAAGTTTTTACTATCATCTTGCTTCTATTATCAGTGGGTTGTAGTCACAGCCAAAACAAACTATCAATAGAAGAGCAGGAAAAGCTCAACAGTCTAAACGCTGCTGAAACGGTACATGCTTATTTCAGTTCGGGTAATCCAGCGGTTGAATTTTATCTTAGCTCAGACAAAGAGCGTGCACTGATAAATTCCCCAAATATGGTACAGGAAACTGATCGTATTGGAGGCGTTGATAATATTTTAATTACAGAACGCCCAAGCGCTTCCAAGGACGAACAAGCGTTTATGGTACAATACAAGTCACCACGTAGAAACGCGGAAGGAGAAGCGCCAGGCCCTCGCACGTTTTTCGTTTATGTCATACAAGAACCAAAAACTAAGCTATGGAAAATTGATGAAGTAGGAACAGGTCCCAAGTAACATGCTTGAAGGAAGCTTTTTAGCAGGAAGCTATATTTTGACATCCTCCTTGCCCTAAAAGACCACTGCCATTAAGTTAAGCCGCTGCTCCCCTAAAAGCAATGCTTTTTCTGGTACTTATGGAAGTTCAGTCGTCGGTGTGCTGTTGAGCTTCTGACGTTCAATAGAGTTGAATATTATTCCTCAGCAGGCGGAGCTTCAATTCTATTTGATGATCAAGGCCAATATTGGGTCATTTGATTTGCTTTATGCTTTTATCCTCCTTGTGTTGTTGGCTCATAGGTCATTTCGGGTTGCAAAATAGGCCACCAAAATACGTATCAGTGCTAAGCCAATGCTGAAGCCGTTGCCAATTTAGCAGCAAATCCCAGAAAAGCCACACCCGTTCCGCCGGTTGATACCGCACTCAAACGCTTACGCTGGCGAAAGGCATCCGCTAAATAATTGCCACCATAAATTAAAGTCGCAAGATACAAAGCACTAAACAATTGGGCAGTTACCGCCAAAATCAAAAACGAAATAATCGGTTGCGGATAGCTAGGCTCGACAAATTGTACAAAAAACGATAGAAAAAACAAAATTGCTTTCGGATTGAGTAAACTGATCACTAAAGCCTTGGCAAAGGGGGAAGACTGTTTAGCGATCTTTGACTCAGCAAGCGGCTGCTCAATCATGGCTTGTAGTTGCTCATCCTTAGGCCAAGTTTTTACGGCTGAAATTAACAAGCGCAAACCTAAATAAACCAAATAAGCCGCTCCTGCGTACTGCACAATATAGAACAATACCGGATAGGTTTTGAGGAGGGTCACTGCCCCTGCCGCACTGGCAAACATTAAGAGCGCATCGCCGACAAAAATACCCATAGCTGCTTTCCAACCCGCGCGTACACCTTGTTGGGCAGACAATGCCAATACATATAAAGAATTAGGGCCGGGCAATAAGACAATCATGATCACGCCCAGCACATAGGTTAAATAACTGTGAACGCCAAACTGTTCCATATTTTTATAAATACTAACTGCCAAGAAAGAGTAACTATTTAGGATTTATGAATAGCCGTCAATAAGCAGGCTGTTTAACTGAGGTGAAACGGTCAGTTTATAGCGGAATAGAAAAGCGACAAGATAGGCAGGATTTAAAGAAACTGCGGCACTAGTCCTGTACCGCAGTTGATAGCTAGCCTGAGGGCTATAGTTTAAAACGTAGCCCCGTCAATCGGCCTGTTGCTATTGGTTGTAGTGCCATTGCCAAATTGGCCTTGACCATTTAAGCCCCAACACTTGATGTTATCACGTACTAAGGCGCAACTATGGTAAGCACCACTAGTAACACTACTAGCACCCGCATTGGCGGTAATGGCATTAACTGGTGAATTCTTATCCACATTAGAACGATCGCCCAGTTGGCCGAATGCATTATACCCCCAACATTGAGTTCCACTATTGATCACAGCACAAGCATGCAAAAGACCTGCTGATAGAGCAGTTGTCCCACGATTGGCACTAATGGCTCGGACGGGCAAGTTTGAATTGGCATTAGAACTATTACCTAATTGGCCTTGAGCGTTTAAACCCCAGCATTGTACCCCACCATTGAGCAAGGCACAGGTAAACTCATAGCCTGCACTGACACTGAGTACACCACTATTGGCAGGAATGGCTTCGACGGGAGTCGCACTGTTGGTATTAGTACCATCTCCGAGTTGCCCAGCATTATTCCGCCCCCAACATTTAACGCCACCATTCAAGACAGCACAACTATGATCGACACCTGCAGTAATACTGCTAACTCCAGTGGTCGGCAAGAGAGAGCCTGTTTGACCATAGGTATTATCCCCCCAACAGTCAACAGCACCTTGTACAATCGCGCAACTATGTTCATAGCCAGCACTGACTTGAGTCGCACCACTATTATTGTCCACTGCCGTGACAGGTGTATTGCGATTAGTGGTCGTACCATCACCCAATTGGCCTTTATTATTATACCCCCAACACTTTACGCCCCCTGCAGCGACTGCACAGGTATGCTGATCCCCACCCTCAATTTGTAGGGCTTGTAAAGCCAGCGCGACAGGCTCAGGAGTGGTACTATCTGTTGTTGATCCATCGCCTAGCTGACCAAAGTCATTATAGCCCCAACAATAACTCGTTCCTTCCACTGTGGCACATGTATAAAACTCGCCCGCACCTAAACTAATACTGGCTTGTGGAGTCACGGTGACTTCAGCACTACTTGGGCTACTACCGCCAGAGTTACGTGCCACCACTTTGAAATGATATTCCACTCCATTATCGAGGGCATCAATCACAGAAGGGCTAACTTGATCGATTAATAGCTCACCGTCCGCAAGACTGTTGCAATTGTTAAAGTCATTAATAGTCTCAGTTGCCATACAAATATCATACGCAGTCGCTCCTGCCGAGGGTGTCCAGCTTAAAGTCACTTGCTTATCACCTGCGTTGGCTTGGACATTGAGCGGCTGACTGGGAATGGATAAAGCAAACACGGCTCTGGCTGTTTTCGCCGCATTCATCGTGACTCGACACGTATCACCCGTTACACCTAAACAAGCCCCACCCCATTTCTTTAAAATCGAACCTGCATTTGGAGTCGCTTTTAAGGTTACTACTCGCCCATTATTAAACTGAGCGGTGCAATCCGTAGTGCAATTGACTCCGGCTGGTGTTGACCGGATTCGACCACTACCCGTACCTCGTACCAACATAGTCAAGGTTCGCTTAATCGGAGCACGTTCAGCATCGGTGGCTGCCAACGGATTAGGAGTTACAGTTGTGGCTTCAGACCCAAGGTCATCGACAGCATAGAGTGAACTACTCATGAGCAATAGAACAGACAGTAGCCAGCCTGACGAGCGACGCTGGCGATAGTAGTGCTTAGAAAATTGAAACATGGCTAACTCCCTAGGTAACATACAACTTTGAGTATAGATCTAAACCTCCATAAAGCTACCAAAAAGACAAGGCTAACTTATGAAGCATTTACCCAAAAGACAGAGCAAATATTCCAAACCCCGTTTTAGAACTCTCACAATTTATCGCGCTGCTCACTCAGGATTTAGCAGCAGAACTGATTTGCTCGTACAATAACCCCTTTTGGATGTTGCCAACTGCTTATGCCTGCTAGCCAGTTTGTTGCTTATACATGGAATGACCTCTTTCGCCAGACCATGCGCCATCGAGGTTTATTAGTACGTGCTAACTTAATTGCGATTCTGACCGCCATTTTAAGTGTGCCTGTCCCGCTACTGATTCCG
Source organism: Thiolinea sp. (assembly GCA_049290875.1). Classification (GTDB taxonomy): domain Bacteria; phylum Pseudomonadota; class Gammaproteobacteria; order Thiotrichales; family Thiotrichaceae; genus Thiolinea. The sequence goes on from JBATOI010000029.1 coordinate 3,941, forward strand.
CTCTTGGTCGATGAAGTGCTCCTCAAGCAACCCGGTGCACTCACCCATTTCATTGATCAAATTTTTCCAAGTGATTGGCAAGGACCGATTCTGTATGTATTGGTAGTGACAGTCATCACTATTCTGTTACGGCTGGCATGGTTATTATTTTCAGTCTGGCAAACCCGTGAATTTACTTTAATTAGCAAAGACATCACCTTCACTATTCGCAAGCGCCTACTTGAACATATAGCAACGATTGCGATGGCTGAATATGAAACCCTAGGAAGTGGTACGGTCAGCTCACGCTTAGTGGTGGACATTGAGACCATTGATAATTTCCTAGGGATTAGCATCAGCCGTTTCATTGTGTCTGTGTTGACCTTGATTGGCGTGACGGCTGTCATGCTTTGGTTACATTGGCAGCTAGCGCTATTTATTCTGCTTCTTAATCCGCTAGTGATTTTGCTCACTACCAAAATGGGCAGCTATGTTAAAGAGCTCAAGAAAAAGGAAAACTCTGCTTTTGAGCTATTTCAGCAAGCTTTAACCGAAACTTTAGAGACGATTCAACAAATCCGTGCAAGTAATCGAGCGCAAAGTTTTTTTGGGCGCATTATTGGTTTAGCTACAGATGTCAAAGATAGCGCAGGGCAATATGCTTGGCGTAGCGATGCGGCCAATAAATTATCCTTTAGCATTTTTATTTCGGGCTTTGATCTTTTTCGTGCAGTTGCTATGTTGATGGTGGTGTTCTCTGATTTAACCATCGGGGAAATGCTCGCAGTTTTTAGTTATCTGTGGTTTATGATGGGGCCAGTACAAGAGATACTAAATATTCAATACGGCTGGTTTGGTGCCAAAGCTGCCTTAACTAGAGTGAATGAACTGCTGGCCTTAAAAGCCGAGCCGCACTATCCCCATTTACACAATCCCTTTCAACATAAACCTACCGTGAGTTTACGTGCTGAACACATCACCTTTGCCTATGGTGATAAGCCACCTGTATTACAAAACGTAAACTTAACGATCGCCGCTGGGGAAAAAGTCGCTTTAGTTGGTGCGAGTGGTGGGGGCAAATCCACTTTTGTACAAGTTCTGTTGGGGCTTTATCAACCACAACAAGGGCAGCTTTATTTTGATGATGTCCCGATTACCGAAATTGGCCTTGACGTGGTGCGTGAGCATGTTGCCACCGTTTTGCAGCAGCCTGCTTTATTTAATGATAGCCTACGCGCTAATTTAACCTTAGGTACTCATTTACCGGATGAAAAGCTTTGGGAGGCTTTGCAAATTGCGCAGCTTGAAGCAACCGTACGTGAACAGGCACAAGGTTTGGATACCATTGTAGGTCGACAAGGTATGCGCCTTTCGGGTGGCCAGCGCCAGCGTTTAGCGATTGCGCGCATGGTCTTGTCCGATCCGAAAGTGGTGATTTTAGATGAAGCCACTTCGGCTTTAGACATGGAAACTGAGCATAAACTTCATTTAGCCTTACAAGGTTTTCTCAAAAACCGCACTACCCTCATTATTGCGCATCGCTTAAGCTCTGTCCGTCAAGCTGATCGGATTTTAGTGTTTGAAGGCGGCACGATTAGCGAGCAAGGCAGCCATCAAGAGTTGATACAACAGGATGGTTTGTATCGCAAACTTTACGGTGGCAGTAACGCTTAACCCTCACCAATTAAAGAACCACTATTGCAGTTAAAGGCTAAATTCGTGCATATCACTTTATTTGACGCTCAAACTCAACAAGCTCAACTGATCCATCCTGAGCAACTAAAATCTTGTCATGGCATGATTTGGCTGGATATTTTGAGCACGGATACCCATTGGCAACGTTTTGTCGAGCAAGAGTTTGGCCTAGTGTTGGAAGAGCAACATGTGTTGGATACGCAAAATACCAATCATCCACCCTTTCATGATGATACTGAACGTTATGAAATGTTGATTTTTCGGGCTTTAAGTACGCCAGGGGTGCAATTAGCTAGCTTTGAAGTGGACTCTGCACCGATTATTTTCATTACTTATCGCAATGTGCTGCTAAGCATTCATACCACCGCTAAAACCAATTTTGATGACCTACGCAGTCGTTGGCTGCGGGGTTCACGGATACGCGCACCGCTTACACCCGATGGCATTCTGTGTTTGCTCTTGAGTTGGCTAACTGATCAGTATTTAAGCCTACGGGTCTCTTTTGTCGAGCAACTAGAACAGTGGCAAACCCAAATGCTGCAATCAGCCGTCGGTTTCAAAGATTGGGCTAATCTGCTCAAAGCCAGCAGCCATTTACGCCAATATCGACTCGGTCTAATTGAGCCGCAAGAAACCGCTTTAGATGAATGGCGCGACGAACGTATGGAGATGGATGCACGCATCACGACTCGCCTTGCTGATATACAAGAGCATTTTAGCCGCGTCAATCGTGATGCCGAAATCTGCCAGAACGATTTAGAAAATCTAGTACAAATCTACTTCTCTGCAACCAATCAACGCATGAATGACATTATGCGGGTGTTGACGATTGCCTCAGTGATTTTCCTGCCCCTCAACCTGCTCGCAGGTATTTACGGAATGAACTTTGACTATATGCCGGGCTTAAATGAAAAATATGGGTTCTTTTTTGTACTATTTGGGATGGTAGGTGTTGTACTGTTCATTTTAGCTATTTTCCGCTGGAAAAAGTGGATGTAACGCAGACTTGCACTCTTCGCTTATACTAGTGTTTTTCTAGTTAGCATTAAGCCTTTGTATGAGTACAACTGCATTTAAACCGTTGGCGATTGCCATCCTGACTATTTCTGATTCCCGTAGTTTAGCCAATGACAGTTCTGGGCAATTATTAGTTGATAAACTCACCGCTGCTGGGCATCAATGCCTTGAGCGTAGTCTAGTACCCGATAATAAATACGCTATTCGCGCTGTGGTCTCGCAGTGGATTCTTGATGAAAAAATCAATGTGATTATTAGCACAGGCGGGACTGGAGTCACTGGACGCGATGGCACACCGGAAGCAATTAAACCGTTACTTGACAAAGAGTTAGAAGGCTTTGGTGAGATGTTTCGTGTACTTTCTTATCAAGAAATTCAGACTTCTACCTTGCAATCCCGCGCGCTTGCTGGGGTAGCGAATAGCACTTATATCTTCTGCCTACCGGGTTCGAGTGATGCCTGCCGGTTGGGCTGGGAGATGTTGATTGCTGCGCAATTAGACGCTCGCACTCAACCCTGCAATTTAGTGATGCTCATGCCTAGACTCAACGAGGTATAGGGCTTTAAGCCTGCCATCATGAAACTTTCAGAACAAAAATTAGGGCTAGCGTATGGCCTGACAGCCTACACTATTTGGGGTCTATTCCCTTGGTATTTCCATTTCCTCACCCATGTTAGTTCTTGGCAAATACTCACGCAGCGGATTATTTGGTCATTTCTTTTGGTGGTCGTAATTGCTGCCTTCATGCATCACTGGCCACTGATTAAACCTGCGCTGCTGAATCGAAAAATCCTAACTGGACTATTGATTTCATCGCTGTTAATTGCCGCCAATTGGCTGATTTTTATTTGGGCAGTCGGCCAAGGCCGAGTGGTGGAATCCAGCTTAGGTTATTTTATTACCCCACTAGTGAGCGTGTTATTAGCGTGGTTTTTTCTTAAAGAAAAACTTGATACTTACCGCTTAAGCGCTTGTATTTTAGCAATTATTGGTGTGCTTTGGTTGATTTTTCAATTAGGCATCGTACCTTGGATTTCTTTATCCTTAGCAGCCAGCTTTGGCCTCTATGGCTTAGTCAGGAAAAAAATTCCAGTCGACTCATTAACTGGCTTATTGGTGGAAACCGGCATCCTGCTACCTTTCGCTTTGATTTGGTGGCTGTGGTTGGAATCGCAGGGACAAAGCCAGCTTTTTTCTGAAAATGCCCAAACCAGTTTCTTATTGATTTTTTCCGGCGCGCTTACCGCTGCACCGCTACTACTGTTTGCTTCAGCAGCCAAGCGCTTAAGCCTAACCGCAGTAGGGTTTATGATGTATATCAACCCCACTATGCAATTCTTTACCGCTATCTACTTACTAAAAGAGCCCTTCAATCAGCAGCAGTTGATTGCCTTTATTTTCATTTGGATCGCTCTGGTGGTATTTAGCTTTGGGGCGCTGCGCCAACAACAGGAACGCAGTCAGCTAGTTACTCAAGCTCATTCGACAAAGGTATAAAATGAGCACTAACAACAAACCTCTCCTCGGCATTAGTAGCTGCTTACTAGGCAATTCAGTTCGCTTTGATAGTGGGCATAAACATAATGCCTATATCACCGACACCTTAGGCGAATACTTTGAGTTTCTGCCAGTGTGCCCAGAAATGAGTGCTGGCTTGGGCGTGCCACGTCCACCAATTCATTTAGTGAAACGTGCTGAAGGCATGCGCTTACTTAATGTAAAAAATCATGCCGTGGATGTGACTGAGCAACTCAATACTGCCAGCCAAACGCTGTTAGCTGACCCGAACCTAGCCAGTTTAAGCGGCTTTATTCTGAAAAAAGATTCGCCCAGCTGTGGTATGGAGCGGGTCAAAGTGTATCAAGAACAAGCCAACGGCCAACCACCCGAACGTAATGGAATAGGTGTGTTCGCAGCTGCCCTCCAAGCCCAATACCCCAACCTACCTTTAGAGGAAGAAGGTCGTTTATGTGACCCAATCCTGCGGGAAAATTTCGTCGGGCGGGTATTTGTCTATCAACGCTGGCAAGCCTTACTGCAAACCCCTTTGACGGCGAATGCTTTAATCCAATTTCACTCTGATCACAAATACCTCATCATGGCGCATGATCAAGCTGGCTTACGCGAATTGGGGCAATTAGTCGCTCAAGCAGGGACTGCTGACTTAACCGGCGTGCAAACTCAATATATTCAAAAACTCATGCAAGTATTGGCGAAGCGCGCCTCGCGTGGACAGCAAGGAAATGTACTTTACCATCTGATCGGTTATTTATCAGACGACTTGGATCGTGATGATCGTGATGAACTGGTAGAAACGGTTCGCTATTATCAACAAGGTTATGTTCCCTTGATTGTGCCAATTACTCTGCTTAGACATCATTTTCGTAAGCATGCGCATCCTTATATTGAACGGCAGTATTATTTAAGGCCACATCCGGGGGAGTTGATGTTGTTGAATAGTATTTAACTAAAAATAAAATGATCAGGCTTCAGCTAGTTTATTGAATTTATAAGGCTCACATTCCCAACCCTCCTCAACCCGCCTATAATGCGCGTTTTCACAAGATTGTAGGGAACACCGACATGGCATCCGTCAAGAAAGTTGTCCTCGCCTATTCTGGCGGCTTGGACACCTCCATCATCGTTAAATGGCTTCAAGAGAACTATCAATGTGAAGTCGTGACCTTCACTGCAGATATCGGCCAAGGCGAGGAAGTAGAGCCTGCACGGGCGAAAGCTTTAGCGATGGGCATTAAGCCAGAAAACATTTATATCAATGACTTACGTGAAGAGTTTGTGCGTGATTTCGTGTTCCCGATGTTCCGCGCTAACACTATCTACGAAGGCGAATATCTGCTGGGCACGTCGATTGCGCGCCCCTTGATTGCTAAGCGCTTAGTCGAAATTGCCAATGAAACCGGTGCTGATGCGATTTCGCATGGGGCAACCGGTAAAGGGAATGACCAAGTACGCTTTGAATTAGGTGCTTATGCGCTCAAACCGGGTGTCAAAGTGATTGCGCCTTGGCGTGAATGGGAGATGGGTTCGCGTGATTCCTTAATGGCTTATGCGGAACAGCACAACATCCCCGTCGACTTCAAAAAAGCGGGCAAGAAATCGCCTTACTCAATGGATGCGAACCTGCTACATATTTCTTATGAAGGTGGCATTTTAGAAGAACCGTGGGCAGAAGCAGAAGAAGATATGTGGCGTTGGAGTGTGTCGCCTGAAGCAGCGCCTGACCAGCCAACTTACATTGAATTGACTTATGAAAAAGGTGATCCGGTAGCTTTAAATGGTCAAGCATTAAGCCCAGCCGAGATGCTCACCACTTTAAATAAATTAGGTGGCGACAATGGCATTGGCCGCTTAGATTTAGTTGAAAACCGTTATGTAGGCATGAAGTCACGCGGCTGCTATGAAACCCCCGGCGGCACTATCATGATGAAGGCACATCGGGCGATTGAATCAATCACTTTAGATCGTGAAGTCGCACACCTGAAAGACAGCCTCATGCCGAAATATGCCGAAATGATTTACAACGGTTATTGGTGGAGCCCTGAACGCCAAATGCTGCAAACCATGATTGATCATTCCCAGCAATACGTGAATGGCATCGTGCGTTTGAAACTATACAAAGGCAATGTGATTGTCGCTGGTCGCCAATCAGAGGACAGCTTGTTTGATACTAAGATTGCGACTTTCGATGAAGATGGTGGCGCTTATAATCAAAAAGATGCGGAAGGCTTCATTAAATTGAATGCTCTACGCATGCGCATCGCGGCCAACAAAGGCCGTTAAATCTTGACGGTGGTAGGGCAAACGCTGCCCTACCCCTTTCCCTTCACGGATCAAACCTAATTCTTATGCAAGATCGCCTTACCGAACTTGAAATTAAATTCATGCAGCAAGAGCAAATCCTCGAATCTTTAAGTGAGCAAGTTTATTTGCAGCAAAAAGAAATTTTTAAGCTGACGCAGCAAATGCAAATGCTTGCAGATCGTTTAAAGACCTTGCCGGTTTCTGCGGTTGCTTCCCAAGCTGAAGAAACACCACCACCCCATTATTAATGTCGAATCGTTACCAATTAGTCCAAACGGCTGAACGCTTAGAACTCCAGGACAAACTTGACCCGAAAATGGGCGCAGTTTATGTTGACTTTGCAGAAGGTAAAGCACGGCATCGTTTACTGTTCGGTGGCGGTAAAGGCCAAGATATTGCTAAAGCCATTGGCCTACATAAAATTAAACAGCCACAAGTCGTTGATGCCACTGCGGGCTTAGGCCGTGAAGCCTTTGTCTTAGCCAGTCTTGGCTGCCATGTCACCTTATTAGAACGCTCACCCATTATGTACGCCCTACTTGCCGATGGCTTAAAGCGTGCAATTGCTACAGATGATGAACCATTACAGACTATTATCAGCCGCATGCACTTAGAACACCAAGATGCCTTAAACTGGCTAGCAACCACGGCAACCAAGCCGGATGTGGTTTACCTCGACCCGATGTTTCCAGAGCGCCAAAAAACAGCCCTTGTACAGAAAGAAATGCGCTTCCTACATGAAGTTGTCGGTGAGGATACTGATTCAGCCGAGTTGTTATCTTTAGCGCGACGCATTGCTAAGCATCGAGTCACCGTGAAGCGACCACGCTTAGCACCGGAGCTTGCAGACTTAAAGCCTGCCTTTGTGATTAGTGGGAAGGCAGTACGCTTCGATATTTATTTACCTAGCAGAGAAAATCGAGAATAACGAAGTAAACCCGATACGAGTTTTTGGCTCGGGAATAAGCAAGCATAAGCAACCCGCCCTCGTTATACTTTAAGCTAAGATTACTATTATCAGGAATGCCACCATGCATGCTGTTGCTTCGTTACGTTATGGGGTAATTTTCAAAAAAGCTTTCTCTCAACCGGATATCTTCACCGCCTTCGTGAAAGATATTTTAGGCATTGAGTTGATCATTGATCGGGTGGAAACCGAGAAGTCATTCACTAACCCGGTTGGGGCGGTAAATAATCACTTTGATTTATTCGCTGAGGATAAGATCAATCGAATTATTGTTGATATACAGCATCGGCGTTACCCCGATCATTACCACCGTTGTTTACACTATCATTGTGCAGCCTTGTTGGAACAAGCGGTGCAGTCCAGAGATTATCGCCCAGCGCTAGCGGTTTATACGATTGTAGTGCTCACCTCTGGCGATCAATATGCGCGTGATATGTTAATGATTGATTTTGACCCTAAAGATCGGCATGGCCTAGGTATGGGGGAAATTCCGCACAAAATTATTTATCTGTGTCCGAAATACCTAAATGAGGAAACCCCCGAGGCGTTGAGGGAGTGGATGCAGGCGATTAATGATAGTTTAGATGGTGAGGTAGATAGTGCTACTTATCACAACGAGAAGGTGCAAAAGGTGCTGGAAATCATCCGCAAAGATACAGTCACCCCAGAAGAACGTGCGCGGATGAAGGATGAGTACAGTGAAGAAGCCTTGTTGAAAGAAGAGCGGGAAAAAGGTCTACGTCAAGGCGAACAACAAAAAGCACTGGATATTGCCGCTCAGTTACTCGATCTGCTGGATGATGCCACGATTGCGCAGAAAACCGGCTTGAGCATTGCAGCAGTAGTGAGTTTGCGGCAAGGCTAAGCATCTTGAGACGTTCACGTTCGCCCGCTCACGCCTGCTGGCTGCTTCACTCCATGCCCTGCGGCTTCCGCCGCCCTGAGCTCACTGACCTTGGGCAGGACGGAAACCCATGATGCCGGAACGGTAGTCCGGCGCGTAGTCGTAACGGTTAGCGGAACGCGCGCTCTGGGCGTTGAAGTCCCACGAGCCACCGCGCAACACGCGGTAAGTGCCTTTATCTGCACCCTGCGGGTCTTGTTGCGGCTCCGCCGCATAAGCGCCATACCTATCACTGACCCATTCCCAGACATTGCCGTGCATATCATGCAAACCAAACGGGTTGGCCGCAAAACTACCCACGGGAGATGTATATTCAAATTTATCACCACACAAATCACCAGAGCAGTTAGCGTTATTTTTACCGATGCTTTGTCCCCACGGATACGCACCCTCTTGACCACCACGCGCTGCGTACTCCCACTCAGCCTCAGTAGGTAACCGATAGGATTTTTCAGTTTCCTTACTCAGCCAAGCCACATAAGCATTAGCATCCTCCCAACTCACACAAGCAACAGGATGGTCATCCCCTTGTTTAAAGCCTAATTTGCGCCATGAATTGCCTTTGACCTCATCCCAATCTCCCTTCGCATCCAACGACCAACACGAACCTTGTTTTTCCGCTGTGGTTTTGTAACCCTTAGCCTCCACAAAAGCACGAAATTGCGCTACCGTTACTTCGGTTTTTGCCAATTTATACGGCTGGGTTAAGGTGACTTTATGCTCAGGTTTTTCATTGCCGTCACAACCGCCTTCCACGTCATCACGCCCTTGCTTACAACCCATCGTGAAACTGACCGGCTTACTGCCTGCGGCTAGGATGTCGATCATCTCTGGCTCGAAGGGTAAAGCTTCTGGCTCAGGCGGCTTGACCCTTGACACAGCCGCCTGAGCGCTAACAGCAGGTTCAGCAGGCGGGGGCACGCTAGCAAGTTGCTGCATATAAACCACCGCAGCTACCACTGCTACCGCAACAGACCCCAATTGAAAGGAATGTTTTTTCCAAAAAGGCGGGCTGACCCCGTCCAAAGTTGGACTATCCAATAACGGTTGTGCTTGCTTAACTTCGGCTATACGACTGGCAGCTTCCTCAGCAACCACGCCCTCACGCTGTTTACGCGCTGCCTGTTCTAAGTCTTGGTGACTCGCCAACAACTCCGCGATTTTTTCGACCAAGCGAATAAATTCCGAGTGCTGTAGATCCCCCACCCAACCAACGAAGTTCCCGGTCTGGCGCATCGTGAAACCGACGGGTAAAATTACCTCATCAATGCGGATGGGCAATAACACCTCGCGCTGCTTACCAATATTGGCCTCCTCCAACACCCATTCCGACTCAATGGAGTTTTCCGACCACACCACTAACACACATTTGCTAGTACGAATAGCGTGGTTAATTTTTTTGCTCCAATGATCACCAATGTCAATCGTGCGATGATCCCAAAACACCGACCAGCCACGTTTTTCCAAGGCATGAAACAAGGGCTGCAAACGCTGGCGGTCTTGGGTCGAATAACTAAGAAAGATATCGTACATCGGGGGTTTCTACTGGCGCGTTTTGGTGGAAGAATAATAACCGATAACCATGCTAAAATCCTGTCATCAATCTCAATAAGGATACCCCCATGAACTGGCTTAACTGGCTCACCCAATGGAAAATGACTAAGCTGCAATTCAATGCTCATTTCTTAGCGCTTGATCTCGAATTCAAAAACGCTGACCGCGATGCAGCTTGGGAAATACATAAAGTGCCGAGCAAGGCGCTTGTTCCGCACCGAACTTGCCGACCTGCGCATCTATACAGGCATGTTGGGTGAAATGGCAGGTGTAGAAAACGACCTTGTATTACTGGAACAAGTTGAAGCCGAAAACCAAAACACCTGAAGATGATTTGAGGCACTAAGCGCTAGCCAAAACATCCCCTGAGAAAAATTACCAGTAAGGATAAAATCCCAAACCAAGCCATGAACTTCAGAATTAATCGGTAGATTTGGCGCTTCTGTTGGCTATCCATGAATGCAAGGAGTCCTGTTATGAAAAAAAACTATTTTCTACTAATTGCTGCATTATTTGGAATGCTTGCAGTGATCTTGGGTGCTTTTGGTGCGCATGGCTTGGAAAAACTGCTTGATGAAAAAATGCTTCAACGCTTTCATACCGGTGTGGAATACCAATTTTATCATAGTTTCGCGCTGGGCTTAGTCGGCTTACTCTTACAACACGCTTCTCATGCTTGGTACACCAAGGCTGCTTATGCCTTTATCTTTGGCATTATTTTGTTCTCAGGTAGTCTGTATATCTATGTACTCACTGGCATCACTAAATTCGGCATGATTACCCCGTTTGGCGGCTTAGCTTTCATAGTAGGCTGGGCTTGTTTGGCTTGGGGTAGTTGGAAAGCTGAAGCAGCAAGTTAACTTGAAACTAAAATCATAATCCCCACTCTAAAAAACAACTTGCTTAATCCCAGCTTAAGCAGTATTTGTAGTTAGCAGCTTGTTCTAACAATTAACTGCGCTAATCTGATTACCCTAGAAGTAAATTTAATGAGCCTCAATACTTAGAACTCGCTGTTAACCAAACCCCTAATGTATTCTTGGATGCCAGTGTCAAGCAGCCATGCAGAATCAAGTATTTAAGTTTTTTAGTCGTAACCCTCATGGACGCGATTTTGTAGTAGGTGATCTTCATGGTCACTTTTCTGCACTTGAGCTAATGTTGGTACAGATTAATTTTAATCCTAAACGGGATCGAGTATTCGCAGTCGGAGATATGATTGATCGTGGACCTGAATCCTGGCGGGTAGTCGAATTTTTAAATTACCCGTGGTTTACCTCTGTGTTGGGTAATCATGAGCAAATGCTGCTGGAATCGGCGGCTAGTCCTGCTGTTGCTAAAAATTGGCTAGGTTTTAATGGTGGTGCGTGGTGGCGGGCAGTGCCTGATGCTTATCATACGCGGATTCGGAGTATTATCGGCCGCTTACCTATTGCCATTGAAGTGCATACCGCATCAGGGCGTATTGGCATTGTGCATGCTGATATTCCCCATGGTATGAGCTGGCAAAACTTCGTGCGTAGCCTCCATGAAGATAAAGAAACACGTGAGCATGCTTTATGGTCACGGCAGCGTTTTCGCCAAGTACAAATGATGGGGCGGACTCAACCGATTGCAGGCATCGAGATGGTGATCTTTGGGCACACGCCTATCCAGAAGCCACTACAGTATGGCAATGTTTGCTACATTGATACTGGCGCTACTTATACCACTGAAAGAACTTTAGGTAATCTGACACTGATGGAAATCCATCCTGTGCTAGAAATCCATCAGTTTTGTATTAAAACCCAAAAGATGCTGACACAAAATAAAAAGCGGGAACCTGTGAAAGTGCCCGCTTAAAGTTTAGAGGCCAACGGCCATCCGTGGCGGGAACATGGTAGCAATACGGCTAGCCATCGTATCTTGGCGACGCGCAACTGCACGTACCTCAGGGCGATTAATAAAGCTAGCTAAAGTTAAACCATCTAAAAATTCGTACAAACTTTTGCTGAGATCAGCCCAAATTTGATGAGTTAAGCACTTCTCACCACCATGGCAATCCTCACTGCCTTTGCAGCGAGTCGCATCTAGGTTTTCATCAACCGATGCAATAATATCCGCGATACTGATTTGGCTAGCGGGCTTGCCTAAGCGATAACCACCACCTGGGCCACGTACACCTTCTACCAATCCTGATTTGCGCAACTTAGCAAACAGTTGCTCAAGGTAAGAAAGGGAAATGCCTTGGCAGCTAGAAATATCAGCCAAAGTCACGGGCCCTTCGTAATCATGAATTGCCAGATCCATCATGGCGGTTACAGCGTACCGTCCTTTTGTTGAAAGCTTCATGCGCTTCTCCTACTGAATATGGTACTAATTCCTTACTAATATACTCAGGATTATAGATTAATTGAGCAACGTTATCAAGAATAGCAGCACACAATCTCTCTACAAAACTTGTATCAAGATATGCGATATTTTAGATAGCAGCTAAGATAAGATAAAAATTCCTATACAGAAAGTTTACAGAAAATTAATCTTGTAACTGAAACTTATAACCTTGACGGCGTAAGTAATTGATCCATTTAAATAAAAAACGATTCATGCGCCAACGACAATTGAGCATATTATCTCGAGTCAAGTGCTGATTTTGGAGAATACGCTCATCAAGCCGACAACGATGGTCAATGACTTCAGCTTGCAAAGCATCATGATAAATTCGCACTAACAAATCAGGACGAGTTTCTTGTACAGTATTTGTATAATCACTAAACAGATAGGTGATAAACAACGTAGTGGTATGAGCACTCCGCTCTCTCACCTCTAATAGCACCGGCAAACGCTCAGCGACCATTGAGAACTGTTGATCAGGTAAACTGCGAATTGACCCGAGTAGCAACTTAAGCTGTATATAATTAGTTTCATACATATCCATCAAGCCGGTGAAACTATTCGGCAGTGCAGGCACAACGGCTGGGACTTGTTCTTTAATTAGCATGGTTTCATAATGTCTTTAGTTTTTAAGAGCGCTCTGTACAGCTAGTTTTAGCACTGAACGCACCTGTTCCTCCAATGATAACAGCTACCTAATTAGGCACTACCCTCATGAATATCGAAATCGTGTCTTGTGTCCCGTATAACGATCAAAAGCCCGGAACTTCTGGTTTGCGCAAGAGCGTTAAGCAGTTCCAAAAACCGGATTATCTGCAAAACTTTGTACAAGCGATTTTCAATACCCTACCTGAGCGCGAAGGCAGTACCTTAATACTGGGAGGGGATGGGCGCTATTTCAACCGTGAAGCCATTCAAATTATTTTACGTATGGCTGCTGCCAATGGTATTGGGAAAATCCTTGTGGGTAAAGGCGGGATTCTCTCTACACCAGCAGCTTCTCATTTAATCCGTAAACATCAAGCACTAGGTGGCATTATCCTTTCAGCTAGCCATAATGCGGGTGGCCCTGATGGTGACTTCGGTATCAAATTCAATATTAGTAATGGCGGCCCCGCTCCAGAAAGCTTTACTGAAGCCATTTACGAAAACTCCAAAACCCTTGAAGAATATCGTATTACCCCAATTAAACCAGTACCTGTTGATAAGGCGGGTGTCTACGAATTGTACGATATGCAGATCGAAGTGATTGATTCGGTGGCTGACTACATGGCTTTAATGGAGGAACTCTTCGATTTTGACCAAATCAGCCAATTATTAAGCTCTGGTAGCTTCAGCATGCGCTTTGACGCAATGCATGCAGTCACTGGTCCTTATGCACATACCATCTTAGAAGAGCGTTTAGGTGCACCTCAAGGTACAGTCATACATGGTATTCCCTTAGCTAACTTTGGTGGCGGCCACCCTGATCCTAATCAAGCCCATGCTAAAGAATTGATGGCCTTGTTATATTCACCAAAAAATATTGCGTTTGGTGCAGCCTCAGATGGCGATGGCGACCGCAATATGATTTTGGGTAATCACTTCTTTGTTACCCCCAGCGATAGCTTAGCTATTTTAGCCGCGAATGCGCATTTAGTACCGGGTTATAAAGAAGGCATTGCAGGCATCGCACGCTCAATGCCGACCAGCCAAGCTCCAGATCGAGTCGCCGCTAAATTAGGTATTCCGTCCTTTGAGACACCGACTGGTTGGAAATTCTTCGGTAATTTACTGGATGCAGGCCGCATAACTCTATGTGGCGAGGAAAGCTTTGGGACTAGCTCTAATCATATTCGTGAGAAAGATGGTTTGTGGGCAGTGTTGTTCTGGCTGAATCTGTTAGCGGTTAAACAAGACTCTGTAGAAAACATTGTCCGCAAGCACTGGGCTGAGTATGGGCGTAACTATTATTCACGGCATGACTATGAAGCGATTCCAACTGCTTCGGCCAATACCTTGATAGAACATTTACGTCAGCAATTTACTAAATTACCGGGGCAAATGCTTCACGGCAAAACAGTCCAAGCCGCCGATGATTTTATGTATATTGACCCGATTGATGGCTCAACCAGTGCTCAACAAGGCATTCGCATTCTGTTTACCGATGACTCACGCCTGATTTTCCGTTTATCTGGAACAGGTACTCAAGGCGCTACTTTACGCGTGTATTTAGAGCAATATGAAAGTGATGTACAAAATCACGATCAAGATCCACAAGTTGCTTTAGCTGATCTAATCAATATCGCCAATGATTTAGCAAAAATCACCGAGTTTACTGGCCGCGAAACGGCGGATGTCATTACTTAAACTGGCGCACTTAGTCTTAGTTAGCCGTTTAAACCATTAAACGGCTAGCTAAAAATTCTTGTACCGCCTGTGCATCACCCACAAAAACAACCCGTTCACGTTTTTGGCTAATCTGATAGTCATACATCGGGTCGTAATAATCAGTGAGTAAAAACTCAATCCAAGCTTGGTGCAATCGCGCCTCACCCGTTTTTTCTTGCTGTGCTAAGGCTAAATGCATCTGTTCTAAAGCTCTAGCATAACGCACCCCACCTAAGCGCTTTTGCACTTTCGCTAAGCTAGTTAACAAATAGCGGCTAAAGGCGCTGAAAGCTTGTTGGGGATCAGCTAGCTGCTGTTGAAACCCTTGCAGCATATCAGGAATATACTCTTGATAAGTCAGCTCCAAACGTTCGGCCTGGCTGGTTTCCAATAAAATAAGCGGCGCTGCACGCAAGCTAAAAAATACGCTATCGGGCAGATGGATCGAACCAATATTGCGGCTTTCATCTTCAAATACGAGTTGAGTATGCCCTTTAGCCAACTGCTGCAATAACTGAGTTGCTAAAGCATTTTCAAAATCAATTTGGCTAGGCTGTGGCCTAAGCATTGCTCCAAAAGCAGAGCCACGATGTTTAGCCAGCTGCTCCAGATCAATCGCTTGCTGAATAGTCTGCAGAAACTTAGTTTTGCCACTCCCCGTCCGCCCGCTCAAAACATAAGCTTGATAACGCTGCGGCAAACTAGCTAACTCATCCAGCAAATAGCGGCGCAAAGCTTTATAACCACCAGCAACCCTTGGATAAGCAATCCCTGTTTCAGCATATAGCCACTGCTGGCTAATCCGCGAACGTAAACCACCTCGGAAGCAATACAAAGCTCCATCTGGATGCTCTGATGCAAACCTTTCCCAAGCAGCAATCCGCTCAGCTTTCTGCTCACCGCTTACCAACTTTAAACCGAGCAGAATTGCTTCATCCTGCCCTGCCTCTTTGTAACGCTTGCCAATCGCGGCACGCTCAGCATCATTCATTAAAGGCAAGTTAGTCGTGCGTGGAAAAGCCCCTTCGTGAAACTCCACAGGGGCACGTACATCCATTAAGGGTTTGGCTGCAAGCACTAAAGCAGCCAAATCCTCAATCACGGGTAAGTGAGCCGAATCGGGCAACAGCTGCTGGCGGTTCATGCGACAACTCTAATCAGTGGCTGGCCTGAAATAGGTTTATGCAGAAAACCAATCGGCTGCAAATTAAATCCGGCCTGTTCGGTTACCGCTAAAAACTCAGCTTCTTTGGCTGGGTCAAGCGCAACCAATAAGCCTCCACTCGTTTGTGGGTCACAGAGGATTTGCTGCTGACGTAAATTTAATGCTCCACCAAATACAGCACCATAACTATCAAAATTACGTTGCGTACCACCCGGTGTACAATTTTGATCAAGATATTCCTGAATAACGGGTAGCAAAGGAATGCGCTCAAACTCTAAAACTGCTTGCAGACCACTACCCTCACACATTTCGCGCAAATGCCCACCTAATCCAAATCCGGTCACATCGGTTAAAGCATGCACGCTGTCTAATTCACCTAAAGCAGCACCTAAATCATTAAGTTGACACATCGTATCAATGGCTAACTGACTGTGTTCGAACTTTAAAATTTTACGTTTTTGCGCGGTGGTGAGAATACCAATCCCTAAAGGCTTAGTTAAATACAGCTTATCCCCTGCTTGCGCTGTACTGTTTTGCTTGAGGTGTTTAACTTGCACGATCCCTGTCACTGCCAAACCAAAAATAGGCTCAGGTGCATCAATACTATGTCCACCAGCCAGGGGAATACCCGCATCTTGGCAAGCTTTGCGACCACCTTCAACGACTTGTTGGCCAATTTCGGGTGGCAGCTTATCTAAGGGCCAACCAAAAATTGCAATTGCCATTAAAGGCTTGCCACCCATTGCGTAAATATCACTGATCGCATTAGTAGCGGCGATCCGCCCAAAGGTAAAAGGATCGTCAACAATCGGCATGAAAAAGTCGGTAGTGCTAATGACTGCAGTGCCATTGCCTAAATCATACACGGCTGCATCATCACGCGAGCTATTGCCGACTAATAAAGCTGAGCAAACATCAGGCGGAAGCTTGCTATCTAAAATAACATCCAAAACAGCGGGAGCAATTTTGCAGCCACAACCTGCACCATGGCTATACTCGGTGAGACGAACTGAACTCATGCCAGCCTCTTAGCTAAATAAAGAGGCTGCATTATCAGAGATAATAACCCCTAAAGGCTAGATCCCTTCGCCAGTGAATGCGACACGTACCGTTCTGAATAGAATTTTCAGATCTAAATACCAGCTGCGATGGCGGATATAGTACAAATCGTAGCGATGCTTGTAGCGAGCATCTTCAATAGAAGCGCCATAGCGGTACATGACCTGAGCTAAACCAGTAATCCCCGGTTTAACCAAATGGCGAAAGCGATAAAATGGTACAGCTGGCTCTAAGTCTTTAATAAATACCTCACGCTCTGGGCGTGGGCCAATTAAAGACATTTCACCTTTCAGCACATTAAAAAGCTGTGGCAATTCATCAACCCGTGTTTTGCGAATAAACTGGCCAACACGAGTTACCCGCCTATCATTTTTACAGGCCCATTGTGCACCCTTGCTCTCTGCATCTTCATACATAGAGCGGAATTTAATAATCTTAAATTCTTGATTATATAAACCCGTTCTTAATTGCTTAAAGAAAACAGGGCCTTTTGATTCTAAACGAATCGCTAAAGCTACTGGCAAAAATAGGGGAATTAATAAAATTAATAACAAACCACCTATTAACAAATCAAATGCCCGCCTTAAGCGATCTGGCCAGACTCTATTTAAATTACTAGCCTGTTCAATTTCCAAGAGATATTCAGCATCTAGCAGACTAATTTCTACCCACTTTAAATGCTCTTCAATAAAAGATTGTAAGGAGCAAACCTGTGCACCTTGCTCTTCAGCTGCTTGCAAAGCTTGGTGTTGCTGCTGACTAAGTGCTTGCTTTTTAAAGAAGCAAACATTGACACCCTGCCAATCTTGCAAGTTTTTGGCATTGAAATAGCATTCAAAACCGAGTTTATCTAATATCACATATAAGTATGACAATTCGGTTGTTGGTGCATAAATATATAGCGACGGCAAGGTTTGAGTTTTAGCTGCTGATTTTTTAGCAGGCGAAAACGCTAGTAAGTTGACATCACCTACAAAATTTAATAATGGAGATAGATGCAACTCAATACGATGATTGCTATGGCTCATGATTATTTACTCTCAAGTAAACAACCGACCCTGTTTTTGTAGTTGGAGGAGTGCAAGCCCAGCTCTACGGATCGGGATTAGTTTGTGTACGAGTAAATAATGGAACAGTCATTCAAGACTCGCCAGAGGCGAATCTATAACTGTAAGTGATTAGCGGATGAACTGAGGCATTTTAAGAATCGGAAGCATAATTGCTAGAACAATAGTAGTGACTATCCCGCCCATTACTAAAATTAATAATGGTTCCAGTAAACCGACCATTTTAGTAATCCGTGATTGGGTTTCACGCTCTTGTTGAATAGCGGCACGTTCCAACATCTGATCAAGCTGGCCACTGCCTTCACCACTGGCAATTAAATAAATGACCATTGGCGGAAAGTAGCCTGATTGTTGTAAAGCTTTATTAATGGCCATGCCTTCACGCACTTTCACAGTTGCGTCATCAACCGCTTCACGCATCGGGATATTGGTAATAACACCACCGGCAATTTTTAAGGCATCCAGAATAGGTACACCACTAGAAGCGAGGATGCTTAAAGTGCGTGCAAAATGTTCCGTATTAATCCCACGCACTAAACGCCCAACTAGTGGCAACTTCAGCATCAACCGATGTGAGCGCTTCTTCCACGAAGGGAATTTGAGCAAATAACGGACAAAAATAATAAACAACACTAAGGCAACCAGTACGGTAATCCCATGATTTTCCAAGAAATTACTGCTAGCAATCAAGCCGCGAGTCAATAAGGGTAATTGACCATCAAAAGTCTCAAAAACGCTAATCACGTTCGGGACAACAAATTTTAACAAGGCAATAACAATGCCTACTGCCACTAGGGCTAATAAAGCCGGGTAAATGAAAGCGGTAGAAACCTTTTGTTGGTTCAGCAAGCTATTTTCAGTGTAATCAGCTAAACGCTCTAAAACCTGAGACAAATGCCCTGATTGTTCGCCTGCTCCGACCGTTGCCCGGTAAAGCGCAGGAAAAGCCGAAGGAAACTGGCCTAAAGAAGAAGCTAAGGTATGCCCCTCCATGACCCGTGAGCGAATCGCTGAAAAGATACGGCGAGCCGAACGATGTTCTGTTTGGCGTACAATAGTCCCCAAAGCCTCTTCTAAAGGCGAACCCGCACCGACTAAGGTGGCTAATTGGCGGGTCATGAGGGCTAGATCAGCTTTATTTAAGCTACCACCGAAGATGCGCGCTTCATCCGCTTTTTTCTGCTTTTTGACAACCTCATTGATTTCCAAGGGTGTCAAAGCATTATTGCGTAATAGCTGCCGAACTTGCCGAGAAGTATCAGCTTCTAAAATTCCCTTTTCTTCTTTACCCGCGCTATTGAGCGCAATATATTCAAACGCGGGCATTAACGCTCATCCTCACGTGTCACGCGCAAGACTTCATCTAAAGAGGTTTTACCGGCTAGTACGAGGCGAATACCATCATCACGTAAGCTGGGCGTATGACCGCGTACATACTTTTCAAGCTCTACTTCACTGGAACGATCGTGAATCATTTGGCGAACATAGCTATCAATTTCAACCACTTCATAGATGCCCGTACGTCCTACAAAGCCGTTATGTCGACAAGCGGGGCAACCTACAGGATGGTAAATGATGGGTCGCTGATGCCGCAGATCATAATGAGAATTAGCCTGAATGAGTTCAGTCTCAGTGGTCGTCGCCTCTACCGCTTGTTTGCACTGATTGCATAAAGTCCGGACTAAACGCTGTGAACCGACCCCTAATAAACTAGAAGCTAATAGATAAGGTTCAACGCCCATATCTTGCAAGCGCGGTACTGCACCCACTGCCGTATTAGTGTGCAAAGTAGAAAACACCAAGTGACCCGTTAAGCTGGCTTGGATCGCAATTTCAGCCGTTTCAAGGTCACGAATCTCCCCGACCATCACGACATCGGGGTCTTGACGCAAAATAGCCCGCAAACCACGCGCAAAAGTCATTTCAACTTTAGTATTGACCTGCGTTTGACCGATACCGTCAATGTAATACTCAATGGGGTCTTCGACAGTGAGAATATTGCGGCGGGCATCATTTAAATTGGCTAAAGCGGCATAGAGCGTCGTAGTTTTACCCGAACCTGTAGGACCAGTGATTAGAATAATCCCATGCGGTTTTTGAATCAGCTTCTCAAGGCGTCCATGCACCTCAGGATCCATCCCAAGATTCGACAGGTTCAAACGCCCTGCTTGCTTATCCAAGAGACGTAGTACAATGCGCTCGCTATGCCCCGAAGGCAAAGTTGAAACCCGCACGTCCACTGCACGCCCCGCTAACCGCAAGGAAATTCGCCCATCTTGGGGCACACGCTTTTCAGCAATGTCCAAACGTGCCATGACTTTAATCCGCGAAATGATTAAGGGCGCTAATTTACGGGGTGGCTCTAAAATCTCACGCAAGACACCATCAATCCGCATCCGCACTTGCATCCGCGTCTCGAAGGCTTCGATATGAATATCGGAAGCATTTTCTTTGACTGCTTGCGACAACAGTGCATTGATTAAGCGAATAATCGGTGCATCATCTTCGGCTTCCAGCAAGTCTTCAGGTTCGGGCATGGTTTCAGCAATATCATAGAGATCTGCTTCATCCCCCAGTTCCTGCATCATCGCAGCACCCGTTTGGCTACGGTCATACGAAGCCGCCAGCATACGTTCAAAGCTGGTAGCATCCACTTGGCGCATCGCTTGAATGCGTGGGCAGCTACGTTGGACTTCCATCAATACCGTGGGCTTTAGATTATCCCGATAAAGTAAAACGGTACCTTCAGCCTCTTGCTCAACTAGAACACCGTGGCGCTTAGCAAAGGCATAGGGCAGCAAGAAAACTTCATTCGCTGCCTCTTCTTCTAACAGAGCTACTTCCCCTAATTCAGCCATCAGACTTAGCGCTCATTTAACTGACAGAATCCAGGCACACAATCCTCAGCGGCTTTGTTTCGAGCAGGCTGCTGGGCTACGGGTTGTTGTGTGATCGGTTTTTGATTGGGTTTAGCAGGGAAATGTAGAGAATCCATACTGCCCTTCTTGCAATCGAAGCAGGGAATATCTGGGAAGACTGCAGCTGCTCCTAAACCACCTCGTTGTAGCACTTTAGTATTTTGCTGTTGTCTTTGCAGAGTGTGATATTTACTACGGCTATAAGCGTCAGCGGCTTCCCGATCCGGTAAAATGACCGGATGGATAAACACCATCAGGTTTTGCTTTTTGCGTTCAGTACTGTTTTGCTTGAAAGCACCGCCAATAATAGGAATATCGGATAAAACTGGCACTTTATTTTCTGAGTCAGTGAAGTTGTCTTGAATTAAACCACCTAAGACTAGAATTTGACCATCTTCAACCATCACATTGGTATCAATTGAACGCTTATTGGTCACTAAGTCCGCAGCAGGTGTTGAGGTTTTACTCACGCCTGAAATCTCTTGAGAGATTTTCATTTGAATCGTCTTGCCACGATTAATTTGTGGAGTCACTTTTAAACTCAGGCCAACATCTTTACGCTCAATCGTTTGGAATGGATTTTGAGCTGTTCCACCAGACGTGGAACTAGTATAGGAACCTGTCACAAAGGGCACGTTTTGCCCCACGATCATTTTAGCTTCTTCATTATCCATCGTGACAATGGTTGGAGTAGACAGAATATTAGTGGCACTGTCTCCCTTCAACGCATCCATCACCACACCAAAATTGCTATTTGCAATGCCCATCAGTAAACCGCTCGGTAACGATGTAATATTACCTTGGCCTAACTGTAATGCGGTACTGATACTACCGAAGTTACTTGTACCAACTAGGCCCGTTTTGCCATTGCCAGCATCCAGAGCTGCTACACCAAAACCAAGGCTATTAGACAGATCATTCGATACTTCAGCAATAATCGCCTCAACCAAAACTTGTGCACGACGGCGATCCAGTTGATAAACCACCTTCAATAAATCTTTTTGAATATGTGCAGGGCCAGAGAGAATAATCGAATTACTGGTTTTATCCGCTAAGATACTTACCTGAGTACCTAGACCACCACCGCCCGAAGCAGCAGCGGCAGGCGCGGTTCCCGCTGCGGCAGCCGTACCTGCGGTTTGCTCAACAATACTTTTAGAAGCATCGTTGAGAACCTTAACCATATCCTCAGCCTTAGCATAACGCAGCGGAATAACACGAGTGCCACCTGAGCCAGCACGGGGAATATCTAATTTGGAAATGGCAGCGACAATATGCTCACGCTCAGCTTTTTGCCCAGAAATCAAAATACTATTAGTACGCTCATCAGCCGCCATCCGTACTTGCTTAGAAGGCGGCACTCCTGCAGCCGCAGCTGCTCCACCCTCACCACCTGTGACGATCACCGTGGAGCCAACTTGTAATTCTTTTAAAGTTTGGATTAATTGCGAAGCTACTGCATATTTCAAAGGGACAACTTGAGTTTCGCCCGGCTGAGTGCGGGGAATATCCAAGCGTGCAATCACGCTCCGTACCTTCTCACGATCTGATTTATCACCAGCCACCAAAATACTATTAGTGCGCTCATCCACCGAGATACGCACTTGCTGTGGTAGCTGCACGCCCTCAGGGCCAACTGCGGTAGAGCCTAATAAATCTCTTAAGGTTTGCGCTAATTGGCTGGCGACAGAATACTTTAAGCCAATCAATTCAAAGTCTTTATTATCCGGTTGATCAATACTCCGAATCACTTCCGCTAAGCGTGCTACGTTTTGTCCGCGCCCAGTGACAATGACTGAATTACTCGATTGGTTGAATTGAATACGGGTTTCACCTTGACCAGCTAACGGCGTTAAAGTCTGTACAGCAGTTGCTACCGGAATATATTGCAGCTTAAAAACTTGGGTGATAGTTTCGTCAACATCTACTTTAGGTGCAGGCTTCGCTGGATCAGCTTCGTAAATCGGCGCGACTTGTGAACGTGCTTTGCCAATCGGGACGATTTTAATAATATTCCCGGCTTCAATCGCTTCAAAGCCATGAACTTGTAAGATAGACAAGAAGGCCTCATAGAACTCTTCCTCACTCAAGCCTTTCCCAGACACGAAGGTAATGCTGCCTTTACCAACCGCAGGGTCAATGACAAAGTTCTTGCCAGTTAGGCGCGAAACCACTTCAACCAAAGAGCGCACATCAGTATTCTGTAAATTGATCCGTGGTGTTTCAGCTTGCGCCACTGGAAAAGTGGCAGCCCCGAATAGACAAGCTACTGAGAGTAGACTGAGTCGTGCAGCACGCTTGAGCCTATTTTTTTCTATCATTACTTCATAACCTAAAGGAGTCAGAACACAATAACGAAGCACAAGAAACCACAGCGTATTGTGGCAGTGAATGTAGCTTTTTTCCCACACCAACTCAAATTACAATCCTGTCATGTCAACAGCTGTGAATTGTATTATTTACTTTAAGACAGGATGTAAACGTTGCAGCATTTCTTTAAATACTTTCGGATTAGCCGCTAATAAATTGCCGTGAACTAAATGTTCGTTGCCACCTTGTAAATCACCGACTAAGCCGCCTGCTTCTTGGATGATTAAAGCACCTGCGGCTAAATCCCATTCTTGTAAGCCCAATTCCCAGAAACCATCATAACGCCCACATGCAACCCAAGCTAAATCTAAAGCAGCAGAACCAAAGCGACGAACCCCAGCTGTACCTGGCACTAATACGCGTAAAGTTTCTAAATAAAGCTCAAGGTTTTGATTAGCACGAAACGGTACACCAGTCGCTAACAAAGCATTGTCTAAAGACAGGCGCGAACTAACGCGGATTTTGCGATTATTTAAAGTCGCACCATCGCCACGCACCGCAGCAAACATTTCATCGCGCAGCGGATCATAAATTACACCGAGAAATAAACGTCCACGCTGTTTCAAACCAATTGAAACTGCAAAATGTGGCAAGCCGTAGAGAAAATTGGTCGTACCATCCAGCGGGTCAATAACCCATTGGTACTCAGCCGACTCATCACCATGCTTGCCACTTTCTTCGCCTAAAATAGAGTGGTCTGGGTAAGCACGCCGCAGCGCTTGAATAATTTCACGCTCTGCTTGCTTATCAACTTCCGAGACAAAATCGTTCGCATCTTTGAGTTGAATCCGTACTTTATCAACGTCACCGACATAACGACGAATAAGATCCCCCGCTTGGCGGGCAGTACGGGTGGCAATATTTAACATTGGATGCATGATTTAAGCTCAAACACAGAACGAGATAATAGGGGCGCTAGAATAGCACAATTTCAAGCCGCGCTTAAAAAGAAAAAAGGAGCCGAAGCTCCTTTTCTTATGTAAGAAAAAATACCGTTGCGCTTAGATTTAAACCACCCGTGGATTTAATTCACCGCTGGCATAACGCTTGAACATTACTTCTAAATTCACCGGCTGAATCTTCGAGGCCATACCCGCTGCACCGAAAGCTTCATAACGTTGCATACAAATGCCTTTCATGGCTTTGACGGTTTCTTTCAGATACTTACGGGGGTCGAAGTTTTTGCGATCTTCCGCCAAATAGCGGCGAATCGTGCCAGTGGAAGCCATGCGCAAGTCAGTGTCAATATTCACTTTACGCACGCCGTTTTTAATACCTTCAACGATCTCTTCGACCGGAACGCCATAGGTTTGCCCCATGTCGCCACCGTAGTTATTGATAATATCTAACCAATCTTGTGGCACGGAAGAAGACCCATGCATGACTAAATGCACACTAGGGATTCGTGCATGAATTTCTTTAATTCGATCAATACGCAGAATGCCGCCCGTAGGCTTCTTGGTGAACTTATAAGCGCCATGCGAAGTACCAATGGCAATCGCTAAGGCATCGACCCCAGTCTTTTTCACGAAGTCAGCGGCTTCTTCAGGGTCAGTGACCAGCATCGAATGATCCAGCTCACCTTCTGCACCATGACCATCTTCTTCGCCCATCATGCCGGTTTCGAGCGAGCCTAAACAACCTAATTCGCCTTCCACAGAGACACCGCAAGCATGCGCTAATTCAACCACTTTGCGGGTCACATCTACATTGTATTCATAGCTAGACGGCGTTTTACCGTCGGCCATCAACGAGCCGTCCATCATCACTGAAGAGAAGCCCGATTGAATCGAGCGGAAACACACAGCAGGCTCGGCGCCATGATCCTGATGCATACAAACCGGAATATGGGGATACATTTCCACCGCAGCTAAGATCAAATGACGTAAAAACGGCTCGCCTGCATAAGAACGCGCACCCGCTGAACCTTGCAGAATCACCGGAGCATTCGTTTCATCCGCCGCCTGCATAATCGCCTGTACTTGCTCCATATTATTCACATTAAAAGCGGGCATGCCATAGCCATGTTCAGCCGCATGATCCAACAATTGACGCATTGAGATTAAAGCCATGGGTGTGTCTCCTGTAAATTAACTAGCCATTATTGATTAATTATAAGGTGGTGCTGGCTCAACCTTGAGCACGCTTTTCTAACATTTCTACTGCTGGTAAAGTTTTGCCTTCTAAGTATTCCAAGAAAGCGCCGCCTGCGGTGGAGATATACGAGATTTGATCATAAATATCATATTTTTGAATCGCTGCAATCGTGTCACCGCCACCGGCTAAAGTGAAGGCCTTAGTCTTAGCAATCGCCAGAGCAATCGCTTTAGTGCCTTCACCAAACTGATCAAACTCAAATACACCAACCGGGCCATTCCAGACCACAGTCCCCGCTTGCATAATAATATCGACCAGCTCTTGAGCTGAGTTTGGGCCAATATCAAAAATCATGTCATCGTCTTGCACATCGGTGGCAGCTTTCAGAACAGCTGGTTCGTTGGCATCAAATTGCTTACCACAAACCACATCGGAGGCAATCGGAATACTCGCGCCACGTGCCGTCATTTTTTGCATTAAAGCTTGCGCGGTCGGGACTAAATCGGCTTCACAGAGCGATTTACCGACATTATGGCCTACGGCTTTTAAGAAAGTATTCGCAATCCCACCGCCGACCACCATTTGATCGACTTTTTCGGCTAAGGCTTCTAATACGGTCAATTTAGTCGAAACTTTGGAACCACCGACAATCGCTACCATCGGGCGCGCGGGTTTGGCTAAAGCTTTGGCAAGCGCATCCAGCTCTTCAGTCATTAAAATGCCTGCGGCAGCAACCGGAGCATACATACCCACGCCATAAGTCGAGGCTTCAGCACGATGCGCCGTACCAAAAGCATCCATCACAAACACATCACAGAGCGCTGCATACTTTTTAGCAGTTTCTTCGCTATTCTTCTTTTCGCCTTGATTCACGCGGCAATTTTCAAGAATCACTAATTCGCCTGCTGCTACTTCAAAGCCACCATTCACCCAATCTTTAATCACAGGCACTGGTTTGCCTAAACGTGCCGCGATATTGTCAGCGATAGGCTGTAAAGAAACCTCTTCTGACCATTCACCCTCAGTCGGACGGCCTAAATGCGAAGTCACCATCACTTTCGCGCCCGCATTTAAGGCATGCTCAATGGTCGCCATTGATGCGGTAATGCGCGCATCTGAAGTGACTTTGCCCTCTTTTACCGGAACATTCAGATCAGAACGGATCAGGACACGTTTGCCCTTCAGATCCAAGTCAGTCATTTTAATAAAAGCCATGAGCACGCTCCTTGGGAAATTAAATCAGTTATCTGAATACTTATACTTAGATAACTGCTCTAAACAACTGAGGGGCACGCAGCCCCTCAATCGAATACAACTTAGTTTTTCGCTACATGCGCGACGAAACGCAGCATATTGCAGGTATAGCCATATTCATTGTCGTACCAAGCAACCACTTTCACGAAGGTGCTATCTAAAGCAATGCCTGCTTCCGCATCGAAAGTAGACGGTGCTGAATGACCGACGAAATCAGTGGAAACGACCTTTTCATCGGTATAGCCCAATACGCCTTTCATCGCGCCTTCAGAGGCTGCTTTCATCGCAGCACAAATCTCTGCATACGAAGCTTCTTTGCTTAACTCAACGGTCAAGTCCACTACCGACACATCGGAAGTCGGTACGCGGAAAGCCATACCGGTCAGTTTGCCTTTCAGCTCTGGCATTACCACGCCGACTGCCTTCGCCGCACCCGTTGAGGATGGAATGATGTTTTCTAAAATACCACGACCACCACGCCAATCTTTCATGGAAGGGCCATCAACGGTTTTCTGGGTCGCAGTCGCCGCATGCACCGTCGTCATTAGACCACGCTTAATACCCCAGTTGTCATGCAGAACTTTAGCCACGGGTGCTAAGCAGTTCGTGGTGCATGAAGCTGCCGATACAATCGCTTGGCCTTGATAGCTGGTATGGTTCACGCCGTAAACGAACATCGGCGTGCTGTCTTTAGATGGAGCAGACATCACCACTTTCTTTGCACCCGCTTGGATATGCTTTTGGCAACCCTCTTCATCGAGGAAGAAACCCGTGCACTCTAAAACTACATCAACGCCAACCTCCGACCATTTCAGATTGGCTGGCTCTTTTTCAGCGGTCAGGCGAATTGTTTTGCCATTGACGACTAAGTGATTACCTTCAGTGGCGATCTCGCCATTAAAGCGGCCATGGACAGAATCATATTTCAGCATGTAAGCCAGATAATCAGGCGCTAACAAATCATTAATTGCAACGACTTCCAGTTCAGGAAACTCCTTAGAGATTGCCCGAAATACCATCCGCCCAATGCGGCCAAAGCCATTGATGCCAACCTTAATCGCCATTGCTTCACTCCTAAAATATGCATAAAAAACTAAAACACGCTTAAGCAGGTTACTAGCATCAGCAACCTGCTTTAAATTTTTCCGGTTGCAAAACCTTACAAGACGCTTTCCACCGCTGCCTTGACATTTTCGACAGTAAAGCCGAAATGTTTAAATAACACCGGTGCAGGCGCAGACTCACCGAAAGTATCCAGACCGACTACTTTACCGTTTAAACCCACAAACTGATACCAGCCAGCAGTCACACCTGCTTCAACGGCTACCCGTGCAGTGACTGCGGACGGTAAAACAGACTCACGATAAGCCGCATCTTGTGCTAAGAATACATCAACACAGGGCATGGAAACGACGCGAATTTTCTTACCTGAAAGCTGCTCGGCAGCACCGACGGCTAAAGCCACTTCAGAACCTGTGGCAATAATAATCGCATCAGGCCTGCCATCACAGTCTTTCAGCACATAAGCGCCTTTAGTAATGCCCGCAACTTGCTCAGCACTACGAGCTTGGAAAGGCAAATTTTGGCGCGTCAAAATCAAGCAGCTAGGACCATCTTGCTTTTCAATCGCCGCTTTCCAGGCCAATGCCGTTTCGACACCATCACAAGGACGCCAGACCGACATACGTGGGATCATGCGCAAAGTCGCTGTTTGTTCCACACCTTGGTGGGTAGGGCCATCTTCACCCAAACCGATCGAATCGTGTGTATAAACAAAAATATTACGAATTTTCATCAAGGCGGACATCCGCAGCGCATTGCGTGCGTACTCAGAGAACATCAGGAAAGTCGCGCCATAAGGAATGAAGCCGCCATGTAAAGCGATTCCATTCATCATCGCACTCATCCCGAACTCACGCACGCCATAGGATAAGTAATTGCCGCTAAAGTCTTGGCTGGGGCCATGCGTAGAGTTGATGGGCTTGCTGCATTTACTGAAGGTATTATTTGAAGGTGTTAAGTCCGCAGAACCCCCTAAGAACTCAGGCAGCAAAGGCGCAAACGCATCTAAAGCATTTTTGGAAGCAACGCGAGTGGCCGGTGATTCGGCTTTAGCAATAATGGCATCAATCGCTTTTTGAGCATTTTCTTCCCAATTAGCCGGTAGCTCGCCTTTAACGCGGCGCTCAAACTCAGCAGCTTGAGCGGGATAAGCTGCCTTATAAGCTTGGAATTTTTCATTCCAAGCCTGCTCAGCAGCAGCACCTTTTGCTTTGCCATCCCAAGCTGCATAAATGGCAGCGGGAATCACAAACGGCTCCTCTTTCCAGCCCATCGCCGCACGCGCAGCGGCAATCTCGTCTTTACCTAAAGGTGCACCATGTACATCATGCCCACCTTGTTTGTTGGGAGCGCCTTTACCGATAATGGTTTTGCAGCAGATTAAGGTGGGTTGATCTCGCTCCATGCGGGCATCAGCAATAGCTACCCGTAAAGAATCTGCATCATGGCCGTCAATATTCCGAATCACATGCCAGCCGTAAGCTTCAAAACGCTTCGGCGTATCATCCGAGAACCAGCCGACAACATCACCATCAATCGAAATGCCATTGTCATCATAGAAGCAAATCAGTTTGCCTAATTTCATTGTGCCCGCGAACGAGCAGGCTTCATGGGAAATACCTTCCATCAAGCAGCCATCACCTAAAAACACATAGGTGTAATGATCGACGATTTTATGCCCTTCTTGATTGAACTGCTCAGCCAACACCTTCTCAGCTAAAGCCATCCCCACCGCATTGCTAATACCCTGCCCTAATGGGCCAGTGGTGGTTTCAATCCCGGGGGTGTAGCCATACTCTGGGTGACCTGGCGTTTTAGAGTGTAATTGCCGGAAGTTTTTCAGCTCTTCAATCGGTAAGTCATAGCCAGTTAAATGCAACACCGAATAAGGCAGCATCGAGCCATGCCCATTTGACATGACAAAGCGGTCGCGATTCGCCCACTGTGGATTCGTTGGGTTATGCGACATGAAATCATTGAATAAGACTTCAGCAATATCCGCCATCCCCATCGGCGCACCGGGGTGACCGGAATTGGCTTGTTGCACGGCATCCATCGCGAGAACGCGAATGGCATTAGCTAAATCTTGGCGAGTGGTCATGGCAGATGCTCCTGATAAGCTTAAAACTGAGTTGCCCGACTGCGAAAGCGCATACAGTAGGACGTGGCGAATGAAAAATACCGATACTGCCTGTGGTGCAAGCCAGTATGGGAATCATCCATTCCAAATAAGGTGATAACTTGTTTAATTAAGTGCAGAAATTGCAGGCTTATTGTGACGAAGCAGCCGAGTAGCAACAATGCTCCCATCCTAGATAGGCAACAAAGTCTAAATAGACTAATCGAGATAGGCTTGATCTTCAGCATGCTTACGGTAAATACTGGGAGCGCAATAATAACCTGATAAATGCATGATGAAAACTCTCTTATCTAGCCCCGATTGGTTTATCCAACTATTTGCTACTGCTAACTCCTTCAAAGGCAATCCGCTCAGCAGAGCAAACAAGCCGCTTGGCAGCGTATCGACTAGACTGTAAAAGCTGCGAGTTTAGCAACCCAATTGTCATCCAAGCGTCATAGACTTAGCACTCTTTCTTAATTTGCCAATGACTTATTGCTTTCTGGTAAACTCTGCGCGCAATTCAACCGTCCCTCAACTCTAGACTCTAAAGGAGGCCGCATGTTACGCCTATTCAAAATTGAGAATGGCCTACTCCATAAAACCAATGTAGAGCCTGAGCGCTTGCGCAATCAGTTATCTGAAGTGCAATGGGTGGATATGTGTGATCCTGATGATGACGAACGCTTATTACTAGAGTCGTTGTTACATACCGATTTACCTGAATCCGATGATGTGGAGGAAATCGAATATTCTGCACGTTGCTTTGTGGATCAATCGGGTATTCATGTGCATGCTTTATTTATCTATCAGGAAGAGGGTCGCCACAGTACTGTGTCGGTGGCTTTTATTTTGCAAGACAACCGCCTAATTACGATTCGTGAAGAGAAGCTGGCTGACTTTCGCCTGTTCCGCCTACGTGCTCGGCGTGGGCAAATTCACTGTACGAATGCAGCTGAATTGCTAGTAACTATGTTTGAACACAAAGTCGAAAACCATGCGGACTATCTGGAAGATATTCATCATGCCCTCGAAGACGTCAGCCATTCAGTCCTAGAGGAAGAAGATTCAGACTTAGAAAATTCTATTAGTGACTTAGCCCAACTCGAAGACAGTAATGGAAAAATCCGCCTGTGTTTGATGGATACTCAGCGTGATATTTCTTTCTTGCTGCGTCACTTAAAGGGCAATCCCGAAATCACCGAAACCTTGCGGGAAATCATGCACGACATTGAAGGCTTGATGTCACATACCACTTTCCTCTTTGACAAAATCAACTTCTTGATGAGTTCGACGCAAGGCTTCATCAATATTAAGCAGAATAAGATTATCAAAATCTTTTCGATTGCAGCCGTGGTATTTTTACCGCCGACCTTGGTAGCCAGTACCTATGGGATGAACTTTGATGTGATGCCCGAACTACATTGGTTGCTCGGCTATCCGTGGGCGCTGTGCTTGATGGTGATTGCGGGGATAGCACCTTATCTGTTCTTTAAGCATAAGGGTTGGTTGTAGGTTTGGGGGGTGCCTCAGGGACTACTCGGTAAGTTCAAGAATCGTAGGTACTTGCACACGGGTGATTCGTTACAGAGGGCTTTTTCATCACTGAATCAACTGATCATACTCAGCATGATGCCCAATCCATATCCACACATAACCTTCGGGCACGGCCAAAGCTAAGGCGCGGTAGTGGATACCCACCCGTGCTGACCATAGCTGCTTGGCGGCATTCACTTCCTTGAAGTGGATGGAGGGATCAAGAGGGTCTTCCCGCAGCAAATGGTAATTCTTTCGCGCTAAGCTGCGGATGCGCTCAGGGAACGATTTCGGTGGCTGAGCGCAGCCGAAGCCGCTCCTGTCCTGTGCCTGAACTCAGATGACCTAGGGCAAACCGGAAACCAATGTAGTAGTACCTGCTGTCAGGCGTGCCCCTACCACGGTCGGCAGAACGACAGTGCCCACCGAGGTCGATCCACGAGCCACCACGAAGCACGCGATGCTCACCCGAACCAGCCCCACGCGGGTCTGTCTGTGGCTCTGCTCCGTAGTCACCACCATAGTAATCACTGCACCACTCCCAGACATTGCCATGCATCTCATACAAGTCCCAAGTATTTGGTGGCAAGCTTTTAACTTCAACGGTTTTTTGACGGTATTGCCCCTTACTCCCCGTATGATAAGGATAATTGCCATCATAATTGACTTGCTCAGGGGTGATGTTGCCCCCAAACGCAAAGGGAGTATGGGTTCCCGCACGGCAGGCATATTCCCATTCGGCCTCCGTGGGCAGGCGGACTTGCAACAGCGGATGCAAGGCATTGAAACGCTCAATAAAGGTTTGAGTATCCTCCCAACTGACTTGCTCCACAGGCAAGAGTTCGCCTTTAAAATGACTGGGGTTTTCCCCCATCACCGCCTGCCATAAGGCTTGCGTACAGGCGGTATCGGCCAACCAAAAACCTTGGGTTAAAGTTACTGTATGCTGGGTTTCGTTTTCGCTACGCTGTGGCTCATCGGCGGGTGAACCCATCAAAAATGAACCGGGGGCGATCCAACGGCAGGCTTGGCGCACCCCTTGATAAGTGAAGGCCATCCATAAGCCATAGCGATCTTCACCCCAATCAGAAGCCCACGGGGTGGGAAATTCGGGGGGAGTGAGGGGGTGGCGAAGGGTCATGTTAAAACGCCCATTTGAGCAAACCCATAAAAAAACTTATACCTCACTTTTTCCTCCCCCAGCGTCCTAACCAGCCACCGATACGTTCGGCCAGACTCGGTTTTAATAAATCATCCTTGTTCCCTTCGACTTCGCTCAGGGAACGATCCGGTGGCTGAGCGAAGTCGAAGCCGCTCCCATTCCCTTCGGCTGCGCTCAGGGAACGATTTCGCTGGCTGAGCGAAGTCGAAGCCTGCTCCTGACCTATACCTGAGCTCAGATGACCTAGGGCAAACCGGAAACCAATGATGTAGTACCTGAAGGCAGGCGTGCCCCCAAAACGGTGGGCAGAACGACAGTGCCCACCGTAGTAGATCCACGAGCCACCACGAAGCACCCGCTGCTCACCCGAACCAGCCCCACGCGGGTCTGTCTGTGGCTCTGCTCCGTAGTCACCACCATAGTAATCACTGCACCATTCCCAGACATTGCCATGCATTTCATATAAACCCCAAGCATTCGGCGGATAAGTTTTAACGGGTTTGGTTGCTCCTTTTGCATTAGACTTATCCCATTTACCTGAATAATTCATCCGCTTCAAATTCAGCTCAGCCTTGCCACCGAAAGCAAAGGCGGTAGTCGTCCCCGCACGGCAGGCACATTCCCATTCAGCTTCCGTCGGTAAGCGAAGCGTTAAGGCTGGAAAAGCTTGGCTTAAAGCTTGAATAAAGGCTTGAGCATCCTCCCAACTGACTTGCTCCACAGGCAAGAGTTCGCCCTGAAAATGACTGGGGTTGTTACCCATCACCGCCTGCCATAAGGCTTGGGTCACGGTGGTGTCGGCCAGCCAATAGCCTTGAGTGAGGGTGACAGGGTGTCGGGTTTCATCACTACTGCGCCCCTCTTCATCCACTGGCGATCCCATCAGAAAGGTTTGAGGCGGGATATAGCGGAAGCGTTGGGGGATGTTTTGGAATACTAAATCAAAATAGTCCCCCAACTCATCCGCACCCGTGGGTTCAATGGCTAACTGCATACCGCTTGCATCACACTGCACCGCCCCCGCCCATGCCGGACGCACTAACCCGGCCAATGTCCAACACGCCCCGCCGATATGCAGTTGCCACGGCTCAGCACTCGGTGAAAACTGTAAACAATCACTCACCGAGAGGTAATGATCAAGCAAAACCTCAGCACGTTGCTCAATCACGAGCTGCTGGGCCGTGCGAATACTAGCCAAAGGATAAAAAGCCAACTTGAATCCGGTTGGCTGCAAAGCTTGCAAGGCAGCGTCTGTGCCTAGATAAAACCACTCCCCGACCTGTACCACGCGATAAGTTTGTATCCCTCCGGTACTTACCAAAAAAGCATTGGCGGCTTGATGATTTAACCATTTAGGGCGCGAAGCAGTGCTCGCATGGCAGCGACTGAGGATAGCCCAGAGTGAGGAATAATAAGCCTTCTCAGCTTTGAGCGTATCGGGTTGTTGTGCCAACAGATATTGCCCCTGATAGGCCAAACCACGCTGCTCACTTTCCGTATGGACGGCTAGGATAAATTGCTGGAGATAACGCTCGGCTGCTATCACCTGTGCATCCTGTGGCTCTGCCCCCACTGCACACAAAGACACCGCCGTGTAATAATCCAATAAGAACTGATTAGCCAGTTGGCAAATCACCCGTTGATAAAAAGCTTTCGCCAATTCTGGCTGTTGTTGCAAGCGCTCTTGTAAGGCTGCCCGACACTGCTCACTGTATTCGGGTTTAAACTCAAGATGGGTCGTTAGGCGCTCTACTTCTGGATAATTCCATGCCAATAATTCAGCAGCGACGCCTAATGGTTGTGGGTGCGGCAATTGGTAACGCAGTGCTCGCAGCAAACGTGGCTCAATTTCTACCGCCACTGACAGCAACTCCAAAAAACGCTCCGCCATAACGGTATCGGCTTGTTGTGTGGTGTGGATTTGTTCCCTGCTCAAACCTGTCGGAGACAACACTTGTAAGCTACTGAAACGATCCCACGGAATCACTTGAAAACAACGGCTCAAAGCATCATTGATATAACGAGGGGGTGCGGGTAAGAGTACATACGGGTGGCAAGCTTGTTGATGCAGCCAACGCCCGAAATTCAGCCAATCACGACTGACCTGTCCGCTAGCTTCGTATACACCCAAATCACTCAGAATAAAAACGGGTGTTGCAGGGCTAAGCAACAAGATTTGCTCTTGATTATTGATAATGACGCGTCGCGTGGTCAAATCTAATAAGGTAGCAGACACTAAACCTACTTTGCCGCGTGCCAAACCCAGCGCTTGTTCCAGCCAAGCATAATCGCCGTTCAAACCGTTCAAACGTGTGGGGCTATCCAGCAGCAAAATAGCTTGAGCTGCCCAAACTTGCCGCTCCCGCTTGGGTAAAGCATGGATCTGCTCGCCCTTGGCTAGACGCTTAACGAGCTTATTGATGTCAGGCCGTGGCCGAATTTGCCGTTCACTCAAGCTCTGCCGCAATACGGGGAGTAAGCGTACCCACGCTACTAGAGGTTCAAGAGAAGGTACCTCCACCGCTAAGTATTTAGGGGCAGATAAATCCAAGGATTGCCCCTCAATGGCATCCACCCAAGCAGGCATGGTTACACCCGCGCTATCCTCATCCGCTGGCAATAAGGTGCTAGGTTCAGTCGCTGTACGTTGATAAAACAAACTGGGTGGTAAGGGAGTTTCTATACTGGCCTTACGTTCAGGCGCAACGACTAATGCAGGCGGCGGGTTAATCATGTCTGAGGCTAGGGAAGCCTTCAAACCTGCGAGGGGTTTGATGCGCTTATAGCCAAAGCAATCGAGCACCGCAGACAGCTCAGCCAGCGAATGCTCACTTAAATATAGCAGCAAGTCCGCCCGACTCACGCTGCGATTCACGGCTCGCCAGCCTCCCCGCTTAGGGTTTGGCGCTGTTTCATGCCGGGGTGTTTCTTTAGAGCAAAATCCTGAATATCCACCAAACGCTGTAACTGTTCTGCCGTGGATAAATTCATCCGTGCCAAGACCCGCAATAGATCCAGATACTCAGCCTGTCCGGGTGGTTTCATACCCAGAGCGCTCGCTTGACCGCGATCAGCATACAGTTGACGGGCTGCCTGCTCCAAGATGGGCGGCTCAAAAAGACAGGTTCCATCACCCTTACTGAAATGCTCCTCACCCCGTTGCACCAGATAAGCCACCAATTCATCCTCTGTTTCTGGCAACTCCAAATGCAACACCAAACAACGCCGCACAAAAGCTGCAGGCAATTGGCGGTCTTCATTAGTAGTGATCACCACTAACGGGCGAAGCGCCTTAGGGTCATCTGCATGGTAGCCAATGCTTTCATTCACCCACGGAATACGGAAACGTGCATTATCCAAGGTTTCCAGCAAGCTATTCGGCAAATCGGCATCTGCTTTGTCGATTTCATCAATCAACAACACCACGCCTTTAGGTAGCTCAACCGAGCTAGCAGTCAAATTTAGAGCATGGTTTGGGTTAGGATGATAAGACTTGCATTCACTTGCCTGATAATAGCGCTCTGCCGTCTGCCAAGCATAAGCCCACCACAACACCCCCGGGCTGAGGAATTTTTTCGGGTCGAGTGCGGTTTGCAATAACTTAGCATCGGCTTTATCTGCCAACACACTCAAGAGTTGGGCTTGCCCCAAGCGGCTGACTGCATCAAAGCGATACCATAAATCTTGAATTTCTGTGTGGGCACTCACCACTTCAGATACTAACTCCCAACCCAAGGCAATGGCAGCAGCACGTGCCAACTGGCTTTTACCAGTACCCGGATCACCCCGCACCAACAAAGGACGCTCCGCCAACCAAGCCGCTTGCAAAGCTAATGCTGTACGCGCATCAAAGACATGCACCGTTTCCTTCCATGTACCATACGCAGGCAAGCGATAAATCTGCTTAACCTGAATGTCTGGGATCATCATGTTTAGTGCTCCTAGTTTAGGCCATTGATTTCATTATAGAAGCTATTAATTGCTGCCTGTATATCCGCTTCTGGGACAAGCAACCAACGGCTGTCTTGCTCTGACTCTGTGCCATATTCAATCACCGTCATTTCACCCAACTGACTTAATAGGTCGCGATAAATACCTTCTACAAATCCAACACATTCAGGGGCAAGATAATCACTACCCGTGAAAGCGATATAATAGTGTTCCGGGCTACGACGATGCTTACGTTTAGCCCTCAACTCGGCATTTAGACGTTTGATCTCATGGTGGTTAAGCTTGTAATCTTTTAGTTTTTGCTCTTTGATTTCTGGAAAAACCTGATTCCAAATCTCTACAAACGCTTTGCTTACACTCGTTTCACCATCCCATTTAAAAAAGCTGGGTGGTACACGAATGAGATAGCGGCTCGGTTGATCAGAACCCGTTTCATGTACAAAATCCGCTTTACGCTGAAAACGGCGAGCCAGCACAATTTCAATCCCTGTTTTGGATTGCACACTCTTCAAACGAAAAAACAAACTAGTGTGTCTACTGCATTCGGGCAATACTTCCCGCAAGTAGTTTTCATCCATGCTGGCAATCACCAGCCAACCGACCAAGGCTTGCGCAGTCCGTTTGATGGCAGCAAGGGTATCTGGTTTAGTTTGACTGGAAAAACGCATCCCACCCTCGACCACACAATCAGCCGTCGCGGCAGCAATGCAACTGAGCGCATCTTCGACTGCTGTGTCAACTAATGTAGTAGCTAAATCAGTGGCAACAGCCTTAGAGGTGAGAACGACACCCTCTAGATCAACATCCAACTCAGTCGCCAATTGCTCATGCAGTAAACTAGTTGAGCGCAAACCCATCAACTCGTCAGTGAGCTTATCTAGCAAATACTGACGGAATTCATCGTGTAACTTGGGTTCTGGTAATAATTGAGTAGCAACTTCAGTTTGTAGAGCAAGTTGCCTAAAATCTTCGCATTTCCCCGCTCGCAACAAATAAGGGATAGAAACAGCAATCAGCCGCTCTTTAAATACATCCTCTAGGTTCTGCGCCGTGTCTTGGTACTTTGTCGGTGTGCGAATCAACACTCCAACTAGTTTATTGGTGTCAGAGCGAAAAACGGGCGCTCCTGACATACCCTTCCACAAAGCTGATTCGGTAGCATTACCCTCAGAGGTCAATTGCTGCACATAATAATCACGGTCTGGTGGAAAAAATGTACCCTCAGCGGGTGTTTTAATCCGAATGCCAGACTCTTTACCTGCACGCGGATAGCCAAAGCTTTTCCAACGAGCTTGATCAACACCACTGAC
Organism: Thiolinea sp.; assembly: GCA_049290875.1. Lineage (GTDB taxonomy): Bacteria > Pseudomonadota > Gammaproteobacteria > Thiotrichales > Thiotrichaceae > Thiolinea. The sequence continues at coordinate 41,693 of JBATOI010000029.1, forward strand.
AGGAAAGCTTGTATCCAGCACAGCGGGAATTTTACCAAGTGGCTTGGTATCACAGGCGACTAAAGCCACATCAAACTCCACTGATTCAAACACAATCGCCGACTGCTGAACCTTAGTCACATAATAAGGCTGACTTTCATCCGAACGCTGCCAGCTTAAGACTCGCTCACTGGCTGCATTCATTTTTTCACAATACAGCACATGACGAGCCGTCAGAATCAGACCATCCCGTACAGGATAGCCTGTACCCAACGAGATTTTGGGCTTGCCAAATTCATCAAGCAAAGTACTAACAATCTCGATTTTGACGATCAGGTTTTCATCCATGATGGCTTACCTGCTAGTCAAAATCAGAGATTTGCACATCCTCTACTTGCTGGGTACTGGGGTTAATATGCTTAGGCTTCAACCTCAAGCGAATCGTATGTGCATTTTCTTTCGCCACACTACCCGTCACTTCCCCATTGACCTTACCTAAGTCAAAACCCAAGACCTTAAACTCGACTTCAACACCCGCCGCCCCCTCACCCGACTTGGTAATCTGCGTATGTAGCTCTACCTCAACTTCTTCCAACTCAAAGCGCACGGCTTTCCCCTCACCTTCTTTAATCGCGGCTTCAATATCTGAACGCAAGGCAGTGATAATCTCCACCAATTGACGTGAACCTGTACTCATGTAGACTCCTCTAATACTTGAGATTAATTAATCCTTCAGCGGTACTCTGATTTAAGCACAGTACCTCGAACGCTCGAAGTGCTCCTCAGCGAATTTTTAAGGATAAAAAAAGCAGTGACTAAACCAGCCACTGCTTCACTGCAACCCCATTAAAAGCTTTGCAAACTAGCGCAATCGCTTAATTTCCCCGCTCTTAATTTTTGCTAAGTATTGATTCACTTCGCGCTTCACCACAGGCATCAGCATATAAAGGCCAATAATATTGGCAATACTCATCGCAAAGATCATCGCATCAGAGAAGTCAATCACAGGGCCTAAACTCATACTGGAGCCAATAATAATGAAGACCAAGAAAACGAGCTTAAAAATTAACTCTTGGGCTTTGCCTTCACCCACTAAATAAGTCCAAGCTTTCAAACCATAATAAGACCAGCTAATCATGGTGGAGAAGGCAAACAGCAAGACCGCAACGGACAATAAATAAGGAAACCATGAGAAGGCGCTCGCAAAGGCATGTGAGGTTAACTCCACCCCTGTTAAACCAGCACCACTGGTTAAAGATCCTGTAATCACAATCACTAAGGCCGTCATGGTACAAATCACTACGGTATCAATGAAGGGTTCTAAAGTTGAGACTATGCCTTCAGTGGCAGGCTCTTTAGTCCGTACTGCAGAGTGCGCAATCGAAGCTGAACCGACACCCGCCTCATTCGAGAAGGCAGCACGTTTAAAGCCTTGAATCAAAGCCCCAATGATACCCCCCGTTGCGCCCGCACCCGTGAACGCCCCTTCAAAAATTTGGCTAAAAGCCCAACCAATTTTGTCAAAATTCATCAGAATAATGATCAAGCAAGCCACCAAATACCAAATCGCCATAAAGGGAACGAGTTTCTCAGTCACACGGGCAATCGACTTAATCCCACCAATAATCACCGCTCCCGTTAACACGGCTAAAATCAGGCCAAACAACCAGCCTTTGTCTGCCATAAAGCTGGATGCACCACCCGTCACGATCACCACTTGTTGGAAGGCTTGGTTAGCTTGGAACATATTGCCGCCACCAAACGAGCCAAAAATACAGGCAATCGCAAAGAAGACTGCTAAAAACTTACCTAAAGCTGCTTTATTTTGGAGTGCCAAGCCTTTGGATAAATAATACATCGGCCCCCCTGATACACTACCATCAGGGTATTCGTTACGGTATTTCACCCCTAAAGTACATTCGGTGAACTTGGAGGCCATCCCCAATAAACCAGCCAAAATCATCCAAAAGGTCGCACCCGGCCCGCCAATCGACACCGCCACCGCCACACCCGCAATATTGCCTAAACCTACCGTACCTGAAACAGCAGTGGCTAAGGCTTGGAAGTGACTAACTTCACCTGCATGTTTAGGATCATCGTAGACCCCACGAATTAAGCGAATCGCTTGCCCTGTCACTCTAAACTGGATAAAGCCAAAGTAAACCGTGAACACCGTTGCGGCAATAATCAGCCACAATACAATGAGTGGCAACTGCGCTCCCCCCACAGGCACAGAGAAGAAAATCACGCTCGATACAGCATTTGCCACAGGAGCAACAGCATTATTAATCGCTTCGTCGATGCTTGCCTGTGCAGTTAAGGGTAGGAAAACTAAGACTAGTACCGCCCCTAAGAGCTTGAATACGTTTAAATAGCGCATGAAATCAATCCTTATAAGCTGGGGTTTAAGGCACGACTACAACAGGAACTGCTGCAATTTGGATTAAGGTACTAGGGACATTACCCAACAATCTGCTGGCTAAACCGGTTTCGTTAGATTTGGCCACATAGATCACTTTAGCTGCTTTTTCGGTCGCAATTTCATTGATAGTTTTAGCAACATTGCCGTAGCGCACTTCAGACGTGACCGTCTGGCCTGCAGCCGTCAACTCACTCACCAGCGGCTCTAAAATAGATTGGGTAGCACGCTCCAACTCTTGGGTACGACGCTGATGACGCTCGGCTAATTCTTCTTGAGTTAAGAAACTATACGGTGACCACTCTAAAACATGGACAATATGCAGTTGGGCTTGAGCCAATTTGGCACGGCCTGCGGCAAACTCCGCAGTACGACGTGCGGCAGGGCTGCCATCATAGGCAAGAATATAGATATCCGGCATGGGAAACTCCTCCGATTCACTGTGGTTGAATACGCCCTTTACAGCCCCTCCAAAGAACCTAAAAAGCGCCCAACAAGTGTAGTCAGAGTCTCACCAAAAATTCGTTTTAATTACAACTTCAAAATGAGATTTCACAGAAAATTATATTGTTTATTAAAAATATTTAAATAGAAATTACGGCTTTTTATTTTTCTATAGGAATTTCCTACTGCTTTTTTCAAAAAATAGCCAGTCAAGATTATTAGAAGACGCTCAAGGTAACACCCATTCTGTGAGTTTAGTTAAAAGAAAATACAAAGCCACCATGAACTAACTACCTTGATGCACCCTTCACTATTTTTCTGCCCAGCCTGATAAATAATTTTGCTAGACTCTTGGTCTATTCGTGTCGTCTAGGGAATGTGCCAAATGTTTGACAAAGGGCAGGAAATCACACTCGGCGCAAACCGTTACCGATTGGAAAGTCCGCTATCTACTCAAGGTGGGCATGCCTGTGTGTGGTTGGCAAGCAGTGCTGTTCAGGAAGGTCAATTTGTCGTCAAATACCCCAATTTTAAAAAATTTCAGCATAGAACCTTAGACGATCTGATTAAACGAGCAAACGCCGAAGCTGATTTGCTGCGTCAGTTTACCCCTGACGCTAGCACGAACTACATTTGTCCTTTACAGGATAGTGGTACGGTGCAGACCCCTGTTGGGAATATACCTGTATTGGTGCTGCCTTATCTATCTGGCAAATTGCCCGATGACATCAAGGATGGCGCAGCCAATTATTCGGTCGGTGAGGCGCTACGCTGGTTGAAGCAAATTGCGATAGCACTGCGATACTTGCATACAGCGGAACATCAGCATTTGATACACCGTGATTTGAAACCGGCTAATGTGCTGTTGGATAGCGAGGGTGACATTCGCTTGATTGATTTGGGTATTGCTAAGCCTGCCCGACAAGAAGATGGTAAAACCACCAGCTCCATGCTTACCACCCAATGGGCTGCGCCTGAACAGATCATTCCGGTGGATCAACACCCGGATGGAACCCGTTTATTCCGTGTCAGTACCTCAGCTGACGTTTATTCGTTGGGTCTATTGGCTTACTACCTGCTTTCTCAGGGGAAATCCATCGCGTATCAGGCACACGTCATTTCACGGAATCATACCAACCTTGGCAACCAGTATTGGGCCGAACAACAGCAGCAATTAAAAACTTGGGAGCAAGCCCTCACTGATTTAGCGTGCTTGACAGAGAGTAACCACAAGGCGAGCGACAAAAACCAGTTTATCACTCACCTAACAGCCTTGCTGGAGCGTGAGCGCAATACCCTTTCGCCAAGTGGTACGCTGATTAGTACATTATCGCCTAGCTTGCCTGACGCGGCATGGTTTGCGAACCAATGCTGGATATGGGTGGCACAGCTGCTTTCCCCACTGCCTACGCAACGCCCAGATGCGCAGCAGGCTATTGCTTATCTGGATCAAGCCTTGCTGATGTTGCAGCCGCGCTTGGACACCTTGCTGATGCAACCGAGGACTAGCCAAATAGTGATGGGTGAACCACCTAGGTTTACGGTGACCTTACAAGGGAAAAACCTGCCTCCCATCACCCGTTGGTTGCAAGTGATTTTAGATGGTGCAGTCATTACCAATGGCTTAACTTGGACACTGCAAGCGCCGGTTGACACAGCGGCAGGGGTGAATGATGAGGTGCTGGCTGAGCTGCAATTACCCCCGCTGCAAACAGCAGGACGCTTTGAACTGGAAGTGATTGCTGAAGTACAGGGACAAGATTTTCGTACTGCCAGTTGCACTTTTACCGTGGTACAAACTGCCAGCCAATGGTGGCAACAAGGCAACTATGCAGCGGCTATCCTGTTAGAACCACGCCCAGAATGGTTGGATACCTTAGCACAGCAACTCGACGGTTCATTAGCGGCTGCCTTTCAACACTTGCAGTTTTTGCAGGAAGTACAGCGTCAATACCCCGAACAGCCAGCCTTACAACAACGGATTCAAGCCTTCAACCAATGCTACCAACCCACGCCTGCAAAAACGCCCGTCTGGGTATGGGCAGCATCCGGTGCTTTGTTGGGCGCAGTCGTCACTTTTGCGCTTAGCTTTTCTGTACTGACTCCCTCTTCTCTCCCCCACACACCCCAAGCATTGTTGACTGTTCCTACACCACCAGATACTGACAAGCTTCAATTGCAACAACAACTGGAGGCTATCACCAAGGAGCGCGACCAACTCAAGCAAACCGTTACTGACAAGCTTCAATTGCAACAACAACTGGAGGCTATGACCAAGGAACGCGACCAACTCAAGCAAACCGTGTCTGCCTTGGCAGTAGCAAAGCCAGCAGCAGCAGCCAAAGCACCTGAACCGCCGGTCATTACCCCAGCACCTGAACCGCCGGTCATTACCCCAGCGCCTAAACCGCCTGTACCCGTAGCAGACTCTACGGATGAAGTCTTGGCAACAGTAAAAAACATTCTGTCCAAAAAAGATACAGCACAGTATGCCAAACTACCGGAGCTTCTGAAGCCTTTACTAGAGACCGACAATGGCGCAGCAAAAAATAGTGAAGCCCTGTTTCTCATGGGGGTGCTGCATCTGTTAGACAGCGGCGTAAAAGGCGTAAAACCTGACAAGCAGGCAGCTTACAAGCAAGCAGCTTGCAAACGGCTGGAAGAATCCAAAGCATTGGGCAATACACAAGCAGGAGAACTGTATGATAAAGTTAAATGCCGCTAGAACGAGATGTATCATCTTTATCCTCGGTTTGTTGACGTTCAACCCGCCATTAAAAGCCGAAGCCGACGCCGAAGAACAACTTGATGCTATTAGCCAAATGGCGATAGCAGCCGACCAAGCCGCTCAACAAGCGATGGCTGCGACTTGTGGCGTGGGCCAATATTTACAGGAAGGGCAATGCGTTTCTGTGCCTATCCCTGCGCTGCTAGCGATCAGTGGTGGCAGTTTCCTCATGGGCTGTGAGGCAGCACGCGATGCGCTAGGCAACACCTGTGACCCGACTGAATTACCCGCTCACCCAGTGACGCTGGCCCCCTTCTGGATAGGCAGCCACGAAGTGACTTTTGTTGAATGGGATGCCTGCACGACCTGTTTCAAAATAGATGATAAAGGTAAAGGCCGTGGCAACCGTCCGGTCTCAGGGGTCAGTTGGCAAGATGTGCAAACCTATTTGACGTGGTTAAGAGCCACCACTGGAGAGCAGGCTTATCGCTTGCCGACCGAAGCGGAATGGGAGTTTGCCGCCCGTGCGGGTCAGGATACGGCTTACCCTTGGGGGCAAACGGCCCGCTGTCAGGATGCCAGCTATGGGCGCAATACCTGCAATCTGGATGCTGTCAAACCGGTGGGCAGTTATCCACCCAATGCTTGGGGGCTGTTCGACACCTCCGGCAATGTCTGGGAATGGGTAGCGGACTGTTGGCATGGTCATTACCGAGGTTTTCCTAGTCATGGTGGGGCATGGCTGGAAGATTGTGATAATGCTGACTTGGGTGTTTTAAGGGGTGGTTCTTATGTGCTGGATGCCGCTAAAATTCGTACTGCTCGTCGGATACATTACTTGAAAACTGCTCGGCAATTCACCCATGGCTTTCGTATCGCCAAAGGAGTGTCTTCATCATGACTCGTCTGCCTGCCTTCCTGTTATTGGGAGTCTTAGCCTTATTCAGTAGTGTGGCGGCTGCCCGCTCCCTTGAGGCCATCCAGCAAAGTGGCGAACTCAAGGTGGCTATCCGCGATAACCTGCCACCGATGGAGTTTATGGAGCATGGCAAGTTAGTCGGGATTGATCCAGAGCTTGCGGAGCTGTTGGCGCAATCGTTGGGGGTCAAGCTGCAAAGAATCGGCTTTAAAGAGGTTAAAGAACGTGAAACCTTATTGATTCAACAAACCGTCGATGCGGTGATCTCTGTGTATTCGGTGACTGAAAAACGCATGGAGTTAGTGAATTTTTCTGAACCGTATTTTGATAGTGGCTCGGTGATTCTGATTCGTCGCTCAGACAAAAATAACATCAAAAGCTATAAAGATTTGGCGGGAAAAACCGTGGCCACCACGCGCGGCAGTGTCAGTGCCGAAACCTTGGAAGCGGTGATGCCAGCGGCGATTCCTACCCTGTTGCCTAATGGCATTCACCAAGGTTATGAATTGCTCAAGGCTGGAAAAATAGATGCCGTTTTATACGACAAGCCTATGCTCGATTACGTGGCAAGCAAGGATAAAAGCATATATGTGGTCAAGGAAGACCCGCTTGACCCTAATCAATATGCGATTGGTTTGAACTTGCAAGACCAAGAGCTGCTGAATCATGTCAATCAGTTTCTTCAGACGCTCAAAAGCAACGGCAAGCTGAAAGCCTTACTCAATAAGTATTCGACAGGAAGCGTTGAGCTAGCTCCAATCGACCCTAGCCTTAACACCCGAAATTATCAGGTCAAGGAAGGCGATACGCTGAGCAAGATTGCCTTGCACGAATACGCGGACGCTAGCCTATGGACAAGGATTTATGAACACAACCGTGATCAGGTGGCTTATGCCAATGTCATCCGGCTTGGGCAAACCCTCAAGCTCCCCGATTTGCCGCTCAAGCCCCCCACCACAAATCAGGGGACTTGCCGTAATCAACTGGAAGAGCTGAAAAAATTGGAGCCTGTTCTGAGCCAAGCAAGCTATCAGGACGAAGAAAAACGGATTTTAGCGCAGTGCAAAAAATAAAAGCACCGGCTGGCTCACCCTTGTATTTGCTTGCTGAATTGAGATAACGCATGAAAACATCACCCCTTTTATATGGCTTAATCTGGCTATGCTTAGCCCCGCTGGCGCTTCAGGCTGACGAACAGCTAGATGCTATCAGCCAAATGGCGATAGAAGCCGATCAAGCTGCACAAAAGGCCGCCGCTGAAAAAGCCGATGCTAAGCGCAAAGCAGCAGCTGCCGAACAAGCCGAAGCCACCCGTAAAGCCAATGCCAAGCTGGCTAAAGCCAAGGAAAAATGCACCGATCAAGCAGGTGTTTGGAAAAAAGGTCGATGTATCCTGCCCACCCCTGCTCCCGCCACACCCGCCTCGGTGCCTGCTCCCCGTCCCCCAGTTCAAAGCGCGATTGAACCCCAGATGGTGTCGATTCCGGCAGGCTCTTTCACGATGGGCTGCAAACTGGGGCGTGATGATATCGAAGGCGTTTGTCTTGATGATGAAACACCGCCGCATGTTGTCAACTTACCCGCCTTCCAAATCGGCAAATACGAAGTGACTTTTGACGAATGGGATGCTTGTGAGCGGGCTAAAGTTTGCCACCATGCTTATGATGACGGTTGGGGACGAGGCAAGCGTCCGGTGCTTTATGTGTCATGGAATGATATTACCCAGAAATATCTGCCGTGGCTGAATCAACAAACCGGCAAACGCTATCGACTACCGACCGATGCGGAGTGGGAATACGCAGCACGGGCGGGGGGCGAGTCAGCCTATCCTTGGGGGAATACAATTAACTGTCAGCAAGCCCGTTATCGTGGTCTGTCAGATGGATGCAAAGCAGCGGATAAAACGCTAACCGTGGGTTCGTATCCAGCCAATGCTTGGGGTTTGCACGATACGGTGGGAAATGTGTATGAGTGGGTACAAGACTGGGGTGGGGGAAATTACTACCACTCGAGTCCTGTCAGTGCCCCACAGGGGCCATCTTCAGGCACTAGCCGCGTGTTGCGCGGTGGCTCATGGTTCCACGACGCAAAGTTCGTGCGTTCCGCCCACCGTTACGACTCCGCGCCAAGACTCAGTAGCCCCGACATAGGTTTCCGTCTTGCCCAAGATCAGTGAGCTCAGGGCGGCGGAGCCGTGGGGCATCCCTTCGACTCCGCTCAGGGAACGGTTGGCGGCAAGCTTCGTGGGCTGAGCGGAGTCGAAGCCCCTTTTTTACTAATTGTTATGAGGGCTTCCTATGCGCCTATCACTTGCTTGGAAAGTATTTGCCTTAATTGCCGTGCTAGTGATAGGTGGGCGGCTGTATGTTTTGCAAAGCACCGACCCCGATAGCATCCGGCAGCAACGCGCGGATGACACGAAAACCGCCGATACCTCTGGCGATTTGTTCAGAGCCCTGTGGGAGAATAAGCTGCTGGCGCTTAGCCCCGCCGGTTTGCTCACGCTACCAGCGGCTGACCAAGCCTTGGCAGCCGCACAAGCCAGTGGCAAAACCCCCGCCTATGCGGGTCTGCTGGAAGCGCTCTACGCAAAAGCCCAAGGTAAGGAAGTGCAAAAACAGGTGGCCTTGTGGAATCTCGGTCATCGGTTGGCGGCGATCCGCGATAACCGCAGCGGCAGCAGTGACAGCAATTTATGGAAAGTCAGTGACCAAACAACAGGGCGGATGCTTGATAGCTTAGGGCTATTACCCGCTGAATTTGTTTATGTCGGCGGGGAAACTTTGCGTGCGGGTTTCCACGACTGGCGCACTAGCCACAGCCGTAAGGGCAATCCGTTGTTGTTCACCACCGAAATTCAGAATCAAGGCAGCAAACCGCTGAACTGGCAGATACAAATCATCGGTAGCGTGGATGAAGCGGCTTTACGGCGGCGTTTCTCGGCCTATCAACCCAAACTCGAAGCCCGCCGCCCTAAGGACACCTGTGCAGATGTGCCCGTTCAAGCTTGGGAGCTGACCCTGACGTTGCCCCCCAGCAAACAGCCCCTTCCTATCGAAATCCCCGTGCAGATGGCCTCTACCAGCCTAACCCGCTTGGAGGGCGTCGCCATTTGCATGACCGCACCTGATGCCACCTTAGCCGCCGGTGAAACGGATCTGTGCTTGGCAAAACCACCCCAGCAGCGCCAAGAAGACAAGGCCAGCAGTGATGAACCTGCCGACAAGGAAACAGAGGGATTGATGCCCACCCCAGCAGCCACTCAAGCCGCGCCCGCGCCCCCACCGCCCGCTGAATGCCGCCGCCCCAACTTGGCGCAACACCAGCTACATTGGCAGGCTGACCGCTTATATGTCCGTACTCTAGGTCAGCAGCCATCGGGAGATCGCCCCACTTATACTCTGTATACACTGGATGGCCTTCAGCAAAACAAACCGTTTGGCGTTGCCCTGACCGAAGCGCTGACTCCAGCCAGTGCAACGCCGCCACAGGTAGCTAATCTGAGCAGCGGTAGCCCGACCGCAGCGGCAGAGAGCTTAGGTTTATTGCCACTCATTGGGCAAGATCGCCATGACCGTTACGCCCTCAGTGGTATTCTCAATGCCAGCCGTCTGCAAGACAAACATACCGATGTTTATCTGACCCTCCACAGCGAGATGCAGAAAATAGCTCAACAAACCTTGCAACAGTGGGTGAAAAAACAAAACCCCCATGCCGCAGGTGCGTTGGTATTGCTCAACCCTAAAACTGGCGCTATCCTCGCCGCCGCTCATGTGTCCCCACAAACCTTGCCGCGTCATGTCCATCATTGGGATAGGAATGCGTTCAGCCAGATCTACCCCACCCAAGACCCGACGCAGTTTAATCCGTGGCAGGGGGAAACCGGTTTCAATGCCCCCGGTTCTACCTTCAAATTGCTCACGGCTTTGGCGGGTTTGTCGGCGATCCGTGATGGGCATCCCGACCGTAAGCGGCTCGAACAGATGATGGAAGGTGTTAAGCAGGCTGATTTTGCAGCGGTAACGGGTTTAAATCCCAATGCGGCTGATTTCAGCCATCCTGCTTTGTCAAACCCCATTAGAAACTTCCACGCTATGCCTTTAAGCACTGCCTTTAAGCCACCCACTCATACGGTGGGCTTGCGTGAAGCCTTACGTGATTCGGTCAATAACTGGTTTATGCAACTGGTGTTCAACATGGACTACACCACCCAACCGGCTCAGGATAAGGATGCTGATGGCTTGCCCGACCTCCAGTTGGCAACCACCGCGAAATGGCTTGGCTTTCAGGGCTATTACACCAACCTTGCACCAAAGGATTTGAAACTGGCACAGATTCCAGCAGGAAACGGCGGACGCGGTGATGTACTGAATGCCTTTGGCGGACGCATGGGTATACAAGCCATGCAACCGGGTGGAAAAATTCCCTTGGGGCCACTGGTACAAAACAGTATCGGTCAGGATATGGCCAGTAGCCCCCTGCAAATGGCAAAGTTATCCGCCAGTATTGCCACTGGGAAAAATGTCCAGCCTCACCTGTTCGCGTGGTGGAATGACGACGATTTGTATGAGGATAGTTTTTACCCAGCGTTTGAAGACTTGGATTTCCCTCATTTGGACTGGCTACATCAAGGTATGAAAGCCGTTGTGGATGCGGGCACAGCACGTGGGCAGTTTGGCAAACAGCTTGCCCCCCATGTCTACGGTAAGACCGGCACCGCACAAGCCAAACCGAGAGGAGAAAACATGCAGGATGTGGCATGGTTCACGGGTTTTTATACCCAAGGTCAACCTGAAGAAGCGACCTTAGCCTTTGCTTGCCAGATCACTCGTGCTAACAGTGGTGGCGGCAAGGTTTGCGCCCCTGCTATCCGCGATTTGTTGAACGCTTTGGAAAAAGCCCAGCTGCTGGAGAGCGCTCATGCTCAATAATCGCTATCTACCCCTGCTCCTCAACCTATTAGCTTTGCTGGGCTTGATGTTGCTGGGCTGGCAATTGTTTGCAGCCGCCCCAAGCTGGCAGTACCAGAAGGTATTGGAGTTGTTGCCTACCCAAGGCAAGGTCTGGAAATTGGGTTATAGCGAGTTGGGTCAACACAATGTCGCTAATGCTGCTGATCACCAGCATCTACAGTTAAGTTACGATAAAACGCCGGAAAACCCACAAGGCTGGCTGTTAGCCAATCTATCTGCCAGTAAAAGCTTGCTTTATCAATACAGTGACGCAGCAGAGCAGGATGACCACCAACGCTTACGTCATTGGCAACTGGCACAAGGCGATGAAATCCACCTCGACTCCATCCGTCTGACTGTGCAGGCGCTGGATGCAGAACACCTCGTATTGCTTAACCAGACGACTCAGCAACAGGCCGAGTGGCGTAAACACTGGCTAGGTAGCCGCTTGACGGTCACGGGTGCCAGCAATTTTTCGGGTTGCGATCATCGGGTGAGAGGCTTCTATCTGGGGGGGGATGTGCAATGTGCTAGCCGCTGGCGACTGCCCGCCTTGCCGACTAAAGCCGCTAGCATTGCCTTGGTCGGGGAGCATTTCATGTTGCGTCCGCATGATGCGGAAACAGCTTTCCGCGTTGTCCGTTCTGGGCAGAGTACCGACCTGATGGCGATGGAAGTGCCCTTAGTAATGGGTGAGCGCCATATCACAGAAATCATTGTCGGCAAAACCCGCTATGCCACTAGGGTGGATGGAACAACCGGCAAACTCACCCTGACTGCGAGTAGTGGGATTCATTTGTTTCCTCCTAATGCGGCTAGCGATAACACGACTCCCCATGGCCGCATACCGTGGCAACCCCAATCTGCCGAATTATGGTTGGGTTGGGCATGGAGTAGCGCTCTGGGGTTGTTGTTTCTCCTGTCAGTCTTAGTGGCTTGGCTGGTGACCATCGACCGGCGAGCGAATCGTGAATCCCCTCGTTTCATGCAAGATTTCTTGTTTTTATTAGTCCCTTGGGCGGCTCTATGGTGGGGCATCAGTTACGCTAATCACTTGCCTGTGTTGGCGGGAATAACTGCGGGGACGTGGGTGGTTTTGACCTTGTTGTTGTGGCGGCAAGGCATGCTCGCTGGCATTGCTGGCTGGGTTTGGTGGTGTGTGCTGTTGCTGGCCGGTATCGGCTTGTTGGTGCAGATGCAACTGGCCATCGGAGCGGATAATACCAAATGGCAGCGTTTCGCCATCCTACAAGCCTGGAGTTTATTGGGCATTGCCTGGTTTGTGACGGTGCTCGCCCTATTTTCTGCCAGAGCTTTAGGCAAGCTGTGGGAGGCAGCTGTGACTGATAAAGGCGGGCATTTGCGTAGCGGCTGGCTGAGCGGTCTGTCGTTTCTGTTGGCGCTGGTCTTATTGGCTTTGTTGAAAGTCGCTGGGGGTGAAGCTGGGGTGAGTGGTTTCCAGCCTGCGGAACTGGCTAAAGGGGTCATGGCCTTATTATTAGCTATCGCGATGGTGATGTGGGTGGATTTGCGCACCCACTTTCTTATCAAACATGATGAAGTGCTGGCGCAGGAAGCCACCCGCTGGCGCTCCCTGTTGCGCTTGTTGTTTTGGGTCGCTGCCTTGGGAATCTTAGCCACCCTCCTGTTAGGTGCGGTGCGGGATTTTTCCCCCGTATTGATTCTGTTCCTGCTGATTTTTGGCTTTGTGTGGGCAGCCCGCCCGTGGTTGTCGGCAAAACGCAGAAAGTGGGTTTACCTATTGCCCCTATTGGTGTTGCTGATGCTCGTATCTGCATGGCACTACCCTGTGTTGTTTGCCAAGCTGTTGGCCAATTTACAGGGTGAACGTTTTCTGGTCTGGGCTAATCCATGGGCCTACCCTGATTTGGGCTTGCAGGCGCAGCGTTCCTTGTCTGCCATTTATGAGGCGGGCTGGTGGCCAAGGGATGGATTTGGCAGTAATGGTGAGGTCATGACGATTCCAGCCGTACAGAATGATTTCATTCTAGCTTTTATACTCGCCAAGATAGGTGCTTTGGGTGGCTTGATTCTGTTACTGATCCAGTTGTTCTGGGTTGGGCTGCTGTTCGGACTGCATCAAGCTTTATTGGTAAAGGCTAAGGGTGAGCGCGGTACGGTGCGGGCTATGCAACTACTGGCATGGCTGCTGTATGGTTTGGCATGGTTGCAGATTGCCCATTGGCTGATTTCATGGGGCAATGTGTTGGGTTTGTTGCCGATCATGGGGCAGCCGATGACGTGGATTTCTAGCGGTAACAGCCATTTGCTAGCCTTGGGTTTGCCGACCGTGCTGCTGGCATTGCTGGCGGCACGAGTGTTGGATGTACGGGCTTAGCTTGATGGTTTTGGTGATTTTTAATACACACTATCCTTAAGGAACCAGTATGTTTAAGCGTGGGTTAAATCAGTTGTATCGGTTTTTTAGTCCTGAAAATCGCCTTGGCATGGCAGGTGGCAGCGTCACACGGGTTTACAGCCTGTATTTGCGTGATGTTAGTGACCCTTTCAGTGCTGAATTACTCTGGGATTATAATAGTGCGCTGGGTGACGGTACTGAAGGCGAATTCAATGGACAGTGGCAAGCAAAATGGCGGTTGCTAGCAGCCTTACAACATTATCCTGCGCCAGAAGATATGACCGAAGATGCTAAAACGCAACGCTGGTTGGCGAAGCAGCAGTTTTTCAGTGATGTGCTGATCTGGATACCGCTGTCTTTGTGGGAAAGTAGGGTTCGGGAGGAGCGTGGTAAACCGGCTGAACGCTTGCTCAATAATTTGAAAGAGCAACATGCTGAAGCCTTCAAATCCCGCTTGTGGCAGGGGCGTTCCCCTCGGTACTGCCTGATGCCAGACCAAGACTTGAAGGCGGGGGAAATGGTATGCCAATTTGGGACGGATATTTTTGTACCGGATGCCAACGACAAACTGTTGCGGCATATACTTGTGTACAGCGATGACGGTGAAGAATACACCTTGCCTGAGCTGCAATTTTGGAAAGACGGTATCCTCACCACCCGCCCGACCGGTTGGTATGAGGCACAACACGCCTTGCAGCTTTCCCCTAATCAGCGTATTTGTCGCCCCCCCTTGCCATTTTGGTTGGACGGTTTGCCAGAGGCCGCTGAGAGTATCCGCTTACGTCAAGAACCGATTAAAGGCAAAGAAAACACCTTCGCCTTTGAGGTGAAATTGGGGACTCTATCTCCCCGTCCTTCTGTCCAGCGTGGCGGATTGGAACAAGAGTACCGTTTTTTATCCAGTGGGCAGGGTTTGAGTTTGATTATCCAGCCCGCAGAGGCTGATTTGGTTGCATCCCCCTTGGGGGGTACGAGAACCCAAACCACTTACATTACGGTCATTGATGAACCCTGCCTCGTGTTGAAGGGGCTTGCTTTGCGTCCTTTGATTGAGGCTATGCGCAATATCAGTGGGGCAGCAGGGTGGCAGTTCTTTTTGGATGAACAGAATCGTATTTCAGGCCAAGCAGCGGCCTTGCGGGTGTTTGGTTATACAGGCGATAAAACCGTTTATGTCCAATACACAGGGGAAGCACCGACCCCTTTAAGCATACCTTCTACCTTGAATGTAGGTGCTGTCAAATACGAGTTCGATGGGTTCGGCGATGCTCAAGCAAATCATGTGTTGTTGCACCTTGATGACGAGTATCCCAGCCAAGCGAGTACGCCGCTGATGGCATCTGTTGGCGAGTATTTACAAACTTACCGTCTAGGGCTTAATCCGAAAGTGGCGGCAGAGAGTGAAGTAGCACTTCCGATCCAAGTATTAGATGAGATAGGAACCATTTTCCAAAGTGATGGCAAGCCCTTATGCTTGAATGGTAAAGCGGCCACACTGGGGCGAACTTTGTCAGCTAATCAAGTGGATCTGCGGCTGGAAGAGGGCAAATTATGGGTCATGCAAGTGAGCCTTAATATTGACTCACTCTTGCTTGATAAGGAGGGAGTCATCAAGAAGAAGTTGCCAAAGCGCTTATCGGAAGGACGACCCGCTAGTCGTGGTGTGTTGGTTTTGGGTGAGTATTTATGGGTTGGCCCTTATCTATTCCAGTTTGTTGATCCAAGAGAGGCCGTATGAATTCCTTGTTGCGCCGAGTGGTATACCATCTGTTTCCCCCCACATGGCAGTGCAAAGCCAGAAGCCATATTGGGCCACGTTCTGAAAATCAGGATAATTATTTGCAGATCTATCCTGATGGTCGGGTTTACTATCAACAAGCGAGTGAACACACGCGCAAAGACGACTTGGCAGGCTGGTCAAAGGATTTTTATCGGATCGCCGTCGCTGATGGAATGGGGGGGCATTTACACGGTAGAGAGGTCGCAGAAGATTTGATGCTGGCAGTGATGGAGTTACCAGCACAGACAAACTTTGACCCGCTACTATTGCGTGACAGCCTATCTGCCATTCATAAGCAGTTAATGGATAAGTACCACCCAGTCGCAAGCTCACGTCAGCCCGGTTCAACATTGGTGATGGCGGATGTCCACCGTATGACGGGGCAAGTGCTATTAGCTCATGTGGGTGATAGTCGGGCTTATGTGTGGCGTAAGGGACAATCCGCCCCAGAAATGCTGACATGGGATCATAGTAATAGCGAGTTTGACTGGCGCGACGCGGTTAAAGAAGACGCAAATACGCCCTTACCCACCACTGAGAAGAGCCATGCAGTGGCTCAAGCGATGGGGTTTGGCTCTTATGGCTTAGTCATTCGAGATGGATATCGCCCTCGTCAGTTGAGTGCCAGTCTGCGACTGGATGTGGAGGCTGACCTACCACACGCGGCTCATAAGCACGCAGATATTTGTTCTTTTTTCTTACAAAAAGGCGATACCCTGATTCTAGCAACTGACGGGTTGTGGAGTGCTGAAGGCTTTATCTGGCCTGAGCCACCCCACAAATCAGATACTTTGCCTGCTTATATTGAGGAGCTGATCGACAAGGCAGTTATTGCAGGCTGTACGGATAACGTCACGGTGGCTGCTTTGGGTTGTTATTAAACAGTCATGCTAAAAAAACTGCTCGATACAAGATATCTGAACCAAAACCTTACTTCTCCACAAACGCCCGTTCAATCACATAATCCCCTGCTTCACCTTGGCGCGGAGAAATGTGAAAGCCAAACTCATTTAACAGAGCAGAGGTGTCATTCAGCATCGCTGGGCTACCACAAATCATCGCCCGATCAAACTCAGGGTTCAGTGGTTCTTGGCCGATATGCTGAAACAATTCACCGCTACGAATCAGATGAGTTAAACGCCCCTGGTGAATAAACGGTTCACGTGTCACTGCGGGGTAATAAACCAATTTTTCGCGTACTAATTCACCTAAGAATTCATTATTCGGCAAGTCATTTTCCAAATAGTTCTTGTAGGCCAATTCAGTCTGCCAGCGCACCCCATGCATCAGAATAACTTGATCAAATTGCTCATACATTTCTGGATCATGCACCAAACTCATGAAGGGTGCTAAGCCTGTGCCGGTCGCAAATAAAAACAAGCGCTTACCCGGCTTTAAATCGCGTAGCACTAAAGTACCTGTGGGCTTCTTGCTAATCATCACCGCATCGCCGACTTGCAAATGCTGCAATCGCGACGTGAGCTGCCCATCTTGGACTTTAATACTGAAAAACTCTAAATAGTCTTCGTGATTAGCGCTAGCGATACTATAGGCACGCATCAACGGCTTGCCTTCAACCTGCAAACCAATCATTACAAATTGACCATTTACAAAACGAAAAGCTTGGTCACGCGTGGTGCGGAAAGAAAATAATGACTCATTCCAATGACGAACATTGGTCACATTTTCGGTCAAGAAAGCACTCATGGTAAATCTTATAATCCTTATGAATTAAACTCTAAAATTGGCGCGCTAGTGTACGCCTCTTCATTTTAACTAGCGAGCGCTGCTAGCTCAGTCAGTGGCCAACGTGGACGCGGCTGAATGATGGGTGGCTCAGACGCACCTGCTTGTAAACGCAAAGCGCCAGCATAAGCAATCATCGCACCATTATCAGTGCAGAACTCTAAACGCGGAAAATACACTTGCGCCTTGAGGTCTTTTAAACGCTGGCGCAAATGCTGGTTTGCCCCCACGCCACCGGCAATCACTAAAGTCTTACGACCGGTTTGCTCTAAGGCTCGCTTACATTTAATGAATAAAGTTTCGACGACCGCTTCCTCAAAGGCATAGGCAATATCGGCTTTATCCTGCTCAGTCTGGCTTGAGCTTTGCCAAGTGGTGAGGCTGAACGTCTTCAAGCCACTAAAACTAAAATCACAGCCAGGGCGATCCGTCATCGGCCGGGGGAATTTATAGATACCGGCTCGACCCTGCTCGGCTAATTTCGCAAGCAAAGGCCCACCCGGATAAGCCAAACCTAATAATTTGGCCGTTTTATCAAAAGCCTCACCCGCTGCATCATCGACACTTTCACCTAAGATACGGTACTCGCCGATGTGGGGCACATCCACTAGCAGGGTATGCCCGCCCGATACCAGTAAGGCGACGAAAGGTAATTCAGGCGGCTCCGGCTCCAGCATCGGCGCGAGCAAATGCCCTTCCATATGATGCACTCCTACAGCGGGAATAGTTAAGCCCCAAGCCAAAGAACGCGCGACTGAAGCTCCCACCATCAAAGCCCCAATCAAGCCGGGGCCTGAGGTATAAGCGATGCCATCTAAATCACTTAACTCTAAACCAGCCGCTGCTAATACTTCATAAGTCAGTGGCAGCACACGCTGAATATGATCTCGTGAAGCTAGCTCAGGCACGACACCACCATATTCAGCATGTAATTTAATTTGGCTAAATAACCGATGCGCGAGTAAACCCTGTTCAGTATCGTAAATGGCAACGCCCGTTTCATCGCAGGAAGTTTCAACTCCTAAGACACGCATAGTTTCCGCCTAAAATTGACAAAGCTTAAAGCGCCCATTATACCTGCACTCACTCTTTTGTCGTAAACAAGGACAATTATGACCGGCTTATTCAAAGGCATGGGCTATGTGTTTAAAGGCTTTGCGCTGATCACCCAAAAAGGGATTCGTCCTTTTGTGGCAATGCCCTTATTAATCAACAGTTTAATTTTTTCAGGTGGTATTTGGTTAGCCTCTAGCCAAGTGGATCGCTGGATGGAGCATCTACTACCTACTTGGTTGAGCTGGTTAGAGTGGTTGCTGTGGCCGGTGTTTATTGTGGTGATTTTCTTTGCAGTGTTTTACACCTTCACGATGATCGCCAATATTATTTCCGCCCCCTTTAACTCCCTGCTCGCCGAGCAAATCGAGAAACGCTTGAATGGCTTACCGGTTACGGAGTTTCAGGGTTTCAAATCGATTCCGAGTCTAATGACTCGTACTTTCCGCAGTGAAGCCAGCAAGCTTTGGTATATGGCGAAATGGGGAATTTTGCTCATTCTAATCACGATTATCCCGGGTGTGAATGTGATTTCCCCACTTGCTTGGACAATTTTTGGTGCTTGGATGCTAGCGATTGAATATGCCGATTATCCGATGGGCAATCACGAGCTATTCTTTAACGATGAATTGCAGACTTTAAAAAAGCATTCAGCTCATGCACTGGGCTTTGGTTGGATTCTATCCTTAATGACTGCTATACCCTTCTTAAACTTTTTCGCCATGCCAGTGGGGGTTGCGGGTGGAACTGCTTTGTGGGTGGATGAATTATCGAAAAGTCATCGTGAGCGTTTGAGTGTTAGTTCTAGATAGTGACGCTGTACACGCCTCAACCTAAAAGCTTTAGGTGAGGCGCATAGCTTATTAGGGTTAACGGGCTTTACTAATAGTATAAAGTGGGCGACGTTGGCCACTACCTTCACTGTACATCACCTTGCGAGTGTGTAAATCCAACTGGATATGCACATCACGCGAAGCATCGTACAAATAAACCGACCAATCATCACGAGCTTGCTCTTGGAAGTTAAAGGCCACTTTACGACTTGGCAAACTTAACTCCTGCCAAGCTTTACCCGCTTGTTGGTTATACTCACCGCGCTCCGCTCCACCCTCTTTAAAAACAACACTGCTCACCAACCAACCACTCAACTTAGATGAACTAGACAAGATTTTATATTGATCACGAATAGGCGTTTGTGGATCACTGTAGCGCACCATTTTACGATGCAGATCGAGTTGTAAGCGCACATTACGAGAACTATCGAGTAGGTAAACTGACCAATCATCACGCTGGGTTTGACTGAAAGAAAAGGTTTTTTGTCCTTGTTTATCCTGCTCAATCCATTGAGTTTTGCCGATCTGTCGGAAGGTACCTAAGCTACTGGAAGCATCGCCAAATTCCACCACATTGACATTACGCCCTGTGGTACTTGCCTGTGCGACTTGGAAAGCACTCACTAGGAAACAGAGAGTTAGAATTAAAACTAAGTGAAAAGCAAACCGTGAAACGTTTAGCTGTCTCATACATATTTTCCTCGCTAATACTATTTATAATCTTGCCTAAACATTTATATTTTAAGCCATTTTAAGTATAGGCTCAATTTGGCAGTTTAGAGTCAACTAGCCTATTAATTTGTGAAAACCGAGTGGCACTCAGCCTAGAGTGGTGCTTACCCATCACCTAACCGATTAAACTAGTCAGAACCATTAATAAACAACTCCAGCCAAGTGTAGCCACCTTGATCGGGAGCTTCCTTGGCAGCATCATTTGCATCGGCAGGATTTAAGCCCTGCTTTTGCTCCCAAAGATCAGAAATTCCATCCTTATCTTGATCAGGATAAGGCTCACCCTCAATTTGTACTGGGAAACCACCGACTTCTGCTTCTTCAAAAGGGAAGGCTTTGCGTAGATAAGTACCTGTTCTGTACTCATCTACATAACGCTGATCAATCGGATCACGATTATTTACCCACTGGCCTAAGCTATTGATGCGCTGATTTGCACCTGCTTGCGCTAATACCAGCGTTTCAGCGTCGGCAGCCGCTTGCGAGCTAATAGGAACGCCATTGGTGCTCAACACTTTGGAGCGTAGCCAGTCTGATGGCAATTTAGTCTCGCAAGGCTGTGTACGTGCTTGGTAATAGCAAAGCAGTTCAAGCTTAGCTTTTGCCTTATCGCCTACTGGCAAGTAACGATTATCTTGCAGATATAAAGATGGCGTCCCAGGCACACCATCCCACCAACCAGCAGGGTCTTTTTGCTTTTGTTCGCGTGCGGCTGGCACTAGATGGATACCGCCACGCTGTTGATCGTAGTTGGCCAAGGTGACTGGCCCTGCTTTCCAAGTATTACCCATCACATCAGCTTGCACCGCACCCGCCAACATAGTGGGTAGCCATTGCCAGTTATAAATCAGATTATTAATCAATTGACCTCGTTTGGTCAGCAAATCACCGTTGCGCTTTTGGGTGTGCACCAACAAATTGTGATGCAAGCTAATACGATCAGCCGCATATTTAGGGTCACCATTATAACCCGACATAAAAGCAGCACTTGGATGCCCACGCCCATCCGCATGGCGTACTAAACCCTCACCCAAGAGGCTCCAAGAAACAGTAATATCGGTCGCGGTGCCTGTAGAACCATCCCATAATTCACCGGTGTAAATACTTAAACCCTCGGCAGGCATCCAGCTAAAAGAACAATGATCAATCATCACTGCGCTAGCATTATTCTCAACCATGAGTGTTTCGGGGGTTTGCTGCGCATCGAAAACGGGCAATTGTCGCCCAGTACGGAAGCGTAAATAACGTAGCACGACATCATGGGTTAAAATCGTGATGCCATTATTTTTAATGGTAATGCCACCCGCAGGTGCAGTTTGCCCGGCTACGGTCAGGTAAGGGTTTTTAATTCGAATATTACCAAGCCGCTGAATATCTGTTTGCTTCGCTTGGTCATTCCACTTCACTTCATCCTTCAACAGCTCAATTACACCTGAGACACGAAATACCACAGTACGTGGATAGGGCTGCATCAACGCCCAACGTAAAGTCCCTGGAGTAAGTTTGCTTGAATCAGCAAGATCTTCAGTGGTACAAGCTTGGGTAGGACATGGATCATCTAAACGATCCACTATTAAAACTTTACCCGCACGCCCACCTAGGCTAAACGCAGCATCGCCTTCCGCTCCCGGAAAAGCAGGCAAATCCGCATAAGTTGGCGTCGCTAGTAGATAGGCTAATAAAAGCCAAGTAATCCCTCGATTCATCCCGAAGGTATAAGCAAAATTGGGGTAATTCGCTAAGAACGAACCTGATGAAAGGTCAGAAACACACGCTCGTTGAGCGTGCGTCCAATGGAAATGAGAAAACTAAACTTAGAACTGATGACTATAAGAAACACCAATGGCGTTTTGCTTCATTTTCAGATCGTAAGCATCTAAAGGGATTGGCCCAGGGGGTGGCACGGTGTTATCGCCGTTGGTTTCACCTTCAAAGGTATGCACAAACGAAGCAATTAAGCTTGATTTGGGCGTGAGTTGCCATTCTGCACCTAAAGTCAAATGCTGTTCGGCGACACCAGGCGCTAATACATTCACGGTGGTATCGGAGGATTTAACCGGATTGGTTCCTTGGTTATAGCCCACCATCAAGGCCATTTGTGGAGTAACTTGCTGCTTTACACCCAGTTTAATAGCGGTCACATCTTTCCAACCAAAACCAGGGCCATCTTTGCCACCAAACTGCACAGGCTTTTGGCTGCTATTGCCAATCGCTGCCAACAAACTGTAATCAATCTTCTGTACATCGCCCACGATTAAAGTATTCGGCGCTGCTTGCCATGCAAAGCCAGCACTCAAAGCCGCCGGTACATCGAACTCACCACTATTAGCAAACAGACCAGAATATTGATCCAGTTTCCCCATATTGACCTTTGAGCGATAAGCCACCCCCATAGAAACATTGGGTGCTATTTTTCCATACCAGCCTAGGCTAACACCGATGCCGGTAGAGCTATCATAACCATTATTGGTGACATGCCCCGGATTTGCAGAGAAGCGTGCATTATCAAAATTATGCAGACCTTCCGCTTTGAATTTGTGATAAACCAAATTGGCAGAAGCGCCAATTGAGTGATTTTCGTTTAGCTTGTAACTCAAGGTCGGCGCTACAAATAACTGCTGATAATCGACCCCAGCTTTGCCGGTACCAAAATTGGGGTTTTTTGCATAGCTGGTGTTCATTCCACCATTACCATAAACCGCTACGCCAAAATCAAACTGCTTGAAACTGCGCTTATAAGAACCTTCTGGAATAAAGAAATTCTGTTTACCATTACCGTCATAACTCACATCCGCTGGCATTCCAAAGGCTTTGCCATTGAAAATTGCGGTGCGTTTGGGCTGGAAAATTTCTAAGCCTGCATCAAAACCATCGGCTACAAAGGAAGTGGACGCGGGATTGCTCGCAATACTCGAGGTATTCGCTGCATAACCCGTAGCAGCACCCCCTAGACTACGGTGCTCCATACCTAAACCAATCGGTGCAAGGCCATTGGTAGCAAAAGCGGGAATTGTGGTAAAACTTAATAGAATAGCTGTAGACAGCAGTGACCGGCGCAATACAGTTGCGTGCATAGTGTTCTCTCCTCTCGTCGGTAGTCATTACCTAAGTACATACTCACCGAAGCTAGTGAAAACTGTCAATTGGAAATAGACACACTATCTCTAATGGCTAGCCCAGCGGAGCACACAGCAAATATTGAGCACTAACATAGAAACTTGGTATCCCCCCACAACTCCAGTTATCATGCACTGCTTCGCCAACTCCTTTAACTGGAAGCATTCCTATGTCGCACATGCAGTTCGAGCTGCTCTCAACTGAAGGCAGGGCTCGTCGTGGTCGCCTCACTTTCCCACGTGGTATCGTCGAAACCCCAGCCTTCATGCCTGTCGGTACTTATGGCACGGTCAAAGCCATGACCCCAGAAGAATTAAAAGGCATTGGTGCACAGATTATTCTCGGCAATACCTTCCACTTGATGCTGCGCCCCGGCACAGAGATTGTACGTTTACATGGTGACTTACATGAGTTTATGCATTGGGATAAACCCATTCTGACTGACTCTGGCGGCTTTCAAGTGTTTTCACTGGCAGCGATGCGCAAGATCAGCGAAGAAGGTGTGCGCTTTCAATCGCCCGTGAATGGCAATCCGATTCTAATGACACCCGAATCTTCGATGCAGGTGCAGCGCGAATTAGGCTCAGACATTGTGATGATCTTCGACGAATGTACACCCTACCCCGCCACTCATGCCGAGGCTAAACAGTCGATGGAATTGTCCCTACGCTGGGCAGCTCGGAGTGAAGCAGCTCATGAAGGCAATCCATCTGCGCTATTTGGCATTGTCCAAGGCGGCGTTTACGAAGATTTACGCTTGCGCTCTGCTGAGCAGTTACAAGCCATCGACTTTGATGGCTATGCAGTCGGCGGCTTAGCAGTCGGTGAGCCAAAAGAAGATCGGGATCGAATTCTGGAAGTAACTGTGCCGCATTTACCTGCCGACAAACCCCACTATTTAATGGGTGTGGGCAAGCCGGAAGATCTGGTTGAAGGCGTATTGCGCGGCATTGATATGTTCGACTGTGTGATTCCCACTCGAAATGCACGCAATGCGTTTCTTTTTACTCGCTATGGACAATTGAAGCTGCGCAACAGTCAGTATCAACACGATACGCGCCCGATTGATGAGCTTTGTGGCTGCTATACTTGCCAAAATTATTCACGCGCTTATTTACGCCATTTGGATAAATGTGGCGAAATTCTTGGAGCGCGCTTAAATACTATCCACAATTTGTATTATTACCAAGAACTGATGCAAGGCATTCGCACTGCTTTAGAAGCAGGCACTTTGGCCGACTTTGTGCGTGAGTTTTATGCCTTACGCGCCCACTAAACAGTACAAGTAATCCCAATTTTATCGAAACGATGATGGAGCGCCGCCGCGGCTCCACGTAAGGCTGGATTATCTGCTTCCACAATGTAAACCGGCACTTTCTGCATAAAGCCTTTGAAGCGCCCTTTCGTTTCAAAGGCAGTGCGGAAGCTTGAATGGATAAAGTAGTCGCCTAAATTTGGCACTATCCCCCCACCAATATACACACCACCCGTTGCACCCAAAGACAAAGTTAAATTGGCCGCGACAACCCCAAACCATTCGCAGAATAAAGTCATGGTTTCCATACAAGCTGGGCAAGTTTGCGCAATCGCCCGCCCAGAAATATCGGCAGGTTGTAAAGGTTCGGGGGTTTTACCATCCAAATGGCAAATGACTTGATAGAACTCCTCTAAACCGGTGCCTGATAACAAGCGCTCGGCGGACATATGCCCATACTTTTCCCAGAAAGCCGCAAAAATGGCTAATTCACGGACAGTGCGCGCACCTAAAGTCACATGTCCACCTTCGCCTGACAGTGGATACCAGCCCGCAGCAGAGCGAATCAAACCAGATACCCCTAAACCGGTTCCCGCCCCCAATAAGGCAATCGCGCCATCAGGATCAGCCGCACTCCCACCGACTTGCTTTAACTCATGCGGCTCTAATAAAGGAATCGACAAAGCCATTGCGGTAAAATCATTAATGACTTTTAAGCGTTCAAAGCCAAAGCGCTCGCGGATTTCACGAATGCTGAACGTCCAAGCATGGTTGGTGAGTTTGATGGTGTCTTGGGTGACGGGTGTGGCTACATCAATCGCAGCTTGCTTGACTTGATGCGACGGTGCCGCATTTAAGAATAATTCAATCACCTCAGCCAAGCCTGAAAACTCATTGATTTTAAAACTGCGGATATAACTAGGGCGTAATGAATCGGCTTCGAGTAAGCCTAAACGAATATTGGTTCCACCAATATCAATCGTAAGAGTGGTGTAGACAGCAGACATATTCTTTTTCCTTAAGCTGTTGCCTGATAGGGCTTAGAATTATTTTACATCATGAAAAAAATAAATGCTGCTAGCAATGAGAATTTTAACGCAGTAATAAACCACGAGTTTGTAAAAATTTTAACATATGTGGGCGCTGCTTTTTCTGTACTGCCGCTGCCGTTTGTACTGACCAAGTTGCTGCTACCCGTTGATTACTGCCACGACTTTGATAATAAGCCTGCATTTGCTGGTCATAACTATCTACTTGCGCAGCTACTGGGCTTAACAGGTAGCGATCCTCATGCAGTATGGTTTGCACAGGAAAACGTGGCTTGACAGCATTTGTTGTTGCAGGCCAGCCTAAGCACATCCCAAATACCGGATAAACTTGCTCGGGCAGCTCTAATAAATCACAAACAACTTGCGGATTATTGCGAATCCCACCAATGAAGACTCCACCCAAGCCCATTGATTCAGCTGCTAACAACACATTCTGTGCCACCAAAGCGGTATCGACCGTAGCGGTTATGAAATGCTCGGTCTGCCCTTCTAAAGCGCCCAGTTCGTTTTTCACACAAGCATAATTCACCCGCTGCAAATCCGCACAAAACACTAAAAAGACCGGTGCAGCCACCACCCAAGCTTGCCCACCTGCCAGGTCAGCGATTTGCTGGCGATGGTGTGCTTGAGTCACATGAATTACGGAAACGGCTTGAATAAAACTCGAAGAGGCGGCGGACTGGCCACAACGGATTAAGTTTTCTAGAATTTCCGTTGAGACTGGCTGCTCAGTGAATTGACGCACTGAAACATGAGCGAGCATGGTTTGCATGACAGTATTCATTGCTTGATCCTTTTAATGCATTACTAGACCGACTCGCCCCCACTGCAAGCCGCCCACATCACGGTTATAAGAAAACCAAACTTGCCGCGCCCTACCCGTAACATCCGCTAAGGGCACTGTCCCGAAATAGCGTGAGTCATTGCTATTAGTACGATTATCCCCGAGCACGAAGACTTGCCCAGCCGGTACCGTCAAATCAACTAAAGGAATCACTGCGCGCGGATTCTTCCAAATCACCGGCCATTGTTTATTTTCGTAGCGCTCTTGCACAATAACCGAGCCAGCTTGTTGCGCAGTTTGAATAGTCAAAGGCTTATTATTAATACTGACTGTTTGCCCACGAATCTTGATCTGATCACCCGGCAAGCCAATCACCCGTTTGATATAGCCCATATTACGATTATTCGGATAGGTGAAGGTAATAATATCACCGCGCTGCATCGTTGGTTCACAGCCTAAGCAATTGTAGTGCTTGTCCGCATAGATAAAGTCGCCAGCAATTAAAGCAGGCTCCATGCTTGCAGAAGGAATCCGAAACGGTTCAATCCAATGCTTACGTACTTGTTGGGAAAGTAAAGGAAATAAACAAACGGTTACGAGCAGAATCAAAAATAAATAAGTGCCTGCCCCCTGCCAACTTGCCGGAGTATAAGTAGACAGTTTGAGCGCTTGAAGCAAAGCATCCACGCAACTCACGAACCAAATCAACAAAGCGATCCCAATCGAGCCAAGCATGACCGTAGCTGTCCAATCATCAGGCAAATAAGGCGTAAACAGCCCTACTAATGGGATACCAAATAGCCATGAACCCAGCATAAACCAGGCAGCGCGATTGACTTGGCCATTATAAATTTGCCCCAAACCGGGCAAGAATAAACCCAATAAAAAGGCTAACCAAGCTTTACGCGGGCGATTAGGAATTGAGCTTGAATCCATTATTAAGTATTAGTAGAAGAGATGCCTAGGGCTTGCAAATGACGTGGGCTATTTTCCCAATTCTCTTCAACCCGAACCCAAAGTCTGAGCAGCACTTTTTGCTCCAAAAAAGCCTCTAAAGCAATCCGGGCGGAGCTACCAATCCGTTTGAGCGCCTCACCCTTATGACCGATGATGATGCCTTTTTGATTTTCACGGCTCACCCAAATGGTGGCATGAATTTCGGTGATTGCAGCTCGAACCTCAAACTTTTCAATTTCTACCGCCGTTGAATAGGGAACTTCCTGATGCAGATAAGTCATCAACTGTTCGCGAATCATTTCAGCACACAGAAAACGTGTAGATTGATCGGTAACATCATCCTCAGCATAGGCCCAATCACCTTCGGGAATAATGGCCAGCAACTCGCGCTTCAGCTCATCCGTATTAATCGCTTTGGTAGCAGAAAGGGGGAAAATTGCTTTAAATTCGCGCTTCGCGGCTACTTTTTGGAGCCAAGCTAGCAGGTCTGATTTTTGCCGAACCCGATCAACTTTGTTCGCCACCAAAAACACCGGGCAAGTTAAATGCTGGAGGCGCTCTAAGACTAAGCTATCTTCATCTTCCCAGCGCTCTGCCTCAACAATCATGATCACTGCATCGACATCTTCTAGGGCAGCCACTGCTTGCAGATTAATGGTTTTGTTCAACAGGCTTTTTGAGCTGCGATGAATACCGGGTGTATCTAAAAACACCACTTGGCAATCATCTTCACTGAGAATACCGCGAATATTATGCCGAGTGGTTTGCGGCTTATTCGCAGTCGCCGAAACCTTAAAACCAATTAGATGATTCATCAGCGTCGACTTGCCCACATTGGGGCGACCTGCAATCGCAATTACGCCATATTTAGACATGATTCATCACCTGCTCAAAGGCTTTAGCAGCTGCATCTTGCTCTGCTTTACGTCGACTACCGGATATACCTATGGTACAAATATTCAAGGCAGGCACTTTGCATTCAGCGGTGAAGGTTTGCCGATGTGCTTCGCCCTCTACTTGCGTCAATTGATAGCTTGGCAAATCATAGCCTCGGGATTGAAGAAATTCTTGCAGGCGGCTTTTAGGATCTTTCAGATCATCTTCAGTCGGGAGTTGATTAAGCATCTCCTGATAGATATGGAGCACAAAGCGTTCAGCTTCAGTAATGCCTTGCTCTAAATAAATACAGCCAATTAAGGCTTCTAAAGCATCGGCCAAAATAGACTTACGTCGGAAGCCACCACTTTTCAACTCGCCTTGACCTAGGCGCAAAAAATCACCCAAGCCCATACCTGCTGATAAAATAGCAAGGGCATTTTCATTGACTAAGGAGGCACGCAAACGGCTGAGATAGCCTTCACTGGCACGTGGGATTCGCCGATAAAGCTCCGTGGTGATAATAAGCCCCAGCACACTATCACCAAGAAACTCCAAACGTTCATTATGCTTACCATCCGCACTCCGATGAGTGATGGCACGCACAAAATTATCAGTTGCCATCAACTCAACGGAAATTAACTTCTTTAATTTATCCAAACAGCTTATTGCCCCTTTAACTCCACGGCATGGCGAAAGGTCATTAGAAATTGAATATTTCCTAACCAAGGTTTACGTACTTCGTAATCGACCACTAAAGCCTTAGCATTTTTATTTTCAGGGACTGGCTGAACTGAAAAATGCTCACGCTTGATAGTATACATACCATTAATATTTAAATAATCATCCAACTTGCCACGTAAAGCTTGAGTATTCGTGGCTTTAATGGCTGGATCTTCCGCAATCTTTTGCATTAAAGACTGCACGCTATAAAATTCAACATAAACTGGCACTAACTTAACTCCAGACACAAAGCCTAGAATCACTAAACTCAAAATACTGATCCAGCTTAAAAATGAAATACCACGCTGTTTTTTTCTTGTTCTCATTTTCTTACCTATTTATTGTTAGTTATTATTTTATTCAGGCCAAACGTTTTTTAAGCTTAGTTAATCGATGAGGCCAATTCTTTTAAGGTTTAAACCATCACCACCTTCACCCCAATTGATATGCATCCACACCAACATGGCTTTGCCTACCAAATTTTCTTCAGGGACTAAGCCCCACATACGCCCATCATTACTCATATCACGGTTATCACCCATGACAAAATAATGGCCTGCAGGCACAACCACTTCGCCAATACGACCTGCAGTGCCCGGCAAAATCAGAATATCATGGTTAACCGTGCCTAGGGTTTCCTTGAGACGAAGGGTGGGGTGTACTTGGCCATTTTGGTCAAGCGCAGCGTACTCCCCTAGTTCTTGACGAGCAACTGGCACCCCATTCACTTTTAACTCTTTATTATCCCAAGCAATCACATCACCCGGCACACCCACTAAGCGTTTGATGAAATCAATTGTTGGATCATTGGGAAAGCGAAAAACAACCACATCACCCGCCTTTGGCTCGCCTAAAGGAATAATTTTAGTGTGCGTAATGGGCAAACGAATACCATAGGTAAACTTATTCACCAGAATAAAGTCACCAATTTCTAAGGTGGGTAACATAGAACCCGAAGGAATACGGAAAGGCTCAGCTACAAACGACCGTAATAATAAAACGACCAATAAGACGGGGAAAAATGAACGCGCATACTCCACATACCAAGGCTCTACACGACGGCCAAATTTGCTTTTACCTCTAGTAAATAAGCTATATAACAACCAAATCAAGCCACTCACGACCGTAGCAATTACTAGCCAAAACTCCAAATCCATATCCATGTAGGCTGTCCTTCTTAATTCTCTTCGTTATTAGTTATCACTAAGTTATTTATCAGTAACACGTAATACGGCCAAAAAGGCTTCTTGTGGAATCTCCACGCTACCCACTTGCTTCATACGCTTTTTACCTTCTTTCTGCTTTTCCAGTAATTTACGCTTCCGGCTCACATCGCCACCATAACATTTGGCTAATACGTCTTTACGCATCGCTTTGACTGTACTACGCGCAATAATCTGGCTACCAATGGCCGCTTGAATCGCCACTTCATACATTTGGCGTGGAATCAATTCTTTCATTTTTTCCACTAACTGCCGCCCGCGTGATTGTGCAAAATCACGATGCACCATAATAGCCAGTGCATCCACTTTATCACCATTCACTAAGACATCGACCCGCACCATCGGCGCTGGTTCAAAGCGATCGAGGGCATAATCAAATGAGGCATAACCACGGCTCACTGACTTCAATTTATCAAAGAAATCTAACACCACTTCAGCTAAAGGCAAATCAAATACCAGCGAAACCTGATTACCCATATATTGCATATTTCTTTGCACACCACGCTTATCAATACACAGCGTAATGACATTTCCCAGATATTCTTGAGGAACCAGAATCGTACCGCGAATAATCGGCTCACGAATCTCTTCAATTTTATTTAGTGGAGGTAATTCAGATGGATTATGGACGAAAACATTTTCGCCACTGGTTAGGACTACTTCGTAAATAACGGTAGGCGCTGTCGTGATTAAATTTAAATCATATTCACGCTCTAAGCGCTCCTGCACAATTTCCATGTGCAGCATCCCTAAGAAGCCGCAGCGGAAACCAAACCCTAAAGCTTGTGAAGTCTCTGGCTCATAGAACAAAGCGGAATCATTTAATTGCAGCTTAGATAAAGCATCACGCAGATTTTCATACTGATCAGCATCAACGGGGAAAATACCCGCGAATACTCGGGGCTGAATCTCTTTAAAACCCGCTAAAGCTTTATCAGTAGGCTTTTGTGCATCCGTAAAAGTATCACCCACCCGTGCCGCAGTAATTTCTTTAATTCCAGCAATCACGAAGCCAACTTCGCCTGCTTTCAGGCTATCTTTATCCAAGCGCTTCGGGGTAAACACGCCCAACTGTTCAACTTGGAAATCACGCCCAGTCGACATCGCGCGAATTTTCATTTTCTTGCGAATTTCGCCATCGACTACGCGCACTAAAGAGATAACACCTAAATAATTATCAAACCAAGAGTCAATAATCAGTGCTCTTAAGGATGAATCAGGGTTACCCACCGGTGGAGGAATGCGTTCAACTAACTGCTCTAATAAGTCTTCGATACCGATACCGGTTTTCGCGCTGACATGAACCGCTTCCGTCGCATCAATTCCGATAATATCTTCAATTTCTTGGCAAACCCGATCAGGATCAGCCGAAGGTAGATCAATCTTATTGAGAACTGGCACAACTTCAAGGTTTAGTTCAATTGCGGTATAGCAGTTAGCCACACTTTGCGCTTCGACACCTTGGGAAGCATCAACAACGAGTAAAGCACCATCACAAGCGGCTAGGGAACGTGAAACTTCATAGGAGAAGTCAACATGGCCGGGCGTATCAATGAAATTAAGTTGATAGGTTTGACCATTACGCGCTTTATAATCAAGGGAAACACTTTGCGCTTTAATCGTAATGCCGCGCTCACGCTCTAAATCCATCGAATCTAGTACTTGGGCTTCCATCTCACGCGCTTCTAGCCCGCCACAGTATTGAATAAAACGATCCGAGAGAGTCGATTTACCGTGATCAATGTGCGCAATAATGGAAAAATTACGAATGTTGGGGTTTACTTCAGCCATCTTGTAATGCTTGTCTCACCATGTTTTCTTCGAAAAAATGGAAACACACGACCTCAGTGCCGAGTGTGACCACCGGCACATCCACGTCATAACGCTTAAGTAAATCCGGATCTTTATCGATGTCGATTAATTCTAATTCAAATGCTAATTCGTGCTGCAAATGCCGCAGCGCGGCTATCATTGCATCACACAAATGACAGCCGACGCGATAATACACGCTTAGGGAAGTTTTTGCCTGCCTATTCAACTTTCATCGCCATAAAACGTGCCGCACCTTCGCGATACACGAGTATAGCGACTGTTTTACCTTTCTCGATTTCGCTAGTCACTTTCTTAACCTCTTCAGGGGAACTGACTGGCTTACCATCTAGTAGCGCTACTACGTCACCGGCACTAATACCCGCACGTTGTGCAGGGTCACCCGTCACTTTTTCGACTAATACACCACCGACAGCTAGGCCTAAAGCCTCGCGAATCGTCTCGTCAATGGGTGTTAGCTGCATGCCAAGCACTTCAACGCCTTCAGGCATGGCTTGAGCCTGCTCTTCAGGCTCAGTGAGTTCGGCACCTTCTTCACCGGGTAATTCGCCAATTTTCAATTCAACTTCTTGACGTTCACGGTTACGCATCACGGCAAGCTTCACACTTTGCCCGGGAGCAACAGTCCCTACCATAGCGGGTAAACTACCTGCATTAGCGACCGGCTTGCCATTCATTTCAATAATGACATCACCTAATTGCAGCACATTATTAGCTGGGCCTTCTGTGACAACTTGAGTGACTAAAGCGCCAGTAGGTGTTGGCATACCAAAAGACTGGGCAAGATTTTGATCAACCTCTTGGATATAAACGCCGATCCAACCACGTGAAACTTTGCCATTAGTTTTCAGTTGGGAAACAACATCCATCACGATATTAATGGGAATCGCAAAGGACACCCCCATGAAACCACCCGAGCGGCTATAGATTTGTGAATTGACCCCCACCACTTCGCCATCGAGATTAAATAAGGGGCCACCTGAGTTACCCGGATTAATCGCGACATCGGTTTGAATAAACGGCACATAAGTATCGGTGGGCAAACTACGCCCGGTAGCACTCACAATTCCTGAGGTCGCGCTGGATTCAAAGCCAAAAGGCGAACCAATCGCTAACACCCACTCACCGACTTCAATGCTGCTAGAATCGCCTATTTTCAAGGTAGGTAGGCTTGCCGCGTCAATCTTTAATAAAGCCACATCGCTGCGCTTGTCACTACCAATTAACTTAGCAGAAAACTCGCGACGATCATTGAGTTTTACGAGAATTTCGTCAGCACCATCCACGACATGATGGTTAGTAACAATGTAGCCATCGGCAGATAACACAAAACCTGAACCACGGGCATCCGCCTGAAAATCTTCAGGTGCTCCACCACCGCCACCCGGATTCCCGAAAAAGCGTTTCATGAGTTCGTCGAACGGCTCCTCATAGCCCGGAGCATCCGATGGAATCTCGGGTGATTCTTTTTGCTTATGGTTGGTTGTGATATTTACCACAGCCGGTCCATTAGTTTTTACAAGCTCTGTAAACTCCGGCAAGCTGCGTGCCTGCACGGAAGCACTAAGGCACAGGGCTCCTGCGAGTAACCACTGCAGAAGTCGCATACGACTGGCCGGTTGATAAGTCATTGAGAGTCTCCAAACACATGTTGTTCAAATGCTACAAGTCAAGCTAGCTTACCCGAATCTAGGCTCGCATAGCTATAGGTGATTGTCGCTGAATAAAGCAGGAAATTCTGTTAGTAACTTATTTTTTATACGATTCCTAGATAATTTGCTGGGACTTTTGCTGTTAACCAGACATTATTTTCTACTAAATCCATCCGCACGCATTACTTAAACCAACTGTTTCCGGTTGGTGATGTAGAATTAAGACTGAAGAATTTACCTTTGCTGATTTTTTTCATACATAGTCATCAACTCTTTAATTTTATTTAGTTAGTTGGTTAGTATAGCTGGCTCAAGCCAGCTTTAAACCAGAGCATCAAGTATAAGCGTACAGTTTTTAAGGCTTGCGGCCACTTAAACTCAGGTAAAACCCAATGAATGATTTCCACTCATTTCTAAATCAACTCCCAAAAGCAGAGCTGCACATGCACTTAGAAGGCAGCCTTGAACCCGAATTGATGTTTAAACTGGCGCAACGTAATCAAGTCAGCTTACCCTTCGATTCGGTAGCAGCGATTCGAGCTGCTTATGAATTTAGTAATTTGCAGGATTTTTTAGATATTTATTATCAAGGTGCGCATGTACTACAAGCCGAACAAGATTTTTATGATCTGACTTGGGCTTATTTACAGCGCTGCCAGCAACAAAATGTACGCCATGTCGAACCCTTCTTTGATCCGCAAACACATACAGACCGAGGAATTGCTTTCGACACCGTAATCAATGGCATTGATCGCGCCTTGCAAGATGCTAAACAGCAGTTAGGGATTAGCAGCTATCTGATTATGTGCTTCCTACGCCATCTGCCTGAAGAAGCCGCCTTTGCCACCTTGGAACAAGCGCTTCCCTATAAAGACAAAATCATTGCAGTCGGCTTAGATAGCTCGGAACAAGGCTTCCCACCTAGTTTATTTGAGCGTGTCTTCGCTAAAGCACGCGCTGAAGGCTTATTAACGGTTGCGCATGCCGGTGAAGAAGGCCCACCTGACTACATTATCCAAGCTTTAGATTTACTTAAAGTTAAACGCATTGATCATGGGGTACGCTGTGTAGAAGACCCGGCTTTGGTAGAGCGCTTGATTCAATTGCAAATGCCCTTGACGGTTTGCCCGCTCTCGAATACCAAACTCTGCGTGTTTAAAACTATGGCTGAGCATAATATTTTAGAACTGCTAGAACGTGGCGTGAAAGTCACCATCAACTCGGATGATCCGGCGTATTTTGGCGGCTATATGACCGAGAATTTTATTGCGGTCGCGGATGCTTTAAACATGAGCAAAGCACAAGCACTTCAGCTAGCACAAAATAGCTTTGCAGCCAGTTTTCTGCCCGCTGCTGAAAAAGCTAGATGGGTCAATGAGTTGCAAAACTTGGCTTAAAACCGCTTGCCTCAAGCGCTTAAGCAATCGCACCTTGACCATCACCAACCAATATCCAATCGGCTAGCACGCGCACTAACGAACTCTCAGCCCCCAAGGCGAACACTGCTAAATCCAGCAAGAGGGTTAATAATTTATTTGTGTCCATTGCGCACAAGTGTTTTGCTGAAACGCTGGATTATAGATTACTAGAGAATAAATTAGCATAGCGTACTTCTGACTCTGGACGCTGATGATGCAAGCTATACATAACTTCAAAGCTGAATTACTACTGCTCGCGGTGGCGATCATTTGGGGAACTAGCTATGGTCTGACTAAAGAAGCACTGCTGTATATCAGTGTGCCTGCGTTTTTAGCCTTGCGTTTTCTCCTCACCTTTTTATTGCTCAGCCCTGCTTTGCTGGCCGATTATCAGCGTGGCTTAGCACAAGATTTACCCGCTGCTTGCTTTACAGGCTTGATTTTATTCTCCATTTTCCTCGCCGAAGTTTATGGCGTAGCCCACACTTCCGCCGCCAATGCTGCTTTCCTGATTAGCTTGTGCGTGATCATTACGCCGTTGTTGGAATGGGCTATTTATCGACAATATCCGGGGCAGCGCCTGTTTATCTTAGCGGCGGCTTGTTTGTTGGGTGTGTATTTATTAACCCAAAATGTAGAACAGTCATTTAGTTTACAGCTCAACCTAGGTGATAGCTTAATGCTGTTAGCCGCTTTACTACGTGCTTCAATGGGTATAGCTACCAAAAAATTCATGCAAGGCCGCAAATTATCATCGCTTAGCCTGACTGCTACTCAAGCGGGAGTCGTAGGCTTTGGTGCATTGTTTGTACTGTGTTGGCAGCAACCAAGCTTGGCTATTTCATTGCCAAATGATGGGCATTTCTGGTTAGTGATGCTCTATTTAGTATTGTTCTGTAGCATCTTCGCTTTTTTCGCGATGAATTATGGCTTGCGGCATACCACGCCCACTCGGGTGGCTCTACTCACAGGCTCAGAACCTGCTTGGGGAGCATTATTTGCGGTACTTTATTTGGGCGAGCACTTGGTTGGGTATCAGTGGTTGGGGGGCTTATTGATTGTAGTCGCCTCGCTATACGCTGCTTTGCCGGAAAAATTAGCTACTAAACAGCTCGCTTAAAAGGAAAGCGCGTTAAGCTCTTAAACCTAACGCGCCTCCCTATCAAGCTTTCGACCGATCCGTCAACTTCACCAAGTCATTCATCACGCTATCCAAGCCGCCATACACATTTAAATGCTGTACGCGTCCGGTGATTTTTTCCAAAATCTCCAGTTCTTTTAAGCGCAATAACACAGGGTTGCCTTCCATCACTTTGGCGGTGTTGTGCAAGGAGCGAGTTTCTTGGGTTTCTTCGCGGCGGCGGATTAAATTGGCTTCAGCCTTTTTCTCTGCTTCCACGACTTGCGCCAAAATCGCTTTCATTTCGCCGGGCAAAATAATATCGCGCGCACCCACGGTTTTTAATTCCAAGCCATAGGCAGTAATTTTCTCCGCTACCATACCTTGAATGGTTTGATTTAACAGATTTTTATCCGCCAATAACTCATCCAAAGTTTGGGTAGAAACTACTGCACGCAACGCCAATTGCAGCTCGCGATACAAATAATCTTTTGGATCGAACAAGGTCGATTTCACTAATTGCGCATTGGTAATCTGCCACAAAGCCGATAAGTTAATACGCAACCCGACACGATCTTTGGTCAAAATCTCCTGACCATTCACTTCCATGTTTTGCAGGCGCGTATCCAACTGCAAGACTTTGATGGCGTGATTAAACTGCCACCACACATGCATGCCGGTTTTCAATACTTCTTGCTGCACACCATCGACTTCTAAGAAACCGACAAAGCCTTCGGAAACCGTGCTAGTGACAATCGCCACCTGCGCCGCGCTACGCAAAGTAGCATCTTTGGCAGCTACTAGCTGGCTCGCCAAGGTTTTTGGCACGCGCATCTCCTCGGCAATATTGATCTTGCGTACCTCAATCGCCCGCTGCCCACACCAGTATGCGCCACGTTGTGCAGGGGCTTTAATGTCTTTGAGTACCTTGTCCTGATACACCAAACCGACCTCTTGCTCGCCGGTTTCCCAGCGCTGAATCTGCTCGGCAAAGCGCTCAGGATAAGCATCCGCCAAGTTTAAAACTGGCTCGGATACCGGATTGTTAGTGGCACTGGTGGCAGCGACTTGCTGGACTTTGTATTGATTTTTCAAATCCCAAAACTCATGCACACCCGTGTCTAAAAGGGCTACGAACTGCTCGTCTTTGAACAACAGCCCGCGATGCGCTTCGGGAATAATAAATTTTGTTTTGAATAACATGGCGTTGTCCTTTAAAAAATAGGTGGCATTCCCCCACACCCTTGCAGGCTTGACGGTTTGTGCAAGGTGGGAAAGCCGCGTGCGCCGAAGCTGTCGCGGTTTCGCACCTCGCAGACCCACCGTCAAGGCGGCGCGGGTGTTGGTCGTTGCCTTCCAGCACGAAGACTGGCGGGCATTGACCCTGGCGGTTTGCCGTTTGTTCGCCCTTGCGGGCTAATCTACCGTTTCAGGGTAGTTTTACCAGTGGGAGTCGAACCCACTACAGCTTGATCAACTCAAGTGCTCCACCGCTGAGCTATGGTAAGGAGCAGCTAATGGGGATCGAACCCATGACCACCTTGCGGTTGCTCTACCACTGAGCTATAGCTGCGCTTGGTGACTTTGGAAACAGATACGCGGGTACACCAATGGTGGTCGCGTCAGGCAGGCGGTTGAACCTACACCACGAGTAACGAAAGTCGTGAATGGTTTTGCAAGGGGTGTGCCAAGTTTGTTGGTATTTTTTAAGTTATTGATAATTAGTGTTTTTGTTTATTTTTCAGATTCAAGAGGGAGAACGGGCAATGGAATTAGTTATCTATAAAGATAGGAATCTATTTTCATGAAAGAAACAGCACGCTATCTCAACACTGACCTTGACCTGATTGCCGAGCAGGATTTGACGCTTTTGGTGCAGGCGTTGGAAACCAGTGGCTTTTATTCGTTGCACGCAAGGGTTGGTGATAATGGCAAATGGTATGCAACCTTGGAAATCAATGAGGCGGCTGACGAGGCATTGCACCTGCGCCAGCCTGAACTGACTATTGTGCTCATGCTTGATGCTGTCGAAGCACTGGATGCTTCAGCCCGTGCTCTTTGGGAGGCTTGCATGAGCAAAACTTTGGACATTGGTTATCAATGCGGTGATGGGGCACGGGTCAGGAATGAGCTGACCAATGCAACTCTGAGTCGCATGAGCGCTTTGGGGATGGGTATCTTTATCACGCTGTATCCGTGCGATATTGACAACTAAACCTCACCCCGTCGGCACACGATTTAGTGAAGACCTACCGCTGCCACTCACTGACAATTTCCTCGTATTTCGCATCGACCACACCCTGCTCATCAACACACGCAAACAGTGCCACTTGCAGCGCGGAATATTGCTGGGGGTAGGCTCGTAATTGCTCCATGATGTGAATAACTTCCGCATCGCTCAAAAGCTGTTGCTGGATCAATGCCATACTCGCGGGTTCAACGATGTCTTGGATGGGGTGAGAAAACGCCGCTTTCCAGTAAGCATACATCGCCAAGTGCTGCTCAAGATTCAGGGTGACGGATGAGGGTAAGCGGCAAATTTCATGCAAAACCAGAAAGGGCGCATCGCCACCGATTTCTAGGGATTGCGCAATGAGTTGCTGCCATGCGGCTGTGTCGTGATAGGGAAAACGACAGTCGATGGAGGCGTAGAATTCTTGGTAGGTCATGCGGAAATCTCACGTTATGATGGAGTATGGAAACGCAAATACAGGTGTCTGACATGCAAATTATACTGGAGATACCCGAAGACTTCGGGCGCAGCACGCTTCCCAAACTGGAAAAACAAATCAAGCTGGAAGCGGGCATTGCACTGTTTCATGCAGGGAAAATATCCGCTGGGTTCGCTTGCGAGTTTGCAGGCGTAGACCGTTACCGCTTTTATGAAGAATGCGCTAAACGCGATATTCCGGTGGTTAACTACGACCCCGGCGAACTTGAAGCGGAGCTGGAATATCTGCGTAATTTATAATTTTCAGGCTTATATCTCTAAATAATCAGCAAGTCCATATATTCTATGTGAACATTTGTTATTGATAATGATAGGAATGTCGTAATTCGACCTCCCTATTAAATGCATTCCTCCATCAACCAAATCAGACCAAGGTTCTTTTGCTCCATATACATTGTGCATGATGGAGAATTCGATTCTTTCCCTCTTTTTTTGTCAGAAACATTGGCAGTAAATAAACGATATGCTGCTAGCTCATCATTAATTGCTGATAGCATATAGTCTTTATGTAGATTGAATTGATCAATGTTTTTCTTGGCATAGCCCCACCCATGCCATACTTCTTTTCTTATACCTGCTTTTGCAGAATTGACATCTAGTATTGTATAATTGCCTTTCTTGTATTCGCGTGTGTGCTGAATTATCCTCTTCCTTATCGACTTACTCACACCTGCTGACCGCAAAATATAACCATCTTGGTACTCGAAGGTAAATAAATACACGCCAGCAACATCATGAATATCATCGAGGTCGTTATCTTTATTATAGCCAAGCCAAGAAAATGGACCTTCCCAACAAAGTTCCTCTGTTGTTATTAGCTCATGATCCATAGATCTATTGAAACTCGAAAATTCTGTAAGTATTTGTTTTTCGATGCTTATTTTCTCAATTTGAAATCAGTTTTTTTCCAAAGGAATAGTTGCCATGATTGGCATGTGATCACTGTGTGCAAGCCATACATCTGCTGCTCCTACATCCAGCGAGGCTTTATGATCAACAAACTTCTTATGCGTGAAGATGTAATCAATGTGAAAGGGGCGTTCGCGCTTGCGGTACATGTATAGCGTTGGATGTATTTCTTGACCCTGTTTTTTATTATGTAGTCCATGATACAGACTGTATATATCAATTTCTTCTAACTCACGCACTACATCCAAATGATTCCACCACGCTTCATGGTCATGCCAAATGGCATTGCTATTCCAGTCCCCGCATAGAATAGTATTTTCCTGAGTTAATTTCTCCTTGTGTAGTTGAAGATATTTCCAAAGCTGACCTATATATCCAAAATGTTTTGATCCTGCTTGCTTTGTCCATATAGCTAAGATGGTTGCCTTATCATTAAATTTGAATGGTAGGAATAACTGCAAACGACCACTATCCCAATTAAGCTTTTCCAGTTTTTGCCCCTTTCTTGAAAACACGCCAAGACCTTTATTTTTATTATCACCTATCCATAAATATTCTCCTGCCCAGTTTTTATATTCAGCAGTTGATTGTGCTGGATCTTCACACTCTTGAATAATAAGCAGGTCAGCGTCAAATGATTCAAGTAGGCTATATTTTTTCCTGAATGCTCCATTGCAATTCCATGTGATAATTTTCATGCGTTAAAATCAAGCCCCGTGAAAATGTTGCGTTCAAAAACAAAGCATGTAATCTAGCGGAACTTGGTAAGATACTCAACCGCGTGATTGTTGAGTAACTCGATAAACTCTTTGAAGTCGCGTTGGAACATCGGTACGGAAACTCAGGTAGGATTGACGAAGCATTTCAACAGCATCCAGACGTTCCGCAATGGGGCGGGTGATCCAATACTGATAGTCGGATGGTTGATCTAGGTTGGTGGTGACACGCACCACCTTCCTGATCATACGGGGTTGACGGGTTGCTGGAATATCTGCCATTGGTGGATGCTGTGGGTAGTGAATTTATGCCTGATTATAGCATTCCTCACCCCTTCACACACACCACCTGCTTCAGCGTATGCACAATCTCCACCAAATCGCGCTGCGCTGCCATCACCTTGTCAATCGACTTGTAAGCGGACGGCACGTTTTCTTGCACACCCTAAAGTGGCTAGTATTCCTTCCTGTATTAATATATAACCAGTTGTGTCACATGTAAGTGATACCATCACTTCATCCATCATTATATTTTCCATTGAATAAGGATTTTTATATGAAAAAATACTTCCTTTTGGTCACATCAATATTTGCTTTCTCAGGTTACGCTATTGCCGGAACGGGCTTGCCCTGTGGAGAGATGGCTAAATCTGATAGTTTCCAAACTGACGGCGAGTTCAGTCAGTGCCTAACTCAAACAGATCAGGAGTTAAATGGCTCTTTCGAGGCGCTTAAGAAAAAAATGAAAGACAGAAATGTTGCGGCTGATCTTAAAAATATGCAATTGGGCTGGATAAAAATGCGCGATGCTCAATGCACCGTAGAAGCAATGACTGCCAATCTAGCCAATGGTATGGAAAATCGCGCAAAAACCTGCAAAATTCGCATGACGAGCGAGCGTACTACTGAGCTGGATGCTATCGCGGATATGTGAATCTAAAATAAATGCGTAAGTCCTAAATTAATTCAGGAAGATGGTGATACGCTCCATCTTCCTGATCATGCCAGATTCGCGGATTGCGGGTGAATATACTCTTACTCACCCCTTCACACACACCACCTGCTTCAGCGTATGCAGCACCTCCACCAAATCGCTCTGCGCCGCCATCACCTTATCAATCGGCTTGTAAGCCGACGGCGTTTCGTCGATCACGCTTTCATCCACGCGGCATTCCACTCCGGCAACGGCGCGTTTATGCTCATCCAGCGACACGCGGCGTTTCGCCTCAGTGCGTGACATCACGCGCCCCGCGCCGTGGCTGCAACTGCAAAAACTTTCGGCATTACCCAACCCGCGCACGATGAACGATTTCGCCCCCATGCTGCCCGGAATAATCCCAAGCTGACCTTTTTGCGCACTTACCGCACCTTTGCGCGTCACCCACACATCCTTGCCGTAATGGTGTTCGCGGCTGATGTAGTTGTGGTGGCAATTCACCGCCTCCACGTCCGCCGTGAACGGGATCGGCAACACCTCGCGGATCGCCTGCAAAGTACGCGACATCATCAGCTCGCGGTTGGCTTGCGCAAAATCCTGCGCCCAGGCCACCGCCTCCACGTAGTCGCGGAAATGCGGGCTACCTTCGGGGATGTACGCCAAATCCTTATCCGGCAGGTGGATGAAATAGCGTTCCATATCCTTTTTCGCCTGCTCGATAAAGTGCGTACCGATGGCATTGCCCACCCCGCGTGACCCGCTGTGCAACATCACCCACACGGTTTGGGTTTCATCCAGACACACCTCGATGAAATGGTTGCCCGTACCCAACGTCCCCAAGTGTTTCAAGTTATTGGTATTTTTCAGGAACGGATGCTTCTCGCACAAACGCTGGAAACCTGCACTCAACCCCAGCCATTTTTCCAGCACATCATCCGGCGGATCACCCCAACTGCCGGTATCGCGTTTACCGCGAATCGCCACACGACCATGCGGAACAACTTGCTCAATCTTGCTACGCATCGCCTCCAACGAATCGGGTAAATCGGCTGCGGTCAACGTGGTTTTCGCCGCCATCATCCCGCAACCCAAATCTACGCCCACCGCTGCCGGAATAATCGCCCCCACGGTCGGAATCACGCTGCCAATGGTCGCACCTTTCCCCAGATGCACATCCGGCATCGCCGCCACCCACTGATGAATAAATGGCATCTGCGCAATGTTCAACAATTGCTTTTTAGAGTTGTCGTCGAAAGGCACACCTTTAGTCCAAGCTTTCACCGGCACTTTACCTTGCTCGTATAACACTTCGTAGTTGCCCGTCGTTGTCATGCTTATGATCTCCTATGAATTTGTTATTGATATTGCAGACAGCATGCCAAGATAATTAAGATTCTGTTTTAATTGACTTTTTATAGAAAAGCAGAGTTATTAAAAATAAAGTTTTTATCTTTAAATTTAACTAAATATTTTTTTAGATAGACCTAAAATTGCCAGCTAGCCAAATATTTGCGCTGTACCCAGCCCTGTTTGCCGTCATAGCAAATTCGACACCAAATCCCTAAACAGGCATCTAAGCCTTCAATCCCAGTCGCATATTCGGGCAAAGTTCCAGCGACAGCGCTTTTGCTACTTGCTTGCTTATAGAACTTCAACGCACCCGTATAGCCATGCGCAGAGTAATAGCGCGCCCCTGAAGATTCGCCCAAATATTTACAGGCTGACCAACCTTTCACCCTAAGGTATTGCACCTGACACCAACCCGAGCTAGTACGCTCCCCAAGGTTTTTTACATTGATGGCATTAAAAGGAATATTTTTCAAAATCTTATAGCGGGTAGCCGGCCCCGCACGTAAGCGCAAACTATCGGCACTTTTCACCCAAACCACGGCATAAGTGCTGGGGCCAGTAAAAGCTTGAGCGGCGGGATAATTCAAGCTCAGCAATAAACTAGCTGTGATTAAAAAATGTGGCTGCATAGTGTCCTCCCAGTGAAAGCATCATGACGGAACAGAGTCTATATATTTACCTTTAGCAAAGTTTTGTAGAAACTGCCGCCTGTTTAACCCACAAGGAATGATGATGCGTTTAAAGTTTTATACATGTTTACTGCTAGTTTTAAGTCTGGCTACGACTGTGGTACATGCAAAGCCAGCTGCACCCCCGCCGCCTTTGAAGAATTTAGAAATTGCTGGGCAAGTATTGCAGGATGGCAAGCCCGTAGCAGGTGCGACAGTGAAGGCTTATTTCTATAATTGCGATACTAAATTCCAAGCGAGTGCGACCAGCAATAAAGGGGGTTACTACCGTTTGGTGATTCCGAGCTATCCCCGAATGGTTTATTTTGCGCGCCCTTTATCTCCCGCTGCATTACTTGAGTTTAAAAAGAAATATCCCAATCAACCCGTTAGAGCCATTCGTGGCTATAGCCCCATT
The DNA here is from genome assembly GCA_049290875.1 of Thiolinea sp. GTDB lineage: Bacteria > Pseudomonadota > Gammaproteobacteria > Thiotrichales > Thiotrichaceae > Thiolinea. Next base: position 85,391 of record JBATOI010000029.1, read on the forward strand.
CCCATTTTCCTTAGTACCCACCTACCCACAAATTCCACTACCAGTACCTGTATGCAAGCCTTAAAAGGTGGCTTGGAAACACCACTCAAAAATCGCTTCAATCTAAAACTAGACGGCATCCCTAGCAAAGCGCCCACGCCACCTAAGCCACCCGCAACACCCAGCGAGCAACAAAAATGCACGGCTCAAGGTGGTAAATGGGAAAATTTAAGTCGCGGTGTAGTCGGTTGTAATCTGAGTTATAAGGATGCAGGCCGATTGTGTACGGATGGAAATCAATGTAGTAGCAAAGTCTGCCTCGCCAAAGATCGCAATCCACGGGCGAGCGAAGGCTGGTGTGCAGCGAATACTTTTTCGATTATCAATGGCTGCTTGGGTGAAATTAAGCGTGGTCATTGGCGCTCACGCGCCTGCCCTTAGCTGTCAAGTGCTGAGAAGTCTAAATCCAGACATTTAGACTTCTGCTGGATGGTAGCTAGCGAAAAGACGCTAATTCTTGCAATAAGCGCGGCAAAGCCGCTGTCATTCCACGATAGGCCAAGACATTCTCACTCATCGAAGCAAGAGCTTCGGCTAATTGTGCAGCGCGGTTGGGTTCCACCCGCAAGACTTCCACCAACGGCGCGACCATCACACGAATGAAAAATACGCCACGCTTTAAGTCTGGCAAGGGCAACGTCGTTTGCCGCTCAACTCGAAAATACAGCTGATCTAACAATAAACCATCGCCTGCCTGCTCAATCGCATCAGCCCATAAGCGCGGACGCTGTAAAGGATGCGAAGGCAAATCGCTATTCGGCGTCAGTAGCCACACATGGCGCAACATAGTATTTTTACGGAAAGCCAAATCGACAATACCTTTCGCGCCCGCTTGCAGGATGGTGTTATCCGCGACCGGCACATGAATCGCATGAAAGTTTAAGCCTAACTTTTCGCTCGGATTCCAATTAGAAGGAAAGCACACCGATAAAAAGCGCGTGCGCATCTCTGAACCTTGGTCATTGACTTCATCGTGCAGAATCACGAAATCTTCTTGCATACCAAGAGTGAGCGCCTCAGCATTAGCAGCCAGGCTTATATCAGTTTGCAGTTGATAATGTTTGGCGATTTCTATTAAAACTTGCGCATCGGCCTCGCCGAGCAAAACATGGTCAGGCTGCTCATTCAATAACTGCCGTTTACGTTCACTATAGCGCTCTGCCAAGGGATCGCGTAAAAACAAATTAACGGTCGCCTCTTCTAAACGCGCCAAACCGGGACGCATTTTAAACGGACTAGCTACCGTCCACGGCAGCGCATGAGCAGCGGTAAACATTGGCATCACTAAGCTTTAACCTCAACCAATAAACTTAAAATTCTGCAGCGCTAGCGAGCGAAGCGCAATGTCTAATGCCCTATATTTTGGATCGGCAACTGCTGAAAACAGCAAATTAAGCTTAAACTCTCGGCTATGAATTATTCGCTCGATCAAATTAACTCACTGCCTATCGAAGCCAGTGCTCAGCAGCAAGGTTTTGAACAGCTGCTGCAAGCAATTGCAATGGAAAAACAACGCCTTGCAGAATGGCAAGTTTTAGCCGATTTGCATCAGCGCGAAGTGTTAGCTAAATATATGCCCTTGCGCCGCCACTATGCTGAACAGCAAGCGCTGCTGATTTATTTGATGGATGCACACTGGCAGCGCGCACGTTTTACCCCACAACAAACCGCTAAACTCAACCAGCTGCTGCGTTTACTCTGCGAGCAAGTGCTGACGGTGACTAGTAACTCCAGCGTCGAAGCCATTCAACAACGGCATGTATTTCAACCCATCAAGCAGGCATCCAGCCAAGCAGCACCACAAGCTAAGCCAACTATCGAACTTGATGAATACAGCGCTTTCGAGTGGGAGCAACACGCGGCTGCCGAACAACGTGCTGCCCAAAAACAAGCGGCCAAACAAAAAGCTAAACAAGCCCGTGAACAAACGATCAGCTTAAAGAGCACCCAATCCATTCGGGCGGTGTATCGCGAATTAGTCGCTGTCTTGCATCCTGATCGTGAACCTGATCCGCAAGAGCAAGAACGAAAAACCGGCCTAATGCAGCAAGTCAATGTGGCCTATCAAGAACAAGATTTATTAAAACTGTTAGAGCTGCAACTGGCTGCGGAGCAAATTCAGCCGAGCAAATCTAAGCAACTCGCCGCCGAACGGCTTGAGCATTACAACCGTGTTTTAACTAAGCAACTCAAACAGCTTCAAGAGGCCAGCCAAAACTTAGAACTCGGCTTAAAAGCCGCTGCACATTTACGCCCTTCGGAAATTTTTAGCAGTAAACGCTTAAAACAAAGCTTTAAAGCAGATGTGAAATTGCTCCAACAGCAGCTCAATAGCCTGCAGCTGCTTTTACTCGAATTAGGCGAGATTCAAAGCTTCAAGCTGTGGCTGTCTAGCTATGAGCTTAGCCCTGATTAACTAGCACCGGAAACTACTATGCCGCACCCCTTGCTTACTCGAAATTATTGGATTTTTGATATGGATGGCACGCTAACTGTGGCCAAACACGACTTTGGCTCGATGCGCACCGCTTTGGGTTTGCCCGCTGATCAGGCTATTTTAGAAAGCTTAGCCGCGCTGCCTCCCGCCGAGGCTGCACCGATTTATCGACAACTCCAAGCCATCGAATTAGAAATTGCAGAGCGCTCCGAAGCGGCTGCGAGCGCGATTGAATTATTGGAGTATTTACAAGCACAAGGGACGCGCATCGGCATTCTCACCCGCAATAGTTTGCTGAATACCGAAGTCACCTTAAAAGCAGCCGGTTTAGCGCAGTATTTTACTAGCGATTATTTAATCAGCCGCGATTGCGCGCCACCCAAACCACATCCGGCTGGCATTGAGCGCTTATTAGCCCAATGGCAAGCAAGCCCACACGAGGCGGTGATGGTCGGTGATTTTGTTTATGACCTGCAAGCGGGTCGTGCTGCCGGTACTAGCACTTTATATATTGACCCAAGTGCCGCCTTCCCTGATCGTGAGCATGCGGATTGGTGCGTGCAGAGCTTGGCGGAATTGTTGGCTTAACTGTGCAAACTCGCTACGCTTAAGGCAACTATTCTTATAAAACGTTAGTAGCACTTATGAAAACCACCCTTATCAGCATTCTCGGCAACCGTCTTGATCAACAAGGCTTGGGCAAACGTCGCTGGAATCATTGGCGTCCGTCGATTAGTTTGCTGATGCATCCTGAGCTTAAGGTCGATGAGTTGGTGCTTTTACATCAAGCGGCGGATAATGAGCTGGCTGAGCTGACCATGCGCGATATGCGCGAACTTAGCCCGGCTACCCAAGTGCATGATTATCTGGTGGAATACACTGACCCTTGGGATTTTGAGGAGGTGTATAGCGAGCTGTATAAATTCGCTCAAGCCTATAGTTTCGACCCTGAAACCACCAACTATTATGTGCATATCACCACCGGTACGCATGTCGCGCAAATCTGCTTATTCCTGCTAACTGAAGCGAATTACATTCCCGCCAAACTGATCCAAACCTCGCCGAGCAAAGAAGGCGTGCAAGGCAGCTATCATATTATTGATCTGGATTTATCCCGCTATGATCAAATCGCCTCGCGCTTTGCCAAAGAAGCTCAAGAAGGGATTAGCTATCTCAAAGGCGGCATTGCTACCCGTAATCAGGCCTTCAATTATTTAATTGAGCAGCTGGAACAGGTGTCGATTCGCTCCTCAGCGCCGATTTTATTAACCGGTGCCACCGGTGTCGGCAAATCCCAATTGGCTAAACGCATTTTTGCCCTGAAGCAGCAGCGCGGGCAAATCAGCGGCGCATTAGTCGAAGTCAACTGTGCGACTTTGCGCGGCGATAATGCGATGTCGGCTTTATTTGGGCATGTGAAAGGTGCCTTCACGGGCGCACTAACCAACCGCAACGGCTTACTGCGGGAAGCACATAAAGGCTTATTGTTCCTCGATGAAATCGGCGAGCTTGGCCTCGATGAGCAAGCGATGCTGCTGCGAGCGATTGAAGAGAAAGTCTTTATTCCCTTCGGTAGCGATAAAACCGTGAGTAGCGATTTTCAACTGATTGCTGGGACGAATCGCGATTTATTTGCTGAAGTGCGTGCGGGTAAATTTCGCGAAGACTTATTAGCGCGCATCAATCTTTGGACTTACGAATTGCCCAGCCTCAAAGAACGGATTGAAGATTTCGAACCAAATCTCGATTATGAATTACAGCAATTCACCCGCAAAGTCGGGCATAAAGTCAGCTTCAATCAAGCCGCTCGCGAGCACTATTTAAGGTTCGCGCAGACGCCGCAAGCTTTGTGGCGGGCTAATTTCCGTGATCTCAATTCGAGTATCACGCGCATGGCGACTTTGGCGCAAGGTGGGCGCATTACTGAGGCTTTAGTTACCGGTGAAATTCAGCGCCTTAGCTATGATTGGCAAGCCTTCCAACATCAAGAGCAGGCTCAGGAGACTGAATTATTAGAAAATTTAGTTGCCGCTGAAGTACTCGCGGATACTGACTATTTTGAGCATATTCAATTAGCTGAAGTGCTACGAGTTTGTCGTGCCAGTAAAAATCTAGCCGATGCAGGGCGTAAACTCTTCAATATCAGCCGCACTCAACGTACTAGCCAGAATGATTCGCATCGCCTACGTGTTTATTTGCAAAAATACGGGCTGACATTTGAACAAACCAAGAAAATAGTTAGCACTCGATAATATTGACCGCTAAACCGCCGCGCGCAGTTTCTTTGTATTTGGTTTTCATATCCAAGCCGGTTTCGCGCATCGTTTTAATCACTTTATCTAGTGATACATAATGCGAACCATCGCCACGCAAGGCCATGCGTGAAGCATTAATCGCTTTCACCGCGCCCATGGCATTGCGTTCAATACACGGGACTTGGACTAAGCCACCGATTGGGTCGCAAGTCAGGCCGAGATTGTGTTCCATGCCGATTTCCGCCGCATTTTCGACTTGCTCAGGTGTGCCACCTAACACTTCCGTTAAAGCGCCTGCCGCCATGGAGCAAGCAGAACCCACCTCGCCTTGGCAACCGACTTCTGCACCTGAAATGGAAGCGTTTTCCTTATACAAAATCGCAATCGCCCCCGCTGTGAGTAAGAAGCGGACAATGCCATCTTCATTCGCACCTTGCACAAAGCGCGAGTAGTAATGCATCACCGCAGGAATCACCCCTGCGGCCCCATTAGTGGGTGCAGTCACAACCCGTCCACCCGCAGCATTCTCTTCATTCACTGCCAATGCAAATAGATTGACCCAATCCATTGTGCCTAAAGGTGCGGTATTGAGCGTATTGTCATGTTGCAATTGCCGCCGCAACGGTGCAGCACGGCGTTTCACTTTCAAGCCACCCGGTAAAATACCTTCCGTGCGACAGCCCTGCTCTACACAAGCCTGCATCACTTGCCAGATATGTAGTAGACGCGCACGAATCTCAGCTTCGCTGCGCCAAACTTGTTCATTCATGAGCATTAATTGGCTGACTGAATAGCCATTTTCACGACAGAGTGCCAATAATTCTTTGCCTGATTTAAAGGGATAAGGCTGTTTGGTGTGATCGGCAACAATCGGTTGCTCCGCATTATCGTTATCGGGATTAACCACAAAGCCGCCACCGACTGAATAATAAGTGTTCGATTGCAAACAACTACCATCCCCTGCAAACGCATGGAAGATCATGCCATTCGGGTGAAAAGGCAAGGATTTGCGCCGATGGAAAATTAAATCAGTCGCGTAATTGAAATTGATCCTGCGCTCATTCCCTAACTGCAAAAACTGCTGATCAATAATGGTTTGCATACGCTCTGGGATTTTTTGCGTATCAACGGTTTCTGGTTCGCTACCTTCCAAACCTAGTAATACGGCTTTATCTGAGCCATGCCCTTTACCCGTTGCGCCTAAGGAGCCATAAAGCTCAGCTTGAATGCGGGTGACTTGATCGAAAAGACCACGTTCACGCAAGCGAATGAGAAAATAATTAGCCGCCCGCATCGGCCCCACAGTATGTGAGCTAGACGGACCAATCCCAATTTTGAAAATATCAAAGACACTAATTGCCATAAAGCTTAACCTGTGATGCGCGACGACTTTTTAAAAGTTGCGCCGAATCAGTTAAACTGAGGCGCTGATAGCATCTTTATCACATGAATTGACTAGTCAGTCAATAGCATTGCGACACAGATCCAAAGGAATACGAATGAAAAAAATTACCATTATTGGTGCTGGCTTCGCAGGCCTCACTGCCGTGCGTCAATTGCGTAAAATCGAAGCTGATGTGGAGATTACTTTGATCGCTCCACGCGCTGAATTGCAGTATTTGCCAAGCCTGATCTGGGTGCCTTCTGGCTTACGCAAACGTGAAGACATCATTATTCCATTGGATAATTTCTTCACCCGGATGGCTGTTAAATTCTTTCCAGCGACGGTCACAGGCTTGAAAGATGGCGGGCGCACCGTCGAAACGGATAAAGGCCTTATTCATAACGATGGCTTAATCATTGCTTCCGGTGGACGCTTTATTAAGAAACTGCCGGGAATTGAACATGCGATTACCCCTTGTGAAGGCATTGATGCTGCCGAAAAAATTCGTGAGCGCTTGAAAGCCATGCAAGGCGGGACGATTGCAATGGGCTTTGCGGGCAATCCGAATGAGCCGAGTGCGATGCGCGGCGGCCCAATGTTTGAATTCTTATTTGGTACAGACACTTTATTACGTCAACAAGGGCGACGTGAGCAGTTCAAAATGGTCTTTTTTAGCCCAGCCGCTAAACCCGGCATTCGCTTAGGTGAAAATGCCGTGAAAGGTTTAATGGGCGAAATGGAAAAGCGCGAGATTAGCACGCATCTTGGGCATAAGATGGTGGGCTTTGAGGCGAATAAAGTCAAAACCGAAGGCGGCGAATTTGCAGCTGATCTGATTATCTTCATGCCCGGGATGACGGGTAATTTATGGTTTGATAATAGCGAGTTACCGCGCTCTGAAGGCGGTTTAGTCAAAGCGAATCAACACTGCAAAATCGAAGGGATGGATGCCGTCTATGTTGCAGGCGATTCAGGTAGCTTCCCCGGCCCTGATTGGATGCCAAAGCAAGCCCATATGGCTGATTTGCAAGCCGAATGTGCTGCCAAAAATCTACTGGCTGAATTAGCCGGTGCAACGGCTGATGCTACCTTTAAAATTGAATTAATGTGTATTGTCGACTCTGGCAATCAAGGCTTATTTGTTAGCCGCACTGAAAATAAAAATACGGTGTTACCTGCGAATAAAGCCATGCATTGGGCTAAACGTGGCTTTGAGTGGTGGTATTTACGGCAGTATCGTTAAACGACTGCAGCAGCCAACAAACATCCGGGTATAAAGGCTACAGGCCAAGCATCCTGCTTAAATACTTTCTCTATTTGTGCATACAACACAATGGTAGCTCTCGCTTTAAGATTAAATTGCCGACTATAATTAACTCTATAGTTCTTTAATGCGAGGCGCAGGAATCATGGTAACTACTTATATAAAAAGAGCACTCTTTAAAAATTTAATTTTTACTCTTATTTTATTTTTTAGCCTAATTTTTTCAAGTAACATTTACGCTGATCCCAAGCTAATTACTACCATTGGGAAGCCGAACACTTTTGGCAATATCTCAAATTTAACAATTAGCAATACAGGGCAAGCCTATATCTTAGATAAAGGTACTCAAACTATTGTTCATAAATTAGACGCTTTAGGTAAGCCTATCGACAGTTTTAATTTAGGGATTATTGAACCTATAGATATAGGCATCAGCAACAATGGCTATATCTATACCATAGAATCAACTTATGTAGATAACGCCTATAAAGGCATAGTAAAAAAATGGTCAACATCAGGCCAACTCATGCTCAGTTGGAATACAGAAGCCGTAGCAAATAAACTGGCTATAACCAATGACAATATGCTTGTAGTTGCGCTCAAAGATAGAATTAATATTTTTAGCGAACAAGGGCTGTTGTTGAAAGAAATTAAAGGTTACATCAAACCCAACTTCCCTAATCAAACAAAACCTTTTACTTACATTAGCCGTCTAGCAATTAGCACAAATAATGAATTACTAGTTTTAAACTCTGATACACAATTAATAACTATTAATTTAGAAGGTAAATTGCTTCAGCCTATTATTACCAATAATGAAAACTCCATTGGCTTAGGTACATATAGCAACTTAGCCTATGATGCTCAAGGATTTATTTATGATGCTCAATTTTCGCTTGGAGCTGACAGTACTAGCTCCTGCCATTGTATTCGTCAATTTAACTCTCAAGGAAAGCTCATAAAAAAATTGGGGGGTCTAGGTTCAAAAAAAGGACAGTTTTATAACCCCTTAGCTTTTCGCTTAGACAAAAATAATAACATTTATGTAGCAGATAGTGGAAATTATCGAGTTCAGAAACTTAACCAAGAAGGCAAAGTTTTTTGGAGCACAGGTGATCAAATCGGCCAACTAAGCTTAGCTAAAGGCCTAGCTATGGATTCAAAAAAGCATATTTATGTACTTGATGTCGGCCACTATCGCATCCAAAAATTTGCCGCTAATGGTACTGTGTTGAAAGTTTGGGGGAGCTTAGGCCTGAAGCGTGGGCAATTTAGTCACTTGCAAAAAATCGCTATTGATCTACAAGATAGAATTTATGTTGAAGATCGTTACTATGACTCGGCTAGCTCTAGTGATAAAGAACGCATTCAGGTCTTTTCGAGCGAGGGTAGTTTCTTAGCCGTTTCTCAACAATCTTGGCCTAGTTTTGATAAAAAAGGCAATACTTATCGCATCGTTCATAAGCTGGACTCAGCCACTAATGAATTTGATTACTTTCTACAAAAAACAGATGCCTATAATCAAACTCAAGAATGGCCTTTAAACTATAAAAATCACTATGATGAGTATGGCACTAGTTCATCTTCAACTTACCCGTGTACTAAATCACTCAGTATCGACTCTCAGCAAAATATTTACCTACTTCGTTGTCAATCCTCAGCTAGTTATCATGACCCGCGCCATCCAGACTACTCACTCAGTGTTAATTTACAAAAAATTAGCTCTACCACAGGCACTTTATTAGCTGAAAAAGAAATATTAAATGGGCAAAGTGAAATAAGCTTTACCCTTCCTACTATTAACTTGGCAATTGATGATCACAATTTAATCTACCTGCAGCATGATCTTCCCGACTACGGTTATCAACTAAGTCTTTTAGGTACAGATAACCTCACTGTGTTCGACAATAACTTTAACATTATTGGCAATTACATAGATACTGCTACGGCTAATAACACTTATAGTAAAGACAACCAAATCTACCTAGCAGGCTCGGTTATCAGCGTTTATCAGGCTGCTTCCCCCTTAAAAGCCCCCATAATAACTTCTATTAAACCCTTAGCAAATTTAGGCGCTGTCAAACTAACTTGGCAGGATCGAACTACTAACGAAACTGGTTTTAATATCTATCGCTGCAAGCTAGTAAATAATAATTGCAATAATTTTCAGCTGATCAAGACCACTAAACCTAATGTAACTGGCGTGCGCTTAGGAACACCCGATAACTTTATAGTTGGAGACAGCTATAGATATAAACTTACTGCTATCAAAGGTTTAGATGAATCTCTAAGCTATAGCATAGTTGTACATTAACTTTTAAAAGGCTACTAATATGTATTTAATTTTATGGCTCTATAGTTGAAAATTATCAAATACTTGAGGAATCTCCTATGCGACATGTTTACTATCTAGTTAATATTAAGCAATTTATCTTCAAAATGCTGATATTAATTACTCTTACCTTTTTAAATTCACTAGCTCAAGCTGACCCTAAACTCATCAGTACCGTTGGACAATCAAGCCTAATTAATGAGGTGCTTGATATTGCCACTGACAGTTTAGGTAATAATTATATTTTTGAATATGAATATTTAAAATATATTTCAGAACCAGAGGCTATTATCGTAAAAAAAATTAACAATGAAGGATTATTAATATCGCAGTCAAGAGTAAACGATAGATATCTATACTCGGCTGCGATTAATAAAAATAATGAATTTTACACAATTCACCGTTATTTCAACGATCATTTTACAATAAAAAAATGGTCTGCTTCATGGGAGTTAATTCTAAAGTGGGAAATTCCTCTTAGTGGTGAAGATTACTCTGCAAAGCTTGTTATTGATTCTAAAAATCAAATTTATGTAAAGTTAAAAAATAGCATTCAAATTTATAATGAAGATGGGGTTTTTATTAGAGCAATAAAAGGGTATTTTAATAAAAAATCACCTACTATAATCTCCTCATTTAATTATCTAACTAAGATATCTATTAATAAAAAAGATAATTTAGTGCTTAGTGACTCACTAAACTATAAATCATCCATTATACTTTCTATCAATAACAATGGGCAATTGCTTAGACCTATTTTAAAACCAAATCAACAAGCTGTTGCTGTTGCAAATGATGGAAATAACAATATCTATGTTATCATGGAAAATTGTGGATGCATTCATAAATTTGGTCAAACAGGAACAACACTTAAAATTCTAAGTAAAAGAGGCTCTAAGAAGGGTCAGCTTAATTCACCAACTATTATTAAATTTGACAATGTAGGCAATCTAATTATTGCTGACTCAGGTAATTATCGCATTCAAAAATTTAACTCAGCATTTCAAGCCGCATGGACTTATGGTGATCAATTAGGTTATCTAAAATATTCTACTGGTCATGTTGTTGACTCTCAGGGCAATATTTATGTCATAGATAGAGGTCACCATCGGATTCAAAAGTTCTCATCTAACGGTTCTGCGCTCAAAGCCTGGGGTAGTTATGGCCTTAAAAATGGTCAATTTACTTACCCTGAAACCATCAAAATAGATTTAGCTGATAATATTTATGTACAAGATAATTATAAGGCACGCATCCAAACCTTCTCTAATGATGGGGTCTATCTTGGTGAATATAAGAATAAACTACCTAATTTTGATAAAAATGGTAATGCCTATCACCTAATTACGAAAAAGAACCCTAGCACTCAAGCTACGTCATCTTACCTGCAAAAAATAAAACCAGATGGGCGTATACAGGAATTTAGCTTAAGGTACTTAGATTCTAATCCTTGTACAGGATCAGTAGCTTTTGATAGCCAAGCGAATATCTATATTTTATCTTGTAGATATGAAGATAATTATGATGAAAACTCTTCACGCACCTTGATGTTTTCGCATACGATATATTTGTATAAAATCAATTCTGAAACCGGATCTATAATTAAAAAAACCCTGTTAGATTTTGGAGAAGGCTCTACACTAACTTATGATATAGCTATTGATGAGCGTGATTTACTCTATGTCAAAGGTAGCTCTTTTAGTAACTTTACGTTTGTTAGTAACTTTGTACTTAATACTGATTTTGAATTAATAGGCTCATTAAAAAACCTATCTTATTATTTTATCTATACAATCAATAATAAGCTTTATCTGAAAGAAGACTTTTATGAAGATGTTATTCAGGTCTATGAAACTCCATCAAACTTAAAAGCACCTCTATTTACCTCTATTGATAAACTAGCCAGCCAAGGTGAGTTAGAGTTAAAATGGCAAGATCGCACAGATAATGAAACCGGCTTTAAACTACAGCGTTGCACAGGTGAATCTTGCAGTAATTTTTCGACTATTGCTCTTTTAAACCCGAATACAAGCAGTGTAAAACTTTTAAAGCCAACAGACTTTAAACTAGGCGCTATCTATCGTTTTCGACTTACTGCACTCAAAGATGAAGAAGAATCCTTATCAGCAGCTGATTGGGAAGTCGCTTTTAATTCTTATTAGCTAAAATCGCTAACTCAAGCTGCTCTATTTGGGGCAGCTTATCTTCGAGTTTGCTATCCTAAGCCCTTCTTTTAGCCTCGATTTGCCCTATGCTCCCTTTGGATGACAGTTCTTTTCTTGACCAGCAATTAACCAAGCTGTTATTGCGTGTTTGTGCAGCTGAAGGCTATGTATTAACTGAGGCTCAACAGCAGCAGCTGAGCTTGCTAGCCACTTATACCAGCCAAGCCACTCGTCAAGGTATTATCGCAGCTAAACTCCCTGCTTCATTCACTGAGTCAGAGCTTGCTGCTTTACTCAACTCACCGGTAGTCGGTAACAAAGCTGAGTATGCACCCCTTATCATCGAAAACGGTCATATTTGGCTCAACCGCTATTGGCAATACGAGCAACACTTAGCACAGAATATTGCCGAGCGTTTAAAACTAAACAGCACTGCTGATCAGCAGGCTTTACAGCAAACACTCGATGCTTGGTTTCCTGCAGGTGATAATGATCTCCAAAAGCTGGCGGTAGCGCGAGCGGCCACCCTACCCTTTTTGATTATTTCTGGCGGCCCAGGCACAGGGAAAACTACGACCGTTACCCGCCTGCTTTGCCTGCTAATTGAACATTTCAAGATTGAACCACAGCGGATTAAATTAGCCGCACCGACGGGCAAAGCCGCCATGCGGATGCAAGAAGCGATTCGCCAGACCAAAATCAATTTACAACTTTCCCCCGAACTTGCCGAATTGATTCCCGAACAAGGCAGCACCTTGCATCGCCTACTAGGCTATTTACCCGGCAAAGTGGGTTTTCGCCATCATGCACATTACCCTTTACCTGCGGATGTGGTGATCGTCGACGAAGCTTCGATGATCGATATCTCTTTGATGAGCCATTTATTTGCCGCCATCAGACCCGATGCCCGTTTAATTTTGTTGGGTGATCGTGATCAGTTAGCTTCAGTAGAAACCGGGTCGATTTTCCGCGACTTATGTAGCTTTGATCAGCAGGAGCATCCCCTAGATCAACATATCGTCGTCTTGGAAAAAAGTTGGCGTTTTGACGCTAGTGGTGGGATTGGGCAGTTAGCGAAAGCGATTCGTGATCAGCAAGAGCAGCAAATTATCGCTATCCTGCATACAACTCCAAATGGCGTGACTTGGGATGAAAATACCCAGATCAGTATTGAGTATTTACGCCAAGTCTGGCGCAACTATTTGCAGGGAGTACGCGGCTGGCAGCAGAATCCAAGCCAACTTCCAGCCTTATTTGCTGCGTTTAATCAATTTCGCTTGCTGACGCCTTTGCGCAAAGGTTCTTTAGGGACTGAGCAGCTCAACCAGAAAATTAGCCAGCTCTTGTGGCGTAATTTAAGCACTCGCTTCCAAAACTCGTGGTTTGCAGGCCGCCCGATTATGATCACCGAGAATGATTATCGGCAGAATTTATTTAACGGTGATATTGGCCTAACTCTGCCAGAAATGAATGGACAATTGCGGGTATGGTTCCCTGAGCCCAATGGTGGCTTCCGTGCTTTCGCGCCGGTACGTTTACCTGCACATGAAACCGCTTGGGCGATGACCATACATAAAAGCCAAGGCTCTGAATTTGAGCACGTGTTGCTACTGATGCCAGAAGATGCCGAAGCACAAATTCTAGGCCGTGAATTATTGTATACAGGGATTACGCGCGCCCGCAGCCAGATTGATTTAATGGGTAAAGAAGCGGTTATTTTAGCGGCTGCACGCCGCTCGTTGCCAGCAACGTCCTGTTTACGCTGGCGAATCGCTGAATATGCAACCGACCCACCTGCAAGCTGAGGTTAGCTTCCCGCGCACAAAGCCTCTCGAAAATCGGGATGAGCAATACTCATGAGCTTTTTGGCACGCTCACGTAGGCTACAACCACGCAATGAAGCGATTCCATATTCGGTAACAATATGATCCACCTGAGCACGGGAGGTCACTACGCCTGCGCCTTGACTTAACACAGGTACGATCCGGGATTGTTTACCGCTTAGCGCTGTTGAAGGTAAAGCAATAATCGAGCGCCCACCTTTAGAGAGTTGCGCTCCTGTCACAAAATCGACTTGCCCACCAAAACCAGAATAGACATGATTGCCAATGGAATCTGCACAAACTTGGCCACTCAAATCAATTTGAATAGCACTGTTAATCGATACTGCCTGCGGGTTTTTGCGAATCACGGCTGGATTATTCACATACTCAATATCTAAAAAAGATACATTCGGATTGTCATCAACAAAATCATATAATGCCTGCGAACCCATTACAAAACCTGTCACAATCCGCCCGATATGCATCGCTTTGCGGCTATTATTAATCACACCCGCATGAATCAGTGGTAAGACTCCATCGGAAAACATTTCCGTATGAATACCTAAGTTTTGATGCCCACCTAAACAAGCTAGCACCGCATCAGGAATCGCGCCAATTCCCATTTGTAGGCAATCACCATCCCGTACTAGCTCCGCCACCTGTAAACCAATCTGTTGGTAAACCTGATCTAATGGAGACATGGAGTGGCTTGGCAATGGGCTACTAATTTCTACTGCATAATCAATGGCTTTTAATGGAATGACGCTATCACCATGCGTACGTGGCATTTGCGGATTGATCTGTGCAATGACTTTATGCGCGGCACGGCAAGCAGCTAAAGTAGCCTCCACCGATACACCTAATGAACAATTGCCATGCCGATCCGGAGGGGAAACTTGAATTAAAGCAACATCAATCACCTGCTCGCCACGTCGAAATAGCTTAGGGATTTCAGAGAGAAATATAGGTACATAATCGGCCTTACCTTGATTCACTAATTGGCGGGTGCTGTTACTCACAAAATAGCACCGATGGCGTAAATGCCCTTCTAATTCAGGTATACATACAGACTCAGCTTGCTCCAGATGCAATTGCAGCAGTTCAACACCCGTTAGCTGCTTCACATGCTCCGCAAAAGGCTTTAAGAGACTATAAGGGGTCGCGGCCATCGAATGACACCACACTCGGTCACCCGAACGAATAACAGCAACTGCTGCTTCAGCACTAGCACATAAAATAGTCATGGGAATTTAAACGCTTACTTAGTTATAAACGGCTTATTCTAGTCAGTAAAAATGACAACTCGTTTAAGCAGTCTTGATGTGATGAATGCATCCGTACCGTAATGCCTGTTATTGAAAAGGCTTAAGGGATTAAAGCAGCTAAACGCAAAGCGAGCAAACGCGCCGCTTCTGTTTCTAACTCAGCCTGAATGCTACGTTCTTCTTCACTCACACCTAAGACATAACGGCTGGCATAGATTTGATTACGCTCAACATGAATCGAAGATTCTAAAGGCTTAATAGTGGAGTCAGCACCCGCTTCAGCGATGAAGCGCACATCAAGAAAGTGATTAAATTCACGGACTTGGCGAGCGGCTGAATACGCAGTAGCGCTTTTATTTTCCTCTAAGCGGGTGATGGTAAGCTTCAAGTTAGCAGCCGCTACTTCAGTGACTGCATTCGCTCCTGCTTGCTTCAGAGCCCTTGCTAGCTTTTGGCCAAAGCTAGTTTTTAGGTCAATACCTTGCACCCAAACCTGCTGATTTTTAAGCGGTGCTAATAAGGCAGAATCAGCACCCCGTAAATGAAAACCCGCACAAGCTGCTACGCTTGAAGCTAGCAGCAGGCTGATTGCCAACTTAGTGAGGGCTTTAAGCACCTTATTTAACCACGATATTCACTAAGCGACCTTTCACTACAATGACTTTGTCAATCGTGCTGCCTTCCAAGAAACGCTTTACATTTTCGGTATTTAAAGCAGCAGCTTGAATCTCGCTTTCTGCAGCAGAGGCATCCACTTTCACTTTGCCACGCACCTTGCCATTCACTTGCACAATTAATTCTAAGCTGTGCTGGACTAACGCACTCTCATCGACTTCAGGCCAGCGCGCATCAATCAGAGCACCTTCGCGCCCTAAAGCAGCCCAGAGTGCATGGCAAATATGCGGCGTGACCGGAGCCAACATTAAAACAATCGACTCTAAAATCTCTTGGCGCAGTTTACGGCCATTGTCGGACTCATCCGCAGCACGGGAGACTTCATTCATCAGCTCCATATTGGCAGCAATCGCCGTGTTAAATGTATAGCGCCGTCCCATATCATCCGTTACTTTTTGTAAGCTTTGATGGAGTTTACGGCGTAAGTCTTGTTGTGCGGAACTGAGCTTGCCATAAGGTTCGCTGCTATCCACTAAGCCGGTCGACACATGCTCATAAACCTGTTTCCACAAGCGCCGTAAGAAACGTTGTGCACCCTCAACCCCAAAATCAGACCACTCCATGCTTTGATCCGGTGGCGCTGCGAACATTGAGAATAAACGCAAAGTATCCGCGCCGTATTTCTCAATCATCATTTGTGGGTCGACGCCATTCTTCTTCGACTTGGACATTTTGCTCATGCCAGAAGGAATCACGGGTTGACCATCGCTGATTAAAGTCGCGCCGGTAATCCGCCCCTTCTCATCGCGCTTCACATCTACGTCACTCGGTGGAATCCACTCTTGACCGCCATTATCACGCTCACGATAGAAGGTATCGGCTAAGACCATGCCTTGAGTAAGCAAATTAGTGAAAGGCTCATCGGACTCCAACATGCCATGATCGCGCATCAATTTATGGAAAAAACGCGCATACAATAGATGTAGAATCGCGTGTTCAATCCCACCGATATATTGGTCAACGGGTAGCCAATAATTGGCACGCTCATCCAGCATCGCTTGGTTATTATCGACGCAAGCATAACGCGCAAAATACCAAGAAGATTCAAAGAAAGTATCGAAAGTATCGGTTTCACGCCGTGCTGGCGCATTACAAGTCGGGCACTTACACTCATAGAATGAGGGCATCTTCTTGATGGGTGAACCGCCGGTTTCATCGAACTCGACATCTTCTGGCAATAAAACCGGTAAATCGTCAGCAGGCACTGGTTGTACACCGCAACTAGCGCAATAAATCATCGGAATCGGGCAGCCCCAATAACGCTGACGAGAAACACCCCAATCACGTAAGCGATAATTAATCTGGCGGCGGCCAATGCCCTGCTCTATTAACTCATCTGCAATAGCATTAAAAGCATCGCTAGAACTTAAACCGTCATAGCGCGCAGAATTAACCAACACGCCTTTTTCAGTGAAAGCTGCCTCACTGACATTCAGTTCACGACCATCCGCAGGGGCGATGACTTGCACAATCGGCAATTGATACTTAGTGGCAAACTCCCAATCGCGCTGATCATGCCCCGGCACAGACATCACCGCGCCTGAGCCATACGACATCAAGACGAAATTTGCCACCCAAATCGGTATTTCTTCATGGGTTAAAGGATGGACAGCCATAACACCTGTTGCCATGCCTTTCTTTTCCATGGTTGCCATATCGGCTTCAGCAACTTTGGCGAGTTTACACTCTTCAATAAAAACCGCTAATGCGGGATTTTTTTCTGCTGCTTTGAGCGCCAAGGGATGCTGAGCAGCCACCGCCATATAGGTGACACCCATTAAAGTATCAGGGCGAGTCGTAAAGACGCTTAACTTTTCTTTTCTACCTTCCAAACCGAATTGCAGCTCGACACCTTCCGAGCGCCCAATCCAGTTTTCCTGCATCAGGCGTACTTGCGTCGGCCAGCCAGGTAATTTATTTAATTCATCCAATAATTCATCGGCATAAGCGGTAATTTTTAAGAACCACTGATCAATCTCACGCTGCTCAACTAAAGCACCTGAGCGCCAACCGCGGCCATCCACGACTTGCTCATTGGCTAGCACGGTTTGATCGACTGGATCCCAGTTCACTGTCGATTTTTTGCGATAGACCAAACCTTTTTCATACAGCTGGGTAAAAAACCATTGTTCCCAACGATAATATTCAGGCTTGCAGGTGGCTAATTCACGTGTCCAATCAATCGCTAAACCGATCGACTTAAGCTGGGTGCGCATGTAGTCGATATTGCGATAAGTCCACTTCGCGGGCGCAGTCTGATTTTGAATGGCAGCATTTTCAGCAGGTAAGCCAAAAGCGTCCCAACCCATAGGTTGCAGTACATTCTTACCCTGCATACGTTGGAAGCGCGCAATCACATCGCCAATCGTGTAATTACGCACATGTCCCATATGCAGCACGCCACTAGGATAAGGGAACATCGACAAGCAATAATATTTAGGCTTATCGGGGTCTTCCTTGACCTCAAAGGATTTTGCTGCGTCCCAAAAAGCCTGAACCTCAGTTTCTAGCGTTTTAGGCGTATATTGTTCCTGCATGCTGCTCATGACTTCTACTAACCAGCTATTCTAAAACGCGAAGGATACAAAGCTTACCCAATGATTACCAGCTACCTGCTGCAATTCTTGACACAAACTTGATAAGGTTGGACAGTTCCACCACAACTTCCATAGCATTGGCGGTAGTTATCATCACAGCCGCAGTCCGTAGGGCAGCTTGCTGCTTGGATACGGGCCGTTTCAGATTCTAAAGTCGGACGTTTGGGTGCAGCCCCCGGAGATTCGGGTCGATCCCAATAATAATCAGAATAACCCCTACTAGAATGCCGTGGAAAACGTGTGCAATTGCGTTCACCGGGGTGGCAACGGTGCAGATCACGTTGTAAGTCACGCATTAAACGCCGCTGGCGCATTTCCATTTCCCAGAAGTGCAGATCAGTTTCGTAACGTTCCATCGCTTCTTCCCAGCCAGCCATATCACGCTCCCAAGCACCCAGCAAAATCGGCAATTCAGTTTGCGCCTGCGTGCGTGCCTTTACTAGGCATTGACTAGTTTTCGCAGCACATTGATTTTTACATTGCGCGAGCGAGGCATCACAACGTGTCAGACAAACTTTGCCAGCACTCGCAGGGGGCGGAGTAAAACGGTAATTCGTTTGATATTGTGGGCTTACGCAAGCTGTTAACAGCAGCATTAGAGAAAGGATTAGATAACGAAACATAGCCAGCATTCTCCCTACGGAATTATTAAACGGCTAAATGCTTAGAGTTAAAGTCTAGTATGAAGTTTTTTTTGCGGAGTACAAACAAACACAGATTGATAGGTGGGAAAACAAAGCTAATCTGTGTGGGTAAGCATTTAAATGATTGGCTAGGACAGCCTTTTAATCTGTGGAAACGTTTAAAAGCCTAAGCGTAGCTTACTTAGGCTTAATTAATACTAGAAAATGAGCTAGCTTATTCGCTGCTTTTATCACCCGAAGAACGTGGGCGCGCAAACGGGCTTACATTATTAGATTTACCACCATCTAAAGCGTGGATTTTGCTGACGCCGGGCTTTTCCACTTCATCAATGCGGATAATGGCGTGGAGCGGGATGAAAGTGCGGCTCACCGCAGCGAACTCAGATTTAAGCTTTTCCTCGGTAGGGTCGATGACTAAGTCGCTTTGCGAACCAAACACTAGCTCTTCAATAGCGATAAAGCCATATAAATCAGACTCATAGACCTGCTTAGCGAAAACTTCGTAAATCTTATTATGATTAGCAAAAGAAATACGGTAGATGCGTGAACTGCTCAAGGCTTTTCCTCAAAAATTATCCCTTGCCTCATTTCAAGCAGCAAGGGATGAAACATAGAGTTAGCCTATCAAATTTTCCGACCTTGGTCAGCTTTTTAACGAATGAGCGGCGATTTTCTGTTCAATAATCTGCTGCCATTTCACCGGCCCGGTGTTATGCACCGATTCACCTTGGCTATCTACGGCCACAGTTACTGGCATATCCTTCACTTCAAACTCATAAATGGCTTCCATACCTAGCTCAGGGAAGGCAAGAGTTTTTGACCCTACAATCGCTTTGGAAACTAAATAAGCAGCACCACCGACCGCCATTAAATACACCGCACTAAACTCTTTAATCGCTTCAATCGCGACCGGGCCACGCTCTGATTTGCCAATCATGCCGAGCAAACCTGTTTGCTCCAGAATTTGATGAGTGAATTTATCCATGCGGGTAGCAGTGGTCGGGCCTGCTGGGCCTACCACTTCATCACGCACCGGATCAACTGGACCGACGTAGTAAATAAAGCGGCCTTTGAGATCCACAGGCAGCTTTTCGCCCTTATTGAGCATATCCACCATACGCTTATGCGCAGCATCACGGCCTGTAAGCATTTTGCCAGAAAGCAGAATCACTTCACCCGGCTTCCAAGTCTTTACCTCTGCTGGAGTAACCGTATCTAAATTCACACGGCGCGCACTTTCGCCTGCCACATAAGTCATTTCTGGCCAATCATCTAAACTCGGTGGCGTTTGGAAAGCGGGGCCTGAGCCATCCAGCGTGAAATGTGCATGCCGAGTCGCCGCACAGTTGGGAATCATACAAACTGGCAAGGAAGCCGCATGGGTTGGATAGTCCATGATCTTCACATCTAGCACGGTGGTTAAGCCACCTAAACCTTGAGCACCAAGTCCTAACTCGTTCACTTTCTGATAGAGTTCAATGCGCAACTCTTCAATACGGTTTTGTGCGCCACGGGCAATCAGTTCTTGAATATCAATTGGCTCCATCAGTACTTCTTTCGCCATCAGCGCTGCTTTCTCAGCCGTACCACCGATACCAATCCCGAGCATCCCCGGAGGACACCAACCAGCACCCATGGTAGGTACTGTTTTCAACACCCAATCGACAATGCTATCGGAGGGATTGAGCATCACCATTTTAGATTTATTTTCAGAGCCACCCCCTTTAGCTGCTACATCAATCGATACTTTATTCCCCGGTACGATCTCGTAGTGAATCACGGCTGGGGTATTGTCTTTGGTGTTTTTGCGCGCACCCGCGGGGTCTGAAAGAATCGAGGCGCGCAGCACATTATCTGGCCACAAATAAGCTTGGCGTACCCCTTCATTGATCATGTCAGTGAGGCTCATGTCGCCTTCCCACTGCACTTGCATGCCTACTTTCACGAAGACAGTGACAATACCGGTATCTTGGCAAATGGGGCGTTTGCCTTCAGCGCACATGCGTGAGTTGACTAAGATTTGGGTGATTGCATCTTTCGCGGCAGGAGACTCTTCACGCTGCCAAGCGGCGTACATTGCATCGACAAAGTCTTTCGGGTGGTAGTAAGAAATGTATTGCAGCGCATCGGCTACACTAGCAATTACGTCAGCTTGCTTAATGATAGTCATAGTTTCCTCCGTCGGATAATCAGTCTGGCTACTGGGTGCAATGACTCTATTTGTGTGGTGCACAAGGTTATGCTATTTGACGGAGGGAATCCAGCTTTACGGCTAGATCCCAAGGCATGGTAAGCTAAGCGGTGAAACTTAAATATAGCCTGCTACAAAGGCATCTTGATGACGAATATGCAAAGACAAGCCTAAAGCAGATAGGCCATTTTTATCTAATAAGCGCGCACTTAAAGGCAGAAACACTGCCTCCTCAAATAAAGCATGCGCTGTATATTGAGCAACAATCTGCTTAACCAAAGCTTGATCTAATTGAGCCGTCTTGCCTTTAGCTAAGCGTTTGAGGGCTGGCTCTATTTCACGCCACCAAGCCTCAATCTGGCGATGCTCTTGAGTTAAGCGCTCGATCTGATGGTTGGCTTCGGCTAAATCTGCGGGATCGGGATGCAAGGCAGTTTTAACCGCCGTAAATAACTCCTGCTCTTCCTCTTGATGATGGCTAATAATGACTTTTTGATAAAACTGCTCCAACTCAGCCGCAAGTGCTTTAACACTAATCGTTTCAACACCCTGCTCAATAAAACTGGCTAGCGACTCTAATTGCTTAATGTGCTTCAGAATACCTTCATGGCAACCTGAAAAATTTTGCAGCGGACTGGGTTGCTCAAGGGTGCTCATGTTGAAGACTCCTAAATGTTTATTAACAATTCAACATGATAAGCCAGAGCTTGGTGGAGACTATTGATCTGGGTCAAGCCCTAGCCTGACCCTATTGAAAACATCATAACTTACTGAGTGACTTGAACTAAACCTTTCATACCTGCTTCAAAATGGCCTGGTTGTAGGCAGGCAAAATCCACTGTTCCTGCTTTACTAAACTTCCAAACTACTTCTTTCACTTCACTAGGCTCGACTTGCACCATATTCGGATCAGTATGTTGCATATTCGGGTGCTTGAGCATCAGTGCTGCATGGTCTTTAAGATCGGCAATAGTGCCTAAAGTCAGCTCATGGCGGATTTTGCCGTTATTACGTACCACCAAGCGCACGGTTTCACCCTGCTTAACATCGAGATTTTCCGGGCTGAAACGCATAGTGTCTGCCATCTCCACGACCACAGTACGTTCTACTTCTTCAGTTTTACCCGGCAAGCCAATCGCTGTTTCTGTATTGTGTGCATGACCGGTTGCTAGATTATCGTGTCCAGCTGCATTTGCCTGTGCATCCCCATGTCCGGTAGCGTGATCATGCACTACTACTGGATTAGTCGAATAATGCTGATAAGCCAAACCCGAGCCCACTAAAATAATAGCAAACGAGGCTAAGGCATAGCGCTGAATGCTTTTAGTCCAAGCTTGTTTGGACACCCAAACTAAAGCCACTATCGACACTGCAAAGCCTAAAGGTACAGCCCATAAACTACGGCTAGGTGAATCAGGAAAATGCTGCAAGCTACCCGTAAATAAACCCAAGCTAATGGCTAATAAAGTGCTAATCGCTAAGGATTTAATGAGCACCACGCCCTTTTGCCCATTGTCTTTATTTTCTAACCACATCCCCAGAATAAAAGCGAGCACACCGATCCCTGCGGTGATCAAAGAGCGCTGTCCAGAGAACACGCCATGACTCACTGAGCCCGCAATAAAGCTAATTCCACCATATTTCAAAGCCATCGCAATATGCTGGCGCGGCAGAGTAAGTTGTTGTTCCATAAAGATCTCGCTTTTCAAAGTTGAAGGGCTACGCGCACACTCTAAAAAATCGCGCCCTGCTTGACAAGTTAATGAACATTTAACGTGGAAAAGCGTTTATAGGCTTTGCTTATGCTGATTAAGTATTGAACGCGCGGTATTCGCCAACGCTAGCGTATCCACGCCTAAAGCAAGAAACTGCACCCCCAAACGCTCATAATTTAAGGCTACTTGTGGATTGACGGCTAAAGTCCCTTTCTTAGGCAGAAAGCGCATATACTCTAGTCATTTAGAGCCTGAATAAACTTACGTCCATCTGTGGCTTTGATGACAGCTTATCAGTTCCGTGAGACACTTTGATTCATGATTAAACCCTATACTCTGATTGCGACAATTCTTTCTTTGATCCTCATCGGCTTATTTGTCTGGTGGTTTCAAGGTGGCTTAGTTTTTAATGCTGTGTATGTAGCAGTGGCGGTAGTGGCTGCTTTGAGCGTGCCCTTACTCTATCGGTGGCTCGGCTATTCAGTTGCAGATGATGATGAATGGCTGAAAGACCGTGAGAATCAGCAGTATGCCGAGCTCATGCAGCGCTTACAGGGTGTTACTAAAGATTTGGAAGCGCTTGGTTTAAAAGAAGGTGTGCGCCAAGCCAAATCGTTGACTGATATGGTTGATGATTATCATGCAGTCGTGAAATCGCGCTTCTTTGGCAAACAATCCAGCCCACTCACTTATCTTAGTGCTGCGCGTACTGTACAAAATCAAGCCATTCAAAATTTAGCCGACATGGTGACGGTCGGGCATAGCATGTCAAGTATCCAAAATAATCTGCAAGCGGGCGGGGATCAACGAGATAGCCGCTACTTGGAGCAATCTGAGCGCATTCGTGCGCTCTTGGATGAGAATAAACAACTGTTTGATGCTTTGACCGGAACAGCGGTTGAAGTTGCCAATATGCAATCCATCAGTGAATTCGAGCGTACTGACACGCTAGCACGCTTATTAGCACTGGCTGAGATTGCCAATGGATCAGGGAAAAAACTATGAAAATGACTAAACCCTTGTTAACTTTAGCCCTTACGGCTGCTTTATTAAGTGGCTGCGGCGATTCTAATCCTGTCGCTGGTTTAGGTGGCAATACGAAAATGTCACCTGAAGAGGCTAGCAAAGAAATTGCTAAGCTAGTCAAAGACCAAGTAGGCCCGACTTATAATGAAAATACCGTGCGTGCCAATATTCAGCTCACTCAAACCAACCTACTTTCTTTGCTACCAGACTTAACCGAATATCCGATTACTTTAGAGGCACAAGATAGCGCTCAAGTTGAAGCTGCAGAAATATTCACTTCACCCGAAAAGGCTGGGCAAGGTCGTGATGGCTTTTATTTGGAATTAGCAAAAACCTTTAACCAGCAAAATCATACGCTTAGCAATGGAAAACTCGCCCAAGTTGCTATTCGTAAAATGGATTCAGGCTTAGGGGCGCAATACATGATGGCGAATCGTTATGTACCCGAAGCTTATACCCCAAGTAATTATCTATGGGGCATGCTCTTAGGTGCTAATGGGGTTAAAGTAGATGTTATTACCGCGAAAACAGCATCCAATATTGCTGGGATAGTAGTTAAAAAAGACAAGATTGATCAAATCACCACCAATGGCAAATTAGACATCGCCAAACTCCTGACCAATGTAAGCAATGGCTCGTTTGCAATGGGTTATACCAACCCTTATCAATCTAGTACTGGCTTAAATTTCCTCTTGAATGTCTTGAATGCCTTTGCGCAAGGCGATGAAAGCCAAATGCTTTCTCCCGATGTCGCCAGCGCTTTTGAAGCTTTCCAAGCAGGTGTACCGTTTGTTGCCCAAAATACTTTGCAAATGCGCGATGCGGCAGTCGGTAGCGGTGTCTTAGATGCTTTAGTCATGGAACATCAATCGTGGGTGAATGTCACGGGTATGAATGACTATCAATTCGTACCGTTTGGAGTGCGTCATGATAGCCCCTTGTATGCCACCACTGAGGCTGATCCGGCTGAGCGTGAAGTACTTCAGCAATTCGCTAAATTTATTGAACAACAGCAAACGGCCATCACCAATTTTGGCTTTGGGCAATTAGCTGATTATCAAGATGCCTACACCATTAAAGATGGCACAGTGATCGGCCAAGCTCAAAAACTTTGGAAGCAGAAAAAATCCGGTGGCAAACCTATTGCTGCAGTTTTCATCGCTGATGTTTCTGGCTCGATGGAAGAAGGCGACCGGATTAAAAACCTGAAAAAAGCCTTAGTTGAATCCTCGGATTTAATCAGCTCCGGCAATGCGATTGGCTTAGTCACCTACAGTGATAGGGTGAATGTGGATTTAGAAATTCGCCCCTTCAATGTCCAACAAAAAGCCCTGTTCACGGGCGCCGTAGAAAGCTTGGTGACTGGCGGCAAAACTGCCACTAATAATGCCGTATTAGTCGCTGTGGATCAGTTAGAGCAATTTGGCAAACAGCATCCTGAATATAAGAAAGTGATCTTTTTATTGTCGGATGGTGAAACCAATGTTGGCTTAGATTTTAATAGCGTACAGCAAGTTTTAGAAGGCGCGAGCATTCCCATTCATTCCATTGCTTACGAGCTTAAATCAGATCATTTAAAAGCGCTCTCTGGTCTAGCTGAGGGTGCTTATATTGAATCGACTACGGGCAATGCATCCTATCGAATTGGCAATCTACTCAATGCAGAAATGTGAGCCATTTAAATGAAATTTGTAAAAGTTTTTGCCTTATTCTTTTTGATTCATGCGGCTGCTTGGGCGGGGGCGCATGTTTATCAAAACCAGCATCGGGAGACTGTCTTAGTCGTGGCGGATACTTCGTATGCGATGAAGCCTAAGTTTCCTGCTATGCTGGACTGGATTGAAAGCTATGCAGCAAAGGCTCGCTACAAAGATATTCAGGTCGGCACTGACAAAGCTATGTTGGGGAATTTAGTAGATTTAAAATCTAAAAACGTAATCTTTCGAACTTCATTTGGCAGCATGACCGCAGAGAGCTTAGCGCGTTACGACGGCACGACAGCTAGCAAGAAAATCTTGTTGTCGGATGGAAAAATACAGGCTAGTGGCTGGGAAGTGGTGAAATTTTAAAGCGAGCACCACTATCACACAAACCGCCTCAAATTTTTGAGGCAGTTACTATGTTAAAAGGTAAGCTCTACTTCATTAGAAACTAGCGATTCTTCAGTATCTTTAAAGCTAGTCATGCGAAAAGTTTTAATCACACCCGAACCTTTGGCGGCTAATGAAGGCACCAAGACACTAGTGACATTAGCACCTGTCGTTTTAACAGTGACCACATCTTTATCAGCACAGATAACACCTTGTCCACTACAAACTTTAATTTTAAAACCTGACTCATCGCTAGTTTGATCTTTCCAAGTCAATTTCACTGTGCCTTTAGCATCTATCACTTTAACCGAAATAAGGGTTGGTGCTTTTAAGCTTGAAGCAGGTGAGTAAATTTCTAAGGCTTTATTGGTAAGCACATAAAGTTCATTAAATTGACCTGTAGTTGCGGCTATGGGATAAGAACGATCTGTATTTAAATAAATAGTCCCAACTACTTCAAAAGTTTCATCATAGACAATGACTTTACTTCCCGAATAATCATCTACAGAAACCGAACCAAAGTATATAAAATCGCGTTTATCAATGAATAAAAAATAATTACTTTTATAAAAATAATTATCTGACACAGAAATAGATCGGGTAGCTGAGTTTAGAGTTAAAACACTCCCATAATAGCTATGATTATAGTCATTTAAATAATAAATATTTCCCTTGGAATCCGTCACTACAGAATTAGTTACTGGCCCAAACTTGTAAAAACAAGCAATCCCTTGGCATATTGCGTAGCCGCCTTTTAGCAACCACTCTTTCACAAGATCAGAATTAACATCATTTTTTTGTAAAGCATAAGTATAATCATAGTAGTAACTATTATCCTCTGGTGGGGTTTTCTCTTTTAAAAAGAGCTGGTAGCTATTCCCTTTCACATCAAAGCTTGGTAAAGCAGGTTCATAGGCTCCTAAAAAAACACCATCCGTATTAAAAGCCTGTATACGTTGTACTGTTTTATCATTAATAGGATAGGAATCTTGAATATAAACTTTATCATTCATAGGGTTAATAGTCATTTTCTCAAGATTGGCTAATTGTCCTGCTTGATACCCCCTGATACCCCAAGATGCTCGCCAACTCCCATCTGTTGAATACTTTTGAACCCTTGCATGTCCTTGGTCTAATACATACATATTGCCTGCTGAATCTAAAGCTAAGCTTTTAGGATTCTTAAACTTATTCGGCTCATCACCAGCCGTCCATAACACATTGCCAGTTAGAGCTATTTTTTGTAAGCGAAAATTGCCAGCATCACCGATTACTAATTGGTTATTGCTGTCAAAAGCCAAGACGGTTGGCATAAAAAATTTGCCCGGTTCACTGCCAAGGCTACCTAAGGTTTTTGTTATATTGCCTTGCCAATCAAACTGCTTTATGCAGTGGCAAGATGGATCAGAAATATAGGCCGTACTATTTGTATCGAAGGCTAAATTATAAGAGCTAGCTGACTGTTTCACAGGTATCTTATTCAGCGTTAATCTACTAACTAATTTATTATCTTCATCCAACTGCAAGATGGCTGCATTAGTTTTTACAAATAGCTTATTCTTATCATTAAATACCAAGCTTTGAATCAAACCAAAATTTACGGAAGTAGTACTACTATAAGCGCTAACGACTTTAATAAACTGCAAATCTTGATCATAAACATAAATAACCCTCCCTATATTTATATAAACACGATTACTGCTATCAATAGCAAGATCCTTGGCATATAAAGAGTCAACAAAACCAGAGTTAATTGCTATCTTCTTAATAAGCTTACCGTCTTTTGTAAGCTTCCTTAGTCCTAATGCATTTCTGATATAAACTTGGCCTTGTTTATTAATAGCTAAGCTAAAACCATTAGTTTCACTCCAGCTTACAAGACTTTTCCCTGCCGAGCTAATTTTATGAACTTTTTTCGCAGCTCCATCTAGCACATAAACAGTACCCTGTGAACTAATCGCTAAATCTATTACTGAGTCAATTAAACTCGCTTCACCCACTGAGTTAATTAGTTTAAGGTCAGCAGATACAGACGAGCTGTAAAAAATCAATACAGGTATGCAAGCAATATTAGCTATCAACCAAAGTCTAATTAATTTAAACCTTAAAAGCGTAAATACATTCATTACTTCCTCGCAAAAAATAACTCAAGAACCACTACTAGCATAGATGCCCTAACTAAAAATTAAAAGGTGTATATGCACTAAGCATAGTCTTGGTAAAGTAATTACATATCGGTTAAAATCTATGCCTTATTACACGATGTACACAATTTATCGCTAATGACTATCAATCCTTATACATCTTTACCTGACAATGCCTTTTGGAAAACAGCTGTTGCTGGTAGAAAACCCAGAGAAATTACGGGTTTATGGACACCTAAATTTGAAATAAAAAAAGAAGATACCATTGCCACCGCAGGTTCTTGCTTTGCTCAACACATTGGGCGAGCGTTGAAAGTAAGAGGTTATAATTGGCATGACAGTGAGCCAGCGCCCCTATTGATACGCTTGAATAAGGAGAAAAGTGACCTTTTCAATTATGGAATTTTCACCTTCCGCACCGGTAATATTTACACAGTGGCTCTGCTGAAACAGTGGATTGATTGGAGCTTAGGCAAAACGCCGACCCCCGAAGAAATTTGGCAAAGCCCTGAACAGCGCTACTACGATTTATTCCGCCCGAATATAGAACCCAATGGCTTTAAATCTGCCACTGAAGCCTTAAAGTCCCGCCAAAGCACTTTAAAAGCGATTAAACGCTCACTACAAAAAACGGATTTATTTGTTTTTACTTTGGGTCTGACCGAAGCTTGGGTCAATAGCCAAGCACAGTATGTTTATCCCATGTGCCCTGGTACTTTAGCCGGTGAATTTGATGCCTCACAGCATCAGTTCAAAAATTTCAGTTTTTTAGAGATTTACACAACGCTCACTGAAGTTTTGGATACGCTTAAAAGCATTAATCCACAAATGCGTTTTTTATTAACGGTATCCCCCGTACCACTGACTGCTACAGCCTCAGGCGAACATGTGGTGACTGCAACTACTCATTCAAAATCAGTACTACGTGCAGTCGCAGGGGAGTTAACAGCAACGCGCCCAGATACTGACTACTTCCCTTCCTATGAAATCATTTCTGCTTTCCCGTTTAAAGGTGTTTTCTATGCAGAGAATATGCGTAATGTTTTACCGCAAGGCGTGAGTTTTGTCATGAATTCATTTTTCAATTGCCAAGAGCGGGTATTTGGTGCACAACCTGAAATAGCAGCTATCAATAAACCTGCTGCATCTGCTAACGCTTCCACTCAAACCCAAAAAACGGCTGATGAAATATGTGAAGATGCCTTATTAGAAGCTTTCAAGAAGTAAGTTGATGAAAAATATTTGTTTCATAGGCACCTCGCATTTAGGCTCAGTCGCTAGTGCTTGGCATAAACGGATAGCACCGCTTTATCCAGAATTTAAACCTAGCTTTTTTGCCGGACCTGGCACTTCACTCTATCAAGCTGAATTGCTACCTAATCAGATTAAGGCTCCTGCTGCTAGCCAACTTGAAGAGTATTTTCGCTTATCCGCTGATGGACAAACGACAATTGGACTTGATCAATATGATTACTTCGTTTTTCAAAGTTTAGATCACCACTTTATGGGGATTTCTGAGCTCTGCCAGTTAATGACGGTAGAAAATGAAGATGAACGAGCATTTTTTTCCACCGCTTGCTTAGAGGCTACAGTTGAAGCCTCGATAGAGCGCTCTCCAGTGACTCACTATGTTAAGCATATCCGCTCTTGCGTTGATACGCCGATAATAGTTTCGATGACGCCTAAAACATCTATCTTAGCTATCGAAAAGCATCCTGAAGAATATGCGCCTTATCTGCAATATGCTGAGTTTTTTCAGGATACTTTTATAAAAGCTCGTACTAAAATCTTAGACTATCCTAAATTAACGATGGTCGAGCAACCTGAAGAAACGCTGGCTACCCCTTATTTCACTAAGATTGAATATTTAAACTCTTATGGGCAGCAGAACTTAGCCAAAGTTACCGACTACTGGCATAAAAACGTTAAATACGGTAAAGCTGCTCTAATTAAAATTCTTGAACACGTTAAGATGCTATAGCCTCAAGTTTGGTAGGTCGCCGTGCCTGCCAAAAATACCAAAGCATAGTTAATACCTGCACGACTAAAGCGATACTAAAAGCTATTTGATAACCGACAGGATTGTAATGTTGAGTATCCCCCCCTGAATACCAGTTAATCACCACCCCGATGCCCCATTGTGCAATAAAGGCAAATACAAACACCAATAAATTCAAAGCCGTATTCACCCGCCCGGCTAACTCTGGCGCGAATTGTTGAGATAAATAAGCATAGGCAAGTACACCTGTTGTACCGAAGAAACCGAACAGGATCCACCACAAGGTTGATAAGCTCGTCCACTCAAAAATCAAAGCTAGCTGCACCAAAATAAACATCATTAAGCCAACACTCGCGACATGCAAAGTCGAAAAGCCATAGCGATTTAAGCGTTCAGCAATCACCCCAAGAAAGAAATAACCAGCAATCACGCCCACGGCCAACCAAGATAGCACTGGCGCGATGGATGCGCGCTCTAAGCCCGCCACATCCCGCAACCAAGGCCCTGCCCATAAGCTCATAATGGAAAGGAAAGTCGCTTGAGTAGATACCGCCCAAGGTGAAATGCCCCAAAATTGACGCGAGGTAAAGATATGCAGAATGCCACCGACATGCTCTTTTAAAGTCGCTTTATTCGCTGGCATCGGTTTATCGGGCACCATGAAAAACACTAACAGGCTGACGATCAAAGTCAACACGGCTAAGCCTATAAAGACACCTCGCCAATCGGTAAAGGTCAAAGCAAACTCAACCGGTGTGGAAGCCGCTAAAATACCGAAGCCACCCGCCGTAAATTGTAAGCCGTTCACTAAAGGCAATTTCTCCCGTGGGAACCACTGCACAAAGGCTTTAAACGCAGCCATCAAGCAAGCCGATACGCCAAAACCAATTAAAGCGCGCCCGACAATCAACCAACCCAAGGATTGCGCCAGCGCAAATACCACCGCACCCGCAGCCGCAAACAGTAGTAATAAAGCCTCAATTTTGCGTGGGCCATAACGATCTAATAAAATGCCTAAGGGCAATTGCACTGCCGCAAAAGTGATTAAATACGTGCTAGTGAGTAGACCTAATTGGCTAGCATCCAACTGCATATCGTTGGAGAGATCGCCCGCAATAATGGTATTCACGACTCGGTATAAATAAGAAAGAAAGTAGCCAAGGGCAAAAGGAATAAAAATACGCGCAAGTAAACTAGGGCTTAAATTCATAAGAATACTCAATCACAAAAATCTAACAGCTGGATCTGCCGAACTATACGCATGCGGCTATGAAGAAGAAAGAGTTAGCCTTCTCCAACATAAAATGAGCCTGAAGCGTGTGCGAGATTCCAGCATAAAATGAGCCTGACGGCGTGGCGTAACCTGTTCATGATCCCTAGGATGAAAACGATCATGAACCTCGAAACACTCGA
>JBATOI010000030.1:0-14271 GCA_049290875.1 Thiolinea sp.
AATGGTCTTGCCCTGAGTGTGGGGCACTGCATGATCGTGATGTGAATGCAGCACGGAATATTCTCGCGCTCGGACATGAGCGTCTCGCGGGAGGAATCCTCGCCCTTTAGGGCGGGGAGGATGTCAACTTGAACACTGTCGGGTAATGGTCAAAGATGGGCGCGTCGTATTTCTAAAGGCAGCGCAAGAAGAGAACCAATATTGGAATATTCCGATTGCCAATACCACGGTGCTATTGCTGGGCACGGGCACGTCTATTACCCAAGCAGCAGTGCGTGATTTATGCGGTGCGGGCGTGATGTTTGGCTTTTCGGGTGGCGGTGGCACGCCTTTACTCGCTGCGACGGAAGTTAAGCCTGCGAATGAGATTGAATGGTTATCGCCACAAAGCGAATATCGCCCGACCGAGTATTTACAAGCATGGCTCAGTTTTTGGTTTGACGCATCCAAGCGTTTAAGCATTGCCAAGTTTTTTCAAGTAAAGCGCTTGGAATATTTAGCCAACGTTTGGGCTAAAGATAGAGCCTTAAAATCCTATGATTTCGCACTGAATGACAGTCAATTAGAAAAAACACTTTCACGTTATCAACAAGATATTCAAACTAGCTCGGATGTTACAAAATTATTAGCCGCCGAAATGCAGCTCACCAAATCTTTATATGCCTTTGCGGCGAATCGTACTCAAATGGAAGGTTTTACCCGTAATCATGATCCTGCCCAAACCGACAGTGCGAATAAGTTTTTAAATCACGGTAACTATTTAGCCTATGGTTTGGCGGCGACTTGTTTGTGGGTGTTGGGGATTCCGCATGGCTTTGCAGTGATGCACGGCAAAACGCGGCGCGGTGCTTTGGTGTTTGATGTGGCGGATTTGATTAAAGATACGCTGGTATTGCCCCTCGCATTTATTGCGGCACACGAAGGTGATACTGAGCAGGAGTTTCGTCAGCGCTGTTTGCAAGCGTTTACCCAGCATGAGGCGCTAGATTTTATGTTTGATTGCGTGAAGGAGGCCGCGCAAACCGGACAGGCTTTATGATCGTCACCTTTATTTCGCAGTGCCAGAAAAACTCCCTAAAGCTCACGCGCCAAATTTTAGATGCCTATGCCAATCGGATTGGCGAGCGCACGTGGCAAACCGTGATCACCCAAGAAGGCTTAAATGCGGTGAAAAGCCGCCTTGCTAAAACCGCTCGCAAAACCACAGCGGTCGCTTGTCACCGTATGCACGGCACGAGCCGCACCGAATTGGTGTGGATTGTGGGCAATAAGCGCGAGTTTGATTTTGAGGGCAATGTGCCGGTGAATCGCACCCAGCGCGATTTACTCAAAGAGCATTGGGAAAACGATTGGCAGCATTTGCAGATGATTAAGGTGTTGGTGGCGCTCTCGGCTTTGTTTCATGATTTTGGTAAGTCGTGGGATTACTTCCAAGCCATGTTGAAAGATAACAAAAAACGCGACCCGATTCGCCATGAATGGATTTCACTACTGCTATTCAAAGCGCTGACTTATGGCAAAACGGATGAGCAATGGTTGGGGGAATTAGCCGCCTTGAGTACTCAATCTTTAAAAGAGCGCCAAGCTTTTACTAAACAACTCATTGAGGCTGCTAAGCCACCCAAAGAACAAAGCGATTATCCGTTTGATAAGCAGTGGAGCAGTTTAGCGACTTGGATAGGTTGGCTGATTGTGACGCATCACAAATTGCCACAGATGGATTTTGAAGACTTCTCCAGTGCTAAAAAACCAGAGTTGCGTTTGGCCGTATTACGCAATATCCGGCGCACGATGGGCTATATCAAGCAAGCAGGCGAACCCAATTGGAAATTTAATAAAGGTTTGCCCTTATTATCTGAGGCGTGGTGTAAAGATGCGACACGTTGGGCAAAGAAAGCACAAGAGTTATTGCCGCGTGTGCCAGAGGCTGAAACTAGCGAGCGCTTATTATTAACCTTAGCACGCTTGTCTTTGATGCTGGGCGATCATAATTATTCTTCAGCCGAAGCGGACAAGAACTGGAAAACCAATTTAGAACTCACTGCCAATACCGATAGAAAAACTGGAAAGCCTAAGCAAAAACTGGATGAGCATTTGGTTAAAGTTGCGGATGCTGCTTTAGAAATTGCCCATTTCTTGCCGCGCTTTGAAACGGAATTACCCAAAGTCGATGAGTTACGTGCCTTACGCAAGCCCGCTAAAGGGATGTTCGCTTGGCAGAATCAAGCAGTGCAGAAACTCGCAGAATGGCGCAAAGACCATGATCTAGCCAAGCAAGGTTTTTTCGCTATTAATATGGCGAGCACGGGTTACGGCAAGACCTTCGCCAATGCCAAAGTGATGGCCGCATTACAAACGGATAATAGTTTGCGTTTTAACCTTGCTTTAGGCTTGCGTACTTTGACCTTGCAGACCGGAGACGAATACCGCGAGAAACTGCATCTAGATAAAACTCAGCTTGCGGTGTTAATCGGTTCGGCAGCAGTGCGTTTTCTGCATGAGCAAGGCAAAGCTGAGCAAACCGATGCGGCACAAGTCGAGGAATTGGAAAGCGAATCCGGGTCCGCTTCAGAACAAGATTTAACTGCGGATTTGGAGCCGATTTACGAAACAGCAATTCCTGAAACACGCTTTAGCACGATTTTAAAAAATACCAAAAGCCGCCAGTTGTTGTATGCGCCTGTGGTGGTTTCCACGATTGACCACTTAATGCCCGCTACCGAAAGTACCGCTGGCGGCAAGCATATTTTGCCGATGTTGCGCTTAATGTCAGCCGATTTAGTGATTGATGAGGTGGATGACTTTGATCAAAGTGATATGCCTGCGATTGCACGCTTAGTGCATTTGGCGGGAATGTTGGGGCGCAAGCTGATGATTTCCTCGGCGACCATTCCGCCAGCGGTGGCCGAAGGTTTATTTCAAGCTTATCAAGCAGGCTGGACGTTATTTGCCAACTCACGTAAGCGCCAAACTGAAGTCACTGCATTTTGGCTGGATGAGTTTGGCGCACAGGTCGATTTAATGCCCGACAGTGTTGCGTTTCAACAGGCACATCAAGCTTTTGTCACTAAGCGTTTACGAGCTTTAGAACGTGAACCCGCTAAGCGCAAAGCCTTAGTTCAAACCATCAAGCGTTTGCCGGGTACTGAGCGCGAAGCGATTGAGCAAGCTTGGTTTAAGTGTATTTTGCAGGGTTGTATAGAGTTGCACTGTGTTCATGCAGAACGACATGACGCTACAGGCAAGCATTTATCAGTAGGCGTGGTGCGGGTGGCGAATGTCGATCCGTGTATTCAATTGACACGCTATTTGCTGGGTTGTGTGCTGCCGGATGATATTGAAATTCGCGTGATGGCTTATCACGCTCGCCAAGTCTTATTGCTGCGTTCTGAGCAAGAAAATCATCTAGGACAAGTCCTAAATCGAAAAAATGGGAAAAAGCCGCAAAACCATTTAAAGATTAAAGAGCACTTACAGCAGGCCACCAAACCCCATGTGATTTTCATTCTAGTGGCCACACCTGTCGAAGAAGTCGGGCGCGACCATGATTTAGATTGGGCGGTGATTGAGCCATCATCGCTGCGCTCCATCATTCAAATGGCGGGGCGGGTGTGGCGGCATCGTCCCATTCAAGAGGATTTAAAACCCAATATCCTCTTGCTGGAGCGCAATTTGAAAAGCTTGTTAAACAAGACAGAGGCGCAACCTGCGTTCTATCATCCGGGCTATGAAAGCAAAGCCTATCTGTTGAACAGCTACAGTTTGAACACCTTAGTAGATGTGGAAGGTTTAGCAAATAAGTTAGACGCTGCGCCGCGTATCCAAGCCGCCAACCCTTTGAAGCCGCGTGAAACGCTGGCTGATTTAGAGCATCAAGTCTTGCAGGATGTTTTGCTCAAAATGGATTACCACCCGCGCCAAGTACAAGCGTGGTTGCATTGCGCTTATTACCTCACGCGCATGGCGCAGCAAGCCACCCCGTTTCGCGCTTCCGATAAAGACAGCAATTTTAAACTGCATCTGACCGAGGATGAGCAACTCGTATTACGTTTCCCTGAAGAGGATGGCAAGCGTGGTAAAGAAGCGGCAAATCTGCATATTGATACCTTGTCCGAAGCCTTGAAAAAACGCCTGTGGTTGCCCTTGGATTATGCGGAGTTGATTGCAAGCTACAGCCAGATTCGGGAGCGCAGTGTGCGTAGTACTTGTGAGTTTTTGGGTGAGGTACGCTTGGAAGATAAGGAAGGGGAGACGCATTTTGTCTTTACGCCAGAACTAGGCTTTCAACGGCGCAAAGCTTAAAAGAGGTTGTTTTAATCCTCCCAAGGATTGAACAGTAGTGCGCCAGTGGGAACGAAGTCAGCCACATTGCGGGTCATGACGGTTAAACCATGACGTAAGGCAGTAGCAGCAATTAAGCCATCATTGGCTGCGACGATACGCCCTGAGCGTTGGGCTTTGGCAGTTATTTCACCCCAGATGCGCACAGTCTCTAAATCAACAGGGAGTAGGCGATCATTATAGTAAGTTTCGATGGTGTTTAGCCATTCGTGTAAGGCACGTTTGCGTTGGCTGTCATCCAATAAGGCAATGCCTTTAGTGATTTCGCCGATGGTAATGACACTGATAAATAAATCACTGTCTTGGCGTGATGCGAGCGCTTGCCGAACTTGTGGTGGGCAAGTGGGTTTGCGTAATTCGGAGAGTACGCAGGTATCAAGCAGCACTCTCATAAATTCACAGCTCGCATCGGGGAAGGATCGCGTTTTAAATCGAGGCCATTCAAATCAGGTGTGCTCTCTAAAAGAAATTGTCGGAAATTCGGGCGTTCCCCCAGTAAGCGTTGATAGTCCTGTAAGGAGAGAATCACGACCGATTCGTCGCGCCGCAAAATTTGTTGCGGGCCTTGGCTCAGTGCAAGTTTTACCACTTCACTAAAGCGATTTTTAGCATCTGCTAAGCGCCATTGCATCATAAGCTGCCTCCTTGTGAGCTAGCTAATCTAGCTAGAAGCATGGGCAGATTAAGCGGTTAAGTCAAGTACAGATAATAGAGGGTGAGAAAACATGCTTGCGTTTAAAGCCAAGTGCATTTTTGTAGAAAGGATTATTTTATGAGCAATCCGATTGTCACGTTTTTAGAAGGACGCAAGCAGAAGCCTTTGAAGGAAGGCAAAAAGCCCGCTGCCGACATTGAGAGTGATTACTCCACCTTGGTGTGGGTGGCGAATGCAGCGCAACGGGCTTCACAGCTCAGTTTGGTGTCACATCCGGCGAAGTTTAGTCATCCTGATGCGAAGGGTGTTACATCTATTTTATATAACGGTAGCTATAAAAATGATGGTTATCTTCGTTCGGGAAATGTTATTGCCGAGCATGTGGATGTAACAGGTAATGCTGCTGCTTTGGACGTTTATGCGTTTTTAAGTTTGGTTTTGGATGATGGCAAACTCATTTTACAGCATCTTGAGGAGCAAACGCCCCACATAAAGGACTTGTTGGGTGCAGACGATGAAACATTCCAAAGCTGGCGCAAATTATTTCTACAAATTAAACCCAGTGCGGGCAATAGTAAAACTCACCCGAATGTGAAGCAGGTCTATTTTCCTGTAGACGGTGGTTATCACTTACTGTCAATACTAACACCATCCAGACTAATCACCGAAAACCGCAAACGCTTGAAGCGGATGAAGGCTTATGCTCCAGAAACCAAAGAAGCCCGACATGCTAAAAAACATAAACTATTTCATGCTGAAGGATTTTCTGAAGTTGTAGGTATTCTCACTCAACATTTTGGCGGAAGTAATAAACAAAACATCAGCCAGTTGAATTCTTCTAATAATGGCGAAGCTTGGCTATTGCCCTGTTTTCCGCCGGAATTGGACAACCGCTATATTCGTTTGCCCAAGACGGATTTCTTTAAAACGCTCTACAGCAAAGATAAAGACTTACAAGAGCTACTGGCTGGCTTGCATAAGCTGTTTGCTATTGAGCATTACACCAATGTGGCGATGCGAGAGCGGCGTAAGCGTTTAATGGCACAGGTGTTTGAATGGGTGTTGGAGCGGGCCATGCGTTTGCAACTTCAGCCAGCGGCTTGGTCAACAGCGCAAGGTTTTGACTTGCCCGTAGCGCAGCAGCTTTGGTTGGATGCTGCATTTTTAGAGCAACGGGCAGCGCATCCTACTTGGCAAGAAGATATTGCTGAGGCAGTGATTGCTTGGTTTGTACCTACTTACCATCGCTCGCGCTCGAAAGACGATGCCGTGATCTTGGGTACGACTGAGGTGAATGCGTTTCAGAATGAATTAGTGGCCTACTTCCGTCAGCATAAGGATTACCTTCAATGAGCCATTATCTATTGCTCAAGCGTTTGCGGGTACAAAACGCGAATGCTTTATCCAGTGCCTTTACCTTTGGCTTTCCGGCGGTGACTGCGTTTATGGGCTTGGCGCATAAACTCCAACGTGAGCTGAATCCTAACAATGATGCGCATGAGTTTCAGTGTTTGGGCGTAGGCATTGCCAGCCATAGCTTTACGATGCAAGACCATCAGGAGGGTTATAACCGCTCGCTAAAACTCACGGCAAATCCTTTGGATAAAGACGGTAATCGTCCTTCATTTGTCGAGGAAGGACGCTGCAATCTGACACTTTCCTTGCTGCTGGAAGTCGAAAATCTCCCCACAGGGCGCGAGTATAGCGAGCTGCCAGAACGCATAACACAGCTCTTATTAAGTCGTTTTAAATTAGCAGGCGGCGATATTCTCGATGTTAAGGTAGTGGATTTTATTGAGGGTGAAGATAAAGCCTTACGCAGCCTCATGCCTAGCTACGTGCTGATTGAACGGCGCGATTTAATGCGGGAAGCGATGCAAAGTGGGCAAGACGCTTTGGATGCTTTGCACGGCGCTTTGCAACTCAATCACACCTGCACTGATCTGGGTAATGAGAAAGGCCAATGGCAAACCAGCCGCAGGCATAAGGGGTGGATTGTGCCGATTGCGACCGGCTTTCATGCACTCACCTCTGCCGCTTTAGCGGATAACCAACGGGATAGCAGTACGCCGCATCGTTTTGCTGAATCGGTAGTGACTTTGGGCGAATTTAAGATGCCGCTTCGTTGCGAGAGTGTGAGCGAGATTATTTGGCGCTATCAACAGGATGGCGATTTGTATTTGTGTACTCAGCAAGCCGCTGAACAGTATTAAGATTTAATAAGGAGCATTTCACATGGCGAAAGAACCTAAAAAGGGCAAAGCAACGATGCCATCCGTCTT
Organism: Thiolinea sp.; assembly: GCA_049290875.1. Taxonomy (GTDB): domain Bacteria; phylum Pseudomonadota; class Gammaproteobacteria; order Thiotrichales; family Thiotrichaceae; genus Thiolinea. The sequence continues at coordinate 7,279 of JBATOI010000030.1, forward strand.
GGCATTTGAGAAAAAATTAGTGCCCTCCGATGCACAACTGTTTGCGGTAAGTTGGGCGGAGCGGCAGGGCAAGGCGCAAGGCTTGGTATTGCAAGAAAAGTCGGTGCGCGGCACGATTTCCAATCGTTTATCCACTGCCTTGGAAAATGACCCCGCTAAATTAGATGCGGAAGTCGAGAAAGCGAATTTACAAACCGTCGATCATTGTGCTTTGCCGAATGATAAAGACACTTTAAAGGTACGCTTTACGCTCAAGGTATTAAGTGGCGTGCATATTCCGTCTGCGTGTAATAACCAAGAATTTAATGAAACCTATAAAACAGCGGTGCAAGGTTATGTGGATAAAACGGGTTTCAAGGAATTAGCACAACGCTATGCCAGTAATCTTGCCAATGCGCGGTTTTTGTGGCGTAACCGGGTGGGTGCGGAGCAGATTGAAGTGCGAGTAACGCATCTGCGCGGTGAAGAAAAAACGCAGTGGATATTCAATGCGCGTGAGATTGGTTTAAATGGTTTTGATCATCCTAAAGTGCAAGCTTTAGCCGAGGTGATGGCCGCCAGCTTGAGTGGGAAAACTGATTTCGCCTTGCTGGATATTGAAGCTTATAGCCAATTGGGTGAAGGGCAAGAGGTTTATCCAAGCGAGGAGTTAGTCACCGAGAAGGGCGATAAGAGCAAGATTTTATACGCGACTGATGGAGTTGCCGCTTTGCATTCGCAAAAAGTGGGCAATGCCTTGCGCACGATTGATACTTGGTATGCGGATACGGTGGAGCGTCCGATTGCGATAGAAGCTTATGGTGCGGTGACGAATCTGGGGACTGCTTATCGTAAGCCGACTGAGAAAAAGGATTTCTACACGCTATTCGATAAGTTCGGTACGGGCGAAGCCATTGGCGAAAATGAAGCGCATTATGTGATGGCGATGTTGGTGCGCGGCGGTGTATTTGGTCAGTCCTCGAAGTAGGGGCGCTTTATGTATCACTATATCGAATTAAGTTGCCTGCCGGATGAGGGCGTGCCTGCTGCGTTTATCCTCGGCAAGGTGATGGACACGGTGCATTTGTGCTTGGTCAATTTGCAAAAGGAGTGGGGACATAATCCGGTCGGCTTGAGCTTTCCAGAATATCGTTATCAATTAGATGAAAACGGTAAATTGTTGGAAGCGAGCATTGGCTCAAAACTACGCTTGTTTGCTCGGGATGAAGCGCAGTTGGAGCGCTTGAATCTGAAGGCGCCATTGCGACGTTTGGAGGATTATGTACATCAGCGCCAAAGTTCGATTGAGCGTCCGAATCTAGCCTTTGCCAGCTTTCAGCGCGTGCAAGTGCGTTCTTCAGTGGAGCGTTTGGTGCGGCGGCGCATGAATTCATTAGGGCAGCCGGTGGAAGTAGCACAAGCGGCTTTTAAGGATTTTGAGGAAGCACGGAGTGATTTGCCGTTTGTGCATTTGCATAGTCACAGCAGCGAGCAAGCGTTTCGCTTGTTTATCCGTAAACGAGCCGTGCAGAAGCCGGAGCAATGGCAATTTAGCTCGTATGGTTTGAGCGCTGCGGTCGGTGTTCCAGACTTCTAGGTTTTGACCCTAATTTTGCCGAGCCAAAATCGCTCTTTAACAATCAAATACTTAGAGAAGCGCTTAAAAAAAGGGGTAAAGCTTCGGTTTTGCCCCTTTTTATTTGAAAAACAGGAGTTTATTAAGTTATAGTTCCTGTTCACTGCCGCTTGGGCAGCTTAGAAAAATAAAAGCACTGGCGATTATTACACTAATCAGTTCACTGCCGCTTGGGCAGCTTAGAAATAACGCTGTACTGATTGAAGATAAAAGCAGCGGTTCACTGCCGCTTGGGCAGCTTAGAAAGCATCAAGATAAGTAAGCCTTACGAGTTTAGCGTTCACTGCCGCTTGGGCAGCTTAGAAATAGATGATTTACAAAAACCACAAGAAGCCAAAGTTCACTGCCGCTTGGGCAGCTTAGAAAATCGCTTAAAGATTTTAATGTTGAAGCTTATCGTTCACTGCCGCTTGGGCAGCTTAGAAACTGAATGGCACGGAAAGCCAAAGTACAGAGGCGTTCACTGCCGCTTGGGCAGCTTAGAAATACTGCGTTGTTTGGAGACCTCTTTCGAGAGGGTTCACTGCCGCTTGGGCAGCTTAGAAAAGTTCGTCAGTCCATGTTTCCCACTCAGCATCGTTCACTGCCGCTTGGGCAGCTTAGAAATCTGGAAAGGCCAGAGGTACGAAGACTACCCAGTTCACTGCCGCTTGGGCAGCTTAGAAATATCGTGTGGGTACAGATGGTTTGCGTGGTGAGTTCACTGCCGCTTGGGCAGCTTAGAAAGAAAATCCCTGCTCTCGCAGTGGGGCGCCCTTGTTCACTGCCGCTTGGGCAGCTTAGAAATGATCGCTTGGGGCAAGCAGAGTGGGATAACTGTTCACTGCCGCTTGGGCAGCTTAGAAAAGTCGATGTACAACTCAATAATCGTTCTCATAGTTCACTGCCGCTTGGGCAGCTTAGAAATCTGGATTTTTTGCAATTCAATTGTGGGCCGCGTTCACTGCCGCTTGGGCAGCTTAGAAAAATACCGCGCCGATGGCGGCCAACGATCAAGAGTTCACTGCCGCTTGGGCAGCTTAGAAATCCAAATCCAGTTCCCAGCCGTGCAGGTTCTTGTTCACTGCCGCTTGGGCAGCTTAGAAAACACGGGCTGCGCTCATAGCTGAGCTGTATGTGTTCACTGCCGCTTGGGCAGCTTAGAAAGCCCAAAAGAGCAAAAGCTGATTTTGGGTAAAGTTCACTGCCGCTTGGGCAGCTTAGAAAACCGACTGAGATGTTCGCAGGGTCATTTTTGGGTTCACTGCCGCTTGGGCAGCTTAGAAATTTGTGGCGGGCGTATCTGAGCTAATTAATCTGTTCACTGCCGCTTGGGCAGCTTAGAAATTCACGCAATATCTCCTCGCCAATTGATCCAAGTTCACTGCCGCTTGGGCAGCTTAGAAAGTGCGAGTCAATAAATATGCAGACTCCAATGGGTTCACTGCCGCTTGGGCAGCTTAGAAATTAAAGCCCCTGCCATAGCCGCCGCATCATACGTTCACTGCCGCTTGGGCAGCTTAGAAAGTATGCGGCAGCCAACTCCGACACACTCACGCGTTCACTGCCGCTTGGGCAGCTTAGAAATCTACTGCTGAAGCGGGCATTAATACTGCGTTGTTCACTGCCGCTTGGGCAGCTTAGAAAGCGAATATCGGTAAATCGGCGATTGCTTCCTAGTTCACTGCCGCTTGGGCAGCTTAGAAATTGGATGTTTTTAACCGCCTCCACATCGCCACGTTCACTGCCGCTTGGGCAGCTTAGAAAGCTAGTTGTGAGGCGTAGGGATTCATAACGACGTTCACTGCCGCTTGGGCAGCTTAGAAACAGTAGCGAAAATCATCTAAATCCATTGGCTGGTTCACTGCCGCTTGGGCAGCTTAGAAAACTCAGGTCGTTGATGATTTTGGCAATCGCTGGTTCACTGCCGCTTGGGCAGCTTAGAAATACAAATGCTTAATAAACTCGGCGTGAGTGTGGTTCACTGCCGCTTGGGCAGCTTAGAAATGTCAGTCTGTATGCAATTTTCATCCTGCCGCTTGGGCAGCTTAGAAAAGCTTGCACGGGAGCAGCTAAATGCCAACTCGTTCACTACTGCAAATGTAGTGTAAATCACCTTACTTATCGCTAGCGGCTGTTTAGCTGTAAACCACTTTCGATCACCTTCACCTGCAAATCCAAATAGTCCCTAATCTGCCGATGTTCCGTCTTCAACTCATGCGTATGTGTCGCCGTAATCACCAATAACTCTGCCCCTGCTGCTTCGGCGGCTTGCATTCCTGCTGGGGCATCTTCAAATACTAGGCAATTTTCAATCGCTACCCCTAAGCGCTCAGCCGCTAACAGAAAGCAGTCGGGTGCAGGCTTGCCCTGGCTGACATCATCTGCACTAATCAAGTAATCAGGCACCGGTAAGCCTGCCGCTGCAATGCGCCTTAGCGCTAAAACTCTCGGCGCGGAAGTTACCACTGCCCAACGCTGCGCAGGCAAAGCGGTTAAGAAAGCTCGAGCACCTGCAATCGCTTCAATCCCCGCGACATCTTCGATTTCTGCCAGCGTAATTAAATCGGCTTCTGCCATGGGGTCGATAGTTGGTAAGCCTAAGCGCTGAATTGTGTCCACCGCACGCCGACCGTGAATGGTAGGTAGGAAGCTAACGACATCCAAATTTTGCCGTTCTGCCCACGCTGTCCAAACCCGTTCAGCTGCTTTGATCGAGCTTAAAATCGTGCCATCCATATCAAACAAAAAGGCTGCATAAGTTGTGGCGATTGAGTGGTTAGGCATAGCTGATTGATCCTGATAAACACTTAATTAATTAAATAGGCTAATTTGGATAAATTTTAAGATATTTAATCAGTGCTTTAGTAAGTAATCAACCTTAAAAAAGACATCAAAGCCTCTTCACTACGGCTGCCCCGGATAAGACCCGTGTATTCAAAGTCTAAAACACTTTTTGCCTGATAAGCACCTGATAAATAAGCTTTAATGCGCTTAACTCGTTCAATGTGCATAGCAGTGCTAGGTTTGAATTTATTCGGGGCTATCAGTATCGCGACTAAACCAATAAATTCTTCTTCGGTGAGTGAGGATAGTTCTTTTTTAAAATGAACCCGCGCCGCTTGCGCAAAGCCTTTTACTTCATGGCCTTGTTCATGTCCAAAATAAGCAAGATTCAGGAAGAGGTCGAGCTGCTCGTCTTTAGATACTAAAGCATCTAACGCATATTGAGCGATTAGGGTTTGACGGATTTTTGCAATGCCTTGTTTAAAGCCTTTAGGATAATACAAAATTTTCACCAAACCTTGTGTGATGGTCGTCATACCTGCACCTGGCGTGCTTAGATCAACCCCCCGATGGTTATAAAAGGCAGGGTCTTCAATAGCGAGCAGGAGTTTTAATTGCTCAGGGCTGAGCTTGGCGATACTCACCGCTTTGAAATAGCTTTGCTGAGCCTTAGCAACTAAAGTAGGGGTTTGCTGGCGCGCAAGCCGAATTTCATTTGCGTAATAAGCAGTGCTGCCAAGGATAAGTAATAACAAGAGCACAAAGGTATATTTCAGGTAATTGAATACCCGCTTACGAGTAGTTGGCTGTGCCATCAGCTTTAGCCCTTTTTTATTAAATTGGCTTTAGCTTAAAACCTGCATTTGCAAGCAGCGTGCAGAAAATAAGGAAGAATCAGCTGCCGCTAACGCATAAGCCCTAAAAGCGCAAATGCTTGACCGATAAACCGTTGTTGATCAATTCATTGAGCGAGTCAATGCCAATCTGTAAGTGCTGATCAACAAAGGATTCACTGACTTTTTTATCACTTGCTTCGGTTTTGACACCTTCCGGCTCCATCGGGCGATCAGACACTAGCAATAAAGCACCGACTGGAATTTCATTGAAGAAGCCCGCACTGAAAATGGTCGCCGTTTCCATATCAATCGCCATACAGCGAATGCTTTTTAGATAAGCTTTAAAAGTCTCATCATGTTCCCAGACGCGGCGGTTGGTGGTGTAAACCGTTCCTGTCCAATATTCGCGTTGGTATTTACGGGAAATAGTCGTGGATACTGCTTTTTGCAGGCTAAAAGCGGGCAGGGCAGGGACTTCAGCGGGGAAATAGTCGCTGGAAGTACCTTCACCACGAATCGCCGCAATCGGTAGAATCAAATCGCCCAGCTGATTTTTTTTCTTCAAACCACCGCATTTGCCAAGAAAAAGTACCGCCTTCGGATGTACGCCACTGAGTAAATCCAGCACAGTGGCCGCGTTCGGGCTGCCCATGCCGAAATTAATAATCGTAATATTATTGGCGGTAGCATTCGGCATGCTGCGATCTGCACCAAGAATCGGCACATTATGCCAGCGTGCAAAAATTTCTACATATTGATTAAAATTGACCAGCAGAATGTATTGGCCAATCGTTTCTGGAGTTAAGCCGGTATAGCGAGGTAGCCAATTAGCTACGATCTCTTGTTTGGTACGCATAAAATATTCGTCCTTATTGTTATTAGTTGAAGCCTGACTGTGGTGTCAGTTTAAAATGTATGAAGGGAATAATAGAGCTTAATTTTGTTAGAAAGTTCCTCGCCTGCTCGGTGATGGCTACAAATTTAAGCGCCTTAACTTAAGTTTGCAAGTAAGGCTTGCCCTTGTTCCCAATCACCTAAACCGCTATTTGCATTGATATGCCCATAGTTACCGATTACGACTAAGTCACTGCCCCAAGCATCTGCACAAGTTTTCATATAGGTTTCTGAGCCATACGGATCATCGGTGCTACAAACCACAATGCTTTTAAAAGGTAAAGGCTGCCTTGGCGTCTGGTCATAACCTTGAGCATCACTTGGGAAGTTTGGGTCTTGTGGATCGGGCACGGAAACTAATAAAGCGCCTTGAATTTGCTGTTTAGTTTGTGCTGCCCAATGCACCATGGTTAAGCAGCCCATGCTGTGTGCAATTAAAATAACGGGTTGAGTTTGCTGTTGAATAGCGTGTTCGAGTGTGGCCACCCATTCAGTGCAGACCGGGTGATCCCAATCGCGCTGTTGCACGCGGCTGGCATTGGGGAGCAGGGCTTCCCAACGGGTTTGCCAATGACCTGCATCGGAGTTGTAGATGCCGGGGAGGATTAGATACTTCAATTGATTATTCATTTGAGATTTTCTAAAAAAGGAAGTCAATGTATAGACCCATTAAAGATTTTCAACAATAGGGGTTAATAATGATCTAGCAGCTTCATGCTCAGTAATAAGTAACTCATGTGTCTCAATCAATTTTTGGTGATGATTTAGAGGAGTTGAATAGAGTTGGCTAACGTTTTAAAATAAGGGCTTTGTGTCACTAGGTACTTCCGTATGGCAACCATTCCCGTCCACTGCCGCTACTGTGACAGCGGGTTAGTGTAT
>JBATOI010000031.1:0-246708 GCA_049290875.1 Thiolinea sp.
GGTGCTATTAGTTTAGCGCTGCTCGCCTCTTATTCATCCTTGCAAGCGGATGAAACAGTTTGGAATGATACTTTGCCGGATAGCGTTGCTACCGAGTCTGCACGTCAAACCCCTTCAAGCTCTACACTGTCATTGGAAAAGTTTCGAGCGCTTCAGTTAGATGAACAGCGTCTTGATGAACAATTGGCGGTGTTGAGTGAAACACATCAAACTTCTACAAGGGTTTCGTCGGGTTTAACGATCAGTTTACCGTTGCCGGATGGCAGTTTTGCACACGTTGAACTGGTTCCTGATCATGTGTTAGCGCCAGAGTTGGAAAAAGAGCATCCTGAATTAAAGGTGTGGTCAGTGGTGGGTGGGGATAAACGTGTGGTGGGTGGCGTGGTGGATCGAACGCCCTTAGGTCTGCATGCGATGTTGGAGCTGCGCAGTGGGGATACGGTATTTATTGATCCGGACGAATCTGTCAAAGGCTCACGCAGCTATGTGAGTTTTAGTAAGCGGAGTAATCCGAAAGCGTTTGCGGCGGCGATGAAAGGCTTCAAGTGTGGGAATCAGGATCATGATCACTCGAATGAGGGGCTAGGGCAGAGTTTGCAGACGGAATCAGCACACTCTGCTCGGGCAAGTACGCCGAGTGTTGCAGGGCGGCAACTACGCCGCTATAAACTAGCAGTAGCCACTACAAGAGGGTATACCGCCGCCGCTGGCTCTAGAGCGAATGCCTTATCAAGAATTCAAACGACGATCAATCGGGTAAATTATGTGATGCGCCGTGATCTCTCTATTCAATTCGATTTAGTGAGTGGTACGAAAAGTATTTTTGACGGAACTGAAACAAACTATCCATTTTTTGCACCCGGCTCGACAATTCCCCCTACCCATTTAAGTGACACAGAAGATCTTGCAAATAAGGGGCCAGTAGCTTTTAGCAATGCTGGAGTTACCACTTATGACTTGGGGCATGTCTTTGGGATTGAAGCAGATGGGGGTGTAGTCACTGGCAATGGTTTTATGGCAGTTTGTACTAGTAACAAAGCGCTTGCCTATTCTGGGGTAAGTGGACTAGCAACAGAAGCATTTGCAGTCCAAATAGTGGCTCATGAAATGGGGCATCAGTTGGGAGCAGAGCATAACTACAATACACCGGTTGGTGCCTGTGGTGCACAACGCTTGCCTGCTTTTGCCTTTGAGCCAGGTGCAGGTAGTTCCATTATGTCGTATGCGGGGGTAAGAAATTGTGGAGTGCATTTACAAACCTTTAATGTGACAGATGGTATATCTGATACCTTGTATCACTCGAAGTCGATTGAAAGGATTTTGCAAGTTACGCATGTCAATGGTAACGGCACCTTATGTGGCATGATAGAGCCGCTGAACTATAATGGGGTGACAAATCGTTTGCCGGTGGCAGCGACTTTAAAAAGCTACAATATTCCGGCTGGAACACCTTTTGTCTTAAAAAGCCCTGCTTGGACAGATGCTGATGGTAATGGCATTAGTTATTCTTGGGAGCAAGTCAATGCTAATGCCTCAACAGCGGGCGGTGTCGCATTGGGCGTTGATGATGGGGTTGGTGCTCTTATTCGAGTGGCTCGTGCGGTCGATGCTAATGGTTTAATTAGTTTTAGACCCGAACGAACGATCCCCGCGATGAGCCTTTTATTAAAACCCAATCCATTGGCTGCTGATGTCGAGTTGCGGGGTGAGCAAATTCCACGAGCGTCCACCGTCGGTGCAGTCAATCCGTATACAGTACGCTCATTGCGCTTCCGATTAGTGGGGCGTGATAATCGTGGTGGGGTCGCACGAGCAGAGATGAATTTGACGGTCAGGCGGATGGGGCAGGGTTTCGCTGTCTTAAAACCTACCACCAGTAGCTTATTGCCCAATCAAGTGGTCGCTGTTGAATGGCGGATTGCAGGCACTAATAACGCTTCCGTTTATAACTGCCCCAGTTTGGATGTTGAATATACTAATAATGGGGGGACTAGTTTTGTCAGACTCAAATCAGTGGCTAATACCGAAGCGGTTGTGGGTTCAGGTATTGGAAAAGCATCCATCACGCTCCCCACAACAATTAACTCTAATGTAAGAACTCATATCCGCCTGAAATGCAGTAATGACAGTAATATCTTCTTTGCTGTTTCTGCCCAAAACCCCCATATCTTTGCTCGATAATTGAGGAACATTGTTATGAAAAGAGTATTGTTACCCTTGGGCTTACTGCTCATCACTTGCAATGCGTGTGCGGGTCAAAGCGCCGCTCAACGCCTACCCACTGTACAAGGTGCATGGGTGGTGGTTGCGCCTCAAGAGCCGACTTATTGGCGCGGTGCTGAGCACAAACTGTATGAATATCAACAACGGATCGCTCAGTTACTTGTGAAGCGTGATCCCGTGGCTGATGCGCAAACCTTGATTGATCGGGGTCAGTATTATTTATTGACATCAGGGCGTAGCTCCAGTGCTCTTCGTATCTATGGTGTTGGTAGAAGCAGTGCTAGCCATGCTTTGCCACGAACTGATATGGGACGGCTTCGTCAAAAATGTCCAGTAAAAATTTTGCAAGGGGCAATTCCAATTGGTGATGTGCCGTCAGTTGAGAGTTATGGGTTACGATTTAATCAAACGATGGTAAAAGCCTGCATTAAACATTTCCGCTTAAATGAAAATTAAGTGCTAGGGGTATCGGTCACATAAGACGAGGGCATGGCGGAGGTCATGCCCTGTTTTTATCACTTAGGCTCAAGTTGCTCTGAAACTTGCCTAACCTACAACGGCAATTCAATACTAATCCTTAATCCACCCTCAGCCCGATTGCTCGCCCGAATCTTCCCGCTATGGCTATCAATCGCCCGCCGTGCTATCGCTAAACCTAAACCATAACCGTGTCGATCATTAATCCCTTTGCTGCTGCGTTGGAAAGGCTCAAAAATCAGCTCAATCTCTTCAGGGGGTACACCACTACCTTGATCGTCCACAGTCACATGCAGAGTATTCGTCAGTTTGTTTTGATAGGCCGTGACCGTGACCGTGGTTTCAGGGGGCGTGTGATGAAGCGCATTACGCACTACATTTTCCAAAGCGCGATACAACAACTCGCCATGCGCTGGGATAATCAAACTATCGTCGTCACTGCTATGCAAAACGACAGAGCGATTCAAAGTACTGGCTTCAAAGCGTGCATCATCCACGACGGTATCCAGCAGCTCTAGCACATCCACATATTCATCGGTCGAAGGGGCGACACCGGCTTCTAAGCGCGATAAAGTTAACACTTCGCCGACTAATTTATCTAAGCGCTCGGCCTCATGTTCAATCCGATCTAAGGTGGCTTGAGTTTGTTCGGGCTGTTGGCGGGCTAGGCCAATACTGACTTGTAAGCGTGCCAACGGTGAGCGCAATTCATGAGAAATGTCATGCAATAAACGCCGTTGTGAGGCCATTAACGTTTGTAGCTGCCCCGCCATATGATCAAAATCATTACCTAAGTCGGCAATCTCATCGCGTCGCCAGCCAATTTCCGGGGAAATGCGCGTATTCAAATCACCATGAGCTATGGATTTAAAGGCTTTACGCAACAGACGCACGGGTTTGGAGAAATGCCAAGCCAATAAGAAGCTGGAAATGAAACTGACAATTAAGCCCGATAAATACCAAGGCCAAGTCAGGTCCCGATAGCGGGAAGGCAGGCGATTGGGTTTTTGAAATTCAGGAAATTGCCCGGATAAAGGCGCGAAGAAAATCAATTCTTCCTCTTTAGCTTTCGCACTACGGGCAATCGGTGGGTCAACATTTAAGCCAATACTTTTACGGATACGCTGAAGGGTGGCATCCGGCACGCTGCGCCCAAGTAACTCTTTATTCGTACTATCAACCGCATAGACTTGTAGAATTTCCGGCGCTTCTTGGCTTTGTTCCAACAGCATATTGTAGACTGCTTCTTTGCCTCCAAAACGGAAGGTATTCGCGGCGGCTTGCACTGAGAGAATCGAGCTAGGGCGAATCACCACATCTTCTGAAACCGATTGCAGGGCGCGATGATGCCACCAAACGGCTAAAGCAGCCGTACCTCCTGCAACTAATAAAGTCAGCCAAAAAGTCAGTAGGATTTTCCAGAATAAACGCCCCATCATGCTCTTAGTCTCGAATCAGTTGATAGCCAACGCCGCGCACGGTTTGAATGCAGGAGCGCCCATCCGGTAAATTGCCTAATTTGTGGCGAATGCTGCTCATATGCACATCAATGCTGCGGTCATAGCGGGTGAGGGGGCGGCCAATGCCAAGTTCGGATAAATCATTTTTACTAACGACTTTGCCTGCTTGTTGAGCCAGCACTAGCAGCAAACTAAATTCAGTGCTAGTTAGCTCTAACGCTTGCCCTTGCCAAGTGGCGAGGCGCTTTTCTGGCCAAAGACTGAGTTCACCGACATGCAAAGGCTCATTATTAGCAGCATTTCCAGCAGGAGCGGTGCGCCGTAAAATAGCGCGAATTCGTGCTACTAGCTCGCGTGGCAAACAGGGTTTGGGCACATAATCATCTGCACCCATTTCCAAGCCCATAATCCGATCAATATCATCGCCACGCGCTGTGAGCATTAAGACCGGCACTGAGCTATTCATGCGAATTCGGCTGAGTGCTTCGATGCCATTCATGCCCGGCATCATCACATCTAAGACAATCAAAGCGTATTCGTGCAAGCTCGCTGTTTTGACTGCTGAAGCGCCATCCATCACCGCAGTGACTTCAAAGCCTTCTTGGGTTAAATAAGTGCTGAGGAGTTTGTTCAGTTCTAGATCGTCGTCAACCAGCAGTAATTTGCTCATTATCGGTTATCTCATTGCTGCACAGAAAAGTACCCATGGTTAAGGGGGTTGCCCAAGAGCGCAACTTATTCACATCCATCACTCAATCCTTTTGATTTGATTATAAATACTTGAACAGGCCAAACACTAAAGCATGGGTTTGGTTTGATGAGCACAACAAGTTTTGAACTTAAGAAGGAAAGCTAGGAAGCTAGGCTGCCACTCAGCAAACTAGGCTGGTAAGTCTAGGTTATGCACGCTAACTGTTCTCAATTCGCTTAAAGTCTTTTGTTGGTATGCGGCTATGATTACGGACAAAGCAGTGAGCGAACAGCGGTTTTACATTTTTTTACATGATCTTGATCTTGCTTTACACAGGAGGATCATTTTCACCTAAAGCCTGACCACCGCGATAGAAGCGATTCCGGCGGGTCAAGGTTGGTTTTTCACTAGGCTCAGTAAATTGCTTTTGGGTTTCAGCCGCTGGTGTTGCAACATGAGTACCCCGATAAAAGCGTTGGTCGAGTTCATTGCTAGTCGTACTGGCCTCAGTTTTAATTTCAGGCAAAGCCTCGATAGGCTCTGCAAGCAGAGGTTCTGGTAAATTGAGGGTTTGTACGCAGTATTCATGCGGAACTGCCGCTTCTGCCCTAAAAGGTAGCATAAGATTCACTGAAAAAGAGCAGGAAGCTTGCTGAACTTTCAGCAGGCTAACGACCGCAGCCGCACCTTTATCACGGCTATGAGTGCAATGAGTGATCTTGCCGTGAGCAATCGCAAAACAACAGGAGGTGTTCTGCTCAGTCGCGATTAAAAAAATACCTGATTGTTGGGTACTCAGTGCGACGCTTAATTCCTTCAACACCCTCGCCAGTGGGTAAACGGTTGATGTGCTAGCCATAGAGGCAAATTCCTGTGGTTTCAGCTGATTAAGTGTTGCGCTGCAATAAATATACCAGTAGAAACGGCGCATTAGCTCTATCTTTCGACGGGGTGTATGGGGTTATAATGCAGGCATCGCGAGTTACCTAAGCCACTCTTATGCCTATCTACAACTATGGCTCTATCAATATTGATCATGTTTATCGAGTACCGCATTTGGTGCTGCCCGGTGAGACTTTAAGTAGCAGCCATTATCAGCAAGTTTTAGGCGGGAAGGGGGCGAATCAATCCATCGCTCTAGCGCGTGCAGGCAGTGAAGTTCTGCATATTGGGCGCTATAACGCAGCTAATCAAGCCTTAGTGAAGGTTCTGCTGGAAGCCGGTGTATCGAACCAGTACCTACAAACCGTCGCTGAGCCAAGCGGGCATGCGATTATTCAAGTGGATGATCAAGGCGAAAACTCGATTATTCTCTATGCGGGTGCGAACCACTCTTTTACGCCTGCTGATTTGGCGCAAAGCCTGCAAGCTGCACAAGCAGGTGATTGGCTATTGCTACAAAACGAATGTAGCTGCACCCAAGAAATGATTAAGTTGGCGGCTGAACGTGGTTTAAAAATTGCTTTCAATCCTGCGCCGATGAATACAGCCGTTAAAGATTTGCCCTTAGACACATTAAGCCTGCTGTTTGTCAATCAAGTCGAAGTTTGCCAATTGCTGGATTTACCCCTTGAGCCGCTGCCAGCCTTAGAAGACTTAGCCGATTTATTACAAAAGCGTTGGCCGAATACTTTGGTCGTTATCACTTTAGGCTCTAAAGGTGCAGCCAGTATTTATCAAGGTCAGTTGGAATTTGTGCCCGCTGTGCCAGTACAAGCGGTGGATACGACAGGTGCAGGTGATACTTTCACCGGATATTTTTTGCATGCTTGGATGCAAGGCCAGTCCTTGCGTGCAGCTTTAGAGCATGCGGGTAAGGCTTCTGCTTTATGTGTGCAGCATGTGGGTGCTTCTGCTAGCATCCCTTTGGCTGCAGAGGTAGATGCATTTGGACAGTAAGGTTGAGGAATGGCGCATAAGATTATCCTAGACACTGATCCCGGTATTGATGATGCAATGGCAATTTTCACCGCCATTGCTCACCCTGACATCGAGCTACTTGGTTTAACCACCACGTTTGGCAATGTGAGTGTGGCGCAAGCTTGCATGAATGCCTTAACACTGGTGGAAATGGCAGATGCCGATGTGCCCGTATGTATCGGCGAATCTTGGCCGATGCATAGCGACCCGATGCCTTTCCCCGATTTTGTGCACGGTATGGACGGTTTAGGTGATCAATTCCTCCCGCCGCCGCATCGTCATCAACATGATAAATTCGCAGCTCCTTTCATTATTGAACAAGTCCGCAAATACCCCGGTGAGGTGACTTTGGTCGCGGTCGGCCCCCTCGGCAATCTAGCGCATGTCTTAGAGCTTGACTCGGAAATTGCTAAGTTGGTCAAACAAGTGGTGATTATGGGTGGCACTATTGAACATGTAGGCAATGTTTCACCCGTGGCAGAGGCGAATATTTTCGCTGATCCGCATGCCGCTGATATTGTCATGGCTGCGTCTTGGCCGCTGGTGATGGTCGGCTTAGATGTTACCTATACCGTCTTATTTGATCGTAAGCTATTTAGCTATATTGCTAATCACAATCGCAAAGTAGGGTTCATGCTGCAGCGTGCGGCAGATTTTTATATTGATTTTTATCAGCATGAATACAAAGTGCCGGGTTGTTATGGCCATGATATTTCTGCGCTGGCTTACGTGATTAACCCCGCGCTGTTTGAAACGCTAGAGGGCGGAATTTGTGTAGTGCCCGAGGGCATCGCGGCTGGCCAAACAATTATGAAGCGCATCAAAGGTGATGCGTATTTTGTGCGTGCTTGGGATGATCGCCCGTTCCATAAAGCTTGTATGAAGGTGAATGCACAAGGGATCATTGACTTATTCCGTGACACCATGACCAATGATTATTGGCGAGTGAGGCCGAAATGAGCTTACAAGCCGTTGATTATCTTGCCCCTAATGCCGCCGCTGAATTTGTCGAATCCTTGCGTGAATATGGCTTTGGTGTTTTAAAAAACCATCCGATTCGCCAAGAGAATGTGCAAGCCATTTATCGCAATTGGTTGGAGTTTTTTCACAGCACTGACAAGTACGATTACCGTTTTCGCTCCAGCTTTGATGGTTATTTCCCGCCAGAAATTTCAGAAACCGCTAAAGGCTGTGCGGTGCGGGATATTAAAGAATACTTCCACTTTTACCAGCCTTGGGGCATCTGCCCAGAAGCCTTGCGCTCTGAATTAGTTACTTATCGCCAACAAGCCAATGCACTGGCTGAAGAGTTGCTGGGCTGGATCGAGGTCTATTCACCGCCCGAAGTTGCTATCCTTTATCATGAGCCACTCTCCGCGATGATCCATGATAGTGATCAGACTTTATTGCGGGTTTTACATTATCCACCCTTCCAAGGCTCAGAACCTGCGCAAGCTTTGCGGGCAGCCGCGCATGAAGATATTAATCTGATTACGGTTTTGCCTGCTGCAAATGAGCCGGGTTTGCAAGTCTTAACCAAAGCCGGTGAATGGTTAGATGTACCTTGTGATTTCGGTTTCTTGATTGTGAATATCGGCGATATGTTGCAAGAAGCTTCCGGTGGTTATTTCCCCTCGACCACGCATCGGGTGATTAATCCACCGCCTAGTGCTGCGAATGTATCGCGGATTTCTTTACCACTGTTTTTGCATCCACGTCCTGAAGTGGTACTTTCAGAGCGGTATACGGCAGATAGCTATTTGCAGGAACGCTTGCGGGAGTTGGGTTTTAAATAATGGCCTGATTTAAAGTATGCTCTAGCTTATCTAGCTGACGCGTATATTAGCTGACCCATAATTTTCATTGATTAGCAGTTATTATCATGCACTACCTTCTATTCTTAAGCATTTGTGTTGCCACTGCCGCAAGCCCGGGCCCCGCTGTTTTTCTCGCCATCAAAAATGGCCTCACGCATGGTTTTAAGCGCACAGTTTTTGCTGTTCTGGGTAATCTGACGGCGCTTTTTATTATGATGAGCGTCTCCGCTGCTGGTTTGGGGGCGATTATTTTGGCTTCAGCGAGCTTATTTAATGCCTTGAAAATAGCAGGTGGGCTGTATCTGCTTTATTTAGGCATCAAGCTGCTGCGCTCGAAACCTATGAAAATCGAGCTAGATAAAGCTCAAACTAGCGAAACAGTGCCGCTACTTAATTTGTATCGTGAAGCTTTTCTGGTGTCGATCACAAATCCCAAAGCAATTGCGTTTTGCACCGCTTTGTTTCCGCAGTTCATTGATCCCAGCCAACCGATGGTGAGTCAGTTTTTAGTGCTGGCCGGTACTTTTGGCCTTTGTTCGTTTTTCTTTTTGTCTTTGTATGCAGCTTTGGCTGCGAAGTTGCGCCCGCAATTGGCGAAGGAGGCGGTTTTGCGTTGGTTTAATCGCTTGACAGGTTTGGCATTTATGGGGTTTGGGATCGGTTTAGTGGCGGGAGTGCGAGCTAAATAAGCCCGCACTGGCGCAATTCTTATTTCGGGCGCTTGTCGATAACGCGTTGGGCTTTGCCTTGAGAGCGCGCAATTTCCCCTTCAGATTTCACCTGAATTTTAGTGCTAACACCGACCAACACCTTAATTCGATGTTGCAATTCTTTAGCAGCGGCGGCACGTTCAGCATCGCTCACTTGATTGCTACGCGCTTCCACATTCACTGCCAGATTGTCGAGGTTGCCATCACGGCTAATCTCAATTTGATAATGCGGCGAGAGCGTTGGAATCTTTAGGATGATTTCTTCGATTTGTGTGGGGAACACATTCACACCACGAATAATCATCATATCATCGCTGCGCCCGGTGATCTTGGCCATGCGCCGCATATTACAAGCGCTACCGGGGAGTAGGGTGGTCAAATCCCGGGTACGATAGCGAATCACCGGCATCGCTTCTTTAACTAAAGAGGTGAACACCAATTCACCTTCTGTGCCTTCAGCCACGGTTTGTAGGGTTTCAGGGTGAATCGTTTCGGGGTAGAACATATCTTCCCAAATCGTCGGGCCATCTTTAGTCTGCACAAATTCTTGTGCGACACCCGGCCCCATCACTTCCGATAAACCATAGATATCGACTGCATCCAAGCCCATGCGCTGCTCGATTTCTAAACGCATCGCAGGTGTCCACGGCTCTGCACCAAAGATACCCACCCGCAAAGAGCAAGCACGTGGATCAAGACCTTGACGCTCAAATTCATCCGCAATATTCAAGCAGTAGGAGGGTGTGACCATAATGATGTCAGGCTTAAAATCCTGAATCAGTTGTACTTGCTTTTCAGTTTGGCCGCCGGACATGGGAATGACTGTGCAACCTAAACGCTCCGCACCGTAGTGCGCACCTAAGCCGCCGGTAAATAAACCATAACCATAAGCAACATGCACTTTATCGCCCGGTCTGCCACCGGCTGCAAAAATAGCGCGCGCAACTGCATCAGACCAGCGCTCAATATCGCCCTTGGTATAACCGACTACAGTCGGCTTGCCAGTCGTACCGCTGGACGCATGAATGCGCGAGACTTGTTCCATCGGCACAGCAAACATGCCAAATGGATAGTTATCACGTAAATCATGCTTAGTGGTGTAAGGGAATTTTTGAATATCGCTGAGTTGTTTTAAATCATCAGGGTGCACACCAGCGGCATCAAATTTAGCCCGATACATCGGGACATTTTCATAGGCATGCTTGACTGTCCATTGCAGGCGTTTGAGCTGAAGTGCTTGTAATTCGTCGATACTGACCGTAGCAAAACTGTCTAAGGTCAACGTTTCACTTGGAAAACCGGTACTCATTGCTTCTCCTCCTTGGTGCTGCTAGTTATCGCTAGCTTTCGGGTAGCACACTACCTTTGAGTTGATAGGAGCGCCCACGGAAGGTCGCTACTAATTTGCCATCAGGGTTATGAATTTCTACGTCGTAAACGCCAGTTCGTCCGCTGCGTGAACGCTCGATAGCTTTCGCGGTCAGCAGTTCGCCTTCATAAGCAGGTGCTAAGAAGTCAATTGTGCAGCCGGAAGCGAGGGTGACTTTATTGGTGTTATTGCAAGCATGCGCAAAAGCCGTATCGGCCAGCGTAAATAGCATGCCGCCGTGACAAACATCATGACCATTCAGCATATCATTGCGCACCTGCATAGTGAGGGTGGCTTGGCCTGCTACCGTTTCCACAATGTCGATACCCATCATATGCGCGGTGCGATCATTCGCGTGCATGGCATCACTACAAGCGCGTGCAAAAGGATCTAGTTCAGCCATCTCATTCCCCCTTAAAGACTGGCGCACGTTTATCTAAGAAAGCATTCACGCCTTCTTTGAAGTCGTAGCTGGCGGCTGCAGCGGTTTGCAGATCGCGCTCTAAGTCCAGTTGCTGATCCAGAGTATTGGTGGCAGCGGCATGCAGTGCTTGTTTAGTCATCGCCAAACCTTTCGTAGGCTGAGTGGCTAAATGCTTAGCCAGCTTTAGGGCTTCAGGCATCAGTTCAGTATCATCTACACATTTCCAAATCATGCCCCAAGCTTCAGCTTTTTCAGCGCTAATCTTCTCGCCTAATAAAGTCAAAGCCATCGCTCGTGCATGCCCAACAACGCGTGGCAGGGTCCAAGTGCCACCCGAATCAGGGACTAAACCAATCTTGCAGAAAGCTTGAATAAAGGCAGCCGAACGGGCTGCTAACACAAGGTCGCAAGCTAAAGCGATATTCGCTCCAGCACCCGCTGCTATGCCATTGACTGCACACACCACCGGCATCGGCAGCGTCGTCAGAGCACGCACTAAAGGATTGTAATCACGCTCAACGGTAGCCCCAATATCCGCACTTGCCACTTCATCCGCAAGGTCTTGCCCTGCACAGAAGCCGCGTCCATTGCCCGTGATTAATAAGCAGCGCACGCTCGCATCGGCTGTAAGTTGGCTTAAAGCCTCGCGTACTTCTGCATGCATTTCAGTGGTAAAGCTATTTAGCTTATCAGGGCGATTGAAGGTTAAAGTCGCCACTCCATCCGCGATGGCTAACTCAAGGGTCTTAAAACTCATGCCTGTCATTCCGTGGGTTAATTCAGTGTTTTGCTATCATTAGCGATATAAAACTTCCGGCAAAAACAAGGAAATAGCCGGAATTAAGGTCAGTAAAGTTAAGCGAATCAGGTCGGCTATCCAGAAGGGCGTAACGCCTTTGAAAATCGTGCTGGTTTTCACATCCTTAAGCACACCGCTCAAGACGAAGACATTCAAACCCACGGGTGGAGTCAGCAAACTAATCTCAGTGACGACCACGACCAAAATTCCAAACCATACCAAATCAAAGCCAAGGCTCTGCACCAGTGGGTAGAAAATGGGCACAGTGAGCAGCATCATTGACAAGCTTTCTAAGATACAACCCAGCAGGATATATATGCCCAGAATCATAAAGATAACCAGCATCGGGCTGAGGTTGTAGCTCTGCACAAACTGCAATAAATAATCAGGGAATTCAGCGCGGGTGATGAAATTAGAAAAAATCAGCGCACCAATCACCACGAAGAATAAGGAAGCAGAGGTGTGCGCGGTTTCAGTCAACACTTCATACAGCGTGCGCCAAGAAATCGACTTACGTGAGAGCGCAATCAGAAATGCACCGGCAGCACCAATGCCCGCTGCTTCGGTAGCAGTGAAAGCACCGACATACATCCCACCGATTACGAGCACGAATAGTAGCAAAGTACCCCAAACGCCTTTCATAGCCTCCAAGCGCTCTTTACCTGTGGAGCGTTCACCCGGAGGGCCAGCTTTGGGATTGCGCCAGACTGTCCAAGCCACTGCACCCACATACAACAAAATACCTAACATGCCAGGTAAGAAACCCGCTGCGAATAATTCCCGGATACTTTGCTCGGTCATAATCCCGTAAATCAGCAGGATAACGCTGGGTGGAATTAGAATGCCCAGCGTGCCCCCCGCTGCAATCGAGGCGGTCGCTAAGGCATCGCTATAGCCGTATTTGCGCATCGGTGGCATCGAGACTTTCGACATAGTGGCTGCAGTTGCCAAACTGGAACCGCAAATCGCTGAGAAACCGCCACATGCTACAACCGTTGCCATTGCCAAACCACCGCGTAAATGCCCCATAAATGCATAAGAGGCGCGATATAATTCGTGAGATAAGCCAGACTTAGTAACAAAGTTGCCCATCAGAATAAACAAAGGAATAACAGTGAGGCTATAGTCGCGAGCCGTATCAATCAGGCGGCGGGCTGACATCGAAAGCGCCGCTGTCCAATTCCAATCATTCAACCAAGCAAAACCAAAGAAACCCACCAAACCCATCGCAATGCCAATCGGCATACGAATCATAATCAGAAAGAGTAAAACTGCAAAACCCACTAAGGACACTAGCATGGTGTTACTCCAATTCTCGATTAGTAGGTTGTTGTGATAAGCGGTATTGCACCAGAGCACGGTAAATACCAAGAGTGACTAGCACTAAAGCCGTAAACCAGCACATTACGCCAAAGAAGCTAACAATGCCGCCCACGGGAAGATGTAAGTATTCAGTCACTTCACCATGCGAACTGGCACGTGCACCCAAATCCCAAATGCGTTGCCCAATGACAACTAAGGCAATCGCAGTCACTACATTGAAGAGGAGGTTGCGAATCATCGTGGGGAAGGGTGGTACAAAGGGGTCTAAAATATCCACTACGACTTGCTCATTACGCCAAGAAATTACTGGCAGAGCCATGAAGATCATTATGCCTAATAAAACCTCAATAAGCTCGACGCCACCGACTAAGGGCTTATTAAAAAAATAACGACCAACCACATCGGCGCAGGTGATTAGCATCATCAGCATTAAAGCACCCCCTGCGATCAGGTTGAGAGTTAAGGCTAGCCATCTGGCTAGCCCCTTCTCAGAGTGCTGGGTGATTTGTTCAGCACTCGTCATTTCATTTTGATCCTTCAGCTTTGGAGATTTCGCGCATTTCTTTTAGGGCTGCTGCTGCATCAACACCGCTGTCTTTAACACTTTCTAAGAAGTTCTTGTCAAAGTCTTTGGTCATATCGGCGAATTCAGTTAGCATTTCTGGAGTGGCTTCTTTGATAGTATTGCCGGCTGCTGCTGCATCTTTTTCGCCTTCTTCCGCTTCATAGCCCCACTTTTCACCGGCTAAAGCCGAGAGCTTTTCACCGGAAACTTTCATAATCGCTTCGCGGTCTTTGGCATCGAGTTTGTCCATGAATTCTTGGTTGAGAATAATCATGAAGCTACCGAGATACATGCCATTCGGGAATTTAATCGAGAAAGGCGCGACTTCTTTTAAGCGTAAGGTTTTCTTTTCACCCATCGGCATGAAAGCGCCATCGGCTACACCTTGAGCGAGGATTTCATAAACTTTAGAACCGGGGGCGGCTACGCCTTCAAGACCCATCGCCTTACCAATATCGGCTTGCACACCACCACCGATACGAATCTTTTTGCCCTTCATATCAGAGAGCTTTTCGATGGGCTTAGCTAAATGAATTTGACCAGGGCCATGCGTGAACAACCCCGCTAACACCACACCTTCGTGTTCATTCGCTTTAGCTAAGTATTTTTCATTGATACGCCAGTGAGCAATCGAAGCACCTTTCGCGCCACCTTCGATCCCAGGCAGCTCCACCATTTTGGTCAGTTTAAAGCGGCCAGGATAATAGCCGTGGAAAGTCCAAGCAGCTTCATACGCACCATCCTGTACTTGATCGAGTAAGGCTTTCGGGTCGCCGCCGGGGTATTCAATTTTCAGTTTGACGCGGCCTTCAGTGGCTTCTTCAATCCACTTGCCCCAAGTCGGTAAAACATCAGCATTCATGGTATGCGCAGGTGGCAGCCAAGAGCCGACTCGAATGGTGGTTTCTGCCCAGCTTGGTGCTGAGGCTGCCATCGCCGCCGATGCAATTGCAAAACTCAGCATTAAGCGTTTCAAGTTTTTCATGAATCCTCTCCTCCAGATGTTTTAATCAAGAATGTTAGTTAAAAGCTATTAACGTTGATCGAAATCTACCACCACCTCATCAGAGACTGGATGCGCTTGGCAGGTCAGGATATAGCCTGCTGCAATTTCATGCGCTTCCAAACCATGATGAATGTCCATATCGACTTGGCCTTTTACCAACTTTGCTTTACAAGTCGAGCATACGCCCGCTTTACAAGCATAGGGTAG
Organism: Thiolinea sp.; assembly: GCA_049290875.1. GTDB lineage: Bacteria > Pseudomonadota > Gammaproteobacteria > Thiotrichales > Thiotrichaceae > Thiolinea. The sequence continues at coordinate 14,992 of JBATOI010000031.1, forward strand.
GTCAAGGCCATTATGAATACCCGCATCTAAAATGTTTTGCCCAACGGTAGCAAGGTCAAACTGTAAAGAGCGTCCATCCGCAATTACGGTGACTTTACTGGTCTTTTCCTCGCCATAAGTATCAATCCGTTGCTGCGCTTTCTCCAGTAAGGTCGCGGCATCTTCTGAAGAGTTGGCGAACAATTCATAATGAATCTGCTCATCACTCAAGCCAGACGCACGGAAGCCGCGTGACACTTCGGACATCATCGCTTCCGGGCCGCAGATAAAAACTTCATCGGTGGCTTTGATATTAATCAGGCGGCTTTTGTGCAAAGCGGTGCCTTTTTGATTATCAATTTGCCCATTCAGCACCTCAGCGCCTTGATCTTCTTGGCTCATGATATTGATCCACTGGAAGCGGTTCATGTATTTGTTTTTCAGGAAGCTCAACTCGTCCTTGAACATCACTGAATTGCTGCGCCGATTTCCATAAATCAAAGTGACTTTGCTATTCGGTTCTTCCACCAAAATGGTTTTCATAATTGACAAAATCGGTGTGATCCCACTACCACCCGCTAAGCACATATAGTTCTTAGCGTTCTGCGCACTTAAAGGTGAATTGAAGCTGCCTTGAGGGGGCATGACTTCAACACTATCACCGACTTTAAATTGATCATTTGCGTAATTGGAAAATTTGCCACCGCGCACCCGCTTAATCCCGACGCGCAATTGGCCATCATGCACGCCCGAGCAGATCGAATAAGAACGGCGGACATCTTCGCCCTCAATATCTGCTTTGAGGGTGAGGAATTGGCCTTGGACAAATTTAAAAGTCTCAGTTAGTTCGGGTGGAATCTGAAACGAGACACAAACTGCCGTATCAGTTTCTGGTTTAATCTCGCTAATGGTCAGAGGATAAAAACGAGTATCAGCCATCGGGGTCACCCTCAAAGATGCTTAAAGTAATCAAACGGTTCATGACAGTCTTGGCATTGAAATAAAGCCTTACAAGCTGTTGAACCAAATTCACTAATCCGGCGCGTTTGCCTAGAGCCACAATGCGGGCATTCAATGCCAGCTTCAGGCGTCAGTCCTTGTGCATGGGCACAACCACCCCCTTGCGGAGGCGCAATCCCATAAGCCTGCAATTGCTCACGGCCTTGTGGCGATAACCAATCGGTCGTCCAAGCAGGGCTTAAGCGCGTCACGATCTCATAGGGCTGAAGCTTGGCAGCGTCTAAAGCGGCGGCAATATCTGCCCGAATCGTCTCCATCGCGGGGCAGCCTGAATAAGTCGGGGTAATACTCACCCGATACTTATCCTCAAGCTGCTGCACATCACAGAGCACGCCCAAATCCCAAATGCTCAATACGGGCACTTCTGGGTCTTTCACTTGATCCAGCACATCCCAAATTTGCGGGTAAGCAGACTGCTTACGCCGCTGGGCGCGCTCGTACCAAGCAAACGGGATGACTGGAATTGATTTAGCCATAGTTACCACTGACAGCCCGGATAGGCGCGATGTAAAAACTGCATATCATTGAGCAAATGCCCGAGGTTTTCGGTGTGATAACCAATCCGCCCACCGCGCACCGCCCAATCATCTTTGGGTACACTGAGCGTCGCTTCGGTCAAAATCGCCGAGACTTGTTCTAGCCAAGCAGGGCGTAACTTGGCGTTATGCACGCCTACTCCAATATCGGCTAATTGCTGTTCAAGTGGGTCAGCATCAAATAATTCATGCGTATAACCCCATAGAGCTTCGATAGCACGCTGCATGCGTTGATGGCTTTCTGCAGTACCATCGCCTAAGCGTAAAGCCCATTCGTGGCTACGGCGTAAGTGATAGCGGGTTTCTTTAATCGCTTTCTGCGCAATCCCAGCTAGGGTGCTATCAGAAGATTTTGCAAGCTCGGCTAAATAATGCGTATTGAACACGTCCACGAATAATTGGCGCACCATCGTGTAAGCAAAATCACCACGGGGTAGCTCATGAATCAATAGATTACGGTACTCACGCATATTACGCATATAGGCAAGATCATCTTCCGTTTTGCCGTTTCCAGCCAGCTCTGCCGCATAGGTGTAATACATGCGGGCGCGGCCAATATAGTCGAGGGCTACATTGCTGAGTGCAATGTCTTCTTCCAGGAACGGGCCATTGCTGGTCCACTCGGAAAGGCGATGGCCTAAGACTACCGAATCATCGCCTAAGCGCGTTGCGTATTCTTGGGTGGCTGCTTTGAGATCGAAGTCGCTCATCATGACCTCACATATTGTTCACAGCTTCAGAAAGCTGATAGTAAGTCGCATGCCGATACGGTTTGTCATCGGAAGGGTCATAGAAGCTTTCGCTATCATCTTCTTGCGAAGCACAAATATCCCGCGAACGTACCACCCAAATGCTCACGCCTTCGCTGCGACGAGTATAAACATCACGCGCATATTCCAAGGCTTGCTCAGCATCTTGGGCATGTAAGCTGCCGACATGCTTATGATCTAAGCCACGACGTGCTCGCACAAAGACTTCATATAATTCAAGATTGTCAGTAGCCATTGCGATCTCTCCTTAAGCGGCTTGGCGTTGTTCAGTGATTTTAGCTTGTTGCTTGGCGTTATAAGCCGTCATCGCATCACGTACCCAAGCGCCTTCTTCATGAGCACGAATATGATGCTCTACGCGCTGGCGATTGCAGTGACCATTGCCATTAATCACGTTGTAAAATTCCTTCCAGTCGATTTCGCCGGAGTCATAATGGCCGCGCTCGGCATTCCATTTCAAATCTTTGTCAGGATGCTCTAAACCTAAGAATTCAATCTGCGGCACGGTTTGATCAATGAACTTTTGGCGCAAATCGTCATTGGTTTCGCGCTTGATTTTCCAAGTCATTGACTTGGCGGAGTGTGCAGATTCAGCATCATGTGGGCCAAACATCATTAGCGAAGGCCAGTAGAAGCGATTCAGCGCATCTTGAGCCATTGCTTTTTGCTCAGGGCTGCCATGTGCGAGTGCGATCATCAATTCATAGCCTTGACGCTGATGGAAGCTTTCTTCCTTACAAATCCGAATCATCGCGCGCGAATAGGGGCCATAAGACGTGCGCTGCAAAGACACTTGATTGACAATCGCAGCACCATCCACCAGCCAGCCAATCGCGCCAATATCTGCCCAAGTTTGGGTTGGATAATTGAAGATAGAGGCATATTTCGCTTCACCGGATTGCATGGCAGCAACCAGATCAGCGCGTTTCACGCCTAAAGTCTCACAAGAGCTGTATAGGTATAAGCCGTGGCCGCCTTCGTCTTGTACTTTAGACAAAAGGACTGCTTTACGGCGCAATGAGGGCGCACGTGTAATCCAGTTGCCTTCTGGTTGCATGCCGATGATTTCAGAATGTGCATGCTGAGAAATTTGTCGAATCAGGTTTTGGCGATAGGCTTCAGGCATCCAATCTTTCGGCTCAATCTTTTCTTCGGCCTCGATTTTGCGCATGAAATTTTGTTCGGTAGTCATCATTTTGTTTCGCCTCCTTGTTGCTTGGCGACCAAAGTCAATACGTCATAATGAGCGACCAGCGCTCCCTCTTGATTTACGATAGCAGTGTCCCAACGCACCTCCCCGTAGTTCTCGGTTTCGCGGTTAGTTTTTTGCTTACAGGTCAATTGCACTTGCAGAGTATCACCGGCATACACGGGTGCTGAGAAGCGCAAGTCATCTAAACCATAATTAGCGAGTACGGGGCCTTCATTAGGTTCAACAAATAAACCTGCTGCTAAGGACACTAAGAAATAACCATGCGCGACCCGATCCTTAAAGAATGGGTTACGTTGTGCCGCCGCTTGATCCATGTGCGCATAGAATTTGTCGCCGCTGAGCTCCGCGAAGGCTTCAATATCCGCAAGGCTAAGCGTGCGCTTTTCAGTAATGACTGCATCGCCGATTTCTAATTCATCAAAGCTCTTACGGAAGGGATGAACTCCATCCGTATTCCGTTCAGCCCCTTGCATCCAAACGCCTGTGACAGCCGTGAGCATATCGGGTGAGCCTTGTACGGCAGTGCGTTGCATATAATGCTTTACACCCCGTACCCCGCCCATTTCTTCACTACCACCCGCACGGCCAGGGCCACCATGAATCAGATGAGCTAAGGGTGAACCGTGTCCAGTGGATTCTTTCGCACATTTTTCATCCAGCACTAAGACCCGACCATGATAGGGTGCGATGCCTACCACGATCTTACGGGCTACATCCTTATTCGCCGTTGCGACTGAAGCGACTAAGCTACCTTTACCTAGAGCGGCTAATTCCACCGCTTCTTCTTCATTGCTGTAGGGAATCAAAGTGGTCACAGGGCCGAATGCTTCGACATCATGTGCATTGGTAGTGCGTGCATCTTTGCAAGCCAAGACCATTGGTGACAGGAATGCACCAGTATCATTGTTAGCACCGAGTACATTCACATGATGCATATCGCCGAATAAAATCTCGTTTTGCTTGGCTAATTCCGCGATGCGCTCACGCACATCAGAGCGTTGCTCTAAACCAGCCAAAGCGCCCATCTTGACACCTTCTTGATCAGGATCACCGACTTGAATCTTGCTTAAGCGCTCTTTTAACGCGGCTGCCACCGCTTCTAAACGATCTGCTGGCACCATTGAGCGACGAATTGCGGTACATTTTTGCCCCGCTTTGACGGTCATTTCACGCACGACTTCTTTGATATATAAGTCAAAGCTTGGTGTGCCGGGCTGCACATCGCTACCTAGGATCGAGCAGTTTAAGGAGTCGGCTTCCATATAGAAACGCACAGAATTCGCAATCACATTGGGATGCTGTTTGAGCTTTTGTCCAGTCCACGCAGAACCTGTAAAGCTCACTGCATCTTGGCAAGTTAAATGCTCTAATAAATTACCGGTACTTCCACAAACTAACTGTAAAGCACCTTCGGGTAAAATCTTCGATTCAATGATCATTTTTACCACCAGCTCAGTCACATAAGCAGTCTGGCTGGCGGGTTTAACGATACTAGGTACACCGGCTAGGATGGTCGGTGCTAACTTTTCCAACATTCCCCAGCAAGGGAAGTTGAAGGCATTGATTTGCACCGCTACACCCTGAATCGGCGTATAGATATGTTGGGCGGTGAAAGTGCCATTGCGTGAGATTTGCTCTTGCACCCCATCTAAATAGACATTGCTATTCGGCAGCTCACGGCGACCTTTGCTGGCGAACACCAACATAGTGCTAATGCCACCTTCAATATCAATCCATGAATCGGTACGTGTCGCGCCTGTCGCTTTTGAGCAGGTATAGAGTTGTTCTTTGCGCTCAATTAAGTATTTGCCAAGGGCTTTGAGCATCAATGCACGTTGATGAAAGGTATATTTGCGTAAGTTGGAGCCACCGACTTGACGTGCATACTCAAGCATGGCTGGGAAATCGAGACCTTCACTGCTGATTTCCGCGAAGTCTTCGCCGGTAATAGCGTGCTTGATGAGAGCGCCTGCTTGCGAGGATGCGTACCATTCCCCTTGAGCATAACTTTGCAGCTTCATACCCAACCTCTCCACTTGGTTATCTGATGTTGTGGATAGTAATATGATACATAATTATAGTCAAAGTATTTTTTGTTGTATCGCTTTGTGTTTTACTAAGGTCTGAGGAGTAGACGTAAAACGCTTAGACCGACTAAGCTTAAACCTAATAATGGAGGACTTATTCATGCCTTACTATGCCATCAATGGAATTCGCCCCGTGGTGCATCCTGAAAGTTATGTTCACCCCACTGCAGTATTAATTGGTGATGTCATTGTCGCTGCGAGCTGCTATGTAGGACCAAATGCAGTACTACGGGGTGATTTTGGACGTTTAGTATTAGAAGAAGGTGCCAATTTACAGGATACTTGCGTGATGCATGGTTTCCCCGGCACGGATACCATTGTGCGCAAAAATGGCCATATTGGTCATGGGGCCGTTTTACACGGCTGTGAAGTCGGCGAAAATGCTTTGGTAGGCATGAATAGTGTCATTATGGATGGGGCAGTGATTGGACAATCAGCCATCGTGGCGGCGATGAGTTTTGTGAAAGCGAATATGCAAGTGCCCGCACGGAGTTTAGTGGCAGGAACTCCGGCTCGGGTAATACGTGAGTTAAGTGATACCGAAATTGCTTGGAAAGAAGAGGGTACACGCTCGTATCAAAAGCTGGCCGTGCGTAGTATGCAAACTTTAGTGGAGACTACGCCTTTAACTGAAATCGAAGCCAATCGCCCACGTATTGACGCCGATGGCCTTGCACCCCTCTATCAAGTCAAACAACAGGAACCCAGTTGAAACGTGACTAATCCAGCTCGACAACCCAAAATAGGTACAGTGAATGCCTTTAATCAAGCGGCGCAAACGCTGATTGATCAGTTTGTGCAAACTTCGCCGATTCATGCGAACTCACTGATTGTCACGGTGTATGGTGATACGGTTTGTCCGCATGGTGGCTCAATTTGGCTCGGAAGTTTGATTAGGCTGGTCAAGCCGCTTGGCGTCAATGAACGCTTAGTGCGTACTTGTGTGTTCCGTCTTTCTGAAAAAAAACTACTCAGATCGCAGCAAATAGGTCGGCGTAGTTTTTATTCTTTAACGGAAAAAGGTTTGCGCCAATTTTCTAGCGCAGTGAGTCGAATTTATGCACCCGATTTAGCGAGTTGGGATGGGCAGTGGCGCTTAGTCATTACCCTCTTAGGTGAGCTAGTCCCTGAACAACGTGAGCAACTGCGCAAAGAGTTATTTTGGCTAGGTTTCACGCATATCACTACGGGTATTTTTGCTCATCCAACGGCTGATTTAGCTGAAGTCAGTGCTCTCATTAAAGAGCTTCAAATTGAAGAGCACGTTGCAATTCTACAAGCATCCACCCCAGAGCCAGAAAATGTGCCGGTGGCTAATCGCTTAATTCGCCAATGTTTTAACACTGAAGCCTTAGATGAAGAATACACCGAGTTTAATCAGCAATTCTCACCCGTATTAGCAGCCGCTTTAAGTACCGATCAAGCTGATCCTGAATTATGCTTTTTAATTAAGATTCTGTTGATTCATAAATACCGGCGGATTTTATTACGCGAACCCGAATTACCTAAAGAATTGGTGGAAGCCGATTCAGCCAGCCAACAAGCGCGACGGATGACGGCGCAGTTGTATGCAGTGATTGCACCGTTTGCGGATCAGTACTTTAAGGAAGTGAGTGTTTGTGAGAAGGGGGAGTTTGCGGAGCCGCCGGGGGCTTATTATAGGCGGTTTAAGCAGGGAACATAGACACTCTAGGCCTGATTTAGCAAGGCATTCGTTATAGACCGCTTCTGGGATTAAAGCGACGCCAAATAGCTGTTCGAGTAAATTTAGGAGGTCTAGTTTGGCTAAGGCTAACAGTGGGCTAGCATCCGCAATTAAAAGCTTGTCGATAAACGGTATTATCAAGCCCATTGTAAAGTGAACAGAGCTTGCTCACATGACTAAGATTTTCATTAGCTATAGCCACGATTCGGAGATGCATCGCGAGTTTGTGCGTGGCATATCTGACCGTTTGCGGCAGGAGGGGCTGGATTGCCTGATTGACCAGTATATCAACGGCTTTCCCCCCGAAGGTTGGCAATGTTGGATGGAAAATCAAATCGAGGCAGCTGATTTCGTGCTATTGGTTTGCACCGAAGCCTATTTGCGGCGTTACCGTGGGCAGGAAACTGACGGTGGGTGCGGTGTGACATTTGAAGGCGTGGTTATTTCACAAACGTTGTACGACCACTATTGCCTCAACAGCAAATTCATCCCGCTAATTCCGACGCATGGCAGTCTGGATCATGTGCCGCTAACACTGAAACCTTATTCGACGTATTGCTTGCCCAGTGATTATGAGAAGCTGTACCGTGTGCTGACGGGGCAAGCTGAATACATTGCGCCGCCGTTGGGAGCAATCCGTTCTATGCCAGCAGCGAATGGACATATGCCAACAGTCATCCACTCCGACCGCCTCCCCACCGTCAAAGGCGGCTTCTTCGGACGTACCGCCGAACTGCAACTCCTCAATGACGCATGGGGAAACACCACCACCCGCATCATCCAATTCATCGCCCCCGGCGGCACTGGCAAAACCAAACTCCTACGCCACTGGCTTGACCACACCGCCGACATCCCCGTGCTAATCGCATGGTCGTTTTACTCGCAAGGTTCAAGCGAAGACAAGCAGACTTCCGCCACGCCGTTTTTCAGCCATATATTCGGGGTGCTGAAATCCGAGAAAACTCAGTTCAACACCGAAGAGGAAAAAGGCGAACATCTTGCGCATTTGTTGCGGCAACGGCGTTGTCTGCTGGTGTTGGACGGTTTAGAGCCGTTGCAACATGCTGGGCGTGGAATGCGTGGCGAACTTAAAGACCGTGCGATTCGCCAATTGCTGAAAAGCCTTGCTGGGGAACATAACAGCCTGTGCATTATTACCACGCGCCTTGCAGTGCATGAACTCAGTGACCGCGCCCACGTCATTTCTTATGATTTGCAAAATCTCGCACCAGACGATGGCGTTAGCCTGCTGAAGTCTTGGGAAGTACACGGCAGTGAAACTGAGCTAGAAAAAGCCGTCCATGAATACGGTTGCCATGCACTCGCGCTGCATTTATTGGGTAACGCTTTACACACCTATCTGGATGGCGATGTACGCAAGCGCGACACCTTGAGTGAATTGATCGACGATTATGACGATGCAGGCCGCCATGCGTTCAAAGTGATGCAGGCGTATAGCCGTTGGTTGGCGGGTACGCCTGAATTGCAATTGCTGCATTTGCTGGGGCTGTTTGATCATCCTATCGAAACCGACGTTTTGCAGGTATTGTGGCAAGCGCAAGTCCCAAATCTTACCGCTGGCATTCCTGAAAAAGCGTGGAAAGTTGCTATCCGCGATTTGCGTGAAAAACACCGGATGTTATCAGCGCATGAGATTCGCCCCGATCTGCTCGACTGCCACCCGCTGATCCGCGAATACTTCGGCGGGCAACTGCAAGCGCAGCAGCCGCAAGTCTGGCAACAGGCACATGGACGCTTGTATGAATACTACAAAGCCCTGCCGGAGAAACTGTACGGAAAATTTCTGCCTGACACGCTGGAAGAAATGCAGCCGCTGTTCAGTGCGGTGGCGCATGGGTGTAAAGCCTCATTACACCAAAAAACAATGGATGAAATTCTTTGGCACCGGATCAGGAGAAAAGATGAATTATACATATGGAAAAAGCTGAGTGCCTTTGGTGACGATCTTATTGTTATATCGAATTATTTTGCCACCCCATGGGATAAGTTAGCAGTCGAAAACTTAAAACCAGCATCACAAGCCAAGCTATTGTTGTGGTCTGGATTTTGTTTGCGCACGTTAGGACGTCTCACTGAAGCAAAAGATGCGATGGGATTGAGTGCAAGAATGCTAGTGAAAAGCCAAGATTGGAGGAACGCTGCTTCTGTCACTAGCAATTTCAGTGAATTACAACTTATTCTTGGTGATATTCATGACGCCTGCCGTGGCGCGGAAAAAAGTATAGAGTATGCAGACAAATCGGGTGATAATTTGCAATCCATCATATGTCGTACTACGCAAGCTGATATACTTCACCAAGCAGGCAATACTGATAAAGCAGTTGATTTTTTCCAAGAGGCAGAAAAATTATTGCAACAGCAATATCATCCTTCAGGTGATAGACCTTATTTATATTCATTATGGGGATTTCGTTATTGCGACTTGCTTTTGTCGCTAAATGACCTAGAAAACGTTGCCCATCGTATTCAACGAACCTTGCAGTGAAACGAGCAACATAGTCAGGACAAATTAAGTTATGCTCTCGATAAACTACTTCCCGGTTTAGTACATTTGGAACAGCAAGAATACCAACAAGCTTCTAAATGTCTAAATGAAGCGGTAGATTGTTTGCGTAATGATGGAGTAAAACATCACATACCTCGCGCTTTACTCGCCCGTGCCACCCTGCATCGCTACACCCGCGACTTCGCCCGCGCCCGGCAGGACTTGCAGGAAGTGTTAGACATCGCCGACGGCAGCGGGATGCGGCTGTTTTTGACGGATTATCATTTGGAGATGGCGCGGTTGTTGGTGGCTGCATCGGGCTTCGACTTCGCTCAGCCCTCGAACAGTGGCACAACCCCTTGCCTGAGCGAAGTCGAAGGCAATAGGCAAAGCGCTCAGATGCATATCGCCGAGGCCGAACGCCTCATCAAGGCAACAGGCTATCATCGGCGGGATAAAGAGTTGGCAGAGCTACAAGCCCAACTATCAAAATGATAGCGTATATGCTAGCATTATCTAATTAAAATGATTACGAGTAAATTGTTTGAAAGTTGTGATTGATACGAATGTTCTGGTCGCCGTTATGCTTGGAAAGGAAGGTTCTGCTGCTAGGAAAATTTTGGAAATCGCTTTGCAAAATCAAATAACCCCTTTGGTGGGTGAAGCTTTATTCAATGAATACTGGGATGTGCTCAGCCGTGAAGATCTAATGCGTCACTGCCCTTTGGATACAAACGAGCGCTTAGAGTTTTTGTCAGCTTTTTTAGCTTGTTGTGAGTGGTGTCGAATTTACTTCGGGTGGCGGCCTGACCTCAAAGATGAAGGTGATAATCATCTTATTGAACTTGCACTGGCAGGCAGAGCCAAATATATCATCAGCAACAATATACGTGATTTGAAAAGTGGTGACTTAATTTTTGATGACTTACAAATTGTCACACCGCAAACATTTATACAGGAGGCATTATGGGCGTAATTACAGTCAGGCTACCCGAAGACACGCATCAGCGAATTAAAAATTTAGCCGCCTCACGCAATATCAGCATCAATAAACTCTACGAAGAGTTCACCATCATGGCTTTGACTGAGTTTGATGCAGAAAGCCGTTTCAAGGCTTTAGCAAGCAGAGGCAATAAACAGCGCGGATTGGAGCTACTCAAAAAGCTCCAAAACCACTATGGCGATACCCAAGTCTCATAGTTTAACGGGTCGACTTCAGAAGGAGGTATATCCTCCTTCTTTGAGAGAGCTTTAGCCCTTATACGCCACCATCCTCTGATCAATCGCCCCAAACACGCTCTGTCCATTCGCATCCAGCATTTCAATCCGAATCGTATCACCGAATTTCATAAATGAAGTTTGCGGTTTGCCAGTATTGATGGTTTCAATCATGCGCACTTCCGCGATGCAGGAGTAACCCATGCCACCTTCCGCAACGGCTGAGCCGTATTCAGTATCTTGCTTATTTGAGACTGTGCCTGAGCCAATAATGGCACCTGCACCCAGTGGGCGCGTTTTTGCAGCATGGGCGATAATTTGCGGGAAATTAAAGGTCATATCTTCGCCTGCATTGGCTTTGCCAAAGAGCTGCTGGTTATAAGTGACCAAGAGTGGCAAATGCACCCGCCCATCTTGCCAAGCCTCACCTAATTCATCGGGTGTAACTGCAACGGGCGAGAACACACTGGAAGGTTTGGATTGGAAAAAGCCAAAGCCTTTAGCCAGCTCTGCCGGGATCAAACCGCGCAAGGAGACATCATTCACCAACATCAGTAAGCGAATTTTATCAGCGCAGATTTCAGGGCTAGCGCCCATTGGCACATCGTCAGTGATGACGGCGACTTCGGCTTCAAAATCAATCCCCCAAGCTTCGCTGGCTAAGGGCACAGGGTCGCGGGGGCCAATGAAGCTATCCGAGCCACCTTGGTACATGAGCGGATCATGCCAAAAGCTTTCGGGCATTTCGGCATTGCGTGCTTTGCGTACCAGCTCAACGTGATTCACATAAGCGCTACCATCTGCCCATTGATAAGCACGTGGTAGAGGAGAGGCACAAGCTGCTTGGTCGAAGGCGAATGCATTGCTGGCTTTACCAGCATTTAACTCATCTGATAGCGCTTGTAGACGGGGTACAAGTGTTGCCCAATCATCTAAGGCAGCTTGGAGGGTAGGGGCGATGCCAGTAGCTTTGACTGCTTGTTTTAAATCGCGGGAGACTACTATCAGTTCACCGTCACGACCGTGTTTTAATGAGGCGAGTTTCATGCGGCTCCTCCAAAATGTTTCGTTAAACCCTGCCAGCAATCCACATAATTGGCTTGGAGTGCAGGCGTATCGAGAGCAAAGCGTGTGGGTTGAATTACATAGCGCGACTCGAACATAAAGGCTAAGGTGTTTTCATAACGTTGTGGCTTAAGTTCCGCGATGCTCGCTTTTTCAAACACGGCGGCTTCGGGGCCATGCGGTGAGAAGCTATTGTGCAAGCTTGCTCCACCGGGGTCAAAACCACCGCTTTCTTTAGCATCATACACACCCAAGATTAAGCCCATGAATTCACTCATGAAATTGCGATGATACCAAGGTGGGCGGAAAGTATCTTCAGCGACCATCCAGCGCGGTGGGAAGATCACGAAATCAACATTCGCGACTCCCGCTTGACCGGAAGGTGAAGTTAACACTGTAAAGATCGAAGGGTCAGGATGATCGTAGCTGACAGTGTTCATGACATTGAAACGTGCTAAATCATATTTATAGGGTACTGAATTGCCTGTCCAAGCCACTACATCGAGCGGTGAATGGCTTAAGTCACAAGCATAATTTTGCCCCATGAATTTAGTGATTAATTCAAATGAACCTTCACGATCTTCATAAGCGGCGACTGGAATCTGGAAATCGCGGTCATTCGCATAGCCATTCGCACCGACCGGGCCGCGCTCTGGCAGAATCAGTGGATGACCATAATTCTCACAAACATAACCGCGAGCCGTTTCATTTAATAGCACCACCCGCCATTTCATCCCACGTGGCACGACGGCAATTTCACCCGGCACGACTTCCAAAATTCCGCATTCGGTATGTAAGCGCAGGCCGCCTTGTTGGGGAATCAGCAGCATTTCTCCATCGGCATTCAGATAGAAACGATCCTGCATGGATTGATTGGCCAGATACATATGAATACCAATTCCGGTTTGCCCCGGTACGCTACCATTGGTGGCTAAGGTCGTTAAACCAGCAACAAAATCGGTAGGTTCAGTCGGTAGTGGTAGCGGAGACCAGCGTAGCATATCGGGCGGTGTGGGCGCTTCGCTTAAAGGGGCGCTGCGGGTTAAGCCATTATCAATGGGGCGATAGCGGCCTTGGACGACGGAAGGGCGAATCCGATAAAACCAAGTGCGGCGATTATCCGCACGCGGTGCTGTAAACGCTGTGGAATTAAATTGTTCCGCATATAAACCGTGCTTAACACGCTGCGGACTAAAATGTCCCACCGGTAAAGCGCCTGCTAAAGCTTCGGATTCAAATTCATTGCCGAAGCCGTGTAAATAGTGCAATTCACTCATGCAAAGCTCCTATTCATCAGTGGTGGTTACTTGAGCAGCGATGCGCATGGCTTCGAGCAGAATCGCTTGCTCACCAATATGGTTGGCGAGAATTAAAATTAAGCGCGCATTGATGCGTTCACTTTTGCGTTCATCACCTTCGCGATGCAAATCAGCCAGCGCTGCAAAGAACGCATCCGCATCAGAAAAGTTAGCTTGAAGATTTAACGAGCTCATACCCACTCCTTCCCTAAGGCGCGTTGCAGTGCAGCGATCACTGCAACGGTTTTGACTTGTCGCCAACGTGCTGCCACATGCTGATCAGGGCGAATTAAATAAGCGGTGCCGGGTTGCAGGTCATAGCGCTCAGTGACCAAGCCAGCACTGTCTTTAAGCGTTGTGTAGTTAGCTTGAATTTGATCAGCGATCACGACAATTTCCAAATCCTGCACTTGCTTAAGTGCGGCGAGTGCTTCAGTAGCTAAAGCTCGTCCATCTATCAACAGCACAAAGCGATCACCTAATTGCTGCAATAACCACGGTTCAGCGTTATGCGCAGCATTCAAAGCTTGGACAGGGGCATCCTTGCAACTAGAGCCGGGGCGTAGCATTTTAGGGAATTGATCCGCCGCTAGATCAGGAGTGCTTAAAACTGACTTTTCATAAGTGCAAGGCACTGACAAACGCCCGCTATTTACCAAGGGACGCGCAAACGGCTGTTGTTCAGCCAGCTCCAATACGGTATCGCGGAAGAGGCGCGTCACTCGATTTTTCGGGGTAATAAAATCAGTAGCACGGGTGGAGTTGAGGATGTTTTCATCCGCACCCTGACTGCGTTCTTGGTCATAAGTCTTGAGTAAAGCAGCAGGTGCTTGCTGTTTTAACACGCGGCTTAGTTTCCAAATCAAATTTTCAGCGGATTGCAAAGCGCCATTCGCACCGCGTGCACCAAAAGGTGAAACTTGATGCGCTGAATCACCCACGAATAAAATTCGATCTTCGTGAATGAAGGAGTCCATGCGCCGACAGCGGAAGCTATACACACTCAGCCATTCAAATTCAAACTCAATATCATCGCCGAGCATGGCTTGTACGAGTGGGCGAACTTTGTCGGGGTCGCGCCAAACTTGCCGGTCTGCATTCGGGCCGAGTTGGAAGTCAATTCGCCAACAGCCATCGGGTTGTTTATGTAAGAGGACAGACTGCCCCGGATGAAAAGGCGGATCAAACCAGAACCAACGTTCGGTCGGGAAATCCGCTTTCATCAGAATGTCAGCAATGAGGAAAGTGTCATTAAAAATTTGCCCACTTGAGTGCAAGCCTAAACTTTCGCGAATCGGGCTATTTGCTCCATCAGCGACCAAGACATAATCACAAGTCATCCGATAGTCGCCAGCGGGTGTCGTCACACTCACTTCGACTAAGGCACCAACTTTCTTTACTTGAGTGACTTTGCTTTGCCAACGCAAATCAATTTCAGGAAAGTCTTGAATCCGATTAACTAAAAACTCTTCAGGGTAATATTGCTGGATATTAATGAAAGCAGGGCGCTGATGGCCTGGTTCGGGGAGCAAATTGAACTCATACACTTGGCGTTCATGGAAGAATACTTTGCCAAGTTGCCAAGTAACCCCTTTATTGACCATCGGCTGACCACAACCAACCCGATCAAGGATTTCTAAAGTACGTTTGGAGAAACACAAAGCACGCGAG
Organism: Thiolinea sp.; assembly: GCA_049290875.1. GTDB lineage: Bacteria > Pseudomonadota > Gammaproteobacteria > Thiotrichales > Thiotrichaceae > Thiolinea. The sequence continues at coordinate 30,060 of JBATOI010000031.1, forward strand.
CCATAGCTTACGGTCGTATCTTCATCTAACACTACCGTTGGGATGCCTTGTTTGGCGAGATCTAAAGCACAATACAAACCGGTCGGGCCACCACCAACAATAATCACCCGGTGATGCGCGGGCGGATTTGCGATTTGATCAGCACTATGCTGGAAGGCATAGACTGGATTGACATAAGTTGAAACCACAATATTCACTCCTCCAGTGAAGGTTGAAGCTTTAAAGCCTTGCTAGCCTGCAAAGCTCCATTGGGTTAAGCCGAGGCTTACTTGCCAACAACTGCTTGTAGTGAATGCCACATGTCATTATCACGTTCGGCTGTCCAAATACGTGGATCAGGATAGTCACCCGCCTCGTCATAGCAGCGCGTAATATCAAACGGCAAGCAATGCTCGAAAATAACCCAGTGTCCGAATTGCGGTTGCAGCAATTTGTAGGTATCTGCATAGGTGGTCGCCAGATCCATCCCAGCAGCGCGACACTTTTTCACATTGCCATACATTTGTGCTAAGAAATCGCGAGTACCATTGATGGCTTCCAAGCATTGCCCAGCAGTGACTAAAGCATCGCCACGTCCGGGGACTAATTTTTCAGGTTTTAGCGCTGCGATTTTCTCTAAAGTGCTGGGCCATTCTTCGTGATAAGCATCACCGGTATAAGGTGTCGCGCCGTATTCCACTTGATCACCCGAGAATAAAATCTTTTCTTTAGGCAGCCACACAACCGTATCACCCTTCGTGTGACCTTTGCCTAGATGCATAATGCGCACTTCACGCTTGCCCATAAATACAGTCAGTTCGCGCTCGAAGACAATAGTCGGCCAAGTCAAACCTGGAATTGAGCTGGCGTCCGCAAATAAACGTGGGAAACGGCCTAATTCAGATTCAAAATCTTGCTGGCCACGTTCGATAATTAAGTCATACGTATTGCGGCTAGCATAAATATTTTCAGGCTGATAAGCAGAAGCACCCAGCACCCGCACTGCATGATAATGCGACATGACCACATGCTTGATCGGTAGGTCAGTGACTTCACGAATGCGCCGAATCACATCTTGTGCCATGGTCGGGGTTGCTTGAGTATCAATCACCATCACAGAGTCATCACCGATAATAATACCGGTATTAGGATCGCCTTCAGCCGTGTAGGCATAAACACCTTCGGCTAATTTCGAAAAAGTGATTTGTTTTTGATCTAAATCAGCTACGGATGCAAATTGTTTACCCATAATCTAGCAGGCTCCTCATGGTAAGTGTGGGGAATTATTTTCGATCGAAATTATATTAGTTTCGTAGAAAACTATTTGCAAGAAAAATTAATACAATTAAAATGTTGCAATGAACAAATTAGAGCTTGAAAACTTTTTGCCTTACCACCTTTCGATCACTTCGGAAATGGTGAGCCGTGCTTTATCCAAAGTCTATGCTGGATTTGGTGTAACTATTCCCGAATGGCGGGTGATGGTACATTTGAATCATCATGGTTCTTTGACACCCAGCCAACTTGGTGTAGTGACCAGCATGGATAAGGCTCGAGTCAGTCGTGCCCTCATCTTGATGGATAAAAAAGCACTGATTAGTCGGCGTGTGGATCAGCAAGACAAGCGAGTTGCGCATATTTGCTTGACTGAAGCGGGGAAAGATTTATTCGTGCGCATCGAGCCTGAAGTCATGGCTTGGAATGAGCATTTGGCAAAAGAAATGCCTGATCAGCAGCATGAAAATTTATTGCAGTCTTTAAAGACAGTAGAGGTTTGGTGCAAGGCGCAAGGCCTCACACCAAACGAAGCTGAAGAGGATTTCTAAGTTTAAGCCTGCTGCTTAAGTGGTGCTAGTAAGCGTTGGCCATCCAGCCATGCATGGCCATCTTGAAATGTTAAGCGTTCAGCACAAAACCAGCCCAACACTTGAGGGTAGATTTTGTGTTCTTCAATCAAAACTCTAGCGGCTAAGGTTTCAGCGGTATCATCCGCTAAAATAGGCACTTCCGCCTGTAAAATCACCGCACCCGCATCCAATTCTGCAGTCACAAAATGCACACTTGCACCATGCCACTGAGCCTGATCGTCTAAAGCGCGTTGATGTGTATGCACGCCTTTGTAAGCAGGTAATAGGGAAGGGTGGATATTCAACATTTTGCCTGAGTAATGCTGCACAAAATCTGCAGTGAGAATACGCATAAAACCAGCGAGAACAACGATATCAGGCCGATAGCTATCAATTAATTCCATCAAGGCTTGATCAAACTCCGCTCGATCAGCGAAGTTTTTATGATCCAAGGTTTGTGTTTCAATCCCTGCTAAACGGGCGCGTTCTAAGCCATAAACCTGAGGCCGATTGCTGATGACGGCAACAATCGAACCTTGGATTTCGCCAGTCGCACAAGCATCAATCAGCGCTTGTAAATTGCTACCACTACCCGAAATTAAAACAACAATACGCTTAGTCGACATAGGTGACATGCGGCTCGGCAGCTTCAGTGGTGGTGATCTCACCAATGACCCAAGCAGGCACCTGATCTAAACGGCAAGTGGTGAGAATATCGTCTTTATCTTGTGCGGCCACCACTAAAATCAAGCCAATGCCGCAGTTAAAAGTCCGCAACATTTCTTCTTCGCTGACATTGCCATTTTGTTGGAGCCAAGCAAAGATCGCTGGGCGCTCCCAACTATGGCGTTTAACTTTGGCTTGGATACCGTCGGGTAACACTCGTGGCAAATTGTCAGTAATACCGCCACCGGTAATATGCGCAATCCCATGAATGTCATGACGTTTCAGTAGGTTCAAGACTAACTTAGTGTAAATTTTGGTGGGTTCTAACAGGGTGCGGCCTAGGGTGGAGTCGCCAAAGGGCGCATCTAAGGACGCTTGACTGACTTCAACAATTTTCCGAATCAGTGAATAGCCATTAGAGTGCGGGCCACTAGAGCCAATTCCAATTAATACATCGCCGCGATGTACTTTAGTTTGATCAATGATTTTGTCACGCTCAACCACACCGACGCAGAAGCCTGCTAAGTCAAAATCATTGCCATGATACATGCCCGGCATTTCGGCAGTTTCGCCGCCTGCTAAGGCAGCACCCGCTTGTAAGCAGCCTTCGGCAATACCTTTGATGACTTGCTCAGCGACTTCGACATCTAATTTGCCCGTAGCATAGTAGTCGAGGAAGAATAAGGGTTCAGCACCGCTAACGATAATATCGTTCACACACATGGCGACTAAGTCGATACCAATCGTGTCATAAATACCGGTATCCAGCGCAAGTTTAAGCTTAGTCCCAACACCATCCGTGCCGGAGACCAAAATAGGCTGTTTATAATGCGGTGGAATTGCTAACAAAGCGCCAAAACCACCAATGCCTGAAAGCATTTCCGGGCGGCGGGTTTTTTGCGCAAGTGGTTTAATCCGACGTACTAGTTCTTCACCAGCATCAATATCAACCCCCGCATCGCGGTAGGTTAGAGAGGCACCTTCAGCCATTAACATTCTGCTCCAGAGTCAGGGAGCGCTAGATTTTACCATGTCTTTTTCTGGGCTGCCTGCTTTTAAATAAGGATTCAATCCAGTTGAAAACGGCTGTCTGTAGCCATTTGTGAGTCTTTTAATGAGGCTAGTTCTCTATAATTCAAAGACTTAGCTTTATTTGTATAGTTGAATTTGCTATCATAAAAAAAATTAATAGAAGAACCTGCTGTTTGAATTCAATGAGAAAAGCAGGCTGGCTTGAACTGTTGCTTGGGCTTAGATAATTATAGAAATGTACATTAAAACCTGCTGTGCGGTGGGCGCGAAAGCGCTAGCTTTAATCCTACTAATCCTCCTGTTAAAACCTCTTTATGCTAGTAATGCTGATTTTGATCAAGATGGTCTCTCCGATAGTTTAGAGCTAACCCTAAAAACCGATCCTGCTTTAGCTGATACCGATGGTGATGGCTTAGCAGATGGTGTGGAGATAGGTAAAGATCACAGCCATCCCCTTAATAGCAATCAAGACTCCATTATAGATGCTTTGGATGCGGATGATGATGGCGATCAACTGCCTACGGTGCTCGAATCCAAGAACGATACAGACCAAGATGGGCTGGTCGATTATTTAGATACAGATAGTGATAAGGATGGTAAGTCTGATACTGAGGAAGCAGGTTTAACCTATTTAGACAGTGACCAAGACGGGCTGGATAATCTGTTTGATGCAGATGTTACCCAAGATAAAGATCAGAATGGAGATGGGATTGATGATGCACTCAGTTTGGCGAGTGCTGTGACTGAGTTTAGCCAAGTGATTCTAAGTTCTATTGATCCTCTGCCGGTTCCACCAGTGCAAGCAACTTCATTAGCACCAAGTACCGACCTAAATGCGGCTAATGCAGTGCTTGAGGTGGAGGTTTCTGAGATAGCGACCTTAAGTATGGAAGTAAAATTACCCGCCCAGCCTGTCACTGACTTAACCCTAGTCAATCATAAGTCAGATACCGATGGGGATGGAGTCCATGATCAGCTAGAGATTGGCCTTGATCCAAAAGACCCTGTTGATACGGATAATGATGAGATTTTTGATTTCTTGGATGAAGACGATGATGGTGATCGTGTACCCACTTTAGTAGAGGGTGAGGCTGATCGCGATGGTGATGGCCGAGTTAATTATTTAGATGTGGATGAAAGCGGCTATTTCTACTGTGCGACCACAGGCCGTATTGTCAGTGGTATTAAAAGCTTCAAGATTACGCCTAGCGCTGATGTGGTGTTATTAGCGGATGCTAGAGACGGACGCTATCGTTGGTATCCATTAAAACCGGGCACGTACACCTTACAATTTATTTTGCCTAAAGGTTTGCGGACGGTCACTGCGCTAGAAAAAGGGCGATTATATGTCACCCCAGCCAATGGCAATTTAGTCAATATAGGCTGGAGTGAAGATATTAGTCAGCTAGGCTATTTAGCACGCTTTAATGATCAACAATTGCCGCTTTGGCATAGTTCGTTTGCCATTCAAGACGGCGCACCGCCGATCATTAACCAGAATATTCCTTTAATAGGTAGTGAGTGTGATGCTAGTTAAGCTTAGCGCGGCAGGTAGTTAGCTAAGCGCTCAACGGCCTGTTCAAGTTCAGCTAAATGGGTAGTATAAGCAAAACGTACATGCGTTTTAGCAGCATAATCACCAAAATCAATACCGGGGGTGAAAGCTACACCTGCTGTTTCTAGTAAATTTAAGCTCAGCTCATGGCTGTTGTCGCTAAAGCGGCTCGCATCAGCGTATACATAAAATGCACCTTGCGGTGTGCTTTGAATCTCGAAACCTAAGTTTTGCAAAGCAGGCAGCAGAAAATCACGGCGTTTAGCAAACTCAAAGCGCCGCTCTTCAGTGATATCTAAAGTTTCTTGGCGGAAAGCTGCGAGGGCGGCGTATTGGGCAACCGTTGGTGGTGACAGGAATAAATTCTGTGCTAAGCGATTAAGTGCATCCAAAGCATATTCAGGGGCGATCAGCCAACCCAAACGCCAGCCCGTCATGCCAAAGTATTTAGAGAAACTATTCACGATCCAAATATCATCAGCAATGCTTAAGGCTGTTTGTGGCTCTTGTCCATAAGTCAGTCCTTGATAAATCTCATCTACGATAAAAATGCTTTTTTGTTGGTTGATATATTGATAAAGCTGCTGAGCCAGCTCAGTGCTGAGCAAGCTGCCGGTTGGATTAGCAGGGGAGGCTAGCAATACTGCACGTGTGTGTTCACTCCAAGCTGCTTGTAGTTGCGCTAAGGTTGGTTGGTAATTTTGGGCAGCAGTCACTGGCAGTGAAATCGGCTTGCCTTCAAATAAGCGCACGAAGTGTCGATTGCAAGGGTAACCGGGATCAGTTAACAGCACTTCATCTTGTGGATCGACTAAAGCTGCTAGTGCTAATTGCAAAGCACCAGAAGCGCCTGGCGTTACAATGACTCGTTTAGGGTCGACGTTTACTTGGAAGCGTTGCCAATACCATTCAGCAATTTGTTCACGTAGCTCTGGAATACCACAAGCGGGTGTATATTTAGTCTGCCCCTCTTTAAGTGCTTGTAAGCCAGCCTCAACAATAGGTGCTGGTGTGGTGAAATCAGGCTCGCCCACTTCCATGTGAATAATTGAACGGCCACTGCTGGCTAATTGCCGCGCGCGCGCCAAAATCTCCATGACATGAAAGGGTTGGATGGACTTCATCCGCTCGGCCAATATGCTATGCTGGGACATAATAATTAATCACTTAAAACAATAGGGCATTCATAATGTTCAGGGCTATAAAAGCATTAACTGGCTTAACGCTACTCGCATCTGCCTGCGCAACGCAAGCTTTTCCTACTCAGCAAACAGTACCTGGTGGACTTGCTATCATTCCCCTTGCCAGCCAACAGCAACAAGCTCCGCAAGCCTATTACGAGGGTCAACGTGTGACGGTAGTTCCTAATGGGGAAAACTGGGTCGCCTTGGTTGGTATTCCTTTGAATGCCGCAGCAGGCACGCAGCAGCTTGAAAGGATTGATGCGGGTACGCGGCAAGCAATCGCCTTCGAGGTGAGTCCTAAGCATTACCGCACACAGCGTTTACGAATTAAAGATAAAAATAAAGTTGATCCTGATGACGAGTCATCTGAGCGGATTGTACAGGAAATGGCTTTACAAAAACGCCTCGCTAGCCAATTTAGTGGCCAAGTGCCTACGGTCGATTTCATTTGGCCTGTTAAGGGGCGTGATAGTGGGCGCTTCGGTTTGCAACGTATTTTAAATGGGCAAAAGCGCCAGCCTCACAGCGGTATGGATATCGCCGCTGCGAGTGATACACCTATTAAAGCAGTAGCACCTGGCAGAGTGATTTACACAGGAAATTTATTTTTTAGTGGCAATGTGGTCTATGTGGATCATGGTGGTGGTTTAATTAGTATGTACGCACATTTGAGCCGAATTAATGTACGTAATGGTGAGATTTTAAACCAAGGTGATAATTTAGGTCTGGTAGGACAAACTGGGCGTGCTACGGGGCCACATTTGCATTGGTCAGTGTACCTGAATGGTACAGCTGTTAATCCTGCCTTATTCCTGTAAAAGCAGAATTGATTAAAAAACAGTCCATGTATTCAGGTTTGATTAAGTGCTGGATTAATAGAATAGCTACAACTTCAGCAGGAATCGCGAAAATTGGGGTTTGTGGTAGCGATTCTGTCGTCACGACGATGCTGTAATAACAAAAATAACGTTTCCGCCGTTCTGACACTCAATGGCTTAGAGGTTTCAGAATGACGCGAGCTGAGGTTGTTGTTCCTGATTCACCTTCACAACCGGCCATTCATTGGGGAGCTGGTTGTTGGGTAGGTTGGGAGCTTGATCAGGGATGTGCTGTGTTTTTCACGCTATCCTTGATTTCCAAAGACTCGATCTTTGGAGTTCTTGAGTCACCTTCACAAAGCGAGCGGATCATGTTTTTTAGATCCGCTTTTTTATTTTTGTTTATTATAGAAAAAATTTATTAAATAAACAACACCTGAATACCTTAAGTCTGTAACATTTATTCATAATTTATCCCAACCTTGCTCTAGTGGCGCTAATCCGTACTTCTGACGCGCACGGTCACAAGCTTCATTGAACTCATTTTCTTCCCACGAAGCATTGAATTCTCTGCAGGGCGAAGGGCGTTTAGGGTGAATAGTACAAAAAACTTGCCCACCTATTTCTCCTTCTAAAGCCACACAACGCGGTTCGGGTTGATCGGTTCCTTTCATGGCTGCTCGGTACGGGGAAATAGGCTGGGTTAATTCTGTGGGTACATAGCCACCGGGCGCTGCATCGGATTCTCCCCAATAAAAAGATACTCGAAAGCAGGCACAACAAGCCCCACAGCTTAAGCAAGGATTGGGTGAGCTGTGATGTTCTGACATAAATTTCATCCTTTAATGCAGCCAACCTTGGGCATGTTCAGTGATAGCTTTGATAGCCGCATGGGTGATGCGCCGCTCAATCGAAATGGCATAAAAATGCTCGTCAACTTCACAACTCCGGCCAATGACTTCTACATGACCTTCTTTTTGTAACATTTCTTCCAAGGCAGTCGGAGCCATGAAGATACCTGTCCCTGCAAATCCAAAGGCTTGCATTAAGGCACTGTCATCAAATTCACCGACGATCATCGGGCGTACTTGTTGCGCATGAAACCAAGCCAGTAGTTTAGAGCGAATCGCCGCACCCTCACTTAAAATCAATAAAGGCGCACCATCTAAGCAAGCGGGAAAGTCAGTACTTAAACTGGCTTTTAGTTCTGGACTAGCGAAAAAGCTCACTCCACTTGAGCCTAATTTATGACTAAAGCCTTTGACATTCATATTACTAGGCATTGGGCTATCAGCAATAACCAACTCCATTCGATGTACTGCCAATTCGGCTAATAAGTCAGATAGCCTGCCTTCTGTACAGACAATACGAATTTTTTTATTCATAGACATCGCCGGTTGTAAAAGGCGATAAGCAATCGATTTGGGCACTAAATCCGAAACGCCGACTCTAAACAATTGAGAGCGGCCTTTAGGCAATTGTTGCAGTACTTGCTCTAATTCATCACCTAACTGAAAGATTTCATCGGCATACTGCAAAGCCACTTGACCGGCCTCAGTGAGTTCAAGACCACGGCCTTGACGTTTAAAGAGCTCAGTGCCTAAGGATTCTTCGAGCAAACTGATTTGGCCACTTAAGGTTTGCGGGGTTAAATGTAGACGTTCACTTGCACGTGTCAGGCTGCCCGCAGTAGCAACTTCCCGCACGTAATAAAGGTGTTTGTAGTTAAGCACGGTGTTAAAGTTCCTTTAAATTCTTCGATTTTTACGAATTAAATATGTTTAAAATTCGAATTTTTCTTAAGGTCGTTCTTTTATATACTCTCTCCATGCCTTAAGTAAACCGTTATATAGGAGACGGCAGATGAAATTGACAACACAAAGCCAACGTGCAGTGATGGCGATGCTGGCGTTGGCATTACATAACGATCGCAAGGTACTACGTTTAAGCAATCTCGCTAAAGAACAAGGAATTTCTTTATCATATATGGAGCAGCTATTTTATAGCTTGCGCCATGCAGGCTTAGTCGAAGGGATTCGCGGCCCCGGTGGCGGTTATCGTTTAGGTCGCCCAGCAGGTCGCATCTCGATTGCCGATATAGTACGTGCGATTGAAACACATGGCGATAGTGAAGATCGTGATGCAGGAGCTTGTTCTAACCAAGCTAACATTGATGCCATGCTCGTAGGCTTAGATGCTCAAGTCGCTGAGTTTTTAGACGGAATTAGTTTAGAAAGTTTGACCTACAAACATAAAAAGCAAGAAGCGCCTTATCGTCCAGGGACGACAGCTAGCTTGATTGCACGCATGTTCCCGGCTAGAGGAGGCTTTATGCCGCAGCCTGCAGGTGCATAAAATTTGGTTTTAAGATCACTCTCAGCTGCCTGACTCCTCCTTCTATCGCTACTGGCAGCTAACTGTCGAGCGGGGTTGTCGCAAACATCAACCCCGCTTTTTATTGGTACAAAAGATTTTTTTGGGTGGTGCTTGGCTTACAAAAGTGTGTTTTAAGTCTTTATTTGTGTTGGCTGCAGGGCAGGGCATTTTGGCTATCAGCAACAAATAGCTTAAGATGCTGCTTTGTATTATAAAGAGCTAGAGGAGTTTTTTGCTGAGCTGTAGATACATAAATCCACAGCACAGCTATGGTAGATTATTGGTCTCGGCCTAAAATTCGATTAAACCAACTACCAATGCGTGAAGTAGAGTTAGCGGGTGTAGCTGGTGGATTGGGAGCAGCAGTTGCAGTTCGTACTGGTGTTCCATTCGAGAAAGCCAACATACGCTCAACGATCTTGGCTAAAGGTGCGCGGTCATTGGTAGAAGCTTGTAATGCAGCTGCTCGCCAGGTAGCTGGTATGGCCTTACGTACATCATCCCAAGTACCAGTCGCCGCATTTTCATAACGAGTTTGTGCTGGTGTAGCTTTAGGCGGTGTCCACAGAAAGTCTGGATGTTCATTGCGGTACCATTCACCACCAACAATTACATCATTCGCATCCAACTCTAAGTCGTACTCATAAGCAACTTGCTGAATGGCATCATATCTAGGATGGTCATCTTCGCGATGCGTGGGCGTTGTTTCTACGACATAAGAAACCAACATAGAAATGCCCACCACTGAGCGGGCTTGTGGGTTACGGAAGCGTTTAAATTTGTCAGTGGTATAAGCGTTCGTCGCTACTTTCGCTTGAGCTAAGGTAGTGGTCGCCTTACGCGTTTGTGGATTAAAGTAAGTATAGCTATAACCATACACAGGCTGATTCCAAACTTCGTAGTCGAAAGTGACATCAAATACCATGCTACGTTTGGCTGCACCAATCTGATTCACGACTGCTAAATGCCAAGTACCTGGATTGGTATCAAAGCATTGTGCAGAAATAACGCGACCTGTGCTTTGATCCATCGCCGGATTTTTATCATTGCAGCGCCCACCAATAAAGCGAGTACGGGCTGGCATATTTGCCCAAAGTAGTGAACCTAAAGCTTTAATATCTGCTGGGAAAAACTTAATGGGAATATTTTCAGGCGTCACCAGAATAATAGATTTTTTTGGACGCGGCAGCATATACGCTGCAGGCCCCCAACCATGACAAATTCCCATCCACGATTCAACGGAGCCAGTCGCATCAAAAAAGCTTTTGCCATCAGCCCACATTTTTTGGGTCAACGTACCTCTAGGGTCACCCACAATCGCATCATATTTCTCCGAAGGCGAAAGGCGATTGATCAGTGAAGCACTACGACTTTTGATAATGTTGGCGGCAGGAGTCGCTGCGACATAATTCCAGTTTTGTTTCCAGTTTTCGCTATTAGGGAAGCCTGGGTCGCCATAACGTGCACCTAATACCCCTTTATATAAGCCCCAATAATCATCCGACCAAGGCGATTCAGCGAGTTTGGCCTGCTTGAGTTTAGCCGTTTCCATGTCTTGTAGTTTGTTATAGCGCAAGGCATCCACTAAGTTCGCCGCATTATCGTTGACCGCAACGGCTGCACGCGCTGTACCTTGTTGTCCAGCCGCTAAAGCACGTTGACGAGCAATATCGCGTGCCTCCACAAAGCCCCGATTCGCTATCGTATTAGCGCTAAAAAGGGTAACTCCGGCTACTGGATTGCCATTGATATCATATTTAGTAGGCTTCTCATTCATGAAAGCCACTGGATTACGATTAAATGCTTCTAGGCGAGCATTGATTTCCGCGTCTCGATCCATAAAGTTTTCCCTGCTTGGGCTTGTTGGTGTTAGTTAATTATAGATGAGGGAAGACGATTAGATTAGAGAAATACAGTAGTGAGTGAGTAGAGTCTCTTGAGTTAGATGACCAAGAGACTTTGATATTTAAGCGCAAACTTTAATGAATTACTGTGTGTAATACACGATTACGTTCAAAGTAAACGGTATAAGCTCCATAATTCCAGGAGGTAATCTTCGGCCATTTTTTCTTAACTTTACCTTGAGATACCTTTACGGAATTAGGTTTACCAAAGCGCTTACGTATTTGCTGCATGCTTGCACCACGGCGTGGATATGCCATTTTTTTGTAGACACTATGTTGTAAAGCAGCGGGTGTGGCTCCTCTTTCTGCGTGGGCTAACTGAGGGAGAGAGCTAGTAAGAGCCAGCGGTAAGCAAATCGCAAGCGATAAGAGCCAAGTTGGGGTTTTCATTAGGGTGCTCCAAAACGACGACACTGTATTATTACAGCAATTTAAGCTGTGATTTTGTGGTTCAAAAGGTACAATCGCCACCCATGTTTAGACCATTAGAATTATTCATCGGGCAACGCTATACACATTCACGGCGGCGTAACCGTTTCATTTCATTCATTTCATTTGCGTCCATGCTCGGCATCATGCTTGGGGTGATGGTGCTGATCACTATTTTGTCGATCATGAACGGATTTGAGAAAGAACTCAGGAACAGGATACTGGGCGTCGTGGCTCATGTCACGGTTTCTGGGACAGATGGCAAGCTTGCCGACTGGATGCAAAACTACGAAAAATTGATTAAAGAGCCGCACGTGGTCGGTGCAGCGCCTTATGTACAAAAACAAGTGATGATTGCGAATAGCAATTTGCTGCGTGGCACCCTTTTGCAAGGCATTCACCCCGATTACCAAGATCAGGTCAATGAACAAGGCTTCAAATTATTAGAAGGTAGCTTTAAGGATTTAAAGCCACGTACTTATGGGATTATCTTAGGCGCAGGTTTAGCTAGCTCCTTACAAGTCGTACCCGGAGATAAAGTCACAGTAGTCGTTCCTCAAGTACAAGTGACCCCTGCTGGCATCTTACCTCGATTGAGGCGTTTTACGGTCTTGGGCATCCACCAATTTGGTATGCAAGAATTCGATAATATGACCGCTTTTGTGCACCTCGAAGACGCTGAGCGCCTGTTTAAAATGCAGGGGCAGGTGAGTGGAGTGCGCTTAAAGCTGGATGATTTGTTTGCTGCTCAGCCGCTCGCTCGCGAACTCCAAGCCAAGCTTGGCAATCAATACGAAGTGGCTGATTGGAGTAAGGAGCACGGTAACTTTTTCCGCGCGGTCAAAACCGAAAAAATTGCGATGACGTTGATTTTATTCCTGGTAGTAGCGGTCGCCTTATTTAATCTAGTCGCTTCTTTAGTCATGGCAGTGAATGATAAGCAAGCAGACATTGCGATCCTGCGTACCTTTGGGATGGAACCGAGTCGAGTGATGCGTATTTTTATGATTCAAGGCAGCATTATTGGTATTTTTGGTACCCTTGTCGGCGTCGCCTTGGGTGTGCTTTTATCATTGAATATCGAAACGATAGTGCCTGCAATTGAGCGTATTTTTGGTTTTAAAATCTTCCCAGCGGATATTTTCTATATCAGTGAAGTGCCTTCGGATTTGCATTGGGCAGATGTTTGGTGGATAGCAGGCGCAGCTTTAGTTTTTTCAGTGCTAGCAACGATTTATCCAGCCAGGCGCGCAGCAGCGGTACAACCAGCGGAGTCCTTACGTTATGAGTAAGCCGTTTTTACCGCTGGAGCTATTTATTGGTTTGCGTTATACGCGGGCACGCCGCCAAAACCATTTCGTTTCCTTTATTTCGCTGGCCTCAATGCTGGGAATTGCGATTGGGGTACTGGTTCTCATCACTGTCCTCTCTGTGATGAATGGCTTTGAAGTGACCTTACGTGATCGCATGCTGGGAATGCTCGCGCATGTGACGATTTCTGAAGATGATGCTCAACTCGACAGCGCTGAAGCACAATCACTGCGTGAGACCATCCAAAACTATCCTTATGTAAAAGCCATTTCAGCCTTTATTGAAAAGCCTGTGATGCTCAATCAAGGTGATGAAGCACGCGGAGTACTTTTACAAGCGATTGATCCAGTCCAAGAAAGCCAAGTTGCGGATGTGTTCAAGCATGTCGAAAAGGGCGATATGCAAGCCTTAACTGCAGGCAGTAATGGGATTGCGATTGGTGCTGGCTTAGCGAAAGAATTGAAGGTTGATGTCGGTGATGCGCTCACTCTCATCAGCCCCACTGAAGATATTCTGGACACCAGTGAACTACCTGTTTTGCAGCGTTTTACGATTAAAGCCATCTTCCGTGTTGATATGCAAAATTATGATACCGGTTTTGCCTATGTGAATTTAACAGATGCTCAGCAAGCTCTAGGTATGGGTGAGTCCATCACCGGTTTGCGTTTGCGTTTAGGGGATGCGTGGCGAGCGCCTATGGTAGCTGAGGATATTTATAATCGTCTGATTAATGACTATCCCAATTTATGGATAGCGGATTGGACGAATCAGCAAAGTAATTTCTTTAAAGCACTGCAAATTCAAAAAAGCGTGATGTTTATTATTCTTATGCTGATTATTGCTGTGGCAGCCTTCAATTTAGTTTCTACCCTCGTGATGGTGGTTACCGACAAGGAGGCGAATATTGCGATCTTGCGCACCTTAGGTTTATCGCCCGCGCGCATTATGGGTGTATTCATGGTGCAGGGTAGTTTGATTGGAGTGATTGGGACGATTCTAGGTGTGCTTCTGGGTGTACTACTTGCCAGTAATTTAGAAACAATCGTGCCGTGGCTAGAGCGCTTATTCGATACGCATTTTATTTCCGCCGAGGCTTACCAAATTAGTGAATTACAATCGAAAGTAAATCCGAGCGATGTAATTTTGATTGCAATTTCTTCCTTATTAATGGCGATTGTTGCCACGCTTTATCCAGCTTGGCGTGCTTCTAAAGTGCAGCCAGCTGAGGCTTTACGTTATGAATAATTCTAGTGCTCCCAGAGCCGTCATCGCTTGCCAAGATTTAAGTAAACGTTTCCAAGAAGGGCAATTAGATGTGCCGGTCTTGAGTGGGATTAATTTAACGGTACGTGCGGGTGATCGGATTGCCATTGTGGGTAGTTCAGGTAGTGGCAAAAGTACCTTATTACACTTACTTGGCGGCTTAGATTTACCTAGCACAGGTCATGTCGAAGTCATGGGTAAGCGCATGGATCAACTTTCAGATAAAGATCGTGGGCTGCTGCGCAATCAGTCGTTGGGCTTTATCTATCAATTTCACCATTTATTGCCGGAATTTACTGCTTTAGAAAATGTAGCGATGCCACTGTTAATTCGCGGAGTAAAAGTGAGTGACGCGACTGATCAAGCAAAAGATATGCTCACTAAAGTTGGCTTAGGCAAACGTTTTGATCATAAGCCGGGGCAGCTTTCTGGGGGTGAGCGTCAACGCGCTGCGATTGCACGTGCTTTGGTGACTCGTCCGAATGCTGTGCTAGCCGATGAGCCTACAGGTAATCTTGATCAGCATACAGCTGAACAAGTATTTGAGCAGATGCAAAATTTAAATGAAGCGCTACAGACTGCTTTTGTGATTGTTACCCATGATCTGAGTCTGGCGCGGCGGATGGATTCGGTGTATCGCTTAGTGGAAGGCCGCTTACAAGCAGCCTA
This sequence comes from Thiolinea sp., assembly GCA_049290875.1. Taxonomy (GTDB): domain Bacteria; phylum Pseudomonadota; class Gammaproteobacteria; order Thiotrichales; family Thiotrichaceae; genus Thiolinea. Next base: position 45,093 of record JBATOI010000031.1, read on the forward strand.
AAACTTTAATTGGCCTAGGAGCGCTACTCCTCATTGGTCTTAGTGGAAACTGTTTTGCTGCGCTCAGTTTGAAGAGTAGGGGCTATAATCGCCTGAACCTGAGAGCTAGTAGGTTGATCTTGGCGTTCACGGCGTGCTCTGAGTTTTTGATGAACATGAAAGCGCCAATACAGTTGAATACCGTAATAACCTAATAAAGCTGATGCTATAGCAACGACCAGGCAGCCAACGACCATCGGTTCCCAGATTTGCCCAAGCATATGCTCCAGCCATTCCAGATTCATTTCAAAATGCGGAATTTGGGGTTGATCGAGGATAAGCGCGCCAATCACATAAGCACCATAAAACATCGGCGGCCCAGTCACAGGGTTAGTGACAAACACGAGCGCGACTGACATCGGAATATTGGCCCGCAACAGGATAGCTAAACCAGCTGCTAGAATAGATTGCCCAGGAAAGGGAATCCACATGCAGGCTAAACCAATCGCGAATGCTTTAGCTACACTATGACGATTGAAATGCCAAAGTGCAGGCAAAAACAAGGAGCTACCTAAAAAACGCATGTGTTTATTTTGCGTAATGGTATCTGGATGTGGCGAAAATTTTTTAAAAAAACGTTTTGGCATTATTTAATTCATAACCAATAACAACTAACGGACATTCGGTGAGCTTTATAGCATGCGTGGTTTCGCAGTAAGCAGCTTTTTAGGTATTTGTTCATCGGCATTATTCACCAACCTGCCCGATAAGAGCTGGTGTCTCCTCATCATCGCGATAGCGTTTGTCATCTTAGTGGTCAGATTATTAGGGTTGCTACCCCTTAGGTGCAAGTGTTTCCTGTATACAATCTACTTTTTCCTAGGTTTTTCTTATGTTTGCTGGACAGCTAACTCTGTTTTACAAGCACAATTACCACAGGCTTGGGAAGGTCAGGATCTACAAGTCGTTGGTTTAGTAAAGGATATCCCTGAAAAAACACCTACAGCTTATAGCTTTTTGTTGGCGGTAGAGAAAGTTTTAGCGGTAGACGGTCAGCCTATTCTTGGCGCCGATTTTGAAGGACTCATTCGGTTGAATTTGTATCCACAAAAACAAGAAGTATTGCCGAATTTACAAGCGGGTGAGCGCTGGCAATTAGTCGTGCGTGCTAAGCGTCCGAATGGTTTAGCGAATCTCGGTGGTTTTGATTACGAGCGCTGGCTATTTTCACAGCGAATTTTAGCCACTGGCTATGTGCGTTCACAGGAGGAAAGCTTACGCTTGGCAGCTAGCTCAAGCTTTTCGGTAGCTGCTGCTCGTGAACGCATTAGCCAAGCTATTGAGCAGGCTTTGGGAGAGCAGTCTAGCACAGGTTTGATTCAAGGTTTGGCGGTTGCAGACACTTCGGGGATGAGTAAGGATCAATGGAAAGTTTTGCAAGCCACCGGTACAGCCCATTTATTGTCAATTTCCGGCTTGCATATCGCGATGGTAGCCAGCTTTGGCTTTCTGCCGATTATGCTAATTTGGTGGTTATTTCCGAATTTGTATTTGTGGCTGCCTGCGCGTTTAGCTGGCGGCATGCTAGGGGCGGTGTTCGCAACCGTGTATGCCTTACTTGCGGGCTTTAATATTCCGACACAACGCTCCTTAATCATGGTATTGATTTTGCTGGCAGGGCTATTGCTGAAACAGCGGTTTCCCTTCAGTACCGCCTTGGCGATGGCTTTAGTCTTGGTTTTGGTGCTGGATCCACTAGCACCACTGTCGATAGGTTTTTGGCTGTCGTTTGGCTCAGTGGCTTTATTAGCTGGGTTGAGTCTTCATCAGACTCGATCAGTTTGGGTAAAAGTCTTCACGGTACAGTTGGGGTTGTCAGTGTTTTTGATTCCCATCAATATCGCTTTTTTCTCCAGCCTGCCGGTTTACTCGCCGCTTGCGAATTTAATCGCAATTCCATGGGTTACGTTACTCGTCGTACCCTTAATTCTACTGGGTATTCTCTGCTTACCAATTTCAGCAGATTTGGCTGGCGTGATGTGGCACTGGGCTAGTCAAGCTTTAGATCTTTTATCTTGGGGCTTGGAGTATGTGGCTCAATTACCTAATGCACTCATGCACTTCCCAGCGCTTCCTTGGTATTGGCTAAGTGTCGCTTTGCTGGGTTTATTACTCATTTTGTTGCCAAGAGGTTTGCCTGGGCGTTGGTTAGGTTTGCTGTGCTTAATTCCTTTATTTACTTGGCAAGCTGCTAAGCCCGCTCTCGGCGAATTTCGGTTAAGTGTATTGGACGTAGGGCAGGGCTTGGCGACTGCGATTCAAACCGCTAAGCATGTCCTAGTTTTTGATACCGGTGCTAAATCCCCTTATGGTTTTGATATGGGGGAGGTGGTGGTAACACCTTGGCTGCGTTCACAAGGGGTTGCTGCCATCAATACTCTAATGATTTCGCATAATGATAATGACCATCGTGGTGGTGCAGATTATTTACTCGCGAATTTTCCGATTCAGGAGTTAGCAACCAATCAAGCTAATAACTTCGAGCACTTAGCGACTAGCACGCAGTTAACCGTGTGTGTAGCAGGGCAGACTTGGCTTTGGGATGAAGTGAAGTTTGAGGTATTAAATCCACTACCCAATCTTCAGTATGAAAAGAAGAATAATCAGGCTTGTGTACTACGGATTAGTAATGCTGCTTATTCGGTATTATTAACGGCAGATATTGAACAGGCTGCCGAGCAGGCTTTGTTAACCAAGGGTGCAAACTTACGAGCTGATGTCGTGCTAGTTCCGCATCATGGTAGCAAAACCTCTTCCTCTAGGCCGTTCTTAAAGGCTATGACACCTAGACTAGCCATTGTGAGTAGCGGCTACCTTAATCGCTTTCATCACCCCCACCCGAAAGTACTTGAGCGTTATCAATCTCAAGGAATTAAGGTGTTAAACACAGTAGAGACTGGTACTATTCAGCTCGATTTTCCTCAAGAGAGGAAGCAATCACCGATAATTTATACTTATCGAAACCGACATGCTAAGTTCTGGAATAAACTCAATAATAACTGAGTGGAAAACACACTATATAAATGATTTTATTCATGCCATGTTTAACTCTTGGAGCATAGTCTTGTGGATAGATTGTGATCAGCAGCTTGGTCTTCGATCAGCCTAAATCGCTGTCAACAATAAATAAAATAAATATGACAAGGGCGCATTGTGGGCTTTTTCCCTCGCAGTAAAAATCTTTTGCAGTTTAGATAGTCTAATATTTAGAACACAACTATGTCTTTGTTATTTGCTTAAACATTTCGTTACATGTGTTTTGTGGTCATTGGGTTTTCGGTATGAAAAATGCAAAAGTAATCCCTACCCATGGTCGACATTCTTCAAGTTGTTATTGCATTTCAATCAAAGTCAGCTGGCTAGGTTTAGCGGATCAGCTAAGCTGAGAAGGGGTTAAAAATGAGTATTTTCAGTCATTACCAATCACGGTATGAGTCATTAAAGGAAGAAGAATACACCCTACAAGAATACCTTGAACTCTGCAAAAAAGAGCCAATGACTTATGCAACGGGTGCTGAGCGTTTGCTGTGGGCGATTGGCGAGCCTGAATTGGTAGATACTTCACGTGATCCACGCATGAGCCGGATTTTTTCCAATAAAGTGATTCGGCGTTATCCTGCATTCTCAGAATTTTATGGCATGGAAGATGGGATCGAGCAGATTGTTTCCTTCCTGCGTCACGCTGCTCAAGGCTTAGAAGAAAGCAAACAAGTCCTGTATTTGCTGGGGCCGGTCGGTGGTGGCAAGTCTTCTTTGGCAGAACGCTTAAAAGCCTTAATGGAAAAAGCACCCATTTATTGCATTAAAGGCTCACCCGTGAATGAATCACCGCTGGGTTTGTTTAATGCTGAAGAAGATGGTGCAATCTTAGAAGAGGATTATGGAATTCCGCGCCGCTATCTACGCACCATTATGTCGCCTTGGGCCGTGAAGCGCCTGAAAGAGTTTGGTGGTGATATTACCCAGTTCAAAGTGGTGAAACGTTATCCTTCCCGCCTCAACCAAATCGCTTTATCCAAAACTGAACCGGGCGATGAAAATAACCAAGACATTTCAGCTTTAGTCGGTAAAGTGGATATTCGTAAGCTGGAAGACTTTCCGCAAAATGATGCGGATGCTTACAGCTATTCCGGCGGCCTGTGCTTGTCGAATCAAGGCTTGATGGAATTCGTTGAGATGTTTAAAGCACCAATTAAAGTGCTGCATCCCTTATTGACGGCGACCCAAGAAGGGAATTACAACGGTACGGAAAGTATTGGTGCAATTCCATTCTCTGGCGTGATTTTGGCGCACTCGAATGAGTCGGAATGGCAAACCTTCAAAAACAACCGCAACAATGAAGCCTTCATCGACCGCGTGTCGATTGTGAAAGTGCCTTACTGTGTGCGCGTCACTGAAGAGATTAAAATCTACGAAAAGCTGTTGTTCAATAGCTCTTTAGCCCATTCCGCTTGTGCGCCGGATACCTTAAAAATGTTAGCGCAGTTTGTGATTTTATCGCGCTTGAAAGAGCCAGAAAATTCCAACCGCTATTCCAAAATGCGCGTGTATGACGGCGAAAACTTAAAAGACATTGATCCAAAAGCTAAAACCATCCAAGAGTATCAAGATGCTGCTGGGGTGGATGAGGGGATGTCTGGTCTGTCAACTCGTTTTGCTTTCAAAATTCTCTCGAAAGTATTCAACTTTGATGCCGTCGAAGTCGCAGCTGACCCGGTGCATTTAATGTACGTGTTGGAACGTCAAGTCGAGAAAGAGCAATTTCCAGCGGAAGTACAAGCACGTTACATTAGCTTTATTAAAGAATACTTGTCGCCACGCTATGTCGACTTTATCGGCAAAGAAATCCAAACCGCTTACTTAGAGTCTTATTCTGAATACGGTCAGAATCTGTTTGACCGTTATGTGACTTATGCGGATTTCTGGATTCAAGATCAAGAGTATCGTGATCCTGAAACCGGCGACTTCTTAGATCGTTCTGCCTTAAATTCAGATTTAGAGAAAATCGAAAAGCCTGCTGGCATTAGCAATCCGAAAGATTTCCGTAATGAGATCGTCAACTTCGTCTTACGTGCGCGTGCGAATAATAATGGCAAGAATCCAGCTTGGACCAGCTATGAAAAATTGCGCCGCGTGATTGAAATGAAGATGTTCTCGAGTACCGAAGACTTGTTACCCGTTATTTCTTATGGCGCGAAATCTTCGGCTGATGAACAACGCAAGCATGATAATTTCGTTGAGCGGATGATGAAGCGCGGTTACACCGAGAAACAAGTGCGCTTGTTAGCAGAATGGTATTTGCGGGTACGTAAGTCACAGTAATGGACTGTCCAAAGGAGCGCCGTAATGGCCTATGTTGTTGACCGTCGTTTAAATAGCAAAAACAAAAGCTTAGTCAATCGACAACGCTTTTTGAAGCGCTATCATGAGCAAATCCGCGAAGCGGTTTCGGATGCTGTGAGCCGCCGTAATATTACCGATATGCAGCGTGGAGATAGTGTGACTATCCCAAAGCGCGATATCTCCGAGCCAGTGTTTCGGCATGGTCAGGGGGGGCAGCGGGATATTGTCCACCCCGGTAATAAAGAGTTTATCCAAGGAGACCGTATTCAGCGCCCACCTTCAGGGGGCGGTGGTGGTTCTGGCTCAGGCGAGGCTTCAGATTCCGGCGAAGGCGAAGACGATTTCGTCTTCCAAATTTCGCAGGCTGAGTTTCTCGAATACCTGTTTGAAGATTTAGCCCTGCCGAATATGGTCAAACGCCAATTAGCCGGTAGTGAAGCCTTTGAAACCCATCGCGCAGGTTTTAGCGAGATGGGCAATCCCAACCAAATTAATATCGTGCGTACCATGCGTAGCGCGCAAGCTCGCCGGATTGCTTTAAGTGGTAAAGCACGTAAGCGTCGGCGTGAAGTTATTGCAGAGCTTGCAAAGCCCGATGAGGACGAGCAAAAACTCACTGAAGCCGAGCGTTTAGCGTTAGAAGAAGAGTTGAACCGCTTAAACTTCCGTTTGAATACCGTGCCTTTCCTTGATGATTTTGACCTGAAATATAATCTGCATATTCGTGTGCCAAAGCCTTCGCCCAAAGCAGTGATGTTTTGTGTGATGGATGTGTCAGGCTCGATGACGCAGGACATTAAAGAGACCGCGAAACGCTTTTTCTTCTTGCTGTATTTGTTTCTGCAAAAGAACTATGAGCATATTGAAGTGGTGTTTATTCGCCATCATACCCAAGCACAAGAAGTAGACGAGGAAACCTTTTTCTATTCACGTGAAACTGGTGGTACGGTGGTATCCAGTGCCTTAACTTTAATGGCTGAGATTATCAATGAGCGCTATGCACCGGATGAGTGGAATATCTACGGTGCACAAGCTTCAGACGGTGACAACTGGCAGGAAGATAATCAGCGCTGCCATAAAGCTTTAGTCGATGGCATTTTGCCGAATGTGCAGTATTTCACTTATATCGAAATTGGTGATCGTGACCCACAGGGTTTATGGCATCTATATCAACATTTAGAAAGTGATTATGCAGATCGCTTTGCGATTCAGCGGGTGCGGGATAATTCAGAGATTTATCCGGTGTTCCGTGAGTTGTTTAAGAAAACCATGGTCATGGAGTAAGTGGTGTGATGAATAAAAATTATCTCTCGACTAGCTCAGAATGGACCTTTGAAACCATCGAGGCCTATGACCGCGAAATTGCCCGGATTGCCCGTGACAAATTTCGCTTAGATACCTATCCCAATCAAATTGAAATCATTCGCTCTGATCAGATGATGGATGCTTATGCCTCAATTGGGATGCCGGTTTTCTATAATCACTGGTCGTATGGCAAGCACTTCGTCAATGTCGAGCAGAACTATTCCCGCGGACGCATGGGCTTGGCTTATGAGATTGTGATCAACTCCAATCCGTGTATTGCCTATTTGATGGAAGAAAACACTCTCACTATGCAAGCGTTGGTGATTGCGCATGCTTGCTACGGGCATAATTCTTTCTTTAAAGGTAATTATCTGTTCCGCAGTTGGACGGATGCAGAAGCGATTGTTGATTATTTATTATTTGCCAAAAACTATATTGCCGAATGCGAAGAGCGTTATGGCGTGCAAGCCGTGGAGCTGTTGTTAGATTCTTGCCATGCACTGATGAATTACGGTGTGGATCGCTATAAGCGCCCAGTACCGGTTTCAGCGGCTAAAGAAGCTTTGCGTCAGCAAGAGCGTGAACAATATATTCAACAACATATCAATGATTTATGGCGTACCTTGCCACCGAAAGCGCAGGTGGATGAGCACCACGAAATTCCTAAATACCCACCAGAATCTCAGGAAAATATCCTGTATTTCATTGAGAAAAACGCACCGCTACTAGAAGGCTGGCAGCGTGAAATTGTGCGGATTGTGCGTAAAGTGGCGCAATATTTCTATCCACAGCGCCAAACGCAAGTCATGAATGAAGGCTGGGCAACTTTCTGGCACTACACCATTTTGCACGAGCTGTATGACGAAGGCTTGGTGAATGAAGGCTTTATGATCGAATTTCTGACTTCACATACCAATGTGGTGATGCAGCCGGATTTTGATAGCCGCTATTATTCCGGCATCAATCCGTATGCACTCGGCTTTGCGATGATGAAAGATATCCGGCGGATTTGCGAGGAACCCACCGAAGAAGATAAACGCTGGTTCCCGGATATTGCAGGCACGGATTGGGTTACTACCTTGAATCAGGTGATGCGTAACTATCGTGATGAAAGCTTTATTCTGCAATTCATGTCGCCAAAAATTATGCGTGAATTCCACTTCTTTGCGCTGCAAGATGATGACCGGCGTAATGTGATTGATGTCACTGCGATTCATAATGATGAGGGCTATCGTGTTTTGCGCGAGACTTTATCCCAGCAATATAACCTCAGCTCGCAAGAGCCGGATATTCAAGTGGAAAGTGTGAATATTCGTGGCGACCGTTCTTTGACGCTATATCACCACATGCATAATCGTCGTCCGCTGAGCAACGACTGTTATGAAATTTTGCGCCATGTGCATCGTCTCTGGGGCTATGACGTGCACCTGCATTCCGTAGAAACTGATGGTCGGCGTGTGCGTAGCTATCATTTGCAGGAAGGGCGCGAATAGCTCTTGCTTAGTTCCAAGGCTTAAGTTGTTAATACGGCTTAAGCTTGCGTGTTTTCAAGTCCCCTTAACGCTAGCTCATTATTTTTAGCAGCCTTTCTCCTTGAAATTTATAACTATTTGAGCGCTCACAGGTAGCACGCTGTCATTTATTTTATACGGGTAATATTGTTATATTATTTTTACCCGTATAAAATGCTTGCTTTAAATAACTAAGCAACTGAAATGACATCGCAAGCTAATCAGCAATGGATCGCTTTCTCTGGGACAACCTGTCTCGCTGAAGGTGCTCCGCCCACGGTACTTGAATCCATCTATAACTTGAGTGTACAAGACCAAGCCGCTGTGCTGATCTTTGATGCCCAAACGAGTCGACTGATGGAGGTAGATTGGCGCGGTAGTTTAGCTGAGGTACAAGCGCGCTTCACTGCACTAACTAATGAACCTCGATCGGTTGGCCGTCCGAAATTAGGTGTAGTCGCTAAGGAAATTACCTTGTTGCCACGTCATTGGGAGTGGCTGAGTAAACAATCAGGTGGTGCGTCAGTGGCTTTACGCAAATTAGTCGAACAGGCGCTGCGTGCGGAAGATAATGACAGTGAATCTAAGCGCCAAGCCCAGGAGGCTTGTTATCGTTTCATGCAAGCCATGGCGGGCGATTTACCTGCGTATGAAGAGGCTTTAAGAGCTTTGTATGCGAGCGACTCAGCCAAGCTACAAGAACAGATTGCCGCTTGGCCGCCCGATATTAAAGCGCATGTGCTTGAGCTAGCAGCGCGTGCGATGTGCTAAGGCAAATTTGATAATCAGGTGGTTTCCTGCAAGCTGCCTGTTAACTCACAACATAAGATCAAGATTTTAGCTCGTCCCGCAAATTTTCAAATCCAGTTTCCACCTCGCTGCGTAATGACTCTTAAGTGACTTCATAAACACTTAAGTCTTCATCACTACCATCGAGGAAACTGACATGAAACTAAAATTAATAATGCTGCCAATGACTTGCTTGGCCTTAGCGATCGCCAGCGCTGTGCAAGCTTCTAGCCATCGCGAAGCACCCTTTATTACTGAAAACCCTAAAGTGGATGCCACCGACTTTTATGCTTTCCGCAGTTATGAGGCAGGGCGTGAGGGTTTTGTGACTTTAGTCGCCAATTATAATCCACTCCAAGATGCTTATGGTGGGCCGAATTATTTCAGCATGTCGCCCGATGCGATTTATGAAATTCATGTCGATAATAATGGTGATTCTAAAGAAGATTTAACCTTCCAATTCGATTTTAGCCAGCAGCTTGGCAATGCAGGCAAGGGGATAGCTTTACCGATTGATGGTAAAAATATTCCAGTACCTTTAATCAATGTGGGGCCGGTGACTAAACAAGATCAAAGCGCTGTTAATTTCCGCGAGTTTTATACCCTGAATGTAATCAAAGGTGATCGCCGCACGGGTGAGCCAATGAAGGCGATGAATGCCGACACTAATCGTGGTTTCTTTGGCAAGCCTTTGGATAATATCGGCGGCAAGACTTTTAGTACCCAAGCTTACGAACATTATGCCCATACCTTTATTCAAAAAGTGCGCTTGAATGGCTGCCCCGCGAATGCGCAAGTGGGCAAGGTATTTGTTGGGCAACGTAAAGATTCCTTCGCAGTCAATCTCGGCGAAATTTTCGACTTAGTGAATACCAATCCACTGGGTGAAGCCAACAGTGAAACAGATACACTGCAAGATAAAAATGTCACCACGATTGCTTTAGAAGTGCCGATTGCCTGCTTAAAAGGTAGCGGTACAGGCATTATTGGCTTATGGACTACCGCCAGTTTGCCGCAAACTAGCACCTTGTTAGAAACCCCGAAAAATTTAAAAGCGCAAACTACGAAAGGCCCATGGGTACAAGTGTCACGTTTAGGCATGCCTTTGGTGAATGAAGTTGTCATCGGTTTGCCCGATAAAAATCGTTTCAATGCTAGCCAGCCTAAGGATGATGCCCAATTCCTTGATTATGTGACTAAGCCGACTCTGCCCGTGTTGCTCAATGTTTTGTTTGGCGTGCAAGCACCGACGGTAGCCAATCGTCCTGATTTAGTAGCCGCCTTTTTGACCGGCTTAAAAGGCGTGAATGCGAATGGTTCAGTGGGCGAGATGGTACGTTTAAATATGAATATTGCGCCTACGGCTAAAGAGGCACAAAAGAACTTAGGCGTTGCGGCTGGAGACACCGCAGGTTTCCCGAATGGCCGTCGTCCTGGCGATGATGTGGTGGATGCCGAGATTCGGGTTGCGATGGGTTTACTCTGCCATTTAGGTTTGAACTTGTGCACACCCGAGCAGGCCGCTAGCGGTAATTTGCCTTATACCGATGGCGTCATGCAAAGCGCTGAGCAGTTTAATGCCAGCTTCCCTTATCTCACTACTCCGCTGGCCGGCTCCCCTAATTAACCCCTAAGCGAGTAGCAGATTGTCAATGCGCAAGGATGGAGTAACTAAGATGAAGCGAAACATTAATAATAAGCCTATTCCCCGCTGGAGTTTTGCTTGCTCCATCCTTTGCGTATTGGCTTTTAGCCCAGCACTACCAGCAGCAGCGTATACCCCGCAATCTGATCAAGCGGTGATTACAGTATTGCCGGACTTTTTACAAACCAACTCAGCTGAAATCCGCCAATTCAAAGCGGTGTTGGCGCAAGATCCGCATTCAGTCGAGGCAAGTGCAGGCTTGGCGCGTTTGTATATTGAATTAGGTCGAACAGAGTCTGATCCGCGCTATTACGGTTATGCAGAAGCGCTGTTACAAGAATGGTGGAATGCTGCAAATCCACCGCCTGACATCTTATTGTTGCGTGCGACTTTGCGCCAACATCAACATGATTATGCAGCCGCTTTACAGGACTTAAAGCAGTTGGTACGTGAGCAGCCTAGCTCTAGCCAAGCATGGCTGACCTTAGCGGTAGTGCAATGGGTACAAGGTGATTACAAGGCTGCTAAGCAAAGTTGCAGTGCTTTAACCACTCAAGCTTCAACTTGGTATGGCTCGCTCTGTTTTAGCCAAGTTTTGAGCTTAACAGGGCAAGCAGAACGTGCCTATCAATTGCAGGCGAGCTTATTAACCGAGGCGGCGAATCAAGCCCCTGGAATCCAACAATGGGTACAAACCAATCTGGCGGAAATCGCTTGGCGGCTGGGGAAAAATGCAGTGGCTGAGCAACACTTCTTAAAGGCTTTAGAGCTGCAACATCGAGATAATTACCTATTGCGGGTTTATAGCGATTTTCTGCTCAGTGAGCAGCGCCCTGAAGCAGTGCTGAGCCTACTCAAAGATAAAAGCAGTGATGATGCACTGTTGTTACGCCTAGCTTTAGCCAGTCAACAAGTCCAACAGTCTGAGCAAACGCAAATTTATCGTGAACAATTAAAGGCTCGTTACGCAGCCGCGCGTTTACGCAATAGCAGTTTGCATCAGCGGGATGAGGCTCTGTATTTGCTAAGCTTTGAGAGCGATAAACAAGCAGCGCTAGCTTTAGCAAAAAGCAATTGGGCAGAACAAAAAGAAGCTGAAGATACAGCCTTATTGCTACGTGCTGCTTTAGCGAATCAAGATTGGGCCACTGCCCGCGAAGTGCAAGCTTGGTTGCAGCAAACTAAGCAGCAAGATGCTCGCTTTGAAAGCTATTTAGCACAAATTCCAGCGGAGAAGGCATCATGAAAGTTTGCCTGCAGATTTTATTCACCGTTTGTTGCCTGCTGTTTAGCTTTAATGCAGCTGCTCATAAGCCGAGTGACAGTTATTTGTTTTTGCAAGCAGATGGCCAGCTGCGTTGGGATATTGCTTTGCGCGATTTAGAGCAAGCAGTGGGCATCGATATCAACCAAGATGGGCAAATCACTTGGGGGGAAATCAAACAGCAGCAAACGGCGATTAGTGCTTATGCTTTAAGCCGTTTTCAACTTCAGCAAGATCAGGCGGCGTGCAGTTTGAGCTTGCAGCAAATGCAGATTGATGAGCATACCGACGGTGCTTATGCGGTATTGATGCTCCAGCCCAGTTGCTCCTTAGCTGCTAATGCTCAATTGGGTTTTAATTACCAATTACTCTTCGACATTGACCCTACGCATCGCGGGATTCTAGTCGATCAACGTACAGGTGTAGCGGCTAGTTCGATGATTTTCTCGCAAGACAAACCGCAGTTAAGTCTATCCCCACAGCGAAACAATGGCTGGTCAACCTTTGTGAGTTATGTGGGGGAGGGTATCTATCACATTGGGCTTGGCTTAGATCATTTGTTGTTTATTAGCCTGCTGATTTTGCCCGCCGTACTTCGAGTGAAAGATTCTCGTTGGGAGCAAGTGGAGAGCTTTCGGCCTGCTTTCTGGAATTTGCTCAAAGTGATTACGGCTTTTACGGTGGCGCATTCGATTACACTATCCTTGGCCGCTTTGGAGCTTGTTAGCTTACCTTCACGCTGGGTCGAATCAGCGATTGCTGTGTCGATTATTGTGTTGGCACTCAATATCTTTTACCCGCTGGTGAAGCATGATCAATGGTGGCTAGCTTTTGGCTTTGGCTTACTGCACGGGTTTGGTTTTGCGAGTGTACTCAGTGAGTTATCGATGCCGCAAGCAACCCTGATTCAAGCGCTATTCGGTTTCAATGTCGGGGTGGAGCTGGGGCAGTTAATGTTGGTTTTGTTAGTTTTTCCACTGGCTTATCTGCTGCGTGCTACCCAGGTTTATCAAGTGCCGATTTTGTATGGAACAGCAGTTTTAACTTTTATCTTAGCCAGTATTTGGTTAGTAGAGCGTGCGTTTGATACAGCTTTATTTGTATAAATGCATAATATCGGTTGAAACACACTACGCATGATTAGAATGCCTATAATTGTCTATGTTAAGCTAAGTTTTATTGCCTTCAGTAGCCATTAGTAGTGAATAATCAGACCGAACTTTATGCGCTCGTTGAGCGTATGCAACACAGCGATCAGGAGGCGCTAAGCCGTCTATACAGCCTGACCGTCAGCTATGTGTTTGGCCTGGCAATGCGCATTACTTCCAACTCAGCGTTGGCGGAAGAGATCGTGAATGATGTTTACTTACAAGCATGGCGGAATCGGGCGGGCTATCAAGCAAGCCAAGCCACGCCTTTGTCTTGGTTAATGATGATGACACATAGTCGCGCGATTGATGCTTTGCGTAGAGAAACGACCGCAACCAAGCAACAACTCCCCATTGCTGAAGATTTTGATGCCGCGGATGAGCAGAATTTAAGTCAACTCGAACAACTGACTCAGCTAGAACACACTGAGCAATTAGCAGCCGCTTTGAAACTTTTAGATCAGCAGCAGCGTCAGTGGATTATGCTGGCTTTTTATCGAGGTATGAGCCATCAAGAGATTGCAGATTATACAGGAGAGCCACTGGGAACCGTTAAAACGGTCTTGCGGCGCGCACAGGCTGTACTGCGTACCGCATTGACGACCACATACCCGCATGGGGGTATTTATGAATAATCTTATTAATGAAAAATCAAGTATGTACCACGGGCTAGAACAGGATATTTTTGAATTATTAGCGGAGAATCAGGCAGCTTATCCGCTGCCCGCTGCGCTCAAAGCAAGGATGCGCACTAAGCTTCTAGACCAAGTTCAGGCTGAAGAAGCGGCTACCCAACCAGGCTTCAAAACGATTCGTGCACACGAAGGTGAATGGCTCGAACCCTTAGCGGGTGCGAAGATCAAAATCCTGCATCAAGAAGGCGATTCGGGCTTACTCACTTATTTAGCACGCTTAGCCCCCGGCTTTGAAATGCAGGGGCATCCGCATCCTTTTTCTGAAGAGTGCTTAATGCTCGAAGGCGATTTGTGGCTGGGTGATTTGAAACTGCAAGCCGGTGATTATCATTTTGCTGAAAAAGGCTTGTATCACGGGCGCTTACGCACCGAAACTGGTGCTTTAGTCTTATTGAAAGGCGCTTTACCACCGATTTGAGCAAGCCCGTAAGCTTGCTCTGTTCAGGGCTAATTCTTTAGCGGGAATTTCAAAGCATATTCAGGGGTTTCAATTCCAGCTGGTAAATCTGCTGCGGGCAGCGGTTCACCATACACATGCGTTAACGGAATCACTCCAGCCCAATGCGGTAAAGCCACATCGTCTTTATCATCTTTCGGGCCACCGACACGCACTTTAGACGCGGCTTCATTTAAGGGAATGCGAATGAGTGAAGTCGCCTTTAGTTCTTCGGGCAAGTGTTCGCGATAATCACCTTTGGAGCCGGGAATAATCGTATAAGTGATTTGATGTAATAGCTCGGCCTTTTCGGCACCTTCCACGGCTGTGCCTTTGCCATGCACCACCACAGAACGATAGTTGGCGGAACAATTCATCCCAGAGCGTGCGACCACAATACCATCAATAATCGTGAAGGCCACACAGACTTCATTGCCTGCAGTCAGATGCTTGATAATGCGTGAAGTACGTGAGCCATGTAGATAAATCTGATCATCAATGCGTGCGACCATCATTGGAAGCGCAAACGGCTGCCCATCCATAGCGATGGAAACAGTCCCGACTAAGGCTTGATCAATAATTGCATAAACGGTTTCTGCTTCATAATCAGCCCGTGCTGCGGTTTGTTTCACGGTTGCGCGCGCGCTGGGTGCTTGGTCACGAGTTCTTGCCATTAAAATACTCTCCATTAAAAATGTCCTTAGCCTAGATGCTTTTATGGTTTAATAGAAAGAGCCATAAATAGTTTATCAATAGACCATAAATGCCCATTAATCTTGCGCAACTACAGTTAAGTCGTGAACAAGCTGTGCCGTTGGCGCGCCAGCTTTATGTGCAGCTGCATCAGCAGATTATGCACGGCGAAGTCGTTTATGCGGAGCGCTTACCGGCCAGTCGAGAGTTAGCTGAAGCCTTAAAACTCTCGCGTGGGGTGATTGTAGAGGCTTATGAAATGCTGCGTATTGATCGTTTGGTCGCAGGGTTTGGCAAAGGTGGAACGCAAGTTTGTTATCAGCAAACCCCACGTACCCAGGCCAAAGCGGTGCGGCGCAATCTTGCTTTATCTAACCGAGGTCAGCGCATTGCCCAAGCTCGGCACTACCTCCAAGAGCCAGCCTTAGCGTTAACGCCGGGTTTGCCCGATTTGAATTTGTTTCCGCATCAACAATGGCTGAGCTTAAGTCGGGAAGCGTGGCGGCAAACTCAAGGTATTTATCAACGTGAGGCGGGTTTAAAGTCGCTCAAACTTAGTCTGCGTAATTTCCTAGCTCAATACCGTGGTATTCAAATTGATGATTTAAGCTGTTTAATGATTACTACCGGCTCACAAGGAGCTTTGAGTTTGCTCGCGAATCTATTAACGGAAGCGGGTGATTTGGGAATTATTGAACAGCCCGGCTGGGCTGGGGCGGAAGGTGCTTTGCGTCAAGCGGGGCTTAATTTGCATTACACTGGCTTGGATGCGCAAGGCGCTTTAGTACCTGAAACTATTCGCGCTAAGCTTGCGGTGCTAACGCCGAATGCCCAATATCCTACGGGTTCGATTATGAGTACACCGCGCCGCGAGGCTTGGTTGCAGTACAGCCAGCAGCAGTCGGTTTGGTTGATTGAAGATGATTATGCGGCTGAATATAGCTATCAACAGCATCCTACTCCCTCGTTACTGACTCATCCCTATGCGACCCAAGTCATTCATATTGGTACGATGAGCAAGCTGCTACTACCCGATTTGCGCTTGGGGTGGATGGTCGTGCCGAAAGCGATAGCCCCCGCCATTTGCTCAGCCATCAATACCTTAGGATTGCAACCCGCCTACAGTCTGCAACAGCAGCTCGCTTTATTTATCCAATATGGCTATCTTGGCGAGCACTTAGCGCGTACCCGAGCGATTTATAATGAGCGGCGCAGACGTTGTAGCGAATATTTGCAGCAGCAGGCTGCTGATTTGGTTAGAATAGTGCCTTCGCAGAGTGGGATGAATTTGTTGCTTGAGTTGAAGCTTGAGCTTGATGCCAACAAATTGAGTCAAACTTTAAAAGCAGCTGAATTTGGCTGTGTTATGTACTTAGGTATATCTACCAGTACAGGAAGACCAACGATCTACTTAGTGCTTGGCCATGCAATTCTGTCTGACACAAAGATTGAAACTACTTTACAACGATTTATTGATTGTTTTAACTACCTTGTCTGATTAACTATTCTAAATATCATTCTATGCATTGTTATCTCCATATTGGCACTGAAAAAACGGGCACTACTTTAATTCAAGACTTTCTACATTTGAATGCTGAAAAATTGGAGTCTCTGGGTTTTGGATATTTAAGAAGTGCAGGGTATCCGAATAATCTATGGTTAGTAGTTGCCGCTTACGATTTGAATAGAAGAGATCGTTGGACAGCGAATAAAAAGATTAATGCCGATGCTGATTTGCAGCAGCTACAGTCAGTCATTGTTGAGGGAATGAAAGCAGAGTTAGCTAATAAAAAAGTAAAATCTCTTGTGTTGAGTTCTGAGCATATTCAATCAAGGTTAACCAACTATTCTGAGTTGGTTCGCTTGAAAAGCACTCTAGAAAGTTTAGGAGTTACGAGTTTCTCTGTTATTCTTTATATTAGAGACCCAGTTCAAGTGGCAGCTTCATTATATTCGACTAGCATCAAAAGTGGTTCCAAAAAAGAAATTCCACATTTTCCACAAGCAGCTAATTACAACCGTATCTGTAATCATAAAGCCACCATTGAATTATTTAGCAGTGTTTTTGGTGAGGAATGCCTTAAAATTAGATTGTTTGAAAAAGCCTTTTTATTAAATAATTCTGTATTAGACGACTTTTTGGCTTTAGTTGGGTTAGACGATTCTCATGGATTTATTCAACCAAAGAACAAAAATAAAGGACTTTCTAAATTAGGCTTGGAGTTATTACGTCGAATTAATGAGCGTATTCCTAATTTAGATGAACGACCAAGGCTTGCATTGAGAAGGAAGATTATAGCTTACTTGGAAAAGTATTTTTCAGACGAAAAATACATTTTGTCTGATGACCTTTATCTGGCCTATGAACAAGAGTTTCAAGAATCTAATGAATGGGTGAGAAGCCGATTTTTTCCTGAACGTGGCCGTTTATTCAGATTAAGAAAGCGCCTTAATATAGATAATGCTACGTTTAATTCAGTGCACTTAGATAGTATCGCTAATATGCTCGCTGATATTTGGCTGGAGCAAGAAAAAGACCTGCGCTAACAGGTCTTTTTAAAAGATCAAAAGGCGTGAATAACCGCCGCGACTAGTGCAATCATCCCCCAGACCATTAAGCCCATCACCACAAAGAGCGCAACAATCACGCTGACCACGGCAAGGGTACTTTGTTGGGTGGTATCTTTGGGGTTTAAGACATATTGACGCATTAAATCGACATTGCGCTGGTTGGCTTTGAACATAAAATCGAATAGATCACCAAACACTGGGATTACGCCAATCACGCTTTCTAGCAAGATATTCAAAGTCATGCGTGCGAGAATCACTTTGGGAACTTTGAGTTTGACCGCTTGGTAGAGAATATAAGTGGATAAGCCACCGGCTGCTAAATCACCTACGCCTGGAATCAAACCTAAAATACCGTCAAGGCCAATTTTCCAAGAAGTGCCCGGGATTTTAATCGAGTCATCTAATAACCAAGCTAAATTATCCAGCTTTTTACTGAGCTGCTCATTACTCATGTAGATTTCCTTTAAACAAGTATTGATGGCGAGCGAAGATAGGCATTTTTAGCAGAAAAAAGGCACTGAGCCTAATTACCCCTGCGATTTTAGTCTAGTCAATCGGTCGATAAAGCTTCATCCAATAGCTCAATCCAATGCACTACTCGCAATTTAGTGCCGGTCGCTAGATGCAGTTGGCAGCCAATATTGGCCGTGGCAATCACTTGCGGTTGTTGAGCTTGCAAAGCAGTCAATTTATTAATTAAAAGCTGCTGCGAAAGTTCAGCTTGTAGGATGGAGTAAGTGCCTGCTGAGCCGCAACATAAATGCGCATCCGCTACCGGAGTCAATTCAAAGCCTGCTTTTTGTAAAATGCGTTCTACCACCCCATTGAGTTTTAAGCCGTGCTGCAAAGTACACGGGCTGTGAAAGGCGACCCGTTTTAAGTGCTCAGGGATATTAGTTTTGCCAAAATCAGCCGCTTGCAACAACTCGCTAATATCTTTAGCTAGCGCTGAAACACGCTGAGCTTTAGCTGCATAATTGGGATCAGTTTTCAATAAATGACCGTAATCTTTCAGCATTACTCCGCAGCCACTAGCACTAATTACAATCGCTTCGGCACCCGCTTCAAGATGCGGCCACCAAGCATCAATATTGCGGCGCATGAAGTTTAAAGCTTCTGCGGGTGCGGCTAAATGTTGGCTAATTGCACCGCAACAACCGGCTTCCTGCACACTGACTAATTCAATACCGAGCTTTTGCAAAACCCGTGAAACAGCTGCATTGGTTGAAGGCGTTACTACACTTTGCACACAGCCATCGAAGGCTAGAACTTTGCGGGTTTGTGGCTTGCTAGACCATTGAAAGCGATTGCCTTGTTGGAGAGGAAGCTTTTTGGCTAAGTTATTAGGTAGTAAAGGTTTAACTAAATAGCAAAGTGCAAGTAAAGAGCGGAAACGCTGCGGATAGGGTAGAACGGCACGTAAAGCTTGACGTTGCAGCTTTTCAAACAGCGGACGCTCAGTTTGTTTTTCAATAATTTCCCGCCCAATATCCACCAATCGTCCGTATTTCACCCCAGAAGGACAAGTCGTTTCGCATGAACGACAAGTTAAGCAGCGATCTAAATGCAGGCGGGTGGTAGCTGTCGGCTGAGCACCTTCAAGGATTTGTTTAATCTGATAAATGCGCCCACGTGGCCCATCTAATTCATCGCCTAACAGCTGATAAGTAGGGCAGGTGGCGGTACAAAAACCACAATGCACACAAGCGCGTAAAATAGCTTCCGCTTCTTGGCCTTGCGCGCTTTGACGGTAGTGCTCACTTAAATTAGTTTGCATGGATGCTGCTCTTTATAGGCCAAGATATAAGCGGTTGGGATTAAAAATACCTTTGGGGTCAAAGGCTTGTTTTAACTGGCGATGATAGCGCAGTAATTCAGCGGCTAAAGGCTGAAAGCGGCTATCAGTCGCTTGAGCCTGCTGTGCTGCTTGACGGAATAGAGTCGCATGACCCCCTATATTCGTTACGGCTGCGCGAATGTCTGCGGCTTCTAAATCACTGATTAGCCAACGCTGAGCACCGCCCCAGTCATAAAGCGTTTGCCCGTTTAACTCAAGCACAGGCGTATCCGCAGGCACGGATAAACGCCAAAGATTTTGTTGGGTTTGAAAAAATGCTAATTGCTGCTCGCGCAAGTTTAACCAAAAGCTTGCACCGTCAGGCAATAGTTCTCCACCGATAGTTGCTCTGGCTTGTTGAACTGCGCCTGCAGTGCCCGCTAAGCGCAGGTAAGCTTGGCCATCAAGCTGTGCAAATCCACTCATCGGCAAAGCTAAGCGTACATAAGCATTCGCTTGTTGAATTGCTGCATTAGCGCTTAATTCTTTGACTAGGGTTAGCTCAGTTTCTGGTTTAGGTAGCACCCGCAGCGAAACTTCTAAGAGAACACCGAGTGTACCTAAAGCACCGGCCATTAAGCGTGAAACATCATAGCCTGCTACATTTTTCATGACTTGGCCGCCAAATTGGAGGATTTCGCCTTGGCCATTGATGAGCTTGCAACCCAAGACAAAATCGCGGGCAGCGCCTAAATACGGGCGCGCAGAACCAGAAAAATTGCAGGCAATCGTGCCACCCAAGCTAGCGGTGGCGCCAAAATGGGGTGGCTCAAAGGCTAAGCACTGATTTTCTGCCGCTAAAGCAGTTTCTAATTCAGTTAAGCGTGTACCTGCACGTGCAGTGATGACTAGTTCGCTCGGTTCATAATTGATGATGCCGCTGTGCTCAGCAACACTAAGCACATCGCCTTGAGCAGAGTTGCCATACCAGGTTTTGCTATTACCGCCTTGAATAGTTAAAGCAGTGCCGGTGGCATAAGCTGCTTGAACTTGTGCTTGCAATGTTTGACTCAAATCTTGTCCATTCATTAAAAGCGCTCCAAGTCTGCATGTGGTAATTGCCCCTGATGCACATGCATGGCGCCAAACTCAGCACAACGTTGCAAAGTCGGTACGGCTTTACCCGGATTGAGTAAACCTGCGGGGTCAAAGGCTGCTTTCACCGCATGAAATTGAGTCAGCTCTAAACTATTAAACTGCGCACACATTTGATTGATTTTTTCCATCCCCACGCCATGTTCGCCGGTGATCGTGCCTCCAACCGCCACGCATAACTCTAAAATCTTGCCGCCAAAGGCTTCAGCACGTTCCAATTGCCCCGGCTGATTGGCATCAAACAAAATCAAGGGATGCAAATTGCCATCGCCTGCATGAAAAACATTGGCGACTGCCAAATCAAATTCTTTCGAGAATTCATTAATTGACTGTAAAACATGCGGTAAGTACTTGCGCGGAATCGTGCCATCCATACAGTAGTAATCAGGCGAAATGCGCCCCACTGCAGGGAAGGCGGATTTACGTCCTTTCCAGAAAGTCGCGCGCTCTTGTGCATCTTTGGCGGTACGTACTTCCGTAGCTGCACTGTTAAGCAAAATATTGTGCACCCGCATCAGTTGCTCAGAAACTTCTGCATTCGTGCCATCTAGTTCACAGAGTAAAATCGCCGCTGCATCGGTGGGATAGCCTGCATGGGCAAAATCCTCAGCCGCTTGAATCGCAGGGCCGTCCATCATTTCCAAACCCGCCGGAATAATCCCCGCAGAAATAATAGCTCCGACCGCAGCACCGGCTTTAATCACCTCATCGAAAGCAGCCAGCAGCACTTGGACGCGCTCAGGCTTAGCTAGCAGTTTAACCGTAACTTCAGCAATCACCCCCAGCATGCCTTCCGAGCCAGTCATTAGGGCTAACAGATCATAACCCGGCGCATCTAAGCTATGGCTGCCGATAGTTAGCAGTTCGCCTTCCATCGTAACTAGTTTAATTTGCAGAATATTGTGCACGGTTAAACCGTATTTTAAGCAGTGCACGCCACCCGAGTTTTCCGCCACATTGCCGCCAATCGTGCAGGCAATTTGTGAAGACGGATCGGGCGCGTAATACAGCCCTAAATGCTCGACGGCTTGAGTGATCGCCAAATTACGCACGCCGGGTTGCACGGTAGCAGTACGGCGTTCGGGGTTAATGTCTAAAATCTTAGTGAACTTCGCTAAGCTCAATAACACACCTTGTTCATGCGGCAAGGCTCCACCCGATAAGCCAGTGCCTGCGCCCCGCGCTACCACCGGCACCTTTTGTGCAGAGCAGATCTTTAAAATGGCTTGCACTTGTTCAAGCGTTTCCGGCAAGACCACCATTAACGGCAGCTTCCGATACGCACTTAAACCGTCGCATTCATAAGGCTTCAGTTCTTCAGGCTTGCTCAGAATTAAGGGTAGTGGGCGAAGCGCTTGTAAGGCGGCAATCAAGGCAGCGTGGTCAGGTTGAACGGTTGAAACTGGCATAGAATGCTCTGTTAGAGAGGACTAAATGCGCTACTTTAGCGTGGATTGAGAAGCGGACAAAGGGTGTTTTCTAGTCATTGCCGCTGAACGATCTATCAGCGATTGTGTACGTTTGGTCAGATGCTTTCATTAGGTCTTTAAAAGAGAACTACTTTTAGAAAAAACGTTTGTTTAATTCGAGGGAGCAACACTATGATTCATTCAACTAACCCCGTTCGTCGTGTCGATTTAGATAGATCCAATAGGGGTTTTTCGTCCACCCATTCATTGAGTCAGGTGGAAAGTTCTCGATTTCAACGCCAATTAGCCATGGCAGAGCCTTCCTCTTTTCCTGCAGTGGTTCAGCAGCAAATAGCCTTACTAGGCTCAATGAATAGTTTAACAGAATCGAAAGATCAAAAGGCTACTGTTCAATCAGCCATAGCATCGACCCGTACTTTAGATAGTGTGCCCAAGCAACCATCAATTTCGGGTGATTCTACCTTGAAACTGGCTGCTTTAATGCCCGAAGAGCAACTGAATAAGATGTCTGATGGGGAGATTAAAGCCCTGTTTCAAAAAACCCAAGATACTGAGTTGAAAAGTCAATTAGGGGTAGAGGCTGGTATTCGCCGAAAAGCAGGTGGAACTACACCTGCGCAACCCTCAAGTGATCAGGCGAAACCCAATACCGCAACCCCTCCAACGACCCCTGCGCCTCCAAAAATAGGGGTGGTGGTTAGTTTGGATGATATGAATGGCGATGTAGAGCCGGTGCTTGAGTCCCTTAAACGATTGAATATTCCGGTTGATCTAATGCCTTTGAATCCAAAGTTTATGGAAGGCTCTCCGGCACAAATAGCAAGTAACCTTGCGCTTATTACTGAGAGCTTACAAAAAGCTAAAGAGCTGGGGCTTAACAGTCGTCAAGGTGTGCACGGTGATAAAGCAGGCGTATTAGATACTGAGTTATTGCCAGACACCACTACTAGTGCCGCTGCTTGGCCTTATGCGATAAGAGATAAAGAGGCTGCTAGTAATAATCGCTACCTTACCCCCAATACAGTCATCAGAGGATCAGGTTGCGTGGTCAATAACTGGGGTGAATTTGATCAGCATAATTTGAAATCTTGTTCTATTTCAAATAGGTCTAGTGATCAAAGATCATTAGGCAATGCTGCTGATGCAGTGATACAGAATGGAGGTGTTTTATCCATGCATTTGCATACCAAGGAGGGGTTGGCTGCATTCGAGGCAACCGTTAAGCGCTTACAAGCCGCAGGTGCAGATTTTATGTTCCTTGAAGAGCTCAAAGGTAAAGGTGCTCCCGTTAAAAAATAAGAAACCTCAAAATTTTATCATCGAATTGGAAAACGCATTGTGATGACTAAAAAATTATCTTTATTTCTGTGGCTCATGCTTATGCAAGCGCCTTCATGGTCAGATAGTGTGTATTTTAAATCCATCTCTGATCATCCCCTCACGGAGCTACCCTCCTATAACTTTGATGAGGGGCTGTCTTATTTTAAACGAGACTACGCCTTTAGCCCTGATGGTCGTCTCTTTGCTTATTACCAATTAGGTAGAGCAATTTCCTCAAAAAGTCTTCCCAGTGGAACTTATGAAGGCAGCAAGATTCAAGTTTTTGATACCAAAACAGGGGCGTTAAAATACCGTACTACGCTTCCTCTACATCAGGATGTCTTTTTCCATCAGTCCGCTCCGATCCTATTTTCTGCGGATAATAAAATGCTGGTGCGAGCTAATGGGAATGGAGCGGATATGTTTATTTGGTCGTTTACTCAAAACCAGCACATAAAAATCCTATGTTCATTAGGTGATCCCAATGAAACAGAACACCTTCGAGAGATCAGCCGGAACCAACAACTCTTTTTTTTTAGTGGAGTTACTTATGATGTGCTATGCCGA
Organism: Thiolinea sp.; assembly: GCA_049290875.1. GTDB lineage: Bacteria > Pseudomonadota > Gammaproteobacteria > Thiotrichales > Thiotrichaceae > Thiolinea. Next base: position 68,781 of record JBATOI010000031.1, read on the forward strand.
CAAACAGGTGAGATGCGTTCTTATAAAAAAATAGAGAACAGTTATGAAAGTTGGGAACCCACGAATGCCAAAGTCTTCCATAACAATAAACTATTATTTATTTATAATATTCGTTCTCATTTAAAACCCTCGCATAAGCCTGCTTTTGAGTCCACTTATGGTCAAGATGCTTTGCGTTTTGTTGATCGATGGAATCTAAACTTTGTGTCTAAAGCGGAGCAGCTCGTGCAGGCGATTGATCAAGCTCAACAGCGCTTCATTTTAGCCGAGGTTTTCAAAGATCAATTAGTGATTAATCAATGGAATTATGAAAGTCGCCGAGAGATAGGGAATCAGGTCTTTAAGAACCTTCAAATTAAGCCGCTGGATGATAGTAAAGTAGATCTGTACTTGTCAGAGTATTACTTACTGATTCAAGCTGATACAAAGCTGACTGTTTTTAAGCGTCAAGGCCAGCAGTTCTCATTACTTTGGAGTAAAAACATTCCCCTATTAAAAAGGCAGCCACATCTAAAAATGAGTGTAGAGGGGCGCTATATTGTTTTAGCCAACGCTGACCCTTTTCAGGATGCAAGTGAGTCTACCTTGATGGATACCTCAACGGGGAAAATCATCAGAAGCTACCAAAACAAAGATGACCCTAAGAGAAAAAATAACCAGCGAACGCTCATGATTGAACCTGCTTTAACCCGTTTTTTGAATCAAAGCTTGGATGACAGCATGACAGACGATGATCAAACTTGTTCTGAACAAGCTAAAACACGTTTATATAGTTTAGTGAAAAATCAAATAGTTCAAGAAATTGACGGTGAAGTGGTCGCTATGAGTGCAGATAACCAAATGCTAGTGGTTTGTAAGGGGACGGAATTGTTTTTAATGCGTCGTGCCGATTAGTTAAGCCAACTCAAGCTGGCTTGCTGCTCAGTTTAGTGTTGGTGATGAGTAACTAGTCACTGCCCGTGATTTTAGGCAAAATAAGCCTCCATCTATTCTTGACTCAGGGCTGACTCATGGCTGATTTCCCCGGTATGTTCCCTTTAACGCGGATGCGTCGGATGCGGCGTGACGATTTTTCACGGCGTTTAATGCGTGAGCACCAATTAACTGTGGATGATCTAATCTATCCCGTGTTCGTGTTGGAAGGTAGTAATCGGCGGGAAGCGGTGGCTTCGATGCCCGGTGTTGAGCGTAAAAGTATTGATCTTCTGATCAAAGAAGCTGAGCACGTCGCCAAACTGGGTGTGCCCTTAATGGCCTTATTTCCAGTGACCCCACAGGAAGCAAAATCCGACAAGGCGGAAGAGGCTTATAACCCCAATGGTTTAGCCCAACGCGCTATCCGTGCTTTGAAAGACGCAGTACCCGAGTTAGGTGTGATGACCGATGTGGCTTTAGATCCCTTCACCTCGCACGGACAAGACGGTTTGATGAATGCGCAAGGTTATATCGTCAATGACGAAACCGTTGAGGTATTGGTCAAGCAAGCTTTATCCCATGCCGAAGCGGGCGCGGATGTGGTCGCGCCTTCGGATATGATGGATGGGCGGATTCGGGCTATGCGCGAGGCTTTAGAGCGTGACGGCCATATTCATGCACGTATCATGGCTTATTCCGCGAAATATGCCTCCAGCTTCTATGGCCCATTCCGTGATGCGGTTGGCTCAGCAGGAAATTTGGGTAAAGGCAATAAATACAGCTACCAAATGGACCCGGCGAATAGCGATGAAGCTTTATGGGAAATAGCTTTGGATCTACAAGAAGGTGCAGATATGGTGATGGTCAAACCTGGTATGCCATATTTAGACATTGTGCGGCGGGTGAAGGATCAATTTAAAGCGCCAACTTATGTTTATCAGGTTAGTGGTGAGTATGCGATGCTCAAAGCAGCAGGCATAAATGGCTGGATTGATGAAAAAGCCTGCGTTTTAGAGGCCTTATTAGGGATGAAGCGTGCGGGAGCGGATGGTATCCTTAGCTACTTTGCCAAAGATGTAGCGCAATGGTTGCAGGATGCTGCTTTAAACCGCTGAGTCAGGGAAAGTTAAGCGTTCAGCGAAGGTTTCACCGTTTGTCGGGAAAATGGGCAAGTAATATTCTTAGGCTAATTGATAAAAAGTACGAGGCTTAACCCATGTTAGAAATAATTATAGCTGGCGGCGTGATGATGATTCCGATCATCCTTGCATCCATTATTGCGCTGGCTATTATCTTTGAACGCTTTTGGGCTTTACGCAAAAGTAAAGTAATGCCTGCGGCTGATGTCGAAATGGCGCGTAAATTGGCTGAGAGTGGCCAAGTCTCTACCAATGCGATTGATAATTTAAGTTCAAGCTCAGTGGTCGGTAGTGTGCTAGCGACGGGTTTAGCCAGCAGCAACCTGCCGCGTCATGTCATGAAGGAAAATGTCGAAGAAGCTGGACGGCATGCAGTCCATCGGCTTGAGCGCTATTTACCCGCCTTAGCCACCATCGGTTCGATTGCACCTTTAATGGGTCTGCTGGGTACAGTGTTTGGCATGATCAGCTCGTTTAGCCAAATTTCTAAAGCAGGGGCAGGTGATCCAGCAGTCGTAGCCGGGGGGATTTCGGAAGCTTTGATTACGACTGCAGCTGGTTTGGTCGTGGCTTTAGTGGCGGTTATTTTTCATCGTTTACTAAAAGCTAAAGTGGATAATTATGTATTTGGCATGGAGCAAGCAGCGGTTAAATTGATTGAAATGGTTAATCAAACGAATAGCCGTCGTTCGACCCCCAGTGTTGCCAGTAATCCACCATCATCTAGTGCGAACGAAAAAGCGGCGGCTGCCATCGCTGCAGCGCGCCAGCGTATGGCGAGTGGAGGCTAGGTATGAAGTTCCGTACTCGCGAATCCAGTAGTGTCGATGTTGATCTGACCTCGATGATTGATGTGGTGTTTTTGCTGATTATCTTTTTTATGGTTACCACCACCTTTAATCACAATTCGGCGCTCAAGATTGCTTTACCAACCGCCAGCAAAAATGCAGAGCCACAGAATAATCAGAATAAAATCGAGCTATTGATTGACAGCCAAGGCCGCTATTATGTAAATGGACGCGAAGTGTTAAATACTCAACCTGAGACCCTGTTCCAAGCCATGACTGAAGTATTAAATACCTTACAAGGCACACCTTCCTTAGTGATTTCTGCGGATGCAAATGTCAATTACCAATCGGTCGTGACGGCGATGGACATTGCTGGGCGTTTAGGTTTAACCAATTTCTCAATGGCGACTACTCAAGCTGAACGGCAGAAGTAGCACGCATGTCCGAAACCCAACGAATCACTGGTTTACAAGTCTATCGACGCTTAGCCAGTTATTCTCTGCGCTATTGGCCGTATTTGCTGCTTGCAGTTATTGGTTTATTGGTTGGAGCAGTCACTCAGCCACTGTTTGCCTATATCATGGGGCCACTTTTAGATAAGGCCATCCTCCAGCGTGACCCTGAAGTGATTGCTTGGTTGCCTTTGGGCATTATGGGCATCTTCCTGCTACGTGGTGTTGCCATGTTTGTGTCCGGCTACTTCATGGGACTCGTTGGGCGTAGTGTCGTACAGCAAATTCGTGGTGATGTCTTCAACCATTTATTGCGTTTGCCAGTGCCTTATTTTCAGCAGCATAGTGCCGGGCAATTACTCTCGCATCTGACTTTTTACACCGATCAATTAGCCACAGCAGCCACCCGCGGAATCACTGTATTAATTCAAGAAACGGCTACTATTATTGGTTTGCTCGCCTTAATGTTTTATCGCAGTTGGCAACTCAGTTTAGGTTTATTGATTATTTTGCCTTTAATTACCCTCGTGATTGTATATGCTACCAAGCGCTTGCGACGTTTAAGCCAGCAGGTGCAAAGCTCAATGGGCGAAGTGACGCAGATTAGTAATGAGCTGGTGCAGGGCTATAAAGTCGTGCGAATTTTTAATGGCGAAAATTATGAGTCTCAGCGCTTTCAACAGGCGAATGAACATAATATGCAGCTGGAAATGAAGCGTTTATTGACTGAGTTGCTATCAACCCCGTTGGTGCAGTTTTTAGTCGCAGTCGCTTTAGCTGCAATTGTTTATATTGCCACGCGTGAAAGCACTTTAGAAACTTTATCCCCCGGCATTTTCATGTCCTTTATTTTGGCGATGATTATGCTGCTGACACCTTTACGTAATCTGACCCAATTAAATGGCCAATTGCAGCGTGGTATTGCCGCAGGCGAAAGTATTTTCCAATTGCTGGATGAGCCGCCTGAAGAAGATAAAGGCACGCGTAGTCTTGAGCATTGCCAAGGTCATATCGAGTTTAAGCAAGTAGGTTTTGTTTATCCCAATACTGATAAGCAAGTTTTAAAAGGTATTTCTTTTAAGGCTAATGCAGGGCAAAAGATTGCTTTAGTTGGACGTTCAGGGAGCGGCAAAACCACTTTAGTGAATTTGTTAGTACGTTTTTACGATTACCAAAGCGGGCAGATTGAATTAGATGGTATGCCTTTGCCTGAGCTGCGCTTGCATGATTTACGCAAGCAGATTGCTTATGTTGGGCAAGATATCGTGCTGTTCAATGACACAATTCGGAACAATATCGCTTATGGTGAAATGCAGTCAGCTTCCTTAGAAAAGATTCGGGCAGCGGCTGAAGCCGCGCATGCTTTGGAGTTTATTGAGCAGCTACCGAAAGGCTTAGATACGTTGATTGGTGACAATGGCGTCTTGCTTTCAGGTGGGCAACGCCAGCGCTTAGCGATAGCACGCGCGATTTTATCGGAAGCCCCGATTTTGATTTTAGATGAGGCTACTTCGGCTTTAGATACTGAATCTGAGCGGCATATCAAAGCCGGTTTAGAGCATCTGCTACAAGGTCGGACTACCTTCATGATTGCGCATCGCTTGTCGACGATTGAAAGCGCCGACTGCATTTTAGTGATGCAAGAGGGTGAAATTATTGAGACGGGCACACATACCGAATTGCTCGCCTTGAATGGTCAATATGCGCGCTTACATGCGATGCAGTTCACTGAGCTAGTGCCAACATGAGTGCGGCTAAGCAGTGGCTCAGTCACTGGATTGAGTCAGTTTGGTACGAAAATCGACCCCTTGCCCGTGCTGTCTTAAGTCCCTTGAGTTATTTGTTTTGCTATCTAGCCAAATGCCGCCGTGCCAAGCTCAGCTTAGAGCAACAAGACTTTCCAGTTCCCATTATCGTGGTTGGCAATATCACCGTGGGTGGGACGGGGAAAACGCCGTTAGTCATTTGGCTGATTACATGCTTAAGACAAGCAGGTTATCGACCCGGCGTAGTGAGTCGTGGTTTCGGTGGTAAGCAGACAGCGGTGCATTTAGTGCGCGCGCAGGATTCAGCCAGTGAGGTTGGCGATGAACCTTTACTGATTGTGCAACGTACCGCCGTGCCTTTAGTGATCGGCCGACAACGCAATGCAGCAATCGCGCATCTGTTGGCGCAAACAGATTGTAATCTGGTGATTGCCGACGATGGCTTGCAGCATTATCGGATGCAGCGTGATTTGGAGATTGCAGTGTTGGATGGTGCGCGGCGCTTTGGGAATGGCTATTGTCTACCAGCAGGGCCCTTGCGTGAACCGCCCCAACGCTTACAAGAATGTGATTTTGTAGTCGCGAATGGCACTGCGAAAAGCGGAGAGTATGCGATGCAAATGCTAGGCTCGAAACTGTTTGCCTTAGCAGGCTCTAAGCAGCAAAGTTTGAGTGATTTAAACGGCCAGACTGTACATGCAATCACTGGTATTGGTAATCCAGCACGCTTTTTCACTAGTTTAAAGCAAGCGGGTTTAAGTCTGATAGAGCATGCGTTTCCTGATCATCATGCCTTTGCGGCTAGCGATTTAAACTTTCCAGATGATTTACCGATACTGATGACTGAGAAAGATGCAGTAAAATGTCGAAATTTTCCGGCAGAAATCATTAACAAGGCTTGGTATCTGCCGATTGAAGCCCATTTAGAAGCCGCGTTTGCAGCGCAATTATTGCAACGCCTTAAGGAGTTAACAGCGCATGGATAAGAAATTATTAGATATTCTGGTTTGTCCAGTGACTAAGGGAAAACTGATTTATGACAAGGACGCACAAGAGCTGATTTCCAAAGCAGCACGTTTGGCCTATCCAATTAAAAATGGCACGCCGGTGATGCTGGAAGAAGAAGCGCGCGAGTTGACTCAAGAAGAGGCCGAGAGCTTGGCAGAATGAAGCCGGTTTTAGTCATTCCCACGCGCTATGCTTCGACTCGTTTACCTGCGAAAGCTTTGCGCTTATTAAAAGGTAAGCCCTTGGTTCAGCATGTGTATGCGCGCGCGATTCAAGCGCAAGCAGCTTTTGAAACCATTGTCATTGCTACCGATGACCGACGTATTCAGGAGGTGTGTGAAGGCTTTGGTGCGACTGTCTGCATGACTTCAAGCACTCACGAAACAGGCAGCGACCGCCTTGCAGAAGTCGTGCAAATTTATGGCTGGGCGGATGAGCAAGTGGTGGTGAATTTGCAAGGTGATGAGCCTTTGACTCCGGTCGAAAATTTATATCAGCTCGCCAATAATTTGCAAGCCCACCCTGCAGCGATGATTGCGACTTTAGCTACGCCTTTGCAAAATGAGCATGAATTGGCTGATCCGAATATTGTCAAAGTGGTGAAAGATATAAATGGTTTGGCTTTATATTTCAGTCGAGCGCCAATTCCATTTCAGCGCGATATAGCCAAAGCAGGCAGTTATCCCGCTGCTGATTATGCTTTGCGCCATGTGGGAATGTATGCGTATCGTGCCACCTTTTTAAAAGCGTTTGCACGCTTAGAGCCTTGCTTGATTGAGCAGTTAGAAAAATTGGAACAATTGCGAGCTTTATATTATGGCTATCGGATTCATGTTGATTTAGCGCAGACGATTCCTGGGCCGGGCGTGGATACGGAGGCGGATCTGCAGTTGGTTGAAGGTTTGATTTAAAAAAATACTCCTCCTAGAAGCTATAGCAGCTATTTATTAGTTGCTTGCTAACAGTTAATGTTTTTTTGTTAATGCGTAGCCAGAAAATTATAGTTGCCGTAATACATTGAAAATAAATATAAAATAGGCAAAATTTATATTTTTAATATGATATCTCAATGAAGGTTTTAATATCTTGCCCTTCACTCCTTTATTAGCTTTGTTGTAAGCTATTCTTGAAACCCAGTAATTTGTATCTATGACTACGCTGGTTAAAATTACTTACGGTGCTATATGACTCATGATCCATTAAAAAACTAGTACTTAGCTTATTAAGTTATGGCGTTAATCCGCTTTAGCTTTCTTAAAATATTGTTGAGTAACCTGTATTGGTTTAAAGGAAAAAATATGTCGTATTTTTCGTATTGGGGCAAGGCGAAACCGGGGCTGGATGAGACGGGGGCGCAATGGCATTTGTTGCCGTATCATTCGCTGGATGTGGCGGCAGTGGGCTATGTACTACTCAATCAAGACCATGCTTATCTCAATCATTTCTTACGTTTAACAGGTTTGAACAAGCCGCAATTTATTGCGTGGTTTACGTTCCTGCTCGCTTTACACGACATTGGCAAGTTTGCCGATAGCTTCCAAAGCCTGAATGCGGATGTGTTAAAAACACTGCAACAGCGTACCAGCCAAAAACAATATGGGCTACGCCATGATTCCTTAGGCTGGATATTGTGGAAAAACCATCTGCGTCAGCAATTCCAAGACAAAGGCATCATGCCAAAAGGCGCAGGCTCGAAACGCCGCGAATCTGCCCCGCATGTTTTGGATTTCTGGATGGGGGCAATGGTTGGGCATCACGGGCAACCGCCACAGCCGACCACCAACCGTTTACCTCGCGATGATTTTGATGAAACCACCGATTTTGCAGCGGCTACAGCATTTCTGGATGATTTGATCCCCTTGCTGTTTGATGAAATGCCTGTTTTCCCTGCTTGTAGTACGGAAGCTATTCAACTGGCTTCGTGGTGGCTGTCTGGCTTGGCGGTGTTGAGTGACTGGTTAGGTTCTAATACCAATTTTTTCCCCTATCAAAGCCAACCGATGCCGTTGGGTGAGTATTGGGAGCAAGCAAAGCAGCAGGCAGAACAGGCGATACAAAAGGCTGAATTGTTGTCTTGCCTGCCGTCCGTATCCTTGACGTTGGCTGATTTGATTGATGTTGAACCGCACGTAATCCCAGAACCAACGCCTTTACAACAGATGGTTTCAGAATGGGAACTACCCGCCAGTTCGCACCTGTTCATTCTGGAAGATGTGACGGGTGCAGGCAAAACAGAAGCGGCGGTTTTGTTGGCACATCGTCTGATGCAAGCTGGACAAGGTAATAGCTTGTATTTCGCTTTGCCGACGATGGCGACAGCCAACACCATGTACTCACGCATGAAAGATGTCTACCGCAGGTTGTTTGCTACTGGTAAAAATCCATCCTTGATTCTGGCGCATGGGGCAAGCGATATGTCGGCGGATTTTCGGCAATCAGTGTTCCCTGAAATGCCTGCGACAGCCGACAACTACGGTGATGGTACAACTCCAGCGGGCGCACATTGCAATGCATGGCTGGCAGACAACCGTAAAAAAGCGTTGTTGGCTGACATTGGTATTGGCACGGTTGACCAAGCGTTATTGGCTATTCTGCCAGCGCGTCACCAATCGCTACGCTTGTTGGGATTGGTGAACAAGACTTTGTTAGTGGATGAGGTTCATGCGTGTGATGCCTACATGCACGAATTGTTGTGCGCCTTGCTTCGCGCTCATGCAGCCGCTGGCGGTAGCGTCATTCTCCTGTCTGCTACGCTGCCGAAAAAACAACGCCAAGCCTTGTTGAATGCTTATGCCGAGGGGCAAGGTTGGCGTAAACCCGTTTTGCAGGCTACCGATGACAAATCCTATCCATTGGTGAGTTGCTTGAACGCGCAAGGCTTGCGTGAGCAAGTGGTGGCAACTCGTGCGAGTGTTAAGCGTGAGGTGAATGTTCAGTTCCTGTCAGAACGGCAAGCCATTGATGATTTACTGAGCCGTACTGTTGAACAGGGGCAATGCGCCTGCTGGATTCGCAACACAGTCAAGGATGCTATCGAGGCTTACCAGCAAATCAAAGTGAAACATCCTGATTGGCAGGTGGATTTGTTCCATGCCCGTTATGCTTTGGGGGATCGCATCACCATTGAAAAGCGCGTAGTGGCACGCTTTGACAAAAGCAGCACTGCTGAGTCAAGGCGCGGGCAAATCCTGATTGCTACCCAAGTCGTTGAACAATCCTTGGATTTGGATTTTGATACGCTGATTACTGATCTTGCGCCGATTGATTTGTTGATTCAGCGAGCAGGGCGTTTGCGGCGGCATACCCGCGATGCGCTGGGCAATCGGATTCAGGGTGAGGATCAGCGGGGCGCGGTTACTTTGCATGTTCATTCACCTACCGTTACTGATACTCCAACGGGACGATGGGTCACTGATTTTTTCCCAAATGCGCAAAAGGTGTACGACCACCACGGGCAATTGTGGCTGACCGCCAAGCTGTTGCACCAACAGGGCAAGTTCCAGATGCCGGAGGATGCACGGCGGTTGATTGAAGGCGTGTATGGTGTGGATGCGCAGGATGACATTCCGCAAATCTTGTTATACCGCAGTAATGAAGCCGAAGGCGGTGATCGTGCCGATGCCAGTATTGCCCGATTGAATGCTTTGTCGATGGAGGTGGGTTACACCGATGCTTCGACCAATCGCTGGTGGGATGAAGCCAAAACCCCAACGCGCTTAGGTGAGGAAACGACCATGGTGTATCTCGCCAAGTGGCAGGATGGCGTGTTGTTGCCTTGGTCAGATAGCAAGGATCATGAATGGCAATTGAGTGCGGTATCTATGCGTACCTACTGGATAACAGCAGAAGCCGTCATCCCAGATCTGACCCAAGAGGCACTTGAGCAATTCAAAGTGAGCAATTTGCCAGCCAAGGGGAAATGGGGCGTGTTGCTGCCGCTTCAATCGGTTGCAGGTGATAACTGGCAAGGTGTTGCACGGAACGCCCAGCAAGAAACGGTACGTTTTATTTACAGTGAAAAATTTGGGTTGATGGCAGATGTCGAACCCGTAAAAAAGGATGCAAAGCATGAATCTGATTAACGATCCGTGGATACCTATACGGCGTAAGAATGGCGCAAAAGCACTCATTGCGCCGTGGCAACTGACAGAAACCGATAACCCTGTGATTACCTTGAATGCGCCAAGACCGGATTTCAATGGGGCATTGATGCAGTTCTTGATTGGCTTGCTGCAAACAGCCGCCACGCCTGCCAGTCACGATCAATGGCTGGATTGGCTGGAAGAGCCGCCTACGCCAGATGTCTTAAAAGCACAGTTTGAGCCGTATGCTGATGCGTTTGCGTTGCAGGGTGAAAAAGGTTCGTTTATGCAAGACTTCGAGCCGTTAGAAGGAGCAGGGTTTAACGGTATTGCAGAGCTACTGATTGATTCCCCCGGTGGTAACACGGTCAAAGAAAACAAAGACCATTTCATTAAACGTGGACGGGTTGAACAGGTTTGTCTGTGTTGTGCCGCGACTGCTTTGTTCTCATTGCAAACCAATGCGCCTAGCGGCGGGCAAGGACATCGGACTTCCTTACGGGGTGGTGGCCCTTTAACAACCTTGGTTGTTCTGGATGAAAACAGCGATTTACCCAATGATCTTTGGCGCAGTGTTTGGCTGAATGTGTTGGAGCGGCAAACACTGAGTACCTTGACGGGTGATAAGGATAAAACCGAACTAGCCGATATTTTTCCTTGGATGGCAAAAACCAGAACCAGTGAAAAAGATTCTGGTAAAGAAACCACGCCACTGGATGTGAACCCCTTGCAGATGTATTGGGGAATGCCACGCCGGATTCGGGTGCAATGGCAATCGGCATTGTCCGGGCATTGTGACCTTTGTAATGCAGCTTCAGATACCTTGGTGACACAGTACCAGAGCAAAAACTACGGCGTGAATTATGTCGGTGCTTGGCAACACCCATTGAGTCCTTATTCACTGAATAAAACCGGGGATTTGTTACCACAGCATCCCCAACCGGGTGGCATGACTTATCAGCATTGGCTGGGATTGTTTGAAGACAGCGAAAGCCAATTCAGTGCTGTGGTTGTTAAGCGTGCCCGTCAAGTAACACCGGAAGGTGAGCAATTACTTTTGTACACCTTTGGCTACGACATGGACAACATGAAAGCCCGCTGTTGGTATGAAACGACTTTTCCACTATTCACCATTCCCGAAGCCATTCGCCCCAGCTTTATCAAACGGGTGCAAGTGCTAACAGAAGCTTCTAGTGAGTTCGCCAGCTTTGTACGTTCTTGTGTGAAAGAAGCGTGGTTCAAGCGTCCGGGTGATGCCAAGGGCGATATGTCGTTTCTGACGCAAAGTTTCTATCAACACACCGAAATTGCGTTCTATCAGGCAGCAAAAGCCCTGCAAACCAAGTTGGTCGATGGCACAGATCAAACCGTCTTGCATTCATGGCATGACACCTTACGCAAAGCGGCCTTCGATTTATTTGATTATTGGGCAGCACGGGGTGACATCGCGCAAGCAAACCCACGTCGGGTGGCGGATGCTCGCAGTAAGCTAACGGCGTTGTGCTACAGCAAAAAAATCAAGGAAGCCTTGCAGCTCCCGATCAATGAGAAGAAAGCCAGTAAAACCAGCAAATCCAAGAAGGAGGCGGCATGAAAGGTAAATTCGATGCAGACAAGCCATTAGGGGAAGTCCTGCAACAATGGTGGACTGACTTGCAAGAGCGTAACGGTGATCGTGCCGAGTTACGCCGTGCTGAAACGGTGGCTGATGTGATTCTACTACCCGTGTTTCACCGTGCTTGCGTGCGCTTCAAGCCTTTTTTCAAAGAGGACGAGCAATGGGAAGTGCGTTTAGCCGCTGTACTGGGGTTGATGGCACATATCCGACACACCCATCCAGAACAGGCATTGGCACTGCAAATGGCTGGAAGTCCGCCAGTGGTTAGCGAGTTGCGCTTTCGTCGTTTGATCCAGCGTGACCGAGCCGATTTGTACGTGTCGATGATTCGCGTCCTGCGTATGTTGGGCAATAAAGCCAATCTGCATGACGTGGCGAATTCCGTTTATTACTGGGGTGATAAGGTCAAACGCGATTGGGCATTTACTTACTTCCCGAATACACCCGAAAAGACATCCGCATAATTCACGCATTTTAAGGAGATTTTTATGAGCCGTTTTGTTCAGTTGCATTTGTTGACCTCTTACCCACCCGCTAACTTAAATCGTGATGATTTGGGTCGTCCTAAAACCGCGATGATGGGCGGTGAACCACGCTTGCGCGTTTCTTCCCAAAGCCTGAAACGGGCATGGCGCACATCTGAAGTATTTGCTGACAGTCTGAAAGGGCATATCGGCACACGCACCAAGGAAATGGGTATTCAGGTATTTAACCAGTTACGCGAAAAGGGCATTGCCAAGAAAGACGCGATGGAGTGGACAAAACTGATTGCAGAACAGTTTGGTAAGCTCAAGAAAGCCAATAAGGACAATGAGCTGCAAGAACTGGAGATTGAACAATTAGCGCATTTCAGCCCTGAAGAGCATCAATTAATTGATGATCTGATTGCAACCATTGCTGAACGCAAAACCAAGCCTGAAGACAGTGAACTGGCGTTATTACGCAAAAAGCATACGGCGGCGGATATTGCCCTGTTTGGCAGAATGTTGGCTTCTTCTCCAGCTTTTAATACCGAAGCAGCGGCACAAGTGGCTCATGCCATCAGTGTCCATTCAGTGGTGGTTGAAGATGACTTCTTCACGGCGGTGGATGATTTGAATAGTGGCGAAGATGACGCGGGCGCATCGCATTTGGGTGAAACCGAATTCGCTGCTGGGTTGTTCTACCTGTACCTGTGCATCGACAAGGATTTGCTGGTGAAGAACCTTTCCGGTGATGAAGCACTGGCGAATAAAACACTGGAAGCCTTGATTGAAAGCACGGCTACTGTTTCGCCCAGCGGTAAACAAAACAGCTTCGCGTCACGCGCCCGCGCTTCTTACATTTTGTGTGAAACCGGCAAGCAGCAACCGCGCTCTTTATCGGTGGCTTACCTGAAACCAGTGCGTGGTGGCGATATGCTGACTTCTGCCATCAAGCAGTTGGAAACGACGGTGGAAAACATGGATAAAGTCTATGGTGCGTGTGCCGATAAGCGTTGTTCCATGAATGCAGTCGCGGTGAAAGGCAGTTTGCAGGCCATTATCCAGTGTGCAACGGAGGCGTAAGCCATGCCCGATTTTCTGGTTTTCCAGCTTTATGGGGCATTGGCTTCATGGGGCGATATAGCGGTGGGTGAAGATCGCCCTAGCCTTGGGCATCCCACCAAGTCGGCGGTTATGGGGTTGTTGGCGGCGGCGTTGGGGATTGACCGTGAAAGCGATGCAGTTCATGCGCAACTGTCGCAGCAATACGCTATTGCGGTTTGCGTGCGGGCGAATGGTGAATTATTGCGTGATTACCATACGGTGCAAGTACCGGGTGGTAAGCGTCAATATGCCAGTCGCCGCGATGAGTTGCTGATGGACAAGCTCAACCTGAATACAATTTTGTCGAAGCGTGATTACCGCACCGATGCGTTTTATCAGGTGGCGGTATGGGCTACGGTGGAAGAGCCAGCGTATTCCTTGGCAACCTTGCAGCAGCATTTACAACAACCGATGTTCAATCTGTATTTGGGGCGTAAGTCGTGTCCGGTCAGTTTGCCTTTGCATCCGGTAATGAGTTCGGCGGTGAGTTTGAAGCAGGCGTTTGATGCTTATCCATTAGCGCAAGCATCTCCTTGGACGGATAGTTTAACCAAGTCCGCGTTGGTCAGTTATTTCTGGGAAGAAGGCAAACTCACTGATGAGCAGCGCGGTATGGAGTCCAGCATGACCTATCCGCGTCGTGATCAAGTTAGCAGCCGTAAACGCTGGCAATTTGCCAACCGCGACGAGTTTTATCACGCGGAATCGGCTAAAGGAGTGTCGTAATGTATTTCAGCCGACTGACGTTTAACCCTTTGGTGAACCATCAACAATTAGCGCAAACCTTGCTGCAAGACACTTACCGTGAGCATCAGGCATTGTGGCAATTGTTTGATACTGACCCGGATGCTGCTCGTGACTTTCTGTACCGTCAGGTAATTGAGCAAGGGCGTATCAAATATTACGTGCTGTCTGAACGGATGCCTGTTGATAAATCGGGGATGTGGTTGGTGGATACACCCAAGCCGTATGACCCGAAGTTAGTGGAAGGGCAAAAGCTGTTTTTTACCTTGCGGGCGAATCCGGTTGTTACCGTGGCGACTGTGGAAGGTAAGAAGCTACGCCATGATGTGGTGATGAACGCCAAGAAACAGATAGGGTTTGATGCGTTGTCACCAGCGGATAGACCGCCGTTGCAGCAGGTGGTGCAAGACAGTTGTGTGCCGTGGTTGCAAGCAAGGGCGGAGGCTAATGGTTTCAGTATTGAGTCTGAGTTGGTAACGGTCGATGGTTATCAGCAGCATGAGAGTTTCGCCAAACAGCAAAAACGACCTGTGCGTTATAGCACGGTCGATTTTCAAGGTGTACTAACAGTGACTGAGCCAGAAAAATTTAAAGCAGGCTTATTCAACGGTATTGGCAAAGCCAAAGCCTTCGGCTGTGGCCTCATGCTGATTAAACGAGCCTAATCATGGCCGATATCCCATTCTTACCCCTGAAGCCGCTGATGATGAAAGATCGTATTTCGATGGTGTTTTTGCGCTATGGCCAGATTGATGTGAAGGATAATGCCTTTGTTTTAATTGATGAAAAAGGTGAGCGTAAGCATATTCCGGTGGGTTCGATTGCTTGTATTTTATTAGAGCCGGGGACACGGGTGTCGCATGCAGCGATTAAGTTAGCGGCGGAAGTGGGGACTTTATTGGTTTGGGTGGGTGAGTCAGGGGTGCGTTTGTATTCTTCAGGCCAGCCCGGTGGTGCACGTGCAGATCGTTTGTTGTACCAAGCTAAATTAGCGCTAGATGATGAGTTGCGTTTGAAAGTAGTGCGCAAAATGTACGAATTGCGGTTTGGCGAACCAGCGCCCGCTAAGCGTAGTGTGCAGCAATTGCGCGGTATTGAGGGTGCGCGGGTGCGTAAAACCTATGAGCTGTTGGCTCAAAAGTATGGGGTGACTTGGAAGCGGCGCAATTACGACCCCGATGCTTGGGACGATAGCGATGTGCCGAATAGGTGTATGAGTGCCGCGACCTCGTGTTTGTATGGAATTACTGAGGCGGCAGTGTTGGCGGCGGGCTATGCGCCAGCGATTGGGTTTATTCACTGGGGTAAGCCGTTGTCGTTTGTTTATGATATTGCGGATATGTTGAAGTTTGATACGGTGGTTCCGATTGCGTTTAAGATTGCGGCACAGAATCCGTTTGATGCAGAGCGTCAAGTCCGTATCGCATGTCGTGATGCGTTTCGAGAGCAGAAAATCCTAGCGAAAATCATTCCTCTCATTGAGGAAGTGTTAGCAGCGGGTGAGATAAAGCCACCCGAGATGCCGCCAGAATCCGTGCCACCTGCGATTCCCGTGGCGGATAGTTTGGGTGATACGGGACATAGGAGTAAGTAGATGTCGATGCTAGTGGTGGTTACTGAGAATGTGCCGCCGCGCTTGCGGGGGCGGTTGGCGATTTGGTTATTGCAGGTGCGTGCTGGGGTTTATGTGGGTGATGTGTCTAAGCGGGTGCGCGAGATGATTTGGGAGCAGTGTTCGGCGTTGTATGGTGAGGGTAATGTGGTGCTTGCTTGGGCGACGAATACGGAGTCGGGTTTTGATTTTCAGACCTTGGGTAAAAATCGCCGTATGCCAGTGGATATGGAAGGTTTGCGCTTGGTGTCTTTCTTGCCCGAGGAGGGTGAGAATGCTCTTTAACAATAGAGAGAATTTTAAGCTTTTTTTGGTAGATTTTTTGCTTGCTATTTTCTTCTTATAATCCAATGAGATAGAATTGGTGTGTTCCCCATGTCTGTGGGGATGAACCGCCCAGAAACGTCCGAAACACGCACGCCGTTAGGTGTTCCCCATGTCTGTGGGGATGAACCGAGCTAGTGGCTTTTCTCGGAGGGAATAAATATGTGTTCCCCATGTCTGTGGGGATGAACCGTCTTTCTTGCCTGACTTGATGTGCTCAATTAGGTGTTCCCCATGTCTGTGGGGATGAACCGTTAGGGGATGCGGCGAATCGGCTCAAATCGAAGTGTTCCCCATGTCTGTGGGGATGAACCGATAATCAGCCCCTGACCCTGAGCGGACTAATAGTGTTCCCCATGTCTGTGGGGATGAACCGCCCGACCACCCTAGGAGGAGAGAGGAGGAATCGTGTTCCCCATGTCTGTGGGGATGAACCGACCAAGTAAACCAAGCTCAGCGCTTCAATTTTGTGTTCCCCATGTCTGTGGGGATGAACCGTGCAGCGCATACATCCCCGCCGCCGTGTTGGAGTGTTCCCCATGTCTGTGGGGATGAACCGGCGGCTGCTCACACTCAGTTCGGTTCTTGTTGGTGTTCCCCATGTCTGTGGGGATGAACCGGGATATGGAGCTAGTTAATTTAGAGCTTGAGGGTGTTCCCCATGTCTGTGGGGATGAACCGCTTAATGGTCGGTTTGAAACCGCAGCCGCTAAGTGTTCCCCATGTCTGTGGGGATGAACCGCAATGATAGCTCTAATTGCAGACTGCATGTCTGTGTTCCCCATGTCTGTGGGGATGAACCGTAACGTCGAAATACTTCAAAGATAAAGATCAAGTGTTCCCCATGTCTGTGGGGATGAACCGGATTAGCGCTTTAGCTGCCGGTGTTATGCGACGTGTTCCCCATGTCTGTGGGGATGAACCGAGGATAGATACACCCGTCGGGGCCGCGACGACGTGTTCCCCATGTCTGTGGGGATGAACCGGCGGCCTAGACAATCCAAACAACTACACGCTGGTGTTCCCCATGTCTGTGGGGATGAACCGTTTTGCAGTGAAATACTGGTGTTTTTTAGCGTGTGTTCCCCATGTCTGTGGGGATGAACCGCCTGTATTAGCTGAAGTGGATTGCGGTGTAGAGTGTTCCCCATGTCTGTGGGGATGAACCGGGTTTGCGCATCTTAAAGCGTGGAGTCTGACCGTGTTCCCCATGTCTGTGGGGATGAACCGGTATCCCGCCTAAGGCGGGATAAATCCATTGGGTGTTCCCCATGTCTGTGGGGATGAACCGGTGTCATCGCCTAGAATGGTGATTTCAAACGGGTGTTCCCCATGTCTGTGGGGATGAACCGGCGGCTTTGAGAGTGGCGAGGTCAATGAGAGCGTGTTCCCCATGTCTGTGGGGATGAACCGTCTTAAACTAGCTATTTTTGGAGTCAGTCGAAGTGTTCCCCATGTCTGTGGGGATGAACCGTCTATTTTAAATAGAGTGGGAACTGTAGGTAGGTGTTCCCCATGTCTGTGGGGATGAACCGGCACTAATCTCAATCGGACGATCCATTGAATCGTGTTCCCCATGTCTGTGGGGATGAACCGTTGACAGCAGTTTATAGTGTTCTAATGATGGAGTGTTCCCCATGTCTGTGGGGATGAACCGCCCTCAGCCATTGCATCACCAATCCCTGAGGCGTGTTCCCCATGTCTGTGGGGATGAACCGGAAAGCAACTGTTTGTTGATGCCCTCCATGATGTGTTCCCCATGTCTGTGGGGATGAACCGATTTTCATCACCAGAAAGATTCTTTTCTCTGAGTGTTCCCCATGTCTGTGGGGATGAACCGTTTGACTATCGTTTTGACCAACGGTCTACTTTGTGTTCCCCATGTCTGTGGGGATGAACCGTATTGAAAAAGGTCATACGGCACTCTACATAGGTGTTCCCCATGTCTGTGGGGATGAACCGTTCGGCTTAGTCGTAGTCGGAACAATTGGAGTGTGTTCCCCATGTCTGTGGGGATGAACCGGTCATTCTAGCCGCGATGGAATCACCCTCCGCAGTGTTCCCCATGTCTGTGGGGATGAACCGCCTTGCTTGCTACTGGCTCAGGTAGCTGCATAGTGTTCCCCATGTCTGTGGGGATGAACCGCAAGGAAGAGAGCCTACAGTATTAACAGGCGTGTGTTCCCCATGTCTGTGGGGATGAACCGGCTTCAAGTCTTAGCGTTAGTGGTATTTTTACGTGTTCCCCATGTCTGTGGGGATGAACCGCTCTTTAATCTCAGAGCCGCGAACGTCTCTATGTGTTCCCCATGTCTGTGGGGATGAACCGCGCTCCACTTTTACCGTTTTCTATTCTACACCGTGTTCCCCATGTCTGTGGGGATGAACCGTTGGTTATGAAATGCGTTGTATTTTCTGGGGTGTGTTCCCCATGTCTGTGGGGATGAACCGGGTAAAACTTACTACTCTTGCACTCACCCGCTGTGTTCCCCATGTCTGTGGGGATGAACCGTGGAGTTATTTAACGCTGCATCAGGCGGTGCAGTGTTCCCCATGTCTGTGGGGATGAACCGGTCACGTACATCAGCTTGTGGGTAGATTGCGGGTGTTCCCCATGTCTGTGGGGATGAACCGATCGGCATTATCTTCCTTTGTGTTCTGTCCGAGTGTTCCCCATGTCTGTGGGGATGAACCGCTCGTGTATGTCCTGAATAGCTTTGGCTGCATGTGTTCCCCATGTCTGTGGGGATGAACCGCCCGTGTTTACTTCGCCAAAAATAGCCGTGTAGTGTTCCCCATGTCTGTGGGGATGAACCGAGGACTTAGTATGGCAACTTATCTCGAAAATACGTGTTCCCCATGTCTGTGGGGATGAACCGGCGATGGTTTTGATTTTGACTCTATTGCTGATGTGTTCCCCATGTCTGTGGGGATGAACCGTTATCATATTGATATTGGCTACGCAACTTTAAGTGTTCCCCATGTCTGTGGGGATGAACCGAATCCTTTATTGTACCTGAATACATTTTACTCGTGTTCCCCATGTCTGTGGGGATGAACCGTGTTCCGTCTGGTTTTACTAAATATTCAGCCAGTGTTCCCCATGTCTGTGGGGATGAACCGTTCGCTTACCCCATGCCCCGCCGATCTCGTCAGTGTTCCCCATGTCTGTGGGGATGAACCGCTTGAGTACATTTTTAAACACGAGGGCTGGATGTGTTCCCCATGTCTGTGGGGATGAACCGGGATTGGAGCCGTATTTGACCGCGATTCGCGGGTGTTCCCCATGTCTGTGGGGATGAACCGGCTGAGTAAAGGCCGCCTATCGCTGTTAGTCGTCACGTGTAGTTTGATTTGGTTAGCAGCTTAGCTTCTAATCCCAATCCCACGATTCAACAAATACATGCTGAAGCTACCGAGCGCAATAATAAAGCCTAGAATAATTAGATAGCTAATCCAAATAGGAATATCCGCAATCCCTAATACGCCATAGCGGAAACCATTCACCATATACAGCACAGGATTGAGCAGGGAAAGCTTTTGCCAAACTTCAGGTAGCATGCTGATGGAATAGAATACGCCGCCTAAATAGGTTAACGGGGTGAGTACGAATGTGGGTACGATGGAAATATCATCGAAGCTTTTTGCGTAGACACCATTAATCAAGCCCGCTAAAGAGAACAGGGTAGAGGTCAATAAGCCAATAGTGAACATTACGAACAGGTGTTCGATATACAGTTTGCTAAACAGTAAAGATACTACGGTGACCGCAGCACCGACTGCCATACCACGCGCGATACCACCACTGACAAAGCCCGCCAAAATAATCCAATTAGGCACGGGTGAAACTAGCATCTCCGCGATATTGCCTTGGAATTTACTGCCATAGAACGAGGACACCACATTCGCATAGGAGTTGGTGATCACCGCCATCATAATCAGGCCAGGAACAATAAATTCCATATAAGTGAAACCACCCATTTCACCAATCGCTGGGCCAATTAAATTGCCGAAGATAATGAAATATAAAGCCGTGGTTATCACTGGCGGTAGGATGGTTTGAATCCAAATCCGTGAGAAGCGCAAGACTTCGCGAATGAGAATGGTGTAATAGGCTGTCCATTTTTGTTGAGCATTCATACTTTATTGCCCTCCACCAAATCAATAAAGAGTTGCTCAAGGCGATTGGTTTTATTGCGCATACTGGCTACTTGTAAGCCTTTTTCATTTAAAAAGGCGAAAATTTGGTTCAAAGAAAAATCTTGTTTGTGATAAGAGACTTCAAGGGTAGTTGAGTCGCGTAATTCAAAATGACAAGTGCCCATATCTTCGATCTGTTGAATGGGATCAACCAAATCGAACACATAAGTTTCGGTATCTAAACGCCCCAGCAGAGTTTTCATGCTGGTGTTTTCGATCAATTGACCTCGATCAATAATACCAATATTCCGGCACAAACTTTCAGCCTCTTCTAAATAGTGGGTGGTGAGAATAATCGTAATCCCTGACTCATTTAAGTCAGTGAGGAATTCCCACATGGAGCGGCGAATTTCAATATCGACGCCAGCCGTAGGTTCATCCAGAATTAACAAGCGTGGCTCGTGCACTAAAGCGCGCGCAATCATCAACCGCCGCTTCATCCCGCCGGATAAAGTGCGTGCTTGATCTTTGCGCTTGTCCCAAAGGCCGAGTTGTTTTAAGAGTTTTTCAGCGCGTTCAGCAGCAATGGCACGTTCAATCCCGTAATAGCCGCCTTGATTAATTAAGATTTCACCCACTGGCTCGAACACATTGAAATTGAATTCTTGTGGGACTAAGCCAATTTGTGCCTTGGCCATTTCGCGCTGTTGATCAAGGTCGTAGCCAAAAATACTCACCGTGCCGGAAGTTTTGTTGACTAAGGAGCTGACAATACCAATCGTCGTGGATTTGCCTGCGCCATTCGCCCCTAAGAGCGCATAAAAATCACCTTGTTGTACGCTCAAGTGAATGCCTTTGAGCGCAGTGAAGCCATTGTCGTAAGTTTTGCGTAAATCTGTGATCGCGAGTGCAGCTGTCATGGAGTTCCCCCATTGGCGAGAGCGCGGATCTTAGCATAATTCACGCATCGCTGAGAAATCCGCATCCAAGCCAAGGAGCCAAGGCATGTCAACTTATCTAAAAACCGCGTTATTCCTAAGCTTGTGCCTGCTAGTCAATGCCTGCGAGCAAAACAAGGAACCCAGCGTAAAGCCAGTAGCTCTAACAGCAGAACAACAAGTGTTGCTTGAGCAACAAATGCAGCAGGCTTTGGCTTTACAGCAATTACAGTTACAGCAGCAGATTTATCAGCAGACCTTTAATAGCGTGCAAGCCCATCAGCAGCAATTAGATCAGCAACTAAAAATCTTTTCTGCAACCCAAGCTTGTGCGATTGCGGGGAATTGCCGAGTTGAAACACAGATTGTCCCCACGCAGTGAAGGGCGAGTCACTTTTAGGACGCTAGACATGATGGATATATTCATCAATACTGGCTAAAATCTAGGTTTTGATAGATATACTCATCATGTTAGAAAGTTTGAGCCAAACTATTCGCCAAGCCCGCCGTACTCAAGGTTTAACTCAACAACAGTTAGCGGATTTATGTGGTTTAGATCGCACGACTATTGGAGCTTTAGAGCGTAATGACTACTCCGATTTAGGCATTCGCAAGGTAGAAATGGTGCTGAATGTATTAGGTAAAGAGTTATATTGTCGGGATACAAGTTTGCCGACCTTAGATGAGTTGCGAGGTTTATATGGCAAATATTGATGTCTATTTAGGGCATGCTGACTCGCCAGCATTTATTGGCCAACTACAAAAAGAAGCGAACCAACATGCGTTTAGTTATCAGGCTTACGCAACCGATGCGCTATCTCTGACCATGCCCCTACGGGTAGCAAGCTATCAATATCCTGAGTTGCATCCCATTTTTCAGATGAATCTACCCGAAGGGGCTTTGCGTTGGGCATTAGAGCAAATGACCGCAAAGCACTATGGTAGTGATGATTTAAGTTTATTGGCTTTATTGGGCCGCCACCAAATTGGACGTTTAGCTTATAGTGTAGCGGGGCAAGCCTTGGCCTTATCAACAGACCATCCGCTTACTCTAAAGCAATTAATTAGCAGTACGGATGAAGATTTATTTGCGCAATTACTCGCACGTTATGCAACGCATTCGGGAGTGGCTGGGGTACAACCTAAAGTATTGATGCCCTTGCAACAGCATCTTACTTTGCCACTAGGGCACTATATTGTTAAAACATGGGCAGCAGATTATCCCCAGTTAGCTTGTAATGAGTATGTCTGCCTCAGTATTGCGCAAGCGGCAGGTTTGGAGGTCTCTAACTTCTATTTGAGTGATAATGCTCAACTACTGATTTCGGAGCGTTTTGATTTGACACCTGAAGGTATTGCCTTAGGGTTTGAAGATTTTTGTGTGTTGCAAGGCAAACCTAGCAGAGCTAAATATGATAGTTCTTTAGAGGCTTGTACCCATACCATTCGCCAATTTGTTTCCCCTAATCAACAAACTCAAGCCCTAGCTGATTTTTATAAACTCACTTACTTGAATGTGCGAGTACGCAATGGAGATGCACATTTAAAAAATTATGGAATCTTGTATTCTGCATTAGCGGATTATCAGACTGGAACCTTGCCTCAAACCGAGCGTAAATTAGCGCCAATATTTGATATTGTCAGTACGGTATCTTATTTACCGAAAGACTCTATGGCGCTGTTATTATCAGGTTCTAAGCGCTGGCCTAAGCGTAAAATACTGCATCAGTTTGCTCGCCAGCATTGTGGCTTGAGTCTAAAAATGATTGAGCAAATCGACTCAGAAGTAGAGGCGGCGATTGAAAGTCAATTAGGTTTATTATCAAACCTTGCTACTCAGCATCATGGTTTTGCTCCATTCGCTGAGCGTATGGCTTCATTATTCAGTACTCATTTGCGGTAGTGTGGTGACACTAGCTTTAGCAGAAACAAGCATTGTCCCCATGCAGTGAATTGGTTAGAGTGCTATTTCCCCCCCAGAATCGAGTAAAGCTTTGTTGGCAATACCACGTTTTAAATTAGCGTATCTGCATTGGCTGTGGCGGATTCCTTTGCTACTGTTCCTGTTAGCGGTATTGCTGCTATTGATTTTTCGGGTAGTGCCCGTACCGACTTCTTCTTTTATGTTGCAGCAGTCCTTTGCCGCTGTATTCGATGATTCGGTGCCCAAAGTCCATCATCAATGGGTGAGTATGGAGGATATTCCCCCCCAAGTGGCTTTGGCGGCAGTAGCGGCGGAAGATCAGCTATTTCCCGAACATTGGGGGATTGATCGGGGGGCCACTGAGCGCGCGATTCAAGCCGCTTTAGAGGGTGAGTCGAGTGGTGGCGGCAGCACAATTACCCAACAAGTTGCCAAGAATCTGTTTCTTTGGGGTGGGCGTAGCTATGTGCGCAAGGGTATGGAATGGGGCTTAGCGGTACTCATCGAAACCCTGTGGAGTAAAGAACGCATTCTGGAAGTCTATTTGAATATCGCTCAATTTAGCGATTCTGATTATGGGGTGGGCGCTGCCAGTGATTTTCTGTTTCATAAGCCCGTAAACAAACTCTCGGAACAGGATGCTGCTTTATTAGCAGCCGTATTGCCGCTGCCTGAAGTCTACAGTGTGGTGAAGCCCTCGAAGTACATTCAAAAACGCCAACGCTTTATCCTCCGCCAAATGCGCCAACTCGGTGGCGTGGCTTACCTAGAGCGTCTATAAGCTCTCTTCATTCAAACCGTTATAAGCAGTCAGCTCGCTCAATCTTTTTAATAATTCAGTCAGTTTATTTACAGATTTATCAAAAATATAAGTCTAAAATTAACTGGCCACAGGACATTAGGAGATCGATATGAATGAAGAAAGATTGGATGAAGATGCCAAGTTATTAGCCAGTATTGGTTATAAACAAGAGCTGTCACGACGCATGAGTGCGTTCTCGAATTTCGCGATTTCATTTTCCATTATTTGTATTTTAGCTGGCGGTATCAGTGCTTTCCCATCCGCGCTTGGTGCAGGTGGAGGAGCTAGCATTGGTATTGGTTGGTTAGTTGGCGCGTGTTTTGCAGTCTTAGTAGCGGCTGGTATGGCGCAGATTGCCTCAGCCTATCCGACTGCAGGCGGTTTGTATCATTGGGGTTCGATTTTAGGCGGCAAAGGCTTTGGTTGGACGGCTGCTTGGTTTAACCTACTCGGCTTAGTGTTCGTGACCGCCTCAGTTAATTTTGGTGTTTATGATCCTTTCTTTAAATCACTCTTCCTGCCATCACTGGGTGTGGATACCAGTAGCTTTGGCTTCTGGCATCAGACCTTATTTATTGCCGGTGTAACCCTTTCACAAGCTTTACTCAATCATTTAGGCATACGTCTAACCACTCGTTTGACGGACTTGTCAGGTTATCTCATCTTTATTGTTGCCGTCTTGCTGATTGTAAGCTTATTAGTTTTCTCACCAGTCCCGTTAGATTTTGGTCGCCTGTTTACCTTTACTAATTTCACGGGTGCTGAAGGCAGCGTCTGGCCGCAAAGCAGCTCGACCGTAGTGGTCTTCTTATTAGGTCTCTTGTTGACCATTTACACCATTACCGGTTTTGATGCTTCTGCGCATACGGCTGAAGAAACTAAAAATGCAGCGGCTAATGTACCAAAAGGTATTCTCAACGCAGTGTTCTGGTCAGCACTGTTTGGCTACATCATGGTGTGCACCTTTGTACTGGTCATGCCTAATCTTGGGGATGGCGTGAAGCAAGGCTTAGGCTTTTTAGATGCGCTCCTTGGCTCTATGCCCGCTTGGTTAAAATTGGTTTTAGCCACTGGTATTTTAGTCTGTAACTATTTATGCGGTTTGGCTTGCGTGACTTCGGCCTCACGTATGACTTATGCTTTCGCGCGTGATGGCGGTTTGCCGTTCTCGGATAGCCTGAAAAAGGTAGATGACAGCCATAAAACACCAGTGAAGGCGATTTGGACGGCTGCGGTGGCTGCAATTATTGCTACCCTGTATGCTGATGCTTTCTTAGTGCTAGCCACAGGCTGTGCGGTGCTGTTGTATATCTCTTATATCATGCCGATTGCTGTGGGTATCTGGGCTGAAGGGCGTACTTGGACACATAAAGGGCCTTTCAATCTAGGCGCGCTCTCGAAGGTGGTAGCGGTGCTGGCAACCATGGGCGGCTTAGTCTTAGTTTGGGTGGGTGTGCAACCACCGAATGATAAAGTGCTTTATCTAATCTTGGCTTTAGGCAGCGTCTTGTTAGCTTTATGGTGGGGTTTAGGTGTGAGGACAAGCTTCCAAGGCCCTCCAAGCCTAAATAAAACCATGCGTTAATTGTTCTCTAGCTAAACGATTCGGGGTAGGTATGCCTGCTCCGAATTTTAAGCTTCCTTGCTTCATGATTATTTGCATCAAAAAAGAATACGAGTTATGAAAATATACGGAAGCTATTTTCTGCAATGCTTAAAGTATCTCTGGGTAGGGCCGGTCACTTTAGTATTCCTACCGTTAGCTATAGTCGCGCGTTGGAGTGGCGGCGATTATGCAGTGCACTCTGGTGTCATTGAAATTTGGGGTGGGAAACTAGGTCAGCGTTTAAATAAAGGCTTACCTTTGTTTGGTTCGGCTGCTGCAATTACCTTAGGGCATATTGTGGTGGGTATTTCGCCTTACTATCTGAACCGTACTCGGATTCATGAGCGTGTGCATGTGGCACAGTTTGAGCGTTGGGGCTTTTTCTTTCCCGTAATCTATTTGGGCGCGGGTTTATGGGTGTTAGCGCAAGGTAAGCAGTTTTATATGGATAATCCGTTTGAAATTGCAGCAAGGCAGGCTGAAGGTAAGTGCTGAATTTTGATTGACTGACTGTTCAATCAAAAAAAATTTAAGTGTATAGTGAGGTTCATCCTTCAACCACAGGATGGAGTCTTATGTCCAACAGCGATATTGATATTGCCCGCGCGGCGAATGCTTTACCAATTAAAAATATTGGCGAAAAATTAAATATTCCTTGGGAGGCACTTAGCCCCTTTGGACACACCAAAGCCAAAATTAGTCTCGAATTCATCAATTCCTTGCAAGATAAACCAAACGGTAAACTGATTTTAGTGACCGCGATTAGCCCAACCCCCGCTGGTGAAGGTAAAACCACTACAACGGTTGGTTTGGGCGATGCTTTAAATCTCATCGGTAAAAAAGCTGCGATTTGCTTACGCGAACCGAGTCTTGGCCCTTGCTTTGGAATGAAGGGTGGGGCGGCGGGTGGTGGCTATGCGCAAGTGATTCCCATGGAGGACATCAATCTCCATTTTACTGGCGATTTTCATGCAATTACCGCTGTACATAATTTATTAGCCGCTTTGATTGATAATCACATTTATTGGGGTAATGAGCTACAAATTGATGCACGCCGTGTGACTTGGAAGCGAGTCATGGACATGAACGACCGCGCCTTGCGCAATATTGTTAGCTCCTTGGGTGGGGCTGCTAATGGCTATCCACGTGAAGATGGTTTTGATATTACCGTAGCCTCTGAGGTGATGGCGATTCTCTGTTTATCGACCAGTTTAGAGGATCTACGTAATCGTTTAGGCAATATTATCATTGGCCTCAATCGACACAAGCAAACGGTGCGAGCGCGTGATTTGCAAGCTGATGGAGCGATGACCGCACTCTTAAAAGATGCCTTGCAACCGAATCTAGTGCAGACCTTAGAAAATAATCCAGCCTTTATTCATGGTGGGCCGTTTGCGAATATTGCCCATGGCTGTAATTCAGTAATGGCTACCCAAACAGCGCTTAAATTAGCGGATTATGTTGTGACAGAGGCAGGTTTCGGTGCAGATTTGGGGGCTGAAAAATTTTTTGATATTAAATGTCGCAAAGCTAAATTGTATCCAGCAGCAGCTGTCATCGTTGCGACAGTACGTGCTTTAAAAATGAATGGTGATGTGGCCTTTACCGAGGTTAGCCAAGAAAATGTGGAAGCAGTGAAAAAAGGCTGTGCCAATTTAGCGCGGCATATTCGCAATGTGAAAAGTTTTGGCGTTCCAGTCGTGGTGAGTATTAATCGCTTTAATACGGATACTGAAGCAGAATTGGCGGCAGTGATTGAAGCGGCAGCCGCTTATGGTGTCGAAGCGGTGGTTTGTACGCATTGGTCAGCGGGTGGCAAAGGTGCTGAGCAGTTAGCACGCAAAGTAGTTGCCTTAGCGGAAAGTGGTGTCAGCCAGTTTGCACCACTCTATGATGATAGTTTGCCACTTTGGCAGAAGGTACGCACGATTGCGACGCAGCTCTACGGTGCCGATGACATCATTGCGGATAAAAAAGTACGTGCTGAATTTACTCGTTTCGAAGAGGAAGGATTTGGGCATTTACCCGTTTGCATCGCTAAAACCCAATATAGTTTTTCAACAGATCCACAGCTGCGTGGTGCACCCAGTGGACATATGGTGGGAATTCGTGAACTGCGTTTAGCAGCAGGTGCTGAGTTTGTTGTAGTAGTTTGTGGAGATATTATGACTATGCCCGGTTTGCCCCGCCAGCCTGCTGCGAATCAGATTGGGATTAATCAGCAAGGACAAATAGAAGGTTTATTCTAAAACAAATATCCCAATGAGAAGCCAGCTTAGTTTTGCCTAAGCTGGCTATCAACAGGCTTAATTCAAGCGCAGTTTTTGCCCAGCATCTAAATGATAGGGCATAGCTAATTTATTTAAGCTAATCAGTTTATTAACCGGTACACCCGTTTGGCGCATCACTTCATAAACGGTATGGCCACGTTTGACCGTAAAAGCAGCAGTGCGTACTTTAGATGAGTCTGCTAAGCGATGTTTGGATTTTTCTTTCCAAGGTAAGACGCTCGCAATTTCAGTAGTTTGTTTTTTGCTGATTTTAGCCGATTTTTTACTAGGTTTGGGGGCGAAACTTTCTTTCTCAGTTTTCGTCTTGATTATTTGCGCTAGTTTGGAGCCACCGGAAAACTTTCCGTAAGCACGCATCACTTTGCTGACATAATGGTGGTTGCGAA
Source organism: Thiolinea sp. (assembly GCA_049290875.1). Taxonomy (GTDB): domain Bacteria; phylum Pseudomonadota; class Gammaproteobacteria; order Thiotrichales; family Thiotrichaceae; genus Thiolinea. The sequence continues at coordinate 96,884 of JBATOI010000031.1, forward strand.
TTCTTCCACCAGGGCGCACATTACCTTCGCCAGCATTGTAGGCCGCTACGGTACGGCTTAAGTCGCCATCATAACGCTGTAATAAAAAGCTTAGGTATTTAGTACCTGCGTGTACATTGTCCCAAGGACTATAGCCGTTTTTCAGATTAAAGCGCCGAGCAGTCGCTGGCATTAGTTGCATTAAGCCTTTTTCGCCAGAACTGCCTCGCGCACGCTTTTTAAAGCAGCTTTCTACCGTAATGACAGCTTTGACTAAATTTTCTCTGACACCGTATTTTTGTGCTGCTGAGCGTATGGAGTCATCATACGGGTCAGCTTTTTTCTCTAAAGTGCCTTTACTTAATACTTGGCAACCAGCGGCTTCAGCGGCTTGAAAGCTTTGTGTGAACACGAAAGCGCTAGCCAGTATAAAGCTGGCAGTATAAGGGTTTAACTTGTCCATAAGTTCTCTCTGCTTAGAAAATGGAATTAGTATTCGCCAATAATTAGCTAAGCTTGCGAATACAGTCCACCTTTTTAATAATCAAATGCTTAAGATGCAAATAGATATTTGTTAAGCTTAGATTAAGCTTGATGATAAGGATGTTAAGACTTCATTATTTTCTATATGCGCTAATAAATAGCTATGATAGCAAAACTTGGCGGAATAAACACTAAATAATCAATTGCTTATCAAGCTTGGCTAAGATAGTTAAGCTCACGGTGGCGCAACAGCACGCAATCACCGAGCTTTTGCTGAAAGTGTTGATACAGAGTTTCAGCAATATAAACCGAACGATGTCGTCCACCCGTACAACCAATGGACACGGTTAAATAGCTGCGTTGGCAAGATTCTGGGTCATCCATCCAAAGCTCTAAAAAGTCACGAATACCTGCGTATAACTGCTGAACGCGTGGATGCTGTTGTAGCCAATCAATAATTGCACTATCGCGGCCCGTCAAAGCTCGCAGCTCTGGAACCCAATAGGGATTAGGCAGGCAACGTACATCAAACACAAAATCAGAATCTGAAGGTGCTTCGTGTTTATAGCCAAACGACTGAAACATCAGTGAGAAATTACGCAAGTGTGTTTCGCCTAAACGTGAGCGTAGTAAGCGGCCTAATTCATAGACATTAGTTTGCGAGGTGTCGACCCGCCAATCCGCTTGTTGAGCTAAAAAGCCTAAGAGTTTTTCTTCTAATGCAATCGCCTTGGCAAGTTCTTTTTCTTCATAGATTAGAGGATGACTGCGGCGAGTTTCGTTGTAGCGCTTTTGGATAATTTCAGCTTGCGCATACAGATAAATCAAATGCGTTTTTGGATACTGTTGACGGATACGGGCAATTGTGCCCGGAATTTCTTTGAGACTGGATTTACCACCGCGAATATCAATCCCAATCGCTAAGCGCTCTAAGTTGGCGATTTGAGGTGTTTGAATTAGCGCTTCGATCAGTTGTGAGGGAAGGTTATCAATACAATAGTAGCCAGTATCTTCTAAGGTTTGGAGCGCATAACTCTTGCCCGCTCCCGACATGCCGCTAATAATGACAATCTGCATTTTAGAAAAATAGTTTTAAGCTGCGATTTTCTGTACAAACAAGGATGCTAAATAATCTAAGATCAAGTTAGGCTCATGCAGTTCAAGTAATGTGCTGCATAAGTTTTTGCGATTTAAAGTGATCGCAAGCTCACTTAACAGGCCTTGATAGGCTTCAGTCTGTCCAGCAGGTACGATAAGTGCTAGTAGCAAATGCACAGGTTTCTTATCAGGCGAATCCATTTCAATCCCTTCGTTCAAGAGCAGCAGCGCTGCTTTTGCATAAGGGACTTTGAGGGATGCATGGGGAAGGACAATGCCATTCCCCAATGCAGTGCTACCCAATTTCTCGCGGGCGATAAGGGCATTAAAAACGGTTTCGTTATCAAAACCTTCTTCACTCCCCTCAAGGCTTAATAAATTTGCTAGTTTTTCAAAAGCACGCTTTTTACTAGATAGTTCGTGCTCACAGGCAATTCGATCCGTCGACAATAGGGTAACAATATCCATCGTTAGTCTCGTTTACTCTGCGGCTTGCAGTTGAATCGTCCGTAGGTTTTCATCGCGGTGATGGTTTTTGAGCTTGTCTTTGTGTTTCAGAACTTGGCGATCTAATTTATCCGCTAAGGCATCAATCGCGGCATACATATTATCTTCTTTGGCATTGGCGAAGATCTGATTGCCGCTGACATGAACGGTTGCTTCAGCACTATGCAGGGTCTTATTTTCCACTTCCAGAATAACGTGCACATTCAGTACTTGGTCAAAATGACGTTTGATACGATCCAGTTTTTCTTTGATATAACTATTTAGAGCAGGAGTTACTTCAATGTGATGACCGGTAATTTCTAGTTGCATGTGCAGACTCCTTAAAACAAGGTCTATAAAAATAGTCAACCTCCAAGCGGTTGACTCAAGTCGTCACCAAGCCTTTCCGTTCATGAGAGGACGGAATCGACATGGCTTCACGATATTTTGTAACCGTACGCCTTGCGACATTGATGCCTTGGTCTTTGAGCAGCTGAGTTAGGCTACTATCGCTCAAAGGTGAACGGGCATTTTCTTTCGCGATTAATTGTTTGATCATGGCGCGGATGGCCGTGGATGAACAACTAGAACCTGTATCAGTATCTAGTTGACTTGAAAAGAAGTATTTGAATTCAAAGATACCCCGTGGGGTATACATGTATTTATTAGTAGTAACGCGAGAAATAGTCGATTCGTGCATTTCTAGTTCTTCAGCGATATCGCGTAGGATCAGCGGTTTCATGGCCTGTTCACCATATTGCATGAAAGCCGCTTGGCGTTCAACTATCGCTTTGGCAACATTGAGAATCGTGCTGTTACGGCTTTCTAGGCTGCGAATTAGCCAGCGTGCTTGCTGAAGATTATTCTTTAGGTAATGTGAGTCAGTGCTATTTTTTACTTGCCCAATCAGGTCTGCATACATCTGATTGATTTGCAGTTCTGGGGTGACCCGATTGTTTAAAGATACCACCCAAGCGTTACGAATTTTATGCACAAATACATCCGGTGTGATGTAGTCAGTTGCGGTGCTAGAAAATGCGTTGCCCGGTTTTGGTTGCAAGGTTCTTAGCAAAGTAATGGTTGCCTCGAAAGTCTCTTGATTGATTTTTAGTCGCTTCTGTATTTCTTTATAGTCGCGTTTCTCTAATAAGTCTAGATGCTTTTCGACCAAAACTACCGCTACTTTTTGTAACTCGTTAGTGGGTTGTTTATAAAGCTGAATCAGCATGCATTCGCGTAAGTTACGAGCACCTACACCTAAAGGATCAAGATGCTGGATGTATTTTAAAACGCTCTCAACCTCATCTAATTCAATCGGTAGTTCATTGATTAGGCTCTCTAGGATATCCTCTACAGATTCGCATAAGTAACCCGCTTCATCCAATGACTGCACAATAGTCACGGCTATGCGTTTATCAATCTCGGATAATTGGCTCATGCTAATCTGCCATAGCAGATGCTCTTGCAAGTCTTCGGAAGAGCCGCTTTGGTTTTCTAAAAAGGATTGGTTATCACTATCAGAATCGTGATTACTGCTACCTGTACTCATGTCATAGACATCATCCCAAGCAGCATCTAAATTCATATCTTCTGGAATATCACTATCCATGGAGCTTGCAGCATCGACATCACCAAATTCACTGAGTTCATGTTCAGCGGAGGTTTCAGCAGTTTCTATGTTTGGATCGGTACTAGGAGAATATTCATTATTGTTATCTTCACTAGCAGAACTGGAATCTTCGGCTAATTGTAAAAGTGGGTTTTCTTCCAGTGCTTGCTGAATTTCTTCCTGTAATTCGATAGAGGAGAGCTGTAACAGACGAATGGCCTGTTGTAGTTGGGGAGTCATGGACAATGTTTGTCCAATACGAATATCGAGTCCTTGTCTGAGCATTAGTTATTCTTTTTTCCAGATTGAACAGTTGGGTCGCACCATAGTTCCCATGGTAGCCCCAAATACATACAACTGCAAAAATGCCGCATAGGTGGTGAATCCTCGGTGAAGCACGGGGGTTAAAGTTGAAAGTTATCGCCTAAATAAACTTTACGTGCTTGTTCATTGTTCAGAATATCGTCGGGCGAACCTTCAGTAAGAATACGCCCTTCACTAAGGATATAGGCTCTGTGGCAAATGCCAAGAGTCTCGCGCACATTATGATCAGTAATCAGTACACCAATATCACGCGCGACCAAATGGCGGATGATTTTTTGAATTTCTAAGACAGAAATGGGGTCAACCCCTGCAAAGGGTTCGTCTAGTAGAATAAACTCAGGTTCAGTCGCGAGTGCGCGGGCAATTTCCAGCCGCCGCCTCTCACCACCCGATAAGCTAATCCCTTGGCTCTCACGCAGGTGTGTGATCTGAAACTCTTCTAACAGTTGTTCTAACTTCTCCTGACGTTGATTACGATTTAAATCTTTGCGTAGCTCAAGGACAGCCAGAATATTTTGGGTAACGGTCAGCTTGCGAAAGACACTGGCTTCTTGCGCTAAATAACCTAAGCCAGCGCGTGCACGTTCGTGCATCGGTGCTTGGGTGATATCGTGGTCATTAATAAAGATCTTGCCACCATCTACAGCGACTAAACCGACGATCATATAGAAGCAAGTAGTTTTACCAGCACCATTAGGGCCGAGTAAACCAACAACTTCAGCACTATGCACCGCTAAGCTAACATCTTTGAGAATTTGACGTTTCTTATAGCTTTTCTGCAGATGCTCTGCATGTAAGATAGCCATAATGCGTTATTGAGCTTTATTCGTCGGGTAGAAGATTGCACGTACCCGCCCTGGTTTTTCACCGGCAGCTGTCGCTTGGCCACCTGCTTTTAATTCGCCACTGGCAGTGGAGTATTCAATATGATTGCTGGCAAAGTTATCTCGATCTTGGCTCAAGCTCGCATCACCATCCATGACTAGCTTTTTTTGCAGAACAAAATATTGAATCGTTTTCGCCCGGCCCACCGTTTGTTTGCCGCTATCCATTGTTTGTTGGAAATTGACCGGTGAGCCAGTCGCTTTAATGGTTTGAATTTCATTCTCAGGTGCAGAAATTTCAATGCGGCTAGCGCGAATGCTCAAAGTGCCTTGCTTAATTTCTACATTCCCTGCGTAAATCGCTGTACCGGCCTCTTTATTGAAGATGACAGAATCTGACTCAATGGATACTGGTTTTTCGACATCGCTACTGATGGCATGTGTCGCTGTACTGCTTAGAAGTAGTAAGCCTGCTAGGAGTTTAAGGTGCAGCTTGATAGATTGATTTAACATTAGAATTTAATCTCAAATAGGCCGCGTCCAGTTTAGCCTCCAGCCCAGTACCCTGTAAAACCAATTGTGGGCTAGTAATGCTCACAGCTTGATCGGTACTCAGTTGCTGATCAGCAAAGCGGTAGTGCAGAAAAGAGGTTTGCAAATCAAAGGCATTGTTTGCCTGACTCGCCATGTGTAGGCGTACATTCCCGTTTAGATCTGCTTCTTGCGTATCATGATGCATGACAGCTTCATCCGCAGTTAACGTTGCTGCATCTACGGCTTGAGTGGATTGGGTCTCTTTACTCGTAATGCGTGGCATCACAATATTACTGACTTTAGTATCTTGTGAGTAGGCCAGATAAAGCCCATTCATCGTATGGCTGACGGCTCCCGTGGCGGTAATCGCACTTAAACTAAACTCAGACAGATAATAATCAACCGCCACATAATCTTGGTTGGGTTTTTCTGGTTCTGGGCGTGTTAAATAGTCTTCTAAATTATGCAGAAGGATAACGACTAATAAAACACTGACTAAAACCAGTAAAAATTTCATTGCAGATAGCGTGCTAAAATGGTTTGTAGCTCACCACGTGCATCGAGCAACATCTCGCAGGTTTCACGCACAGCACCCCGACCACCAGGTCTATTCGTGACCCAATGGGCATGCTTTTGAACAAAAGGATGGGCGTCCGCCACCGCAATCGCCAAACCTACCTTCACCATCACGGGTAAATCGATCACATCGTCGCCTACATAGGCAATCTTATGCGCTGGAATGCCGGTATGAGCCAGTAAGGCTTCAAAAGCAGGGCGCTTATCACGAAAGCCTTGAAAGACTAATTCAGACGGAATATTAAGATTTTTCGCGCGGTGCTGGACTAATTCAGATTGACGCCCAGTGAGGATGGCTACTTTAACCCCAGCATCTTGCAACATGCGTAAACCATGCCCATCACGCGAGTTAAACGCTTTATATTCTTGGCCATTATTGTCGTAAAACAAGCTGCCATCGGTGAGCACACCGTCTACATCCAGAATTAACAACTCAATTTGGCTGGCAAGCTCTTTATTTATCTTCATCAAACGATACCCGCGCGCAATAAATCATGCATATGGATAATACCCACTATTTGCCCAGCCTGCACTACAGGTAGCGCGGTGATACTGTGCTCTTGCATCATATTCAGAGCACTAACCGCTAACTCATCAGGTGCAATCGTATGCGAGCTAGTGGTCATTAGCTCCGCAATAGGGCGGCTTTGTAGCTCACGTCCATTTTCAAAGGAACGCCGCAAATCACCATCAGTGAATACGCCTAATAAATAATCGCTTTCCTCCACAATAGCGGTCATCCCCAAACCGTGACGAGTCATTTCCAGAATCGTTTCACGGATATCTGCCTGGGGTAATACTCGGGGAATATCACCTTGGATATGCATGATATCCCGTACATGAACCAATAAACGTTTACCTAAACGCCCACCGGGGTGCGAGCGTGCAAAGTCCTCTGCCGTGAAGCCACGTACTTCCAACAATGCAATGGCAAGGGCATCGCCCATGACTAAGGTAGCTGTGGTACTAGAGGTGGGTGCTAAGCCTAACGGGCAGGCCTCTTGATCCACACCGGTATAAATATGAAAGTCTGCTAATTGTGCTAATTCAGATTCTGGATTGCCCGTCATAGCAATCAGCTGAATTTTAAGGCGGCGTACGACCGGCATAATCGCGAGAATTTCTCCGCTAGTCCCTGAATTGGATAAAGCAATAATGATATCGCCATCGACCATCATCCCTAAATCACCGTGGCTTGCTTCACCGGGGTGAACAAAGAAAGCAGGTGTTCCCGTACTCGCTAAGGTTGCGGCTATCTTGCTGCCAATATGCCCGGACTTACCCATACCAGTCACGATTACTCGGCCACGGCACTTGAGAATCGCTTCACAAGCTCCCACGAATTGGTCATCAATACGTTCAGGTAAGGATTGTAAGGCGCTAATTTCAGCGGAAATAACCGCGCGCGCCAAGGCTTTCATGTCTTTAGCAGCATGCATAGCAAATGAATTCTCTAGTTTTTGGAAACGACGCAATATAGCAGTTCAACTGCTTACAAGCCCCACACAGCTACAGTTATAAAGTTTTAAGGCGCGAATTTTAGCAGCTCTTAAGCTTGGCGACTAACTTATTGCTGAACATAGGGCTTATCCCGAAAAGCAAAAGGGCCTGCTAATGCAGACCCTTTAGACTTTAAGGCTAAACTAAATTTTTATGAATAAAGTTTAGGAGCACCGACCTGTTCATGGAGGGCATTGCAAACTTCTGGGGATAGGTTCAGACCTTGTGCTAATTGGCTCAGGTATTGAGCTTCAGTGCGCGTGTCTAAGTCGATAGCTGCTAAGGAAATCGCATAAATTTGCTGACCCATACCTTGTGGAATGCTACGTACAAAGCCTGCAACATCTAAAGGTGCTTCAAATTCTTTGCGGATGAAATCAGCTTCAGAATCGCTAATATTGCCTAATTTGCCAATAATGCGCTCTTGTTCTTGCTGATCAATTGATCCGTCAGCTTTGGCAGAGTTAATCATGGCACGAATGATCAAAGTAGCTTGCTGTTCAGCTGCTTGTTGATCAGGCAGTAATTGGCTGCTGAGATCAGGTACATTTGGGTTTTGACCCTGCATGTATTTGCTAACAGCACCCGTTAACAGATCGCCTAAACCACCACCTTGACCGCCTTGTTGACCGCCCATTAAGCCACCCAGCAGACCGCCTAAACCACCTGCTTGGCCCGCAGATGAATTTTGGCCACCTAGTAAGCTGCCTAAGACATTGCCCAAGCCACCTTGATTTTGGTTGCTTTGTTGGCCACCTAACAAGCCGCCCAGCACATTGCCGAGACCACCACCTTGGTTCTGGTTAGTTTGCTGGCCACCCAGTAGGCTACCTAAAACGTTACCCAAACCGCCTTGATTAGGGTTATTTTGTGCCCCACCTAATAAGCTCCCAAGGATATCAGCCATTCCGCCACCTTGGCGGCTACTAGTGCCACCGAGCGCTGAACCAAGGATGTTGCCAAGTACATTACCGCCTGAACCGCCCGATAACGCGCCGCTACTTAGCAAGCTGCCGAGAATCTTAATTGCATCCATTGGGATTGATCCTTTCTTGAATATGAGTTAATGAGATTTGGGTGCCATTGACCCTGCGCCTTTCGGTACAATCGTTGAGATAGCACTTTTCATAATTAGCTGGGAACTAGCCGCATCGCGATTTGAAGCCAGCATCACTGAGAATTGATCATAAGCAATAATAAACCCTTCCAATTTGATCCCATTCACTAGGAAACAAAAGACAGGGGCTTGGCTTTTTGCCAGATCGTTTAAAAAAGTTTCTTGCATAGAATCTGCCATGATTTTGATTTGTCGCAACATTATACGCACGCGTTCAAAGCAATTTAAACCGTTTGTGATAAATGGCCTCAAGTTTTCTATGCCCATGTGACGTAGGGGCAACCCTAGTGTCTCAAACTGACAGGTTATTGGCAAACTTGTCTTAATTTGTCTATATAAATTTAATTGATAATTAAGATTTTTTATAAATTTTATTTATAATCAAGCATGTAGCCAATTGGCATACCAACTGCAAGATAGAAGCAGAACAGAATGTCAGAACGGTGCAAACCCCGCCACAACCCCCAAAGTGGCTTCAGACCCCACCCCTAATTTAGCGGTGGGGTTCTTTTTTGTCGTTTAAGCCGCGTAAGGATGTCTTAAAATAATCGTTTGTTCGCGATCCGGCCCTGTAGAAATAATATCAACTGGCGTTTGCACCACTTCTTCTAAGCGCTTCAAATAAGCTTTAGCATTCGCAGGCAGCTCTTCATAGCGCGTTAAACCAAAGGTTGAGTCTTTCCAGCCCGGCAGCTCTTCATAAACAGGTTGGCAGCGCGCGAACTCTTCAGTAATGACTGGCGGAACCTCATAAGCTTTGCCGTCTAAAGTGTAACCCGTACAGATTTTTACAGTATCTAAACCGTCAAGCACATCCAGTTTGGTGATACACAAGCCGCTGACACTGTTGATTTCCATCGCACGACGTAATACCACCGCATCAAACCAGCCACAACGACGTGGGCGGCCGGTAGTAGCGCCGAATTCATTACCTTTTTGACCTAAATATTTACCTACTTCATCAAATAATTCAGTTGGGAAAGGTCCAGAGCCAACGCGTGTGGTATAAGCTTTAGTAATACCTAAAATATAATCAATGTGACGCGGACCAATCCCCGCACCCGTACAAGCACCACCTGCAGTGGTATTGGACGAGGTTACATACGGGTAAGTGCCATGATCAATATCCAACAAAGTACCTTGCGCACCTTCTAGCATGATATCTTTGCCCGCTTTGCGCAGCGCAGAAATGCGATTGGGTACATCCGCGATCATCGGGCGTAACACTTCAGTCATGGCTAAAGCATTATCTAAGGTTTGCTGAAAATCAACTTCATCAGCTTGGTAATAGTTTTTCAGGGTGAAATTATGGAAGTCGAGAATAAAGCGTAACTTGGCTTCAAATTCAGTAGGCTGGAATAAGTCACCCACCCGTAAACCACGCCGGGAAATTTTGTCTTCATAAGCCGGGCCAATGCCACGTCCTGTAGTGCCAATCGCTTGATTGCCGCGCGCACGTTCACGCGCCAAATCAGAGGCAATGTGATAGGGCAGAATGAGTTGGCAGGCTTCAGAGATACGTAAATTCTCACGCACTGCTACGCCTTTAGCTTCTAAGGTAGCAATTTCTTTCATCAAAGCTTCAGGGGAAAGTACCACACCATTACCAATCATACATTCCACATTTTTGCGCAGGATGCCTGATGGAATTAGATGCAGCACGGTTTTTTCGCCGTTAATAACTAAAGTATGGCCAGCATTATGGCCGCCTTGAAAGCGCACGACCGCGGCGGCATTTTCGGTTAGTAAGTCGACTATCTTGCCTTTGCCTTCGTCACCCCATTGAGTGCCTAGAACAACAACGATTTTACCCATGACTTTCTCGCTTTAAACTTCCGTAATAATCCATTCGTTGCCGTGCTTGATTAATTGTTGTCCGCAACCTGCATCTTGCGGAGTTTTCACGGTGTCGCCTTGTAATTGCCGGACTACCCAATGCCCTTGAGAACGTAATTGCTGGATAGTGGTGTTTAAACAAGGATCAGTATCAGCAGGTGCAAATATTTTAGTCGGTTGCTGGGGTTGTGCTTGCCAGTAACGCGTCAGTAATCTTAAATCAGTACTAAAACCAGTCGCTGGGCGAGCACGCCCAAACAGTTTACCAATTCCATCATAACGCCCACCGCGCGCAATTTCGCGGCCACTGCCTTGTGCATAGACTGCATAAGCAATCCCCGTATGGTAGTCGTAACCGGATAATTCGGTTAAGTCGACATGAATACTACAAGCGGGGAATTCTTGTTGGATGCGTGTCACTAGTGAATCGAGATAAGCTAATGCTTCCTGAACCGGCTCATTTGCGGCGGATAAAAGCGTGAGCGCTTGCTTTAAGATCTCAGGTTTGCCATACAAGCGTGGCAATTGACGCAACATTTCAGTTTCGGCTGCTGGTAGATTTGCGGTGGCTAGCCATGCCTCGATATCGGGTAAAGACTTGCGCTCTAGCATGTCAAAAAAAGTTTTTTCCTGTTGAGCACTTAAACCAGCTTGCGCGGCAAGGCTACGGAAAATATTCACATGCCCAATATCTAAAGTGATAGCGGGAACTTGGCAATGCTCAAGTGTAGTGAGTAGCAAAGCAATGACTTCAAAGTCACTATCCTCACCCGCATGGCCGAATAATTCTGCACCGACTTGCAACGGCGAGCGTGAGCCATCTTCATTAAAAGCGCGAGTGCGTAACACACTACCAATATAACAGAGGCGATTAGAATGCTCAGTTTGCAGCTTATGCGCATCAATCCGGGCAATTTGGGGCGTCATATCCGCACGAATACCCATGGTCCGACCGGTTAGTTGATCAGTGACTTTAAAGGTTTGCAGATCAAGGTTGGAGCCAATCCCCGTATTTAGTGATTGCATGTACTCTACTAAAGGCGGCATCACCAGTTGGTAGCCCCAAGTCGCATACCTATCCAAAAGGCTACGGCGCAAAATTTCCAAGCGCCATGATTCTTCGGGCAATGCTTCGCTAATCCCGTCTGGTAGCGCCCAGTATTGGTCAGTCATTGGCATGGTTGATTAGTCAGTTAGAAACAGCAACAGAATACCAGCTATAACACAAATTAGCCCAAACATCCTTAGGGTTTTTTCAGGATAGCTCTGAATTTGTGTGTAGGCTTTTTTGAGTTGAGTGGGGCTGATGAAGGGCAGCAAACCCTCAAGGATTAACAAGAGGGCGAGTGCATTAATAAGGTCTGACCAGTCGATATTCACTGGGCAGGCGCAGTTGGGCTAGCAGGTGCAGCTCCACCTGTTGGATTATTGAAGTAGCGGAAGAATTCAGAGCTGGGCTCTAATACCATCGTGGTATCGCCGTTTTTACCCATGGTCTTCTTATACACATCTAAGCTACGATAAAATGAATAGAACTCAGCATCGGACTGATAAGCTTTGCTATAAATCTCAGATGCCTTCGCATCACCTTCACCGCGTAGCTTTTCAGAATCACGATACGCTTCAGCCTTAATCACCGTAGCATTACGATCCGCTGTTGCGCGAATTTTTTCCGCTTCAGCTTGACCACGGGAGCGGAAGTCTTGTGCTACGCGCATCCGTTCAGAGCGCATCCGATTAAAGACCGACTCACTCACTTCGTCAGGGAAGTCAATCTTGCTGACGCGTACATCAACAATCTTAATCCCGAGCTGTTTCGCCGCTTCATTTGACTTAATTTCTAAACCTTGCATGATTTGATCACGCTGTTCAGTCAACGCCTGTTCAATGGTCCGACGGCTGAACTCATTACGCAGGCCGTCTTTCATGATATCGCCCAAACGATTGGACGCATCAATCATGCGCCCACCATTAGTGGCACGATAGAAAGTGGCGACATCTTCAATTTGCCATTTCACAAAGAAGTCGACTAAAACATACTTCTTTTCACCGGTTAAAAAGCGTTCCGATTTTGACTCATAAGTCAAAACCTGCGCTGGAAATTTTTTAACCGTGTTCATAAAAGGAATTTTGAAGTGCAAACCGGGTTTAATATTCTCATCAACAATTTCGCGGAAGGCGAATTTAATCGCTTGCTCACGTTGGTCGACGGTGTAGGCAGTTGCATAAATACCGACAGCTAACAAACCTAAGCCGCCGATAATGAGTTGTTTAGTATCAATCATTGACGGCTCTCCCGTACTTGTCCGGGTGCTAATGGGCGTTGCTGACGTGGAGCTGGGCTAGCAGAGTTAGTGTTAGTGATGTCAGCACTGGCGGCGGCAGTAGCACTATTAATCGCTGCAGCTATTGGCAAGTCAGGTGCGCTAGGTGCGGCTTTAGAGTCAACAGGGATGTACAGCATATTGTTGCTATTCTCACTATCTACTAGCACCTTACGTGTCCCAGTCATCACAGTTTCCATTGTCTCCAGATATAAGCGTTCGCGGGTCACTTCTGGCGCCTTTTTGTACTCAGTCGCCAATTGTGTGAAGCGGGCAGCGTCACCTTCTGCGCGGGCAACCACTTGATCGCGATAACCATTAGCTTCTTCAATTAAACGTGCTGCTTGCCCACGTGCATCAGGGAGCACTTTATTCGAATAGGTTTCTGCTTCGTTTTGGAAACGATTTGCATCTTCGCGCGCACGGTTAGCTTCATCAAAAGCATCTTTCACCGCGTCGGGTGCTTCTGCATAAGTTAAGTTAACTTTGATAACCCGTAAGCCCACTTTGTAATTATCTAAAATCGTCTGCATCAATTTTTGAGTTTCAACAGCGATTTGCTCACGACCTTCACCTAGGATGTAGTCCATCTTGCTGCGCCCAATGACTTCACGGCTGGCGCTACGCATCGCTTGATACAGTGTACCTTGGCCTTGATTAGCAGGGTCATCTGCTTTGAACACATTGAAAGCATAGTCTTCAGCATCACTGACTTGATATTGTGCAGTTACTGCAATCTCAACAATATTCTCATCTTTAGTGAGCATATTGCTATTGTCTTGCGCGCTACGGTTTTGGGCTACGTCGATAAATTCAACACGCTCAACAGGTACGGGCAGATGCCAATGCAAGCCAGGGCCACTGGTAGATTGGTAAGCACCAAAGCGTAAGACGAGTGCTTCCTCACGCGCATCCACCATGTAGAAGCCGGAAAATAACCAACCTGCGACTAACACACCTAAAATAATGAATAGGCCTTTATGGTTAGCGGGGCCGTCGGAATCACTACCGTTACTAGAGCCTTTACCGAACAGGCCGCTGAGCTTTTGATTGATCTGCTTAACGATCTCCTCGGCATTATTCGATTTATTGGTAGTTTTATTTTTCCCTGTCCAAGGATCTTGATTATTACCACCCGGTTCATTCCAGGGCATAAGAAACTCCTAAATGCTAATTTAAATGTGCCAAGCTTTGGTTTAGCAGGGACATTTTTCACAAAGCGAGCATTGTAAGCACCCTAGTGAATGCTGGCAACCTCGTATACACGTACAGGAGCATATCAAATTCATTAACATAAAGTTGAACACACCTGAGAAAATTAGGGTCGTATCTCGCTATAATCGAAAAATTAACAGTTTTGCTGAGGAGGAGAGTCACATGCAATCGACTACAGATAGTTTGGTATTACGCGACGATCAACAGGGTATTTGTACCTTAACCCTAAACCGACCTGATAAATTTAATGCCTTGTCGGCCGCCATGATTGAGGCTTTAACGGCCCAATTAGATGCAATTCGTGAGGATACTCAGGTGCGTGTTGTGGTGATTAAAGCCAATGGTCGTGCTTTTTGTGTGGGGCATGACTTAAAAGAAATGCGTGAGGGTGATGATCCCAAGCTAATCAAACAGTTATTCAGTAATTGTGGCGCAATGATGCAGCGTCTTGAAAGTCTGCCCCAACCAGTGATCGCCAGTGTACATGCAGTCGCCACTGCAGCAGGCTGCCAATTAGTTGCGGCTTGCGATTTAGCTGTAGCCAGCGAAAAAGCTAAGTTCGCCGTATCAGGCATTAATTTAGGTTTGTTCTGCTCAACACCTGCAGTCGCTTTAAGTCGTAATCTAGGCCGCAAACAAGCCTTAGAAATGCTTCTGACAGGTGATTTTATTGATGCAGCCACGGCAAAAAGCTATGGCTTAGTCAATCAAGTGGTTCCCGCCGACCAGTTGGAGCAGGCCGTGGCAACTATGGCTGAAAAAATTGCCGCTAAACCACCGGAAGCAGTGAAAATGGGCAAAGAACTGTTTTATAAACAACTCAATCAGCCTTTAGCAGCGGCGTATGAGCTAGCGAATGAAGCGATTACGTGCAATTTTTATTTAGAAGATACCTTGGAAGGAGTGGACGCATTTTTGCAGAAGCGCGATCCAACTTGGAAGCGCTAAGCAGCTAATACTCACCACTTCCATTCCTTGCCATTGGGATATTTACGATTAAATTCAGTGGCTTGTAGCGGGTGGTTGCTTGCAATCCACTCGCGAATATTTTCCATGGATGTGTTGTAGTCGAAATATTCGCACAAAGTATTAATCGTGATGACACCCATTTCGTCAGGCCAATTCATTTTTACCTGAATGCCTAAAATTTCTTTGGCATCCATGTAAAACATCAGCTCATCAAATTGCCGATCAGTAATTTCATATTCCCAGTACATAATTAGCTCGCTTGGATTCACTTCCGTCTTGTTAGCTAAACTTTAGCAACTGGGATCAAGCAGTACTAGTTTGCGATGAAGCTTGAGCGGGAACAGCTGAACTATGAGTTTGACGGAAATACAGCCAAATCGCTGCACTCAAGGTCAGCGCAAACACCAGTAACGAAGCAGCTACCACTCCCGGCCAAGCTGCCCACTGCCAAAACGGTTCCAAATAAAAGCTCCCCAAGCTTGCCCCTAAATAATAAAATACTAAATACAAAGACGAAGCACTTGCCCGCGCTTTTAAAGCATGCTGGCTCACCCAACTACTTAATACGGAGTGAGTGAGAAAGAAACCAAAACTGCTCAGCAAAAAGCCACTCACGATCATCGGCAAACTAACTGCTAAAGTCAGCAAACTACCTATCATTAACAGCAAAATCCCCACGATCATACACAGTGGCTGGCTCAGCCATAAAGCGGCGCGGCCTGACCAAGCTGAAGCCAAGCTGCCGGTTAAATAAGTCAAAAATAACATGCCCAAAGCATGAGTGGATAAATGATAAGGCGCATCGGCCAGCACGAAGGTGATGTAGCTGTATTGACTTAAAAACACCAGCATATTCAGGCCGCCAATCAAATAGGCAGTGAGCAGCCTAGGGTTGTTTAAATGGCCGCGCATATCCAATATGACTGAACGTGGATGGAAGGGTTTAGCTTGAAAATGTTTGGAGCTAGGCAGTAGCCAGACAAACAGCAGAACTAAGCCTAAGCTACTGAAACCCAAAGCTAAAAATACCGTTTGCCAATCATAGTGTTCACCAATAAAACCACTGGCTAAACGTCCGGTGACGCCGCCCAAACTGTTTGCGCTAATATAAAGCCCAACCGCCACTAAGACGGCCTTACGCTCAAACTCATCGCCCATGTAGGCAATCGCAATCGCTGGTAAACCGCCTAAGAATAAGCCTTGCAAGCCGCGCAAAATCAGCAAGCTGCTATAAGTTTCTACTTGGGAAATCGCTAAAGTCGTGAATACTGCTCCCAGCAAACTCAGGCTCATAATGCTTTTACGCCCCCAAGCATCTGAGAGCGGGCCATAAATCAGCAGTGATAAACCCAACATAGAAATGGTAGCCGTAAGGCTCCAACTGGCCTGCAAGGGTGTCAGTTGAAAGGTTTGCGCTAATTGTGGGAGCAAGGGCTGAGTCATATGCACATTGGCAAAAATCATAAAAGAGCCTAGCGCGAGCGCTAAAGTAGCCAACCAAAACTCACGTGTACCTGCGACAATCATCTTCTGCGATCCGTGTTTTAACTAGGCTCACAATAAACGCAGTGCAACAATTAAGAAAATATATAATAAACATCGTTTCGATAACCTTTGTTTACCGATAGAACAAGACATGGATTTAAAACAACTGCGCTATTTTCATGAAATCGTGCGTTTAGGTAGCTTTACGCGTGCCGCCGAAACCTTGCATGTTGCGCAACCTGCCATCAGTGTGTCGATTCGTAAGCTTGAGGCAGAATTAGAGCTGCAACTGTTTCAGCGCCATGATCGTAAAGTGAGTTTGACAGCGGAAGGCGAGCATTTATGGCTGCATGCACAGCGTATTCTGCAAGCCGTTGATGATGCCCGTTTGGAGATGCAAGAGCTGAAAGGCTTAAGTAAAGGCGAGGTGCGGGTTGGCATTCCGGGGATGATGGGGTCTTACTATTTCCCACCGATTTTAATGGCCTTTCGGCATCGCTATCCGCATATCAGTTTGCAGGTGATTGAAGGCGGAACTTCGCAATTGCAGCAAATGCTGGAAACTGCAGTATTGGATTTAGCCGTAATCGTACGCGATTTTTTACCTGATGAATTAGAAGCGCGCGTGATTTTGCGTGAAGAAATGCGGGTAGTGGTTGGGCTTGAGCATCCTTTAACGCAGCAAACCGCAGTCAGCATCAATGATTTTTTCCAAGAAGAGTTAGTACTATTTCGTAATGGCTATTTTCATCGCAAGGTGGTGGATCGTCTAGCAGCAGAAGTAGGAGTCGCTCCGTTAATTAGTTTTGAAACCAATCTGATTCCACTGATTAAGTCGATTATTAAACAAGGTTTTGGGATTTCTACGCTATTAGCGATGGCTTTGGAAAATGATCCAGACTTGGTGCATTTACCTTTTGCAGAGCCAGTATGGTTAGATTTGTGTATAGCTTGGCGGCGGGAGGGTTATTTGTCGAGGGCGAATCAGGCCTTTGTAGATTTTTTATTAGAAAAACCTGACCTAGTGCTCTAAGGGTGAATTAGGAAATTAATACACTAGGTCAGGTTGAGGAAAACTATAGCAGGGGAGTTGTTAAATCTTTATAAGTATAAGTCACCTTCATCGGGTTCTTTTCATCTATGCCGGTTTGCAAATAGGGGAAGCCATCTTTTTTGCCGATATAAATTTTAGCAGCGGTGGCTAGCATGCCTGAATAGTGAATGGTTTCCCTCGCATGGGATGAATCCAATATAATGCCAAAACTATCTGTCATGCAAGTATTAAATTAAATTTTTTACTGTCAACTTAAGCTTGATAAGCAACAATGCCTGCGGCTAAATCCTCTACAGCATGACCTACACCTTTAAACAGAGTAATAGCCTTGGGATCGTGTTGATTGTGTTGAAGTTTGCATAAATCATAAAAACTGCCACGAATATCGGTGGGTTTTAAAGCGCCTGTTTGCAGAGGGATTAATAAATCACCTGATTCATGCAGGGCTGCCTCCGTATCAATATAAACTTGTGCGCGTTGCAGAGCCGCTTCATCAACTTCGCGCATTTTTGGGGTGAATGACCCGATCAAATCCACATGCTGACCTGCAACTAGCCATTCCCCCAAAAGAACGGGCTGTTGGGCTAAAGTGGCAGAGCTAATAATGTCGCTGTCTCGAACTGCAGCCTGCAAGTCAGTGACTAATGCTAGATCCCAACCTTGTAAAGCCGCTAGCTCCTGCAACAGTTCTTGTGCTCGAGCTGGCGTGCGATTCCAAATGAGGATTTTTTTGAGAGGAAATAGGCTAGAGAAGGCTTCAGGCAATTCGCGGGCAACTCGGCCTGCCCCCAAAATTAATAAGGTTTGCGCCTGTGGGTTTGCTAGGTAGCGAGCGCCTAAGGCTGAAGCGGCAGCAGTCCGCCGCGCAGTTAATACCGAGCCGTTGATGAGGGCTAGATGCTCACCAGTGCTTTCTGAAAATAGCAAATAACTTGCAGTCACCGCTGGTAAGCCACGTTCGGAATTAGCAGGTGTAACATTGGCAATTTTTACTCCACCAAAGCCTTGCTGATTTTGCCATGCAGGCATGAGGAGTAGAGTATTGTCGCTACCCTGCTCATTCGGCAGAGTATGGTGATGGCGTAACGGTGCACTGACGCCCGCAGCAAATAATTCGCTGATTTTAGCGATCAAAGTAGGATAGGGGAGCGCTGTTGCTGTTTCCTGAGCCGAAAAGACGCGCATAAATAACTCCTCGTATAAAAAAATTAAATGCAGAGTTTAGTTTAGGGCGTGTCATCAATTAAGCTAGATGAATCGCGCCAAGGAAGTTACGAGCGGTTACGCTAACATGACCTGCTCGACCCGTTAATAGATTTTGAAGAGGCTCCTATTGACCGGCTCGTAGCGCCTGTTTCTGTAGCTCAGCTCTCACATGTTAAGCTTTAATCCTTAAAGATTCCCGAGCAAACGCAAGCCTATTGGCTTTTAGAGCTGATTTCGAGTATATTTCCTACTAAATCGCTAGGTTATTGCAAAGGTGAGGGTAATGGATGCTGCAGAGCAACAACTGGCTGAATTAGCCAAAACAGGCTACGAAGCTGGTTTCGTTTCCAATATTGAATCAGAAACTGTACCGCCAGGGCTGGATGAATCGGTCATTCGCTACATTTCTGCGCGCAAGAATGAACCTGAGTTCATGTTGGAATGGAGGTTACAAGCATATCAGAAGTGGCTAGCGATGGAAGAGCCAGACTGGGCGCATCTGAACTATACGAAGATAGATTATCAAGCAATTTCCTACTTTTCAGCGCCCAAATCAGCGGGTGATGCGCCGAAAAGCTTGGACGAAGTGGATCCAGAATTGCTGCGTGTGTATGAAAAGCTCGGCATTCCACTCGAAGAGCAAAAGATGCTCGCAGGTGTCGCTGTGGATGCGGTCTTCGATAGCGTGTCGGTAGCGACCACTTTTCGTAAGCAACTTGCGGAAGCGGGCGTGATTTTCTGCTCGATTTCGGAAGCGATGCGCGAACATCCTGAACTCATAAAAAAGTATTTAGGGACGGTCGTTCCCCAAACCGATAATTATTTTGCTGCACTGAATGCTGCGGTTTTCACCGATGGGACTTTTGTCTATATCCCCGAAAACACGCGCTGCCCGATGGAGCTTTCCACCTATTTTCGTATTAATGAGCGTAATACCGGCCAATTTGAGCGCACTTTAATTATTGCTGAGAAAGGCAGTTATGTAAGTTATCTCGAAGGCTGTACGGCACCCCAACGTGATGAAAATCAGTTGCATGCGGCAGTGGTCGAGCTGATCGCCTTAGAAGATGCCTATATCAAATATTCCACCGTACAGAACTGGTATCCGGGCGATGAGAATGGCAAAGGCGGGATTTATAACTTTGTGACTAAGCGCGGTGTCTGTGCGGGTGATCGTTCACGGATTTCGTGGACGCAAGTCGAAACCGGCTCAGCTATTACCTGGAAATATCCAAGCTGTATTTTGAAAGGCGATGATTCGATTGGCGAGTTTTATTCAGTGGCTGTGACCCGTGGTGCACAGCAAGCCGATACCGGCACCAAAATGTTCCATATCGGTAAAAACACCACCAGTACCATCGTTTCCAAAGGCATTTCGGCGGATCGTGGGCAGAATGCTTATCGCGGTTTGGTACGGATGAATAAGGGCGCGGAGAATGGGCGCAATCATACCCAATGTGATTCGTTGCTGATTGGCGATAAATGCGGTGCGCACACTTTCCCCTACATTGAAGTCGCGAATCCGACCGCTAAAGTTGAGCATGAAGCCACTACTTCAAAGATTGGTGAAGATCAATTGTTCTACTGTCGCCAACGCGGCTTGTCGGAAGAAGATGCGGTGTCGATGATTGTGAATGGTTTTTGTAAGGAAGTCTTCAATGAGCTGCCGATGGAGTTCGCAGTAGAAGCGCGTAAATTGCTCGCGATTAGTTTAGAAGGCGCGGTAGGTTAATAAAGGAAGAGTCATGCTATCAATTAAAGATTTACACGCCAGTATCAACGGCAAAGAAATTCTCAAAGGCTTAAGCCTCGAAATGCAAGCGGGTGAAGTGCATGCGATTATGGGGCCCAATGGTTCGGGTAAAAGCACCCTTTCTAAAGTGTTAGCGGGGCGTGAAGAGTACGAAGTCACGAGTGGCACAGTCACTTATCAAGGCGAAAACTTATTGGAGATGTCGCCTGAAGAGCGTGCGCATCAGGGCATCTTCATGGCCTTTCAATATCCGGTGGAATTACCGGGCGTGAATAATACTTATTTTATGCAAGCTTCGTTAAATGCCATCCGCAAAGCGCGGGGTGAGCCAGAATTAAACTCACTGAATTTCATTAAACTGGTGCGCACTAAATTAAAAGCGCTGGAAATGGATGAAAGCCTATTAAAGCGCTCAGTGAATACCGGCTTCTCGGGCGGGGAAATGAAGCGTAATGAAATCCTGCAAATGACTTTATTGGAGCCGACGCTTTCGATTTTGGATGAAACCGATTCAGGTTTAGATATTGATGCTTTGCGCATGGTGTCGATGGGTGTGAATAGCTTGCGTAGTCCAGAGCGCTCGATGTTGGTGATCACGCACTATCAACGCTTACTCGATTATATTCAGCCTGATTATGTGCATGTCTTAAGTGGTGGGCGGATTATTCGCTCGGGTGATAAGTCTTTAGCTTTAGAACTTGAAGAAAAGGGCTATGGCTGGTTACAAGAGGAGGCTGCAGCATGAGTGCTGCTTTGCTGAATTATTACCAAACTTTAGCGGCGGCGGCATCCGCAGAGCATGCTTATCAAGCAGTCGGTCGCGAGCGCTTAAGCTTAGTGGAGCTGCCGAATCGTAAGCAAGAGGGCTGGCGCTATACACCGCTAGCACCGATTTTAGATCACCAGTTTAGCGCGGCTAGCCGCGAAGAAGGTTTATTAGAGCCGGAAGATATTGCGCCTTTGCGTGTCACTCCTGCTGATCATGTGTGTGTGGTGCTACTGAATGGCTTTTTTATGCCAGAGCTTTCGACCTTGCCGACACAAGCAGGATTAGAGGTGCTGAATTTAGAGCAAGCTATTCAGACTTCCGCAGCAGGCATTGAGCGCTTAGGTAGCTTGAGTGGTGATTGTTTGCATCTGTTTGGGGCAGTGAATGCGGCTTTGACGGGGGCAGGGGCTTATCTTCGAGTGACTGAAAAGCTGACGCAGCCCATTGAAATTCTGCATATCAATTACAGCTTTGATAGCGATGTCATCAGCAATCCACGTCTGCTGGTGCAAGTGGAAGCAAATGCCAGCCTGACGCTGCTTGAGCAGCATCTGCAATTTGCCGATCTTTTGAATATGCATAATGGTGTGACGGAAATTTTCTTAGGCGAGGGCGCGCAATTGCTGCATTCACGCTTGCAGAATGACAGTTTACGCACCCGCCATTTAAGTAGTTTGTATGTGCAGCAAGCGGTTGGCAGTGTGTATAAAGGCACAACTTTAGCTTTGGGTAGTGCTTGGTCACGTACTGAGTTCCATCTTGATTTTGCCGGTGACCATGCCCATTGTGAGTTAAATGGCTTTTATTTGGCGGGTGAGCAGCAGATGCAGTCGATGCATTTGGATGTGCTGCATTCAGTGCCAGAGTGCAGTAGCCGCGAAACCTTTAAAGGCATTTTGTACGGGCAAGGCAAAGGCGTATTCGATGGCAATATTCTGGTGAAAAAAGATGCGCAGAAAACCGATGCGCGTTTGAGTAATGACAATTTGCTGCTGTCGCGGGATGCCGAAATTGATACCAAGCCGCGTTTAGAGATTTATGCGGATGATGTGCAATGCAGCCATGGTACGACTGTAGGGCAGATTGATCCTGAAATGCTGTTTTATCTGCGCGCACGCGGAATTCCGAAAGCGGAAGCGACTGGGATGATTTGCCAAGGTTTTGCTGCGGAATTGATCGCGCATTGTGAATATCCAGCCTTGGAAGCAAAAGCCTTGGCTATTTTGCAAGAGCGCTTAATGCCTGTTGCGGCTGATTTATAGGAGGGACGCATGTTTAAATTATCGCGCCTAAATAAGGCAGAAAAAGCCGAGCAGTTTGAAGATGAAAATGCTGCCCGCCGTGCTTGGTTGAAAGATGAAGTTATTGCTGCGATCCGCCAAGTTTACGACCCGGAAATTCCAGTCAATGTATATGACCTTGGCTTAATTTATCGTATCGACCTTGATGAAAATAATAATGTCGATATTGATATGACATTGACTAGCCCCGCTTGTCCGGTTGCGGGTAGTTTGCCGGGACTAGTGGAAACCGCTGCACGTTCCAAAGTTGAAGTGAATGACGTGAATGTCAACTTGGTTTGGGATCCGCCTTGGGGCAAAGAGCGCATGAGCGAAGAGGCTTTATTAGCCTTAGATATGTATTAGGAGTAGATAATGATTAATGTGACTGAGAAAGCGGCGCAACATATTCGTCAGCAATTAGATAAACGTGGAAATGCGCTGGGTATGCGTTTAGGTGTGCGTAAAAGCGGTTGCACGGGTTTTATGTATGTGGTCGATTATGTCGATGCCTTGGGCGCGAATGATAATGTCTATGATCAGCACGGTATAAAGCTAGTAGTTGATACTGAAAGCTTGCCCTATTTAGAAGGCACTGAGATTGATTATGTGCGCAATAATGCCTTGAATCAGGACTTAGAATTCAGAAACCCGAATGTGAAAGACGCTTGCGGCTGCGGCGAATCCTTTAACGTATAAAAGCAGAAAGCATGACTGAAATTGATGAAATCGCCAGTGATTTTGAATTCCTAGAAGATTGGGAGCAGCGCTATCAATATTTAACTGAACTAGGCGAAGCGCTGCCAGCCATGCCTGAATCGGAAAAGATTGATGCCAACCGCGTTAAAGCTTGTATGAGCAAAGTTTGGGTGCGCGCACATTGGGACACACAAAAGCCTAATACTATTTATTTTAATGGCGATTGTGATACTGCGATTATTAAAGGCGTGGTTGCTCTGTTGGTGCAATTGTTTTCAGGTAAAACGCCTGAAACTATTTTAGCGATGGATGTGGATGGTTTGTTCGAGCGCTTGCAATTGGCGGAGAATTTAAGCCCGAATCGGCATGTGGGCGTGTATGCGATTGTGGATGTGATGAAGGGACAGGTAGAGGGTTTGTTGGCTAAGATCAAAGACCGTATTTAGAGTTGCCATCTCTCTGGTATATCATGTGGCCTCTTTTCAAGGGCAGACCATTGCATGAATATCGATACGCTAGAACAGAACTTACATAAGCTGGTGGTAAACCCAAGCCCTAGTACATTCTTATACGACCTGCTGTTAGCTTATGAACAGCCTAAAGCTTCAATGACTCGCTTGCAAAAAGGTGATTACAACCTTGCAAAACGATCTAATGCAGTTTTGTGGAAGAAAAAAGTTTATTTTGCTTATGAAACCGATAGTGACCTGCATACGCTGATAGATAATACCAAACAAGATAAAGAAACCACCCGACACAGCCCACGATTTCTGATCATTACTGATTTAAAGCATTTTTTGGCGGTTGATACTAAAACACAAGATACGCTTGATATTGCATTAGCAGAATTACCTAAATATTTTGATTTTTTCCTGCCGTGGGCAGGCATGGAAAAAACTCAGTTCCAAAGCGAAAACCCAGCGGATATCAAAGCGGCTGAGCGTATGGGGCGGTTGTATGAAATCATCCATCACGATAATCTCGATTTTGATCACCATGCCTTGAATATTTTTTTGTCACGCTTGTTATTTTGCTTTTTCGCAGAAGACACGGGTATTTTCAAAACGGGACAGTTTACCAATGCCGTTGGCTCACATACGGCTGAAGATGGCAGCGACTTGCAACCTTATTTGCAAAAACTGTTTCGCGTTTTAGCACTGCAAAATCGCAATGAATCCCCAGCTTTCCTACAGACCTTCCCTTATGTGAATGGTGGCTTATTTGAAAAGGATTTTCCTGTTCCGGTTTTTAGCAGTCAAGCACGTAAATTAATTCTGGATTGTGGGACATTGAACTGGAGAGCGATTAACCCGGATATTTTCGGCTCGATGATTCAGGCGGTGGTGCATGATGAGCAGCGCAGCCACATGGGAATGCACTATACCTCGGTGGTGAATATCATGAAGGTGATCGAGCCGCTGTTTTTGAATGAATTGGCGGAGGAATTGGCAAAGGCGGCGGGGAATGAGGGCAAGCTGGTTAAATTGCTGGATCGGCTGTATCACTTGCGGATTTTTGATCCGGCGTGTGGGTCGGGGAATTTCCTGATCATTGCGTATAAAGAATTGTGCAAGCTGGAGATTGCGATTTTCCGCGAATTGCAGGGGTTGAATACCAAGTGGAAAACCGCAAAATCCGGCATCCGCTTGACGCAATTCTACGGGATCGAATTAGACGATTTCGCGCACGAAACCGCCAAGCTCTCCTTGTGGTTGGCGGAACACCAAATGAACATGGCTTTCCGCGAAGTGTTTGGCGATGCCAAGCCTACGCTACCGTTGCAAAGCGGCGGCAACATCGTCTGCGGCAACGCCACCCGCCTCAACTGGGAAACAGTCTGCCCCAAAGACTCTGCCCACGAAACCTACATCCTCGGCAACCCGCCCTACCTCGGCGCACGAATGCAAAACGCCGACCAAAAAGCTGATATGTCAGTAGTTTTTCAAGGTCATGAGGATTATAAAGACTCGGATTATGTTGCATGTTGGTTCATTAAAGGCTCTGCATATATTCATGCAAACAAAGCAGTGCTGGCATTTGTATCAACCAACTCTATTTCTCAAGGGGAGCAGGTTTATTATATTTGGTCAAGAGTATTTAAACTAGTAGAAATTGGCTTTGCATACCAATCTTTCAAGTGGTCTAATAATGCCAAAGGCAATGCTGGGGTAACTTGTGTAATTATTGGATTAAGAAATATCTCGAAAACTAAAAAAAATATTTTTACTGATGTCGGCAAAAAGAATATTGAACATATTAATCCTTACCTAACAGAAGGAAATAGTTCTTTTGTTAAAAAGATGTCAAAGCCACTCTCCTTTCATCAAAAAATGGTAATTGGCAGCATGGCTAGGGATGGAGGAAATCTTATTTTTGTCGACACTGAGAAGGAAAATTTAATTTCTAACTTCCCTTCCGCTAAATTACTGATAAAACCATTAATGGGTTCACAAGAGTTTATTCAAGGTTCAAAAAGATGGTGTTTATGGATCGAAGATGATTTTCTTAGTTTGGCAAAATCAATTAAGCCAATTGCAGATAGAATTGATCGTGTTTATGATTTTAGATCATCATCAAAAGCAAAAACAACGAATCAGTATGCCATTATTTCTCATAAATTTGCTCAACGATGCTCTATAAATTCACGCTCAATCATTGTGCCATCAACATCATCAGAGAATCGTGAGTATATACCTATTGGTTTCCTTGAGCCTGGAGTTGTAATAACAAACTCAGCAAATGCGATTTATGAGGCTGAAACGTACATATTTGCTGCTATATCGTCGCGGATGCACATGACTTGGGTACGCGCAGTTGGAGGTAGGCTTGAAACTCGGCTTAGATATTCCTCAGAGCTTTGTTATAACACGTTTCCGTTTCCTGATATTTCAGCAAAGCAAAAAGAAAAGCTGGAAGATCACGTCTTCCGCGTCTTGGATGAGCGCGAAAAACACCCCGAAAAGACAATGGCGCAACTCTACGACCCCGACAAAATGCCCGCAGCCCTCCGCCAAGCCCACCACGACATGGACATCGCCATCGAGCAATGCTACCGCGTCAAACCCTTCACCAACGACGAAGAGCGGCTGGAGTATTTGTTTACGTTGTATGAGGAGATGATCGCCAAGGAGAAAGCGCGGGGATGACATATAATGACGTAGAAGACCCCCTCGCCCTTATTAGGAAATATTGATCTTATGCCACAAAGAGACGCTATCCACCAAACGGTAAGAGACGCGCTAGTAAAAGACGGTTGGGACGTAACCGATGACCCTTACGTTATATCCTACGGTGAGCGTTTCCTGTTTGTGGACTTAGGTGCATCCAACGCGCCAACCACAGGGCAATTTATTGGCGCACAGCGTCGTGACCAAAAAATCGCAGTCGAAATCAAGGATTTCCGTGGCAAATCCGCGATTAGCAACCTTGAGCAAGCCATTGGGCAATACGTGTTGTATCAATTATTGCTCAAACAAGTTGACCCAAAAAGAAAGGTTTACTTGGCGATTACACACCTTGCCTACGACGAAATATTCAGCGAACCCATCGGCGAATTAGTCGTGAATGAGTTACCGATGGATTTGATCGTGATCGACAGCAACACAGTGGAGGTAAAAAAATGGATACGCAAGACTACCGGGCGGCGGTAAAACGTGTGATTGAAACGTATGCCAAGTTTCGCCCTTCTCACGGCAACATTCGCCTAGATGTACTGTTCGATGATACACACGACCGCTACGCTCTGATGCAAGTCGGCTGGGATCGCGGCAGGCGGGTACGCGGCAACCTCATCTACATCACGTTGCAAGATGGCAAAGTGGTCGTCGAATACGACGGTATCGAACACGGCATTACCGATGATTTGCTCCAATACGGTGTAGCCGAACAAGACATCATGCTAGCGTTTATTGAGCAACCGAGCATGGTTGAAGCAGCATGAAAGACGAATACGATTTTTCTAAAGGGGTGCGTGGTCAGTTTTCCCGCCCTGACGCCCGTCTGAATATTCCTGAAATATAGGTAAAAGTAGATATGCCCAATCTTGTTGATGTCACTTATGCGCAAACCGGTAACAGCACCGCAACTGATCGAATGGGCATGCGTGATATGCAAGCCAAAGCATTCGCAGCACGTAGCGCCCAATACTTATTGCTGAAAGCACCACCTGCTTCTGGGAAATCCCGTGCCTTAATGTTTCTTGGGCTAGATAAGCTATTTAATCAAGGCTTGAAGAAAGTTATTGTTGCTGTACCCGAGCGATCTATTGGTGCATCGTTTGCTAGTACCCGTTTGACAGAATATGGTTTTTTTGTCGATTGGGAAGTTAATGACACTTATAACCTATGTACACCTGGTGGTGAATCCAGCAAAGTCAAAACCTTTGTCAAATTTATGGATGATCCAACGGCTACTATCCTGATTTGTACACATGCCACCCTGCGTTTTGCGTTCGATGCTTTAGAAGAACAGCAATTTAATAATGTTTTGCTGGCGATTGATGAATTCCACCATGTTTCAGCGGATGTGGATAACCGTCTAGGTGAAGTGTTACGGTCTATCATGAATCATACCAATGCACACATTATCGCCATGACAGGTTCTTACTTTCGAGGTGATAGTGTGCCTGTTCTACAAGCTGAGGATGAAGCGCGCTTTACACCTGTGACCTATAACTATTATGAGCAGTTGAATGGCTACACTTATTTAAAAACTTTGGGAATTGGCTATCACTTTTATCAAGGGCGCTACCTGAGCGCGATTAGTCAGATACTTGATACTAATAAAAAAACCATTTTGCACATTCCCAATGTGAACGCTGGCGAATCCACTAAACAAAAACATGATGAAGTTAATTTTATCCTCGACAGTATTGGAGATGTAGAAAAACAAGATTCAGAAACAGGTGTGCTCTTCGTGCGCCGTAAAACGGATGGCACAATCATTAAAGTCGCAGACTTGGTGAATGATACTCCCAAGGACCGCGACAAGATCGTTGCTTATCTACGAGAGATTAAAAGTGCCGATGATATGGATTTGATCATTGCCTTAGGTATGGCAAAAGAGGGTTTTGACTGGCCTTTTTGTGAGCATGCCTTAACTATTGGTTATCGTGGTTCTTTGACGGAAATTATCCAAATAATTGGGCGTGCTACACGCGATAGCTCTAACAAGACGCATGCACAATTCACCAATCTTATCGCCCAACCCGATGCAGCCGATGGTGAAATAAAGCTATCCGTCAATAATATGCTGAAAGCGATCACTGCCTCTCTGTTAATGGAGCAGGTACTTGCGCCAAACTTCAAATTCAAGACCAAGCATTGGGGTCAAGATGAGGAGCCGATCCCTGGTACGATCCATATTCGTGGTTTCAAAGAACCTAGCTCTAAACGAGTAAAGGATATTGTTGAATCTGATCTAAACGATCTGAAAGCCAGTATTTTGCAGGATAGTACTTTATTGAAGGTTTTGCCGGGCGAGTTTATTGACCCTGAAGTAATCAATAAGGTTCTGATTCCACGAGTGATTCGCACTAAGTATCCAGATTTAAGCGATGAGCAGGTCGAGGAAGTACGTCAACATGTAGTAGCAGATGCTGCTATCAAGAGCGGTGAAATCAAGGAAGTCGGCGATAAAAAGTTTGTACGAATGGCAGGTAAATTCGTCAATATTGAAGACTTACACATTGACTTGATTGATCGCATCAATCCATTCCAAAAAGCCTTTGAGGTGCTGTCAAAATCAGTTACTGCCTCACTACTTAAAGTAATTCAAGAAACAATTGATGCAGGTCGCATTCAAATGTCGGATGAAGAGGCGGTGATTTTATATCGCGACAAAATAGGCTCTTTCATAAAACAACATGGGCGTGAACCTAACATCAACGCTTATGACCCGTTAGAAAAGCGGATGGCTGAAGCTCTAGTTTATTTGCGTAACAAAAAGCGCAAACAACAAGCAGTACAGGCAAATTCAGCATGATTGATTTCGATAAAGAACTACAAGCCATTCTGCAAGACGATCCTTTGGGTTTGCTTGAGGTTAAGCCCACAGCCAGCAATGTCATGTCGGCTGACGAACGTTTGTTAGCAGCGTTTGAAGAAATTAGCATGTTTTTTGAACAGCATGGTCACGAACCTACTACCAGCCGTGATATTCAAGAGCGTAGACTTTATAGTCGTTTGCAAGGTTTGCGTAATGACCCTGAAAAAGCCGTGTCTCTACAGGGTGTTGACCGTTTTGGTTTGCTGGCAGGTATTACGTTGCCAGAAGCCAAACCCATCGAAACAGTAGAGGATGTGTTGGATGATCCCTTGGGTTTGCTAGGCAATGCAGCAGAGGAAACGGTTGCTAACAGTATTTTGCAGCTTCGCTATATCAGCGTTACTCCCCGCACCAGTAGTGATTATGTAGCTAAGCGTAAGCCATGCGATCCAGAGAAATTTGCTGTCTATGAACCAGAGTTTATGCAGGTTCACCGTGAATTATCTACTGGAGCGCGCAAGTTGTTGCCCTTTACAGATAAGGGTGAGCAATTAGTGGATGGGGCTTATTACGTGCTGGATGGCATTTTGCTCAAACTGATCAATGTGAATTTCACTTCAGAGGAAAAAACCGTTCAGGGTAAACGCTACCGTAAAGATGGGCGAACCTATTGTATTTTTGAAAACGGTACAGAGTCTAATATGCTCTACCGTTCGCTTGCCAAAGCTTTGTATCAGGATGGCTATATTGTCACTGATAGCGAGGCTGAAATTCATACCAACTTTATTGCTGGGTTTAGCCAAGTAAACGAAACAGGTATACAAACCGGAACGATCTATGTACTGCGTTCCCTGAGTGATAATCCAGCCATTCGCCAACTACCTTATTTGTATAAAATTGGGTTTTCTAGCCAAAACATCAGTCAACGCCTAAAAAATGCAGCGCAAGAATCCACCTATTTGCTAGCAGAGGTTGAGGTTATAGCTG
This sequence comes from Thiolinea sp., assembly GCA_049290875.1. GTDB lineage: Bacteria > Pseudomonadota > Gammaproteobacteria > Thiotrichales > Thiotrichaceae > Thiolinea. Next base: position 126,976 of record JBATOI010000031.1, read on the forward strand.
AATACTTAACGTATGATTTGAACCCACAAAAGCTAGAGTTATTACTACACACTTTATTTGCTGAAGCTTGTTTAAATCTGGATATTTTTGATGTAAACGGGCAGCGGCATAGCCCTCGTGAATGGTTTGTTGTACCACTTCCTGTTATTGATCAAGCTATCCGTTTACTAATGACAGGCCAAATTGTTCATTATCAGTATGATGCTGCTCAACAGGCACTAGTCCTCCGTTCGAAGAAACAAGGCGATGTTATATGAGCACTAATCGCCTTGTTATGTATCTTTTTCAGCAGTAATGTTTCATTGAAACTAAGCTTTCAAACCTTAACGCGCCCGAATAATATTCCTCTCCGGCCCATACGGGAACCCTGTAATATTCTCCGCCCCATTCTCCGTAACCACTAAAATATCATGTTCCCGATAACCGCCCGCGCCGGGCATGCCTTCAGGGAGCATAATCATTGGTTCAATCGAGATCACCATATTCGGCTCTAAAACGGTTTCAATATCTTCACGTAATTCTAAGCCTGCTTCACGTCCGTAATAATGGCTGAGTACGCCGAAGCTGTGACCATAGCCGAAGGTACGATATTGCAGTAAGCCATAACTTTCGTAGATTTTATTTAATTCCAGCGCAATATCGCAGCAGCGCACACCCGGTTTAACCAGTTTCAAGCCTTCTTCATGCACATGCACATTCGCTTCCCAGAGTTTTAATGAGGCTGCATCGCAGTCGCCATAGAATAAAGTGCGTTCTAAAGCGGTGTAATAACCCGCAATCATTGAGAAGCAGTTGAGGGAGAGAATATCGCCGTGTTGCACTTTACGGCTGGTGACGGGGTTGTGTGCGCCATCGGTATTAATGCCAGATTGGAACCAAGTCCAACTGTCCATCAATTCTCCATACGGATAGCGTTTGGCGATTTCACGCACCATTGCTTGAGTAGAGGCTAAAGCGACTTCGTGCTCTGGCACACCTTCATGCACAGCGGCGACTAGAGCAGCGCCGCCAATATCACAAACTTGCGCGCCTTGTTTGATGTGTGCGATTTCTTCGGCAGATTTGAGCATGCGTAAGCGCATTGCAGCCGCGGAAATATCTACGATTTGCGAAGCAGGTAGCGCTGCTTGCAGTTTGTTCAAGCGTTCTAATGTAATGTGATCATGTTCGACGCCAACACGCTGTCCATCTTTGATTTCTTGTTGCACGGCGCGAAAATAGTTATCACGCTGCCAATCGGTATAAACCAGATTGTAATCGCCCACGGTGCGCCGCCACGGTTGGCCGCCATCAATATTAGCCGACACGCTCACGACTTTATCTTGAGTCACGATCAAGCCATAAGGTCGCCCAAACGAGCAGTACAAAAAGTCCGAGTAATAATTAATATTGTGAATCGAGGTAAACAGGACAGCATCCACTTGCAGCTCGGCCATTAAGGCGCGTAACTGCCGTTGGCGACGCTGAAACTCCTCGACCGAGAAGGTATGTTTAACCGCTTCGCCGTTTTCAATCCGAATGACTTGGGGAAGATTTGCCATCGTTTACTCGCCTCTCTTACTGTGTTGGGTGATTGAAATCATGCGCTATTTTGGTGCGTTTGCCAATCGGTATTCGTAGCACCTTGCAGTTAAGTTTAGGTAATGAATCTGCCAGTTGTGTAGAAGTCTGGGGGGATTAACTATACCTATCAGGCCATTTACGCTAAGGTCAGGTTTTTAGTTTACTCAACCGCCTTATGCCAGACTTTATTCCCTTAAATCAACAGCAAATTCTTAGCCAAATCCCGCCAGAGTTGCGCGCTGCTTTGCAGGCAATTCATATTTTCCAGAAGCTTGATTCGACTAATACTTGGCTGTTAGAACAACCGAATACTTGCTTCAATGTCTGCCTTGCTGAAGAACAAACGGCAGGGCGAGGCCGACGTGGGCGGGTTTGGCAATCGCCTAAAGCAGGGAATATTTATTGCTCGTTGCGTTGGTGTTTTCAGCAAGTGCCAGTCCATTATGGCTGTTTAGGTTTGGTCGTCGGTGTTGCAGTCGCGGAAGCGTTAGCTGCGTATGGCTTGCAAGGGCAAATGCTCAAATGGCCGAATGATATTTATTATCAGGGGCGCAAATTAGGCGGCATTTTGTTGCAAACCGCGCAACCTTTGCAGCAAGTGGTGATCGGGATTGGTTTAAATACCGGCATGCCAAGCGATGCCGGTGCAAACATTGATCAAGCGTGGTGCGATCTGTCGGAAATCATGCAACAGCCCATTGACCGCAACCGGCTAATCGCAGCTATACTCAAGCAATTAGTCCCAGCTTTACAAGCCTTTCCAGATTTTAATATCAATACTTTTAAGCAGCAGTGGAAGCCTTGGGATTGGCTCGATGAGCAGCCAGTGCGGATTGATACGGGAACAGAAGTCTTGCAAGGCAGAGCTTGCGGTTTAGATGAACAAGGGCAATTGCAGGTGGCACTCGCGGACGGCAGCCGTAGGGCTTTTTCTTCAGCAGATGTATCGGTGAGACAAGTTCAGTGACAACCCTTCTGATAGATGCAGGCAATTCCCGCCTCAAATGGGCGAGCCTCGATGCAGGGCAACGCAGCCCCCAACAAGCTTTAGCTTATGGTAATCATTCGCCACCAGCGGGCGCTTTACAGCATTTGCAGACTTTGCTTTCACAGCAAACGGTTGAGCATATTATCTTAGTGCATGTATTGGGTAGTGCTTTTACAGAGGCTTTAACTGCTTTTTGTGCTCAAGTTGCGGTGCGTTTAAGCCTCGTACAATCAGGTGCGGGTGCTTATGGAATTGAGCTTGCTTATCCAAATCCAGCTCATTTTGGCGCAGATCGGTTTGTAGGGTTATTAGCAGCCCGCAAACTGTTAGGCGCTCAATCCGTGATCATGATTGATTGCGGCACGGCAGTGACGGTTGATGCTATGCAAGCGGATGGCAAACATTTAGGTGGTTTAATTCTGCCGGGTTTGCAGTTGCTAAGTGACTCACTGATTCGTCGTACCCAAGCAGCGCATATGTCCGCTACACCCTTTGATGACCCACAAGTGTTTAATGACAATACCTTGCAAGCGATGGGCAGTGGTTGTTTGTTTAGTTTGGTAGGTGCCCTCGAAGGAATTTGTACACGCATGCAAGCGCAGATGTCTGAATCAGCCCAAGTTCTGCTCTGCGGTGGCGATACTGAATTACTCAGCAAACACTTATGCTTAGAGCATCAAGCTTATCCTGATGCGTTGATGGATGGTTTGCAGTATGTGGCGGAGCAGGAAGCATGCAAGCCCTCGTAGTGCTTTTGCTGCTCTTGAATCTGGGCATCTTCGCTTTAAATGTTTGGGGGCCAGAAGATCTACCCGAACCCATTCCTTTGACGGAACCGAATATTCAAAGCTTAAAACTGGCTAAAGATGTAGCGCCTGCAGTGTATAGCAGCGCTACTGGTAGTTCGCCCAGCAGCTGTTATACGATTGGCCCTTATTTGAGCCAACGGGTCGCGGATGAAGTGCTGAGCAAAGTCCGTAATTATGGCTTAGCAGTCGCCAAGCGTTCGCTGCAAACTATGGAAACCCTCAATTATTTAGTCTATATACCGCCTTTACCGACACATGCTGAAGCGGAAACCGTTGTGCAAGATATGAAACGCTTTGATGTCAAAGATCATCTAGTGATTGATTCAGGGCCGTATGAGAATGCTATTTCGTTGGGCTTTTTTGATGATCTGAATAAAGCTAAGCGCCACGCTGAATATATTCGCTATTTGGGCTACGATGCGCGTTATACGGAGCAGAAAGCGCCGCGTGAAGTGCAATGGCTGGATTACGATGAGCCATTTGGCAGCAATACACCGGTCAAATTGTGGAGCGAGGCCATTGACCCCAATTCGCGCTTACAAGTGATTCCCCGCGCTTGCAATCCTAGCCCCACAAGCTAAATCAAAATTTGGAGGAGGATAAAATGGAGCAATCAAACCCTTTGTGGACACCTAGCCCTGAGCGCATGGATGCTGCTTTAATGGATGATTTTATGCAATTTGCGGAAGATCGTAGTGGCCACAATTTAAAAAACTATCCAGAACTCTATCAATGGTCGATTGAGAATAGCGAGCTGTTTTGGTCAGCACTCTGGGACTTTTCCAAGGTGATTGGCGAGAAGGGTTTACGCATTTTAGTCAATGGCGAAGATATTGAGCGGGCAGAGTGGTTTCCCGATGCGCAGTTAAATTTTGCAGAAAACCTGTTGCGTCGACCCGCTACCGGTTTAGATACAGTTGTTATCGAATTCAAAGCCGAAGATCAAACACGCTCCAGTCTGACTTATGGCCAACTCTATGAGCAGGTATCGCGGGTTGCGAATTGGTTGCAAGCCCAAGGTGTAGTCAAAGGTGATCGCGTCGCAGGCTATTTACCGAATATGCCTGAAGCTATCGTGGCGATGCTGGCGACGGCGAGCTTAGGTGGGATTTGGACGTCGACTTCCCCCGATTTTGGTGAGGACAGCGTGATTGAGCGTTTCAGCCAGACTAGCCCGAAAATCTTGTTTGCTGCCGATGGTTATTTCTACAATGGTAAGCGGATTGATATTCGCGCCAAAGTGGCAAGGGTCAAGTTAGCGCTACCGAGTTTAAAGCAAACCGTGGTGATTCCTTTACTAGGTTTAACTAGCGATTTGCCGGGCTTGTCTTGGGCGGAAGTGCTGCTCACCCAACCTTCTGAAGAAATCAGTTTTGTACCTTGTGGCTTCAATGATCCTTTGTATGTGCTGTATTCCTCAGGTACGACCGGCAAGCCCAAATGTATTACCCACAAAGTCGGTGGCGTGTTACTCCAGCACCTGAAGGAGCAACAACTGCATAGCGACATCCGCCCCGGCGATAAGCTGTTCTATTTCACGACTTGCGGCTGGATGATGTGGAACTGGTTGGCGAGTGGCTTGGCTTCGGGCGCAACTTTAGTGCTGTATGACGGCTCGCCGTTTTATCCCAATGGCAATGTACTGTGGGATTATGCACAAGAGGTCGGCGTGACTTTGTTCGGTACTTCGGCCAAGTATTTAGAGGCACTGAATAAAGCCGGTATCGAGCCAATCAAAACCCATGATTTATCTACGGTGCGTACGATCTGCTCGACCGGTTCGGTGCTCGCGCCGGAAAGTTTTGATTATGTTTACCGCTCGATTAAACAAGATGTGTGCTTGTCTTCAATCTCAGGTGGGACAGATATTGTTTCTTGTTTTGTGCTGGGTTGCCCGATTCTGCCAGTCTATCGCGGTGAAACTCAGTGCCGTGGTTTAGGCATGGCGGTGGATGTTTTCAATGATGAGGGCCAGCCTGTTGTGGGTGAGAAAGGCGAGTTGGTATGCACCAAAACCTTCCCGAGTCAGCCTGCTTTTTTCTGGGGCGATGAAACGGGGCAGAAATACCATGAGGCTTATTTCGCGCGCTTCCCGAATGTGTGGCATCACGGCGATTATGTCGAGCTGACCGAGCAGGGTGGAGTGATTATTTTTGGGCGTTCGGATGCGACTTTAAATCCGGGCGGAGTGCGGATTGGTACGGCGGAAATTTATCGGCATGTCGAGCAACTCGAAGCAGTGCTCGAAAGCATCGCTATTGGTCAAGACTGGGATAATGATGTGCGCGTGGTGCTGTTTGTGGTTTTGCGTGAGGGTTACCAGTTAGATGAAGCTTTAAACAAGAAAATTCGCGATACGATTCGGACTCAATGCACACCTCGGCATGTACCTGCAAAAATCATTCAAGTCGCGGCGATTCCTCGTACTAAATCTGGCAAGATTGTGGAGTTAGCGGTGCGCGAAGTGGTGCATAACCGGCCCGTAAAAAATACCCATGCCTTGGCGAATCCAGAGGCTTTGGACTTGTATCGAGATTTGGCGGAATTGCAGGTTTAGGCTAAAAATAATCGACAGTAGCCTTAGGTTTCTAGTGCTTTAGTTTTTAAAAGTTCTATCCTATGATGGTCGATATAGACTTTCGGAATTAAGCAGATGGCTAAGGCTCAAACAGTGCAAACACAACTTCCAGAGGAAGATTATTTAGCAGGAGAAAGACTTAGCCCTGAACGTCATGAATATGTTGATGGGCAAGTTTATCTAATGGCTGGTGCAAGTAAACGGCATAGTGAAATTGCTGTTAATTTGACGACGGCCTTGCGTCTAGGTGCGCGTAAGACGTCCTGTAAAGTCTATGCTGCCGATATGAAAGTACGAGTCGTTGGGCGTAAATCTTATTATTATCCAGATGTAGTCGTCAGTTGTGAGCAGGATGACGAAGATGACTATTATCTGGAAAACCCTTGCCTTATTATTGAGGTACTGTCTGAGTCGACCGCTAAACGTGATCGCTCGGAAAAGTTATTAGCCTATATGAATATCCCCACGCTGAGAGCTTATTTATTAGTTGAGCAAGATAGAGCCGAGCTTGAGTTTTTCTATAAAAATGCTGATGGGGGGTGGTGGGTTGAGACGTTCAGTGGTTTAGAGACTGTTGTAAAGTTGCCTTGCCCAGCGATTAGTTTAAGCTTGGCTGAGATTTATGAGGGGGTTTTGTTAGCTACTAAATAGGTTTGATTTTGATATACAATATTCCCTCTTTCTCCTAGCCCAATCCATACCCATGATCCGCCTAACCGAAATCCGCTTGCCACTTGAGCATTCAGCAGAAGCTTTAAAGGCTGCGATCTTAGAAAAACTTGTGCTTGCATCAGTCGATTTAGTGAGTTTCACTATTTTCAAGCGCAGTTACGATGCGCGCAAACGGGACGCCATTATTTTAGTTTACACCTTGGATCTAGAGCTGGTTAATGAAGCTGAGATTTTAAGGCGTTTTGAAAAAGACTCGCATGTATCTATCAGTCCCGACACCAGCTATCACTTTGTGGCTCAAGCACCCAAAGAATTGCCTCATCGCCCTATCATTATTGGCTTTGGCCCCTGCGGAATCATGGCGGGTTTAGTGCTCGCGCAAATGGGGTTTCGGCCAATTATTTTAGAGCGCGGTAAGCAGGTACGCGAGCGCACTAAAGATACTTGGGGCTTATGGCGCAAAGGTGTGCTTAATCCAGAGTCTAATGTGCAGTTTGGAGAAGGGGGCGCAGGCACTTTTTCCGATGGCAAATTGTACAGCCAAATCAAAGACCCGAAGCACTACGGACGCAAAGTTTTAGCGGAGTTTGTGAAAGCGGGTGCGCCAGAGGAAATTCTGTATGTGAGCAAACCACATATCGGCACTTTCCGCTTGGTGAAAATGGTCGAGAATATTCGCGCACAGATTGAAGCGTTGGGAGGCGAAGTTCGTTTCCAGCAGCATGTCACCGATGTGTTGATTGAACAAGGGCAAATGCGTGGCGTGCTACTCGCGAATGGCGAGCAACTGCGTAGTGATCACGTGATTCTAGCGCTTGGGCATAGCGCACGCGATACCTTCAAAATGCTGTTTGAGCGTGAAGTATTTATGGAGGCTAAGCCGTTCTCCATCGGCTTTCGCATTGAGCATCCGCAAGCGCTGATTGATCAAGCGCGTTTCGGTAAACAGGCTGGCAATCAACTGCTCGGTGCGGCGGATTATAAATTGGTGCATCATGCCAACAATGGTCGCTCAGTGTATAGCTTCTGTATGTGTCCTGGTGGGCAAGTAGTGGCAGCGACTTCGGAAGAGAATAGAGTGGTCACTAATGGCATGAGCCAGTATTCGCGCGCTGAGCGCAATGCGAATGCAGGCATTGTAGTTGGGATTACGCCAGAAGATTATCCCGGCAATGTACTCGCAGGTTTGGCTTTTCAGCAGCGTTGGGAATCACGTGCTTTTGAATTGGGTGAAGGTAGCTATCAAGCGCCAGCACAGCTAGTCGGCGATTTTCTAAAAGGCCTGCCTTCCAAGCAACTCGGCCAAGTCGAACCTTCCTATCAACCGGGGGTACATTTAACTGACTTGGCGACTAGCTTACCGGATTATGCAATTACTGCGATTCGTGAAGCTTTACCTGCTTTTGATCGGCAAATTAAAGGCTTCTCGATGTACGATGCAGTGCTAACAGGAGTAGAGACCCGTACTTCTGCGCCGCTACGGATTACTCGTAACGAACATCTGCAAAGTTTAAATGTGAAAGGTTTATATCCAGCCGGTGAAGGTGCTGGCTATGCTGGCGGAATTTTATCAGCAGGCGTGGATGGGATCAGAGTGGCGGAAGCCTTGGCTTTGAGTTCGCTGCAATTGGCAAATCGTTAATAAGCTAGGAGTTATTTTTATAAAGCTGAATACTGCTCCCCTGCAAGAAATCAGTAGTAGCGCACCCTAGCATTCAATGCTAACGTAATCGCGTTTCTGGTGCCTTGTGCCGCACGGTGGCAAGGGTAAATTGGGAAGCTGGTTCAAAGCCAGTACTGCCCCCGCAACGGTAGGGAAATTGAATAAATTTCCAAGTCCGATACCAGCCAGAAGCAAGCGCTATGGGTCGCGGAGGGCGATTTCAGGGGCTGGCCTACCTTTTTGGGTTCGTACTTCACCTGCATTCCATCACCCCGTGAACATGCCAATTTTCCACTTTTAACCGAGTAATGGTATGGACACAACTACACTGAGCCAGCATTTGGCTCAACGTCAGCCGAATTACAGTTTGCCTCAAGCTTTTTATAATGATCCGGCGCTATTTAAGCGGGATATGCAACAGATCTTTTATCAGCACTGGCTATTTGTTGCGCATGATGTCGAGTTGCCGACGGCGGGCGATTATTTGACCCAAACGATTGGCGATTATAATGTCATTATCGTGCGCTCTCAGGATGGCGCGATTCGCGCTTTTCACAATACTTGTCGTCATCACGGCTCACGTATTTGCCAACAGCATCAGGGCAATAGCCCCACTCTCGTTTGCCCCTATCATCAATGGACGTATGACCTGACCGGCAAGCTGATGTTTGCCAAAGATATGGGGAAAAACTTTGATACCACGGCGCATGGCTTGCTCTCCGTCCATTGCGAATCACTGGGCGGTAATATTTATATTTGCTTAGCGGATACGCCGCCGGATTTTTCCGCTTTCCGCCAAATCGTTGAGCCTTATCTACTGCCGCATCATCTACGCGATGCCAAAGTGGCTTATTCCAGCACGATTATTGAAGAAGGTAATTGGAAGCTGGTGATGGAGAATAATCGCGAATGCTATCACTGCTTGGGGAGTCATCCTGAGCTGTGCCGCACTTATTCCGATGATCCTGATCTGACCGGAGTCAGTGGGCAGCCCTCAGCGACACTCACTAATCATTGGAGTAAATGCGAGCAACTCGGTTTGCCTAGCCAGTTTTATTTATCCGAACAGGGTGATTATCGGGTGGCACGGATGCCTCTGATTGGCGCGGGCGAGTCTTTCACCATGAGCGGCAAAATCGCCAGTGATCAATTAATGGTGGACGTTGACGAGCGCCAGTTGGGCACATTGCTGCTGTTCCATTACCCGAATACTTGGAATCATTTCCTCTCTGATCATGCTGTCACCTTCTCGGTAATGCCGCTCGACACCACGCGCACTCAAGTCACCACCAAATGGTTAGTGCATAAAGATGCGGTTGAAGGTGTGGATTATGATCTTAAAAACTTAACTGAAGTGTGGATTGCCACCAATGATCAAGATCGGATTTTGGTGGAGCAAAATCAGTTGGGGATTAACTCCCCAGCTTATCGTCCGGGGCCGTATTCACAACAGCATGAAGATGGGGTGATTCAGTTTATCGACTGGTATTGCGCTGCGACTGAGCAGGCTTTGCAGGCTTCAGCAAGTATCGCACCAGTGGCACTCCAGCAGGAGAATTTGCATACACCAACTTCTACAATTGAGCTACCAAAAGCCAATTTACCCACTGTAAAACAGCCTAATTCCCCGCCTGAACACGCTGAATTTCTCTACCTCGATCAGCGCTTACCGTGGGATGCGCAAAACGAATTGCTGGAGGTGATGAATATTATTCTGGAGACACCGGATGTCAAAACCTTCTGTTTTCGCACTGCTTCCAAAAATTGGTTTAACTACGCGCCCGGCCAATTTATCACCCTCGAATTGCCGATTGCGGGGAAAATGGTGTATCGCACTTATACACTTTCCTCTACGCCCTCACGCCCGATTTACCTGACCATTACCGTCAAAACTCAAGCGGGCAGCTATGCCAGTCGCTGGATGTTCGACAATCTAAAAGTGGGGATGAAAGTCCGTGCTTTTGGCCCAGCGGGTGAGTTTCACCTTTACAACCATCCCGCCAAAAAATACTGCTTTATCTCGGCGGGTAGCGGCATTACGCCGATGATGTCGATGACCAGCTATTTGTTTGATCAAGGTGGTGAATTGGATGCGAGTTTTATTCATTGCGCTCGCCGTCCTGCCGATATTATTTTCCGCTCGGGTCTTGAGCTAATGGCGAATCGTATGCCCGGCCTCAAGCTCAATTGGATTGTGGAAGAGCGTGATTTGCATTCGGTGTGGGCGGGTTATGTAGGGCGGATTAATCAAGCGATTTTGGAATTAACGACGCCCGATTATTTAGAGCGGGAAGTTTTCTGCTGTGGCCCCGCGCCCTTTATGCAGGCGGTGCATCATCTGCTGAAGGCCAATGGCTTCACTATGCAGCATTACCACGAAGAAAGCTTCCAAGCTGCGGTGGTGCAACCAGAAGAGCCACTGAGTTTAGATTTTGATAGCGAGCTTATACAAGATAACCCTGTGACACAGATTAGCTTCCTCAAATCGGGGCAAAGCATTGCTGCCAATCAACGCACCACCATTCTACAAGCTTCGATTCAAGCCGGTTTGAACATTCCCAGTGCTTGTCAATTTGGGGTTTGTGGAACGTGTAAGGTCAAGCGGGTTTCCGGTGAAACGCAGATGAGTCACAGTGGCGGGATTTCTGAGCGGGACATTGAGGATGGATATATTTTGGCGTGTTGTGCGCGCCCGCTGTCGGATGTGGAGATTTTGTACTAAGCCCACTTATATTCAGTGACTCAAGCTAATTGAGTCACTTTATAGCTTAGGCTTAAGCCCAACGATACCAATCTTCAATCCCTAAGGTGCGACCCCAAACATCAATCAGCTCGCGATCTAAGGTTTCATCAAACACCTGATTCATGCAGGCATCCAGCAATAAAGTCGCGGCGGCCTCCATACCTACGGTTTGATAGGGGGCGAAAATATCGGGGATTTCAAACAGAGTCGCGACCATCAAAGCTTGTGCAGCATTCATTACTTGATTGGCGCGCAGCAAAGTCCGTGGGAACATATCCGGCGTCATTTGTAAGCAACCAATATGTTCAACGACTTGATTAATTAAAGATTGGCGCTGAGTGGCATGTAATTCTTCATAATCACGATGCAGGGCTATATCAATCAACATGCCAACCGGCATTGAGCGCAGTTGCGTTAAAATGCCCCCAATCACATGCTCACTAAAATTTTCGCGCTGGGCAATCGGCACGGAAGGGTGCATTTGCAGCAATTCATTTTTAATCGGTGCTAAGGTAGCAGGTTCAGGCTTGAGATTCGCGCGCTCAGTTTCGGGCATTTGAAACTGATGCAAGACAAACGCCGCTTGCCATGCAATCAAATAATTATTCTCATCACTAGGCAGGCGCAGAATAATTTCATGCTGTCCACGGCCTTCGCGGCCAGCGATTTTTACGCTAGAGGAAATCGGTAGATTATAATCGTAAACAATATCGAAACCCGCACCACTAAGAATCGTGGCTTTATCCAGCAGGGTTTGGGTACTTTGGGGGTAAGCAGTCATGATTTATCCCATGCAATACCCTCTGCTTAGGACAGAGGGTGGAAAAGCTGAACTAACGGGTAATAATAGTGCCCATGCCTTGATCGGTCAGCAGCTCTAGTAATAAAGCGTGCTCGACACGGCCATCAATAATACAGGCATTATTAGCGCCACCTCGAATTGCATCCATCGCACAATTGAGTTTAGGCAACATCCCGCCATGAATCGTGCCGTCGTCCATCAAGCGGCGAATATCTTCTTGGGATAGCGAAGTCAGCAGTTTACCCTCTTTATCCAAAACGCCCGGAATATTAGTCAGCAGCAATAAGCGCTCCGCCCCTAACACTTCAGCAATCTTACCGGCGACTAAATCGGCATTAATATTATAAGTAGTACCATCAAGGCCAACACCCACTGGCGCTACCACGGGAATAAACCGATCTTCATCGAGCAAGCGTAAAAAGCGCGAATTAATTTTGGTGACTTCGCCGACATGGCCTAAATCAACTTCTTCCCATTCACCTTGGGGATTTTTAGTTTTCATCGCCATTTTTTCAGCAATAATGGTATGCCCGTCTTTGCCGGTTAAGCCCACCGCGCGCCCACCGGCTTGATTGATCATATTCACAATCTGCTTATTCACTAAGCCGCCGAGCACCATCTCCACCACATCCATGGTTTCGGCGTCAGTGACGCGCATGCCTTCGATGAACTTACTTTCTTTGCCTAAGCGATTCAGCATCTCACCAATTTGTGGGCCACCGCCATGCACGACCACCGGGTTAATCCCGATTTGTTTGAGTAGCACGATGTCGCGGGCAAAACCGAGCTGAAGCTTTTCATCGGTCATGGCATTGCCACCGTATTTCACAACGATCGTCTTACCTGCATAGCGTTGAATATAAGGCAAAGCCTCGACGAGAATTTTTGCTGTATCGTGAGCATCATGTGCCATAGCGAAACGGTCCTAGGTCAAGCTGAAAATGGCGGCAAGTATAGCGAGTTTACACGACTTGGAACATTAATCTTAAGGTCTAATCCTGCTATATTGTGCCGAAGATCAAGCTAGGAATAGACATGGATTACGAAATTATTATCGCAGGCGGTGGCATGGTGGGCGCTGCTTTGGCTTGTTTACTCGGCCAAGCAGGCAGGCAAGTCGCGGTTTTAGAGGCTGCAACGCCCCAAGCTTTTTCTGTGTATGACGCTTTCGATAATCGTGTGTCGGCTTTAAGCCGAGCTTCGCAGCGCTTATTAGAGAGAGCCGGTGCTTGGCAAGCAGTAGTCGCCATGCGGGCAGCTCCTTATGAAAACATGCAAGTTTGGGACTCAACGGGTTCGGGGCTGATTCGCTTCGAGGCTGCCGATCTGGGAGAACCGGATTTAGGGCATATCGTTGAAAATCGGGTGTTGCAATTAGCGCTATTAGAAACTTTAAAAAACTATCCAAGTGTTGAGCTGCTGTGTCCAGCTCGTTTGGCTAGCTTTGCCGTCAATGCGCAGCAGGTTTCCGTGAGGCTAGAGGACGGTAGGCATTTAAACGCTAGTTTATTGGTGGGTGCTGATGGTGCTCAGTCAAAAGTGCGTAGCCTAGCTGACTTACCTTATAAAACAGTGGATTACGCGCAAAAAGCGGTGGTTTGTACGGCTTACATAGCTTTAGCACATGTCGATACAGCTTGGCAGCGTTTTTTACCGTCGGGTCCAGTTGCTTTTCTTCCACTACCTGATCCGAATGCTTGTTCGATTGTTTGGACTTTGCCAGCTGATCAAGCCGATGCTGCTTTACTCTGGAGTGAAGAGCGCTTTAAACGTGAGCTAGGACAGGCGCTGGATTTTCGTTTAGGTGAAATTATCAGAATTAGTGAGCGAGCTGCTTTTCCTTTACGCGGTTTAACTGCACACAGCTATGTACGAGAGCGGATTGCCTTACTCGGTGATGCTGCGCATACTATTCACCCTTTAGCAGGGCAGGGCGTGAATTTAGGTTTCAAAGATGCACAAGCTTTAGCTGAGCTTATCTTAGCCAGCGAAACTGCTGATGTTGGATCACTGAAGTTATTACGCCGTTATGAACGTGCACGGCGTGGAGACAATAATCTTACTCAAAAAGCGATGGAGGGTTTTGGCCTGTTATTTGGCAATACCCTGGCTCCGTGGCAAATGCTGCGTAACACTGGCTTAAGCACTGTCAACCAATTGCCAGTACTTAAATATCAGCTGGCAAAACGGGCGATGGGTTTGTAGCTGGTACTACTGTTGGCGTATTGAGCAGGTTAGTTAATGGTGGCTTGCCTTGTTGTTGCTCTTGAATAAGCAAGGTCAGTGTTTGTACAAATTCCTGCACTTTTTTACGCCTAGGACGATTTTGCCAGATATAAAGAAAATTCTCTCGAGTGTGCAAATGGCGAAAAATCACTAGGCGCGTGGTGTATAAAAAGAAGCGATAAACCAGTACTAAAGTAGTGCCTAACAAAATTCCAGCCAGAATATAGAGGGCTAGCATGTCTTTAACTAGCGCCCAATAAAATACAAAACTTGTTAAAGTGCCAACGAATAAAGCATGAAATAACCACTTCAACGAAAAAGAGGATGAGTAAGTTGGAGACGGGTCTAAGACGCTTAGTGGGATTTGGGTTTCATGTAAGCGGCCTAAGGAGTGCTCCCTAACTAGTAACGACTCAGGCGCTTTGATCACAAATTCACGGCTACCAAATAATAAGTGTCGTTGTTTGAGTATGTTGTAATTTGCTGACGCTTGCATTGTTATAAATTTACTCTGATAAAATGGCAATCATTGCCTACAGTATAGAGGGACTAAAACTAAGTCCGCAGGCTTTTCCGATAGTCTGTGTTGCTCAAGTGGTTACTGGATATGAAAAAAACGCCTAATTTTTAGGCGTATCAGCTATCATTAGAAGTAACATGGATAGAAAGTAGTCTTAAACCCCTGCAGAAAGGATTCTGATTAAGATAAGGCTAGGAAGACAATAAAAATAAATAGTGCTGTTGACCTGTCATGGAGAGTGAGTTATGAGAGGCGAGAAAAAGGGCATCGATTGTAGAGTATTATTGGTAGCTGTCGTGTTGGCATGGCAGCCGCTTAAGGTAGTGGTTGCTGAAAATACAGTCCTAGAGGAGGATGGGATTGTTAAGTTAGTGGCGACTTTGCAGAATAATCCCGCTTTTACCAATGTGTTGTGGAAGGTCTATCGGTTGGATGACATGCGCAACCCAGTTGAAACTATTGCACGCCATACGGCTACCTTGAATTTACGCCCCGGTGCTTATAAAGCAGTGGCGGTGTTAAACAATAAGGAACGTAGTCGTGCTTTTCAGTTAAAATCTAAAGCCAATACCGAAGTGGTATTGTCGATGGACTAACTGAGTTAAAGGAACTGATATGGCGTTGCAAGTTGACCGTTATGTGGTGATTGGGAATCCTATTGCACATAGTAAATCTCCATTAATTCATCGCTTATTTGCGGAACAAACGCAGCAAAACCTAGACTATCAAGCGGTCTTAGTGCCTTTAAATGGGTTTGAGCAGACAGTCAGTGAGCTTTTTGCGAATGGCTTGCGTGGTTGCAATATCACTATTCCGTTTAAACAAAATGCTTGGGCGTTTGCGCATGAGCTTAGTCCTTATGCACAAACCGCAGGTGCGCTCAATACTTTAATGATTCGCCCTGATCAAAGTATTTATGGGCACAATACCGATGGCCTCGGCATGATGCGTGACCTGCTGGTCAATAAGCAGGTCACTATTAAAGACAAAAAAGTGTTAGTGCTTGGCGCTGGTGGCGCAGTCCGTGGGATTATTCAGCCTTTGTTGGAGGCTGGGCCTAGTTATGTGCATTTAGCTAATCGCACAGCAGCTACTGCCAGTGAATTGGCTCAAGACTTCACTCAGTTTGGCGAACTGCAAGGTGGTGGTTTTGAATCCATCAGTGCTGCGTTTGATTTAATCATCAATGGTACGGCGGCTAGCCTGCAGGGTGAAATGCCTGATTTACGGGCGAACTGCTTGGTAGAGGGTGGCAGTTGCTACGATATGATGTATGGCAATGAACCAACCCCTTTTATGCGCTGGTCTTATGAACATCGTGCCGCCAAAGTTTTTGATGGTATCGGTATGCTAATCGAGCAAGCTGCTGAAGCTTTCGAGCTTTGGCGGGGTATTCGTCCTGATACCCAGCCGGTGTTTGCTGCTTTAACTAAATAACGTCTGGAATTAGGTAGCCTTGTGCGCGCAACATCGCACATAAACGAATCAGTGGTAACCCGATGAGAGCCGTCGGGTCATCGCCGTGCATGCGTTTAAATAAACTAATCCCCAAACCTTCTGACTTAAAACTGCCTGCGCAGTTGTAAGGTTGTTCACGCAGTAAGTAATTTTCAATTTCCACAGCTTGTAGCTCGCGAAACTCGACTTGGAAGGAAATCACATCCAGTTGAAAATTTTGGGCTTGGCTATCGTATAAACAAAGCCCAGTTAAAAATTCAACCGTATTGCCAGAGGATGCTTGTAGTTGTTCGACTGCTTTAGCATGGGTATGCGGTTTACCTAAAATCTGCTCACTTAAGACGGCACATTGATCCGAGCCAATAATGAGTGCATTAGGATATTGAGCGGCAATAGCTTCTGCTTTTTGCTGAGCAAGGCGGGCAACCATCGCTTGAGCTGATTCATTCACTAAGCGAGTTTCATCTATATTGGGGGCAGCAGTTGCAAAGGGCAGTTGTAAGCGCTCTAATAATTCGCGCCGATAAACGGAGGTTGAAGCCAAGACTAAAGTTTGAGGCATAAAGGATTCAGCTATAGTTGTAAGGGGGCAGTCAGTAAAAATAGGCAGCATCTTACGCTAAACCTAAAAAATCAAGCAGCTTTATAGTCGATAGCTTGTGATTTTGCTTTACACTCATACCCCTAGATTCATATAATCGCGCGCTTATGTCGAACAGGTTACCCATTGAAGTTAATCCATTCCGTTTGATCGAGCAACGCCGATCATTAACGGGCGTGCTTCCTTTGCAGCAGCTACCACGGTTAAGTGAGTTGGCAGCAGAGCCAATGGATAGTGAGTTTGCAGTGGAAATGATTTTTATGCATTCTGCTAGCGGCTTGCCGTTGATTACCGGGTCTGTAAAAGGTGAGCTACGCTTAAGCTGTCAACGTTGTTTAGAACCTGTACCGGTGAAAGTGGATACACAAATCAATGTCGTATTAACCACCTCACAGGTCGATCGTGAACCCGAAGAAGAGGGTTACGAATTATATATTGTCGACGATGAGCGTATTTTCGTGCGGGATTTTATAGAAGATGAAATTCTTTTAGCCTTGCCGGTAGTACCTCGACATGAGGCTTGTCAGCCTGTGAAGCCGTTATTTGAAGGTTCACCTGATGAGTTGGAAGATTCGGCTGCAGAAGAAAAAGCAAATCCTTTTGCTGCTTTAAAAGACTGGAAGAAATCGGAGTAAAATTGCTATGGCAGTCCAACAAACTCGTAAATCACGTGCTAAGCGTGACATGCGTCGTGCACATGATGCATTGACCGCTCGTACCACTTCAGTAGACCAAACTACCGGTGAAACTCATCTGCGTCATCATATGACTCCGGGTGGGTTCTATCGTGGTCGTCAAATTATTAAAACTGCTGTTGAAGTTGACGACGAAGATCAAGATCAGGCGTGATGCTTAAGGCTTGGCCTTATCAAACTATTACGAATAAAAATCGCGGGCTTTGACCCGCGATTTTTTTGTAGGAGAGAAACAGCATGGGTACTTGGTACCGCATTGCTTTAGACGCGATGGGTGGAGATCACGGGCTTAGTGTAGTGATTCCTGCTGCCAAAAAAGCATTAGAAGATCATAAAGATATTGCTTTAATTTTAGTGGGTGATGAGCAACAAATCCGTGCTAGTTTAGGTTCACACTCCCTCACCGAAGGGGATCGTTTACAAGTTAAGCACGCGTCCCAAGTAGTGACAATGGAGGATTCGCCTGCTTTAGCCTTAAAAAGTAAAAAAGACTCTTCAATGCGGATTGCGATTAATCTAGTAAAAGAAGAGCAGGCGGACGCGGTAGTCAGTGCAGGTAATACGGGTGCACTGATGGCCACTGCCCGCTTTGTACTGAAAATGCTCCCCGGTATTGATCGCCCTGCGATTTGTACCGTAATGCCCTCATTACATGGGCATACCCATATGCTGGATTTGGGGGCAAATGTCGACTCTTCTGCTGAACATCTCTATCAATTTGCTTTGATGGGGTCAGAACTAAGTAAAGCGATTGATGAGATCCCTAACCCACGAGTGGGATTGCTAAATATCGGCCAAGAAGCTATTAAAGGTAATGAGCAAGTCAAAGCAGCGAATGCTTTATTGGAAGCTTCAGCACTCAATTACATTGGTTATGTAGAAGGCGATGACATTTACTTAGGTGAAGTGGATGTGATTGTTTGTGACGGTTTCGTCGGCAATGTCGCGTTAAAAACCAGTGAAGGCTTAGCGAAATTTATTTCTTCCAAGCTCAAGAGTAGTTTCACCCGTAATTTCCTGAGCAAAATGGCTGGACTTATTTCTATGCCAGTATTGAATAATTTTCGACAAGAAATTGATCCTCGGCGTTATAATGGCGCTAGTTTATTAGGTTTGCAGGGTATTGCTGTTAAAAGCCATGGTGGGGCAGACAGTTTAGCGTTTGCCAATGCCATCAGCATTGCTCGCACAGAAATTATTAAGCAAGTTCCGCAGCGGATTAATAAGCAAATCGCGGCCTTGCTAGAAGGACAAGCAGTATGAGCTATGCACGCATTATTGGTACCGGCAGCTATTTGCCACCACGGATAGTCACTAACCGTGAGCTGGAGTCAACCGTTGATACCAAGGATGAGTGGATTGTGGAGCGCACGGGTATTCGCCAGCGCCATGTAGCGGATACTGAATCAGCCTGTGATTTAGCTGTAGTGGCGGCGCGCCGCGCTTTAGAAATGGCCGACAAACGCCCTGAAGATATTGATTTGATTGTTCTCGGTACGTCGACCCCCGATTTAGTTTTTCCAAGTACTGCTTGCTTGCTACAGGGGCGTTTAGGCATTTCAGGTGGCCCCGCTTTTGATGTGAATGCGGCCTGCTCAGGCTTTATCTATGCCTTAGGTGTAGCACATAATTTCATGAAAGCAGGCACTAGCAAGTGCGCTTTAGTGGTCGGTAGTGAAGTCATGACGCGCATTCTGGACTGGAATGATCGTACGACTTGCGTGTTGTTTGGAGATGGTGCAGGGGCTTTAGTCTTAGAAGCTTCGGACGAACCAGGTATTCTTTCTACGCATTTACATTCTGACGGTAAGTACGAACAACTTTTGAATGTGTCAGCAGGTATTTCGCGTAACCATCAATTACTCCGTGAAACGGGGGCTTTTCTGCAAATGAAGGGCAATGAAGTTTTCAAGATGGCTGTGAATACCTTAGGCCGGATTGTGGATGAAACCCTTGAAGCTAATAATCTCACTAAAGCAGATGTCGATTGGCTAGTCCCGCATCAAGCCAATATTCGTATTATTCAAGCGACTGCAAAAAAGCTCAATATGCCGATGGATCGTGTCGTTGTCACCGTAGGCGAACATGGAAATACTTCTTCCGCTTCTATTCCTTTAGCGCTAGATGCAGCCATTCGAGATGGGCGTATTCAGCGTGGTGATATGCTCCTGTTGGAAGCCTTTGGTGGTGGCTTTACTTGGGGTTCGGCCTTGGTGCGGTATTAGTACTTGCATCCTTTAGAACTCTTCAGTCAACGAGCCATCACTGTTAATCATTAGTTTTAAAGCTTGGCGCAAGCGTTCGCGCTCAGCTAGTAAGGCTGAAATTCGTTGTTGCTTTTCCACACGCTGCTGAGTTTGAGTCTTAAGTGTCTGATCAAGTTGCTGTGCTGCGGCTTGTAAGTTTTGCGTTTCATTCACCAGCTCAGTGCGTTGCTGATTTAAGGCTTGAATTCGCTCTTGGCTAGTTTGGGTGTGATGAGCATGGCTATTAGCTGTTTTAGCTAATGAAGCTTTTTCTCGCTCGAGGCGGGTTCGGTGTTCTTTTAACCCTATAATCGCACTACGCTGCTTAGTTTGTGCAGATTGCCAATGCCGCAATTCAGTACGTTTTGCTTGCAAATACTGCTCATAGGCTCCGGTTCTTAAGGCTTGCACTGTTTGTAGCAAACCACCCGTGGATGGATCGGTTGCAGTTTGTTGATCTGCGATGGATGTAGGCACTGAGCTGCAACCCAGCAAAAAAATGAATGGCAAAAGTCCGGCTATCCTAGCCACTAGAATCACAGAGGCAGTTGCCTGCGGTTTAGCCTTTAAGTAAGTTCTGACGAAGCTGAATAAATTTGGCATTGCTCGCCTGCAATTGTTTAAGATTTTTTTCCAAGGCTTTGATTTCTGCTAATAACTCATCTTCCTTGGCCTGTTGCTTTAAAGGCCTACTAGCGGCCAGTGTTTTTTGTTTGAAGCGGAATTCTTCCTGCGCTTGTTTAAAAACTTGTTTGTCATGAGCAACTTGTTCTGCAAGGCTGGCCTCTACTTGAGCCTTTTGGGCTGCTTGAGTAGCATCAGCTGCTTGTTGACTGCGCAAGCCTGCCACCATCAGCTCAAAGGCGGCGAGGTCAGTGGTTTGTTGCGCCAGTACTATCACAAAGCCAGCATTCATTTTTTTGGCATGCGCAATTTCACCGTTTAATTGGTCTACTTGAGTAATATAGCCACATTTACGTTCGGCAATACTTTCGCCCAATAAAAAGCCTGAAGCACCACCGGCTATGCAAATTAATGGTGCAGGATTATTGCTACCAATCGCCTTAGATAAAGCTAAGCTGGCCATACATCCTACCGATATGGATTGCAGTTTAATCTTGTCATTGATAGGCAAGTTTTGCTTACACATTTGGATAGCATTAGCGCGTTTTTCATCGATGGGTGCAGTGCTGGCACAGCCAACTAGAGCACTTCCATACACGACCGCCCAAGCAAAACTTCGACCCCAATTGCTCAATTTGCGCATTCAATAGTCCTCATTTCGCGACAATATAGGCTCACTCTTTACTAGTTTAGTAGGCTGCCTAATAACGTGTTAATAGCTGTTGTTTAATTTGTTGATTAGAAAACCCTTTGCATTGTTTCCAATGCTGTAACACTACCTGCTGGAGCTTATTGTTATCGCGTCCTTGTTGGACAAGCTCGCCATTTTGCCAGCCAGTAGCTGATAAACGACAGAGCTTGGCTACTTGGCTGCTATAGGATGCAGATAAGTGGTCGATCCTTGCATTTAACTGTTTTTGTTGCTGTTCAAGTTCTTTTAGCTGTTCGCGATAAAACACATCACCTGTTAGATTTAATAATTGAGTGATTGCTTGCTGCTCGTTCTGCTTTTTACGTAGGAGTAAGACCTTTTCAGTTAAGGTTTGCATATCCTGCACCGTGTTGGTAAATAGTTGCTTAGCTTCGTTTCGATTGGCCTTTGTAGCGGTTTTTGGTTGATCGCTAGTCTGAGCTTGTGATTGCGTAGCTGCTTGCTTGGCAGGTTGAGAGCTGAGTTTGGCTTTGGTCGGCAGCTTATTAGGTTCAAGCTTAGCAAGCATTGGTAGCAGGTTTAGTGGAGCTTTAGCTGCCATTTCTTTTTCAGGAGCTCTCTGTGTCAAAAGCTCAAAAACTCTAGATGGTGGGTGTTTATTAATCGCTTGAGCATTTTGAAGAAGTAGCACAGGTTGAATTTCCCCCAAATCTAAAGCATCTAAGTCTGTATAGGGAGCGCTGGCTTGAGGCAATAAAAATGTTAGCTCGGCTAATTGAGAGGTTGGAATAGGCGTAGTTTGCACCGTTATAGTGGTTTGGGTTGAAGTTGGGAGTATCGTGGCAACTTGCGGTGCTGCAGGTGGCATAGTTGGTTCTGCCATACGCTCAACCAAGGTATTAACTTCTGGCTTTTTATAAAAAGCGATGGAGGAACCTACCAATAAAACCGCTGCTCCCGTGACTATGCCGCCTAAGTAGCTGCGCCATTCTGCTAAAAATAACCAACGCGACCCATGCTGGGTGGGCGCAACATCGTGCAGAACATAAAACCAAGTATCAGCGGTTTGTAGCGCTTGAGCAGCAGATATCGAGTGAGCTTGCCCAAATTGTAATGCCAAGTCTTTGCGCTGTTGGCGAGTTTGAGTAAACAATAATTGATAGGGTAAGCCATCAGCGACTGCAGCAACTAATTGGTGGCGCTCTTCTGGAAATTGTGGCATGAGGTCTGCCAAGTAAGCATTACATAAGCGTTGGGAATGGGTAAATTCTAAACCGTAGGTATGCACAATGCTTTTTAAAATTCGCCGAACAGCCTTGTTCATAATGTTGCATCCGCTAACATTTTCTGGGCGGCTGATAAAGTGAATGAGGAAACAACCTCACGTAATTCAACAGCTGATCCTGTTACAGAAATATGCATTGATGCTAGCTCTGCTTTTGCAGGGTGAGATTCTTGTACCCAGTCCTCTAATACTGATGTATCTACTTCATGACCAATCCCTATTGCAAACCTCAATGCTTGTTGAGCCAAGGGGTGAGCAGAGAGTGCTTTCAAAGCAGGGACGACATCATCGGTGGGCATGCCATCTGAAAACAAAATCAAGATGGGAGGCAAGTGTTTGCTATCTAGCAGCTCGGCTACCTGCACTTCTAGATTTGTCAGATAATTAGCCAATAAGCGATAGGCAGCTCCTAAAGCAGTGACTCCACTGGTATCTACCAACGGTGACCAAGCCACTTCGCCAATAGGTGCAGGTGGGATATGCCAACTAGCTGAATTGGCGAAACTCAGGATGCCAAGCTGTAAATTAAGCTGAGGAGAAAGCTTAGAAAACTCTGTCAATTCAGAGAAAACTTTGGCGAGCGCTGTGTTTACCGCAGCGATTCGACTACCTGCCATTGAGCCAGAGCAATCACAGAGGTAAATAATACTTAAGAGATCAGCAGACTGCTGTGTAGCAGGCGCTGTGATACTTTCGTTGAAAACGCTATCCATGTGTTTTCGGTGTCCAAAATTAATTTGTGTTTTATTTAAACTGAGTTCGGGACAACAAAAGGTGAAGCTTTTGCAAATACTTTCCCATTCATCGGTTTGAGCATCTCAATAAAGCTAGGTCGCTGAAACTGATACTTAAGTTCGTTTTAACTTTTAGTATGCTCTCGATAGCTTGCTGAATAAAAGTAAATAATTACTAACGGTTCCTTCTGTGTCCAGAATAAAAATCAAGTTTTTATTCTGGTGGGTTGGCTTGCCTAAGCTAGAGCCTCATACAGTTGATCTGTTAAACTGCTCTTTTACTGAGATAGGTTGCAACTATGGCTTTGGAAATCGAGCATAAATTCCGGTTAATTTCAGATGAGTGGCGCAATTTAGTCAGTCGCTCTGAAGTCTTTCGCCAAGGTTATCTGAGTAATAATCCTGCCGCTTCGGTGCGGGTACGCATTGCCGATGACCAGGCGAGTTTAAATATCAAAGGCATGACGATTGGTACGCATCGCCCTGAATATGAATATAGCATTCCTTTGCAAGATGCCGCCGAATTGCTTGATCAACTTTGTGCACGCCCGATTATTGAGAAAACTCGTCACTTTGTAGAGTTCGCGGGCAGAACTTGGGAAATTGATGAGTTTGCGGGCGAAAATGCCGGTTTGATTGTCGCTGAAGTTGAATTAAATGAAATCGGCGAACACTTCCAAAGACCCATTTGGGCGGGTGTTGATGTTTCAGGGATTGAGCGCTATTACAATGTAAGCTTGCTCAAATACCCGTATAAAGACTGGACTGAGGCTGAGAAAACGCATGGTGCTTAAAGCCGTTTTATTCGATCACGATGGCACTTTAGTCGATTCCGAAGGCGTACATTATCAAATGTGGCTGGAGGTACTCAAGCCTTATGGAGTGGGTATTTCAGCTGAGCAATATATGCAGATTTATTCTGGCCTACCCACGCTTGATAACGCGCTTGATATGATCGAGCGCTTTCAACTCAAAGCTTCAGTCGACGAGTTAGTCGCTAAGAAGCTGGAAATTGCGCATGACTACCTTCAAGAGCATGCCTTTCCGCTAATGCCGGACGCGCAGGCTATTCTCGACTATTTTCAGCAGCAGCCTACTATTCAGCAAGCGATAGTCACGGGTGCGGGAGCGCAGATTGTGAATGCTACGGTACGCTCGCATCGTTTAGCGCCTTATTTTGCGACGATTGTCTCTTATGATGATGTGGAACAGAGCAAACCTGCACCGGATTGCTATTTACTAGCGGCTCAACGCTTACAGCTCGATCCTACAGAGTGCATTGCACTTGAAGATACAGAACACGGTGTTGCAGCCTCAGTAGCAGCAGGGATTGATTGCATCGCGATTCCGAATGCGCAATCGCAGCGCCATGACTTCTCGAAGGCAGTTGTGGTTTTACCGAATCTGGCAGCCGCTCAAGCTTGGATTCAACAGCGTTATCAATTAACTGTTTGAGTTAAACCGCTCGCATCAGCCATTCCACTCGCCAATGGCTTTGTGAGTCTAATTGTAAGGTTTTGGCTAGGCGTGGCAGTAGCGCCGTTAATTGCTGATCTAATTGCCAAGGCGGATTAATAATCGCCAAGCCCGAGCCATGCATGCCTAAATCAGGATGCTGTGCTTCCACACTCAATTCCGCAACTAATAAGCTTTCGAAGCTGCTTTTCTCTTTTAAATCATGTAATAAACGCAAGCTTCGATCCCGTGCTTTAGCCAACATCGGATACCAAATGATATAAGTGCCGGTCGGCCAACGCGTATAGGCTTTTTTCACCGCTTGGACGACTTGTGTATATTCTTCGTGACGCTCATAGGCAGGGTCTACCAGCACAAGGCCACGACGTGGAGTAGGGGGCGTTAAAGCAGTTAAGCCTTCGAGGCCGTCACGGTGATGAATATTCACGCGGCTATCTCTCGCTAAATGGCTGCGCAATACCTCAATTTCCTGCGGATGCAATTCCATTAAAACTAAGCGATCTTGTGGGCGTAACAGTTGGCAGGCGACTTCCGGTGAACCGGGATAAAATTGTTGGCCTGCTTGTTCGGTATTTAAAGTTTTCAGGATTTGAAAATAGTCGGTTAATTCCGGCCATTTAGATTGTTCATGCCAAATACGCTGAATGCCGCTATTTGACTCTTTAGTTTTGCGCGCCCATTCGCTATCTAAATCATAAATTCCGCCGCCTGCATGCGTATCAATATACACAAAGGGCTTATCTTTTTGTTTAAAGCTATTAAGCACTAAACTCAAGGTAGCATGTTTTAACACATCGGCATGATTGCCCGCATGAAAGGCGTGGCGGTAACTTAGCAAAATGGCTTCTCACTGATCGGGTTAATTGCGCTGTTGCTTGCGAAAATTCCAAGGCGCAACGGGTGTTGCATCTTGCCATAAACCACGCTCAGCAGCACGTGCTTGTTGTTCGGCTTTGGCATAAGACTTCTGATCACGCGCGCTTTGTTCTTTTTCATAAGCTGCATAATGCCAGCCACAGCCCGCTTTAATTTGCTCTAAAGCTAAGTCTTTGCCAGCAACTTTTACTTTAGCCACGATGCGCCCATAACGATCCTTTTTAAAGGCTTCAACTTGTGCAGCTTGTCCAGCGGTTAATTGCATTAAGGACGCTTTGCAGGCTTGCCCAAAAGGCTGTTTTTTCTCGGGCGAGTCAATGCCCTGTAAGCGGATTTTGTAGGTATTTTGATCGGGACCAAGCACGGTGAGGGTATCACCATCAGCGATATTCACGATTTTAGCTTCAGCTAACAAAGTATTGGTTTCAGAAATACTCACGCCTTTAGGTAACGGCTTATATGAGCCAGTTTGTGGGCCTAAAGTATCTAAGCAACCCGTGATTAAGCTTGTTGCTAAACCCATTAAACTAGCTTGAACTAAGTACCTCATCGTTGGCCGACCACATCAACTAATACGGGTTCTAAAACGGGCCACAAATTTTCAAGAATTTTGGGTTGAGCCTCAGCAGTAGGATGCAGGCCATCGGCTTGCATTAAACTAAAGTCAGTGGCGATACCGTCCAATAAGAAAGGGATAAAGGTTAGCTGGTATTTCTCTGCTAAATCTTTATAAACCTGATCAAATTTTTCATTGTAGCTAGCTCCATAATTTGGTGGAAGGTGAATGCCTATCAGAATGACTTTGGCCGGTGCATCCAGCGCGAGTTTAATCATCTGCTCAAGGTTATCGTGCATTTCTTTAGTTGATTTACCTTGTAAACCATCATTCGCGCCTAGTTCAATAATCACATAATGCGGTTTAATCGCAGGCAGGGATTCGCCTAGGCGATTTAAGCCACCACTGGTAGTTTCACCGCTAATGCTGGCATTGGCGACCACGAAATTTTCGCCGAGCTTTTCTTGTAGTAAATTCACCCAGCCTTTTTCGACAGGAATGCCATAAGCCGCACTTAAGCTATCACCCCAGACTAAAATCGTCGTTTTGGTGGGGGGCATAATGGCGAAAACAGGTTGGAAGCTAAAAAACATAAAGCTCAACAATAAGGTAGTGATGGATTTCCACAGAGACATAGTTTTAGTACGGCAGTTTAGAGGAGAGCTAGCCTACCGCAAGCACTGGTTAAAGGCATTAAACCTTTGCTGAACTTAATTAAGCTTTAATCTTTGTGATGCAAAGTAGCAGGGGACGCTACTTTGCAGCCTGCAGTTTGCCACTTATCCTATAGCAGTTAGCGGCCTTCAAGCACTTGCCTATACTGATTAAAAATCGCTACAGGTCAGTATGATGGTCTTCAGTATCTTTCTCTTAATGGTTGGGGCTTTACTAGCAGCCTTTTGGGGCAATTCCCCAATTATTGGCGGTGCGGTCGGCTTTTTATTGGGTTGGGTCTATAGCTTAAGTTTGCGTATTCACCAACTAGAAACTCAGTTAAAGGGTGCCGCCTTTCCAGAGCCAGCCTTGGTGGATACGAGTCCAGAGCCAATCAGCGCAGCAGTGCAAGCTCAGCCTACTAACTCAGCTCTTAGTAGTGATGTACCCGAACCCTTAGTTGAGCCGCAAGCTGTCC
This sequence comes from Thiolinea sp., assembly GCA_049290875.1. GTDB lineage: Bacteria > Pseudomonadota > Gammaproteobacteria > Thiotrichales > Thiotrichaceae > Thiolinea. The sequence goes on from JBATOI010000031.1 coordinate 153,875, forward strand.
TTGAGCCTGATTATGTAACAGAGCCTACACTTGCCAGCTCTTATACTGAGCAAGCGCCTAAGCAACCTAGCTTTTCGCTATTTAATAAAGCCAAAGATTGGTTATTGGGTGGCAATCCTTTTGTACGTTTAGGCGTAGTGATTCTTTTCCTTGGCGTGGTGTTTTTACTGCGCTATTCGATTCAACATAATTTAGTGCCCGTTGAGCTGCGCTTATTCGGTGCTGCTACTGGTGCTTTAGTTTTATTGGGATTGGGTTGGAGATTACGTGAGCGTGCGGGGGCGTATGGACTGATCTTGCAGGGGGGTGGGATCGGTCTACTGTATTTAACAGTATTCGGCGCTTATAGCCTTTATCATTTAATTCCATCTTTTGCCGCTTTTACTTTGCTCTCGGTCTTTGTCTTAGCTGCTGTCGCTTTAGCAGTATTGCAAAATAGCCTGCCATTGGCGGTATTCGCTACGGTGGGCGGTTTCTTAGCGCCTTTATTAACCTCTAGTGGCAGTAATAACTACATTGGCCTGTTTAGTTTTTATGCGCTGTTAAATTTAGGCATTGCCTTGATCGCTTGGTTTAAATCGTGGCGCTTACTCAATTTAATCGGTTTTGTATTTACCTTTGTGATTGCTGGAGCTTGGGGTTGGTTTAGTTATCGTGCGGAAGATTTCTGGGTAACTGAAGGCTTCTTGATTCTGTTCTTCTTGTTCTATGTCGCGATTGCCATTCTATTTGCGACGCGCAGACCCTTCAATTTCAAAGATAAAGTGGATGGTAGTTTAGTTTTCGGCACGCCCATTATTGGCTTCTGCATGCAAATGGCTTTATTCGTACCTCTGTCAGCGGAGGGTATGCCCGTCACTTTCCTTAGTCATTATGGCTTAGCGGTTAGTACTGTGGTGCTCAGCCTGTTTTATCTCAGCTTGGCCTTGTTGTTGTGGAAGCGTTATGGCGCAACGCAAAAACTCTTAGTGGAAACCTTTTTAGTACTTGGCGTGATCTTTGCGACTTTAACGATTCCTTTTGCGACGCAAAGTGCTGCGATTACCACCGCTGCGTGGGCGATTGAGGGAGCTGGGATTATCTGGTTGGGGATTCGTCAGCAGCAGTTTGTTCAGCGTTTAGTCGCAGTCGGCTTGCAATTTTTAAGTTTATTGATTTTAGTGGTCGGCTTGGGGATCTCGATCAATTCCTACCCTTATCTGTGGGACGGTGGTTTAGTCAAAGGCTTTAGTAATGGTTTCTTCATTGCGAGTAGTTTAATTGCCTTAGCCATGTTGGTAGCCAGCCGCCTGCTTTCTAATGAGTTTGCAGGTAAGCGGAGCTTTGAAACCGGCTTAGCGCTGAGCTTATTGATTAGTGCAGTTGTTGTGCATTTCATTAGTTTTGAGCTGCAAATAGCTTGGAGCGAGCTTAACTATCCCATCCATTTTCACCTGTTGTATGCAGATGTAGTGAGTGCGCTCTTGCTGCTCACGACTAAGCATTATTGGCGCTTACTCCGTTGGATCTTGCCTTTGCCAATGTTGTTGTTAGTAATAGCGCTGCTCATCAATATGGTTACTGAGCATTCACTATTTAAGGATTATCTAGTTGTAGCATGGCTTGCTGTTCTAGCTGTGTGGTATGGCTTATTACTGCGTTTAGAGCGTCAAGTTTGGTTCCCGCTGTGGGTGAAGGTCGCGCATAGTTTGACCTTGTGGGTGTTGATGTTCTTGCTGACTGCGCAATTACAAATCCTGTTGAGCAGCTATTTTACTTGGCAAAGTGCTTGGAGTATTGCTGCTTTGCCACTCGCCGCGTTGGCAATCATCGGGCTGGTGTTAAAAGCCCCTATCTGGCCGTTTAAGACACAAACTAGTTTGCTGTATAGCGTGGCTATACCCATGATCGGCTTAGTGGCTTGGTGGTTCTTAACGAGTCTAAGCCATGCAGGGAGTGCCGAGCCTTTGCCTTGGTTGCCGGTATTGAATCCACTGGATGTCGTAACCGTTTGGTTAGTGTTGACACTGCCTAGCTTAGTGAAGCATTGGCAACAACGTGGCGGCTTAAACAATTCGATGCTCCTGCGCTATAGCCTGATTTTCATTGGTTTTACTTGGTTAAATGCAAGCGTGCTGCGCGTTCTACATCATTGGTATGGCTTAGCTTGGGAGTTCCCGGATTTACTGAGCAATCCGGTCACGCAAACGACCTTAGCTTTAGTTTGGGCTATCTCAGGCCTGCTGTTAACTTGGCGTGGCAATCGTACTGGTAAACGCGGGTTGTGGAGCGCAGGTGCGGTGCTCTTGGGTGCAGTGATTTTAAAGTTATTCCTGATTGATTTTGCATCTTCCGATACCGTCGAACGGATTGTCTCATTTATTGGTGTAGGCGTGCTTTTGCTGTTTATTGGTTATTTAGCCCCGCTACCGCCTGCATATAAGGAAGCTAGTCATGTTGAATAAAGTATTAAAACTCGTAGTGACTTCACTGCTGTTATTGCCGCTGACTACCCAAGCAGCTGAGCCTGAGTTTCACTATGAAGTGCCTTTAACCGAGGTGGCAGGTAAAATTAGATCGGTTGAGTTACCGTGGTCTGTATTGGCACATTTGCTACAAGCCAATCAAGCTGATTTGCAGGTGGTGAATGCTAACAATGAAGTGATGGTTTCGTGGATTAAGCCGGTTGAGAATCTTGAGTTGCAGGCGGAGGAGCGCAGCTTAAATTTTTTCCGTGGCGACGATCCGACGCAAGTAGGGCTGTTACTCAAGCTCGAACCTAGTTCTCATACACCGAAGCTTGAACAACTTGCTTTGAATGACCGCCATTATCTAATTATTCAAAACTCGCAGTCCGCTGAGCAGTTCTTTACGTTGCAAAGCTTAAATTTGCAGTGGGATAGCGCTAATTTACCGCAATGGCTGCCTAAAACTTTAACCGTCGAAAGCAGTGATGATCTACAAAATTGGCAGGCAGTCAGCACTACCAAACTACCCTATGTGCTGAAAGAAAAAGAACTCAGTGTAGAGAGTCGCAGCATTGAATTCGCCCAACCTTTAAAAGCACGCTTTTTGCGCCTTTCAGGTCAAGCCGATTTTGCACCAATTTTAGCCGCTTTACAGGCCGTCAATGGCGTTGCCCCCGTGCAAAATCAACAGCCGTTGTCCTGGCAAACAGTAGAGCTAACCGGTACGGATAATCCGCAGCAGTTTAGTTATTCCCTACCGCCCTCGATAGCCATACAGCAATGGCGGATGCATTTAGGGCAAGTGGGCGATGTCTATGCAGGCGAATTAGCCCGCCGCAATCCTGAGGAGCGTTATGGTGCCAATCGTGACTATGACTACCCCGTTAGCTTCCTAGATTATCGCTTAAATTCGGATTTGGGTGAGTTGCGTGCTCCAGCACAAAGCCTGAACGCTGATTGGTACTATCAGCAAATGACCGATTGGCGCTGGACTTTCTCTCAGCCGAACCCATTTAAGGGCAAAGCAGCCGTTGAGTTTGCTTGGCAGCCTTTAGAGTTACAGTTTATTGCTGCTACAGATAAGGGGCCTTTTCGTTTAGTCTATGGTAGCCGCGATCCAGTCAAGTCATTAGATCCTGCCTTGGCAGAGTCAGTTAAAACCAAGCCCTTTAATACACAAGTGGTCAAGGTCGAGGTAGGGGTAGAACGTGTGCTGAAGCCTTTGGAACCTGAATCCTCTTATAAGCAATGGCTGCCTTATTTACTTTGGGGCGTGCTGCTTGCTGCGGTTGCTATGTTGTTAGGGATGGCACGGCATTTATGGCGGGATTTAAACAAAGCAGCTTAGGCAGCAACAATCTTAGTCACTATGTATAAAAATAAAGCTACCTACTGTGCTAGTGTCACTCATCTTTATAAGTTGCATTTGATGAAATATTGACTATTATCAGTTAAGTGTATAGTTAACAAGCAAGCCTTTGTTAGCTATACCTGCAGACTTTGTCGCTAAATGGTCGATAACCACAACTCAAAAATGACCTTTTAGGCCTTATCAAACTCCCTAGTTATAAGGTTCTGCAACTACTGAGTCGAGTGTAAAACTAGATAGGAATAGCCTTTATGCAACTTACAGCTATGTTGTTGCTACCCGCAAATCGTTTGCTTCCTTGCCTAGCATGTTTGAATGCTTGTTCTTATCTTTTTTATCCAAACAATCACTTAATCTAGGTGGATCTATGCCTGCAATAAAAACAATTTTGATCGCTGATGACTCACAAACTGAGCGTCTCCACTTAAGTCAGATTCTGCAAAATGCCGGTTATCAGGTGATTGTAGCCACTTCTGGCAATGAAGCTAGAATGTTGGCAGAAACCCATAATCCCGATGTCATTTTTCTCGACATTATCATGGAAGACGGTGATGGTTATCAGACTTGTCGCAATCTTCGCCGCAACCCCGCGACTGCAGAAACGCCGATTATTATGGTTTCCAGCAAGTCTAATCCAGTTGATATGCAGTGGGCCAAGAAGTTAGGCGCCAACCACTATGTAGTGAAGCCCTATACCGCTGCTGCCATTTTGACGCAGTTAACAGCACTGTAGACACAGCATGCTAATAAATGTGTGCATAAAAAAATAAAGCCGCACAGTTGTTCGTAGAATGAAGTAGGCAACTGTTGACAACAACTAAATTGGGTAAGGAGCAGGACGGTGCAACCAGCGTTCTCTTATAAAGTAGGTGATTATCGTATTTTGCTAGAGGCTGGTGTGCGCTCTGAAGTGCTCACGCTGGACACGGTTTATCCCGTGCCTTATGCGCCTGATTGGTGTGCGGGTTTAGCGAATGTACGTGGTGATCTTTGCCCAGTCATTGATATGCACGGCGTCTTATTCAAACAGCAGCGTCCTAGCAAGCAATATTTACTTTGGCTACAACACGAAGCATTTGCGCCCGTCGTGGTTAGCTGTGATGAACTCCCCAAGCAAATTACCATACCTGAAGAAACTGTCCAAAGTGGGCGAGTACCAGGCATGCCTGGTTGGATTCAGACAGTCTGGAGTCAGGATAATGCGCTGTTATTAGCCGCTGACCACGGACGTTTATTTAGATTACTAAGTAAAACTAAGCCCAGTGGAACCACAGCCACTGTTAAAGAGAAATAAATAATTATGAAAAATAAAAAAAGTGTCTTTCGGCCTTTAGCCTGCATAGCACTTTGTGCTTTACCTTGGTTTGCTGAGGCTGATAGTAGCAATCCGAATGAAATCCGTTTAGCAACTTCCTTAGATTTACAAGGGCAGTCTAAAGGCTTGGGTACTGGCATGCTGAGTGGTTTAGAGGCTGCTTTAAAAGATAAGTCAGTGGGTATTCGGCAAATAAAATTATTAAGTGAAAATGATAACTATAGCCCACCAAAAACGGTTGAAGCAGTCAATAAGCTATTGAGCCAAGATGTATTCGCCTTCGTTGGCAATGTCGGGACTCCTACCGCAGCCGCTGCTTTACCTTTGTTAGCTGAGAAAAAAATACCTGCGATTGGTTTTTTTACAGGTTCTGATCTATTACGCAATAATCAAGCAGATATCATCAATTATCGCGCGAGCTATACCCAAGAGGTTAAAGCGGTAGTTGAAGCAGCCCTCAAAAACGGCTATGCACCTGCTTCTATTTGTGCCTATGTACAAGATGACGCCTACGGCATGTCGGGTCTAAAAGGCTTGAAAGCAGTGTTAGCTGATAAGCAAGGCGTGAATAATATTGCAGAGTCACTCGACAAAATTCTTGAGCAAAACAGTGAAGATGCTCAACGCAATGGCATTGGTCCCGTCGGTGTCTATAAGCGCAATAGTCTGTCCGTTCGTGACGGCTATGACTCTATCAAAACATGGGAGGCTAAACATGGTCGACCCTGCAAATTCGTGGTGACCGTAGGCAGTTACGAGTCAGTTGCTCGGTTTATTAGCTATTCTCAAAGCAAAAAAGAGTCTTGGATTTATAGCGCCGTATCATTTACTGGCGCAGATAACCTCCTCAAGCAACTCGACGAGTTTAATGTGAAAGATCGAGTCCTCATGACCCAAGTTGTACCACCATTGGATAGTGATTTGCCTATTGTCAGCGAAGCTCGGGCTGCTTTAGGTGACAAATTAGGTTATGTCTCTTTAGAAGGCTATATCGTAGGGCGGATGTTATTAAAAGCGATGGGGGATGTTGATACCGCTGGCCAAGACATGAATAGTGCCAATGTGGTCGCTGCATTACGAGGTAAGCAATTTGATTTAGGTGGACTACCGCTCGATTTTAGCAATGACAATCAAGGTTCCGATTTAGTCATTCTGACAGCGCTAGCAGATAACAAATGGGCGCCTATGGATAGCGCAACTTGGAAAGGGTGGTACAAATGAGTGGATTAGCAGCTAACAACAATCTAAGGGTTGGTTTTCTGGCGAATATGCCGGTAGCACAACGGATTTTCTTACTGGTATTAGTACCCCTACTACTATTAATGTTGATTGGTAGCGGTGCAATTTTTGCCTTAAATAAAAACCAAATGGTTTTACGTGACTTAAGCAGCCATGTTGCTTTAATTGACACCGGTAACATTCTAATTCGTGAAAGTCAGCGCGATCATTTGCTGTTGATGCACGAGGTTTTTCTGGGTACTAAATCGTGGGAGGCAGGTTTAAAAGAGCTGACAGCCGCTGAAAAAGACTTAACTGAAGTGACGATGCCGCGTTACAAGGCTTTGAAAAGCGTGGATACCTTAGACGATGAAGCTGTGCGTAAAGATTTTAATCGTGTTCAAGAGCAGATGGATCAAATGCTAGTTTCTATTAAGCGCAGTAAAGATTTATTGGTAGCTCAAGACCGTAACCAACTAGAGTTATATGTACAAAATGACTTGGTTAAAGAAACTCAGGGTTTCCTCGACAAAATCAGTGCACAAGTCGATGCTGACATTAAACAATCCTATGCTTTATCGGAGGCTGCTAGTGCTGATGCACGTAGTTTCCTGATTGCTGCAGTGACTATGATTCTATTGGGGATGCTGATTGCTGCAGTGTTAGGTTATTTAATCTATCGCTCGATAGGTAATCAATTGGGTAAATTGAATAGTACCATTCGTGAAATTTCTGCAGGTGATCTGAATGCTCGTGTTGAACTAGGTGGCCGGAGTGAATTAGCTGAATTAGGTCAAGCCTTTGACGGCATGGTAGAGGATCGTATTTCGACCCAACGTAAAATCAATGCAGAACACCAACAGTTGAACGAGTCGGTGTTCACCTTGCTGGAAGCGGTAGCTGACCTGAGCGAACGTAACTTAACAGTACGCGCGAAAGTGACTGAAGATGCGACGGGGCCATTAGCTGATGCGATCAATCAGCTCGCTGAGGATACCACCGAGGTTCTCAAGCAGGTTCGTGAGATCGCAATTGCGGTTGATACCACCTCGCAAGATGTAAACCAACATGCCTTGTCGGTCAACCAACTGGCACTCTTAGAGCGCACAGAAGCAGAAGAAACCGCTGAACAGTTAGGTAATATCTTACGTCGCTTAGATTCCATCGCAGAGTCTGCCCAACAAGCCAACCGTGTTGCGGATACCACTTCACGCGCTACTCGTGAAGCCCAAGAGTCGGTAGCCCGTACTTTAACAAGCATTTCCGGGATTCGTGATACGGTTCAAGAAACAGGTAAACGCTTGAAGCGCCTAGGTGAACGTTCCCAAGAAATTTCCCGGATTATCGACATCATCAGCAATATCTCTGAACGCACCACCGTATTGGCTTTGAACGCCAGTATGCAAGCGACTGCAGCCGGTGAAGCAGGCCGTGGTTTCTCGGTAATCGCGGAAGAAATCCAGCATTTAGCAGAAAGCTCACGCGAATCGACCGATCAGATTGGTGCTTTGGTACGAAATATTCAGCAGGAAGCGAATACAACGATTGCGACCATGGATCAGACAATTTCTGAAGTGGTAGATGGTTCAGCACTAGCAGAACAAGCGGCTGCACAAATGCAAGGTAGCTTGGATGCTACCAACGAATTAGTCCAATCAGTGGAGAAAATTGCTGCCGACTCTGCTGAGCAGGTCAAGATCAGCCAAGATTTACAAGTACGCGCCGAACGCATCGTCGAAGCGACGCAGTCAACTGGTAAAGAGTTGCTCTCTTTAACCAGTTTGACCAGTAGCATGGCTGAAGCGGGTAAGCGTTTAGTCAAGTCCGTCAACGTATTCAAGCTGGAATCCTAAGGGTTCTGGGTCTTAGGAGGCCTTGATGGATAATCAGCTTGATGAAGACCGTTTGGCCTTCGCTGAAGAGCTTGAAGAAGTTGCCTTACAGTTATCGATGCTGGATCCCAGCTTAGATACTGCTGAGCAAATCGAACAAGTAACCGCTGAGTACGAACGCTTAAGCATGACTGCCGAAATGTATGGTTGGCAGGATGTGGTTGCAGTTGTCAATTGGGCGCGCTCGTCCATGACTACTAATGCTGCTGCCAATTTATTAGCAGAAGGTAAGTACTTTGGCTGGTTAGAAATGACTGCTTTAGTGTTGCGTGAGCCCGATGAGTTAAGTCATTTACCGATGCTTATCGCTGAGCTGATGGATTTTAGCTGGCCTGAGCCACTAGATCCGCTGCTTTTACAGCAATTTCTGCTGAATCTACGCGCCAGTGGGCAAGATGAGAGTGAGTCGGCAGAAGCCGAGTCAAACGCTTCAGCTGAGTTGGCTTTCGCACCCGATATACATCCAGAGTTATTGGCTGCTTATTTAGCGGAAACACCGGGGCATGTCACCGAAGCTGCCCGTTTGATTCGTGTGGTTGCTCAAGGCGGCAGTAATCGCGAACAACAGCGCCATGCTTCACGCTTGGTGCATACGATCAAAGGCTCAAGTGGCGTGGTGGGGGTTGAGCCGATTGCGAATTTCACTCATCAGCTCGAAGACTTGTTGGATGCTGCTTCTTTGCAAACCGTACCTGAGGGTTTGGGTGATACTTTAGAAGCTTCGGCAGATTGTTTAGAAGCTTTATTTGATCATCTGAAAGCAGGTACCGGCTTGCCTGAAGAATACGCAGGCCTCAATGTCGAGCTAAAAGAATGGCAAGAGCGTTTAGAGCTAGAGGCGTCTGACGATGAAACTGATGCAGAGTTAAGTCTTGCGCCTTTAGTTAATCTGCCTAGCTTTATCACTGAACAGCATTCGCCGCTCTCTACAATCAACGACGAGTTATTGGATGCAGATGATGAGGCTCCATTAGTTCCGGTTGCTGCGCAAGCTAACACCTCGATTGCGGTTAATGAGGAGCGGGTAGGGCGTTTACTTAGTTTGACGGGAGAGTTGATTACTTCTAGTAGTCAATCGGCTGAATTATTGCAAAAGTCCAGTCGCATAGGTAAGCAGCTCTATCAACATGATGAGCAGATTCGTCAGCGTTTAGATGAGTTAGAGAATGCGATTGAGCATCAAGCACAGCGTCAAGTCAAAGGTTCTAAGCTTGCCCAAAAAGAGGGTCAAACGCTTGATGAGTTGGAGTTGGAGTCGTATAGCGATTTAGTCAGTGCGAATAACTTATTGATGGAAGCTGCTGCTGATAGCCATGAGTTAGTGCAGAGCTTGCAGCAAATGATTCGGCGTTTGATGGATGAGTTGTATCAACAGCAGCGGATTCAGCGCCAGTTGAGTGATGCAGTATTATCGATGCGTTTGATGCCAGTCAGTAGTTTAGCCCCACGTTTAGAGCGGATTGTGCGCGAGACTTGCCGGAAAACCGCTAAGAAAGCTGAGATTGAAATCCAAGGCCAGCACTTACAAGTGGATGCGGATATTCTTAAAGGTGTCACTGACCCTTTGCTACACTTATTACGCAACGCAGTGGATCACGGCATTGAATCACCAGAAGAGCGCCTCGCCGCAGGCAAGCCAGAAACCGGTAAAATCATCTTAAGTTTTGCGCAACGAGGAAACCATATTGCTCTAAGCTTGGAAGACGATGGTGCAGGCATGAATCTGGAGCGAATTCGAGCGCGCGGCATTGAGCGTGGGCTAATTCATACAGATGCGCAGCTCACCGAAGATGCTTTACTGCGTTTAGTCATGCAGCCTGGTTTTAGTACGCGTGATGAAGTGAGTGAAGTGTCGGGGCGTGGTGTTGGCATGGATGTGGTACAAGCAGCAATTGAAAAGTTGCGCGGTACTTTAAGTCTACATAGCCAAGCAGGTGCTGGTACTAAAGTTGTGCTGGATATGCCACAGACACTGATTTCTACACATGCGTTAGTGGTACGTGCGGGCGAAAATTGGGTGGCTGTACCTGCTGATACGATTGAGCAAGTGCTTTATGTGCCTGCTAATGAAAGTATTGATGATAACGGGACTTGGCGAATTCATACTAACCGCTATCAATTGCCAGTCGAGCCTTTAGCACAGTTATTACATTGGCCAGCGCCCGTTGTGAAGATTAAGCAGGCGCATACTATGCTGATTATTCGTAGTGAAACCGGCCCACATGCTTTGTATGCGAATGAAGTCTTACCCTCACGTGATATTGTTATTAAGAGCTTGGCGCCTTGGTTGAATTACCTCCCTGGGGTGCAAGGTGCTTGTATCCTAGCGAATGGTACAGTCGCACCTGTCTTAGATATGATTCGTTTAGTACGTGATTTAGAGGATGGCAAACTACAATTACAAGCAGCAGATCAAGCCGTTGTGGTTGAGCCTAGCAAGGCAGCTTCTACCATTTTAGTGGTGGATGACTCGCTCAGTAATCGCAAGGCTTTACGCCTGACTTTAGAGGGGATGGGGCATGTGGTGCATACCGCAGTTGATGGTTTAGATGCCTTACAAGTCATGAATAATACCATGGTGGACATGGTATTGACCGACATGGAAATGCCTCGTATGAATGGTTTGGAAATGACCCAAGCGATTCGGATTTGGCCAGAAATGAAGGATTTGCCAATAATCATGATTACCTCACGCAGTACACGCAAGCATCGCGATTTGGCCGAACAGGCAGGTGTGGATGGTTATCTCACTAAACCCGTACAAACAGCAGCCTTACAGGAACAAATACAAAAATGGCTAGATACGCAGTTGGCGATTGCATAAGTCTTTCTTCAGGAGTGAATGGAGCTATGGCTCAAGCAGATCATACCGTAGGTGTTTGTCTCTATAAGCTTGATGCTCGCGAAGAAGCGGTATTGAAGCGGGTAGTGACGTTTAGTGGTGCGCAAGGGCGCAACTATGTGTTGGCTGAGTTAGCTGCCGCTCAATTAGTCGTAGTTAGCAATGAAACGGCACTGGAGGTAGCAGCTCTGCATCCGGCAGGCGCTATGCTGATTCGAATTGCTGATCAAGATAGCGAGCAGCCCTATGATTTATTAATGCAGCGTCCTTTGCTAGTGACTCGTGTCATGCGCACTTTGGACGAAGCACGTAAATTATGGACAGATAGCTTAGCCGAGCCTGTGCCTAAAGCGGCTGAGTCGGTGCATTTAACCGTGGTCGAATCAGTAGCTGTCGCTCCTATCCTAGCAGAGCAAGTTCAGCAACCAATAGCAGCTTTGGATGTAGCAGTATCTAAGCCAGTTGCACAGCCTGAGTTGCCGGTCACTCAAACGGTTGCTGAAACTAGTATTGAAACAACTGCTGTAGTTGCCTCTGACCCAGTTGTTGAGGCGAAGCAAGCTATTGAAGCAGAGGTTCCTCTAGCTCCCATTCAAACTGAACAAGTTCAAGCTTCCATTGCTGAGCCAGTAGCTCAAGTGATCGACATACTTACTCCAAGCATTGCGCCGCCGACCGTAGAAGTGGGTGGCGAATATCACCATCGCGCTTTAGTAGTCGATGATAGCGCAGCGATTCGTAAACAATTAGAGCTGGAATTGCGTCAGGCAGGTATCGCTTCTGATTTTGCGGAAACCGGTGAAGAAGCTTTAGAGAAAGTAGCCGACCACACTTATGATTTAGTGTTCTTGGATATTATTATGCCCGGCATTGATGGTTATGAAACCTGCCGACAAATGCGTAAGCGTAAAGAAATGAAAAAGACACCGATCATTATGTTGAGCGCGAAAACTTCACCCTTAGATGAAGTGCAGGGTGTTATTGCAGGTGCTTCAACCTATTTAACTAAACCTGTGAAAAGTGACCAACTACAGAAAACACTCAAGCGTGTGGCGATGTGGCTGGATAATTTTCAACAAGCACGTGTATAAAGCCTGCTTAATTCAGTGAGTGTTTAACTGGAGTGTTATATAAAAATTAGCAAAAAAAGAAGTGTTTAGCCGTACCCAATCAAACCCACGGGGGCAAATAATAATAATGAAAATAATACGCAACCGACCCTTTTTATTTATTTCACAAGTACTGTTGGCTAGTTATTTGCCAACACAGTTGACCACTGCTCATGCAGCGGGTGCTCCTCTAGCGGAAGCGCCACCGCCTTGGGCTGCGCGTCAAAATGTGCAAGCTGCTACACCTTTGCCTGAATCTGCTCTTCAAGTAGCTGAGGCAGGAATGGCAACTGCACAACCAAAACGTCAACAAGCTCCAGCAGCCGCTACTAGTAATAGCATTGAGCAATGGTATGAAAATCGCCAAGGTTATGTAGCTCAGCAGAAAACTAGTGCTAAACCAGCTTTGCAAGCTAAAACTATCCAAGGTGATTTGAATGCCCAATATGCACGCGCTCTGCAACTGCGCCAAGATCCAAGCCCAGAAAATATCGAGCAATCACTAAAGCTGCAAGAGAAAGCTGCACGTGCAGGGCATGTGGAAGCACAATATGGCTTAGGGGTAATGTATAGCAATGGGCAATATCTGCCGCTGGATCAGCGCTTAGCTAACTTTTGGTACACGCAAGCGGCTAAGCGCGGCAGTGAAGCCGCCAAATTAGCGTTAGGCAGTATGGCGAATGATCTAGCCCCAGTCGCTGCCACTAGAGCTTCGGCACCTGCTCCACAAGCAGCTGCAGCTGATACTAATTATGCGCAAGCTGCAGGCGCTAGTGAGAATATGTTCACTGCTAGTGAACCCGCACCTGCTGCTGAAGTGCCTGCTATGTCTGTAGAGGAATATGCGGATTTTAATCAAGCAGGGACTACGGGTGAGGTAGTTCAGCCTGCAGTTGAGGAAATAGCAGCTCCGACTCCAGCACCTCGGCAAGCCCGCCAACGGCCAGCTCCACAACCTGTTCAACAAGCCCTAGAAGCTCCTGACACTCAAGAGCTAGCCGTACAGCAAGAAGAGGGCGCAGCGGGTGCTGAAGGCGCTCCTGAGATGGCTACGGAAGAAGTCGCCGAAGCAGCCGTCGAGCACAATGAGTCCAAGGTTGAGCTTGGCAATATGAGTGTGCAAGAGGTGATTAATACTGCGCAAAAAGGTGATATGTATGCGCAGCTAATGCTCGGCGCACTATTCGAGGATGGCACTGATCCGGCTATTCCGCAAAACACGGCAGAAGCTGCGAAGTGGTATGCGAAAGCTGCCAAACAAGGCTATCCAAAAGCCCAACATAATCTGGCCTTGCTTTATGAAGACGGACGTGGCGTACCACAAAGCTATACTGAAGCTGCGAAATGGTATAAGAAAGCAGCTCAAGCTGGCTTCTCTGAAGCACAAAACAACTTAGCGGTTCTCTACATTATCGGCAATGGTGTTAAGCAAGATCGTGATCAAGCAGAAAAATTACTGACCGCAGCGGTAGGGCAAGGCAATGAGAATGCCCGCCGCAATCTACAAAAGCTCTTAGAAGGTGCTAGCAGTTAAGCTAGCTAGCCTTCGATCCCCCCATACATAGCGGGGAGTCGGCAACGGCTCCCGCACGCTTAAAATACTCCTCTGGAGTGAGAGTATGTAAGGCTAATGCATGAATTTGGCCTAGTTCAGTAACTAATGCTTGGTTCACTAAACGATGCCGTGCCACTAAGCGTTTGTCATTAAATTGCTCACTGACAATAACTGCTTTAAAATGCGATTCCGAACCGGGCGGAACGTTATGCAGATGGCTTTCATTAATAACTTCTAAAACTTCAGGACTAAAAGCTTGTCGGAGCTTTGCCTCAATCTGTCCTTGCATGTTCATAATCATTTCCTTTTGTTAACTTGAATCTGCTTTAATACCAAGTATATTTCATCACATTTTAATAAAGACGCTCACGAGCATGACCCAAAAACAAAATTTTGACAAATTGGCGCGTTATCTTGAACGGAAAATTGTTGGCCAAAAATCCTTGATCAATCGCCTTTTGATTGCCTTGCTTGCTGATGGTCATTTGTTAGTGGAGGGTGCTCCGGGCTTAGCAAAAACGCGGGCGATTCAAATGTTAGGGCAGGGCATGGAAGGCAGCTTCCATCGCGTACAGTTCACCCCCGATCTTTTGCCTGCGGATATTACAGGGACGGAAGTTTTCCACCCCAATGATGGCAGCTTTAAATTCCAAAAGGGTCCGCTATTCCACAATTTGATTCTGGCGGATGAAATCAACCGCGCACCGGCCAAGGTTCAGTCTGCTTTATTGGAAGCGATGGCGGAGCGCCAAATTACGGTTGCAGGTACGACTTGGAAATTACCCGATCCATTTCTAGTGATGGCGACCCAAAATCCGATTGAGCAGGAAGGTACTTATCATTTGCCTGAAGCGCAATTAGACCGCTTCCTGATGCATGTTTTGGTCGATTATCCCACTGCAGAGGAAGAGCGTTTAATCTTATTGCTTGGGCGCAAAGAAGCGATGGAGGATGTAAAGCGCGAACAATTAATTGAAGAGCCGCTGGTTGGCCCTGAGGAAATTCGTGCGGCTCGCCAAGAAGTCCTGACTATTTATATGGCAGATAATATCGAGCAGTATTTGTTGCAATTGGTGTTAGCCACTCGCCACCCAGAGCGTTATGGCAAGTCATTGACGGGTAGCATTGCTTATGGCGCTAGCCCACGCGCTACTTTGGCTTTAGATCGTTGTTCGCGGGCACATGCTTGGTTAGCAGGACGCGATTTCGTTAGCCCTGAAGATGTGCAAGCCGTCACGCATGATGTCTTGCGTCATCGCCTGCTCTTAACCTTTGAAGCGGAAGCCGACGGGATGAGTGCTAATTATTTGATTGATGAATTGTTAGCACTGGTGGCTGTGCCTTAATGCGCCCCGGTGATGGTTTAGTCTATAGTTCCCTGCAGTCGCTGATTAAGTTACAAACGCAAGTGCGCACTTTAAATTTGGCCAAGCGTCATGTGCGTGCGCGCCAAGTTGGTTTGCACCACTCGGTTTTTAAAGGACGCGGTATGGATTTCGCGGAATCACGTCCATACCAGCCTGGTGATGATGTGCGTACCATTGATTGGCGTGTGACTGCACGTAGTGGCAAAGTGCATACGAAGGTCTTTCAGGAAGAGCGTGAGAAACCGGTTTTGATTTGGCTGGATTTACGTCCTTCGATGTTTTTTGCTACGCGCGGTCGCTTTAAAACGGTAGTAGCTGCGGAAACAGCAGGCTTACTCATCTGGAAAACGCTTTCAGAGGGTGATCGTGCGGGTGGCATTTTGCAAACAGCCGCTGAGCATCTTGAATTTAAACCCTCACGTAGCCGTAGTTCAGTATTAGGGTTTATGCGGGCGTTGACTGAGGCAACTCAGCAAGAACTCTCAGCAGTGCCACCAAGCGATGCCAATTTATTGCAAAATAGCTGGCGCCGTTTACGACGAGTCACTGAGTCAGGTACGCAAGTCTTTATAATCAGCGATTTTCGCCAAGCAACACCCGCCGCTTTGCAGCAATTAGCGATGATCCATCGTCAAGCGAGCATTACTTTAGTCATGGTACGCGACCCTTTAGAAGAGCAATTGCCTGCACAAGGTGTGCTAAGAGTCACAGATGGACGGCGTAGTTTGTGGGTCAATCTAAAACAAAAACTGTGGCGTAATGACTATCATGAGCGCCAACGCCAAGCACAAGTTTCCTTACAAGAGTTTGCGCGCAAACATCGTATTTCCTTAATTCAACTTTCTACTCGTGATACCACCAACGAGCGTTTATTAAAGCTAGTTCGAGGGATGCGATGAATCCGAATGAGCTACCTTTACGGGATATTCATTTGCCCCCTGAAATTAGCTGGTGGCCGCTAGCTTGGGGTTGGTGGTTAGTCTTGTTATTAGCCCTTTTGGGTTTAGCTGCCTTGGTGTGGTGGTGGCTAAAACGCCCTGCAACTAATCAACGTGTGAATATCTCTGCGCAAGCTTCGGCATTACAAGAGTTAGAGCGGATTGAACAGCAATATAGTAATGATCCTATGGGCTTAGTACGTGAGCTTTCTGTGCTGTTGCGGCGTATGGCGATTAGTTTATATGGGCGGCGTAGTGTGGCAGGTTTGACGGGAGTGACTTGGTTGCAATTTTTGGATAAGCAGAGCGATTCACCCGTATTTAGCCAGCGCTTTCAACAAGCTTTAACCGAATTACCTTATCGTGCGCAAGGCAGTGTGGATGTAAGTGCTTTAGTACAAGAGGTGCGGCAATGGTTAAGCTCGCAATCGTCAGCAGGTAAGCAGCATGTATGAGTTTGCTTGGTGGTGGCTATTTGCTTTGCTGCCGATACCTTTCTTAATTCGGAAGTTTTGGCGGCCGGTCAAACAGCGTGCAGGTGTGGCGTTGAAAATTCCCTTCCTACAAGACTTTTTACAGGGCGAATCAGCTGCTGACAAAGTGTGGGTTTCATGGCTAGCTTTTATCTTAGCTTCAGTAGCTTGGCTGGCTTTAGTCACAGCGGCAGCACGTCCGGTTTGGGTGGGGGAAAGTGTAGCCTTACCCGTATCAGGGCGTGATTTAATGCTCGCAGTAGACTTATCCGGCAGTATGCAGGAGCAGGATTTTTACCTAAATAATCAAATGGTTGATCGTCTAGTTGCCACTAAAGTTGTTGCAGGTGAGTTCATCCAAAAACGTGTAGGTGATCGCATTGGCTTAATCGTATTTGGTGATCAAGCTTATCTGCAGGCTCCGCTGACTTTTGATCGGGTGACGGTGCACACACTCTTAAATGAGACGGTGATTGGTTTGGCAGGTGAGCGCACGGCCATTGGTGACGCTATTGGTTTGGCGATTAAACGCTTGCAAGATAGCCAAGAAAAAAATCGTGTTCTGATCCTAATGACGGATGGTGCGAATACGGCAGGTTCAGTTAGCCCAGCGGCGGCGGCGGAAATGGCAGCCAGTGTGGGCTTGAAAATTTATACCGTAGGTATCGGTTCTGAAGGTCCACAAGCACGCAGTATGTTTGGTGTGCAATTAATTAATCCTGCTGCTGAGATTGATGAGGAATCTTTAAAGTCGATTGCGAATAAAACCGGCGGGCAGTATTTTCGGGCGCGTGATACTGAAGAATTTCAGCGGATTTATGCTGAGTTAGATCGTTTAGAGCCTGTTGAGCATGAAGCTGAAGAATGGCGTCCGCAGCAAGAGTTATTTCGCTGGCCTTTAGGTTTGGCTTTTGTATTAGGATTTTTGGCCTTTATGGTAAGGATGGAGGCTGAGGCTTAAATGGCTGATTTTCATTTTCTCTATCCGCATGCGTTTTGGCTGCTACTGCTCTTAGTGCCTTTGTGGTGGTGGATTTTGCGTAGACGCAAGCAGCAAGGTGTTTTGCAAGATTTAGTGGATCCAGCGCTGGCACCTTTTGTTTTGACTGGGCGCGAGCGCCGACAGAGCCTGCTTTCCCTAATTGTTTTTTCCTTAATTGCGGTGCTTAGCATCCTGGCAATAGCAGGGCCTGCTTGGGAAAAGAAAGAAGTACCGGTTTTTCGTCAGCAGCAGGCTTTAGTGATTGCACTTGATTTATCTGCCTCCATGTATGCGCAGGATTTATCACCCAATCGCTTAGAGCAAGCGCGTTTTAAGGTGATGGATATTCTGCAAACACGCAAAGGTGAACAAACCGCTTTAGTCGTATTTGCAGGCGATGCTTTTCCGGTTTCGCCTTTGACGGATGATACAAAAACCATTGAAGCACAAATGAAAAACCTTACACCTGACATTATGCCGGTGCAGGGTGGTGCTTTGGGTTTGGCTATTGAGCGCTCGATGGAGTTGTTACAGCAAGCCGGTGCGAAAAGCGGCAATATCCTCTTGATCACGGATGGAATGACGGATGCTGTGCAAGCTTTGAATGCAGCTAAGGCGGCTGTTACAAATAATGTGGGTATTTCTGTGATGGGGATAGGTACGGTAAATGGATCGCCGATTCCTTTAGTCGATGGCGGATTTTTGCAGGATGCCCAAGGCAAAACGGTGATACCTAAGCTTGATGCAGCTCATTTGAAGTCGCTGGCTCAAGCAGGTAATGGTGTGTATGTGACGGCTGGGATTGGCGATGCGGATGTAAACCGCCTTGTCGCAACTTGGGAAACAAAGGCAGGTGCACAGCATTTGATTTCAGGAGGTCAGCGTCAAGTCGATACTTGGGTGAACGCTGGAGTCTGGTTGGTGTTAGCCGTCTTACCTTTAGCTGCCTTGTTATTTCGGCGCGGTTGGCTTTTATCGTTGAGTTTGATCTTTATCTGCTTGCCACCAGCAAAATCAGTGCAAGCTTCGGTGTGGACTGATGCTTGGGCAACACCTGATCAGCAGGCACAAGCCGCTTTGCAAGCAGGGGAAAGCAAGCAAGCGAGTGAGCTTTTCGAAACCCCAACTTGGAAAGCAGCTGCTTCTTACAAATCAGGCAATTTTGAGCAAGCAGCTAAGCTATACTCAGAAGATAAAAGTGTAGAAGGCTTATATAATTATGGTAATGCCTTAGCGCGCTTAAATAAATTACCTGAAGCGATAGCCGCTTATGAGGAAGTGCTAGCCCAAAATGATAAACATGAAGATGCGCGCTACAATCGAGATTTGCTTAAAAAGCAATTAGAAGACCAACAGCAGCAAGGCTCACAAGACCAACAGCAGAATCAAGGTCAGAAAGACCCAAAAGATCAGCAGCAGTCGGGTCAGAGTAGTCAGTCTCAACAGAATCAGCAAAACCAACAGCAGCAAGATCAACAAGAACAAGCTAAATCCCAGCAAGAGCAAGCTGCGAAAGAACAAGAGCAGCAAGCTAAACAAGCTGAGCAAGAACAACAGCAGGAAGCAGAGCAAAAAGATGCTAAACAAGAACAAGCCGAAGCCGAGGCTGCACAAATGGATCCCAAAGCAGCTGAGCAACAACAAGCCACTGAACAATGGTTGCGGCGTATTCCTGATGATCCAGCCGGTTTGTGGTGGCGCAAGTTTCAATATCAATATCAACAACGCGCGCGCCCTAACCAAGGAGATGCTTGGTAATGACCTTGTCTAAGCTGATGGCACTGGGCTTGTTATGCTTAAGTTTTGCCTGCAATGCATGGGCAGCAGGTGTGCAAGTACAAATTGATCGTGACACTGTTCAAGTGGGTGATGATTTCACCTTGACCTTTTCCACCGATCAAGGGGTGGCTGTCGCACCTGATTTGACGCCCTTAAGTAAAGACTTTCAGGTAACAGGTACTTCAACTAGTACCAATATGCAGTACATCAATGGGCAGCTGACGCAGCAGGCAGGCTGGATTGTCTCATTGTTCGCAAATCGTGCAGGGAATTTACAAATTCCGAGCATTAGTTTTGGCAATCTCAGTAGTGACCCGATCAATATCCAAGTGGTCGAGCAAGCTGCTGATCCGAATGGCAATGCGAAGGCCGATATTATAGTCGAGCTGGTGGCTGAGTCGCCCAATCCTTATGTACAGCAGCAAGTGATAGTAACCCAGCGCTTATTGCATGTAGTGCCACTATTACCGACGCGTGCCAGTATGTCACATCCTGAGTTGGAGAAGGGCAAAGGTTTAATTCAACAGCTAGGTACTACTAAAAGCGGCACTATCAATCGTAATGGTGTGCGCTATCAGATGATTGAGCGCCGCTATGCAGTATTCCCGCAAGTGAGTGGTGAAATCAGTCTGGGTCGTACAGTATTCCAAGGCGCACTAGATGATCGTCGCTCGCGCCAATTGGATCCTTTTGGTATCGGTGGCAAACAAGTTCGTCGTTTTTCAGAGCCACTAATGATTAATGTGCAGCCACATCCACCCATGAGCGCTACCTGGTTGCCTGCCAATAGTCTGACACTCAATGCACACTGGGAGCCAGTCAATAAAACCCTAAAAGCTGGAGAGCCAGTTACCTTAACTATTGCAGTGATTGCGGATGGTTTAATGGCTGAGCAGCTTCCAACGCTTGAGATTAAACCGCCCATGGGCATCAAAGGTTATGCCAATCAGCCTGAGTTTCGTAATGACTTAGGTGGCAACAGTGTGATTGGGATGCGTGAGGAAAAATGGGTATTAATGGGTACTGCGGATGGCAGTTATACCTTGCCAGAAATTAAAGTTGAATGGTGGGATCTGCAAGCTAAAAAGATGCAGACTGCCCGTATTGATGCTACTGCATTGAAAGTAGTGGGCATGGGACAAACCAATGATCCTACTGCTCCTGTAACACCTGCGCCTACAACACCTGAACTAGCCAGTAGTTTGTTAAATCCTACCGAAACAGCTCCACCTTCTACTCAAACCAAAACAGATACGGCAAGCAATCCAAGTTGGCTAATCTTAGTCATTGGTTTAATTGGCTTAGCCGCAGTTGCGGGGCTGGTATTCGAGCTATTAAAACGTAAGCGCAACAAAAATAGCACGGTTGCTACGGCCAAATTTATTTCCCCGTTGCAAACACTGAAGTCAGCTTGCCAACAAAACGATGCTCAGGCTGCTTTTCAGGCCTTGCATGAGTGGATTCGTGAGGATTTACATCTATCACCACCCACCGTAGCTACGCTTAGAAAAGCAGCTGATCTTCCCCTTAAACAGGCCTTAGATGATCTCAGCATCGTTTTATATGCGTCCACCACCCATGTTTGGGAAGGGCAAGAGTTGTGGCAGGCAATACAAAATTATCAGCAGGTCCAATTAATTAGCAATATGCCCATTCTTCAGCATGGCTTGGCTGAGCTTTATCCTAATTGATACTTATAACATCGACTTAAGCCTAATCGAGTATAAATATCTAGCTAACCCTAGCTGACATGCTTCTTATTTGAGCTAAACTAGCATACCTAAGCTTATGCATAGAGGCTACGCATGCTCAGAGTCTTTCTATCCCACAATAGTGCAGACAGGTGAGCTTTTGGATACTCTAAAAGGGCATACTAGCGAGATTACCTCGTTGGCGTTTAGTCCAGATGGTAAGCAACTAGCTTCAGGATCATGGGATCGTTCAGTTATTGAACGGTCATTCCAGTGCCGTCATGTCATTGGTTTTTAGTCAAGATGGTGTGAGGTTATTTTCCAGTTCAGATGATGGCATACGCATGTGGGATTCAAATAATATTAATCCGGCCATCCGCTTAATAGTTAGTTGGAAGAGCGCAAGACTTACCGCAAAACTTCAGCCGGGTAGCCCAGCACCTTAGCTATTTTGCTAAGACTACAAGCTTAAACCAAACCGAAATCAACATCTTCATACACATCGAGTAAAGAGCAAGTCAAACCGATACTGGCCAACTCCATACTTGCTTCAGCCCCAAAAAAGCTAAACAGCTCCCAACGATGCTGAGCATTACGACGAAACACTTCTACGCGGTAGCTGCGAGTATTGACCAGCACATATTCCTGTAAGCTCGCTAACTGCCGATAAAACGCAAATTTGTCTCCACGGTCATAAGCCTCTGTGCTGGTGGATAAGATCTCAATGATCAACAAAGGGGCTTGTTTGAAGTGATTGCGCTGGTGGTCAGCAGGGTCACAGCACACTAGCAGATCAGGATAGTAAAAAGCTTCATCCTCACCAATTCGCACTTTCATATCATTCACATAAGGCTTACAGGCTGAACCTCGTAAATGAGTTTTGATGATTGTGATCAAATTGACATTAATCGTCACATGACTGTCGTTGGCTCCAGCCATAGCATAGACTTCCCCTTGCAGATATTCACTTCGAGCAGATGCAAGCAATTCTCCAGCCAAATAATCTTCTGGGGAAACAAGCTGCTTGCTGGCAAGTCCGAGCATTAGTGTAACTCCATCAAGGTTTTTAGCCATGGTAGTCTGTTTATTAAAGTTTGGCAAAACTATGGACTTCTGCAAAATAGGTTTTATCGGCTTTGTTAGAAAAGTTGGCTTTTTTCGCTATTTTAGGCAAACTGTACGATCTGGCTTCTACAATAATAATTGAATATGCTAAGGAGTATAGGCTTTATGACAATATCACTTTCTTCTGTTAAATACGTTGGCCCTGCCATGCAAACTCGTTTGGAGTCTCATGGCATTAATACCGTTGAACAACTCGCTGCTATGTCTCAGCAAGCGCTTGCTGATATTCCCGGAATTGGAGCAAGCACTGCGCAAGGTATTTTGGAAAGCGCCAACTCTTTATTAACTCCAGCACTAACAACTAGCACTGATTCAACCGTAGCTAGCGAAGCTAAAACAGAAGCAGCGAGTGACTCAGCTGAGCATGCTGAGGCGCAAGATACATCTACCACTGAAGCAGCGTCTACTGCGTCAGTAGAAACCGCCAAGCCGAAAGCACCTGCTGCTAAGCGCCCGAGCCGTGCGAGAACCCCTGCAGCTAACAAAGCTAGCCCAGCCGCTGCAGCTAAAACCCCTGCAACTGGCGCTGAAGCAAAACCAGCAACAGCTACTCGTTCCAGAGCAAAGAAAGCGCCTGAAACTATTGCTGTGACAGTTCAACCAGCAGAGGACGCTAAATCTACTCCTGTTTTAGTAGAAGAACTTAAAGCTAAAATAGTCAAGTCAGGCAAAAAACTTAAGAAAATGGCTGAAGAAAAAGCCAAAGCTAAGCAAGAGGCTAAAGAAGAGCGCGATGCTGAAAAGCAATTAAAACAAGCGAAAAAAGCGGTTGAAAAGCAACGTAAAAAAGAAGAGAAAGATTTAAAGCAAATTGCTAAGCAAGAGAAGAAGGATAAAAAGAAGGCTGATAAAGCAGCCAAGAAAATTGTGAAGAAAGCTAAGAAAGCTGCAAAAGCAGCAGGGGCAAGCGCTTAGCTTGAATCAATCCCCGTTAGCGTAAATACTAACGGGGTTGAAGGATAGCTACTTACAAGTTTGCCTACGAAACTCTACACGCCGGTCGACGGCATCCCGCAAGTCATCAGTGCCCGTGCCAATAATATTTTCATGGAAACCTTTACCTTCAGCTTGAGTTCGTGGCACTACAGCTGGCTGCTTTGCAGTCATTAATTGGCGAATCACGGCTGCACGTGAGGTTGAAAGCTTTAAATTATAGGTTTCTGAACCACTGTTACTGCTATGCCCTGCAACTAACATACAACGTTGGCTGTATCTTAAGTAACTGGCAATTTCCTCTGTCCACAGATTGTATTGGCTCCCCAAAAAGTCATCGCCTGCAAATTTTGTCGAGTCCACCGCAAAGAGAATTTTAAAGGTGAGCGTGTTTTTATTATTAAAGCCGTATTTGAGCAGCTCTGCGAAAGCAACTCGCGCCTCGCCTGCCCGCTTCATCCGTAATAAGGCTAAGTAGCGACCTGCTAAAGCACGTAAGCTTAAGCCTTCTTTTAAGCTAGCAGCTTCCTCATACAGTTTCAGTGCTTGTGGGTATTGGGCATTGCCATACGCTTTAGCGGCATCTGTTAGCAGAGCCTCTACTTTTAGACGTGCAGGATAATTAGGACGTTGCATTTCTTGGCGTAAATCAAAACCTTTAGAACTTGGATTGAGCGTTTCAGTATACACCGGGCTATCTTTAGCTTCAGCCGTTAAGGCATAAGGCAAGTCTTGAGCAAGGACTTTACTGAGGCTATGTGCTAATAAGCGTCCAGTTTTAGCATCGCGTAGCCAGATATTTAATTCATAAGCTTGGCCATCACTGTTTTTATCTAAAGCCAAAGCACTATGAATAATATAATGAGCCTCAGGTAACCGGGTTTGCGAAATGGGTGCGAATTTTAAAGCCCCTCGTCCTTGCTTTTGCAATTGAGCCTGTAAGCCGCTAGTTAAATCCAAATTTTCTCTGGAGTTGGCATCAAACATGGGTACTAGCAGAATTTGGGTAGCACCCAATTGGCTGCGCCATGAGCGATCTTGATTAGCTGCTTCTAAGACTAACTGGCTGGCTTCTTGTAAAGCGACTAGCCAAGGTTGCGGCGCTTGATTGCGCGCGATGCTAGGTTGGCTGATGGGATTATCGATTCGAATCGAGGAGCTCACCGTCGATAGAGTCCGTTTAGATTTGGGTTCTACCATCCACATGGTCAGCACTACTTTTTCTTTACCATTGACTTGCGTCATTAGCAGGCTGCTGTGCAATTCGTAATTGGCAGGAGTTTGGCCTTGAGTGTCAGCAGTGATGAGTTGCAAGCCTTTAAAGCGAGTAGCTTGCGTTTGTAGATAGGGCTGAATTTGCTTAGTTGGTTCTAAAACCTGGTGAGTTTTTTCTTGGACTGTGGGCAGAACTAGAATGCGGGTTGACATTAATTCATTCCGCCAACCACGCTCTTGTTGGACTAAAGTAAATAAATGTTTAGCACCCCGTTCAGTAGCTTTCTGCAGGGGAACAGGTTGGGTTAACTCTAATAAGACAGGGGCTTGAATGATGGTGGTAGTACAAGCTGCTAATACAAAAAATGCCAGCAGTACTAGGATCATTTTTTTCTTAAATGACATGAAATCACCTTTATTGTGAGCCGTGCAATGCAAGCCGCTATTGCAAGGGAATACCCAAGGATTGCTCTAGTAGTCGGTAATCATCATTGCTTCCACCTTCTTGCTGTCTAACGGTTGTCGGTGAGCTAGCAAGTTTATTAGTGTTTGCTTCAGCCCTAGAGCGGGTCACCGATCTAGTACTAATAACAGGTCTAGCAGCAGAACGTGGCGATTCACTGACTCTTTGGGGTGATTTAACGGATTTATGAGTTGAACTAGGAGTTCTGATAGGACGGCTGCGATTATTCTGCTGATCGCTGGTATCAGCTCGATTTATCACAGGGTTTGGCTTATTAAGCTGGGTCACTGGTTCTGTGGATGGTTTTTTGATTGCTTCAGGCTTAGTAGCCTTGACCTCTTCTTTGATTAAATGCTTAGTTTTAGCTTGCTCTGGTAGGTACTGATTTGCTTGAGTATTTTGTTGTGTGGTCTGCTGATTGCTTGAGGCATCACGATCAGAAGGGTTGGCCGGTTTAGTATGTAAAACATCCTGATGGTTAAGATTAGCAGGCTTAGTATTCACGGTATCATTCGGTCGTTCAGAGACTGCTGGCAAAGGTAAGCTGGGTGCTTGGCTGTTTGGGAGTAGGGCAGGGTGCTTCGGCGATGCTAAAGGTAGCATGGGTGTTGCACCCGCTTTCAAGCTCGTATGGCGTAATTGACTGATTAAATTGCCTGTTAAGAAACCCGCCAACAAAGCAACAGGCAATAAACCGAGCACCCAAAACAAGAGAGCTTGCCGAGTAAAACGCTTGGAAACTTCACGTTTAATAATAAGCTTAGGCATGCTGACCCTAATGAGCTATGCAATACGACACAATCGCTTACAATAGCGCTCAGCCCATTTAGTCGCAGTGGCTAACCTGATAAACCTAAGTTTTAATGCGCTAATCGGAGATTTAAGTGACTGAGTTGATTAGCTTGTTCTGCTGGAAATTTTCAATAATATCAGCTAGCTGATCCACTAAAGTTTGTCGTGCGTTGCGGCTCGCCCAAGCAACATGGGGCGTAATAAGCAGATTAGGCAAACTGTGTTGGAGCAATAAATTATCAGGAGTAGGTGGCTCAATCGTTAGGACATCCACAGCAGCTCCAGCGATGCTGCCGTTTTGCAAAGCGGCTAATAAATCAGCCTCATTGATTAACCCGCCTCGAGCCGTATTAATGAGAAAAGCTGAAGGTTTCATCAGTTGCAAGCGTTCAGCATTGATGAATTGCTGGGTTTGTTCTGTGAGAGGGCAATGCAAGCTAATAAAATCAGCAGTGGCTAGCAATTCGTTTAGGCTCACTCTATCGGTGCGCACCGTATCAGCCTCTAAACGCTCCGCAATTAAAATGTTCATGCCGACTGCAGTAGCTAGTTGCGCAGTCGCTTGACCTAAACTGCCATAACCAATAATGCCTAAAGTTTTGCCCGCGACTTCAGTAATCGGATAATCCAAAAGGCAAAAGTGCTGACTCTGCTGCCAGGCTTGAGCTTGTACTACCTGATGATAAGCAAGCAGCTGGCGAGCTAATGTAAAGATCAGACTTAAGCAATGTTCTGCGACTGAGCGACTGCCATAATTGCGCACATTACACACAGGAATGCCTAAGTTTTTGGCCGCGACTAAATCAATATTGTTTGTACCAGTGGCAGCAACGCAAATTAGCTTAACCTGATCTTTAAGGATTTTGATTGTTGTGGCATTGAGTAGCACTTTATTACTAATCACAATCTCCGCATCGCCAATATGGGCTAACAGATTATCAGCCTGAGTGTCGTCCCATAAGGATAACTGCCCACAAGCCTGCTGGAGCTTGCTTAAATTAAGGTCATTGTGGCTGGTGCTGGCATAATCAAGAAATACTGCTTTCAACATAAAAAGCTCCGAATGCACTAATAAGCATCAACAGGCGATGCAGCCATGCTGAAGTTTGTTTATGATAGCGCCTTACATTGACGTCTTTGGTTTTAGGGATGGGTCGCAAGCTAGCGCGTACACTACAACTTGGCATTCTTTTTATCGTAGTCTTGTTTGGATATACAGTTTTTTCTGATCAAGAATTTGCGACATGGCAAAGTAATTTTCGGCAATTAGCGCAGCAGCGAGGGATTGATGAAGCTACTTTAAACTTAGCCTTTCGCGGCATTTTACCGGATAAAAAAGTGCTAAGACTGGATGCTTATCAGCCAGAATTCAGCCGTCCTGTTTGGGAATACATGGATAGTGCGGTGTCTCCCGAGCGAATCGAGCAGGGGCAGTATGTTCTGAAAGAGTATGCACCACTGCTAACAAGGATCAGTTCTACCTATCATGTTGATGCCGAATACATCGTGGCTATTTGGGGTATGGAGAGCAGCTATGGTCAACAGCTAGGTAATTATTCGGCGATTCGTTCGTTAGCCACCTTAGCTTATCAAGGGCGTGAAGAGCGGCGGGGTTTTTGGAGTAAACAACTCCTAGCCGCTTTAAATATTATCAAAACGGGCGATATGCCGCTTAACAGTTTGCGTGGCTCATGGGCTGGAGCGATTGGACATACTCAGTTTATTCCTACGACGTTTGAAGAATTTGCCGTTGATTTCGATGGCGATGGCAAACGCGATTTGCGTAAAAGTATTCCCGATGCGCTGGCCTCAACCGCTAATTATTTAGCGCAATCGGGTTGGCAGCAAGGGCAGGCTTGGGGCACAGAAGTAGTCTTGCCCGTGACCTTTGATTGGACAGAAACCGAACCCGCGAATTGGCAAGCTTTGAGTTATTGGATGGCGCAAGGTGTGTATCGCGTTGATGGTGAGCCTTTAAATCTTTCGCATACCACCCGTGCCGCTGTGATTGTGCCAGCTGGGTATCAAGGCCCAGCATTTTTAACTTATCCCAATTTTAATGTGCTGCTTAAATACAATAATGCACTGAGCTATGCTTTGGCAGCGGGCTATTTGGCAGAAAGATTGAAAGGTGGGCGCGCGGTACTGGCCGCATGGCCACGCAATGAAGCACCACTCAGCCGTTTAGAAAAAGCTGAGCTACAAGAGCGCTTGAGTGCAGTGGGTTATAGCACCGATGGCATTGATGGCAATATTGGCCCGAATACTCGCGCTGCATTGCGCCGTTGGCAAGCTGATACTGGTTTCCCGGCTGATGGTTATGCCACAGTTGACCATTTACAACTATTACGCGAACAAACGGCTTTACCGAAAGCGGTAGAAGCAGGCAGTTTTTAACGTCAACTACCTGCCATTTTTCAATTTTAAAGCTTATAAAAGCCCTGTGCAGCTCGCACGGCGACACCTGATTCTATCGGAGCTTGCATAGAGCTAAGCACCGCATCCAAAGCGCCTAAGCAGGTCAGTACATTCTGCATATTGGATGCATGACCCATTAAGCCGATTCGCCATACCTTGCCTGCCAAAACGCCTAAGCCAGCCCCAATTTCCATGCTGTATTCGTTTAATAAACGGCTACGTACCACGGCTTCATCAATGCCTTCAGGTACAGTAATGAGATTCAATTGGGGCAAGCGCGCGCTTTCTTCCACGACAAACTGAATGCCCATTGCCTCTAAGCCGGTCTTTAAAGCTTGGTGATGATATTGATGGCGTGCCCAAGCCTGCTCTAAGCCTTCTTCTTGCACGATGATTAAAGCCTCATGCAGCGCATAGAGTGTATTTACTGGTGCTGTGTGATGATAAGCACGCTTGGTGCCGCCACCCCAATAACCCATAATCAGGCTCATATCTAAGAACCAGCTTTGGATTTTGGTTTTGCGATTTTTGATCACGTCAACAGCACGAGCACCAAAGCTTACCGGCGATAAACCGGGTACACAGGACATACATTTTTGCGTACCTGAGTAAATTGCATCAATCCCCCAATCATCCACTCTTAGCTCAGAGCCAGTTAACGAAGTCACCGCATCAACAATCACTAAGCAGCCGTGCTGATGCGCTAATTCAGTGAGTAATTTGGCATCTGAGAGCACGCCAGTGGAGGTTTCGGCGTGTACGAAAGCGAGGATTTTAGTGTCAGGATTTGCCTTCAGCGCCGCTTCAACTTTATGCGGATCAACCGGCTTACCCCAGTCATCCATCACCATCACGGCTGTGCCACCGAAACGTTCAACATTTTCTTTCATGCGCCCGCCAAACACACCATTTTGGCAAACAATCACTTTGTCGCCTGGCTCGACTAAGTTCGCAAAGCAAGCTTCCATCCCTGCTGAACCGGGTGCAGAAATTGGCATTGTGAGTTCATTATTGGTTTGGAAAGCGTATTGCAGTAAGCCTTTGACTTCATCCATCATCCCCACAAATAGGGGGTCAAGATGGCCTAAAGTAGGGCGCGCCATTGCTTGTAAAACACGCGGGCTAACATCAGAAGGGCCGGGGCCCATTAAAATACGTTGGGGTGGGTAAAAGGGGGGCGTTGCCATGCACTATCCTCTCTCAAGTCTTGAAAAATAGCGCCTGATTATGCCATAGCTTAAGCCACAGCTTGTGATTGTTTTTCTTCACTAGCATTGTTGCAGTGCATAAGTTTTAGCATAATCTCTCGTTTGCATTCGTCTGTCATTCGAGGTCTTGCCCGTGTATAACTTGCTGCGTGAAGCGCTGTTCCTATTACCCCCAGAGTCATCCCATTATGCTGCCTTAAATGCTCTCAAGCTGGCCTATAACTTAGGTTTAAATGGCAAGCCTATAGCCATTCCAAGCACACCTGTCGAAGTAATGGGCATTCAATTTCCCAATCGGGTAGGTTTAGCAGCAGGTTTGGATAAGAATGGCGAGTTTATTGATGCTTTAGCCAGTTGTGGATTTGGCTTTCTCGAAATTGGTACAGTGACTCCGCGTCCACAAACGGGTAATCCACAACCACGCTTATTCCGCTTAAAGGGGGCACAAGCGATTATTAACCGCATGGGTTTTAATAATCACGGCTTAGATTACTTACTGGCGCAGGTTGCGAAATCCAACTACCAAGGCGTATTGGGTATCAATATTGGTAAAAACTTTGATACCCTGGTCGAGCGGGCAGTGGATGACTATAGGATCGGTTTACGTAGGGTGTATGAGCACGCCCATTATGTAACGATTAATATCTCGTCGCCGAATACGCCTGGTTTACGTAGCTTGCAATATGGTGATGAATTACGCCGTTTATTAGAAGCATTGAAGCAGGAACAAGCATTATTGGCTGAAGAGCAGGGTCGCTATGTGCCGTTAGCAGTGAAGGTAGCGCCTGATTTAAGTGCTGAGGAAATAGCGGGCATGGCTGAGGTTTTGCTAGCTTGTGGCATGGATGGCTTGATTGCTACCAATACCACTTTAGATAAAACCTCCGTTGCCCAATTGGAACAGGGAGCAGAGCAGGGTGGTTTAAGTGGCAAGCCGCTAACAGAACGCTCAACTGAAGTAATCCGGCTATTTCACTCGCACTTAGGCACGCAGATTCCGATTATTGGAGTGGGTGGGATTATGTCTGCAGCGAATGCGCAAGCCAAGTTGCAAGCGGGTGCTGCGTTGGTGCAAATCTATACGGGGTTTATTTATGCTGGGTCGAAGCTAATTAAGGATTGTGTGCAGGCCAGTGAACAAGCCCACTTAAGTTAAGTAGGCTTGTGAAGCGAAAAGCTAGTAATTAGTTGGTTTTTGCAGGCGCTTGAGCGGCAGCGTCTGTGCTCGGTGCTGCAATTGGGGCAGCCGGTGCTGTTGGCGCAACAGGTGCTACGGGCGCTTGAGCAGCAGCGGCTTTGCTTTGTGCTTCCATCATTTTACGCTGCTCTTCCATTTGTTGCTTATAGAAGGCTTCAGCTTGTGCACGTTGTGCAGCCATCTGCTGTTGCATTTGTGCAAAGTTCGGATTTTGCATCTGCATCGGCGCTGGTTGCATCATTGGCTGCTGCATACCATACTGAGGCGCATACATCTGAGGCATCATCGGCATATAGGGCTGTTGCATGCCGTACTGAGGTGCATACATTTGCGGCATCATTGGCATGGCTTGCTGTTGTGGGTATGGATAATAACCACCCCAATTCGGCGCACCCCCCCAAGGAGCATAGCCACCACCATTCGTTGCGCTATTAGCAAAGCCGTTTAAGTTGTTAGAACCTAAGCCATAACCTGAGCCTTGCCCATTGAAATTACCATTGGTGGTGCCATTACCACGGCCCACCATATCAGAATTCATATCAGTATTGCCTTTGCCTTTGAAGTTAATTGAAAAATCAACTTCGCCGTCGCCAGTGCCTTTGCCTGTACCCCAGCCATCGACATTGCCTTTGCTGGTTCCATAGCCAGTGCCTTGTCCAGTGGTAGAGCCTTGACCTTGACTAGCACCTTGAGCATTACCTGCACCAGTGCCGTTATCAAAACCATTAAAGAAATCAGTCGCAGATGCACTACTTGCAGCGGCAAAAATAGCCAGTGCTAATGTAATTTTTTTAACTTGCATGAATGAATACCTCTAGCAGGGAATGTGCTGGTGCACAGTTGTTAAGCGCGAATCAATATAAGTAAATATTAATATTCTAATTATCGAAATGCAAGAGAAATTTAACGCTCAATCTAACTTACATGCTTGGTGCAGTATTTGCATGCTTTTGAGGAAGCAGAGCCGCCCTAAATTTTGCAAAATCTTTAATAAATCAATTTGAATTAATTATTGACAGTATAATATTAAGTCATTAACCTACCAACATTAACTTTTTATTAATGATACGGTTATTTGCAAAGCTTTCTAAGTTGACAAGTATGTGACTTTACGAGATTATTTTTTTCAGCTGTTGAAAAAATTAAAGAGTTAGTGTGGGAAGTGTTTTGATGGGCTGCGAGTGTTTTGTACTTCAAAGCGCTTTGGTAGTGTGTTTTAATAACCGTGTTTTTGATTGAATAGCGAAGGTAAATGCAATGAAAACCAAACTGAAATTGAGCGTTGCTTGCGGAATAGCGGCTTTATTAGTCGGCTTTAATGTTCAAGCGGAAGAAAAAACTTTCAGCATCGGTGGGGATGTTGAATTGGATCTGACTGCAAAAAATTCTACAGATGTAAGTGATGAAAAAACTACCAGTTACTATAATGGTGGTCGTGTCAAGCTCAATGCGACTGGTGAGCTGAAAGGTGATGACTACTTCGTTAAAGGCGTGGCTCAGCCTTTAGTTCCTTTCAAAGGTAGTTCTTTAGGTTATGACGATGTTTATCTACAAATGGGTCGTAGCAGCTGGGATGTACAAATCGGTCGTTTTGAAGGGGTCGACTTGTTTCCAGTAGGTAAAGATACTGTTCTTGAGCATGCGGGTGGTTATTCTGTTTATGGCACTAATGATGCTCGTGGTCGTAAAGATAGCGTAATTCATACTGCTTTCCACCTGAAGCCTAGTGATACAATGAATTTTGAGCTAGGTGTGATGGCTGCTAAAAATACTGATGATTTTGATAAGTATACTGCAATTCGTCCAGCAATGACTTACAAAGCAGGTATGGCCACTATTCGTGCTGGCTTGGAAAGCGTTAAGAGTGAAGCAGCGGGCGCTACTACAGAATCTTCTCATACAGGTTTCGGTGTTGGTGCAGGCTTTGATGTAGCAGGCGGAACTGTTAATGCTAGCTATAGCAAAAAGAATGCAGATAACGATGGTGTGGATAAAAGCTCTGTGGCACTCAACTTTACTCAAGGTCCTTGGGGTGTGGGCTATGTAACTGCTAAAGATGATATGGCAGGTACAGATCCTAAGTTGAACTCCTTCTATGGCGCTTATAGTGTTCCCCTATTTGGTAGTAAAGATGCAACGGTGACTTTCGCTGCTAGTACTTCTAAGACTACTGATGTCGGTGGTGTTAAAGGTGCTGATGCAAAAGCTACTGCTGCCCGCGTGCGCTTTAACTACACATTCTAATTTGAGTTAGGTAAAGCCAATCATGTTTGTGGTCTGTGGTGAAGCACTATTCGATGTTTTTACAGCAGAAGTTGTGGATCAAGCAGCTTTTGAAGTACCGCTCAGTGCACGTGTCGGCGGCTCGCCGCTTAATGTAGCTGTAGGGCTAGCACGTTTAGGTTGTCCGGTAGCAATGTTGACTGGGCTTTCCACAGATTTTCTAGGTGAACGGCTTTTAGCAAGCTTACAGTCAGAAGGGGTTAAAACCCATCTGATTGCTCGTAAGCAAGCACCTACAACTTTAGGTCTCGTCCAGCAGGATGCTGCGGGCGTGCCTAGTTATGCTTTTTACGGTAACGGCGCGGCGGATCGTTTGTTAACTTTAGATGACGTCAATGTTGATTTAGAGGGTACAGCGGTTATTCACTTCGGTTCCTATTCCATCGTTGCACAGCCGACGGCCGATTCGTACTTTGCGCTTGCTCAGCAATACTCGGGCAAGCGCCTTCTTTCTCTTGATCCTAATGTGCGCTTAAATGTACAGCCAGATTTAGAAGTTTGGCGCCAACGTATTGCTGAGTTAGTACCTTTAGTTGATGTATTAAAAGTCAGTGATGAAGATTTGCATTCGCTTTATCCCGATCAACAACCAGAAGCTATTATTGAAGAGTGGCTAAAGCTTGGGCCGCAATTAATAGCGCTTACCCGTGGTGCGAATGGTGCATCCTTGTGGAGCCATCAAGATCGTGCAGACGTGTCTGGGCAAACAGTTAAAGTGATTGATACCGTGGGCGCTGGGGATACTTTTCAAGCATCTTTGCTAGATGCTGTACTGAGCTTAAAAAATTCAACAGCTGTTTGGTCTAAACAGCTTAACAACGAAACTTTGTTCAAAATAGGTCATACCGCTGCAGTAGCCGCTGCTATTACTTGCTCACGCCGAGGCGCTAATTTGCCCACCCGTGCAGAAGTTCAGGCTGCACTTCAATAACAACAAGTTTGTTAATTACTACTAAAGGAATTGAGTATTCATGAGCAGCATGGTTATTCCTGTTGAGTCATTTGATCTTGTCATTTTTGGTGGCACGGGTGATTTGGCAATGCGTAAATTATTACCTGCGTTATTTCATCGTGATGCCGATGGGCAAATTCCAGCAGAAGCACGCATTTTAGGCCTAGCACGCACTGATCAAGATACCGATGCTTTCAAGCAAGAAGCGCGTGAAGCCTTGCAGAAGCATGTCGCTGCTGCTGAATTAGATGCCGTTGCAGTAGAGCGATTTATCGCGCGCTTAAGTTATTTACATATTGATGTGACCGATTCCAGTGGTTGGGGCGGTTTAATTGATTATCTAAATCAGCAGCCACAACATATTCGTGTTTATTATTTGGCTGTCGGCCCTTCTTTGTTTGGTGTCATTGCTCAAGGTTTGTCTAAAGCCGGTTTAGCTACGGATAAAGCTCGTTTGGTGGTGGAGAAGCCTTTAGGCCATGACCTCGATAGTGCAATTGCTCTCAATCGTGAAATTAGCAGTGTCTTTAATGAAAGCTCGGTTTATCGGATTGATCACTATTTAGGTAAGGAAACCGTCCAAAACCTAATGGCGCTACGCTTTGCCAATGCCTTATTTGAACCCTTGTGGAATGCCAATCGGATTGATCATGTGCAAATCACGGCAGCTGAGTCTTTAGGCGTAGGCTCACGGGGCAGCTATTACGATACAGCAGGCGCGATTCGCGATATGGTACAGAACCATCTAGTACAGCTGCTGTGTTTGCTGGCGATGGAGCCACCTTATAAATTCGATGCGGATGCTTTGCGTGATGAAAAGCTCAAGGTATTGCGTTCACTGCGCCCCCTCACAGGGCGCAATGTATTGGCCAATACCGTGCGTGGCCAATATCTAGGGCATGGCTCAAGTTCACCTTCTTATTTAGAAGAAGTGGGCAATCCACATAGCAAAACTGAATGCTATGTCGCGATCAAAGCCGAAATTGATAATTGGCGCTGGTCAGGCGTGCCGTTCTATTTGCGCACTGGCAAGAAGCTCAGGGCGCAAATGACTGAAATTGCCGTGGTGTTTAAAGAGCCAGCCCATTCGGTGTTTGGTGATTTAGAAACCCCCACCATGCCGAATGTATTAATCATTCGCTTACAACCGGATGAGGGTTTGCAACTCAATATCATGACCAAAGATCCGGGGCCGGGTGGTTTCCGCTTGCGTGATATTCCTTTAGATATGACTTTTGCGGAAGGCCGCGATAGCAATTGGCGGATGCCGGATGCTTATGAGCGCTTGCTAATGGATGTCGTCAGAGGCAATCAAACTTTATTTATGCGTGGCGACGAAGTCGAAGCAGCTTGGCGGTGGATTGACCCCATTATTGCCGCTTGGGAAGCTTCCGGCCTAAAGCCTGAGGGTTATGATCCGGGCAGCCGTGGGCCGATTGCCTCGGTAGAAATGATGGCACGTGACGGTCGCCGTTGGCGGGAAATCGAGGTATGAAGCTAATTGCTTACTCTGATCGCACCCAGCAAGCTGAACAATTAGCTGCGCTTGTTGCTGAGGAGTTACAAGGTGCGCTTCAGCTTAAAGCTAAAGCCACGGCAGCATTCGCAGGTGGCACTACTCCGGTATTATTTTTCAAGGCACTGGCTAAACAGGCGGTCGATTGGTCAAAAGTGGCGTTTACCTTGACTGATGAGCGTCAAGTTGACCCTAGCAATGAGCGCTCTAACGCGCGCTTACTCACGACTAATTTATTAACTAGCCTGCAACCGGCTGCTAGTTTTCAAGCTTTATATCAAGTTGGGCAAACTAGCGCTGATTTGCCCACTGTTGCAGCCCGTTTACAGCAAGCGTTTTTGCCACTGGACGTGATCGTTTTAGGCATGGGAAATGATGGACATTTTGCCTCCCTATTTCCGCAAGCACCCAATTTAGCAGTAGGATTAGATCCTCATAATCCAGCTATTTTATTGGAAGTCGTGGTGCCAGATTTACCCGAGGCACGTATTTCTTTCAGCTTAGCGGCTTTATTAAGCGCTAAGCATTTACATTTATTAATTACCGGCGCTGATAAAAAACAAGTTTTGGAACAGGCGCAGGCCAATCTTGTCGCTAGCCAGCCACGTCAATGGCCAATTGAAGCGCTATTGCAACAAGCAGGCGACAAGTTGACGATTCACTATGCAGCTTAAGAGCGCGGATCGAGAACCTTATGAATACCACCGTTCACCCAGTCATCGCCGAGGTGACAGCTCGTATTGAGCAGCGCAGTCAGCAGACGCGTAATCTTTATTTAGCCCGCATGCAGCAAGCAGCGGTGCGCGATAATCGCCATAACCTCGCTTGCGGTAATTTAGCCCACGCGGTAGCCGCTAGCCCGGTATCTGATAAATTCAAAATCGTTGCCAGTAAAGCCCCGAATATTGGGATCGTGACTGCTTACAATGATATGTTATCAGCGCATCAACCCTTTGAAACTTACCCTGAACTGATTAAAAAAGTTGCCCGTTCCTTAGGGGCTTCCGCACAAGTTGCAGGCGGTGTGCCTGCCATGTGTGATGGAGTCACTCAAGGCCAGCCGGGGATGGAGCTATCGCTATTTTCCCGTGATGTGATCGCGATGGCCGCGGGAATTGCCTTAAGTCATAATCTATTTGATGCTGCTGCTTTCTTAGGGGTGTGCGATAAAATCGTCCCCGGCTTAGTGATTGCTGCCGCGACCTTCGGCTATATACCTTGTATTTTCTTACCGGCGGGCCCGATGGTTTCGGGAATTTCTAATGATCAAAAAGCTAAAGTCCGCCAACAATATGCCTCAGGGCAAGTCGGGCGAGCTGAGTTATTAGAAGCCGAAATGCAGTCCTATCATAATGTCGGTACTTGCACTTTTTACGGCACGGCGAATAGCAACCAAATGCTGATGGAATTTATGGGGCTGCAATTACCAGGTAGCAGTTTTGTCAATCCCAATACGCCACTGCGTGAAGCCTTAACAGCTGCTGGCACTGAGCAAGTGCTGCGCCTAACGGCTGACTCAGGCAATTATACACCTGCCTGTGAAGTCCTATCCGCTAAAGCCTTTGTGAATGGCATTGTCGGTTTAAATGCCACCGGTGGTTCGACCAACTTAGTCTTGCACATTATTGCGATGGCGCGGGCGGCGGGCTTGATGGTGCGCTTGGAAGATTTCTCTGATTTGTCGGCAGTCACACCGCTAATGGCACGGGTTTATCCGAATGGTTCGGCGGATGTGAACCACTTCCATGCAGCGGGTGGTTTGCAATTTGTGATTCGCGAATTGCTCGCGGCTGGCCTATTGCATGAAGACGTGCATACAGTGGCTGGCTTCGGTTTACATCATTACAGCCAAGAAGCGAAGTTGGATGCAAATGGCAAGGCAGTCTGGGTGGATGGTGCTGTTAGTAGTCATGATACCGACATTTTGCGTCCTTACACTGAGGCTTTCCAAGCGTCAGGTGGTTTAGTTGCTCTGCGGGGTAACTTAGGCGAGGCCGTGATTAAAGTATCAGCCGTGAAACCCGAGCGGCGCATTATTGAAGCGCCCGCCAAGGTGTTCCATGATCAAGAAGAGGTAAAGGCAGCCTTTAATGCAGGCGAGCTAACCGGCGATTTTGTTTGTGTGGTGCGCTTCCAAGGCCCGAAAGCGAATGGTATGCCTGAGTTGCATAGCCTCACGCCAGTCTTAGGCGTATTACAAGATCGTGGGCAGCAAGTTGCTTTGATTACTGATGGGCGCATGTCCGGTGCGAGTGGCAAGGTTCCAGCCGCGATTCATTTAAGCCCAGAAGCGATAGATGGTGGCGCGATAGCCAAAATCCATGACGGCGATCTGATTCGTTTAGATGCAGAAAAGGGGGTATTGACGGTATTGGTAGACGATTTCGATAGCCGCCCAAATGCAACTGCAAATTTAGACGCGAATGAGGCTGGTTTAGGCCGGGAGTTATTCCAGGTATTCCGCCAAGCGGTAGGCCCTGCTTCAGGTGGTGCTAGCTCCTTATTCGCGGCGGGAGAGTAAACAAAATGCAAGCCAATCTTACTAAAAACTGGCAAGCCTTAGCGATGCAGGCAAAGCGTTTAAAAGCGCAACATTTGCGTGAACTCTTTGCGGTTGACTCAGAGCGCTTCGCCAGTTTGTCGTTTAGCTTAGATGATCTGCTGATTGATTTTTCTAAAGAGAAAATTGATAGCTTTGCTTTAAATGCTTTAGTGCAACTCGCCTACACAGCCCAAGTTGAACAGCGCCGTGATGCGATGGTTCAAGGTGAAAAGATCAATAGTACTGAAAACCGTGCCGTACTACATATGGCCTTACGCGATGGCATCCCTGCGGATGTGATCGTGGATGGGCAGGATGTGTTGAAGGATGTGGCAGAAGTGCGTGAGCGCTTCCTTAATTTCGCTGAAGAGGTGCGGACGGGTGCTTATAAAACAGTATCCGGCCAAACCTTTACCGATGTCGTGAATATTGGGATTGGTGGCTCGGATCTCGGCCCGGTGATGGTGGCTTCATCCTTAGCGCCTTGGCATGATGGCCCACGTTTGCATTTCGTGTCGAATGTAGATGGCGCGCATATTGTGGATACGCTCACACCGCTAAATCCAGCGACAACCCTGATTATCGTGGCCTCCAAAACTTTCACCACAGCTGAAACGATGTTGAATTTCAGCTCAGCTTTAGCTTGGCTCAAAACCGAATTGGGCGAACAAGCAGGGCAGCATGTCGCCGCTGTTTCGACTAATTTGGCCGCAACCCGTACTTATGGGATTGATGATGCGCGGGTATTTGGCTTTTGGGATTGGGTCGGTGGACGCTATTCAGTGTGGTCTGCGATTGGCTTGCCGGTGGCGATTGCAGTCGGTAAACAAGCCTTTACAGAGTTTCTAGCGGGTGCTAAAGCGATGGATGAGCATTTCCGCTTGGCACCTTTGGAGATGAATCTGCCGGTACTGTTTGCTTTAGTCGGTATCTGGCGGCGCAATGTGCTCAACTATCCAACCGTTGCGTTGATTCCGTATGATCAGCATTTAGCACGCTTTCCTGCCTATGTGCAGCAGCTGGATATGGAGTCGAATGGTAAGCAAGTACAAGTTGATGGTAGCCCGATTCAAGAATCAACTGGCCCAGTGATTTGGGGCGAGCCGGGCACCAATGCTCAGCACTCTTTCTTCCAATTGATTCATCAAGGCAGCAATGTTATTCCTGTGGATTTCTTGGCGGCTGCTAACCCCAGTAGCCAAAGTGAGTTTGCTGATGTACAGCAGCATCATGAAACTTTGCTCACTAATGTCTTAGCGCAAGCGCAGGCGTTAGCTTTTGGGCGTGATGCCGACGCAGTACGGGCGGATATGCAAGCCGCCGGTTTGCCCGCCGATAAAATCGAGCAACTAGTGCCGCATCGTACTTTCCCCGGTGATCGTAGCTCGACTTCCATTATTTATAAGCAATTGAACCCGCATACTTTAGGCCGTTTAGTTGCTTTATTTGAGCATAAAGTATTTGTGCAAGGTGTCATTTGGGGTGTTAACTCGTATGACCAATGGGGTGTGGAGTTAGGTAAGAAATTAGCGAATGCTTTAGCCCCTGCTCTGCACGAGCGCACCATACCTGCTGATGTGGATGCATCCACTGCGGGCCTTTTACAACATATTCACGCGCTGCGTGCCTAATCGAGGCTGATCAATGTTTTCATTACGAGAGATGTGCCAGCAAGTAGCGGTGATTCCGGTGTTGGTGGTTAAAGAGACTCAACATGCCAAACCCTTGGCTGAAGCGTTGGTGGAGGGTGGCTTAACAGTGCTTGAAGTTACTTTGCGTACCCCAGCAGCTTTAGAGGTGATTCGCTTAATGAGTGAAGTCCCCGGCAGCCAAGTCGGTGCCGGTACAGTCTTAACTTTAGCGGATGTAAAGGCCGCCAAAGCCGCCGGTGCGCAGTTTGCGGTTTCTCCGGGTGCAACCGCGGATTTAGTGAAAGCGGCTGCCGATGAAGGTTTACCTTTGTTGCCAGGTGCATCGACTGCTTCTGAAGTGATGCGCCTGCTAGAGTTGGGCTTAGATACCTTAAAGTTTTTCCCAGCCGAAGCCGCTGGTGGTGTATCGATGTTGAAGTCTTTATACGGGCCTTTGCCTAAAGTCATGTTTTGTCCCACCGGCGGAATTACCGAAAAGACGGCTAGCAATTATTTAGTACTACCGAATGTGATGTGCGTAGGTGGCTCATGGGTAACGCCGGATAATTTGTTGCAAGCCGGTGATTGGCAGGCGATTCAAGCGCTAGCACAAGCTGCTCAAGCTTTGAAGAAAGTTTAATACCTGAAGTGTAACTCGTTGTTGGGTCAAAAATCAGCCTTGCCAAGCAAGGCGCAGCGCAAGAGGTGCTTGTTAATGCCAAAATTAGCCATTGCTATGATTGCCCATGATCGGACTAAACCTGATCTTATTGCATGGGTGGGCAGAAATTTAGTGCATCTAACGGGTCGTATGATTTACGCCACCGGTACAACGGGGCGCTTGTTAAAGCAGGCTTATCCTGAGTTGGATATTCATCCGCTAAAAAGTGGCCCACTCGGTGGTGACCAGCAAGTGGGAGCTTTAATTGCAGAAGAAAAAGTGGGTTGTGTGATTTTCCTGCAAGATCCAATGACCCCGCAGCCACATGACGTGGATGTGAAAGCTTTAGTGCGCTTAGCCACCCTTTACGAAATTCCTTTGGCTTGTAATCAAA
The DNA here is from genome assembly GCA_049290875.1 of Thiolinea sp. Classification (GTDB taxonomy): domain Bacteria; phylum Pseudomonadota; class Gammaproteobacteria; order Thiotrichales; family Thiotrichaceae; genus Thiolinea. The sequence continues at coordinate 194,183 of JBATOI010000031.1, forward strand.
GCACCGCAGATTATTTGGTGTCGAGCCAATATTTTTCACAACCTGAATTAGCGCCGGAGATTGTCTCCCTCGAAGAGCGTTATGAGGCTTATTTGCAGCGGTTGAACCCTCCATTAGAGGCGCATTAAAACTTCAACCATTCAACGAATTGACCATGGAATAATAAACAAATGAAAAGCCCTTTTAAATTAGACAGGCGTACCAAGATTGTAGCTACCCTAGGCCCCGCTTCCAATGATGAGCAGGTCATGCGCAAACTGGTTGAGGCAGGTGTGAACGTATTCCGCTTGAATTTCAGCCATGGCTCTCATGAAGATCAGCGCGCGCGCTTCAATCTGATTCGCTCTCTGGAAGAGGAGTTTGACTATCCGATTGGCATTTTGATGGATCTGCAAGGTCCAAAATTGCGCATTGGCACTTTTGCGGAAGGCAAAATTACTTTAAAGAAAGGCGATACCTTTAATCTTTATCTAGAAAAGCGTGTTGGTGATCAAGAAGGTGTGAGCCTGCCGCATAAAGAGATCTTTGATGTACTTGAAGCAGGCCACGAATTATTGGTCGATGATGGCAAAGTGCGTTTAAAAGTCACGCAAGCTTCACCGCTGGTGGCAGTGACCACAGTAGTCGTGGGTGGAGTGATTTCTGATCGTAAAGGGGTGAATGTTCCGGACAAGCAATTACCGATTAGTGCTTTAACTGAAAAAGATCGTGCCGATTTAGAGTTTGGTTTAGAGCTAGGCGTGGATTGGGTTGCACTGTCTTTCGTACAGCGCCCTGAAGATATTATCGAGGCCCGCAACTTGGTGAATGGTCGCGCAGGCGTGCTTGCTAAGCTAGAAAAGCCTTCAGCCTTAGATCAGTTGCATCGCATTATTGAATTGTCAGATGCAGTGATGGTCGCGCGCGGTGATTTGGGCGTGGAATTGCCACCTGAGCGGGTACCAGCGATTCAAAAGCGGATCGTCGAAACCGCGCGCTCTTTAGGTCGCCCGGTCATTGTTGCCACGCAGATGCTAGAATCTATGATTAATTCACCAATACCCACACGTGCGGAAGCATCCGATGTTGCAACGGCGATTTATGATGGTGCTGATGCGGTGATGTTGTCTGCAGAAACTGCGGCGGGCCAATATCCGCTGGAAGCAGTGGAAGTCATGGGGCGAATTATTGCTGAGACTGAGCGTGATGTACGTAGCAATCATGCTTTAAAAGTTTACCCGTTAGATGGCGAGCCAACCGATGCGGATGCGATTGCGCGTGCAGCATCCGACATTGCTACCGCACGTCGTTGTGTAGCTATTGTGACTTTCAGTAGCACGGGTTCGACCACTTTACGGGCAGCACGGGCACGGGGTTTAGTACCAATTTTAGGTTTAACACCTTCGCATCATGTAGCACGCAAACTCACTTTGGTTTGGGGGGTGTATGCGGTACAAACGCGTGATGTAACTTCTCTATCCGATATGGTCGGGAAAGCAGCGCGGATGGTGCAGCGTAAAGGTTTTGCAGTTTTAGGGGATCGCATTGTAGTCACTGCAGGTGTGCCATTTGGCCAGCCAGGTTCAACCAATGTAATTCGTTTGGTTGAAGTAACAAAAGAGTATGATAAGCCTAATCCATAAACGGCAATCTTAGTGCTGGCATGGAGGAGCGAGGTTTTACACCCACAGAGGAGCTTAGCATGAGTGAAGAAAATAATAAGACAACAAGGATGGATTTTTCGCGCCCTAATTTAGCGCGCGAGCTTAGCCGGAATACTTTGGCTTTAGTGTTAGCAGGCGGGGAGGGTTCGCGTTTAAAGAATCTAACTCAGCGGCGCGCCAAGCCAGCGGTTCCGTTTGGTGGCAAGTACCGCATTATTGATTTTGCTTTATCCAATTGCGTCAATTCGGGGATTCGTCGGATTGGTGTTTTGACTCAATACAAATCAGATTCCCTGATTCGGCATATGCAGCGTGCTTGGAATTTCATGCGTGCTGAAATTGGCGAATTCGTCGAAATTCTTCCCGCCCAACAACGTACTGAGAAGAAAGAGTGGTATCAGGGCACGGCCGATGCGCTTTATCAAAACCTTGATATTTTACATCGGCATGATCCTGAGTATGTCATCGTCTTAGGTGGCGACCATATCTACAAAATGGATTACTCTGACATGCTAGTCCAGCATGTGCTCTCGGGTGCTGATTTCACGGTAGGTTGTATCGAAGTACCCGTGGAGGAAGCAACTGGTTTCGGTGTTATGTCGGTTGATGAAGACATGAGCATCACCAAATTCACTGAGAAACCTAAGCAACCTGAACATATGCCAGGTAAACCAGGGATTGCCTTGGCTTCGATGGGTATTTATGTATTCTCGCGTGAGTTCTTGTTCAGAACTTTAAGTGAGGATGCACTCAGCGATGAGTCCTCGCATGATTTCGGTAAAGATATTATCCCTAAGCATATTCATACCGCGAATGCGCGTGCTTATGCTTTCCGTAATGAAGCGACCGGTGAACCTGCTTATTGGCGGGATGTGGGTACAGTTTATTCCTATTGGAAAGCCAATATGGAGCTGTGCGCTGTCGAACCAGAACTCAATTTATATGACCGCTTGTGGCCGATTTGGACTTACCAGCCGCAATATCCACCTGCAAAATTTGTCTTCGACGAAGATGGCCGTCGGGGTGAGGCGATTGATTCGCTAGTCTCAGCAGGTTGTATTTTGTCGGGTGCGCGTATGAAGCGTTCAGTGGCTTTCTTTGCGGTGAGTATTGGCAATAATTCTTTAGTTAAAGACAGTATTATTCTGCCCAAAGTGAGCATTGGCAATAATTGTCGCTTAACCAAAGTCATCGTGGATAAAGGCTGCGTGATTCCTGATGGAACTATCATTGGTGAAAATAGAGAAGACGATGAAAAACGGTTCTATGTCACCGAAGAGGGGATTGTTTTAGTTAATCTCGAAATGCTCGGGCAGTCCTTAAGTAGTCGTGATAAAGAACATATCTGGCGGATGGATACCTAAGCTTGCAACGAGCTGCATTTTGGTTGGTGATTAGTGGTTTTTTTGCTTTAGGGGCTATTTTTGGCTCTTGGCAAGTGATGATGGCCGATTTGCAGCGTGCTTTTGGGTTAAGTTCCGGTCAATTGGGCTTAACTCTGACTTTAGGCGTAGTCGGATCTTTTCCGGCTATGCTGCTCACAGGGCGCCTCGCTGATCGTTGGGGCGCTCGACGTTTAATGCTGATCAGCATTCTTATTTCCGCGCTGGCCTATGCTTCCTTTTACTGGATCACTAGCTATCTTTGGCTAATAGTTGCGATCATTGGTTTAATGGCTGCATCAGGCGCGTTGGATGTGGGGATTAATGCGGCTGCCGTTAATTACGAGCAAAATACCGGCGATACGCGCATGAGCTTCTTTCATGCAGGCTATAGCGGTATGGGGTCGTTATCCGCATTGACGACGGGCTTCTTGCTGTTTCAGGGTATGGAATTTCGCACTGTTTATTTATTAATCGCGGCTGTTTTGCTGGGATTGGGGTTGATCTATGCCTTGAGCTCACGGGTGGATAGTTTGATTAGCCATCCTCAACAGCAGGCACAAGAAACTCCAAGCACTAGCCGTGCGGCCTTATTTAGAACCCCCATTTTATTATTACTCGCTGCGATCACGGGTTTGACCTTCTTTTCTGAAGGTACGCTAGAAATGTGGTCAGCAGTGTATTTACGCTTATCGTTAGATTTGCCAACCATTGTAGGGGCAGCAGGGCCTGCTGTGTTTCACTTTGCGATGATGCTTGGGCGCTTGGGTTCAGGTTGGATACTCTTGCATTGGCGGCGGCGCTTAGTGCTTAGAGTGTCTGGAATTATGGCTGCCGTTGGCATTTTGTTATCAGTTAGTACGGTATACCCACCACTGATTCTAGCGGGGTTTTTAGTAGCAGGCTTAGCACTGGCTGCCGTGGTGCCGATTGTGTTTTCACTCGCGGGTGACATTGCTCCCAACCAAGCAGGGCAGGTGATTTCAGTGATTACGATTCTGGGTTATATCGGTTTTCTATTAGGCCCTTCGTTGATTGGTACTCTCGCTGATCATATTGGTTTGCGTTTCGCGCTGCTGGCTTTAGGCATCGCTGGAATGGGTGTAGTGCTAATGAGTTTTAAAATTCAACATCCTGCTTTAGATCAGCGTTAAACATTTATCAGACTCTATTTTTTAGATTTAAAATAACTGCTAAAACCCGCATTCAGTATGAGTTTCAACGCTGCGTTTTGACCTTTTCTATGCTTTTTCTGGTATAATAGTCGCCTCTATCTTAAACGGTCGAACAATAAATATGGCTGACTTTGCCAAGGAAGTTATTCCGGTTAACCTCGAAGATGAAATGCGCCAGTCCTATCTGGACTATGCGATGAGTGTTATCGTTGGGCGTGCGCTACCGGACGTACGTGATGGCCTAAAACCTGTTCATCGTCGGGTCTTATTTGCGATGAGTGAATTAGGGAATGATTGGAATAAACCCTATAAAAAGTCAGCGCGCGTAGTCGGTGACGTCATCGGTAAATACCATCCACATGGTGATACGGCTGTGTATGATGCAGTAGTGCGGATGGCTCAGCCCTTTTCTTTGCGCTATATGCTGGCCGATGGTCAAGGTAACTTCGGTTCGGTAGACGGCGACGCACCTGCGGCGATGCGTTATACCGAAGTGCGCATGTCGAAGATTGCGCACGAATTATTAGCGGATATTGATAAAGAAACCGTTAATTTCGTCCCAAACTATGACGGTGCTGAGCATGAACCTGCGGTTTTCCCTACCCGTGTACCGAATCTATTAGTCAATGGTTCCTCAGGGATTGCCGTCGGAATGGCGACTAATATTCCACCGCATAATCTCAAGGAAGTAGTGAATGCTTGCTTGGCCTTGATCGTTAATCCTGATTTAGAAATTGATGATTTAATGGAGTATATCCCAGGGCCAGATTTCCCTACAGCGGGGATTATCAATGGCTCGCGTGGCATTCGGGAGGCTTATCACACGGGGCGTGGACGGATTTATGTGCGTGCGCGTGCTGAGATCGAAGTCAATGAAAAGACTGGGCGCGAAACGATTGCTGTGCACGAGTTGCCTTATCAGGTCAATAAGGCGCGCTTGTTAGAAAAAATTGTCGAGCTGGTTAAAGACAAAAAGATCGAAGGCATTTCTGAGCTGCGTGATGAGTCAGATAAAGATGGCATGCGCATGGTCATTGAAGTGAAGCGTGGCGAATCCGCTGAGGTGTTGCTCAATAACCTATATAAGCAAACGCAACTCCAGACTGTGTTTGGGATTAACATGGTCGCTTTGGTGGATGCTCAGCCAAAACTGCTGAATTTAAAGCAGATTCTTGAGGCCTTCTTACGTCATCGCCGTGAGGTGGTCACGCGCCGTACTATCTTCAATCTGCGTAAAGCGCGGGAAAGAGCGCATATCTTAGAAGGCTTAGCGGTTGCACTTTCTAATATTGACGAGATTATTAATTTAATTAAACGGGCTGCCAGCCCAGCTGAAGCCAAAGAAGGCTTGATGGCACGTGGTTGGAGCCCGGGGATCGTCTCGGAGATGCTAACGCGCTCGGGTGCGGAAATGTCCCGTCCTGATGATTTAGATGCAGCTCTAGGTTTGCGCGAAGGCCACTACTGGCTTTCTGAAGAGCAAGCCCAAGCCATTCTCGATTTGCGTCTGCATCGCTTAACTGGCTTAGAAAAAGATAAAATCCTCGAAGAATATCGTGAACTGCTAGAGCGTATTGCCGACTTACTGGATATTCTGAGTAATCCAGAACGTTTAATGCAGGTAATTCGTGATGAGTTGCTGGAGTTGCGTGAAGCCTATAGTGACGAACGCCGCACTGAAATCAATGCAGTAGGTGAAGATTTAAGCCTAGAAGATCTGATCGCTGATGAAGAGGTGGTAGTGACACTCTCTCACGAAGGTTACGCCAAGGCTCAGCCTTTGGATACTTATCGTGCACAACGGCGTGGTGGGCGTGGTAAGACGGCAACGACGATGAAGGAAGAAGACTTTATTGAGAAGCTTTTCGTTGCCAGTACTCACGACACGATTTTGTGCTTTTCCAGTCGTGGGCGCATGTATTGGCTGAAGGTATATCAGTTGCCGCTGGCTAGTCGGAACTCACGTGGCCGACCGATGGTGAACCTGCTCCCGCTCGAAGATGGCGAGCGTATCAATGCGATTCTGCCGATCCGTGAATATGAAGAAGGTAAATTTATCTTCATGGTGACTTCAAACGGTACAGTGAAGAAAACCCCACTGAAAGAATTCTCACGCCCGCGCAATGCTGGAATTATTGCGGTCGATTTGCGTGATGATTACCTCGTCGATGTAGCGCTCACCAATGGCGAAAACGAAGTCATGCTGTTCACTTCGGCAGGCAAAGCAATTCGTTTCCCTGAAAGCGATGTGCGCGCGATGGGCCGTGGTGCGGCGGGTGTGCGCGGGATTCGTTTAGAAGAAAATCAACAGGTTAATGCTTTACTGATTTTGGGTGAAGGTGAAATCCTGACTGCTACCGAAAATGGTTATGGCAAGCGTACTCGGGTTGATGAGTTCCTAGCTCAAGGCCGTGGCGGCATGGGCGTGATTGCGATCCAAACTTCTGAACGAAATGGGCGGGCGATTGGTGCGGTGCAAGTTACTGAAGGTAATCAAATTATGTTGATTACTGATGGCGGTATCTTGGTACGTACTCCTGTGGCGCAGGTGTCTGTGGTAGGGCGTAATACGCAAGGTGTAACTCTAATTCGCCTAAGTGAGGGGGAGAAATTGGTGCAGATTGCCCCAATTTTGAGCACTGGTGAGGAAGAAGTTGACACTGATGAAGATGCCGAAGACTTAGTCGAAGGCGAGACTAGCGAATAATCGCTAAGCACAGATAATAAGCACCTGTATAGTTATTTAGGTGCTTATTTGCAGATAATAGTTGTTAGGCTGCTTGAGCCATAGGCGGATTTAACTCACTAAAATCCACGCCAAGCACATATAAAAGATTCAAGGTCATCCGTGCAGTCGCACCCCAAAGCAATTCACCATCGTATTCCTTAAAGTAAACGACGGGTACTTTCGTACCTTTCAGTTCACGCAAGCGTAATTCGTGATTACGTGGATCGGCGAGCCAAGTCAATGGAATCGTAAAAGCACGATCCACTTCGCTACGTTGTAAATGTAAGGAATAAGGCCAAGGTACCTGTCCCACAATCGGAGCAATTTTGAAATTGCTGATACTGTGGTGTGGCGTCAAATCACCCAAGATGATGACATCTTCTGGATTAATACCAATTTCTTCATAAGCTTCACGCAAGGCCGTCCCATATAAATCGGGGTCGTGTGGGTCGCGCTTGCCGCCCGCAAACGCCACTTGCCCACTATGACGATCCCGCTCTGAGCAAGCGCGGCGAATATACAGCAAATGCCATTCATCACGGAGGCGCACGAAGGGCACTAGTACGGCTGCGTCGCGAAAATGCTCACTGAGTAAGTTACTGGGGACATCAAAACTACGATGCGAGCTAACTTGTTGTAAGCGTTTGCTAATATCCTGCGCTGTTAATTTATCCAAAGCATGCATGCTAAATCCTAGTATTTTTATGCTAGTTCTAATTGTTCTAGACTGTTGTGACTGTGGAGTGTAGGCCTTAGGTGTTTGTGCTGCTGGAAAGATTCCAAGCTGTTTACGCTACTGTTACACTGCCTACGCTTTTCTTATTACCCTTCCAATGGGTGCTTATTCCTATTGTAATCTGTTAAGGATCGACCTGATGAGCCAAATCGAAAATGTCCGTCTACAAACCACTGGTAATGTGTATTTTGACGGTAAATGTATCAGCTACACTTTTTTTACCGCCGATGGCACACGCAAAAGTGTAGGGGTTATTTTGCCTGCTACTTTAACTTTTGGTACTGCTGCTCCCGAAATTATGGAAATTCAGCAGGGACGTTGCCGTGTGCGTTTGGCAGGTGCTGAGCAATGGCAAGAATATCAAGGCGGGCAATCTTTCTCGGTCGCTGCCAATACTTCATTTGATATTGAAGTATTAGAGCCTACCCACTATGTCTGCCATTACGGCTAAACTCTTCCCGTGTTATCGCGTCCTTTCATCAAACCTATGGTGAAAGGAATGCAATTATTTTGCCACTATCTCAAAGTGCTGCTCTAAAAACTTTATTATCTCTGGCTCATCCCATTCTAAGCCGCCGAAATACAGGTAACGTAAGTGCCCAGTCTTATCAATCACAAAGGTACTGGGAAATGCCTTCAATTGCCAAGTACTGGCTAGACTAGTTTTGCTATCCAAAAGCACCGGGTAGTCGGCAGGTATGTGTTCTAAGAACGCTTTGATGTCTTTTGGTTCCTCGCCCACATCCACACTAAGTACTACAAAGTCATTACTGGAAAATTTCTGCTGCAAATTATTCAGCGAGGGTATTTCTTTGATACAAGGCGGACACCAAGTCGCCCAGAAATTCAATAGTACCACTTTGCCACGATAATCTTTTAAATCGTGCGTTTTTCCATCTAAATCCTCAAGGCGCAAGTCAGGTGCTAACTGCTTAGTCGGGTGTTCCTGTAAAGGTGGTTGTGCACTTTCTTTAGCCGTTATTAGTTCTGCAGGCTGTGCGGGTACTTCAGTCAGTTTATCCAAAGCTTGCGTGAGTTGTGCCGGAAATACACTAAGCTGTAGCATTTCCTCCTCAGAATTAGCTTTACCCTGCAAATAGCCATCAGCCGTATCAGTTACAAGTTCAGAGTAAACAATACTACCACCTTGCTCAAAAGTAGCGATTAGCTCTTCAGCGACTTCTAAATTCAACTTTTTGGCCGTTTGGAAAATATACACAGGAAGCTTTAATTGGGAGACAGGTTCAATAAATTTGGGTTCGGTTGCTTTGGCATTTTCTAATTGCAGCTGTGGGTAAGCTAAAATTACACCACCTAACTGTATTGAGTTGCCGCGTGCATCTTGCCAAGTTTTTAAGCCTTCAATCGCTGCTTTGGCACTGTCACCTGTACTGAAAATATAAAGTTTATTTTCAGGTTTGCTAGGGAAAGATTCTTCAATCAGCTCCGCTATCGCTGCTGCATTTAAGGGTTTAGCATGGGCTGTTTTTTTAGTTTTAGCCTCTAAAGGTGCTATCCAAACTTCTAAACCTGCAGTGGCTAACTGCTTGGCTAAGCTAAAATCGGCTGCTTGGGTTTCGTTAGTGGATAGCCACAAAATGCGCCGAGGTGCTTTGCCAAAACGGTGAATAGCCGTTTCTATTTGCCCCGATAAAGCAATTTTAACACTTTCATCAGGTTTTTCAGCAGCCATACAAGGGGGTATTAAGCTACTTACGGTAAGTACAGTAAGTGCTAACCAATACTTTGTTTGGATCATTTAGTTGTCTGTAAGTTATAAAGCCCAAGCGGCAGCCTACTTTAGGCTACCCGCAGGATTTGTAAATTATCCCTGATGAGCACAGGGCATAATTAACTATTATTGTGCTTTATTAACCTTGTCAGGAAGTACTTGTGGGTTACACAGTTCTTTAACGTTTTTTTCCATTTCAGTGATTTTCTCGGCGCGCTCTTTAGCGCTGAGAATTTTTTCTTCGTTCTCAGTCGAGCGCCAACGAATCACTGGATTAGCTAACAATTGTTTTAAAGAAGACTTTTGCTGGTCGCAGAATTGGCGATGCTTATCTTCGTTCTTAGCACCTTCATCTTTAGCCTGATCTAGCTCATCTTTAGGCTTGTCTTTATTTTCTTCTTCAGATTTAGCGGTAGCCTCAGTCTTTTCAGTGTGTTTGGCTTTGCCGGTAGACAAGCTAATGTCTTCAGCAATGTCTTTTGCTTTGGATAAATCAGGTGGGGGTGTTTGAGTGTAGTGTACTGCGCCCGATGCATCCGTCCACTTGTAAATTTCAGCCTCTACGCTCGCTATCATGCAGGACAAAAGAGCAGATAGTGCACAGAGTTTAATTAGTTTTATTTTCATATTGCATAGACCTCTGCGTAACTTCCTTTAGTTTTAAGTTTATTAGAGTTTTATCATGGATTGATCTGGTATTGTGGGTAACCAACCTATTCTAATGGAGAATTATCACATGAAATGCGGGTAGACAGGCATGCTAATCATCGGATTTCTTATTATTAATAAATAATATTTATTGTACAGGTTAATTTTAAGAAGAATTTAAGCAGTTTATTTGAATAGGTGGAGTAAAATACTCCACCTAAACTAGGTTTTACATACGCTCGAAGACAGCAGCAATACCTTGACCACCACCGATACACATGGTGACTAGGGCATATTTGCCATTGGTGCGTTGTAATTCATAGAGTGCTTTAGTCGCGATGAAGGCACCAGAACAACCAATCGGGTGACCTAAAGCAATCGCGCCACCGTTCACATTGGTTTTGTTCATGTCTAAGCCTAAGCCTTTAGCAACTGCAATTGCTTGTGCTGCGAAGGCTTCGTTAGACTCGATGACATCCATTTGATCTAAAGACAAGCCCGCTTTTTTCAGCGCTTGCTTAGACGCAGGGATAGGACCTTCACCCATTACATCATTCGGTACACCAGCAACTGCATAAGAAACTAAGCGCGCGATTGGCTTTTGGCCTGCATTCGCAGCCACATCAGCTGCTGCTAACACGAAGAAGGCAGCGCCATCATTGATACCAGAGGCATTACCAGCAGTAACAGTACCGTCTTTCTTGAACGCTGGGCGCATTTTACCCAAAGATTCAACGGTAGTGTCGGCTTTAACGTGTTCGTCCGTATCAAATACCACTTCGCCTTTACGAGATTTCAGCGTAATCGGCAGAATTTGAGATTTGAAACGACCTTCTTTAATTGCATTCGCAGCACGACGTTGTGACTCAGCCGCCAAAGCATCTTGCTCTTCACGAGTAATGCCCCATTTAGCGGCTAAGTTTTCAGCGGTGATACCCATATGACCAACCCCGAACGGGTCAGTCAGCGTAGCCACCATCGTGTCGATCATGGTGGTATCGCCCATCCGTGCACCATTACGCATCGCAGGAGATAGATAACCAGCACGTGACATCACTTCCACGCCGCCACCCACACCGTAATCATAATCGCCGAGCATAATGCCTTGTGCCGTAGTCACAATCGCTTGTAAGCCAGAGCTACACAGACGATTCACTGACATCGCGACCGATTCCATCGACAAGCCAGCTTGAATAGAAGCGACACGCGCAACATAAGGGAAACGAGATTCAGTAGGGATGGTATTGCCTACTGTTACATAATTGATTTGAGCAGGATCAACACTAGAACGTTGTACTGCTTCTTTCATGACTTGGCCAGCTAGTTCTGCTGGCTCAATGCCGCTTAAACTTCCGCCGAAAGCACCAATTGCAGAACGTACAGCACTTAATACAACAACATCACGACTCATTAGACTTCTCCTTGCATGGGTTATTTTGGACCCGTCCTCAACGCCTGCACAGCATAGCCGAAAAACTTGCGCATTGCAGCAACTTAAGAGTGCCTGCTTTTAAAGTGACCATCATCAATTATTTTTATTTCTAAGGGAGCACTATTTTTACTTATTATTATCTGATGAGTCGTTAACAGCTTATGACCAACATCGTCTTTTCCTAGATAGGCAATATGTTTTCACACCAGCCTATACCAGCAACCTCCGAATATCACTGAGCATCTTGGCGAGGAAACTAGTAAAACGCGCACCATCTGCACCATCAATCACTCGATGATCATAAGAGAGCGACAAAGGCAATATCAGACGCGGCACAAATTCTTTGCCATTCCAAATCGGCTGCATACTCGATTTAGATACCCCCAAAATCGCTACATCGGGCGCATTAATGATCGGGGTGAATTTAGTCCCACCAATCCCACCTAAACTGGAAATCGAGAAGCAGCTACCTTGTAAATCAGCGGGCTTCAATCGCCGTTCACGCGCTTTAGTTGAAACTTCCTTGAGATCATCGGACAGTTGCAGCAGCGATTTTTTATCCACATCACGAATGATCGGTACGACTAAACCGTCGGGTGTATCCACTGCGATGCCAAGATGATAATACTTCTTCTGAATCAGCATTTCGCCGGAAGGATCTAGCGAAGTATTAAAGCGTGGATAAGCCTTTAAGCCCGCCACCACCGCTTTCATAATGAAAACCAGTGGGGTAATTTTGGGGGCTTTGATCTTTTCCTGCTCAAGATTCAATGTTTGGCGGAAGGCTTCTAAGTCAGTGATATCAGCTTGATCAAATTGAGTGACATGCGGCACATTCAGCCAATTGCGATGCAGGAATTCGCCCGTGAGCTTATTAATCCGATTCAATCGCAGCGTTTCGACCTCACCCCACTGGCTGAAATCAATATCGGGCATACGTGGAATGCCAAGACCACTATGAGCGGTCGCAGCATTTTTTGATGGTAAACCAAGTCCCATCACGTCCTTGGTATAGCCTTTCACATCTTCTTCAGTAATGCGTTGATTGCGTCCACTGCCAGCCACTCGGCCTAAATCTACGCCTAGCTCACGGGCAAATTTGCGTACTGAAGGTGTTGCATAAGCTTTTTTGAAGGCATCATGATCGATGACTGTTTTGGCTTTATGAGCTGTTTTCAGTGTGGCTGGTGCCTGATTGGCTTTAAGATCAAAGGGGTCAAGCGGCGTGCCAATGGGCGCAGGGCTAGTAATTGAATGAGCGGTGACTGGCGGTTTTTTCTCAATACTGGTTTGGAGTTCAAGAGTAAGAATCAAGCTGCCTTTAGAAACGCGATCACCTTGTTGCACCCGCAATTCTTTCACTGTACCTGCTGCAGGCGCAGGAATTTCCATCGAGGCTTTGTCAGATTCAACGGTAATCAGCGAATCTTCCGCTTGAATGCTATCGCCGACTTTAACCAGCACTTCAATGATTTCCACCTCTTTAAAGTCACCAATATCTGGGACACGAACTTCTTGGATAGCCATGATCGCGTCTCCCTAAACGTATAAGGGGTTAGGTTTATTCGGATCGATTTGGTATTTCTCCATCGCTTCCATCACTTTCACCGCAGGTAAGGAATTTTCATCGACTAAAGATTTGAGTGCAGCAAGGACAATGTAATAACGATCCACTTCAAAGTGTCTACGCAATTGAGCGCGGGTATCGCTGCGCCCAAAACCATCCGTACCTAAAACTTTATAATGCATCGGTATCCAAGCACGGATTTGATCAGCGTAGCTACGAATATAATCGGTAGCAGCAACCGCAGGGCCACGTCGATCTTTTAAGCATTGCGTAATATAAGGCAGACGCGCATCTTCGAGCGGATGCAGCAAATTCCAACGCTCAATATCGCGGGCTTCGCGGGCGATTTCATTGAAGCTGGTCACGCTCCAAATATCGGCATCCACACCCCATTCTTTGTCGAGCATTTCACCAGCAGCAATCACTTCACGCAAGATTGCGCCTGAGCCTAACAGCTGAACTTTCTTGCGCTTTTTGCCCCCACCACTGAATAAATACATGCCTTTAATAATGCCTTCTTCCGCACTCTGCGGCATGGCGGGATGCTGGTAATTTTCATTCATCGCAGTGATGTAGTAGTAGACATCTTCTTGATTTTCATACATACGCTTCATGCCATGCTGAATAATCACCGCCAGTTCATAGGCAAAAGTCGGATCATAAGAAATACAGTTCGGAATCAAGCTGGCTTGCACCAAGCCATGGCCATCTTGATGCTGTAAACCTTCACCGGCAAGCGTTGTGCGCCCCGCCGTGCCACCAATTAAGAAGCCGCGCGCACGAGAATCACCCGCTGCCCAAGCCAAATCACCAATCCGTTGGAAGCCAAACATGGAGTAATAAATATAGAAAGGCACCATGCAGACACCGTGTGTGCTGTAAGCGGTCGCGGCTGCAATCCAACTGGAAATAGCCCCTGCTTCATTAATCCCTTCTTCTAAGATTTGCCCTGATTTGTCCTCTTTGTAGAACATCACTTGGTCTTTATCTTGTGGCTCATACAATTGACCGACTGAAGAATAAATCCCCAATTGGCGGAACATGCCTTCCATGCCAAAAGTGCGCGCCTCATCCGGCACAATAGGCACGATATGTCGTCCAATATTTTTATCACGGGTCAAAATCGTCAGCAGGCGCACAAAAGCCATGGTCGTGGACATTTCGCGCTCGCCGCTGCTATCTAATAAGGTTTGGAATAAGTTGAGTTCAGGAACTTTGAGTGGCGCTGCATGCGTTTGACGCTGCGGTAGATAGCCACCTAAAGCTTTACGCTGCTCGTGTAAGTATTTGATTTCTTCGCTATCATCGGCGGGGCGGTAATATTTGGCTTCTGCCGCATCTTCATCACTTAAAGGAATATTGAAACGATTTTTGAAGGCAATCATTTCTTCATTCGTGAGTTTTTTCTGTTGATGGGTGCGATTTTGGCCTTCGCCAGCAGCACCCATGCCATAGCCTTTGACGGTATGCGCGAGAATAACTGTGGGCTGATTTTCATGATTCACCGCTGAGTAATAGGCTGCATAGACTTTGTGCGGATCATGCCCGCCGCGATTCAAGCGCCAAATATCCGCATCGCTCATGCGTGCCACCATTTCGCGCAGCTCAGGATAAGCGCCGAAGAAATGCTCGCGTACATAAGCGCCATCTTTGGCTTTGTAGTTTTGGAATTCACCATCCACCACTTCGAGCATGCGTTGCTTGAGTTTGCCATGAATATCTTTGGCGAGTAGTGGGTCCCAATACGAACCCCAAATCACCTTAATCACATTCCAGCCCGCGCCCCGAAACACAGCTTCTAGCTCTTGGACAATTTTACCATTGCCGCGTACCGGGCCATCAAGGCGCTGCAGATTGCAGTTCACCACCCAAATGAGGTTATCGAGCTTTTCGCGTCCAGCTAGAGAAATCGCGCCTAAAGTTTCCGGCTCATCGACTTCACCATCACCTACGAAAGCCCAAACATGTCGATTTTCAGTATCAGCGAGTTTACGATCCTGTAGATATTTCATGAAGCGAGCTTGATAGATCGAGGTGATTGGCCCTAAACCCATCGACACGGTTGGGAACTGCCAATAATTCGACATGAGCCACGGATGTGGATAAGACGACAAGCCTTGGCCGCTGACTTCTTGACGAAAATTATCCAAGTCGTTCTCAGTGAAACGTCCCTCCAAAAACGAGCGTGCATACATACCAGGGGCTGCATGGCCTTGCACATAAATCACATCACCACCATTTTGTGGTGAAGGCGCATGCCAGAAATGATTCATGCCCACATCATATAAAGTTGCCGCTGAGGCAAAGGTCGCAATATGTCCGCCTAGCTCTGAACTTTTACGATTTGCACGTACCACCATAGCGACTGCATTCCAGCGAATCCACGAGCGTAAACGTAATTCTAGAGCTGGATTGCCGGGGGTGTATTGTTCTAAATGCGGTGGAATCGTATTGATATAGGCTGTATTAGCGGAATAGGGTAGGTTGGCGCCATTTTGGCGTGCAGTGCTAATCAGCTGTTCGAGTAAAAAGTGCGCGCGCTCCAAACCTTCAGATTCAATCACTGCCTCTAAAGAGTCCACCCATTCAAGTGTTTCTTGGGTATCAATATCTTGCGGGGTTTTTTCTAGACTCATGGCAGTTCCTTGCAAACGGGTAGAGCAAATTAGCAGTGCTAAAAAACAAAGCTTACTGTTTTGAACATAACATTATCCTTTTTGAAAGGAAAGCTACCTTAGTGCTTGAAAATAAATAAATTTATAAATCAATTGCTTATAAAAAACAAATCGAATTACCCGCAATTTCCTACCTATTTTCAGCCACATCCGGTAAGCTCAGCGCCATGAGTGATGAAATTGAGATTATCCCACTATCCAGCCGGTTTCGCGGATTTTTGCCGGTCGTGATAGATGTGGAAACGGGCGGATTCAACTTTCGTAAGGATGCTCTGCTAGAAGTGGCAGCGGTGATCTTGCGTATTGATGAAAAGGGCGAGCTATCGCGGCATCGCACCTATCATTGGCATATTGAACCTTTCCCCAATGCTAATCTTGATCCTAAGTCTTTAGAAGTGAATGGTATTAAGCCCTTCAGCCCCTTACGCCTAGCCATGCCTGAACCGCGTGCCTTGGATGAGTTCTTTAAAGTCGTGCGTCGTGAAGTGAAACTGAATCGCTGTAATCGAGCGATTTTAGTGGGGCATAATGCACCTTTTGATCTCAATTTTGTCAATGCTGCGTCCGAGCGAAATGATTGTAAGCGCAATCCTTTCCACCCCTTTAGTACCCTTGATACCGTAACTTTAGGCGCAGTTGTCTACGGTCAAACGGTGTTAGCACGGGTTGCGCAAGCCGCTGGGATGAATTGGGATGGTGAGCAAGCGCATTCAGCCGTGTATGATGCCGAAAAAACTGCTGATATCTTCTGCCACATCGTCAATACTTGGCAAACCCTTGATGCTGCTTTCAAAGCAGTCGAAAATTAAATGAAACCCTATGCAGCTTCCTGTGACGAAAATCGCGAGCCGATTTTAGCCGTACTCAAACCGCTGTTGACTGAGCATAAATCAGTGCTCGAAATTGGTAGTGGCACTGGGCAGCACGCTGTTTATTTTGGCGAACAACTTCCCTATCTGACTTGGCAAACCAGTGATCAGCTTGAATATCATCAGGGAATCAACGCTTGGTTGCAGGATGCGCAACTGCCTAATGTGCTCGCACCTTTAGTGCTCGATGTGCGTCAAGTCGCATGGCCTAAGCTTCAAGTGGATGCAGTCTTCTCTGCGAATACTTTGCATATTATGAGCTGGGCAGCGGTACAAGCTTGCTTTGCGGGTGTAGGTAGTCTATTAGCAGCCAATGGTTTGTTCATTGTCTATGGCCCATTTAATTATGGCGGCCAATTTACCAGTGCCAGCAATGCACGCTTTGAGCAGTGGTTGAAGCAGCGCGACCCTGAAAGTGGCATTCGCAATTTTGAAGATTTGCAGGCTTTGGCGGCTAAAGTGGGCATAGAATTGCAGACTGATTACGAAATGCCGGTGAATAATCGGATTTTGGTTTGGCGAAAGGTTTAGCAGCTTAAACCATTCTTATTAAATCACTCGTGTCTAATTGTGCTTGGTAGGCTTTCAATGTGCTACCTGTGGGCAGTACTAAATCAGGCGCAATCTCCAACAACGGATAAACCACAAACGCCCGCTTACATAGTTCAGGATGCGGCACGATCAAATTAGCCTCTTGAATAATTGCATCGCCATACAGCAATAAATCTAAATCTAAAGTACGTGGCCCCCAACGCAAGTTCGGATCACGTACTCGGCCATGCAAGCGCTCAATCTCTAATAACACGGCTAGCAGCTCTTGCGCACTTAAATCGGTTTTTAAATTTGCCACTGCATTCACGTAATCAGGCTGATTCTGTGGGCCAATCGGTTTGGTTTGATAGAAGCTGGAAACAGCTTGCAGTTCAATAGACGCATGGTCGGCTAAATGCTTTAAAGCAGATTTTAAATGAGCAACCGAGTCACCCTGATTGCTCCCTAAACCAATATAAGCCAGCGTTTTCATTCAGCAGTAGGCTTGGCTTTTTTACGCTTCGTACGCCGCTTTTTGCCACCATTTTTACACAGATTAGGGCGATCTTCGGCAGTAGTTTCTTGGAATTGAGTCCACCATTCGCAATCGTCAGCGACAATTTGCTCACCGGCACTCGCACGCAAGCATAGAAAATCATAAGAAGCACGGAAGCGTGGATTGTTGAAGAGGATATTCGCCCGCCTTAAATCTCGATGGCGGAAGCGTGATTGCAGCCCCCAAATCTCACGAGTGACATTGCTAAAACGGCGCGGGATAGCGGTGATTTTCACCTGATCACGTAATACATCAGTAGCCGCGATATGCAGTGCTTGTAATTCAGGATGGCCTTTGAGTTGAGCTTGTACGGTCAGTGCATGCACTCGCTCCCACAAGAGCACGGCGAATAAGAAGGCTGGCATGACCGATTTGCCTTCAGCAATACGGTTGTCGGTATTCGTGAGGGCCGATTGCAGTAGTTTGCGATAAACGCCCTGAGCATCCTGTGCAAGGCTAGTTGCAGTAACCGGTAGCAGAGCAGGGAGTAGTTGATATTGCTCTAGTAGCAGGAAGGTTTTCCAGCCGTGGCCGCTATGCAGGAGCTTTAATAGCTCATCAAATAAGCGGGCTGGAGCAACGCCATGCAACAAATGCCCCATCGAGTAAATCAACTCGCCGGTTGGGCCATCCAGCTCGAAATCTAATTTAGCCGCAAAACGTAAAGCGCGCAGCATCCGCACCGGATCTTCACGATAGCGTTGTTCCGCGTCGCCGATTAAATGCAAACGGCGTTTGACTAAATCCTGCATGCCGTCGACATAGTCAATCACGTCGCCACTGACGGGATCATAGAAGAGCGCATTAATGGTAAAATCTCGCCGCCAGACATCTTCTTCCAAGCTGCCATAGACATTGTCATGCAGGATGCGCCCCTGCTCATTGACTTGACCTTGAGCACTTTCATCATGCGGTGCGCGGAAAGTGGCGACTTCAATATAGTCGCGCCCATAATAAATATGAGCCAAGCGGAAGCGCCGACCAATCAAGCGTGCAGAGGAAAAAATTTTGCGGACTTGCTCAGGATGAGCGCTCGTCGCAATATCGAAATCTTTAGGAATTAAACCAAGCAATAGATCACGGACACAACCCCCTACTAAATAGGCTTCATAGCCTGCTTTTTGTAGTTTGCGGATAATAGCATCAGCGCGTTCACAAATTTGTTCTTGTTGTATTTTATGTGCAGACGCGGGGATGCGCATTGGCTGCGCTAGTCCTGTCAAATTGTTGGAAGCTCCCTGTAATAGCCCTATAGCAGACATTAATGTTTTAAGGATGTTGCCAAAAGTCGCAATAATAACACCGTAAGTGCAACACCACTAACCCCCGTTGGTGTTTAAAATAAGGTTTTTGCCATTAATATGGCATGTTCCCGCCCATTTTTGGCTGGATAGTAGTTTTTTCGCAAGCCAATTTCATTAAAGCCCTGTGATAAATACAAATTAATCGCCGTTGTATTCGATGGCCTTACTTCTAAAAAGCAGTCTTGCGCCCCTAAACCCTGTCCAATTTGCTCAGCGGTGGCTAGCAAACGTTTCCCCCAACCCTGTTTTTGCTGCTTGGGTTCCACAGTGATATTTAAGATATGTAATTCGCCGACCGCCACCGATAAGACACAATAGGCGAGAATTTTCTGATTAAGTTCATAGATATAAGCATGATAATTGCTATGCTTTAAGCAGTCTTGAAAAATGCCTAGCGTCCAAGGATAGGGATAAGCCCGTTCTTCAATCAGCATAATGTGCTCAAGATCAGCAAGCATCATCGGGCGTAAAGGTAAAATTAGGCTAGCTTCAGGCATAACAATCGCTTTAGGTTGGCGTGGCTAACGAGGCTAGAAAATCCCGTGCTAATTGCAAGTCCTGCCAAGCACGGCGCTTTTCAGCCGGTTGGCGCAATAAATAAGCGGGATGATAAGTCACAATCACTGGCACTGTGCTGTTCGGCAAAGTATGCATGCTACCCCGTAAGCGTCCTAGTGGTGTGGTGGTTTGGAGTAAATTGTGCGCAGCAATTCGCCCTACGACCACAATTAGTTGAGGCTGAATCAACGCAATCTGCCGCTCTAAATAACCACGGCAGCAGGCTGCTTCTTCGGGTTTAGGATCACGATTATTCGGCGGTCGGCATTTGAGGATATTGGCGATATAAATAGCTTCACGGGCAAGCTGAATCGAGGCGAGCATATTGGTTAAGAGCTGGCCAGACTTACCTACGAAGGGCAGGCCTTGGCGATCTTCCTCAGCCCCCGGTGCTTCACCAATCACCATGCAGCGCGCTTGCTGATGACCTGTACCGAAAACAGTTTGCGTGCGAGTTTTGTGTAGTTCACACAGTTGACAGGCTTCGACGGCTACTTGGAGTTCATTCCAGTTAAACTGAGTACAGTCTGGTGCTTTGCTGTTAAGCACCGATGGCTTAACACTAATAGATCGAGGTACGACAACGGGCTTTTTAGCTTGATCAGGAAATAGCTCACTCAAATCCATCGGTGAGCTAGTGGCTTTGATAGTGGGTACAACCGGCTCCATCCATTCAGGATCTAAAGTCGGTGGAGCTATTGCTGCAGCTAATTCAGACTCAATAGCCGTATCCAAATCTTTGGGTATCCACAATGGAATACCCATGGCTTTTAGATAACGGCTACGAGTTTGCCAATCCAAAGTACCTTACACTCCGCTGTGCTGTGGATGAGCACGTTGCTGGCTGGAAGCCAGTTTATTTAAGCCATCCACATAAGCTTTGGCGGAAGCAATCACGATATCCGTATCCGCCCCATGCCCATGCACTAAGCGTCCTGCTTGTTCTAAACGGATAGTGACTTCACCTTGGGAATCGGTGCCGCTGGTGATCGCATTCACTGAATAAAGCTGCAGCGCCGCCTCTTCACCTGTGATTTCTTTAATCGCTTTATATACCGCATCCACCGGGCCGCCACCTAAAGCTTCAGCGTGCTGCTCGACACCACGGACTTTTAGAGTCACCGTAGCGACCGGTGCTTCACCCGTTTCAGAGCAAACCCGTGAAGAAACTAATTCATAAGCGACTTGTTCTTGGGCTGAACGCGACTCCAAAATCAACATCTGCAAATCTTCATCAAAGATTTCATGCTTGCGATCCGCTAAATCTTTAAAGCGCGAGAAAGCGGCATTGATTTCTGCTTCAGTTTTTAGCTCAATGCCTAAATCTTGTAGGCGAGTGCGGAAGGCGTTACGACCAGAGTGTTTGCCTAACACGATCTTATTATCTGACCAACCCACATCTTGGGCGCGCATGATTTCATAAGTTTCGCGGTGTTTGAGTACGCCATCTTGATGGATGCCCGATTCATGCGCGAACGCATTCGCACCGACAATCGCTTTATTCGGCTGTACGGCGAAGCCCGTGACACTCGAAACCAAACGTGAGGTCGGGACAATCTGGGTGGTATCAATATGCGTTTCCACTGGGAAAACATCGTGGCGAGTGCGAATCGCCATCACGATTTCCTCTAAAGAGGCATTACCTGCACGCTCACCTAAGCCATTGATCGTGCACTCCACTTGGCGTGCGCCCTGCATGACAGCAGCCAAAGAGTTACCCACAGCTAAGCCTAAGTCATTGTGACAATGCACTGAAAATACGGCTTTATCCGCATTCGGAATGGTTTGGATTAAACGCCCGACCATATCACCAAATACATGCGGAATTTGATAGCCGACGGTGTCAGGGATATTGATGGTGGTAGCACCCGCTGCAATTGCAGCTTCAATCACCCGGCACAAAAATTCAAATTCAGAGCGGCCTGCATCTTCACAGGAGAATTCGACATTATCGGTGTAATTGCGCGCTTTTTTCACTGCATACACGGCCTGCTCAACGACTTGATCCGGTGTCATGCGCAATTTGTTTTGCATATGAATCGGTGAGGTCGCGATGAAGGTGTGAATCCTACCAGAATTGGCGCCTTTCAAGGCATCTGCTGCGCGCTCAATGTCGGCATCTAAAGCACGCGCTAAGCCACAAATGGTACTTTCTTTGATCAAGCCCGCAATTGCTTTGACAGATTCGAAGTCGCCCGGGCTAGCAATCGGAAAGCCTGCTTCAATCACATCCACCCGCATTTTTTCGAGCATTTTGGCGATGCGGATTTTCTCGGCTTGGTTCATGGATGCACCGGGGCTTTGCTCACCATCACGCAAAGTAGTATCAAAAATAATTAAACGTTGTTTAGACATGAGTGTCTCCAAAGAGCTGCTATGGGTGTAATCATAAAGTAAAACAGGGAGCGCGTGTTAACCTCGCCAGGTTATTACCTTATTCTGCCCGTGAAGGCAGTCGGCATAGCAGAACAGCAGGCAGGAAGCAGCTTTGGCTAGCGTAGCCAACTGACAAGAAAATTGTCGTGCTGCGTGTATTCATCGAATCTCAAAACTTAAATTAAGTGAATAGGAAACTACAACAAAATCTAGCTAAGCTCAAGTTTTCTTAAGCTTTTAATGGGCAGGCTAAAACTTGTGTAGGGGAGCGTCTGAGTTGTTAGCAGCTCCCCAGTCAATTAAGATTACGGTAGAGTTGGCGTGGTTGGCGGTGTCGTGGAAGTATGATTCTCTTTCTTGCGCCGTTGCATGCGTTTATAGCGCCGTACCAGCCAAATCACTGGCCCTGATAAGGTATAAGCTACAAATACCGTAAATAAAACTTTAGGTGGATCAATTGTAGTCAAAGCAAACACTAATAAAACCACAATCATTACCATGAAAGGGACTTTATTCCGTAGGTCGAATTCCTTAAAGCTGTAGTAGCTCACATTGCTGACCATTAATAGGCCCGCCGTGAGCGTCATGAGCAGCGCTGGAAATTGCAGATTATTTCCTGAATAGTTCATGTCATTGAACACCCAAACCATCCCCGCCATTAAAGCCGCAGCTGTCGGGCTAGGTAGGCCGGTAAAGTATTTTTTGTCACCCTTACCAATATGCGTGTTAAAGCGTGCCAAACGCAAAGCAGCACAAGCTACATAAACAAAGGCAGCTAGCCAACCGACTTTCCCCCAGCCGGTGCCCATTTCACCGAAATGTACTAGCGACCATTGATACATGGCTAAGCCGGGAGCAACACCAAAGGAAATTAAGTCAGACATGCTGTCATATTCAGCACCGAAGGCGGTTTGAGTATTGGTTAGGCGTGCAACGCGCCCGTCTAAACCATCCAAGATCATCGCAATAAAAATCGCAATCGCTGCAGCGTCAAAATGCCCTTGCATCGCTGCGACAATCGCATAAAAGCCACTAAACATCGCGGCGGTCGTCAGAAGGTTGGGGAGTAAATAAATGCCACGACTACGCGGGCGCCCGTTTGCTGGTGGGTTTTCAGGGCTAGCAGCCTGATGCTCTGGTTCCATTGATTAATTTCCTAGTGCTGTTGTCATTATGAATAGGCTTAGCGGAAAAGCATTATGACAAGCTGTATGTCCAAGGGTCAATTGTAAGCGTTTGCAGCTTATAGTGCGGAACAAAAACTAAAAAGCCGCTCATTCAGCGGCTTTTACATAAATTAAAGTTTTGCTAAGGCTTAGTTCAAACTTAAGCCCAAATGTTTTGCTAAATCATGTACTAATGCATCGGCACCTGTTAACTGCTTTTGCAGGATTAAGCCTTCTTGCATGTGCTCAACTAGGCTTTCAATCGCATTCACATGCTTAACTCGTAATTCTAAAACTTCTACGCCTGCCTTAATCGGCTTAATAAGTTGCGCTGCGCGCTGGCTGTCTTGATGAATAAGCTCGTTTACTTGGCTAATTGAGCGAAGCAAGTTTTGGCAACTATCGGCTTGAATAAACTTGCGGCTTTGATCTAAGCCAGCGCTAGTTTCTGCGACTTCATGATCCGTGGCATTTAATTGGCGGATATGATTACGTAATTCAGCGATCGCTTCACGCTCAGCACTAATTAAAGTTTGGTTAGCGGCCAATTTCTTTTGCAAGTCGCTATAAGCGTCAACTATATTATCCAGCCCAGCACGATCTAATGATTTGAGAACTGCAGTCGTGGCTTCTGCTTGGCTGATGGCGGGTTCGTCAAAGGCTTGAGATTTAGTTGCCTCTACAGATGGTCGTTCAGCGTGTTCTACTTGAGGCTCTTCAATGGCGGCTAGTGTGAATGCTTCAGGCTCAGTTGTTTGTACGGCTGATTTTGCAGTTTCAGTACTAGAGAAAATGGCGTCAACGACCTCTTCCTCTGCAAAAACGTCTACATAGTCAGATTTACCTTCAGGGCTTAAGCCCATATCTTCAAAGAGTTTTTCACGTGCAGTCAGATTAGTATTGGGTTTATCAACGTAAAGGGTAGAAAAAGGATTATTCTCGGGCATGGTAGTTACTTCTTTATAATTATTAAAGTTTTTGTTGAAGTGAGTATTTAAGCAGCTCTAGTCGAAGCTGCTATTTTCAGTTTCGACTCTAAAAGACTGAGCAGGTGAAGTCAAATCAAGGAGATAGTTGGTCGCTTAAGGCTTTAATAAGCGATAACCTTGCGCCTCAAGCCTACCCACTTCGGCTACTCCTGACGGAACCACATCCTCAGCGTTAGCGTCATACAGATCATCCATTTTAACTTGGCGACCCACTAAAGTATTGTAGCAAATTTGAAATTTGACGCCTTTGGCTTTGAGATCAGTAAGTTGCAGTGGCAACTTAGCATCATTTTCTAGCTCTAGCTCCTTCGCAACTTTTAACAAACCTAAACCATCACCATTCATCACGACTATTGCTTCGGCTTTCTTGCCAGTACTGTCTAACGCTTTGATATAATTATTAATATTTGCCAAGATACCAAGATATTTTTTCTCGTCACCCTCCACAGAGACATGCACGACTAATTTTTCTGCGCCTGCATAATAATCAGCAGGCACTTTAGGAGCAGGCACGCCCGGGTCAAAACCCTCGGCTAGTAGGTTGGGACTAGAAAGCGATAGAGTTAAGGCTAAGCATAAAGCTATTTTTTTCAACATGTTTTATCTCCTCCAATCAAGTGACAGATTCAAGCTAGCATGTTGAGTTTAGGCTGGAAATATCTCTTTAGCTGGTGATGCCAACTAAAGAGCGCTTAATGTGCTTAAGCGCGCCGCCAAGTAGTCGTGCCTGCTTTATCTTCAAGCAGTACACCTTGAGCTTTTAACGCATCACGAATGCGATCCGATTCAGCCCAGTTCTTATTCGTGCGTGCAGCCAAGCGCGCTTGGATTAAAGCTTCAATCGCCGCATCATCTAAACCGTCAGTCGCCTCACCTTTAAACCAGCTTTCTGCATCACGCTCTAATAAGCCTAAAATGCCTGCGAGTTTTTTAAGTACAGCGCCAGTTTCTGCTGCAGCAATTGCATTTTGTTCCATGCGCAAACGATTTATGTCGCGCGCTAGCTCAAATAAAATTGCAATCGCTTCGGGGGTATTAAAGTCATCACTCATTACCGCACGGAAACGTTGCTCAGCTTCGCTATTGGGTACTGCTTCAACGCTGGGTAAATTACGTAGTGCCGTGTAAAGCCGCGCTAAGGCAGCACGTGAATTATCGAGTTGCTCAGTACTGTAGTTTAAGGGGCTGCGATAATGGCTATTCAGCATAAAATAGCGAATTTCTTCCGCTTTATAGGCTTTGAGCACATCACGAATGGTGAAAAAATTATTCAAGGACTTTGACATTTTCTCGTCATTAATCCGAATAAAACCATTGTGCATCCAATAATTTACATACTGATGGCCGTTACAGGCTTCGCTTTGCGCGATTTCATTTTCATGATGAGGAAATTGCAAATCATGCCCGCCACCATGAATATCAAAATGTGTACCTAATAGGGTGCTAGACATCGCCGAGCATTCAATATGCCAACCCGGACGCCCTAAACCCCAAGGCGATTCCCAAGCAGGTTCGCCCTCTTTAGCAGCTTTCCAAAGCACGAAATCGAGCGGGTCATCTTTAACTTCATCAATCGCAATGCGCTCACCAGCGCGTAAATCTTCTAATTTGCGCCCAGACAGTTTGCCATAGCCTTCAAATTTGGAGACATCATAATAAACATCGTGATTCTTGCCGACATAGGCATAATCTTTTTCAATCAAGGTGTTAATCATCGCTAACATTGCTTGAATGTTTTCAGTGGCACGGGGTTCATGATTGGGCGCGAGGATTCCTAAAGCTTGTTCATCCTCATGCATCGCATCAATGAAACGCTGAGTGAGTGCTGTAAAAGGCTCGGCATTTTCATTCGCACGCTTAATGATTTTGTCGTCGATATCGGTGATATTGCGCACATAATTCACTTCATAGCCTGCCGCTTTTAAATAGCGATAGACCATGTCGAACACCACCATCACCCGTGCATGCCCCAAATGACAATAGTCATACACCGTCATTCCACAGACATACATGCGGATTTTGTTCGCTTCTAAAGGGATAAAATCTTCTTTGCGATTGTGTAAGCTATTGTAAATTTTCAGCATAAGAACGTTCGTTTCAGTTGAGTTGGTTTTTAAATTAGTTGACCAGTTTACTTAAAATAGTAGCGCCGTGGCTTAAGGTTTTATGCACAGGGCAACGATCTGCAATTTCTAATAGGCGCTGGCGCTGTTCGTCATCGAGCTCACCTACTAAGGTGATGTCACGTTCAAACACGCTTTCTTTATTGCCATCCCGGCTGTGGCGCAAGGTGACTTGTACATCTTTTAAAGGCCAAGATTTACGTTCGGCATACATGCGAATCGTAATGACTGTGCAAGAGCCCAAAGCGGCTTTTAAATAAACATAGGGAGTGGGGCCTAAATCAGTACCGCCTAAAGCGAGTGGCTCATCGGCAATGAGCTGATGATTGCCTGCTTTAATATCACAGACATAGCCATCACTAGAACGTAAGTTGACAGCGATCGTATGCGGATCCTTTGCATTGGTATTCATGATTTTTTCCCTCGAAAGCGAACGGTTTTGGGCTTGTTTTAGGTGCATGGTAGCGGAAAGGTGTTTGTCCTGCTAGGGTTAGCGCAAGTACAACTCTGCATTCTGGGCTTAATTATGACGTTTCAGCCTTACTTAAAAATCATTTTCAGCATGCTGCTGAGCACTTGGCTATTAACCGCTTGTACCTCCGCTAGCGTACCTTTGGGGAAGGAGACGGTAGAGCCGAGCCTCGCTCAACAGCCGGTGTTTCGTGCTAGTGATGGTACTGAATTAGTCGCTCAACAATGGCTACCAAAGCATCAAGTGAAGGCTAATTTGCTTTTGTTACACGGCTTCAATGAATATCCCGGTGCGTTTGACGAAGTAGGGCAGGCTTTTGCTAAACAAGGCGTTGCTGTTTGGGCTTATGATCAGCGCGGCTTTGGACGGTCGCCGTATCGCGGCTTGTGGTCGAGTGCTGAACGCATGGCCGAGGATACCCGCGAAGTAAGTACATTATTACGCAAACTGCATCCCAAGCAGCCCTTGTACATAGCCGGTACTTCGATGGGTGGCGCTGTCGCACTATTAGCGGCGGGTAGTGGCGAGCTAAACGCAGATGGCATTATTTTACTAGCGCCCGCTGTATGGACAAGTGAAACCCAGCCCTTTTATCAGCGCTGGTCGTTAGCGTTTGCTAAGCGTTTTACCCCTTCATGGTCGCCAACTGGGGAAAGTTTAAATATCCGCCCCACCGACAATATCGAAATGCTCAAGCGCATCTGGAAAAGCCCGTGGATGATTCGTAAATCACGGATCGATACCGTCGCGGGCTTGGTCGATTTGATGGATAAATCCTATGCAACTGCCCCACAAGTTAAACTGCCAGTCTTATTGCTGTACGGCGAGAAAGACCAATTGGTACCGAAGAAACCCACGGATAGGCTCTGGGCGCGCTTACCGAAAAATGGTAAGACCCAACAAATTCGCTACCCTAATGGCTGGCATCTGCTCATGCGCGATCTGCAAGGCTCGAAGGTGATTAGTGATATGGTGGTTTGGATGGAGAAAACGCCGTAACTGCATTGCTTTGTTTAGTTTTCGCCCTAAGTTCGTGTTAAGGTAAGTGCTACATAAAATCAAAAATACTCGTGCTTGGGGATCTATGACAAAATCGGGCTTGATGAGCATGTCTGCTGAGGAGCTAAACGCACAACATGTGGCTTGGTATAGTTACGCGCGTATGCTGCGTGGCTATCGTTGGGTGTATTGGAGCTTTTCCTTATTAGCTATTTTAATCATTTTAAAACTCTACAGTTTCAAATGGGAGTTGGGCTTAGATCAAGCCTTACTGTTAAGTTTGCTGTGCCTAATTTTTTTAACAGTAAGCTTTAGCCTGTTTATCGATTCTAGTTTTTCGTTAGAAAAGTATGGTGCAGACGCCGAAGCGCGCAAATTAATCGACTACAATTTCTACCTAACTAGTTTAGCCAGTGGTTTGTGGGGCTGTCTGAGCTTAGTGATTATTTATCATCACCATACCATTGACTACGAGCTGCTAGCTTTTTTAGGTGTTTTAGTTTGCTTGAATATTCCCCGCGCTGCTATTTTGCAGCCAATTTTCTATATACAAACGGCGGTGATTACGTTGCCGGGGGTATTTTTCATGCTGTTGCAAGGGCGGTGGGCCAGTGCCATGATGATGGTTTTTGCATCTTTAACTATCAGTATTGCGATTAATTCGATTGTTTTGCTACTCCAAACCTATCAAGAGCATGAGCAGCGGCTATTAGCGGAAATGCGCCAATCCCAAAAAAGTAAACTACTCAACCAAGCTGAATTTGATGTATTGCTCAAATTAGAATGGCAGTATGCAGCGCGTGAGCATCAATACCTTTCAACGATTCAATTGGAGTTTGAAGCGGTTGATTTGAAAAAAATTAATCAACTGGTCAGTGTGATTAAGACCGCTTTGTATCGATCTTCGGATTGTCTAGCGCATATCGAAGGCTCAGTATTTAAATTATTGTTGCCCAATACCTCTGCCGAGCAAGCTTTACTAATGGCTGAACGTTTGCAGGGGCGATTCGCCCGCGAGGATTTGGATAGCGAAGAAGAGATTGGTTTGAGCTTAGGTTTGGTAACTTGCAGCCCGCATTTAATAAAAAATGATACAGAAGCAGTTAGTTTATTTGAGCGCTTTGTTGCAACTTTAAATACCAGTTTAGAAGAGGCCAAAGCACAAGAAGAGCGCTTTTCCTTGCAGCCTTATAAATTGTAACCAGTCTGTCAGGTACTTTGCCTGCTGGATTTAGATGACATTTTTAGTTTTTAAGGTATTTTGTTGCTCCTCGTTTAGATCTAACAGTTCGGTTAGTACCTGTTGGGTATGCTGGCCTAGTAAAGGTGGGGCAGTCTCTGCGTTTAAGGCTTCATTATCAAAACGAATCGGATTGCTGATTAATTTAACACTACCTGCTTCGGGATGTGGAATTTGAATTTCCAGCTGACGATGCTGTACTTGTGGGTCAGCAAAAACTCGATCTAGGGTATTGATTGGGCCGCACGGCACACCCACTTTTTCTAAGATAGACAACCATTGCTCGGTGGTATATTGCTTTAAGGCTGGAATGAGCAAGGGCACTAAAGTTTGCCGATGTTCAACCCGTTTAGCATTCGTTAAAAAGCGCTCATCGCCAGCTAGCTCTGTACAGCCAGCAACTGCGCAGAAACGTTGAAATTGGGTGTCATTGCCTACGGCTAAAATCAAATGCCCATCTTGAGTGGCAAAAGCTTGGTAGGGGACAATATTTGGGTGTGCATTGCCTAAACGCCCCGGTACTTGGCCCGAAGTTAAATAATTTAAAGCTTGATTAGCCAGCACGCCGACTTGCACATCCAGTAAAGCTAGGTCGATATGTGTACCAACACCGGTTTGTTGGCGTTGGAAGAGGGCAGCGAGTATTGCATTGGCTGCATACATACCGGTGAAAATATCCGCAAAAGCCACACCCACTTTAACGGGGCCACCGCCTAGTTCTGCATCGGGTTGACCGGTCAGACTCATGAGTCCACCCATCCCTTGAATCATAAAATCATAACCCGCACGCTGAGCATACGGTCCAGTTTGCCCAAAGCCAGTGATGGAACAATAGATCAAATCAGGTTTGATCACTGTTAAGCTCGCATAATCCAACTGGTATTTTTTTAAGCCACCAACTTTGAAATTTTCCAGCACGACATCGCAATGTTTGACCAGCTCATGTAGTAAAGCTTGGCCTTCGGGCTGCGCCATATCAATGGTCACGGATTGTTTGCCACGATTGGCACACAAGTAATAAGCCGCTTCTTTGGAGTTTTCTAGCCAAGGCGGCCCCCAACGGCGGGTATCATCCCCTTCATTGGGCTTTTCGATTTTGATGACTTCTGCGCCCAGATCAGCCAGTTGTTGGCTGCACCAAGGCCCAGCCAAGATGCGTGACAGATCTAGAACTCGAATACCTTGCAGTGGTTTAGCAGCCATGAACTTTCCTTTGTGAGAAGAGGGCGAGTCTTATTGACTTCGCCCTAATGCTTGGAGTCACCCAACCACTGAGTTTAGGAGAAAGCCTGAATACCTGTTTGTGCTCGCCCCAAAATTAAGCCATGCACATCATAAGTACCTTCATAGGTATTCACCGTTTCCAAATTGACCATATGGCGCATCACCCCATATTCATCAGAAATACCATTACCACCGTGCATATCCCGCGCTACTCGGGCGATATCAAGAGACTTACCGCAGTTATTGCGTTTAATCAGCGAAACCATTTCTGGCGCCCAAGTGCCTTGATCCATCAATCGCCCAACTTGTAAGGCAGCTTGCAGACCTAAACTAATTTCGGTTTGCATATTAGCGAGTTTGGTTTGGACTAATTGTGTGGCTGCAAGTGGGCGGCCAAATTGAATCCGATCTAAAGTGTATTGACGTGCTGAATGCCAACATGACTCGGCAGCACCCAATACGCCCCAGGCAATCCCGAAGCGGGCTTTATTCAAGCAGCCGAAGGGGCCTGCTAAGCCAGAGGCATTCGGCAATAGATTTTCTTCAGGTACAAAAGCTTCGTCTAACACAATCTCGCCAGTGATCGACGAGCGCAAAGAGAGCTTGCCGTGGATTTTCGGTGTGCTAAAGCCTTTCGTGCCACGATCGACAATGAAGCCCCGAATTTTATTGCCATGCGCTTCCGATTTAGCCCAAACGACCGCAAGGTCAGCAATCGGGCTATTGGTAATCCACATCTTTTGCCCGCTGAGACTATAGCCGCCATCCACTTTTTTGGCACGAGTCAGCATTGAGCCAGGGTCAGAGCCATGATTGGGTTCAGTCAGACCAAAGCAGCCAACAATTTCACCAGTCGCTAAACGCGGTAGGTATTTTCGCTTTTGTTCTTCACTACCATAGCTTTCGATAGGGAACATAACCAAGGAGGATTGCACGCTCATCGCTGAACGATAGCCTGAATCGACCCGTTCGACTTCACGCGCAATCAAGCCATAAGCGACATGAGTTAAGCCTGCACCACCGTATTCTTCAGCAACCGTCGCCCCTAACATGCCCAATTCGCCGAGTTCATTCATAATTTCGCGGTCAAAATGTTCTTCGCGGGAAGCCATCAGCACCCGTGGTTGGAGTTTTTCTTGGCAGTAAGCCCGTGCAGCATCACGAATTTGCTGCTCATCAGCGCTCAGTAAATGATCAAAGAGTAAAGGGTCATCCCATTGAAATGCTTGCATGATTCGTTCCTCCGAAGGGTATTGCTGAGTAGAGTAAATACAATTATGCTATTTATTATAATAAATACTAAAAATCAAGTTTTCTTTCAGTTTGTTCACGCGTTTGAGTTAGCATATCAACATCTCAGCCTGACCGAAGCCGTATGACTAAAAGTGTTGAAAATGGATTGATGAGGAATTTCACAGCTCATGTTAGCGCCGCACGGCGGGTGAAGCGTGCTGATCAAATTGTAGATGCGGTCAAGCGCTGGGTGGTAGTGAGCAATATTCAGCCCGGTGATCGCCTACCGAATGAAAAAGCGTTGACCGAATTATTTGATTGTTCAAAAGGTACTGTACGTGAGGCGCTCAAATCGCTCGAAGTGCAGGGCTTGATTAGCATTAAAACGGGGCCGAATGGGGGAGCAGTTTTAGTACAAGTGCCTTATCCCTTGGCTTCACAAATGCTGCGTAATTATCTACATTTCCAACACCCGACTGGCCCTGATATTTACGAGTTACGCAGTTTAGTGGAGCCAGAAATAGCGCGTTTAGTAGTAGGGAAATTGTCTGCTGAGGATTTAGTCGACTTAGAACGCTTGACGAATTTATGTACGCCGACCACCGACAGTATGGAGCAGCGCTTAGAGCAGCGCATTGCTGAACTAGATTTTCATAGTTTATTAGCCGAACGTTGTGGTAATCCTTTATTGGGGTTTATTGGGCGCTTCCTGAATGATTTGCTAAAGGATTTGGTGATCTTTAAAAAAGTCCAATTGCCTGAGCAGCATGAATTTTCCAAATCCAATCTGCATTATCACCAAGCACTCGTCCAAGCTTTTCACGCACAGGATGCTGAGTCAGTCGAGCGTTTAATGCGTGAGCACATGCATTGTGCGCATCAATTTAATCTGGAATTAGAAGCTCAATTATCCAAGCAGTTATTAGTTTCTACTTAAGTTTGCACTATGCTTGAAGCTCATCAGAGTTAAGTGAAGAGTATTATTGATGCGCCAGCACGAGTATTTTCCAGCTAAAACCAGCGCACGTTTTAATATGGTGATTGTGCATGGCATGCAGGAATATGGGCAGCGCTATCGAGCTTTTGCCGAGTACTTAAGCGCGCAGGGTGGGAATATTATTACTTTTGATTTGCCCGGACATGGCATCGAGAAACACAAGGACGAAATCGGTGATTTTGGCCAAGCAGGCTTAGCGTCTGCTTTTACTGATATCAGTGAGTTTTTTCAAAGTTTTGCGCATGATTTACCGAACGTCTTATTCGGTCACAGCATGGGTTCAGCCATTGCCTTACGTTATGCAGAACAGCATCAAGATTTAAGCTTATTGATTCTATCTGGTTTACCGGTGAATCCGGTTTGCCTGTAACACCGCTTCAGATTGGCTCAGCGCTAACCCTGACAACGTGCAGCATTATATAGATGATCCTTTATGCGGCTATGATATTTGCCCGCACTACTATGTCGAAATGTTTGGCTTTATGCGTTATGCCTTTGCTGAAAAAGAACTGGTTAAGCTTGACCCTAACTTAAAAATCCTATTGATTTGGGGAGCGCAAGACCCTGTCACTGGTTTTGGTAAGGGCACGCGGCACTTTGTGAACAAACTCTCAGCTATGCACTATAAGGTGCAAACCCACGAATATATTGGTATGCGTCATGAAATTCTTAATGAGCTTGAGCATCAGCAGGTGTACGAAGATGTGGCAAATTTCATTCAAGCCAGTCTTGCAACTTTAGACTAAAACCTTGAACTGGTCGCTGGCAAAAGCTTTTGCGCGTACTAGCCGTTAAAATGATCCAAGTTTAATTTCAGGCTTAACAAAGCATGCATTGGTTTCGTAGCCACTGGTATTATTGGTACACCGGCAAAAAAAAAGTGGCAGTGCTCAGTATGGTGCTAAGCTTTTGCCTGCTAGCTCTGATCTTCTATGGCTTGTTTAGCTTTTCAGTTTGGGCTGTGCTGCTCGCTTTGCTGTTGGATGCAGTCGGCTTTGTCGTGATTGCAATTTATCTTGTTTCTTTACGCTCTTTTATCCCTGAAGCACTGCTCACCCAAACCGATTCTTTGGTGGTGCACTATTTTGTATTGCCGATTTGTATCGCTTTTGTCTTGAGTCGGTTCGTGACTTTTTTGGTGGCGAAGTTGCTAGCCTAATGCAAACGATATGCGCTATGACAAGCCACACATTGTTGCGTCACTTTGCTCAAAGCGCCTAAAGCAGGTTGCAAATCACCGGTTGTATCCGCATCCACCACCGTCACCGCGAATTGGCTAGCTGCTTTATGCATACTGGTGCCGATTTCCTGCATTTCTTTCGGCATCATTTGCGCCATGTGTGCCGCGCCGTGATTATCCAGCGATGACATACCCAAACGCTGTTCAGCGGCTTCTGCTGCCTTGTCATACTCAGCCATCGCCATAAAAGCTTGAATTTCATGAATCGCTGCCAAGTGATCGCGCATATTCGCCAGCAGGTGTTGCTGCATCATCTCGGGAAAATCCAACTTCTGGCGCAGGTCTTCCTCGGCAAAACTGCTAGGAGTAATAGCTAACAAAATTAACGATAAGCTCAAGGCTGCTTTCATGGTGTACTCTCCGTTTAATAAAGCGCCAAGCTTGCCATGTCGAGCCTTGAACTGACATGATTGCTATCATGTTGAACTTGCTAATCGAACAATTGAAAACTCTGCCGGGTGCTAAAGAGCGTAAGCTTGCTGAGGGTGCATGGCTATTTCAGCAAGGCGACAAGGTAGATTGTTTATGCTTGGTATTAAGCGGTGAAATTCGTCTGATTCGTTATCAAGCCGATGGCAGCAGCATTACCTTGCAACGGGTTAAAGCGGGCTGCATTTTGGCGGAAGCATCTTTGTATTCCGCTCATTACCATTGTCACGCGGTCGTACAGCAAGCAACTTGTGTTTGTGCTCTGCCCAAATCTACACTGCTCCAGCATTTAAAAACTGATGCAATACTGGCGCTCAAGTGGACTAGTTATCTAGCACGCGAAGTGCAACAAGCACGCTTCCGTAGCGAGTTATTGTCTTTGAAAACCGTTGCGGCACGGCTGGATGCTTGGCTGAACTGGCACAATGAAACACTACCCACGAAAGGGGAATGGAAAACTTTGGCGGAACAGTTAGGCGTGAGTCCTGAAGCTTTGTATCGCGAGATAGCACGTCGTAATAATGATGGATAATTAACTTAGGTCTTTCCCAACGGGAGCAAGCTTTGTGAGTGATTTAAACACAGTACCACCAACCCCCACTTTGCGCGAAGCCTTTGCCTATTGGCTCAAGCTCGGTTTCATTAGTTTCGGTGGCCCTGCCGGGCAAATCGCGATTATGCACACCGATTTGGTCGAGCGGAAACGCTGGGTTTCCGAGCGTCGTTTCCTGCATGCGCTCAATTACTGCATGTTATTGCCGGGGCCTGAAGCGATTCAATTAGCAATTTATATCGCTTGGTTAATGCATGGTGTGATCGGCGGCATTATTGCGGGCGTGCTGTTTTTTATGCCTGCTTTTGTGCTGCTGTCGGTGTTAGCGGGCGTGTATTTAGCTTGGGGTGATGTACCGCTGATTCAGGGGATTTTCTATGGTATGAAGCCTGCCGTAGCCGCCATTGTGGTGTTTGCTGCGTGGCGAATAGGCTCGAAAGCGCTCAAAAATGAAATATTGTGGGGCATGGCAGCGCTGGCGTTTATTGCGATTTTTTTCTTCAAAATTGGCTTCCCGTGGATTGTTTTGGCAGCCGCTATTTTGGGTGTGATCGGCGGCAAAATCATGCCCGATAAATTTGCCAATAGCACTGGCCACGGCGCATCCAACAAAACCTATGGCGCAGCAGTGATTGATGACAACACGCCGACACCTGCGCACGCGAAATTTTCCCTGCCTAAATTCGTGCTCACGATTGTGGTATTCGTAGTGATATGGCTGCTGGCGATGTTCAGCATCACGGGGCAAGACAGTTTAACGACAATGGGTGCTTTCTTCTCTAAAGCAGCCTTCCTCACTATTGGTGGCGCGTACGCCGTCCTGCCTTATGTCTACCAAGGTGCAGTCGATCAATACGCTTGGCTGACTGGGCCACAAATGATGGATGGCTTGGCGTTGGGGGAAGCTACGCCGGGGCCTTTAATCATGATTGTGACTTGGGTGGGCTATTTGGGCGGGGTGGCGAAAGGCGTGTTTGCGAATTCGGTAGCAGCTGGTTTGGCGGGTGCAGCGGTAGCCACTTTCTTTACCTTTCTACCTTCCTTCATGTTCATTCTGGCAGGCGGCCCTTTCGTCGAAAGCACGCGCGACAATTTGAAATATACCGCACCACTAACAGGCATTACCGCTGCGGTAGTGGGGGTGATTTTAAACTTAGCGGTGTTTTTCGCGTGGCACACCTTCTGGCCGCAAGCCACCGAAGCAGCCCCCTTTGCTGGAAGCTTTGAATGGTTCCCGGTGTTGATTGCAATAGCTGCTTTTATTGCCTTATGGAAATACAAGATGGATGTAATGAAAGTGATTGGCGCTGCGGCTTTGTTGGGCTTGGCGTATACCTTAATCAGAGGAATGATGTAATGGAACGCAATATTAAACCTGAAGACTTTGCCGCACTGGCGCAAGACGCATTGGTGCTAGATGTGCTCCGCAAAAGCTAAAAGCCAAATTGATATTCGACTCCTCAGCAAAGCGTTGCCAATGCCGTTGTTGCACCCAGGCTGGTCGATACTCGCCGCCAATCGGCATTGCCATGCGTGTATCTAAATTTGGATAAACCGCTGTACAAAGCACATCATAAATAGGAGCTAGCTGCATTTTATTCCCAGCCGTTAGTAGTATTGCCAAATTTTTGCCATGTGCATCAGCATTACCCACTAAATAATTGAAAACTACCCAATCCAATACCTTCAAACGATCTCTTGCGGGCACGCTGGCATATTGATCAATTAACCGAAATATAGCTGCTAAATTCGGACCGCCATCTTTAGTGTACTTCTGATCGGGTAACACAGAAGCAGCGCCGCCTCTCGGCAAGGCAAATTCGCCGTCTGCGTAATAAACGGGAATTTTATTGATGCTTATCTGTATTCGCTGGCGATCCAGCATGATGCGCGGCTGGTGACTTTCGATGCTGCCATTAGGACGCTGTATCCGGCGGCGGCAGGAGCACATCTTTTGGTATTATCTCTTTAGTATCTTCCATGCCAACCGCTTAAACCTCAAGGCCAAGTACCCATTATAAGCAAGCATTCAAGACTTTAATTGACGTATAAACTTGTAGTCTCTCAGTACTCACTAATTGCTAAGGCTGAAGCCTATAAGCCTCAGTCTTCAACTTAGTAGTCTGCTCCAACTTCAACAGCCAACTTTTACGCTCCAAGCCCCCCGCATAACCCGTCAATTGTTTCTGACTGCCCAATACGCGATGACAAGGAATAATAATGGTCAACGGATTGCGCCCCACCGCCGCACCTACCGCCCGTACTGCTTTCGGCTGATTGAGTTGATTGGCAATATCGCTATAACTACAAGTTACTCCGTAATCAATGCCTTGCAAAGCCTGCCAAACACTTTGCTGAAAGGGCGTGCCGCCCAGCGGTTCTAAAGGCAAATCGAATGCCTGCAACTTGCCTGCGAAGTAGTCTAAAACTTGCTGTTTAGCAGCCTTCAAAATTGGCGTTTCCTCATGAATCCAAGTATCTGGAATGCCGTCAAAATGGCGCTGACCTGCAAACCATAAGCCGGTCAAAGCCTGTTCATTCGCGGCGAGCACGGTGCGACCTAATTCAGTTTCAAATTCCGTTACGTACATATTCCATTTCTCCAAAGATAGATCACTGCATAGCTGCGCCACGGTTTCCATGGTTGCGCTAGTGTTTTAGTCTGCTTGAATGCGCATCGTGACTGAGTAAGACTGGGTAATAATCTTGAGTTTCCATGCGGGAAGTATAGGCGCAAGTGGAGGTGAGGTGTGTGGATTGCGCGTTTCAAACTAATAAAGTAAAGCGCCCTATTTGGCTTATAAATAAGGCGGAGTACACGCGCTCACAATCACGCAATCCGTTTTGCCAATATTACGAAAGCGATGCGGTTGACGGCTATCAAATAAATAGGCATCACCTGCTTTTAAAATAGTTTTACGCTCACCGACAGTAAGCTCAATCATGCCTTCAAGGATGATCCCACCTTCTTCAGATTCGTGTTGCAGCATGCTACGCCCTGTATCTGCACCGGGGGTATAACGCTCATGCAGAATCTGCAAATTGTGGTAGCGCATATCGCCTACTTGTCGATAGTGCACCGCTCCTTGGGTGATGGGAACTAATTCTTCAGACTGAAAGAAAATTTTGTATTCGGCGGGTGTTTCGAGCGCGAAAAAATCGGTCAAAGAGAGTGGAATCACTTCAAGTACTTTTTTTAAAGAGGCTACTGACGGGCTACTTTGGTTGTTTTCAATCACTGAAATCGCTGCATTCGTCATGCCTGCCCGCTTAGCTAATTCGCGCTGCGAAAGTCCCGCTGCTTGGCGCACGTAGCGCAAGCGTGCGCCTAAATCGAAGTCATTTTGCTTAGAGTTGGGCTGCTCAGCGTTCAATATTTCTAATTCCTTGTCAGTCAGCGATAGCTAAATAGTGGCTCAAGTATATCAAGGTACTTGCGAGCCTGTCTTATTTATGCGATAAATAAATTTAACATTTTTAGTTAAAACGTCAATTTTATTTAACAAGTTAGCTAGGCTAGCACTAAACCCTGCAAGAGGTGGGATGTGTTAATCAAAGATATGAAGTTGTTCAAACAACAGGCTTACATCAATGGAGCTTGGGTCAATGCGGCCAGTCAACAGCGCTATGGGATTAAGAATCCAGCGACGCATGAGTTATTAGGTGAAGTGCCACTGATGGGCGCTGCAGATACTCAACAAGCCATTAATGCCGCTGAAGCCGCTTTACCTGCTTGGCGTGCTTTGACCGCGAAAGAGCGTGCGAGTCGCTTGCGCCGTTGGTTTGAGTTAATGATGGCGAATCAAGAAGAATTAGCACATATCATGACGCTGGAGCAGGGCAAGCCACTGACCGAAGCGCGTGGTGAAATTGCCTATGCAGCCTCTTTTGTAGAATGGTTTGCCGAAGAAGCTAAGCGTATTTATGGCGAGACCATTCCCGGGCATCAAGCGGATAAGCGCATTGTGGTGATTAAGCAGCCGATTGGGGTTGCTGCCGCGATTACGCCGTGGAATTTCCCGTCTGCGATGATTACCCGTAAAGCAGGCCCGGCTTTAGCGGCGGGCTGTACGATGGTTTTAAAGCCAGCACCCCAAACGCCTTTTTCTGCTTTAGCTTTAGCCGAATTAGCCACACAAGCAGGCATTCCAGCCGGTGTGTTTAATGTGGTAACTGCCGATGTTGAGGGTTCGCGTGCGGTGGGTGATGTGCTGTGTGCTAGCCCAGTGGTGCGCAAACTCTCGTTCACCGGCTCAACGGCTGTGGGCGTGAAATTGATGGAGCAATGCGCTCCTACGATTAAGAAATTGTCTTTAGAACTCGGCGGCAATGCACCTTTCATCGTGTTCGATGATGCTGATGTGGATGCTGCGGTGCAGGGTGCGATTATTTCTAAATATCGCAATGCAGGCCAAACCTGTGTCTGTGCCAATCGCTTGTACGTGCAAGAGGGTATTTACGAGCAATTCACTGAGAAGTTAGTTGTGGCGGTCGAAAAGCTCAAGGTCGGCAATGGCCTCGACGATGGCATTACCACTGGCCCTTTAATTGATGAAAAAGCCGTAAGTAAAGTCGAAAAGCATTTAGCAGATGCGGTCAGTAAAGGTGCTCAGGTAGCCACGGGTGGGCATCGGCATGCTTTGGGGGGGACTTTTTTTGAGCCGACAGTGATTACTGAGGCTCAGCCCGGGATGTTGCTGGCTAAGGAAGAAACCTTTGGCCCCTTAGCGCCGTTATTCCGCTTTAAAGATGAAGCGGAGGTGATTCGTATGGCCAATGATACCGAATTCGGTTTAGCCGCTTATTTCTATGCACGTGATTTAGGACGCGTATGGCGCGTCGCGGAAGCTTTGGAATATGGCATGGTAGGGATTAATACTGGCCTGATCTCAACCGAAGTAGCCCCGTTTGGTGGGGTGAAGTCGTCTGGTTTAGGCCGCGAAGGTTCGCATCATGGCATTGATGAATACTTAGAACTTAAATACTTGTGTATGAATATTTAAAAGCTAGTCAAGCTTTTGGAGTTAGCAGAATGAAAAAGACGAATGCAGGTTTAATTGAGCGTAAAACATCCGCAGTCGCACGTGGCGTCGGTTTATTGCATCCGCATTTTATTGAACAAGCGCAAAATACCACCGTGCGTGATGTCGAGGGGCGCGAATTAATCGACTTCGCTGGCGGGATTGCAGTTCTCAATACCGGCCACTTGCATCCTAAAGTGAAAGCCGCTGTGCTAGCGCAGTTGGACAAAGTTTCGCATACCTGCTTTATGGTGATGGGCTATGAACCTTATGTGGAGCTGTGCGAAAAGGTTAATGAATTAGCACCCGGTAATTTCGCCAAGAAAACCGCACTGTTCACCACCGGTGCCGAAGCGATTGAAAATGCGGTGAAAATTGCCCGCGCTTATACCAAACGTACGGGCGTGATTGCTTTTGGTGGCGGTTATCATGGGCGCACGATGGCAACTTTGGCTCTGACCGGTAAAGTTGCACCGTATAGCGCTGGCATGGGGATTATGCCGGGTGATGTCTACCGCGCAATGTTCCCAAGTCAGCTGCATGGGATTAGTACCGCAGACGCTTTAGCGTCGATTGAGCGCATTTTCAAATTCGATGCTGAGCCACAAAATATTGCAGCAATTTTGCTCGAGCCAGTACTCGGTGAAGGCGGTTTCTATGTAGCGCCCAAAGAGTTCATGCAAGGTTTGCGTGATATTTGCGATAAGCATGGCATTGTTCTAATTGCAGACGAAGTACAAACAGGTGCAGGGCGTACTGGCACTTTCTTCGCAATGGAACAAATGGGCGTTGCTGCTGATCTGACAACCTTTGCTAAATCCATCGCTGGTGGCTTCCCACTATCAGGTGTAGTTGGTAAAGCAGAAGTCATGGATGTAGTTGGCCCCGGTGGTTTAGGTGGCACGTATGCCGGTGGCCCAGTAGCTTGTGCGGCTGCTTTAGCGGTGATTGAAGTCTTCAAAGAAGAAAATCTGTTGGAGCGCTGCCGTGCAATTGGCGAACAAGTTACCACCCGATTACAAGATCTAGCTAAGCAATATCCTGTGATTGCTGAAGTGCGTGGCTTAGGGGCGATGATTGCGATTGAACTGATGAAAGATGGCAAACCCTCCCCTGAATTAACGAGCGCTTTAGTAGCTAAAGCCCGTGATAAAGGTTTGATTCTCTTATCGTGCGGGATTTATGGGAATGTGGTGCGTATTTTGATGCCGCTGACTGTACCCGATGAGCAATTAAAGCGCGGCTTGGATATTTTGGCTGAGTCGATGGCTGAATTAGCTTAAGCTTTTGAATTAGGGTTTCAGCTAAAAAGGCTGAAACCCTCTATTGGGGGCTAAGGTGTTATTACCCCATAACTTATTCAGGTTTGCAGTTAACAGCGTCGCTACCAGCAGCAGAGCCACTAGTACAAGTACCTACACCAGCGCCTGTTGCAGGCGCTGGTGTTTCAGTGCTAGGAGCGGTAGTTGGGGCTGGCGTCGTGCTGGCGCTAGTTGTTGAAGTGCTAGTGGGCATCGTTGCCGTGGTGCTAGCACTGCTCTCTGTAGACACCGGAGTTGGAGTCATACCAGTCGCTGTCGAGCTACCCAAAGCGCTTTCAACTGCGGCGATCAATTCCTTTTCCATATCCAATTGTGGGCGGAAAGGTTGACCATTGACAAAGAAGGCTGGAGTGCCATTCACCCCCAGATTACGCCCTTCGGTTTCAGAGGCAGTTAAGGCTTCACTGGTCTTCGGATCTGCCAAGCAAGCTTTCATTTTCTCTTCATCCAATTTCAGCTCAATAGAGAGCTTCAGCGGCGATGTATCATCTAGCTTTTCTTGGTTTTTGAAGGCTAAATCGTGATATTCCCAGAATTTACCTTGCTGATCAGCGCAGATCGAAGCCGCTGCAACTTTACGCGAAATGCCAGAAGGATTAATGGGCATGTGGCGATAAACAATGCGCATTTTATCGCTGTACTTTTTCATCACTTTGTCGGCAATCTCTGAGCCTTCTTTGCAGTGTGGGCACTGAAAGTCAGCAAATTCGACTAAAGTCACTGTTGCATTTGCGCTACCTTTGCTTGGATAGCCCTCAGTTTTAACCTCAAAAACTAAGGCTTCTGGCTCAGGTAAGCTAACTTTATAGTTTTTCTCAGTGGTGATTTGTTGCAGTACTTCTTTAATTTTTTCTTGTTGTTGTTCTGCCCAAACAGCCGCTACTAATTCTTCTTTGACTTCTTTGTAGGGGCGTTGAATGCGTTCCCAATTCGCATCATAGTATTTGCGTAAAGCTTTTTCGTCAGGCTCTTTCACTTCAAGCGCTTTGGCTGCATATTCTTCAGGCGTTTTGCCTTCTTCCTTAGCTTTATCGCGCAACCAAGCATCTAAAATATATTGATCAATAATTTCTTTACGCTGCTGATTCATCTTAGTTTCGAGTTCATTTAATTGAATTCGAACCGCAGCGGGCAAGGTTTTGCCACTATAGTCTTGGTCACCGTAGTGATAGCTAATATCTGCGGCATAGACCAAAGACACTGGCAAGGCGAGGAGCAATGCGGCTGCGAGTCGTTTTAATTTATACATTTTGGGTTTCTCTAAGAACTAGTGTGTGATAAATACAACATAGGCGACGGGCATCAATCTTGCAAGAGGTAATAATGCGAGTTGTGGATATTTAACATCGGTGGCTTGCAGTCGTTTGAGGTGTTGCATTCAGGTTACAGCCGAGATCATAATGCCACTTATCAATAGCTTGGGAATGGGAAGAGGAAGGTGATTCAATGACGGCAGTCCTTGATGTGCAGAATATCCACAAGCGCTTTGGATCCTTAGAGGTCTTGCATGGCATTTCATTAGCAGCCGAGAGGGGCGATGTGATCTCCTTAATTGGCTCTTCGGGTTCGGGTAAATCGACTTTCCTCCGCTGTATCAATCTTTTAGAAATGCCTGATCAAGGCGAAATTCATTTAGCGGGTGAGGCCATCCGGCTTAAGACCACTCATAAAGGTTTGCGCACTGCCATTGATCCCAAGCAAGTACAGCACTTACGTAGCCGTGTTGGCATGGTCTTCCAGCAATTCAATCTTTGGGCGCACTTAAGCATTTTAGAAAATGTGATGGAAGCGCCGGTGCATGTACAGGGCATCTCCAAAGCTGAGGCTCGCGATATTGCTTTGGATTATTTAGACAAAGTCGGTATTGCTCACAAAGCGGATACCTACCCAGCCTTCTTATCCGGTGGTCAACAACAGCGTGTGGCGATTGCGCGTGCCTTAGCGATGCGCCCAGATGCGATTTTGTTTGATGAGCCCACTTCGGCTTTAGATCCTGAACTCGTCGGCGAGGTGCTAGCAGTGATGCGCAAGCTCGCGGAAGAGGGCATGACTATGTTGGTCGTCACGCATGAGATGGGGTTTGCGCGGGATGTTTCGAATAAAGTGATTTTTTTACATCAAGGCTTAATTGAGGAACAGGGCAATCCTTTAGAGGTCTTTAGTAAGCCGAAGTCAGAGCGCTTACGGCAGTTTTTATCCAATACGTCTATGAAATAATATCTAGTTGGAGTGTATAGCATGAGCAAAAAATGGTTATTAGCAGTTACCTTGGGGGCAGCCTTAGCAAGTGGGCAAGTGTTGGCAGAAGACAAACTGCGCATTGGCACAGAAGGCGCTTATGCTCCTTATAACTTTATGAATGATC
Source organism: Thiolinea sp. (assembly GCA_049290875.1). Lineage (GTDB taxonomy): Bacteria > Pseudomonadota > Gammaproteobacteria > Thiotrichales > Thiotrichaceae > Thiolinea. Next base: position 237,468 of record JBATOI010000031.1, read on the forward strand.
AAGGTAAATTAGCCGGTTTTGAAGTCGATTTAGGCAATGAAATCTGTAAGCGCACGCAAATGACTTGCGAATTTATCGTCAATGAATGGGATTCGATTATTCCTAATTTATTAGCCGGTAACTATGATGCCATCATGGCAGGCATGTCGATTACGGATGAACGCAAAAAGAGTATTACCTTCAGCGAAGAATATAAACCCGTTGATCCTTCACTGTACTTAGTGAAAAAAGACACTAAATTGGATTTCGATAAGCTCGAAGGTAAAAGTATTGGTGTGCAAGGCGCTACCATTCAAGCAACCTTTGCTCAAGAAAAATGGGCGGCCAAAAACACCCTGAAATCGTATGAAAAAGCTGATCAGACCTTAGCTGATTTAATGGCTGGCACGGTTGATGCGGTGTTGGCGGATGGCGAGTTTGTGAAGACGAGCGCGAAGGGTTCGAATGGCGAATTGATAGTCGTTGGCCCTGAAGAAGTGATCGGCGGCGGGATTGGGATTGGGATGCGTCCTGATGATGCCAAGTTGCATGAGAAGGTCAATGCTACCTTGGCTGAAATGAAAAAAGACGGCAGCTTAGATGAATTGATCAAAAAATACTTCGATGTTGGCCCCTTCTATAAAAAGTAAGCGGCTTTAGTAAGCTGATAATCTAATCCTCTCCTTAGTTTGAAGGAGAGGATTAGCACAGTTAGTCGATAATTTAGCAAGGGGCTTTCATGCTTGAGATGCTTCCCACTTGGCTCACCGATTGGGTCGGGCCGGATGGTATGGCGACCTTAGCCTACCTCACGAATGGCAAACATATCGCTTGGTATGCCAGTGTACGTTACACACTAATTGCTGCGGTTTGTGGTGCAGGGCTAGCGGTGGTATTTGGCTTGCTCGGTGCTGCTGCCAAACTCTCAAATTTTGCTCCTTTGCGTTGGATTGGCGATATCTACACCACCATGGTGCGTGGCGTGCCGGATGTTCTGTTTCTATTATTCTTCCCCTTAGCTTTCGAGCAAGGCGTTGAATACGTCATGGCGAAAATGTACTGCTCGCCCGAAGCCGTGGCTGCTGCCGGTGGAGTGGCCTGTAAGGATGCGCAATGGTTTCTAAGCACCACTGAGTATTTGGTGATGGCCTGTTTCTCCTTGGGGATTGTGTATGGTGCTTTCGCCGCTAATGTTATTTATGGCGCTTTAAAAGCAGTACCTAAAGGCCAATTAGAGGCGGCACACGCCTTCGGTTTTAATGCGCGTGAAGTTTTTTGGCGCTTTCAAGTGCGGCAAATGTGGGTTTATGCTTTGCCGGGGCTGTCGAATGTCTGGTTGCTACTCTTAAAGGCGACTTCTTTATTATCACTGCTACAAATTAGCGATATTGTAGATTGGGCGGATCGCTTAGGCACACCTAACTATTTACCCTTGGCGGGTTTGGTGCATCCTGATTGGCGCTGGAAATATTATCTAGTATTATTTGTTTTTTATATCCTGCTCACTTTCCTTTCTGAGAAGTTCTTTAGCTTCTTACAAGCCCGTGCTGGACGCGGTATGGCGAGGGTTAATTAATGGACTCGATTTTAAATATCCCGTTTATTCACGATCTGATTATTCTCTTTAAGCCTGCGCTCTATAATATTTATTTCTTAGTTGCTGCGGTTCCATTAGGCTTTGTATTCGCTGTTTTACTCGCTTTAGGCAAAGGCAGCAAAAACAAGCTAATTTCTGTGCCAGTCCGTACTTATATTTATGCCTTCCGTGGTTCACCTTTATTCATTCAATTCTTCATGTTTTACTCGATGAGCTTGGCACTGAATCCGATTTTATGGAAGCCTTTAGGCCTAGATTGGTTGATGCTCAGCCCCTTATTCATTGGCCCCTTGGTATTGGTGTTAAATACGGCAGCTTATGCGGCGGAAATCTTTTATGGGGCGTTGCAATCAACACCTAAGGGCGAAATCGAAGCCGCACGTGCAGTAGGAATGAGCAAAAAACAGGAGTTTCGCACTTCGATTTGGCCGAATATGTTGCGCTTAGCTTGGCCTGCGTATACGAATGAAGTGGTGTTCTTATTTCACTCCACTACTTTGGTTTATTTCACCATGCCAGTGATTAATAAACAGCAAGATTTAATGAATAAAGCCGGAGAGTTGTATGAAAAAGATTACAATCTATTCTTGCATTTTTCTGCTGCTGCCTTTTATTTTTTAGTAGTTTCTATTTTGATTTTTTACCTATGTAATTTGGTTTATAAACGCCTCACTCGGCATTTGAATGTCGATGTCAGTCTGAAAATTAAACCGAATTATACGCGTTAATAGCGGCTATTAAATTTATGAAAAAAATTGTCCGCACAATTACCGGTGATTCACCGGGTAAGACGACGCAGTTAGTTTATTTTAAACTTGGCTCTGAACAAGCCGAAAAAAAAGTTTACTTACAAGCAGCGCTGCATGCCGATGAGCAGCCGGGGATTTTGGTATTACACCACCTCTTAAAATTGCTCGAACAAGCTGAGGCACAAGGCTTGCTAAAGGCTCGCTTGGTGGTCTTCCCCATGGTAAATCCGCTGGGCATGGGCGATATAGGTTTTCGCCAACACCAAGGCCGCTATGACCGTGCTTCCGGGGTGAATTTTAATCGCAATTGGCCGGATTTATTTAAAGCAATCCATACAAAGCTAGCGAATCAATTGGGTGATAATGCCGCTCATAATATTCAATTAGTACGTGCTGCAGTTAAAGACTGGCTCAAGCAACAACAGCCTGTGAATGCCTTACAGCAGCAACGCCAATGTGTCATGCAAGAAGCCTTTGATGCTGATTATGTTCTGGATTTGCATTGCGATAATGAGGCTCTGCCGCATATTTTCAGCGTACCGCAATCCGCTCAAGTCATGCAGGATTTATCCGATTGGATGGGGGCTGCGGCCACTTTATTTGCTGAAGATAGCGGTGGTTATTCCTTTGATGAGGTTTGGTCAAATGTCTGGCTGGATCTAGCCAAGGCTTATCCTGATAAAGCAATTCCCTTAGCTTGCCATTCGGCCACGCTCGAATATCGCGGCCAGTTCGATACCTTCGATGCGCTCAATCAAGAGGATGCCGAGCGCTTATATGGCTTCCTGCAAAGCCAAGCTTTGATTGGTGGTGAATTGATTCGCCCACGCCCAGTAGCAACGCCAGCAGGTACTGATTTAGCCGCGACTGAAATGACCCGCGTACAACAAGCAGGCTTGCTGGCTTATAAAGTGCAATTAGGTGATACCGTGAAAAAAGGCGATGTGCTCGCTGATCTCATCGCTTTGGATGGTGAGGGCGCTTTTGTAGAGCGCCTACCCGTATTAGCAGGCACAGATGGCGTGCTTATCTCGCGGAATATTCATAAATATGTTTGGCCGGGCTGCTCGATCGCTAAGATCGTGGGCAAGGAAAAGCTGGAATCGCGTGGGGAGTATTTGTTGGAGGATTAAAGCAGAGCGCTTTAATCCTTGAGTTGGCTTACTTCTGCCGCTGCCTTAAAGCCTCATATAAACAAACCCCAGTCGCTACCGATACATTTAAACTCGATACCTGTCCAGACATCGGAATCGAAATCAAAAAGTCACAGCGTTCTTCAGTCAGGCGACGGATTCCTGTACCTTCCGCCCCCATGACTAAAGCCATTGGGCCTTTTAAGTCAGCTTGATATAAGGTTTTCTGTGCCTTATCACTCGTACCGGTGAGCCAAATTCCGCGCTCTTTTAAACTATCTAAAGTCCGTGCCAGATTAATCACGGTAATAAAAGGTACAGCTTCGGCAGCACCGGAGGCGACTTTGCGCACGGTTGGGTTAATGCTGGCCGCGTTGTCTTTCGGGGCAATCACCGCATGGATACCCGCACCATCCGCAGTGCGCAAACAAGCACCCAAATTATGTGGATCAGTCACACCATCTAGCACCAATAGGAAGGGTTGAATGCTGTCATTATCCAGCTCATCCAGCAGGTCGTAGAGGTCATTTTCGGTGTAGTCTTTGGCTTTGTAATATTCCGCTACTACACCTTGATGACGACCGGTGCTCGCCATTTTATTCAGCTGATCAACGTCAGTCGTGGTGGTTTTCAGGCCACCCACTTCTGAGATTTGGGCTTGTAATTTCTTCAAGCGATCATTGCGGGTGTTTTTCTCCAGCCAAATCGTACCAATATTTTCTGGATCGTTGCGCAAGGCGCTTTCCACGGCATGCAAGCCGTAAATAATCGTTTTAGCCATTAACGTTTCTTCTTACGTGCTACAGGTTTTTTACTGGTTTTAGGTGTTTTGCTAGCCTTGCTGTTGCTGACTTTGCTCGTCCGGCTACTGCGTTTTTCACTCTTCTCAGCACTATCAGCGAGGACAAAATCAATTTTACGTTCGTCCAAATCCACACGCGCTACTTTCACCCGAATGCTATCGGCTAAGCGGAAAGTACGCCCTGAACTTTCACCGGTTAAGCGTTGGCGGATTGGATCATAGCGATAGTAGTCATTGGTGAGTGCTGTCACATGTACCAAGCCTTCGACATAAATATCCGATAGCTCCACGAATAAGCCGAAATTAGTCACCGAAGTAATAATACCATCAAAGACTTCGCCGACATGTTCTTGCATGTATTCGCATTTTAACCAAGCAGTCACATCACGACTTGCATCATCTGCACGCCGTTCCGCCATGGAGCAATGTTCACCGAGCGCTTGCATGTCCGCGAGGCTATAGGTGAAATTTGCAGCCGTGCCGCCGGTTAAAATATGGCGAATGCCCCGATGTACTAGCAAGTCAGGGTAGCGGCGAATCGGTGAGGTGAAATGCGCATAATCCTCATGCGCCAAGCCAAAGTGCCCTGTTTCCGCATCAGGGCTGTACTGCGCTTGAGATTGCGAACGCAGCAGTACAGTTTGAATTAAATGGAAATCAGGGCGTCCCTGCACTTGTTGTAGTACCCGTGCATAATCCGCTGGCTCTGGCTCCATGCCACCGCCCAAAGACAAGCCAACACCGGCTAAGAAAGCGCGTAAATCTTCGAGCTTTGCTGCGGTGGGTGGTGCATGCACGCGATGCAAAGCAGGCATCTCATGCTCTTTTAAGAAACGTGCCGCACAGACATTAGCGAGTATCATGCATTCTTCAATAATCTTATGCGCATCATTGCGCACGCTCGGCTCAATCGCGTCGATTTTGCGATCTTCACCGAAAATAATTTTGGTTTCAGTAGTTTCAAAATCAATCGTGCCGCGCTCTAATCTTGCCTGATTCAGGGTGTGATAGAGGGCATACAAATTATCTAAATGTGGAACTAATTCAGCGTGTTGCGCCCGCAGCTCAGTATTATGATCGACTACCATTGCCGCGACTTTCTCATAGGTCAGACGCGCTGCCGAATTCATCACCGCTTGTTTGAATTGGAAATCAATGACCGTACCTTCATCATCCAAACGAATCTCGCAAAGCATGCATAAGCGATCGACTTGTGGATTCAATGAGCAGAGGCCATTGGAAAGAATCTCTGGCAGCATCGGAATAACTTTGCCGGGGAAATAAACCGAAGTACCGCGCAAGGTGGCTTCTTTATCTAAAGCAGTGCCAGATTTCACATAATGGGAAACGTCGGCAATCGCGACCAATAAGCGCCAGTGTTGATCTTCACGCGTACAAAAGACGGCATCATCGAAATCCTTGGCATCAGCGCCATCAATTGTCACTAAGGGGAGTGAGCGCAAATCTTTGCGGTCTTGTTTAGCACGTTCGGGGACTTCATAGCCAAAGCGGTCGGCGTCTTCAGTGACTGCAGACGGCCATTCAAACGGCAGTTCGTGGCTACGAATCGCAATATCAATTTCCATGCCCGGAGCCATGTGATCACCCAGCACTTCAACAACTTTGCCAATCGCGCGCGAACGTTTGGTCGGATGCTCGATAATCGCAGCGACAACAATTTGCCCCGGCTTGGCCTCATGCAATTGATCGGGCGGAATCAGAATTTCTTGAGTAATACGCTTATTGTCAGGTACTACGAAAGCAATTCCGCTTTCAACCACTAAGCGCCCTACGACTTGTTCAGTGGCGCGTTCGAGCACTTCAACAACAGCACCTTCGCGCCGCCCTTTGGCGTCTAAGCCGCGTACACTCGCGAGTACTCGGTCGCCATGCATGACGCTATCCATTTGCTTCGCGTGCAAAAATAGATCAGGCGAGCCGTCATCAGGGATCAAAAAACCGAAACCGTCGGGATGGCCGGTGACGCGCCCTGAGATTAAATCAGCGCGGGAAACCGGCACATATTGGCGGCGGCGATTAAAGAGAATTTGCCCGTCACGCTCCATCGCACGCAAACGTTTACGTAGCGCATCAATGTCGATTTCTTCGGAGAGACCTAAAGCAGTCGCTAGGTCTGGAAAATCTAAGGGGTGTGGGCTTTCAGTCAACAGTTGCAAAATAACTTCGCGGCTGGGAATGGGGTTATCGTATTTTTCAGCCTCACGTTCGAGATACGGATCTTTTAGTTTCAACAGAATTCCTTGTTTTAATGTTTGTGGTTTTTAGACGCCTAGGATACCAAATTGACCGAATTTTTGTTTGACAAAAAAAGATAGGCTCGGTATTCTGCCCGGCACTTGAGGTATTACTCTCTTGGCCGAGATGGCGAAATTGGTAGACGCGCTAGTTTCAGGTATTAGTGGGGCAACCCGTGGAAGTTCGAGTCTTCTTCTCGGCACCATTTTCTTGTGTATAGACATGCACGGAAGTTCATAAAGCCTTGATACAGCAATGTTTCAGGGCTTTTTTGTGTCTATAACTGTCTACCCTAGAACATGGACATCTACGCAAAACAGGGACATGAACAGGGACATGCTAAACACCCCTTTTAATTCGATTCTCCCTTTTTGCCGCATTACTGCCACACTGCAAAAGCAAAATAAACTTAAACCCGACCTACCTTTCTTGATTGAGTTTTGATTACGCGCACTAGTTTTATAGTCAAAAATCACTTCGACGCCCCTTATAGGACTCTAACTAATTTTATAAAACAATAACTTAGAGGTTTATAGCGTTTTTTATATACCTGTTCATATACCTTTTTGTAAAAGTACATCGCCTTTTTTGATGAATTTGAACAGTTTTAGTACAACACTAAGCCCAAGACGATAAGTCGACTATGCACTACCCCACCATAAAAAAGCCGGAACGAGTCCGGCTCTTGGTGTTGCTACCCTGCCCTATTCTTACCCTGTCGCTTTCAGATACCTAGGCTTTCGATTGCCCTTTTCATACTCTGGATTCTCAGTCAACAAACCCTCCTTAGCCGCTTCATGCAGCAAGCTATCTGCCACCTCTTGCAAATCATACAGCGCGGTTTTTTCATCACTGTGCTTGGCAATCCATGATTTTAGGTCTCTAAATGCAATACCGACGCGCCCTTGTGCCAAGTGCTCCTTGAACAGTTCTATTAGGCTGCTTTCTAGCTGTACATGTACAGCGGATACAGCGCTAAGTTGCTGATTCACATAGGGCAGGGCATTGACTGTATTTTGACTGTTTTCGGCTGTCTGGACAGTGTTGGAAATTCTAAAAGGTTCAATTGAAGCGCTAATTTTTCCCGTATTAATCGAAATAGCCCGCTCATTCAATTGACGCTGTGAACCCAAATAGTGAAAGCAAATTTTGAAGGTTAGGATTAAAAAGAACGCGAGCATGGCAGAGCTAACCACATGACTTAAGCCCAGCACTTCAGCCAAGAATCTAATCATCGCCTGATGATTGGTTTCATCATATTCGAGTGCTTTGGCTTGGCTAATCGTAGTCTGTAGCGCATTCACTTTATTCGCTTGCTCTAATTCAATCTGTTGCTCTAAACGCAAGATACGCGCCTGTATTGAATCCATTGCGGCTTGCTTACCTAATTGCTTAGCTTCGGTAAAACTCGCTTGTAAATGGCTTAATTTAATTTGAGCAGGGGAGAGGGTGCTACTAGTCGCCAATACGTCAACGGCTCTAATCGTGGCTTTATACACTTCGGATTGTGTCGATTTAAACGCTACTGTTGATTGTTCTCTCTGCATAGTCGCTGCTGATTCCGCAAAGATCGAAAAGCCGACCGAAAAGCCCATGACCAGCAAGTATTCACGCGCCCGCCCTGAATTGAATAAAACCACTTCAGCTAGTGTTATTGCAGTGGCAAGCGCAATGCCCATTGCTGCATACACGTACTGAATCGTTCGCCATTCGCTCATAGACTCGAATTCAGCGCCTGCAAAGAACTGACCAATAAAGAAGGACATCAGCGCCCAACTCGCAAAGCTGGCACATATAAAGCCAAGGCTAGCAGTGCTATAGAACTGTTTGAGCTGGTCAAGGGTGTAGTAGCGTGAATAATGAACCGCTTTGGCGTGGTGTTGTGCACCGTGTTGATAGGTAACTAATTCATTCATGGTTATGCCCCTTAGAATCCAGTGGTGATTAGAACCGCCGCCACCGTAAACACCCAAAAGCGGGCATGGTGTTGATGGTGGTAAGCCAGCAAAGCGCCAAAGACGAAGGCCATTCCAACTAAACAGAAGGGCAGTTGCTTGAGGTTGGCTTGTGCCAAGGCAGGGAGTAGGCCGATAAAGACCACGATTAATAAAGTGGTCACGAAGGCGATTAGCTCATAACCATAGTTCGCGGTGTCTGAGTGGTCGCTATCGGTTTCTAAGGTCTGGTAGACTGGTTCTTGCATGTCATTGACTCCGTGTCAGTCGCTGGTGTGAAGTCCTGCTCTAGTGCTCGCAACACTAGGGCAGGGCGCTTAATCAGAAAATGATGGATACCTCTATCACTTGCCAAGCTAGACAAGACGCGGCTTTCAGCACCTTTTCCTTTTTCGGATGTGATAGCGCTCATACCGTGCCCCTTGCCACTGCTAGCAGTGACTCAGCCCGAATAGCTGCCCGCTCTTGGAGCGCGTAGAGGTCAGGATAGTCGGGTTCACCCTCTGCTTTGCGCCGTTCCTGCCACTCCAACCAGCAAAGCTCTTCTTCAGGACTGTAAAACTTGAGCGGTTTCACCTGTGCAGGTGCGTCCTGTGCGTCCTGTTCCATTGCTGGCGTACAGTTATTTAAACTTTTTCCAAGTGAAGAGCACAGGCTTGCAGCCTGCAAAAAATCAAACGCAGATGCACAGGATGCAGGCGCGGGGAAGAGGGCGCGAACTAAAGTTTCATCCGCTTCATCCGCCTTAGGCTTAGCTTGAATCGTCCATT